>DDVX01000005.1 GCA_002345575.1 Stutzerimonas stutzeri
TTGCCAAGATCATCGAATAATTGTTCGATGTGAAAAAGGCCCCTTCGGGGGCCTTTTTCTATTGCTGATCATTTATTGACACCCCCTGGACGCATCCGTACAATTGCGCCTCCTTTTACCGGGCGTATTGCGTTTGGTAGGGATGGCTAATTGGAGTCTGAGGTCAAAATGCAAAACCAACAAATCCGTATTCGGTTGAAGGCTTTTGACCATCGCCTGATCGATCAATCAACCCAGGAAATCGTGGAAACCGCGAAACGTACTGGTGCTCAGGTGCGTGGTCCGATTCCACTGCCGACCCGCAAAGAGCGGTTTACCGTTCTGGTCTCTCCGCACGTCAACAAAGACGCGCGCGACCAGTACGAAATCCGCACTCATAAGCGTGTGCTGGACATTGTTCAGCCGACCGACAAAACCGTCGACGCGCTGATGAAGCTTGATCTTGCGGCTGGCGTGGAAGTGCAGATCAGCCTCGGCTAAAACCTGGAGTTTTAGTCGTGTAACGCTCTGAAATGGGCGGCCATAGCGGGTGAAAGCCCCGTACACTCAAGAGGTTACAACATGACTATTGGTGTAGTCGGTCGCAAATGCGGTATGACCCGCGTTTTCACCGAGGATGGTGTCTCTATTCCGGTTACGGTCATTGAGATCGAGCCGAATCGTGTCACCCAGTTCAAGAATGAAGAGAGCGATGGATATCGCGCCGTACAGGTAACTGTTGGCGAGCGTCGCGCTTCCCGTGTCACTAAGGCTCAGGCCGGTCATTTCGCCAAGGCGAATGTGGCTGCCGGTCGTGGCGTTTGGGAATTCCGCCTTGATGGCGAGGAGTTCCAAGCTGGTGACCAAATCAATGCTGAGATTTTCCAGGCTGGACAGATGGTGGATGTCACCGGTCAGTCCAAGGGTAAAGGCTTTGCCGGTACCATCAAGCGCTGGAACTTCCGTGGTCAAGACAATACCCACGGTAACTCCGTATCCCACCGCGTTCCGGGTTCGATTGGCCAGTGCCAGACTCCGGGTCGTGTTTTCAAGGGCAAGAAGATGTCCGGACACATGGGCGCCGAGCGCGTAACCGTGCAGTCTCTGGAAATCGTGCGTGTCGATGCCGAACGTAACCTGCTGTTGGTCAAGGGCGCAGTGCCCGGCGCCACCGGTGGTGACGTGATCGTGCGTCCGGCCGCCAAGGCTCGCGGGTAAGGGGGAGTTCACATGCAATTGAATGTTAATGGCGCACAAGCCATAGAAGTCTCCGAGCGTACCTTTGGTGCCGAGTACAACGAGACGCTGGTGCATCAGGCAGTCGTCGCCTACATGGCTGGCGGTCGTCAGGGCAGCAAGCAGCAGAAGACTCGCTCCGATGTCTCCGGTGGCGGCAAGCGCCCATGGCGCCAGAAAGGTACAGGCCGCGCACGTGCCGGTACCACTCGTGGTCCGATCTGGCGTGGCGGTGGTGTAACTTTCGCTGCTCGTCCGCAAAATCACGAGCAGAAACTCAACAAGAAGATGTATCGCGCTGCGATGCGTTCCATTCTTGCTGAGCTGGTTCGCTCCGAGCGCCTGGTCGTCGTTGAAGACTTCGCCGTCGACAGCCCCAAAACCAAGCTGCTTGCCAACAAGCTGAGCGGTATGGGTCTGAGTGACGTGCTGATCGTTTCCGATGCGGTTGATCAGAATCTTTATCTGGCTGCTCGCAACCTGCCGCACGTTGATGTGCGTGATGTTCAGGGTTCCGATCCCGTCAGCCTGATCGCCTATGACAAGGTGTTGATCACCGTGTCGGCTGTGAAGAAATTCGAGGAGCTGCTGGGATGAACCAGGAACGCGTATTCAAAGTCCTGCTTGGCCCGCATGTCTCCGAGAAGGCAACCATGCTGGCTGACAGCAAGAGCCAGTTCGTTTTCAAGGTTGCGACCGACGCAACCAAGCTGGAAATCAAGAAGGCCGTCGAGAGCCTGTTCAGCGTGAAGGTAGCCAAGGTCAGCACCCTGAATGTTCAGGGCAAGACCAAGCGCACCGCTCGCGGTCTGGGCAAGCGTAACGACTGGAAGAAGGCGTACATCGCGCTTCAGCCGGGCCAAGATCTCGATTTCTCCGGCAGTGCTGAGTAAGGAAGGGGTGCATCATGGCAATCGTTAAATGCAAACCGACTTCCGCGGGCCGCCGCTTTGTGGTCAAGGTGGTGGGTCAGGAGCTGCACAAAGGCGCTCCTTATGCTCCGCTGCTCGAGAAGAAGTCGAAAACTGGTGGCCGTAACAACAACGGTCGTATCACCACTCGCCATATTGGTGGTGGTCACAAGCAGCATTACCGTCTGGTCGACTTTCGCCGCAACAAGGATGGCATTCCGGCCATCGTTGAGCGTATCGAATACGACCCGAACCGTACTGCGCACATTGCGCTGCTGAAGTACGCCGATGGCGAGCGCCGCTACATCATCGCTCCCAAGGGCGTCAGCGCTGGCGATCAGCTGCTGTCGGGTGTGAACGCGCCGATCAAGGCTGGCAACAGCCTGCCGCTGCGCAACATCCCGCTGGGTTCCACTATTCATGGTGTAGAGCTGAAGCCGGGTAAGGGTGCTCAGATCGCTCGTTCCGCTGGTGCTTCGGCTCAGCTGGTTGCGCGTGAAGGTGCATACGTAACGCTGCGTCTTCGCTCCGGCGAAACGCGCAAGGTACTGGCCGAGTGCCGTGCGACCCTGGGCGAAGTCTCGAACTCCGAGCACAGCCTTCGTTCGCTGGGCAAGGCAGGCGCCAAGCGCTGGCGTGGTGTTCGTCCGACCGTGCGCGGTGTGGCCATGAACCCGGTCGATCACCCCCACGGTGGTGGTGAAGGTCGTACCTCTGGTGGTCGTCATCCGGTGTCGCCGTGGGGCTTCCCGACTAAGGGCGCGAAGACTCGCTCGAACAAGCGCACCGATAACATGATCGTCCGTCGTCGCAAGTAACTAGAGGGATACGACAGTGCCACGTTCTCTGAAAAAAGGTCCTTTTATCGATCTTCACCTACTGAAGAAGGTCGAAACGGCGATGGAAAAGAATGATCGCAAACCGGTGAAAACCTGGTCGCGTCGTTCCATGATCCTGCCGCAAATGGTCGGTTTGACCATCGCTGTGCATAACGGTCGTCAGCATGTTCCAGTTCTCGTGAGCGAAGACATGGTCGGTCACAAACTCGGCGAATTTGCCGGCACTCGTACCTATCGTGGTCACGTTGCCGACAAGAAAGGCAAGCGCTAAGGGGTAATGAAGATGGAAGTAGCCGCTAAGTTGTCGGGCGCTCGCATCTCCGCCCAGAAAGCCCGCCTGGTCGCCGACCAGATCCGCGGGAAAGGGGTGGGCGAAGCGCTCAACCTGCTGGCTTTCAGTAACAAGAAAGCCGCCGAGATCATGAAGAAAGTGCTGGAGTCGGCCATAGCCAACGCCGAGCACAACGAAGGCGCTGACGTGGATGACCTGAAGGTTGCCACCGTCTTCGTCAACGAGGGGCGTTCGCTTAAGCGCATCATGCCGCGTGCCAAAGGCCGCGCTGATCGCATCGTCAAGCGGTCTTGCCATATCACTGTCAAGGTTGCGGACAAGTAACGGAGTCGATCAGATGGGTCAGAAAGTACATCCCACTGGCATTCGCCTGGGAATCGTCAAGGAGCACACCTCCGTCTGGTACGCAGACGGTCGTACGTACGCCGATTATCTGCTTGCAGATCTGAACGTACGTGAGTACCTCCAAGACAAACTAAAAAACGCGTCCGTAAGCCGTATCGACATTGCTCGCCCGGCTCAAACCGCACGCATCACCATCCACACCGCTCGTCCCGGCATCGTGATCGGCAAGAAAGGTGAAGATGTTGAGAAGCTGCGTCAGGACCTGACCAAGCAAATGGGTGTGCCTGTGCACATCAACATCGAAGAAATCCGCAAGCCGGAACTCGATGCAATGCTGGTAGCACAGAACGTTGCTCAGCAGCTGGAGCGTCGCGTGATGTTCCGTCGCGCTATGAAGCGTGCGGTACAGAACGCCATTCGCATTGGTGCCAAAGGCATCAAAATCCAGGTGAGCGGTCGTCTGGGTGGGGCTGAAATCGCCCGTACGGAATGGTATCGGGAAGGTCGTGTGCCGCTGCACACCCTGCGTGCCGATATCGACTACAACACCTACGAAGCACACACCACGTACGGTGTGATCGGCGTCAAGGTCTGGATCTTCAAAGGCGAAGTTATTGGTGGTCGCCATGAAGAGCTCAAGCCGCAAGCGCCCGCGCCTCGTAAAAAAGCTACCAAGTAAGGAGTACGCCAAATGTTGCAACCCAAGCGTACAAAATTCCGCAAGCAGATGACCGGCCACAACCGTGGTCTGGCTCAGCGCGGTAGCAAGGTCAGCTTCGGCGAGTTCGCTCTGAAGTCTGTGTCCCGTGGTCGTCTGACGGCCCGCCAGATCGAGTCCGCACGTCGTGCGCTGACCCGTCACGTTAAGCGTGGCGGCAAGATCTGGATCCGTGTATTCCCCGACAAGCCTGTCACCAAGAAGCCTCTGGAAGTCCGGATGGGTAAAGGTAAGGGTAACGTCGAGTACTGGGTAGCCCAGATTCAACCGGGCAAGGTGCTCTACGAGATCGAGGGTGTTTCCGAAGAGCTGGCGCGTGAGGCATTCGCCCTGGCTGCTGCAAAGCTGCCTCTCGCCACCTCCTTTGTTAAGCGGACGGTGATGTGATGAAAGCGAATGAGCTTCGTGAAAAATCCGCTCAGCAGCTGAACGAGCAACTGCTCGAGCTGCTGCGCGACCAGTTCAATCTGCGTATGCAGAAAGCGACTGGCCAGTTGGGGCAGTCTCACCTGCTCTCGCAAGTCAGGCGCGACATTGCTCGTGTCAAGACTGTGCTCAACCAGCAGGCAGGTAAGTGATCATGGCTGAAGTTGAAAAGACTGTCCGTACGCTGACTGGCCGCGTCGTCAGCGACAAAATGGACAAAACCATCACCGTATTGATCGAGCGTCGCGTCAAGCACCCGATCTACGGTAAATACGTGAAGCGTTCGACCAAGCTGCACGCCCACGATGAAACCAACCAGTGCCGTATTGGCGACAAGGTCACCATCAGCGAGACTCGTCCGCTGGCGAAGACTAAGTCCTGGATGCTGGTTGATGTCCTCGAACGTGCCGTTGAAGTCTAAGGGCTTAGGGGTCGGAGAAATTATATGATTCAGACTCAATCCATGCTCGATGTGGCGGATAACAGTGGTGCACGCCGCGTTATGTGCATCAAGGTGCTCGGCGGTTCGCACCGCCGTTACGCCGGCATCGGCGACATCATCAAGGTTACCGTCAAGGAAGCGATTCCGCGTGGCAAGGTCAAGAAAGGCCAGGTGATGACCGCTGTTGTGGTCCGCACCCGTCACGGTGTTCGTCGTCCGGACGGTTCCATCATTCGCTTCGATGGCAATGCTGCTGTTCTGCTGAACAACAAGCAGGAGCCTATCGGTACTCGTATTTTCGGGCCGGTGACGCGTGAGCTTCGTAACGAGAAGTTCATGAAGATCGTCTCCCTCGCGCCTGAAGTGCTCTAAGGAGTAGCCGCATGCAAAAGATTCGTCGCAACGACGAGATCATCGTCATCGCCGGCAAGGACAAGGGCAAGCGCGGTAAGGTGCTTCGGGTTCTCGCTGATGACCGTCTGGTCGTCGGTGGTATCAACCTGATCAAGCGTCATACCAAGCCCAATCCGATGGCTGGCGTTCAGGGCGGTATCGTCGAGAAAGAGGCGCCTCTGCACGTCTCTAACGTCGCTATCTTCAACAGTGAAACCAACAAGGCTGATCGCGTTGGTTTCACGGTTGAGGACGGCAAGAAAATTCGTGTCTTCAAGTCGACCCAGAAGCCGGTTGAAGCTTGAGACTGCTAGGTAGATAACCATGGCACGACTAAAAGAAGTTTATCGGAAGCAAATCGCGCCCAAGTTGAAGGAAGAACTTCAGCTCGGTAACGTGATGGAAGTTCCGCGCATTACCAAGATCACCCTCAATATGGGTCTCGGCGAAGCCATCGGTGACAAGAAGATCATCGATCATGCTGTTGCCGACCTGGAGAAGATCACCGGTCAGAAGGTTGTTGTGACCCACGCCCGGAACTCCATCGCAGGCTTTAAGGTCCGCGAAGGATGGCCTATCGGCGTCAAGGTGACGTTGCGTGGCAATCGCATGTACGAATTCCTGGATCGTCTGCTTTCGATCTCCCTGCCTCGGGTCCGCGACTTCCGCGGCCTGAATGCCAAGTCCTTCGATGGTCGTGGCAACTACAGCATGGGCGTGAAAGAGCAAATCATCTTCCCGGAAATCGATTACGACAAGATCGATGCGCTGCGTGGTCTGGATATCACTCTGACCACTACCGCCCGGACGGATGATGAGGGTCGTGCACTGCTGCGCGCCTTCAACTTCCCGTTCCGCAACTGATTGGAGTACGTACATGGCTAAGCAAAGCATGAAAAACCGCGAGCTGAAGCGTCAGCAGACGGTTGCCAAGTACGCTGCGAAGCGTGCTGAGCTGAAGGCTGTCATCGCCAACCCGAACTCCACGCCGGAAGCTCGTTGGGAAGCCCAGGTTTCCCTGCAGAAGCAGCCTCGTGACGCTAGCGCTTCTCGCCTGCGTAACCGCTGCCGTCTGACTGGTCGTCCGCATGGTGTGTATCGCAAGTTCGGTCTTGCGCGCAACATGCTGCGCCAGGCTGCGATGCGTGGTGATGTACCGGGTCTGGTCAAGGCCAGCTGGTAAGTGAAGGTCCGGCTCATTTGCCGGACTGGATGATTGACGAATCAAGCCCCTCTGGGGCTTGATTCGTTTCAGGACTGTCTCTAGAATGTCCGGCTCGCCAGAGTCACGCATTTTTGCGGGCTTGTTAGAGGCGACACGAGCCCTTTACGGGCTTATTTTTTCGTATTAGGAGCCAAGAGCCCATGAGTATGCAGGACCCGTTAGCGGACATGCTAACTCGTATCCGTAATGCCCAGATGGCCGAAAAGTCCGTCGTAAGCATGCCGTCTTCCACACTGAAGGTGGCAGTAGCCAACGTTCTTCAAGGTGAAGGCTATATCGCGGGATACAACGTCAGTGCTGATGCAAAGCCGCAGCTGTCCATCGAGCTGAAGTACTTCGAAGGCCGTCCGGTCATCGAAGAACTCAAGCGCGTAAGCCGCCCAGGCCTTCGTCAGTACAAATCCGTCGACCAGTTGCCGAAAGTTCGTGGCGGTCTGGGCGTTTCGATCGTGTCCACCAACAAGGGTGTGATGACTGATCGTGCTGCTCGCGCCGCTGGCGTTGGTGGCGAAGTGCTCTGCACTGTGTTCTAAGGGGGGATAAGCATGTCTCGCGTTGCTAAAAACCCCGTCAAGCTGCCTGCCGGCGTCGAAATCAAGATGAACGGCCAGCAGCTTTCGGTGAAGGGCGCCAAAGGTGCTCTGGAACTGAACATTCACTCCTCGGTTGAAGTTATCCAGGAAGATGGTGAGCTGCGTTTTGCCGGTCGCAATGGCGATCAGCAAACTCGCGCCATGGCTGGTACCACCCGTGCGCTGGTGAACAATATGGTAGTCGGCGTCAGTCAGGGCTTCGAGCGTAAGCTCCAGCTGGTTGGTGTTGGTTACAAGGCACAAGCCAAAGGTCAAGTGCTGTCCCTGGCTCTCGGCTTCTCGCATCCGGTGGAATATGAACTGCCGCAAGGCGTTACCGCTGAGACCCCCAGCCAGACTGATATCCTGATTAAGGGTATTGATAAGCAACTGGTCGGTCAGGTGGCTGCTGAAATCCGTGATTACCGTCGTCCTGAGCCTTACAAGGGCAAAGGCGTGCGTTATTCGGACGAAGTGGTTCGTCGTAAAGAAGCTAAGAAGAAGTAGGGCATAGCAAATGAGCCTAAAGAAAGTTACTCGTCTGCGTCGCGCTCGCAAGGCACGCCTGAAGATGCGCGAGCTGGAAGTCGTACGCCTTTGTGTGTATCGCTCTTCCCAGCACATCTACGCCCAGGTCCTCGCGGCCGGTGGCGACAAGGTCCTGGCCAGCGCCTCGACACTCGACAAAGAACTGCGCGGCGGTGCCACTGGCAACGTCGACGCTGCCAAGAAAGTTGGTCAGCTGGTCGCTGAGCGTGCTAAGGCCGCAGGTGTCACCCAGGTGGCGTTCGACCGTTCTGGCTTCAAGTACCACGGTCGTGTGAAGGCACTGGCTGATGCTGCTCGTGAAGGCGGGCTGGAGTTCTAAGTTATGGCATATAACGAGCAAAAGCGCGACGAAGGCTACATTGAGAAGTTGGTTCAAGTTAACCGCGTCGCCAAAACTGTAAAGGGTGGTCGTATCTTCACCTTCACCGCGTTGACCGTGGTGGGTGATGGCAAGGGTCGTGTAGGTTTCGGTCGCGGTAAGTCCCGCGAAGTGCCTGCTGCCATTCAGAAGGCCATGGAGGCGGCGCGCCGCAACATGATCCAGGTTGATCTGAACGGTACTACCTTGCAGTACGCCATGAAGGCCGCTCACGGTGCTTCGAAGGTGTACATGCAGCCAGCATCTGAAGGTACTGGTGTCATCGCCGGTGGTGCTATGCGCGCCATCCTCGAAGTCGCTGGTGTGCAGAACGTTCTGGCCAAGTGCTACGGCTCGACGAACCCCGTCAACGTGGTTCACGCTACGTTTAAGGGTCTGAAGTCGATGCAGTCGCCTGAGTCGATCGCTGCGAAGCGTGGCAAGAGCGTTGAGGAGATTTCCTGATCATGGCTAACGCAACCGTCAAGGTTACGCTGATCAAAAGCGTCAGCGGCCGTATCCCCAATCACAAGCTGTGCGTCAAGGGCCTGGGCCTGCGTCGCATTGGTCATACTGTCGAAGTTCAGGATACTCCTGAAAATCGCGGCATGATCAACAAGGCTTACTACATGCTCCGTGTGGAGGGCTAAGCCATGCAACTGAACGATTTGCGTTCTGCGCCAGGTGCCCGTCGCGAAAAGCTGCGTCCGGGCCGTGGTATCGGTAGCGGCCTCGGCAAGACCGGTGGCCGTGGTCACAAGGGTCAGACTTCCCGCTCCGGCGGCAAGATTGCTCCCGGGTTCGAAGGCGGCCAGCAGCCTCTGCATCGCCGTCTGCCAAAGTTCGGCTTCGTTTCTCTGAAAGCCATGGATCGCGCAGAAGTGCGTACTTCCGAGCTGGCCAAGGTTGAAGGCGACGTTGTAACTCTGCAGAGCCTCAAAGACGCCAACATCATCAATCACAACGTTCTGCGTGTAAAAGTCATGCTGTCCGGTGAGGTTGGTCGTGCGGTGACTCTCAAGGGCATCGCCGCCACCAAAGGTGCGCGTGCGGCTATCGAAGCAGCTGGCGGCAAGTTCGAGGAATAAATGGCTAAGCAAGGTGCTCTCTCCGCGCTGAGTAATGGTGGGCTGTCCGAGCTCTGGGCACGTCTGCGTTTTCTGCTGATGGCGATCGTCGTCTATCGGATTGGCGCACACATCCCGGTGCCGGGGATTAACCCCGACAGACTGGCCGAGCTGTTCCGTCAGAACGAAGGGACCATCCTTAGCCTGTTCAACATGTTTTCTGGCGGCGCGCTGGAGCGCATGAGCATTTTTGCGTTGGGGATCATGCCGTACATTTCGGCATCGATCATCATGCAGCTCATGACCGCTGTCAGCCCGCAGCTGGAGCAGTTGAAGAAGGAAGGCGAGGCTGGGCGCCGCAAGATCAGTCAGTACACGCGTTATGGAACGCTGGTGCTGGCTATCGTTCAGGCGATCGGCATGTCGGTTGGTCTGGCGGGGCAGGGTGTCGCCTTTAGCAGCGATTTCAGCTTCTACTTCGTGGCTATCACCACCTTCGTGGCTGGTGCGATGTTCATGATGTGGCTAGGCGAGCAGATCACCGAGCGGGGTGTTGGCAACGGCATCTCCATGTTGATCTTTGCCGGTATCGTTGCTGGTTTGCCGGGTGCCCTCGGTCAGTCCTTCGAGTCTGCACGGCAGGGTGATATCAACATCATCGCGCTGCTCGCTGTCGGACTGGTCGCCGTTGCGATCATTGCTTTCGTGGTGTTCATTGAGCGTGGTCAGCGGCGAATCGCCGTTAACTATGCCAAGCGTCAGCAGGGTCGCAAGGTTTTTGCTGCGCAGACCAGCCACCTGCCGCTGAAGGTCAACATGGCAGGCGTCATTCCTGCGATCTTCGCCAGCAGTATTCTGCTGTTCCCGGCGTCCTTGGGGCAGTGGTTCGGTCAGTCCGAAAGCATGGGTTGGCTGGCTGATATGTCGCAGGCGATCGCTCCAGGTCAGCCCCTGAACATTCTGCTGTTCAGTGCCGGGATTATCTTCTTCTGCTTCTTCTATACGGCTTTGATGTTCAATCCGAAAGACGTGGCGGAAAACCTGAAGAAGTCCGGTGCATTTATCCCGGGAATCCGGCCTGGTGAGCAGTCTGCGCGCTATATCGATGGCGTACTAACCCGCTTGACCATGTTCGGTGCCCTGTACATGACGGCTGTATGTCTGTTGCCTCAGTTCCTTGTGGTAGCTGCAAACGTGCCGTTCTACCTTGGCGGGACGTCGTTGCTGATCGTGGTGGTAGTGGTGATGGACTTCATGTCGCAAGTGCAGTCACACCTCATGTCTCACCAGTATGATTCCCTGATGAAAAAAGCCAACCTGAAGGGCTATGGCAGCGGAATGCTCCGCTGATTGGTTCGTAAGGTTCGAGGAGTTGGTCATGAAAGTTCGTGCATCGGTTAAGAAGCTGTGCCGCAACTGCAAGATCGTCCGTCGCGCAGGCGTCGTTCGAGTCATCTGCAGTGCAGAACCGCGTCACAAACAGCGCCAAGGCTGATTGTGAGTTAAAGCTAGAGCCCGGTAGCTAGTGCGCTACCGGGTTGATTATTTGTTACTACAGCGTTAGTATCTCGCGCCCTTTTCTTGGCTTCCGGGGCGTTGGGTAGCTGTCAATTGGAGTTTCACTGAATGGCCCGTATTGCAGGCGTAAACATTCCGGATAACAAGCACACTGTTATCTCGCTGACCTACATCTATGGTGTTGGTCGCACTCGTGCGCAGATGATCTGCGCAGCTACCGGCGTAAATCCGGCAGCAAAAATCAAGGATCTCTCTGACGAGCAGGTCGAACTGCTGCGCGGCGAAGTGGCTAAGTTCATCGTTGAAGGTGATCTGCGCCGCGAAGTCAACATGAAGATCAAGCGCTTGATGGACCTGGGTTGCTACCGCGGCCTGCGTCATCGTCGTGGTCTGCCGGTTCGCGGTCAGCGTACCAAGACCAACGCCCGCACCCGTAAGGGCCCGCGTAAGCCGATCCGCAAGTAATCGCGTAGGAATTTAAGTAATGGCAAAACCTGCTGCTCGTCCTCGTAAAAAAGTTAAAAAGACAGTGGTTGATGGCATCGCCCACGTCCATGCGTCTTTCAACAACACCATCATCACTATCACCGATCGTCAGGGCAATGCGTTGTCTTGGGCTACGTCCGGTGGTTCCGGGTTCCGTGGTTCGCGTAAAAGCACTCCGTTCGCTGCTCAGGTAGCTGCAGAGCGTGCTGGTCAGGCGGCACTGGAATATGGCCTCAAGAACCTCGACGTCAATGTCAAGGGTCCAGGTCCGGGTCGTGAATCTGCCGTTCGTGCTCTGAATGGCTGTGGTTATAAAATCGCCAGCATCACCGACGTGACGCCAATCCCGCATAACGGGTGCCGTCCGCCGAAGAAGCGCCGCGTGTAATCAGGAGACAGTGAAGAATGGCTCGTTATATTGGTCCCAAGTGCAAACTGTCTCGTCGTGAAGGCACCGATCTCTTTCTGAAGAGTGGTGTACGCGCGCTCGAATCGAAGTGCAACATCGAAACCCCACCGGGTGTTCATGGTCAGCGTCGTGGTCGTCTTTCCGACTACGGTACCCAGCTGCGTGAGAAGCAGAAAGTTCGTCGTATCTACGGTGTGCTTGAGCGTCAGTTCAGCGGTTACTACAAGGAAGCTGCCAGCCGCAAGGGCGCAACCGGTGAGAACCTGCTGCAGCTGCTCGAATGCCGTCTGGACAACGTTGTGTACCGCATGGGCTTCGGCTCCACGCGTGCCGAGTCGCGTCAGCTGGTTTCCCACAAGTCAATCAGCGTCAATGGCAAGACCGTGAACGTTCCCTCTTACCAGGTAAAAGCGGGTGACGTGGTTGAGGTACGTGAGAAGTGCCGTAACCAGTTGCGCATCGCCCAGGCCCTGGAACTGTGCGCACAGCGCGGCCGTGTTGAGTGGGTCGAAGTAGATACCGACAAGAAAACTGGTGTTTTCAAAAGTGTTCCGGCTCGCAGTGATCTGTCCGCCGACATCAACGAAAACCTGATTGTCGAGCTCTACTCCAAGTAAGGGCTAGAAAATAGGTGTATCCATGCAGAGTTCGGTAAATGAGTTCCTGACCCCCCGCCATATTGATGTGCAGGTGGTAAGTCCGACCCGTGCCAAGATCACGCTCGAGCCTCTCGAGCGTGGCTTTGGCCACACCCTGGGCAACGCGCTGCGTCGTATTCTGTTGTCCTCAATGCCAGGCTGCGCTGTGGTCGAGGCTGAGATCGACGGCGTGCTCCACGAGTACAGCGCCATAGAGGGCGTGCAGGAAGATGTCATCGAAATCCTGCTCAACCTCAAAGGTATCGCCATCAAGCTGCACGGCCGTGATGAAGTGACCTTGAGCCTGGTGAAGAAGGGCGCGGGCGCTGTTACCGCTGCCGATATCCAGCTGGATCACGATGTTGAAATCGTCAATGGCGATCACCTGATCGCCAATCTGGCGGCCAATGGTTCGATCAACATGAAGCTCAAGGTCGCTCGCGGCCGTGGTTACGAGCCTGCTGATGCGCGTCAGAGCGACGAAGATGAAAGCCGCAGTATTGGCCGTCTTCAGCTTGATGCCACCTTCAGCCCGGTTCGTCGCGTGGCTTATGTGGTCGAAAACGCCCGTGTTGAGCAGCGTACCAACCTGGACAAGCTGATCATCGATCTTGAAACCAACGGTACCCTGGATCCCGAAGAGGCGATCCGTCGTGCCGCGACTATCTTGCAACAGCAGCTGGCTGCGTTTGTCGACCTCAAGGGCGACAACGAGCCGGTTGTGGTGGAGCAGGAAGACGAGATCGATCCGATTCTGCTGCGTCCGGTTGATGACCTGGAACTGACCGTGCGTTCGGCGAACTGCCTCAAGGCAGAAAACATCTATTACATCGGTGACCTGATTCAGCGCACCGAAGTAGAACTGTTGAAAACGCCGAACTTGGGTAAGAAGTCCCTGACCGAAATCAAGGACGTTCTGGCCTCTCGTGGTCTGTCCCTCGGAATGCGCCTCGACAACTGGCCGCCGGCAAGTCTCAAGAAGGACGATAAGGCTACGGCCTGATCGCCCCTAGTCACCGAACTGATCGTTTGGTAAGGAATTTCAATCATGCGTCATCGTAAAAGTGGCCGTCATCTGAGCCGCACCAGCGCACACCGTAAGGCCATGTTTCAGAACATGGCGGTGTCGCTGTTCGAGCACGAACTGATCAAGACCACCCTGCCCAAGGCCAAAGAACTGCGTCGCGTTGCTGAGCCGCTGATCACCCTGGCCAAGGAAGACAGCGTTGCCAACCGTCGTCTGGCTTTCGATCGTACCCGTTCGAAGGCTATCGTTGGCAAGCTGTTCAACGATCTGGGCCCGCGTTACGCCACCCGTCAGGGCGGTTACCTGCGTATTCTCAAGTGCGGCTTCCGCGCTGGTGACAATGCGCCCATGGCCTACGTCGAGCTGGTTGACCGTCCGGTTACTGGTGAAGTGGAAGCTGCGGAGTAAGTTCGCTGCGTTCTAGAAAAACCGAGCTCCGGCTCGGTTTTTTTATGCCTGAAAGATTTGTTCTATTGGAAGCTTTGACCTTCATCATTGGCCGATATCACTGTGCTCTCCTATGATGGCACTCAAATAGCAAATGCCCGCACGTCGCTCAAGACGACGTCCACCATGGAGAAGCAGTTATGACTGATAAGCCAAGATTGACAACCGTTGCCGGTGCTCCGGTAGCTGAGAACCAGAACGTCCTTACGGCCGGTATTCGCGGCCCCATGCTGCTGCAGGATGTATGGTTCCTGGAAAAGCTCGCCCATTTCGACCGTGAAGTGATCCCTGAGCGACGCATGCATGCTAAAGGTTCGGGTGCCTTCGGCGAGTTCGTGGTAACCCACGACATCACGCGTTATACCGAGGCGGCAATCTTTTCCGAAGTCGGCAAGAAAACGCCTATGTTTGCTCGCTTTTCTACGGTTGCCGGTGAGCGCGGCGCCGCAGATGCCGAGCGTGATATTCGTGGCTATGCCCTCAAGTTCTACACCGAGCAGGGTAACTGGGACATGGTTGGCAATAATACGCCGGTGTTCTTTTTCCGTGATCCGCTGAAATTCCCCGACCTGAACCACGCAGTCAAGCGTGATCCGCGCACCAATATGCGCAGCGCCAACAACAACTGGGACTTCTGGACCAGTCTGCCGGAGGCGCTACACCAGGTTACTTATGTGATGGGCGACCGGGGTATTCCGGCTTCCTACCGACATATGCATGGTTTCGGCTCGCATACCTACAGCTTCATCAGCGCTGACAATCAGCGTTACTGGGTCAAGTTTCACTTCAAGACCCAGCAGGGCATCAAGAACCTTACCGACGCCGAGGCGGCGGCCATCGTCGCAGGTGATCGGGAAAGTTCGCAGCGCGACCTGTTTGAGGCCATCGAGCGTGGCGAATTCCCGCGCTGGACCATGTATGTCCAGGTGATGCCGGAAGCCGAGGCGGCGACCTACCGCTTCCATCCGTTCGATCTGACCAAGGTCTGGTCGAAGAAGGATTATCCGCTGATTGAAGTGGGTTACTACGAGTTGAACCGCAACGCCGACAACTACTTCCAGGATGTCGAGCAGGCGGCTTTCACCCCAGCCAACGTGGTGCCTGGCATCAGCTTCTCGCCTGACCGTATGCTGCAGGGGCGTCTGTTCTCCTACGGTGATGCGCAGCGCTATCGCTTGGGCGTCAACCACCACCAGATTCCGGTGAATGCGCCACGCTGCCCTGTGCACAGCTATCACCGCGATGGGGCTATGCGTGTCGATGGCAACCACGGCGGACGCCTACACTACGAGCCCAACACTTACGGTGAGTGGCAGGAACAACCTGATTTCAGTGAGCCACCGCTGGCGTTGGGTGGTGCGGCTGACCGCTACGATTTCCGTGTGGACGATGCTGATTACTTCACCCAGCCGGGTGATCTATTCCGCCTGATGGAGGCCGATGAGCAGGAGCGTCTGTTCGGCAATACGGCACGGGCAATGGGTGATTCGGCGCGGCATATCAAGCTGCGCCATATTAAGCATTGCTACCTGGCCGATCCGGCCTACGGCGCGGGTATCGCCAAGGCGCTGGATCTGCCATTGGACGAAGCATTGGCCTGATTTATGCGCTGAACGAAAAAGCCCGCATTGCTGCGGGCTTTTTGCTTTCAGGCTGCTATGCAGCTCAGATTTTGTTGCGCTCCAGCAGCGGCTTGAGGAAATGCCCAGTATGCGACTGAGACATTTCGGCGACTTCTTCCGGAGTTCCGCAAGCGATGATCTGACCGCCTCTGGAGCCGCCCTCGGGACCCAAGTCGACCAGCCAGTCCGCCGTCCTGATCACGTCCAGATTGTGCTCGATGATCACCACGGTATTGCCGTGGTCGCGCAGGCGGTGCAGCACGTCCAGCAATTGCTGGATATCGGCGAAATGCAGGCCAGTGGTTGGCTCGTCAAGAATATAGAGAGTCTTACCGGTGTCTCGCTTGGATAGTTCGCGCGAGAGTTTCACCCGCTGCGCTTCACCGCCCGAAAGGGTGGTCGCACTCTGTCCCAGTTTGATATACGACAGGCCCACATCCATCAGCGTCTGCAGCTTGCGCTTCACCGCCGGTACTGCGTCGAAGAATTCACGAGCCTCTTCGATGGTCATGCCGAGCACTTCGGTGATGCTTTTGCCCTTGTACTTAACTTCCAGGGTTTCGCGGTTGTAGCGTTTGCCCTTGCACACATCGCAGGGCACGTAGATGTCCGGCAGGAAGTGCATTTCCACCTTGATTACGCCGTCGCCCTGGCAGGCTTCGCAGCGTCCGCCTTTGACGTTGAAGGAGAAACGCCCAGGGCCATAGCCGCGTGAGCGCGCTTCCGGTACCCCGGCGAAGAGTTCGCGAATGGGCGTGAACAGGCCGGTGTAAGTGGCTGGGTTGGAGCGTGGCGTGCGACCAATGGGGCTCTGGTCGATATCGACCACCTTGTCCAGGTACTGCAGGCCGTCAAATGAGTCGTGGGGCGCTACTTCCAGCGTGGTGGCGCCGTTGAGTGCGGTGGCGGTGATAGGGAAGAGGGTGTTATTGATCAGTGTCGACTTGCCCGAGCCGGACACACCGGTAACGCAGGTCAGCAGACCCACCGGGATTTCCAGATCAACGTTGCGCAGGTTGTTACCGCGCGCACCCTTGAGCTTGAGCAGCTTCTTCGGATCGCGAGGGGTGCGTTCCGCTGGGTAATTGATCTGCACGCGACCGGAGAGGTACTTGCCGGTGAGTGAGTCGGGGTGCGCCATTACTTCTTCGGGGGTGCCTTCGGCGACTATGCGGCCACCGTGCACGCCAGCACCGGGGCCGATATCCACAACGTAATCAGCCATGCGGATGGCGTCCTCGTCATGCTCGACGACAATCACCGTGTTGCCGATGTCGCGCAGGTGGCGCAGGGTGCCGAGCAGGCGTTCGTTATCGCGCTGGTGCAGACCGATGGAAGGTTCGTCGAGGATGTACATTACGCCCACCAGCCCGGCGCCGATCTGGCTGGCCAGGCGGATACGCTGCGCTTCACCGCCGGAAAGTGTGTCGGCGCTGCGGTCCAGAGTCAGGTAATCGAGGCCGACGTTGACCAGGAACTGCAGGCGCTGACAAATCTCCTTGAGGATCTTGTCGGCAATCTCGCCGCGTCTGCCGCTAAGGGTCAGGTCTGCGAAGTAGTCGGTAGCGTCGCCAATCGGCAGTCGGGTAACGGCCGGCAGCGTCTTGTCGCCAACCCATACATGGCGTGCTTCGCGGCGCAGGCGAGTGCCGCGGCACTCGGGGCAGGGCTGGGTGCTGAGGTATTTGGCCAGCTCTTCGCGAACGCTGTTGGATTCGGTTTCGCGGTAGCGCCGCTCAAGGTTCGGGATGATCCCTTCGAATGGATGCGAGCGCTTGACGATATCGCCGCGGTCGTTCAGGTAACGAAAGTCGACGTTATCCTTGCCACTGCCGCGCAGGATGTATTGCTGGTGCGCCTCGGTCAGCGAGTCGAATGGCTCGTCGAGGCTGAAACCGTAATGCGCGGCCAGTGAGCCGAGCATCTGGAAGTAGTAGACGTTGCGCCTGTCCCAGCCGCGAATTGCGCCCTCGGCCAGGGTCAGCCCGCCATTGACCAGGCGTTTGGCATCGAAGAACTGCTTGGCGCCCAGGCCATCGCAGGTCGGACAGGCGCCGGCCGGGTTGTTGAACGAGAACAGCTTGGGCTCGAGCTCGCTGATGGAGTGGCCGCAGATGGGGCAGGCAAAGCGCGCCGAGAAGATCATCTCTGCACGATCATCATTCTCGTCCATGGGCGCTACCAAGGCGATGCCGTCAGCCAGCTTGAGTGCCGTCTCGAAGGATTCGGCCAGACGCTGCTGCAGGTCGCCGCGCACCTTGAAACGGTCCACCACGACATCGATGGAATGCTTTTTCTGCTTGTCCAGCTTAGGTAGCTCGTCAAGCTCGTACAGCTTGCCGTTGACCCGCGCGCGGACGAAGCCCTGAGCGCGCAGCTCATCAAGCACGGCGAGGTGTTCGCCCTTACGCTCGCGGATCACCGGGGCCAGCAGCATCAGCTTGCTGCCTTCTGATAGGGCCAGCACCTGATCGACCATCTGGCTGACGGTCTGTGCTTCCAACGGCTCGTCGTGATCAGGGCAGCGCGGCGTCCCGACGCGAGCGTAAAGCAGGCGCAGGTAATCGTAGATTTCGGTGATCGTGCCTACGGTGGAGCGCGGGTTATGGGAGGTGGATTTCTGCTCGATGGAAATGGCTGGTGAGAGGCCTTCGATGGTATCCACGTCGGGCTTTTCCATCATTGACAGAAACTGCCGCGCATAGGCCGACAGAGATTCCACGTAGCGGCGCTGGCCTTCTGCATAAAGGGTGTCGAAGGCCAAGGAGGACTTGCCCGAGCCCGATAGACCGGTAATCACGATCAGCTTGTCGCGCGGCAGGGTCAGGTCGATGTTCTTCAGGTTGTGGGTACGAGCCCCACGGATAAGAATCTTGTCCAAAACAGCCTCGCGTGGCGGGCGAAAACCAGAAATTATACGGCTCGGACGGCAGCGCAGCAAAACTGTGTGCCTGTGCCGGGTAGAGGATGACTGCTAGAATCGCCGCCGGTTCATTCGAGCGAGACCCTAAAATGCAGGACCCCTACAGCGAACGCATGAGCGCCAGCGAAACCCGCGCAGCTTCCGGGCTGGCCTTGGTCTTCGCGTTTCGCATGCTTGGCATGTTCATGGTGCTGCCGGTGTTGGCAACCTATGGCATGGACCTGCAGGGCGCCACACCGGCGCTGATCGGTCTGGCCATCGGTGCTTATGGTTTGACCCAGGCGGTGCTGCAAATTCCCTTCGGCATGCTCTCCGACCGTATCGGCCGCCTGCCGGTGATCTACTTCGGTCTGTTGTTGTTTGCGCTGGGCGCCGGGTTGGCTGCCATGGCTGATTCGATCTGGGGAGTGATTGCCGGGCGGATCCTGCAGGGCGCCGGAGCGATTTCGGCGGCAGTCATGGCGCTGCTGTCCGATCTGACCCGCGAGCAGCACCGGACCAAGGCGATGGCCATGATCGGCATGAGCATCGGCTTGTCGTTTGCGTTGGCCATGGTCGTCGGGCCGCTGCTGACTCAGGCGTTCGGGCTTTCCGGTCTGTTCTGGATAACCGCGGCGCTGGCGCTGCTGGGCGGCGTGATCGTCGCGACCCTGCCGCGAGCTGAGCAACATTTGCAGCATCGTGAGTCCGGTCTGGCCAAGCACGCGCTAGGTGCGACCTTGCGCCATCCGGATCTGCTGCGTCTGGATTTCAGCATCCTCGCTCTGCATGCAATCCTCATGGCCAGTTTCGTCGCCTTGCCGCTGGCGCTGGTGGAAGATGCTGCGCTGCCGAAGGAGGATCACTGGTGGGTCTACCTCGCTGCCCTGGGAATAGGCTTCCTGGGGATGATTCCGTTCATCATCTATGGCGAAAAGAAGCGCCAGATGCGCCGGGTTCTGGTGGGTGCGGTTGGTGTGCTGCTGCTGTGTGAACTGTTCTTCTGGCTGTTCGGCCATGGCCTCTGGGCGCTGGTGCTGGGCATGGTGATCTTCTTTACCGCCTTCAACCTGCTGGAAGCCTCGTTGCCGTCGCTGATCAGCAAGGTCGCCCCGGCAGGCGGCAAGGGCACGGCGATGGGTGTGTATTCCACCAGTCAGTTCCTCGGTGCTGGTTTGGGCGGCGTACTCGGCGGCTGGCTCTACCAGATAGGTGGGCTTGACCTGGTGTTTGCCATTTGTGCGGCGCTTGCAGCGTTGTGGCTGCTGGTGGTGCGAAGCATGCGTGAGCCGCCGTATGTCAGCGGTCTGCGATTGTCGCTGTCGGAGGCGGCGCGGGCCAATCCTGACCTGACAGAGCAATTGCTGGCCGTACCCGGTGTATCCGATGCGGTCGTGCTGGCTGATGAGGGCGCCGCTTACGTCAAGGTGGATATGCAGAAGGTCGATAGAGCAGAGCTGGATCGACTGGTCGCTTAGTCCCGCTGCTGGGAGTTTCGACTTCCACTATGATCCCGGTACCGGTGCGACCTGGCTGGCAAATATGTCGCTGGCCGGTCACTCGCGCGCTTGTGCTGTTGGATGGCTCGGGTGGCTGAGGTAAGATTCGCGATCATTGGCTTGCTCCCGGAAGCGGGACTATTTGTTCAGCCAAACCAATTCATGTTCCAGATAAGGAGTTACCCATGGCCAGAGGGGTGAATAAAGTCATCTTGATCGGCAATGTCGGCGGCGACCCGGAAACCCGCTACATGCCCAATGGCAATGCGGTGACCAACATCACGCTGGCGACCACCGATAGCTGGAAGGACAAGCAGACCGGCCAGCTTCAGGAGCGTACCGAGTGGCATCGCGTGGTGCTCTTCGGCAAGGTTGCCGAGATTGCTGGCGAATACCTGCGCAAGGGTTCGCAGTGCTATATCGAAGGGCGCCTGCAGACCCGCGAATGGGAAAAGGACGGCGTCAAGCGCTACACCACGGAAATCGTGGTCGACATGGGCGGCACCATGCAGCTGCTCGGTGGTCGTAGTGGCAGCTCCGATGATTCCCCGCGTCAGTCGCAGCCGCGCCCGCAGCGTGAGCCACAGCAGGCAGCACGTCCTCAGCAGTCTCAGCCCAAGCCGGCCGCTCAGCAGCCAGCGCCAGACTACGACAGCTTCGACGACGATATTCCGTTCTAAAGAGTTCTCTTCATGCAAATGCGCCTGATGCTGTTGGGCGGCGGCAATGCCCTGGGCCAGGCGCTCATCCGCCTTGGTGCGGAGGAAGACATCGGCTTCCTCGCCCCGTGCCCGCCCGACATGGGCTGGGATGCGTCCAGCCTGACCCAGCTGCTCGACGACAACCGTCCGGATGTCGTCATCAATCTTGCCTACTACTTCGACTGGTTTCAGAGCAGCAAGGTCGATGAGACGGTGCTGGCCAGTCAGGAGCGATCAGTGGAGCGTTTGGCCGAGCTTTGTCAGCACCATCAGTTGGTTCTGCTGCAGCCGTCCAGCTATCGGGTTTTCGATGGTGTGCGCACCACGGCCTACAGCGAGAAGGATGAAGTCGCTCCGCTGGATGCTCGCAGCCGTGCGCTCTGGCGTATCGAGCAAACGGTGCGGGCGCTCTGTCCCCGGCATGTCCTGCTGCGTTTTGGCTGGCTACTCGATGACAGCCGGCACGGTTTGCTGGGGCGCTTCCTGCAGCGACTCGAGCGGGGTGAGCAGATGGCGCTGGCTGATGACCGACGTGGCAACCCTACGCCGGTGGATGATGCGGCGCGGGTCATGCTGGCGGTCATCAAGCAGCTCGATTGCCAGGCTCCGCTCTGGGGAACCTATCACTACGGCGGGCAGGAGGCTTCAACGCCTCTGGTGGTGGCCCAGGCGCTTTATTCCGAGGCCAGTCAGCATCGTCAATTGAGCCTCGAAAGCCTGAAACCGATCGCTCACGCCGATTGTGACGATGCGGCAGATGAGCCGCAGCACGGTGTGCTGGCCTGCAAGAAGATCTTCAATACCTTCGGTATCAAGCCGCGTGCCTGGCGTACGGGATTGCCGAGCCTGCTGGAGCATTACTACCGTCATGGTTGAGTCCCTAATCCTGGTGACCGGAGGAGCCGGCTTTATCGGCTCCAATCTGGTTGATGCACTGCTGGCCCGCGGCTATTCGGTGCGGGTGCTGGACAACCTGTCGACCGGCAAACGCAGCAACCTGCCGGCGGATGAGCGGGTCGAGTTGATCGAGGGTGATGTGGCCGATGTACAGGTGGTGCGCAGTGCCCTGCAAGGGTGTGGGGCGGTGGTGCATCTGGCAGCGGTGGCTTCGGTGCAGGCTTCGGTGGACGACCCGGTCGGTACTCATCGAAGCAATCTGATCGGCACGCTTAATGTGTGCGAGGCGATGCGTGAGGCGGGCGTGCGCCGTGTGGTTTTTGCGTCGAGTGCGGCGGTCTACGGCAATAATGGCGAAGGCCAGGCTATCGATGAAGGCACGCCAAAGTCCCCTCTGACGCCGTACGCGGCGGACAAGCTGGCCAGCGAACACTATCTCGATTTCTATCGGCGTCAGCATGGGCTGGAGCCGGTGGTGTTCCGCTTCTTCAATATCTACGGCCCGCGTCAGGATCCGTCTTCGCCATATTCCGGCGTGATCAGCATCTTTACAGAGCGGGCTCAGCAGGGCTTGCCCATCGCGGTGTTCGGTGACGGCGAGCAGACCCGTGATTTTCTCTATGTCGGGGATCTGGTCGAGCTGCTGGTGCAGGCGCTGGAGTGCAAGGAAGCGCCGGAAGGCGCGACCAACGTGGGACTCAATCACGCCACGTCGCTGAACCAGCTACTCGCGGCGATTAGCGATGTGCTTGGCGGACTGCCACCGGTCAGCTATCAAGCGGCTCGCGGTGGGGATATCCGTCATTCGCGAGCGAACAATGCGCGGCTGCTGCAGCGCTTTAGGTTGCCTGAGCCGGCGACCGATATGCGTAATGGGTTGGCGAAGTTGCTGGGGCGCTGAAAGCTTTGCTCGCGTCATCGACGGTGCGCGTTTCTGCCTGAGATGTGGCTTCGGCGGCAGGGTGGTTAACGGTGTAGCCTTATCCGTCATTGAGGTTGCGTACGCGGCCGTGAGTTGGTGGAAAACGCGTCGCGGTTTTCCACCCTACGGGCTCGAATCGTGACGGACTGGTTGAAACAACAAAGGCGCCCGAGGGCGCCTTTGTCTTGTCTGCGATTCGGCGATTGCCGGTTTCGTCAGAATTTGTAGCCGAGGCCGACCATGTAGACCATCGGGTCGACGTCTACGTCGACTTTGACCTTCGTTTGGCCTAGGTGAGTGGTGCCGGTTGTTTCGATATCGATATAGCGAACCTGAGCGTTGACCATCAGCTTGTCAGTCAGCATATAGTCGGCGCCAACCTGGAAGGCCAAGCCCCAGGAGTCTTTCATGTCCAGTCCGCTGAAACCATTGCCTTCGGCATGGCTGGACAGTTCGTCATCGAAGAACCATGTGTAGTTGATGCCTGCGCCGACATAGGGCTTGAAGGCCGACTTGCTGTCCAGCGGATAATAGACAACGCTCAGGGTCGGTGGCAGGTGCTTGAGGCTGCCGAGTTTGCCATCAAGCGGTGCGCCAAGACCTTTTACGCCCACGTCGTGGCTGAACGGGGTGGCTGCCAGCAGCTCGATACCAACCTTGTCGGTCAGCATATAGGCGAAGTTCAGACCCAGCTGGGTGTCGCTGTCCAATGTGGCTGTGCCGGGAGTTGCTGTTCCGCCGACTTTGATAGCGCCGCTATCTTCACGCGGATCAACAGTAATCGCACCAGCGCGAACAATGATATCCCCAGCCTGGTGGGCCTGGGCCAGGGGGGCGGCGAGAGCTGCTGCCAGCAAGGAAGCGGTAAATAGGGTCTTGCGCATAGTGTGAAACTCCATCCAGACATGGGTGCGTTGCGATTGGGGGCAATGGTAGGGCGCACGGGATGGGCGTTTTTGATCCAGCTCAATAAAAGCTCCGCCTTTGCGCGGCTGCGACCGAATGTCCGGGTTGCCATGGATTGCTCACCTAGATGATAATGTTTCTCTTTCGAGTTTGACCTTCGTCTGCAAGGACCCAATCAATGCAAGCCCTTATACCCCGCCTTCTGGCGGTCGCCCTGTTGCCGTGCTGCGTGCAACTGCATGCTGCTCCGCTGGATGCGGCGCTGGATGAAAGTCAGCGTCTGGCTGCCGAAGCCAAGGCGTCCCAGGCACGCATCGAGCAGCTCGACGATGCCACGCGGCAAATGCTCAACGATTATCGCAATGCCTTGCAGCAGGCCGAGGCGCTGAAGGCGTACAACGCACAGTTGGTCGAACTCACCGCGGCGCAGCGTAAGGAGCTAGAAAGCTTCCAGCGCCAGCTCGACAGTATTGAGCGCACCCAGGAGGCCGTGACGCCACAGATGGTGCAGATGGTCGAAGTGCTGGGCGAATTCATCGCCGCGGATCTGCCGTTCCTGCCCCATGAGCGTGCCGACCGGCTGGCGCAGCTGCAGGATCTGCTGTCCCGTGCCGACATCAGCCTGGCAGAGAAATATCGCCGAATTCTCGAGGCTTACCAGATCGAAAGTGACTACGGCCGCACCCTGGAAGCCTGGCGTGGTGAGCTGCAGACAGATAATGGTTCGCGCAGTGTTGAATTCCTGCGCCTGGGTCGGGTGATGCTCTATTACCAGACCCTGGACGCACATGAGAGCGGTTGGTGGAACTCGCAAAGCGGTTCCTGGGAAGTCCTGGACGGCAGCGCGCGTCGCCCCATCACCCAGGCTATTGCCATCGCTCGCCAGCAGCAGGCACCGGATTACTTGGTGCTGCCGGTTAAGACCCTGGCTAGGGAGGCTGCGCAATGAGCCGTCTGCTTGTAATGATGTTCGTTGGGCTTTTGCCGGTGCTGGTCCAGGCAGCCCAACCGCTGACCCCGGATCAACTACTGCAGCGCATTCGCAGTGATCGCGCTGCGGAAGTCGAAGCCATGCAGGCGCGTGAGCAGACCTTTATTCGTGACCGCAGTGAGCAGGCGCAATTGCTTGCCCGCGCCCAGGCTGCGCTGAATGAGCAGAAGGCCGAAGCCGAGCGGCTCAAGGCCGAGTTCGATCGTCAGGAAGCCGAGCTGGTTGCACAGGAGCAGCTGTTGGCACAGCGGGTCGGCCATTTGGGCGAGCTGTTTGGAGTGGTTCGCCAGAGCGCCGGTGATATCGCCGGTCAGTGGCAGGACAGCCTGCTCAATATGCAATATCCGGAGCGTGTACAGCGCCTGAAAGCGCTCGCCGAAAGCCGCGCTCTGCCTTCGGTGGAAGACCTCGACGGTTTCTGGATGACCCTGTTGGAAGATCTAGCCGCCAGTGGCCGCGTCGAGCGTGTCGAGTTGCCGGTGGTGGGTGTCGACGGTCAGCGTAATGTGCTGCCGGTACTGCGAGTCGGTACCTTTTCTGCCTTCAGTCCCAACGCCTTTCTGCGCTATGACGACAATGCCGGTGAGTTGCTTGCTCTGCCGCGCCAGCCATCCGGTATGGGGCTGGTCAACGACTACCTGAACAGTGGCGATGCATTGGCCGAGCTGCCGGTGGACCCGAGCCGCGGAACGCTGCTGGCGCAATTGCAGCTGAAGCCGGATTTCTGGGATCGCCTGCAACAGGGCGGGCTGGTGGGCTGGACCATCGTCGCTCTGGGTTTCCTCGGTCTGTGCCTGGCCGTGTGGCGGATGCTCTGGCTGGCCAAGGTATCGCGCTCGGTCAACATGCAGATGCGTGACCTGACGGCGCCGCGTGATGACAATCCTCTGGGGCGCATTGTCGGTGTACTGGGGCCGAAGCCGCAGCTGTCGGATCTGGAAACCCTGGAGCTCAAGCTCGACGAGGCGATCCTGCAGGAAACCCCGCCGCTTGAACGTGGCCTGCCGTTACTCAAGCTGCTCAGTGCAGTAGCGCCGCTGCTCGGCCTGCTGGGTACGGTGACCGGCATGATCGTCACCTTCCAGGCCATTACTCAGGGCGGTGGCGGCGATTCACGGCTGATGGCCGATGGTATTTCCCAGGCCCTGGTCACTACCGTGCTGGGTCTGGTTGTGGCGATTCCGCTGCTGTTTCTGCACAGCCTGCTGGCCAGTCGCAGCAAGGCGATGGTGCAGTTGCTTGAACAACAGAGTGCCGGGCTGATCGCTCTGCATCTGTCTGGAGCGCCACGTCGTGATTGATACCCACGCACTCTGGTTTCGCCTGGTCGATAGCGGTCATGCGCTGCTCGACTTCATGGCGTCCGGTGGCGGGGTGATGTGGGCACTGGCGGGGCTGTGCGTTCTCTACTGGACGCTGGTCTTCGAACGACTGTGGTTCATCCGGCGCGTGTTCCCGCGTTGGGTGGAGTCGCGCCGGCAGGCCTGGAGCCAGCTCGGCGACGAGTCCGGCAGCTGGCAGCGCGCCGTGCGCGGTTCCTGGCTGGCGCAGGCGCAACAGCAGTTATCCGGCCCCCTGCGTGTGGGCAAGACCATGGTGGCGCTGTATCCGCTGCTGGGCCTGCTGGGCACGGTGAGCGGCATGATTGCGGTGTTCGACGTGCTGGCCATGAGCGGCACCGGTAATCCGCGCGGCATGGCCGCCGGCGTCTGGCAGGCGACCCTGCCAACCATGGCCGGCATGGTGCTGGCCATCACAGGACTGTTCAGTCAGGCGCGCCTCGAGCGTCTCGCCCGCCTGGCTCTCGACCGGCTGGCTGACCAGCTGCGTCACGATTGAGGAATACCGGATGCGTATGCGTCGCCATCATTACCAGCAGGAAGAAGACACCGGCATCGATCTGACGCCGATGCTTGATGTGGTCTTCATCATGCTGATCTTCTTTATCGTCACCAGCTCCTTTATCAGCGAGTCGGGCGTCGAGGTGCAGCGTCCACAGGCCGATACAGCCAGCACTCAGGACAAAGGCAACATCTTTATCGCGGTCACCGCTGACGGCCAGGTCTGGATCGACAAACAGGCGGTGGACGTGCGCAGTGTGCGCGCTCATGTCGAACGTATGCGGGCCGACCAGCCGGATGGCGCCGTAGTGGTCCAGGCGGACCGGGACGCGCGCACCGGGCTGGTGGTGCAGGTCATGGATCAGGCGCGTCAGGCCGGGGTGCGTGACGTAGCGCTGGCGGCCAGCACTGGAGAAGGCTGATGCGTCCAGCGTTGGCTCGTCTGGGGCTGTCTTTCATCATCGCCTGCGTGGTGGCGCTGTTGCTGTTCGGGTTGATGCTGAGCATGGTCAGCCCGCCCCGCAGCAAGGTCGACGACGAGCGTGTGGCCATCGCCAATTTCGTCCGCATGGACGGGCGCAACGAGCAGAGCACAAGCCGTTCCCGTCAGCAGGCACCACAGCCACCACAGCCGAAAACGCCGCAGCAGCCGACGCCAACCCAGAACATGGCCACGCCGAATGCCAATCTGCCCAAGCTGGATCTGGACCTGCCAAGCATCGACACCGGCCTCTCGATTGCTGCTGCTCCGACGCCAAGTCTCGCCGGCCTTACCGCAGGCGCGGCCCCGGCCGCACCTGCGCCTGCTGCGCCGCCGGCCAGTGTAGGTGAGGCTTCCAGCCAGCCAGGTGGGCCGGAACATGAAGTGATGCCGCTTAACGATGTGCGCCCGGAATATCCCTATCGCGCGCGCCAGCAGGGTATCGAAGGCCATATCAAGCTCGCCTTCACCATTAACCCGGCCGGCAACGTGGAAAACATTCGCGTACTGGAAGCTTCGCCACGCAACATCTTTGACCGTGAAGCACGCCGCGCCGCTGCGCGCTGGCGCTTTGCGCCGCGTACCGAAAATGGCCTCGCGGTCTCTCGCGAAGCCGTCAAGACTCTGCACTTCCGCCTGCAAGGAGAACGCTGACATGCCACGTTTCCTGCTGTTGATTTCCCTCTTGTTCGTCGCCAGCACACAGGCCGCGCAAAGTATCGACCCGACCGTTTTCAAGGCACTGGAGCGCGCTCAGACTGCTCAGGAAAAGGGTGACTACAGCACGGCGCGGCAGGCGCTGGCACAAGCCAAGGCGAAGCCCGACAGTCTGGAGCAGACACTCCTGTGGCGCAGTCAGGCATATCTGGCCTGGGCGGAAGGCAATAACAAGCAGGCGCTCGAGTTGCTGGAAAAGGCTATTGCTAGCGGCAAGCTGGACGAAGGGCTGATCGCCGGCGAGCGGATGAATCTGGCCCGGCTGAATTTGCTCCAGGGGCGCTACGCCAAGGTTGTCAGCCTGCTCGGCTCGGCTGACCAGGGCAACGAAGAAGTATTGCAGATGCTAGTGCAGGCCTATCAGGGGCTAGGGCAGCATGCCAAGGCGCTGCCCCTTGCCGAACGTTACGTGAAGGCCAATCTCCAAGCGGCCGATAGCTGGCTGCAGTTTCTGGTGGCGGTCAACGCCGAACTGAAGCGTTACGAGGCGGCGGAGCGTTGGCAGCGTCAGCTGCTGGTGCGTCATCCCGATCAGGCCAAGGGCTGGCGTCAGCTGGCCGGCTTGCAGCAGCTTGCCGGTGCCGAGGATAAGGCGCTGGCGACGCTGCGTGCTGCCCATGCCAAGGGCGTGGTGTTCAGCGAGTCCGAACTGGACAATCTGGTGTTGCTGGCTAGTGCTGCGGATCAGCCCTGGCAGGGCGCGAAACTGCTTCAGGGCATGTTGGAGTCGGGCCTGCTGGCGAGCAACGCAACCCGTCGTGAACGGCTCGCCATGCTCTGGTGGCAAGCTCGCGAGCGCTCCCCCGCAGCGCGCATTTACCGCGAGCTGGCCGAACAGTCCGGGGGTGCAAAACTCTGGTTGAACGTGGCGCAACTGGAGCTGGAGCAGGCCCGTTGGCAGGCCGGCCTCGAAGCGCTCAAGCAGGCCGAACGTGCCGGCGCTGAGCGAAGCAAGGTGCGCGCCTGGCGCGAGTGGGCAGAGGGTGAACTGAGCTTCCAGCGTGAGCGGCAGATCGCTCGTGTCAACTGAGCGGGGCAGCACGTACCCGCTTTGGTGGGATCAGGCGATGCCGGTGAAGGGCACCGACCGCCTGGTTCGCGAGCATGGCTCGCTCCTACTGCGATCCCCGTGTCTATTCCAGCTCGTAGATCCTGATCTTCTGGGCATCCATGCGATAGCCCGCTTCGGCCAGTTCGCTGCTGGCATGTTCGACTCTAAGCGGCCCTTCGATCCAGAAAGGCTGGTAGAGCGCATCCATTTTCACCCCCAGCTCGCTGGTGGCATGCACGATCTGGTTTGAAGGTGGCGGTGGTACGTGAATGCAGGCGCCGTAGTAGGGCACCAGCAGAAACTCCGTCACCCGTCCTTCCTCGCTGATTTCCAACGGCACGATATAGCCCGGCAGCCGTGCGCGAATGCCATCCAGTGCATCGACCACCGGCTCTGCCGGGGACTGTTGCGGTGCCGCTGGTCCGCTTTCGGCGGCCAAGGCTTCGGCCAGTTGTGACAAGTCATGCAGCGCCACGGGCGGTGGCGGCGGTGGAGCGCCTTCGGGGATCAGGTCCGACCATTGCAGTTCACGAACCTCGGCGACGGCAAGAGGCGCGACAATACTCAGGAGTGTTACGAGCAACAGGCGTGACATGGCGCTCCTCATAACCGGATTGAAAGACCGTCGGCCAGCGATTGGCGATAGGCGCGCCAGGCCGGCACACAGCCGATCACCAGCCCTGCCAACAGAATCGCCCCCAGCAGCGTCCATTCGTAAACAGTCGGCAAGACCAGCGGCAGATAGAGTCCGTAGTGGCTTTGCAGCGGCGATTGGGCGACGGCGATGACCAGATACAGCAGCGCCAACCCCAACAGCACACCGGCCAGGGCCAGGCTGAACGCCTCGAGCACCAGCAGGCCAGCGATATGCCATGGCCGCGCGCCCACAGAACGCAGAATGGCCATTTCCCGGCGGCGTTCGTTGAGGCTGGTGAGAATCGCAGTGAGCATGCCTATCAGCCCGGTCAGCACAACGAACAGCGAGACCACGAACAGCGCTTTCTCGGCCGTACCCATCAGGCTCCAGAGTTCCTGCAGTGCCACGCCGGGCAGGATCGCCAGTAGCGGCTCGCCGCGATACTGGTTAATTTCCCGCTGCAGGGTGAAGGTGGCGAGTCGGTTATTCAACCCCAGCAGGAAGGCGGTGATCTGCTGTGGCCGCAGCTCCAGCTGGCGCGCCTGCTCGGCATCGATGCGTGCAGCGCCGCGGGCAGGCATACCGTGTTGCCAGTCGATATGCAGCGCTTCCATTCCGGCCAGTTTGATATGTAGCGTGCGGTCCACCGGGGTGCCGGTACGTTTGAGGATGCCCACCACCCGAAATGGCTTGTCGTCATGGTGCGCGAGGCTGACGCTGGCTACTCCGTGCGCCAGCACCAACTGGTCGTCGAGCTTGTGCTTCAGTGCTTCGGCCACCTCCGCGCCGAGCACTACCTCGAACGGGTCTTCGGCAAAGGCGCGGCCCGAGGCCAGTTGCAATGCTTGCTTGCGAGCGTAGCGGTAATGTTCGAAATAGGCCTCGCTGGTGCCCATCACCCGATAGCCGCGGTATGAATCGCCGAGGGAAATGGGGATCGCCCAGCTCACGCGCGGATGTTCGGCGAACTGTTCGAAGCTCTCCCACCGAATGTTGTTGGTGGCATTGCCGATGCGGAACACCGAGTAGAGCAGCAGGTTCACCGAGCCGGAGCGGGCGCCGACGATCAGGTCGGTACCGCTGATGGTACTGGCGAAACTGGCGCGCGCCTCGCTGCGCACCCGCTCGACCGCGAGCAGCAAGCACACTGACAAAGCGATGGCGAACACTGTGAGCAGGGCGGTGAAGCGGCGATTGTTCAGACTGGCCAACGCCAGGCGCAGAAGAAACATCGTCAAATCTCCGCTGGGCGTGTGGCGCGGTTGAGCTCGGCCAAAGACAGGTGGCGGTCGAACAAGGGCGCCAGGCTCTGATCATGGCTGACGAACAACAAGCTGGAGCCAGCAGCGTGGCACTCAGCAAACAGCAGCTGCAGGAAAGCTTCGCGGCTGTCGGCGTCCAGGGCTGAAGTGGGCTCGTCAGCGATTACCAGTTCTGGCTGACCAATCAGCGCGCGAGCTGCGGCGACGCGTTGCTGCTGGCCGATGGAGAGCGACTCAGCGCGACGTCCGAACAGCTCGGCTGCTAAACCGAGATGTTTGAGCAGGCTTATGGTGGCCTGTTCGACGCTGCCATAGCGGCTGCGGGCTCGGTCGGTGCGCAGGCGCGAGAAGCGGCAGGGCAGGCTGACGTTCTCTGCCACCGAGAGAAACGGCAGCAGGTTGAATTGCTGGAAGATGTAGCCGGTGTGATCGACCCGGAAACGGTCCCGCGCACTGGCCGAAAGCGCACTGAGATCCTCCCCCAGCAAGCGTACGGTCCCGCGTCCGGCTTTCTGCACGCCGCCGATCAGCCCGAGCAGGGTGGTCTTGCCGCTCCCGGAGGGACCCTTGAGGAACAGGCTCTGGTCGCGTTCCAATGCAAATGCGGGGATATCCAGCAGCTCCGCCTGGCCGGGCCAGGCGAAACCCAGTTGATCAAGTTCAAGCAGCGCAGTCATGAGTAGAGTTCGGATGATGTACGGCGAGCCGGAGTGTACTGCCTGCAGCCAAGAGTCGGCTGGCAACCCTGTATCAGAACGTTATTTGCGACTGCTCGGCTTGCAGGAGCTTGCCTTGCTGACCATTCGGGCTGATTAGCTGTACCCGAATTCTCTCGGTGCCGGGAAATGCCTTGAACAATCCCTTTAGGTCCAGCCCGGACAGTGCATCCGGCGCGTTACAGCTGTAGCGATAATGCGCGTGAACTTCGCTGTGCGTGTCGGTCTCATGCCGTTCATGGTCATGGCCGCCTTCCGCAAACAGCGGACTTTCCAGACTGGCTTTATCGAGCTTGCACTGGGCTTCGGCCGGGAGACTAAACAGCGCGTCCGGTTGCTGCAGCTGAGCCCGCGTTTCGGCCACCTTGCGTTCGTCCGCGTTACTGCGTGGAGCATGTTCGAAGCCCAGTAAATTCATTGCCGGGCTGCGCAGCTCGATTTCCAGAGACATGCCGTCCAGCGCTGCATCGAGCTCGGCAGAGCCATGTTCGTGACTGCCCAAGCTGGCGTGGCCGTGGTGCTCATGAGCAGCTGCCAAGGCCGGTAGCAAAGCGAAGGGAAGGGCAAGCAGCAGGTGGCGCATGACTGTCTCCTCTGAGTTTGTCGTTACGTTATAACAAGAGAAGAAGGCTGGCCAGCTTTAGCGAGGCGTGGGAGCATTCCCCTTACGTTTTCAGGAGATACCTAGGTGATTCGAATTCGCGGCCATATCGGCGAGCTGCCGGTCGACCTCAGCGTCGAACTGGATGATCAGGACTGGGCGCAAGTGGCGCAGTTAGCGCAACAGTTACCGAACGTTGTCCGCAATGAAGCGACCGCCCGCACGACGGCGTCGGATGAGCTCTGGCTGACTGCGCTAGAGCTGCTGCGTGAGGCGGGGCAGGTGGAAGGTCCGCAGTTGCTGGCGCAGCTAGAGGCATTGAGCGGTAGTGCTCAGGCGGGTAAGCGCTTGCTGGTGCGCTTGCGCCACTGTGAGCAAGTGCGTGTGCACAGCGGCGCGGATGCGCCGCTGTTCAGTTGGATCGGCTAAGGCTGTACGAGCTACAAGCGTGACGCTTTGAATGTGTCGCAACGTGCCGGATCGCCGTTGTCAAAGCCGGTGCGAAACCACCTCATGCGCTGCGCCGAGGTGCCATGAGTAAAGGCGTCGGGAACGACTCGGCCCTGGCTCTGCTGCTGCAAACGGTCGTCGCCGATGGCATTGGCGGCGTTCAGCGCATCTTCCAAGTCCCCCTCTTCCAACCAGTCATGGCGTTGCTGTGCGTGATAGGCCCAGACGCCGGCAAAGCAGTCGGCCTGCAGTTCCTGGCGCACCAGCAGGCCATTGTCGCCTTCCATTCGTGCGCCACGCTGACGTGCCGTCTGCATTTGCTGGGAGACGCCCAGCAGCGTTTGCACGTGATGACCGACCTCATGGGCGATCACATAGGCCTGGGCAAAATCGCCAGCCACCGAGAAGCGCGAGGCCATTTCTTCGAAGAACTGCAGATCCAGGTATACCTGCTGGTCGCCCGGGCAGTAGAAGGGGCCAACGGCGGAGCTGGCAAAGCCGCACGCCGAGCTTACGCCGCCGCGGAACAAGACCAGGGTCGGGTCGCGGTATTGCGCGCCCCCTTGTTGGAACAACGCTCGCCAGGTGTCTTCGGTGTCGCCGAGGATGGACTGGACGAATGCCACCTGAGGGTCGTCGCCAGTGGTAGGCGCGCTGCTTTGCTGCGTGGCCGGCGGGCCAGCCTGGTTGGCCAGCTGGCCGAGTATCTGTAGCGGGTCTTGGCCGGACAGCAGGCCGATCACCACGACCACGGCGACGCCAGCGAGACTCAGCTTGCCGCCACGAAAGCCGCCGCTGCGGCCTCTGGCATCCACTACGTTGCCGCTGCGCCGCGCTTTTTTCCAACGCATGTCTGCATCCTTCCGAAAGTTCTCACAGGGATGTAGCTGTAGCGCTGGCTCGAACGGAGCGGCTACAAGGCTAAGACCCGTTTCGGTGTGCGCAAATTCCGCTTGGCTGTTCCGTCAGCAGCTTTAGTTGCCAGGGTAGCTGTTCAGTACCGACTCGCGACCTTCCTTGCTCAGACCAATGACTTTATAGGCGTCCTTGCGGCCCCCCATTTCCATGCCGGGCGAGCCCATCGGCATACCCGGAACGGCAGCACCGATGAGATCGGGTTGAGCACGCAGCTTGAGGATGTCCGCAGCCGGAACGTGGCCTTCGACAAATTTGCCATCGATGACACCGGTGTGGCAGGACCCAAGTCGATGCGGCACGCCAAGCCTGGCCTTGACCGATGCCATGTTGGTTTCGACGTGGTCGGTGACGGCGAACCCGTTGTCTTCGAGATGCTTGATCCAGTCCTTGCAGCAGCCGCAGTTGGCATCGCGGTGCACATCGATGGCAATGGGTTCGGCTGCCTGGGCAAAGCCGGCGAGCAGGGTGGTGACAAGCAGTAAGCGACGCATGGGAATACCTCCTACAGAGTGGGCACACGATACCCCCAAGTCGGGCGCGACCCAAGTGCCAGTCTGTGAGCGAATGTCGCAGCTGACAGCCGGCGAGGGCCGAGTCCGGACGAACCAAAACAGGTCCTTATCGGTCGGATGAACCATGTGCTGCGAACCGCTATCCAGGGAGTTTTCGATGCGCTTTGCCCGTTTTGTGCTAATCGCCCAGGCTATGGCCATGTTCGGGTTCAGCCTCGCCTATTGGTTGTGGCCATACGAAATGGCCAATCTCAACGGCATGTTGCTGATGGAAAGTGCATCGATCAGTCATATGCGCGTCTATTACGGCGGTTTGCAGCTGGGTCTGGGCCTGTTTCTGCTGTGGGCGATGGGGGGTGCGGAGCGTGCCAGAACGGCGTTGGTCATGCTGGTGATCATCATGCTGGCGCTGGTGGCGGGGCGGCTCGGCTCCTTGTGGCTGGATGGCGGTTCGTTGCTGGGTTTCGACCTGGCTTCGCTGATCTATCGGGTGCTGGCGGCGCTATTGGCTGCAGGGGCGTTACTGGGTATGGCTGAACGGACGGCTGTCGAAACCCAGGCAGAAGCGCACGTGACCAGGCGGCGTATCGACGACGGCCCCCCGAAACCGTTTCGCCTGGGCGACGAACCTGATGCGCTGAAAGCAGCGACAGTGCAGCAGACGCCGGGTCCCTTCCGTCGCGGAGACCCGTCCATGACGGCGACAACAGACGCCGTACGATCTGCGCCGCCGTAGTCAATGTGGGTTGCGTCGGTGCATGACGGCCTGTGCAAGACATCCGTAGCTCTGGCTGGGGGGTTGAATTTCCACAACAGGGTTTCGGCGCGGCGAGTGAAGCGCTTCAGGCCTGACGCTGGCGCGGCAGCATCCGTTGCAGGGTACCGTCGCGGCGCACGTACTGATGGAACAGCGCCGCTGCCGCATGCAGACCGATCAGCCAGTAACCGGCGACTGCCAGCGTTTCATGCAGTTCCTTGAACTCGCCGGCCAGCGCCTTGTTGGCGCCGATCAGCGCCGGCAGCTCAAGGCCGAAGAAGGGAATCGGCTTGTCCGCCGCGCTCAGGGTCAGCCAGCCGAGCAGCGGCAGGCCAATCATCAGTCCGTACAGCGCCAGGTGCATCAGCTTGGCCAGCGCGCGTTCCCAGCTGGCCCCGGCGACCGCCTTCGGCGCCGGATGTAGCCAGCGTGCAATCAGGCGCAGCCAGACCAGTGCGAAGATCGTCAGACCCAGCATGAAATGCCAGTGCTTGAGCAGTTCGCGTGGTTCGCTGCCCTTGGCGAAATTGCCTTTGAGTTCGATGGTTGCGTACACCGCCGCGATCAACAGCAGCATCAGCCAGTGCAGGGTGATGCTCAGGCGACCGTAGCGTGCCAGTGGGTTCGATGCAGTCATTTCACACACTCCGAGTAGGGGAATGTCGGCAGTCTAGGGCGCCAGCCTTAAGCGAACCTTAGCGAATGCCCGTTGCGCCTGCGGCGGGCGGTCGCGGCAGCTCGCCGCTGGTCGGTCTGGCTAGTGGTGTGGCTGGCGGGGCAGGTGCACGGCGACCTGCAGCCCGCCGAGCGGTGAGTCCGCCAGTTCGATGGTCGCGCCGTGCAGTTCGGCGATGCGCGCGACGATGGCCAGGCCGAGCCCCGCGCCCTGGCCGTCGCCCTGGCGGTAGAAGCGCTCGAACAGTTTGTCGCGCTGCGCTGCCGGTACGCCCGGACCGCTGTCATCCACGCGCAGGCTGACGCCGTTTCCCATGGTCTGGAGGCTGAGCTGAATCTGCCCGCCATCGGGCGTGTACTGCAGGGCATTGCCGACCAGATTCTGCAGCAGCGTGGCGAGCGCGGCGGCATCGCCGGGAAGCTGGTGATCGGCCACGTCGTTGGCTTCCAGCGTCAGTTCCTGATCGCGCGCCAGGGCCAGCGGCGTCAGCTCGGCGAGGCATTCGCGGCACAGCGGCAGCAGGTCCAGCTGCTGTGGATGCCGCGGCTGCGCATTGGGTTCCAGGCGGGCGAGCGTGAGCAGCTGGGTGACCACGCGGGTGGTGCGATCGACGCCGGTCAGCAGCTGCTGCAGGGCGGCTTCACGGTCCTCCGGCTGCTCGGCCTGTTGCGCGTTCTGCGCATGGATGCGCAGTACGGCCAGGGGCGTGCGCAGCTCATGGGCCGCGTCGGCGATGAAGCGTTTTTCCCGCTCGACCAGTTGATTGACTTGCTGCAGCAGGCGATTCAGCGAGGCGGCCACCGGCTCCAGCTCCTGCGGCAGCGGCGCCAGCAGCAGCGGTGCGAGGTTGTCCGGATCGCGACTCTTCAACAGCTGTGCCATGTGCGCCAGCGGCCGCAGGCCCCAGCCCACCGCCAGCCAGATCAGCAGCGCCAGCAGCGGCAGGCCGATGAGGTCGGGCAGCAGGCTGCGCCGGGCGATCTTGCCGACCAGCTCGCCGCGCACATCGTCTCGCTCGCTGACCAGAATCCAGAGTTCGTCCTCGCGGTCGTGCAACAGGAACAGGCGCCAGGCATGGCCGTCGAGCTGCACGTCGTGATAACCGCCACTCAGGTCGCTGAAGGGCGACGCCGAGTCTGCCTTGGCCAATTCCTGCAAAGCGCCGTTCGGCGCACCGGCCGACTGCAGCACGCTGCTGCCATCCGCGGCGTAGACCTGAAAGCCGAGTTTGGTTTCGTAATCGTGTCCGGGCACCCCCTGATTCCGCCGCGCGTTCACCGCTGCGTCCAAGGCGCTCTGCAGCGCGTGGCGGGCTGATGGCTCCATTTCGCGCATCACCAGCCCCTGCACCAGCCGCGCGCTCTGCGCCAGCTGGGCGTCGAACAGCTCTTCGATCTCGTGGCGAGCGTCGCGATAACTGCGCCAGGAGATCAGGCTCAGCGACAGCAGCAGGATGCCGAGCACCAGCACCAGGGTGCGGTTGCGGATAGAGCGCCTCAGCATTTGTCCACCAAATAGCCGACCCCGCGCACGGTGCGGATCAGCTCGGGGAAGAACTTCTTGCGCAGGTGATGGATATGCACCTCCAGCGCGTTGCTCTCGACTTCCTCGTCCCAGCCGTAGAGCACCTGCTGCAGCCGATCGCGGGTCAGCACGCGACCGGGCTGGGCGATCAGCTCATGCAGCAGGACGAACTCCTTGCGCGGCAGGTTGATCGGGGTGCCCTGGTAGCTGACCTGCTGATTGACCGGGTCGAGCAGGATGCCGCGGTACTCCAGTACCGGCTCAGGGCGATTGAAGCTGCGCCGGAGCAGAGCGCGCAGGCGGGCCTTGAGTTCGGCGACGTCGAACGGCTTGACCAAGTAGTCGTCGGCGCCGGCATCCAGCCCAGCGATGCGGTCGCTGGTGGCATCGCGCGCGGTGAGTACCAATACCGGGACCGGGTTGGCGCAGGCGCGCAGGCGCTTGAGCACTTCCAGACCGTCCATACGCGGCAGACCGAGGTCGAGGATGGCCAGCTCGAAGCTCTCGTGGCTCAGCGCATGCAGCGCGCTGGCGCCGTCCTGCAGCCAGTCCACCGTGTAGCCCTCGGGCTTGAGTGCGGTGCGGATGCCCTCGCCGAGGGCGCGATCGTCTTCCACCAGCAGAATGCGCATGTCGTTCCTGTCGTCCTGAAGGGTTCGCGGCATTGCTGTGCATTCAACGCCGCCGCACCCGGTTATTCCAGCTTTTCCTTGACCTGCGCGAGCAGCGCGCGGGCTTCGTCGTGGCGACCGGCATCGGCGACTTCACGACCCGCTCGGTCGGGCGCGGCGAGTGCCTTTTCCAGCGCCGCGCGCGCTTCCCCGTAGCGTTTCTGACGCAGCAGGAAATCACCGTGGAAGTAGTTCGGGTCGATGCCGTTCGGGTTCAGCGCCAGCGCCTGCTTGAACAGCGCCTCAGCCTTGTCCTCGTCACCGAAGCCGATCGGCCAGCCGGGCATCTGATAGTAGAGGCTGGCGAGGCTGGTGTAGGCCGAGCCATCCAGCGCCTGTGGCTCAAGTTCGATGGCTTTTTCCAGTTCGGCTTTAGCTTGCTTGACCAGACCCAGCGCGCCGAGCCCGCCCTTGGCGCCGGCCCAGGTGCTGAGCACGATGCCGTGCCAGATGTGCAACTCGGCGGCCTGCGGTTCGCTGGCCACCGCGCTTTCGGCCTCTGAGGCAAGCCGAGCGAAGGCCGCTTCACGCTGTGCGGCGGGCAGCAGGTAGTTGATCTCCGCCCAGCGCGTCTGGATCTGCTGCAGCGACGATTCGCCGGCTGGGCTGAGGGCGAAGGAGGGTTGGCTGGCCAGGGCCAGTATCAGGGCGCAGAGGCCGAGCAGACGCTTCATGGGTGTTCTCCGGTAGAGGTGGGTTGGGACGAGGGCGGCAGCGGCTGCTCGGCACGGGCGAAGCGCTTGATCACCGGCAACTGCTTGCGCAGGGCCTGGTCGACCAGCCGTGGCAGCAGGCTGTTGAGGCGCACGAAGAGCTTTTCCGGCCAGCCGAGGTAGAGCTCCTCTCGCTCGGCGGCGATGGCGTGGACGATCTGCCGCGCGACTTCTTGTGGATCGTCCATCTCCACCTGCAGCTCGTTGTTCATCGCCACTACATCGTCGCTGTTCATTGTCGTACGGGTGGCGCGCGGGGCGATGTAGAGCACCTTGACGTGACTGTCGGCCAGCTCGCGGCGCAGCGCCTCGGAGAAGCCGCGCAGGGCAAACTTGCTCGCGCAATAGGCGGTGAAACCCGGGTAGCCGATGGAGCCGAAGGTTGAACCGAGGTTGACCAGCAGCGCCTGCGGTTGCTGGCGCAGCAGCGGCAGCAGCAGGTGGGTCAGCTGCAGCGTGGCGGTGACGTTGACGTCGATCAGGCGGGCGATGGCTTCTTCGTCCTGCTGTTCGAGCAAGCTGAACTGGTTGATCCCGGCGGCGTTGATCACGCAGTTGAGCCCGCCGAAACGCCGCGCCGCATCCAGCACCGTATGCCGGCCGCTGCGTTGGCTGAGATCAGCGCAGACCAGGCTGATCTGACCGGGATGGCGGCGGGCAAGCGCTTCCAGGGCGAGGCTGTCACGGCCCACCAGCAACAGCCGTGCGCCGTTCGCGCAGAGCCGCTCGACCAGCCCCTGGCCGATGCCGCCGCTGGCACCAGTCAGCAGGACGCGCGCGTCACGCAGTTGCATGGTCGTGCTCCGCCGCGGTCAGGCCGCGAAAGATGTCGCCGTAGAGGCGGTAGACCACCCGTGCGGTGTGCACCACGGCGGCCTTGTCGTCCTCGTCGTCGAGGCGGTTCATCAGCTTCTTGAAGAACTCGATGTGCTCCAGGTCCAGGCTGCCATGGGAGGTCAGGTAGCTGAACGCCTTGGCCGGCAGCTGAAGTTTGTCCTGCAGCACGCCGGCTGCCTGGGTCGCCAGCGCGATGCTGGTGCCTTCCAGCACGTTGACCATGCCGAAGAAACTCGCCGGATTGTGCCGCGCGATGCGGTCGTAGACGTAGGCGACCATCAGCTCAGTGGGCAGTGCCGGCTGGCCATGGCGCACCGCCTCGGCATCGCCGCCACAGGCGCGGATGTCGTTGAGGATCCATTCCTGATGGCCGATTTCTTCCTCGATGTATTCGGCGATCGCCTCGCGCAGCCACTCCAGGCGCTCCGGCAGGCGTGCGCCGCAGGCCATCAACAGCGGCACGGTGTGCTTGACGTGGTGGTAGGCCTGAGTCAGGAAGGCGATGTACTGCGCGCGGGTCGCGGTGCCGGCGAGCGCGGCGTGGATGATCGGCGCGCCAAGCAGGTATTCGCGCTCGGCATTGGTCTGGTGTTGCAACTGGTCGAAGAAATCCATGATGAACCTCGAAAGTCAGGACGGAAGGGCGTTGATCGCCGATTGGTAATGGTTGAAGAGGGCGTCGCGACGCAGCCGTCCGTTGGCGGTGACCAGGCCGTTGCTGGCGGTGAAGGGCTCGGCGGCGCGCAGCCAGTGGTGCACGCGGGCGTAGTCCGGCAAGCCGACGTTGACCCGTTCGACTGCCGCCTGCAGCTCGGCATCGCTGCAATCGCCGCGTCTGGGCACCAACACGGCGACGTTCTGCGCCAGCGCCTCGCCATGCAGCCAGGCCTGGGCGATGGGGGCCTGCTGCACCAGCTCCGCCTCGACCCATTCCGGGTTGACGTTGCGCCCGTAGGCGGTGACGAACTGGTGCTTCTTGCGCCCGTGCAGGATCAGGAAGCCGTCCTCGAAGTGGCCGAGGTCGCCGGTCGGCAGCCACTCGCCGACCGGCGGAGGTTCGCCGAGGTAGCCGAGCATATGCGGGCCGCGCACCAGTACCTCGCCATCGTCGGCCAGGCGCAGCTCGACGTGTGGCAGTGGCTGGCCTACGCTGCCGATGCGCCGTGCCTCGGGCGTATTTAGACAAACCACCGAGGCGCATTCGGACAACCCGTAGCCCTCGAACACCGGCAACCCGAGGCGCTCGGCGCGCTCCAGCAGCTGCGGCGCCACGCGACCGCCACCGACCGCGATAAAGCGCAGCGAGGTCGGCATCGGCACGCCCTGCTCGGCGGCGCTGACCAGAGCCAGCAACAGCTGCGGCAGCAGGATCAGGCTGTGCGGCTGGCTGGTCTGCAGCGTGGCCAGCAAACGTTGCAGCTCGAAGCCCGCCGCACCGCTGAAGCCGATCTCCGCCAGCGGGCGCAGCTCGACCCGTGCACCGGCCAGCAGCGGCGCATAGAGCCCGGCGATGTTTTCCAGCAGGGTCGCCAGCGGCAGCACGCAGAGATGCTGGCGCACATCACACGGCAGGCTGGCCCGCCGCAGGCTCTCGGCCACCGCCAGCTGCGCCTCGGCATCCAGGCAGACGCCCTTGGGCTGGCCGGTAGTGCCGGAGGTATAGGTGATCTTCAGCGTGCCGGGCGGCACTGGCGTGACGGTGTCCGGCTGGCGCAACAGCAGGCCGGCTTCGCCTGGCTGGAAGCCGCAGCGCTCGCTGAGCGGGCTGACGGCGCCGATCAGGCAGTCAATGCCGGCGTGCTGCAGCACGTGCTCCTGCTGCGCCGCGGAAAAGAATGCCGGCAGCGGCACGCAGACCAAACCGGCGCGCAGCAGGGCCAGATCCCACAGCGCCCACTCCAGACCGTTGTCCAGCGTCAGGGCGACGCGCTGCACGCCGAGCCGTTGCAGATGGCTGGCGCGCGCGGCCACCTCATGGCGCAGTTCGGCGTAGCTCAGTTGGCGCGGCCCTTCGCTCAGCGCGATGCCGGCGTGCTGGTCGAGTGTCGTCCAGAAGCGTTCAGCTGCAGGCTGCATGGGGCGCCTCCGTGGTGTCGAACAGCGGCTGATAGCCGAGACGCGCATAGAGGCCGAGCTGCAGCAGGCGCTGGTGGCCGGGCAGGATCTCGCCAGCCATCAGCTGCGGCCGGCAGGCGTAGTAGCTGCCCCAGTCGGCCAGCTCCTCGCCCATGCGCGCCGGATCGGCCAGACCCAGCGGCAGCGGATCGAGCGCCAGGCGCTGGAAGCTGTTAAGCAGTGCCGGCGTGCCGGTGAACACCACCCAGCGAAAGCCCTGGGCGACCAGCAGATCGGTCAGCGCGACGATCAGCAGGCGCGCCGAGGCATTGCCGAACGCAGCCAGGTTGCCAACCTCGACGATCTCCTCGCGCGGCACCGTACGCTCACAGCGAATGCTCACGGCCTGCTCGATGGGCTCGTCCAGATAGCGTTCGAGAAACAGCGGCCGACGCTGGGCGCTGCGCAGACCGACCGCGCCCTGCACCTCGCCGTTCTGGTCATGCAGGCCCAGCAGGCAGGGCATGAAATGACGCACCCGCGCCTGATAGTGCTCGGCGAAACGCTGGCGGATGAAGTCTTCCAGCGCTGTGCGCCGCTCGCCTGCATCGGCCTGCGCCAGTTGCAGGCAGAGCGAAGGCTCGCGGCCAATGCGTGCCAGTACATCGGTGTGATCGACCCAGGGCAGTTCCATCGGGGAACCTCGGTTAGAAGCCTGGGCCGGATTGTTGGGGCGCAAACTTAAGGCAGTCTTAAGCCGCGCAGGGCTAAATGCGGGGCTGGCGAGGCGACGTTTTTTTCACATCGTCTCGGCTATGTTCTGCGCCGCGCGCAGGCGTAATAAGCAGCGTCTGCCGTTCCGAAACTTCTAGCGAGTACCCCAGCGATGCGCATCCTGGTCATCGAAGACAACCGTGACATTCTCGCCAACGTGCTGGACTACCTTGAGCTCAAGGGCTACGTGGTCGACTGCGCGCAGGATGGCCTCAGCGGTCTGCACCTGGCCGCCACCCAGGACTACGACCTGATCGTGCTGGACCTGATGCTGCCGGGCATCGACGGGCTGCAGGTGTGCAAGCGCCTGCGCGACGATGCCGGGCGCGATACGCCGATCATCATGCTCACCGCCCGCGATGCGCTGCCTGACCGCATCAAGGGGCTGCAGGCCGGTGCCGACGACTATCTGATCAAGCCCTTCGCGCTGTCCGAGCTGGTTGCCCGTATCGAGGCGATCCTGCGTCGCTGCCAGGGATCGCGTCGCCGGCAGCTGCAGGTGGCCGATCTCTGCTACGACCTGGACACCCTAGAGGCCAGTCGTGGTGGCCAGCCGATTCGCCTCAACCCTATCGGCCACAAGCTGCTGGCGATCCTCATGCAGCGCAGCCCGGCGGTGGTGCGCCGCGAAGCGCTGGAAGATGCCGTCTGGGGTGATCACGTGCCGGACAGCGATGCGTTGCGCAGCCATATCCACCAGTTGCGCCAGGTGCTCGACAAGCCGTTCGCCAAGCCGTTGCTGCATACCGTGCACGGCCTTGGCTTCCGCCTGGCGGAGGACTGCGATGCTCGCTAAGCAGCCGCTGGCGCGGCGGATCGTCATCGCCTTCACGCTGATGACGCTGGTGGTGAGCGGTGCGTTCGCCCTCGGCATCGTCGGCGTCGTGCACTTCATCGAGGAGCAGCTGGTCACCGAGGAGCTGAGTCGCCACCTGGACATCGTGCTCAACGAGGACCTGCCAAAGGGACGGACACCGCAGCTGGATACCAGCACCCACTTCTTCGCCTCGCATCTGCCCGAGCACCCGATGCCAAAGGCGTTTGCCGGGCTCGGTGAGGGGTTCACCGAGCTGGTTCGCGGTGACGATGCCTACTACGTCTATGTGCGCAATGTCGGTGCTGACCGCTACGTGCTGGTGCAGGAGCAGCACGAGTTCGAGGCCCGTGAGGATGCGCTGTTCAACGTTGTGCTGGCCGGCTTTCTGCTCAGCGTGCTCGGCGCCTGGGCGCTGGGGCGGCTGATGGCCAACCGGGTGTTGGCACCGGTCAGCCGCCTGGCCAACCAGGTGCGCCACCGCGACCAGCTGCATCCGCTGGCGCCGCCGCTGGCCCTGCAGTATCCCGATGACGAGGTCGGCCATCTGGCCGCGGCGTTCGACAGCACCCTCGGCCAGCTGCGCCAGACCCTGGAGCGCGAGCGGCTGTTCACCGCCGATGTCAGCCACGAACTACGCACCCCGTTGATGGTGGTGCTCGGCGCCTGCGAGCTGCTCGAGCAGCAGGCCGAGCTGTCGCCAGCCGCGCAGCGACCGCTGGCACGCATCCAGCGCGCCGCGCGGGAAATGCACGAGCTGGTGGAAACCTTCCTGATGCTGGCGCGGGCGCGTCCGCAACAGACGTCCTTGGCCGGCGACGCCAGCTTGCGGAGCGTGGCGACCGAGCAGAGCGAGCGCTGGGCACCGTTGCTGGCGGAGAAGGGCCTGGCCTTCGAGCTGCTGGAGGAGGGCGAGGACCGCGGCGTCTACAACCACACCCTGCTCGGCACGGTGATGTCCAACCTGCTGCGCAACGCACTGCATTACACCGACCGCGGCACGGTGCGGCTGGTCCTCGACGAAGGTGGCTTTCGCGTCGAGGACAGCGGCGTGGGCATTCCCCTGGCGGAGCAGGAGCGCATGTTCCAGCCGTTCGTGCGGGGTGCCGAGGGGCGCGGCGAAGGGCTGGGGCTGGGGTTGTCGCTGGTCAAGCGGATCTGCGCGCACCAGGGCTGGCAGGTAGGTGTGGTGCCGCGGCAACCGCAGGGCAGCTGCTTTCAGGTGCGCTTTCATGACGGCGCTGTTTGACGTTTTTTTCACATCCCGTTGACGGGCCCTTGATGTCTGGCTGGTTAGTTTGGCGTTCCGTTTCCAACCGGAATGCCCGCCATGACGACATCGAGCCCTATCGAACTGGAGTTCTCGCGCAAGTACGATCGCCAGCACGCCTACGAATACCTGCACAAGCATCAGGATGGCCTGGCCCGGCGGCTGTCGCACTGGCGTGACGAGCAGATGGCGCGCCGCGCACTGAAGGTCGCCGGCGAGCCCGATCTGGTGCTGGACCTGCCGTGCGGCGCCGGGCGCTTCTGGCCGCTGCTGGCCGAGTACCCGAGCCGGATGATCTTTGCCGCCGACAACTCGGCCGACATGCTGGCGATCGCCGAAGCCTCGCAGTCGCGGGAAATCCTTTATCGGGTCGAGAGCTTCCAGACCTCCGCCTTCGCCATCGACATGGGTGACAACGCGGTAGACAACATCTTCTGCATGCGCCTGCTGCACCACATCGCCGACCCGGAGCACCGGCTGGCGATGCTGCGTGAGTTCCACCGCGTCACCCGTGACACGCTGATCGTCTCGCTGTGGGTCGATGGCAACTACAAGGCCTGGAAGCGCAAGCGCCTGGAGCGTCGCCGGCCGGCGAAGGACAACCAGAACCGCTTCGTCGTCGCGCGCTCGGTGATCGAGGCGGAGTTCGCCGAGGCCGGCTTCGACATCCTCGACCGTAATGACTTCCTCCCGGGCTACGCCATGTGGCGGGTCTATGTGCTGCGCAAGCGGGGTTGAGCATGAGCCGACCACTCGTATTGCCGGCCCGAGAAGCGCGTACCAGCACCTTCCAGCGCTGGTGGAACATCCGGGGTGAATGGGTCGAGGAGCCCAATCAGCGGCGCGCCGGCGAAAGTGGCGTGCAACGGATACGGATGCGCGATCCGCAACAACCGCTGCTGTACTGCAAACGGCAGATCGGCCACCTGTATCGCTCATTGCTGCATCCTTTTGGCAGGCCCACGGTCCTGCGCGAACTGCAGGCGCTGCAGGCCTTCGGCTGGCTAAGCGTGCGGGTGCCGGAACTGATCTACTGCGGCACGCGACAACAGGCCGGGCAGTGGCAGGCGCTGCTGGTGACGGCGGAGCTGGAAGGGTTTGTCAGCCTGGAGGACTGGTATCAACAGGAGCTGGGCGAGCGCTTCGGTCCTGCGGTACAGGAGCGCATGCTGACAGCGGTCGGAATTAGCCTCGGTCGCATCCACCAGGCGCGCTGGCAGCACGGCTGCTGCTATCCCAAGCACATCTTCATCAAGGTTCACGGCGAAGGTGACGCGGCCAGCGTCGAGGTCGCCCTGCTCGATCTGGAAAAGAGCCGCCGCCGGCTACGTCGTAGCGCCGCGGCACGGCATGACCTGCGCCAGCTCAAGCGTCATCGCCAGGCCATGCCGGAACAGGACTGGCAACGATTGCTGGCCGCCCACCGCACCTTCAGCGAGTTGCGCTGCGATGTCATCTGAGCCGACCAGCGTGGTTGCCGATGGTGCGGCTGGCGTTGACGTGCCGGCGGACGGCGCGGCCCTGAAAGGGCGCAGCGGTCTGACGCGGCTCTGGTATGCCGCCGGCTACTCCGCCGCCGGCCTCAAGGCCGCCTATCGGGGCGAGGCGGCGTTTCGCCAGTTGGTGCTGCTGAACCTGCTGCTGATTCCGCTGGCCTTCCTGCTCGACGTCAGCCGCGTCGAGCGCGCCGTGCTGATTGCCGTGGTGTTTCTCGGCCTGATCGTCGAACTGCTCAACTCGGCCATCGAGGCGACGGTCGACCGCATCTCTTTCGAACTGCATCCGCTCGCCAAACAGGCCAAGGACATGGGCAGCGCCGCGCAATTGCTGGCGCTGTGCCTGATCGGTCTGGTCTGGGCGGTGATTCTCATCCCCTGAAGGACGTACCATGCTTTCCTCTTTGCGACGCCCTGCTCGAGAGCGCCCGGCGTCCGGCTTCAATGGCCTGGCCGCGCACCTGCGCTTCACGTTCGCCAGTGCGCTGGCCCTGCTGGCGCTGTTCGCGCTGTTGCGGCTGGGCTTGCTGCTGTTCAACCGCGAGCTGATCGGCAGTACACCGCTGGCCAGCTTCGTCGAGGCGTTCGGCAACGGCCTGCGCTTCGACCTGCGGCTGACGGTGTACATCCTGCTGCCACTGCTGCTCGGCGTGCTGAGCATGCGCATGATGGCCGCCCGGGGCCTGCTGCGGCTGTGGTTGAGTGTGTGTGCCAGCCTGACGATCCTGCTCGGGCTGATCGAGCTGAACTTCTATCGCGAGTTTCACCAGCGCCTCAATAGCCTGGTGTTCCAGTACCTGCAGGAAGACCCGGCCACCGTGCTGAGCATGCTCTGGCATGGCTTCCCGGTACTGCAACTGCTGGCGAGCTGGGGTGTGGCGAGCGCGGCGATGTACGCCCTGTTCGGCTGGCTGGAGCGGCTGACCCGTGGCGCGCCGGCTGTGCGCGAGGCCGGCGCACGCCGCCGTGGCTCGACCTGGTATACCCGCACGGCGGTGTTCACGCTGCTGGTGCTGGTCTGCGTGGTGGCCGCGCGCGGCACGCTGCGCCAGGGACCGCCGCTGCGTTGGGGCGATGCCTTTACCACCGAGTCGATGTTCGCCAATCACCTCGGCCTGAACGCGACACTCTCGCTGTATGACGCCGCGAAGCACCGCTTCTCCAGCCATCGCGACAACAGCTGGAAGGCGACACTGCCGGTGGCGGATGCGCAGGCGATCACCCGCGAGCTGCTGCTGACCGCCAACGACCGGCTGGTGGATGCCGAACTGGCGCCGGTGCGCCGTGACTTCCAGCCGCCAGTGGACGGCCAGCTGGCGGGGCGCAACGTGGTGGTGATCCTTATGGAGAGCTTCGCCGGTCGCTATGTCGGCGCGCTCGGCAGCGCCGACGGCATCACGCCGAACTTCGACCGTCTGGCCGGCGAGGGGCTGTTGTTCGAGCGCTTCTTCGCCAACGGCACCCACACCCACCAGGGCATGTTCGCCAGCATGGCCTGCTTTCCCAACCTGCCAGGCTTCGAGTACCTGATGCAGACGCCCGAAGGCGGCCATCGCTTCTCCGGCCTGCCGCAGCTGCTCGGTGCGCGGGCGTTCGACGACGTTTACGTCTACAACGGCGATTTCGCCTGGGACAACCAGGCGGGGTTCTTCGGCAACCAGGGCATGAAGCGCTTCGTCGGCCGCAACGATTACGTGAATCCGGTGGTTTCCGACCCGACCTGGGGCGTTTCCGACCAGGACATGTTCACCCGCGCCGCCGAGGAGCTGGGCAAGTTGGATAACGGCGCGCCGTTCTATGCGCTGCTGCAGACGCTGTCCAACCACACGCCGTATGCGCTACCCGAGCAGTTGCCGGTCGCTGCTGTCGAGGGGTATGGCGCGCTGGACCCGCATCTGACGGCGATGCGTTATTCGGACTGGGCGCTGGGGCAGTTCTTCGACAAGGTGCGTAACCAGCCCTGGTTCAAGCAGACCTTGTTCGTGGTGGTCGGCGATCACGGTTTCGGTGCGCCGGAGGAAGTCACCGAGATGGACCTGCTGCGCTTCCACGTGCCGCTGCTGCTGATCGCCCCGGGCGTCACCGAGCGTTTCGGCAGCCGCCGTGATGTAGTGGGTACCCAGGTCGACGTGGTGCCGACCATCATGGGCCGCCTCGGTGGTGAGGTGCGTCATCAATGCTGGGGTCGCGACCTGCTCAGCCTGGCGGCGGACGATCCGGGGTTCGGCATCGTCAAGCCGTCGGGCAGCGACCAGACCGTGGCGCTGATCCGCGGTGATCGGGTGCTGGTGCAGCCCAAGGAGCAGCCGGCGCGACTGTATCGCTATCGCCTGGGCCGTGAGCCGGCTGGCGAGAGGATCGCCGCGGCCGAGGATCAGCCGCAGCTGCTGCGCCAGCTGCACGCCTACCTGCAGACCGCCACCGCCAGCCTGCTGGCCAATACCAGCGGAGATCGCAGCGGCGAGGGCGAGTCGGACGCGGTGCCCGCCGACGTGCCGCTCGCGGTGAAAGCGGCTACGCCGGCGCGGCCGGACAAGGGCTGAGCGGGGCGGCCGATCAGTGTTCCAGCGGCTTGAAGCTGTCGTCGGCGAAGTAGGTGGCGTAGTCGCCCAGCGCGCCGACCACGGTCACCGCGCCGTCGCGCTGGTCGGCCGGGGCGCCGCTCATGGCGTCGGCGCCGGCGAGCAGCTGAGCGATGATCAGGTGCAGCTGTGCGTCGGCCTCGGCGCTCAGCTTGCAGTTCTCCACCATGTAGGCGACCTGGCCGCGCACCGTCTCGGCCAGTTCGCCGTAGCGGGCGGTGGGCAGCCGATCCTCGTGGATCGCCGGTAGCGCCTGGCGCATGTCGTCGTTGATGGTGCCGATCGCCTGGCGCAGCGGCGCATCGGTGGCCCAGCGCTTGCCGGCATCGAGTTGCAGCGCCGTCGCGCCGTCGCCGTTGCCGTGGTCATGGCTGGTGGCGGCGAGGCTGGTGCTGGCGTGGCCGAGGGTGCCGGCGAGGATGATGGCGAGGGCGAGAGCCTGGGGTTTGCGGATCATCGATAGAACTCCGTTGAGCGAGCCGGCGAAGTGCGGTTCCTGATGTTCTAACGCAGGCGCGACGGATTTGTTCCATCGCGTCGTGCAATCCGTCATTTGCGGTGCAGTTGCTCGATGCTGTCGGCGCCGAGCGACTGCTGCGTGAGCACCTGGGCGAGCCGCGCGCGCTGCTGCGGTTCGAGGATTTCGCGCTCCTGCAGCAGCTGGTCGATGAGCAGGCGCTGCTGTTCATTCTGCAGTTCGGCGATCTTCGCCTGCTCGGCGTCGATCACCGTGCGGTCCACCTGTTCGGCGAAGATCGCCTCGATCAGCCGGTTGCGGTGTTCGCCGAGGCTGGCGTTGGAGGCGCGCAGGTAGGCCAGGAACGGCGCCTCGGTATCGTGCCAGCGCTGCAGCTGGCTGGCGCTCAGTTGCAGCTCGCGCGACAGCTCGGTCGGTGCGCCGGAGGGCATCGGCAGGCCGTCGTGACTGAGTTTCTGCCAGCCGAGGCCGGCGAGCACGCCGACGTTGACCAGCACGGACAGGACCAGGGCGTTGCGCAGGGTGGTGTTGCTCATTTCAGGTTTACCTTCAGGTAGCAGAATTCGGGGCGCGCGCAGAGCGCGCCGGGTGGGGCGCTGCCGAGGACGGCGAGCAGGTCGTGGCTGGGTGAGCTGCCCGGCGGCTGGCCGGGCAGGGCATAGCCGAGCAGCAGGCCGAGCAGGACTGACGCCGCGGCGCCGATACCCTGCGCCCAGTGCCGGGCCCACCAGCAGCTGCGCGCGGGCG
>DDVX01000006.1:0-327895 GCA_002345575.1 Stutzerimonas stutzeri
TCAGTGATACGGCAATATATTCAGCAACAAACCCGACCACATTAAGGGAGGCTGCCGCCTCCCTGCGCTATCCTTCCCCGCACTAGAAGTACGGGGCTTGTCGCGCATTTTGGTCAGACCCTGCGCTCGTACGGCGATGGCCTTGGCAGAGGCACCGGCAAACGAGAACAATGCCGGTCACGCCTTCACCGGATTGCCACCATGCCCATCGCCGACGCCCTACTGCCCCCGATTGACCTCGAGCTCAAGGGCCTGCCTGCATTGCTCGAACAGCAGTGTCGAGCCTTTCAGGCCGATCCTTATCCCAGCGCCGCAAACCGCATACAGTGGCTCGACGCCCTGCATCGACTGCTCGCCAGCAACCAACAGGCGATCATCGAAGCCATCAGCGCGGATTTCGGCAATCGCTCGGCGGACGAAACCCGGCTGGCGGAAATCATGCCCAGTCTGCACGGCATCCACTACGCCAGACGCCGCCTGCGGCGGTGGATGAAGCCTTCGCGGCGCAGCGTCGGGCTGGCCTTCCAACCCGCCAGCGCGAAGGTTGTGTATCAGCCACTCGGCGTCGTCGGCATCATCGTGCCCTGGAATTACCCACTCTATCTAACCATCGGCCCACTTATCGGCGCGCTGGCGGCTGGCAACCGGGTGATGCTGAAAATGAGCGAGTCGACCCCAGCTACCGGACTCCTGCTGAAGGATTTACTGGCGCGGATTTTTCCTGAGGATCAGGTAGCAGTGGTGCTTGGCGAGGCGGACGTGGGCATAGCGTTTTCACGCCTGCCCTTCGATCACCTGCTGTTCACCGGCAGCACCAGCATCGGTCGACAGGTGATGCGCGCCGCGGCGGAGAATCTCACGCCGGTGACGCTGGAGCTGGGCGGTAAGTCGCCAGCCATAGTCTCGACTACCGTGCCGCTCGATGATGCTGCCGAACGCATCGCTTTCGGCAAGACGCTCAACGCGGGGCAGACCTGTGTCGCTCCTGATTACGTGTTGGTGCCCAGAGCGCGGCTGGATGGCTTCATCGAGGCCTATCGTCAGGTCACCCGCCGTTTCTATCCGCAGCTGGCGGACAATCCGGACTACACCTCGATCATCAACGCGCGCCAGCACGCCCGGCTGCAGGACTATCTGGATGACGCCCAAGCCAAGGGCGCGCGCCTGCTGCCGCTGTTCGAGCAGGGCCAGGAACGGCGCATGCCACACCACCTGCTGCTGGACGTGACCGATGAAATGCGTGTGATGCAGGACGAGATCTTCGGCCCGCTGCTGCCGGTGGTGCCCTACGACGACTTGGAGCAGGCGCTGGCCTACGTCAATGCCCGCCCGCGGCCGCTGGCGCTCTATTATTTCGGCTACGACAAGGCCGAGCAGCAAACTGTGCTGCAACACACTCACTCCGGCGGCGTCTGCCTCAACGATACTCTTCTCCATGTCGCCCAAGACGACCTGCCCTTCGGCGGCGTTGGCCCTTCCGGCATGGGTCATTACCACGGCCACGAAGGCTTTCTGACCTTCAGCAAAGCCAAGGGTGTATTCATCAAGCAACGCTTCAACGCGGCGCGGATGATCTATCCGCCCTACGGCAAGGCGTTGCAGAAGCTGATCTACACGCTGTTTGTGCGCTGATGAACAACCTTTCCCGTCGCGGTCTGCTCAAGGTCGGCCTGTTCGGCAGCGCGACTCTGGCCACCGCCGGCCTGCTCGGCAGCCTGTCGGGTTGCAGTGTCGAAGGGCCATCCAGCGGCTTCCTGATGCTTCGCGATAGCGACCTGCCGATGCTGCGCCGGGTGACCGATGCGGTCCTGCAAGACGCTGTCCCCGAAGCGAACATGCCCGCCGCCGTACAGCGCACCCTGCAGAATCTCGATCAGGGCCTCGCCCATATCTCGCCCGCGCTGTACCGCCAGGTCTCGCAACTGTTCGATCTGCTCGCTCTGCCCGTCACACGCGGCCCGCTCAGCGGCATCTGGTACGGCTGGGAACAGGCCGATGACGAGGCCGTCAAAGCCTTCCTGCAACGCTGGGAGAATAGCTTTCTGGCGTTGCAGCGCCAGGGCCATGCGGCGCTGCTGCAGATGATCCAGATGGCCTGGTATGGCTGCCCCGAATCCTGGGAACACTGCGGTTATCCCGGCCCTCCGCTTCTCCAGGAAAGCACAGATGCCCCTGACTGACCCTTTTGCAGAAGGCCTCGCACGCGGCTGGAAAGCCCACGATGGCTCGCGGCTCGAACAGGATATTACCCTCGAAGCCGATATCGCCATCGTCGGCAGCGGCGCTGGCGGCGCGACCAGTGCAGAAGTTCTCAGCGCGGCAGGCTATAAAGTGCTGCTAATCGAGGAAGGCCCGCTGCGCAGCAGCCGCGACTTCGACATGCAGGAGCCAGCTGCCTACGCCTCGCTCTACCAGGAGGGCATTGGCCGCGCCAGCAAGGACGGCGCCATCACCATTCTTCAAGGCCGTGCGGTAGGCGGTTCGACACTGGTGAATTGGACCTCAAGCTTCCGCACACCCGCCCAGACGCTTGCGCACTGGGCGCGTGAACATACGGTGGTCGGCCATAGCGAAGCGGACTTGGCCCCCTGGTTCGAGCGCATCGAACAGCGCCTGGGTATCGAACCCTGGACTCTCGCGCCCAATGCCAACAACCAGGTGATTCGTGACGGCTGTGAAGCCCTCGGCTACAGCTGGGCGATAATCCCGCGCAACGTACGCGGCTGCTGGAACCTGGGCTATTGCGGCATGGGCTGCCCGACCAATGCCAAGCAATCGATGCTGGTGACCAGCATTCCCGCCACCCTGGACAACGGTGGCGAGCTGCTCTACCTGACCCGTGCCGAGCGCCTGGAGATCACCAACGGGAAGGTAACCGAGCTGCTGTGCCTGGGCATGGATGCGCACTGTGTCGCGCCCAACGGCCGGCGAATTCGCGTGCGCGCCCGTCACTATATTCTCGCTGGCGGCGGCATCAACACGCCGGCGACCCTGCTGCGCTCCGGTGCACCGGATCCACACGAGCGCCTGGGCAAGCGCACTTTCCTGCATCTGGTGAACTTCTCCGCCGCGCAGTTCGGCAAGGTGATCAACCCTTTCTACGGCGCGCCGCAGTCGGTCTACAGCGACCAGTTCCAGTGGGACGATGGCACCACCGGACGCATGTCCTACAAGCTGGAAGCACCGCCCGTCCATCCGGCACTGGCAGCAACACTGCTGGGCGGTTTCGGGGCTGAAAGCGCACTGCGCATGGAACAGCTGCCGCATACCAATGCCATGCTGGCGCTGATGCGTGACGGCTTTCACCCCGACAGCGCCGAAGGGCAGGTGCAGCTTCGCAGCGACGGCACACCCATACTCGATTACCGCATGACCCCCTACACCTGGGACGGCATCCGTCGCGCCTACCACAGCATGGCCGAGATCCAGTTCGCCGCCGGCGCCAAAGCCGTACTGCCGCTGCATAGCGATGCGCACTACGCGAAAACCCTGGACGCCGCACGCCGGATGATCGATGGCCTGAGCCTGGCGCTGTATCGCGCCCGTCTCGGCAGCGCCCACGTGATGGGCGGCTGCGCCATGGGGGAAGATCCGCGCTTGGCAGTTACCGACAGCCTGGGCCGCCATCATCAACTGGAGAACCTGTCGATCCACGACGGCTCGCTGTTTCCCACCAGCATCGGCGCTAACCCACAGCTTTCGGTCTACGCAATCACCGCCCGGTTTTCCCGTCAACTGGCCGAGCGGATGAACTGAGCACTGCATGCTTTGATACTTTACGCTGCCAACACCGAGCCGCTACCATCCACTCCCTACGCATGCGCCAGGACGTCGCGATGAATCGAGTGCTGTATCCGGGAACCTTCGATCCGATCACCATGGGTCATACCGACCTGATCGAACGCGCTTCGCGCCTGTTCGACGAAGTGATCATCGCGATTGCTGCCAGCCCGCACAAAAACCCCCTGCTTCCGCTTGAACAGCGTGTCGCACTGGCCAAGGAAGTCACCGCACATCTGCCCAACGTCAAGGTGCTAGGCTTCTCCACACTGCTGGCGCATTTCGTCGCCGAGCAAAAAGCCAATGTGCTTCTGCGTGGGCTGCGTGCCGTATCGGACTTCGAATACGAATTCCAGCTGGCCAACATGAACCGTCAGCTGGCACCGGACGTTGAAAGCCTTTTCCTCACCCCGTCGGAGAAGTTCTCCTACATTTCCTCGACACTGGTGCGTGAAATCGCCCGCCTCGACGGTGATGTCTCCAAATTCGTCCACCCTTCGGTGGTGAAGGCGCTGGCAGAGCGCTACGCCAGCAGCTGAACCGTCGCCGGAGACAACCGCAGCGTGCGCCGAGCGGGCCGATGCGGCAAAATTGGCGCGTTGTTCTTAGTGTAAAGCGGCATGCGCCGCCGCTGGAGTTGACTGATGTCCCTGATAATCACCGATGACTGCATCAACTGCGACGTGTGCGAGCCAGAGTGCCCGAACAGCGCCATTTCCCAGGGCGAGGAAATCTACGTCATCGACCCGAACCTATGCACCGAATGCGTCGGCCACTACGACGAACCTCAGTGCCAGCAGGTCTGCCCGGTAGATTGCATCCCGCTCGACGTGAACAATGTCGAGAGCAAGGATGAACTGATGCAGAAGTACATGATCATCACCGGCAAGGCCTGATTACAGCTCGATGGGCGCCGGCCATGGCGCTCGTTACTATTAAATTCCCAGCAACAGCGATTCGTCCTGATCGTCTTCTTGACGCAGCAGACGCGCCAGCTCTTCGTTCTCGCCCAGCAGCAAGGCATTGCGCAGGCTCTGAAAGATGCGGCTGGCATAGCCCAAATCATTCATAAGCGAGCTTGTCTGCAAGCCGTCCAGCTTCTTGCTGCGCACTGCCATAAACAGCCGCTTGCGGAATTCACCGTCGAAGTTGGCGGCGCTCTGATCAAGCCATTGCATGCGTTCATGCCACAGGGCTTCAGGTAGCTCGGCCCGATGCAACGCGCGCAGTTCGCGCAAAGTCTCCAGCAGATGGCGGCGCAGCTCTACGTAGCAACTGCGCGCGACCGACTCGTCCTGATGCAGATAATGGCGCAGGTTCTTCTGCAGGTGCTTGGCGTCCTTGACCGCATCCACCAGCTGCAGCGAAACGACCTGGCAGTTCATCCAGAAGGCCTGGTGCGCCTCATCCTGCGGAAGGTGCATGCGGCCCATGAAGCTCAGCAGGTCGCCGTACACGCCTTTGATATGGCGCTGATAGAGCACGTCGGCATCCAGCGCATGAGCATTTGGCGCAGCGTTTAACAGTTGTTCGTCAATTGCACCTGGCTCCAGCTGATCCACCGGCAGGTAGAGCGCATGACAGATCACCTCCATGCTCAGCCGCCCCATGTGGCGCAGCTCGCGGGTCACTGCGCTGGCAGCAGCATCCACCGAATCCAGCGCTTCCTCCTCGAGGTAACGGGCGCGCGTTGGCGTCGGCTCCAGACGATGTGTGGGGATAACCAGCTCGGCGATGAGGACTTCAGGCTCCTCGACCTCCGGCAGCCAGCGCAGCAGCAGGGCCGCCAGACGATCCTGCCAAAACCAGAACAGCAGCACCCCAAGCACATTGAACAGGGTATGGAACAGCGCCAGCTGCAGGAGGCTGTTGTCGCCCAACCCCACCAACCCGCTCACCCAGAGCACTAGCCAGCCCAGCGGCTGGAGCAGAACAAAGGCCACCACGGCGGTGCCGACGTTGAACAACACATGCACCAACGCCAGACGCTGACCGCTGCGGTTACCGCCCAGCGCGCCCATGATCCCGGTAGTCACGGCGCTGCCGGTGTTGGCGCCGATGGCGATAGCCAGGCTCTGAGCCAGATCCACCTGACCACTGGCCAGTGCGGCCAGCGTCAACATCAAAGTGGCGTGACTGGACTGCAGCACCATGGTCAGTACGGTTCCGACAGCGACGAAGAGCAATTGCCCGCTCAGGCCATCTGCCTGGTAGTCGGTCAGGTCCATTCCGGCACCGAAGCCAGTGAATCCCTCCTTGATGCCGTCGATTCCCAGAAAGATAAAAGCGATACCCAGCACTATGCGCCCGGCGGCCTTGCTCTTCGGCCCGTTGAAGCCGGCCAGCACGCCGAACACCAGCAATGGCAGGGCCAATGGGCTGAGACTGATGTTCTGCCCGGCCAGAGCCAGCAGCCAGATACCGAAGCTCGCGCCCAGATTGGCCCCGAACAGAATCGCAATGCCGCCCGCCAGCTGGATCAGTCCGGTACTGATAAAGGCAATGGTCAGCAGCGAAACCAGCGTGGTGGACTGCAGCAGCATGGTGCCGCCGATACCGAACAGCAGCGCCTTACCGGAAGTCGAGGTGCTGCGCCCCAGTAGCTCTTCCAGCTTACCGCCGGCCAGTTCACGCAGGCCTTCTTCCAGACACTGCATGCCGAACAGAAATAACGCCAAGCCGGCGCAAAGCTGCAACCAGCCCTCACTGGACCAGAATGACCAGGACAGGAGCAAAAGCCCGAGCACGGGCAATGAAAGTTTCAGAAATCGACTGGACACGTTTTCCGGCTTCGCTCGCAGGATAAGGCGACGAAGCCTACGCCAAGCTTACCTAGGCCGGAAGTCCCTGCGCCCCCGACCTTGGTGCTGCCTGTGGATCAGTCCTGACGGTTGTAACCTACGCGGGTGCAGCCCAGGCAACGGGCGAAAGCTGCGGCGCCAGGCTCGACCACCAGGGCATGGCCGGTTTCCTTGATACCACCGCCCATGGCAGTGAACGGCAGGCTGACGACGAACAGGCCGGCACCGACAACGGTTGCGGCAATCAGCAGAGGGCGGGCGATCAACAGGTCGCCGACGATGGAAAAGGCCTTTGGCGCTTCGACGGTATACATCGGATCACCGCTGACGTTCTGATGCGTCGACTGGGCGTACGCTGGCATCGTCAGCAGGCCAGTGGTAAGGGCCAGGACAACGGCAGTGGAGCGAAACAGTTTCATGATGTGATCCTTCATCTAGGCGAAACAGGCGGTTTATTTTCGTGCTGGTCACTATAGCAGCGGCCAATGCTTGCTGATCGTGAACGCCGTCAACCCCTGCAGTGTTGATGCAGGTCGCACTAACTGACTGCAGAAGGCCGAAGCGAGGTTTTCAAAGACGTGCTAACGCTGGCAGCGAATGCAGTGGACGCTGGCACGCTGGCCGAGGCGGGTCTCACGCAGGGTCGAACCACAGGTTTTACAGAACTCACCGCCACGCCCGTAGACGAACAGTTCCTGCTGGAAATAGCCCGGCTTACCATCGCCGCCGACGAAATCGCGCAGCGTGGTGCCGCCGCGCTCGATAGCAGAAGCGAGGATGCGCCTGATTTCCATTGCCAGTTTCAGATAACGCGCCCGCGATACCGTACCGGCGGCGCGGCGCGGATCGATACCGGCGGCGAACAACGCCTCGCTGGCGTAGATATTGCCGACGCCAACCACCACGGCGTTGTCCATGATGAACGGCTTGACCGCCATACTGCGCCCGCGAGACATGCGGAACAGCCGGTCGCCGTCAAACACGTCACCCAGCGGCTCCGGCCCCAGGCTCGCCAGCAGCGTGTGGCTGAGCGGGTCTTGACTCCAGAGCAACGCACCGAAGCGCCGCGGATCGGTATAGCGCAGCGCCATACCCGACTCCAGCACGATATCCACATGCTCGTGCTTGCCATGCGGCAAATCCGCATCTACCAACCGCAGACTGCCGGACATGCCCAGATGAGCAATCAGCGTCCCCGCCTCGGCCTTGATCAACAGGTACTTGGCACGCCGCTCGACCGCCTCGATGCATTGGCCCGAAAGGCGTACGTCGAGATCCTCCGGGATCGGCCAGCGCAAGCGCCGCTCACGCACTATCACGCGGTTGACGCGCTGCCCAACGAGATACGGCGCGATGCCGCGACGGGTGGTTTCGACTTCAGGAAGCTCAGGCATGGCGGAGAGGCAGTGTAAAAATTTGGCGAATCCTAGCACGCGCGCAAGCATCGAGGCTTGCGCGCGCGTTCTGCTACCGGCTGTAGGGAAACGCGAACTTTCCCGGCGGCGCGGGTCCCATTTTCAGACGACCCGCATTCCGCGGTCCAACCAAACGGAGGCACGCTATGACCCAAGCGCTTACTGGCAAACGTGTGGCGATCCTGCTGACCGATGGCTTCGAGCAGGTGGAGATGACCGGCCCCAGAGAGGCCCTGGAAAAAGCCGGCGCCAAGGCAGAACTCGTCTCGGCCAAATCCGGCACGGTGCGCGGCTGGAACCACACCACGCCGGCCGATGAATTCCAGGTCGACCACACCTTCGACAGCATCCAGATGGATGACTACGACGCCCTGCTGCTACCCGGTGGCGTGGTCAATTCCGACACCATCCGCACCGACGAAATGGCTCAGGAACTTGTGCGCGACGCCGCTCGCGCGAACAAGACTATCGCGGTGATCTGCCACGGTGGCTGGCTGCTGATCTCAGCCGATCTGGTCAAGGGCAAGCGCATGACCAGTTGGCCGTCGCTGGTCGATGACCTGAAGAACGCTGGCGCCGAATGGGTGGACGAGAAGGTGGTGGTCGATGGCCATCTGATCAGCAGCCGCAAACCTGATGATATCCCCGCGTTCAACGAGGCCGTGATCAAAGCCCTGTCGGCCTGACCAACGCGACAAACGGCAGGTTCAGTCGCGCTTCAGCTTGCCGTTTGAAGCTCGCGGCCCGGCGCTCCTATACAATGCCCGCCTTTGCCCCCGGAGCCCCGCCGATGACCCTGCCCAGCCTGCGCCTCAAAGCCAACGCCGATCGCCGCCTGCGCGCCGGTCACCTGTGGGTCTACAGCAACGAGGTGGACACTGCCGCCACGCCGCTGAGCGGCTTCGCTGCAGGCGATCAGGCCATCCTCGAAGCCGCTGGCGGCAAGCCGCTGGGCATCGTCGGCATCTCGCCGAACAACCTGATCTGCGCCCGTCTGCTGTCGCGCGATCTCAAGCACAGCCTCGACAAGTCGCTGCTGGTGCACCGCATCCAGGTTGCGCTGAGCCTGCGCGAACGCCTCTTCGATCAACCCTGCTACCGCCTGATCTACGGCGATTCCGACCTGCTACCGGGATTGGTGGTGGACCGTTTCCATGATCATCTGGTGGTGCAGATCGCTTCGGCGACCATGGAGCGCCACAAGGACGCCGTGCTCGAAGCCCTGGTGCAGGTGCTCAAGCCGCGCGGCGTGCTGTGGAAGAACGATTCCGCGGCCCGCGACGCCGAGGGCCTGGAGCGTTACGTTGATACCGCTTTTGGCGTGATGCCCGAGTGGGTCGCCCTGGAGGAGAACGGCGTGAAGTTTGAGGCCCCGGTGCTGCAGGGACAAAAGACCGGCTGGTTCTACGACCACCGCATGAATCGTGCGCGCCTCGCTCCCTACGTCAAAGGCAAGCGAGTGCTAGATCTGTTCAGCTACATCGGCGGCTGGGGCGTGCAGGCGGCGGTGTTCGGCGCCAGCGAAGTGTTCTGCGTCGATGCATCGGCTTTCGCCCTCGACGGCGTCGAGCGCAATGCCGCGCTAAATGGCGTGGCCGAGAAGATCACCTGCGTCGAGGGCGATATCTTCGAGGCCATGAAGGAGCTGAAGAACTCCGAAGAACGCTTCGACGTGGTCCTCACCGACCCGCCGGCCTTCATCAAGCGCAAAAAGGACATGAAGAACGGTGAGGCTGCCTACCGCCGACTCAACGAAGCCGCCATGCGCCTGCTCAACAAGGACGGCATCCTGGTTGCCGCCAGCTGCTCGATGCACCTGCCCGAGGATGATCTGCAGAACATTCTGCTCGGCAGCGCCCGCCATCTGGACCGCAACATCCAGCTGCTCGAACGCGGCGGCCAGGGCCCGGATCACCCGGTACATCCGGCGATTCCGGAAACCCGCTATATCAAGAGCATCACCTGCCGGTTGTTGCCCAACGCCTGATCACTCTGCACGCGGGTGCCGGGACTCGGCTTTGTAGGGTGCCTACATACCGCAGGCACCCAGCGGCAGTGACTCCTCAGCACTCTCCGCAGCACACATGACGCTCTGTACCGGCCGGCCGGTGCCGTGAAAACTTGGCGATAAAGTCGTTGGCGCCGTTCTGCAGCGCCTCGGCTGCCATTTGAATGGCTGTGCGCTCGGGCTTCGTGTCGTCTGCCCGGTGCTGAGCTGGGCCTGCCCTACAACCGGGCAGTCGCACCCCCAAGGTGCATTCCCCAACGCCCGTTCGCGAGGACTGCCTTTCGCCAGCTCGACTCGCGCAATGCCCAGCCTGGTCTAGGCTTGAGTGGTGGTGACGCATCAAGGTGCGCCCGTTTCCCTGGCGTGCTTATTGCTTTCAGCAGTCACTCGAACAACGACAAAAACGATGAACGGCCTGCTGGGCACGATAAGCACCTCAAGCACGAGTGGCTGCTTTGCCGAGCATAGGGACGGGTAATGGACGATCAAGCCGGGGACCGACCGTTCCTGCAGTTTCGCAACGTAAAGAAGACCTACGACCACAAGACGCTGGTGGTCAAGGACTTCAATCTGGACGTAGCCAAGGGCGAGTTCATCACTCTGCTCGGCCCATCCGGTTCGGGCAAGACCACCTGCCTGATGATGCTCGCCGGTTTCGAGGACGTGACCAGTGGCGAGATCCTCATCGACGGCCGCCAGATCACCAGCATTGCGCCCTACCGACGCAACATCGGCATGGTGTTTCAGCAGTACGCGCTGTTCCCACACATGACCATTCACGAGAATCTTGCCTACCCGCTAAAGATTCGCAAGCAGACGCGCGAGCAGATCAACCAGCGGGTCGAGCAGTACCTGGCGCTGATTGAGCTGCAGGAGTTCGGCGGGCGCTATCCGGCACAACTCTCCGGCGGCCAGCGCCAGCGCGTGGCCCTGGCCCGGGCGCTGATCTTCGCCCCCGACATCGTGCTGATGGACGAGCCACTCGGCGCGCTGGACAAGAAGCTGCGCGAACAGATGCAGTTCGAGATCAAGCGCCTGCACGATCAGCTTGGCTTCACGGTGATCTACGTCACCCATGACCAGACCGAAGCACTGACCATGTCCGACCGCATCGCCGTGTTCAACCAGGGCGTGGTGCAACAGTGCGCGCCGCCCCATGTGCTCTACGAGCGCCCGGCCAATCTCTTCGTTGCCGACTTCATCGGCGAGAGCAACAAGCTGCGCGGCACCATCGAGGCGGACCAAGGCGAAAGCGTTCAGGTCCGCCTCAACGATGGCGGCCTGGTCAGCGCGCTGAAGGCCAACTGCGTGACGCCGGGCCAGCCCACCACGGTGTCGATCCGCCCGGAAAAGCTCACTTTTACCGAACGCCTGGGCAACACCGGCAACCGGGTTCGCGCACGGTTCGTCACCAGCCACTACGTCGGCGAATACATCCGCTATCACTTCGAGACCGCCAATGGCAGTGAGCTGGTGGTGAAGAACATGAACGACAGCTCGGCGCCGTCACTCGCGCCGGGCGACGAAATCGCCCTTGCCTGGCTACCACAGGACAGCCAGGCGCTGGATGGGCAGGAGGCCCCAAAACCGCAGTAACACACCCATGCAACAGGCAACGGAGCACACAGATGGCTAGATCATTGACTACCAGCGTTTCCGCATTCGCCCTGAGCGCCGCGCTGGCTACGGCATCCTTTGGTACCCACGCCCAGGAGTCGCTGACGGTAGTGTCCTGGGGTGGTTCCTATGGCGCGGCGCAGCAGAAGCACGTCATCGACCCGTTCCAGAAGGACACGGGCGTGCGGGTGTTGTTTGAAGATTATTCCGGCGGCGTCGCCGAGATGAAGGCGCAGGTGGAGTCCGGCAACATCCAGTGGGACGTGGTCGACTTCGAGGTGATCGACCTCGAGCGCGCCTGCTCCGAAGGTCTGCTCGAAGAAGTCCCGCGCGACATCCTGCCTCCGGGCGTCGACGGCACGCCCGCCGAAGAGGATTTCATCCCCGAGGCGCTGGCCAGCGAATGTGCGGTCGGCAACATCGTCTGGTCGGTGGTGTTCGCCTACAACGAGCGCACCATCGGCGACACCAAGGCGGCGTCGCTCACCGACTTCTTCGACACCGCGAAGATCCCCGGCAAGCGCGCCCTGCGCAAACGCCCACAGGTGAACATGGAGTGGGCGCTGATGGCCGACGGCGTGGCGCCGGAAGACGTGTACGAGGTACTGGCCACGCCCGAAGGCCAGCAGCAGGCCTTCGCCAAGCTGGACACCCTGAAGAAGGACATCGTCTGGTTCGAATCCTGGTCGCAGGCGCCGCAACTGCTCAACGACGGCGGCGCTGTGCTGGTGCAGTCGGCCAACGGCCGCTTCTACGACTCGATCCGCCAGGAAGGTAAACCCTTCGTCATCGTCTGGGACGGCCATGTCTACGACCTCGATGCCTGGGCCGTGCTCAAGGGCACGCCGAAGAAGGATCTGGCCTTCAAGTTCATCGCCTACGCCACCCAGTCCAAGCCGCTGGCCGGCATGCCGGATGTCGCTTATGGCCCGACCCGCAAGTCGTCCTTGCCGCTGGCAGACCAGACCGCCGCGCCGCACCTGCCGACCGCTCACCTGGACAAGGGCATCCAGGCCGGTTCGGAGTTCTGGGCCGACCACGGTGAGTCCCTGGGCGAGCGCTTCAACGAGTGGCTGTTGAAGTGATCGACCTGCGCCCCTTAGCTCCTGCGACGGGGCGCAGCACAGGAGTATCGCCTTGACTGTTCTGACCCATGCCGAGGCCGGCCAGGCCAGTGCCAGCCGGCGCAAGAGGCGATTGCTGGCCTTCGCCTTCGTCGCGCCGCTGTTGCTGTTCATCCTGCTGAGCTTCGTCGCGCCCATCGCCAGCATGCTTTGGCGCAGCGTCTACCACCCCACCGTCGCCGAGCTGATTCCCGCCACGCTGGAACAGCTCAGGCAATGGGACGGCAGCGGTATACCGCCGCAGGCCGCGCTGGCGGTGTTCGCCGGGGAATTGCACGGGCTGGCTAAGGAGCGCCAGTCCGGCAAGTTGGCCGAGGAGCTCAACCGGACGCAGGCCGGGATGTCCAGCATGGTCAAGACGAGCGCACGACGGGTCGGCCGGCTGAGCGCCGAGGAGCTTGCGCAGCAGGGCGTCGATACTCTGCTGGAGGCGCACCGCAACTGGTCAAAAACCGAGACCTGGCAAGCCATTCAGCGCGCCGGCGAGGTCTACACCTACCACTACTACCTGACTGCGCTGGACCTGGAACTGCATCCCGAACAGGGCATCCAGGCCCGCGATACCGAAATCTATCGCCAGCTGTACGCCAAGACGCTGAAGATGGCCCTGACTATCACCGTGTTCTGCGCCCTGCTCGGCTATCCGCTCGCCTACTACCTGGCCAGCCTGCCGTGCAACCGCGCCAACTTGTTACTGGTTCTGGTGCTGCTGCCTTTCTGGACGTCGCTGCTGGTGCGCACCACCGCCTGGATTGCCCTGTTACAGACCAACGGCGTGATCAACAGCTTCCTGCTCAGCATCGGCGTCATCGCCACGCCATTCGAGATGCTCTACACCTCGTTCGCCACCGTGCTGGCGATGACCCATATCCTGCTGCCATTCATGATTCTGCCGCTGTACAGCGTGATGCGCGGTATCGATCCCAGTTACATGCGCGCCGCCCTCTCGCTCGGCGCCCGGCCGCTACCGGCCTTCGCCCGTATCTATTTCCCAATGACCCTGCCGGGGCTCAGCGCCGGCGCGCTGCTGGTGTTCATTATCTCGGTGGGCTACTACATCACCCCGGCGCTGGTCGGCGGCACCGACGGGCAGATGATCAGCAACATAATCGCCTTCCACATGCAGTCGTCGAGCAACTGGGAGCTGGCCGCCGCGCTGGGATCGCTGCTGCTGGCGCTAATTCTGCTGTTGTATTGGGTGTACGACCGTTTCGTCGGCGCCGGCAGCATCAAGTTGGGATGAACCGGCAATGAAATCTCCGTCGTACTACGGTTTCTGGCACCACCTGGGCAATTGGCTGCTCAAGATCAGTTCCTGGCTGGTGCTGCTGTTCCTGATCGTGCCGATCCTGGTCATCGTGCCGCTGTCGTTCAACAGCGAGCCGTTCTTCAGTTTTACCGAGGGCATGTTGACGCTGCAGCCCGAGGCCTGGTCGCTGCGCTGGTATGAACAGGTGTTCAACGACCCGCGCTGGCTGCTGGCGATCAAGAACAGCTTCATCATCGGCTTCTTCGCTACCCTGCTGGCGACCGTGCTGGGTACCTGCGCGGCAGTGGGCCTGGCCCGCGATGACATGCCCCTGCGCCGCTTCATCACCGCCTTGCTGCTGTCGCCGATGATCGTGCCGCTGATCATCACCGCCGCCGGCATGTTCTTCTTCTATTCGAGCCTGAATCTGGCCGGCACCTATGTGGGCGTGATCATCGCCCATGCCGCGCTGGGCACGCCCTTCGTGATCATTACCGTTACCGCAACACTGGCTGGGTTCGACTATTCGCTAGTGCGCGCCGCGCTGAACCTGGGCGCCACGCCATTGCGGGTATTCTTCGACGTGATCCTGCCGCTGATCCGTCCGGGAGTGATTTCCGGCGCGCTGTTCGCCTTCATTACTTCGTTCGACGAGGTGGTGGTAGTGCTATTCATGGCCGGCCCGCAGCAACGCACCATTCCGCGCCAAATGTTTTCCGGGCTGCGCGAGCAGATCAACCCGAGCATTCTGGCCGTGGCCACCTTACTGATCCTGCTGTCCATCGCCCTGCTGCTGACGCTTGAGCTGCTGCGCCGCCGATCTCAGCGGTTGCGTGGAGTGGAGCTGCCCGACTAGATCTGCGCAAAATGCTGAGCGCGAGAACGCCATATTGCGAAACTTCAATTTGATTATTGATCACCCCAATACCCAGCAATGAAAACTGCTCATACCAGAAATTAGCCAGGCGAGTTAGACGATCTTGCATACGTCTCTATTGTTCAACAGAACGGCGACGAGGCCGTGTTGATCTTGGTAGGGGAAGGAAATGAAGATCGAGGCAGTAGTCTGGAATGAGTGGTATCCCGTCGCGGTGGTGGAAGACCTGCAAGACGGCATTCAGTACCGCACCCGCGTTCTCGGTTACGAGATCGAATATGGCCGTGACTGCGAAGGCGTTTTTAACGCGCGCCTGACCAATGAAGCCGGCGCAGCATGCCGTACGCAGACCCGCTATCACACGCATTGGGTTTCCCTCGGAGAGCCCGACGATACGTTTTTCGAGCTGCCAGAGTTTTATGAGGAAGACAGGCGAATCCTCGGTGCAGGATCGATGAAGGTGCATGTTTCGGGGCTGAGGGCGATCGAGAACTTCCTCGATATGGCGCATTTTCCATACGTGCATACGGGGCTGCTGGGCGAGGTGCCGCATACCGACGTCGCCCCCTATCGAGTGGAGCGCGATCTCGAACATGACGAGATTTATGCGCGCGACTGTAAGTTCTACCAGCCCATGGCCGCTGCAGCCGCGACCGATGGTATCGAGGCCGACTACATCTATCGTGTGGCGCGTCCCTTCGTTGCCATTTTGTATAAAACCAGCCCACCACAGCCCACGCGCCGCGATGCGATCTGCCTCTTTGTGCAACCGGTCGATGAGCAGTGGTGCATAGCGCATGCCGTGCTGGTTTATATCGACGAAACCACCAGCGATAGCGACCTTCGCCTCTTCCAGCAGACCATCTTCGGTCAGGACCTGATGATCCTGAACAATCACGTCCCACGAACCCTGCCTCTCGATCCCAAGTTCGAGGTACCGACGCGCGCCGATGCCATGTCGGCTGCCTACCGCCGCTGGCTTAGCGAAAAAGGCGTTGTCTACGGCACTTACCGCGCCGCCTGAATACTCGAACACCGAGAGGCCGAAACATGAATATCGTAAATAGCAACTGGTATCCGGTGGCGCGTGCCGATGACCTGCCCAAGCGCCACGTTTTCCATGGCCAGCTCTGCGGCGTCGAACTCGCCTTGTGGCGCGCCGACGATGGCCAGGTGAACGCCTGGGAAAACCGCTGCCCACACCGCAGCGTCCGATTTACGCTGGGTGCGAACACGGGCGAAAAACTGCGCTGCCAGTACCACGGTTGGCAGTACCAGAGCGGCGACGGTCGTTGCACCTTCATCCCTGCATCGAGCGAAGCTGTTCCACCAAAAAGTTTGTGCGCGCGCACTTATACCGCGGCAGAAGCCAATGGTTACGTGTGGGCCAACCTGGCAGCGGGAGCCGGTCCCGTCGCGGAACCCCCGGCTTTGTCTGTCTTCCAGCCACTGGCACTGGCCTTGCGCAGCCTGCCCATCAATGCAGGACTGGACCGAGTCCGCGCGGCGCTGGAGCACTACGCAGAAGGCGATGAAAGCGCCATAGCGGGTAGCCGTACACTGCAAGGAGACGACATTCAGGTCGACCTAACGTGGCAGCGCCACGAGGGGATGTGCCACGTCCGCTTCTGGCTGCAACCCGCAGATGAATCGCGAACCATCGTCCACAGTTCCGTCAGCCAGACGGGCATGAACGAGCGTGAGACGCTGCACTGGCACAACCTGCTGCTGACGACCCTCCGTCGTCACGTCGAAAGCAACCAGACCCTGGTCAAGCGGCGGGCCAAAGCAGCGCCAGCGGCCAGCCCTCGCCTGATTCCCGTAGTGCCAAGCGCGACGGCGGCCAAGCGAACACTGATCCGAACCACCGTCACCGAGCGTTGGTATACCGCCGAAGACATCGTCGCATTCAAGCTGAAGCTGCCCGAAGGCGAACACCTGGACTTCGAGGCGGGCGCGCATCTCGATGTACATACGCCCAACGGTCTGGTGCGCCAGTATTCACTGGTCAACGCTCCGGATGAGCGCGATTACCTGGTGATCGGGGTGAAACTGGAACCGGCATCGCGCGGTGGATCGCGCTCGCTACACGATTCACTTCAGGTTGGCGACAGCTTGACCGTGTCGGCACCGAAGAACCACTTCGGCCTACAACCCGATCAGAACAGCTTGCTGGTCGCAGGCGGCATCGGCATCACGCCGATCCTGGCGATGGGCGCCGTGCTACAGCAAAACCACCGCCCTTATGCGCTGCACTATTTCGCACGCAGCCAGGCACATGTTGCCTTTGCCGATCGACTTGCAGGTCTTCCCGGCCAACAGCTGCATACGAGCCTGTCGGTAGAGGCCACCCGTGCCGCCGTCGACCAGGCGCTGCGCGAGGCCGGTACGGATAGCCATGTCTATGTTTGTGGCCCGCGGCCATTGATCGATCTTGTACGCGAGCGGGCGCCGGCCAATGGCATCGCCGAGGCAAATGTGCATTTCGAGCTGTTCGCCAACGAGGTCTCGCACGAGGACGACCAGCCGTTCCGCGTACGCCTGCACACCAGCGGCACCGAATTCATGGTGCCGGCCGGCGTCAGCCTCGCCGACACGCTCAAAGCGCACGGCATCGCGATCGACACATCGTGCGAGCAAGGCGTCTGCGGCACCTGCCGAACTGGCGTGATCGACGGCGCACCTGAGCACCGGGATGTCTACCTCAGCGAGGAAGAAAGGCAGCGCAACCTCTGCCTGATGCCATGCGTGTCACGCAGCCGTTCCGAGCTTCTGGTTCTCGATCTGTAGGAGACTGCAAAAAATGATCACGCTCTATGACTACGAACTGTCGGGCAATTGCTACAAGCTGCGCCTTTTCATGAACATACTCGGCGTTGAATACGAGAAGGTTGGAATAGAATTCTTTCCGGGCAAGGAGCACAAGAGCGATGCATTCCTGGCCATCAACCCACTGGGCCAACTACCGGTCCTCGATGACGACGGCTTCGTGCTGCGCGACGCCCAGGCGGTGCTGACCTACCTGGCAGCGCGCTATGACACCAGCGGTCGCTGGTACCCAACCGCTGATGCTCGTGACTTGGCCGAGGTCAACATGTGGCTAGCCTTCGCCAACGAGATTACCGGCACGGCATCGGCAGCGCGTCTACATGACTTGTTGAGCTATGACCTTGATGCGGAAAAGGCGCGGGCTGGCGCCCATGCGCTGTTCCGTGTGCTCGACGAGCGACTGTGGTTTTCCGAGCGTGAGGACGGCGGCTGGATTTGCCAGGGCGACCACCCGACCGTTGCCGACATTGCCTGCTTTCCCTACATCATGCTCTCCGACCAGGGCAGTATTTCACTGATGGATTATCCCGCGCTGAGACGGTGGACCGATCTGGTCAAGCGCCTGCCTCGCTTCATCCCCATGTCCGGAGTCTTTGATACAGCCTTGCAATAAAACAATAAAAACAATAGTTACCTGAGAGGAAAACAATAATGAGCGTAAAACGCTATATTCCCTCCGACTCGCGTGCACCCGTTGATGAAGTCCTTCCTATCGGCCGCCTGACGGCGCTCGGCATGCAGCACGTCATGGTGATGTATGCCGGGGCGGTGGCCGTGCCACTGATCATCAGCATGGCCTTGAACCTGCCTAGGGAGCAGACTGCTTTTCTGATCAGCCTTGGCCTGTTCGTTTCGGGGCTGATCACCCTCGTTCAAGCGGTCGGTATTCGCTGGTTTGGCATCAAGATGCCCATCATGATGGGCATCTCCTTCACCGGCGTGGGGCCGATGGTTGCTATCGGAACCAACCCGGACCTGGGACTGGCGGGCATCTATGGTTCGATGATCGTGGCCGGTATCCTGGGCATCCTATTGGCACCGCTGATGGCCCGCCTGCTGCGCTTCTTCCCACCCGTGGTGATAGGGACCGAAATCCTGGTGGTGGGACTAGCACTGATGGGCGTCAGTGCCAACTGGGCCTCGGGCGGCTTGGGCAACCCTGATTTCGGTAATCCGCAGTTCATCGGCATGTCGTTCCTGGTGCTGACGTTCATCCTGCTTATCACCAAGTTCACACGCGGTTTCGTGCGCAACACGGCGGTATTGCTGGGCATCATGTTCGGCATGCTGCTCTCGCTCTCGGCTGGCATGGTGGACTTCTCTGCAGTCGACGAGGCGGCCTGGTTCGGCATGGTATTGCCGATGCAGATAGCGCTCCCCACGTTCGACTTCTGGGCGATCGTCGCGATGACCATCGTCATGCTGGTGACCTTCATCGAAGCCACCGGAATGTTTGTTGCCGTGGGCGAAATGGTTGGCAAACCGGTGGATCGAGAAGCGATGGTCAACGGTTTTCGAGCTGACGGTCTGGGCACGCTGGTAGGCGCGATCTTCAATATTTTCCCTTATACCTCGTATGCCGAGAACGTGGGGCTGGTCAGCATTACCGGGGTGCGCAGTCGCTGGGTCTGCGCGATGGGTGGCCTGATCCTCATGGTGCTGGGGCTGTTTCCCAAGATGTCTGCACTGATCGCTTCGATTCCACCACCTGTCCTGGGCGGCGCGGGGTTGATCATGTTCGGCATGATCACCGCGTGCGGCGTGCGCATGCTGGCCCAGGTCGATTACGTCAAGAACCCATTCAACGCTTACATCATCGCCATCAGCGTCAGCGTTGCGATGCTGCCGATCATTAATCCCCAGTTTTTCGAGCGGTTCCCTTCGCAACTGGCCCCGCTGCTGCAGAGCAGCATCTTGCTGGCCGCCATCACCGCCGTGATACTCAACATCTACTTCAACATTCTCGGCGGAGCGGTCACAGAGAAAGAAAAGGCGACGGTCCCAGGGCTTGGAACGACGCCGTAACCGATTCAGTCATCTGCGGAACATTTCCAACTGGCGGGCGATGGTCTTCATGACGTCGCCCGCGTTCTTCTGGAGGAACCATGGAAAACCCTGACGCCGTGCCCCTACGCCGGTTGCGCGCCGCGAGAGGACAAGCTTAGTGCACAACGTCGACCTGAAGTCGCTACAGGTGTTCGCGGCCCTGCTCAAAGAGAGCAATGTCACGCGCGCCTCGCAGTCAGTCAACATGACCCAGTCCGCCGTCAGCCACACGCTCAATCGGTTGCGTGAGCTTTTTCACGATCCGCTGTTCGTGTCGATGGGCCGGGGCATGGTGCCTACGCAGCGAGCGCTTGAATTGGCGTTGCCGCTGGAGAAATCTCTTGAGTCATTGGAACTTCTGATTCGGCCAGCTGCCACGTTCGATCCTGCAAGCTTCGATGGGGTATTCCGAATCGCAACCACTGACTACATCAGCTTCATCCTGCTGCCGCTGCTGGTTCAACGTCTGATCGACATTGCCCCCAGGGTAAAGTTGGATATCCGCCCGCTGAAACCACAAGACGACCTTATGGCCCTGAGAAACGGGGAAATCGATCTAGTGTTGTGGAACGAGGAATCCGCACCGCCGAACTTCTATGCCAGAAAGCTGTTTGCCGACCGGCTGAAATCCATCGTGCGTGTCGGTCATCCCGATATTGAAGGCGAACTCTCGCTGGAGCAGTTTTCCGCTGGCATGCACCTGCTGGTCAGTAGCAATTACGGAGCGATCATGGAGGCGGTCGAAGGGCTCTATCAGAAGCTCGGCATCCGGGCACACACCTCCGTGACCGTACCCCATTTCCTGATGGCGCCGTTCCTGATCGCTCAGTCGGATCTGATCGGCATGATTGCCGAGCTGACCGCCCGCCGCCTCGCCGACGTAGTGCCGCTGCAGGTCCTGGAGCCGCCGGTCGAAGTGGCAGGCTTTACCGTTTCTCAGGTGTGGCATGAGCGTCGCCACACGAACCCCGCTCACCGCTGGCTGCGCGACGAGCTTGCTAAGGTCGCCGAAAAAATCCGTGGAGACCAGGCTTTATGGGCCGCACCGCTGAATTGGCCTCCCCTGCATGAGCGATGAATCGCCTGTCATGCACCGTATCCAAGCCCGTCGCGGCAAAAAAACAACTCATCGCTGTCGCCCGCTTGCTGCATGACCAAGCAACTCCCTGCGGCACTTCGCCCGGACCTGTCCACGGTCGCGCGCCGGCTTCCGGGCCGCCAGCCTTCCCCACCCCAGCCAGGCCGCGTAGAATCGAGCCATCCCTCGCCAACATCCCCGGCGGGCCCATGAGCCGGGCCGCACGAGCATATCCGCCTCGTACCAGCCCCTGCGCCTGCATAGCCACATCCCGTTGCACGCGGCACAGATGACGCTCACCATGAAGCACCATTCGATTAGCCGCTCAGTCGTAGGATTCCGTCATGCCTGATTACCGCTCGAAAACCTCCACCCACGGCCGCAACATGGCCGGGGCCCGCGCCCTTTGGCGCGCCACTGGGATGAAGGACGAGGACTTCAAGAAGCCGATCATCGCCATCGCCAACTCCTTCACCCAGTTCGTGCCCGGCCACGTACACCTGAAGGATATGGGCCAGCTGGTCGCCCGCGAGATTGAACGGGCCGGCGGCGTTGCCAAGGAATTCAACACCATCGCAGTCGATGACGGCATCGCCATGGGCCACGACGGCATGCTCTATTCGCTGCCATCGCGCGAAATCATTGCCGACTCCGTGGAGTACATGGTTAACGCCCACTGCGCCGATGCCATCGTGTGCATCTCCAACTGCGACAAAATCACCCCCGGCATGCTGATGGCCGCCCTGCGCCTGAACGTCCCGGTGGTGTTCGTTTCCGGCGGCCCGATGGAAGCCGGCAAGACCAAGCTGGCCAGCCATGGTCTGGACCTGGTTGACGCCATGGTGATCGCAGCCGACGAGTCGGCCAGTGATGAAAAAGTTGCCGAATACGAACGCAGCGCCTGCCCGACCTGCGGCAGCTGCTCCGGCATGTTCACCGCCAACTCAATGAACTGCCTGATGGAAGCCCTGGGCCTGGCCCTGCCGGGCAACGGTTCGACCCTGGCCACCCACAGCGATCGCGAGCAGCTGTTCCTGCAGGCCGGCCGCACTGTGGTGGAACTGTGCAAGCGCTACTACGGCGAGAACGATGAATCGGTATTGCCGCGCAATATCGCCAACTTCAAGGCGTTCGAGAACGCCATGAGCCTGGACATCGCCATGGGCGGCTCCACCAACACCATCCTGCACCTGCTGGCCGCGGCCCAGGAAGGCGAGATCGATTTCGATCTGCGCGATATCGACCGTCTTTCACGCCGGGTGCCGCAACTGTGCAAGGTCGCCCCGAATATCCAGAAGTACCACATGGAAGACGTGCACCGCGCCGGCGGCATCTTCTCCATCCTTGGCTCGCTGGCCCGTGGCGGTCTGCTGCACACCGACCTGCCGACCGTGCACAGCAAGACCATGGCCGAAGCCATCGCCAAATGGGACATCACCCAGAACGCCGATGAAGCCGTGCACACCTTCTTCAAGGCAGGCCCGGCCGGCATCCCGACCCAGACCGCATTCAGCCAGTCGACCCGCTGGGAGACCCTCGACGACGACCGTGAGAACGGCTGCATCCGCTCGGTTGAACACGCCTACTCGCAGGAAGGCGGCCTGGCCGTGCTTTACGGCAACATCGCTGTGGATGGCTGCGTGGTGAAAACCGCCGGTGTGGATGAGTCGATCCACATCTTCGAAGGCAGCGCGAAAATCTATGAAAGCCAGGACAGCGCGGTGCGCGGCATCCTCGCCGACGAAGTGAAGCCCGGCGATATCGTCATCATCCGTTACGAAGGCCCGAAAGGCGGCCCGGGCATGCAGGAAATGCTCTATCCGACCAGCTACCTGAAGTCCAAGGGCCTCGGGGCTGAGTGCGCACTGCTGACCGACGGACGTTTCTCCGGCGGCACCTCGGGTCTGTCCATCGGTCACGCTTCTCCGGAAGCGGCTGCCGGCGGCGCCATCGGCCTGGTACGCGAGGGCGACAAGATCCTGATTAACATTCACGAGCGCACCATCAACCTGCTGGTCAGCGATGAGGAAATCGCTCATCGCCGCCACGAGCAGGACAAGAAGGGCTGGAAACCGGCGGAACATCGTCCGCGCAAAGTCACCACCGCGCTCAAGGCCTACGCTCTGCTCGCCACCAGCGCCGACAAGGGCGCGGTGCGCAACAAGGCGATGCTGGACGGCTAAATCAACTGCTTTTGTCTCCACAAAGAGCCCGGCCAAGTGCCGGGCTCTTTGTTTACCGACTTTAATTTGTGTCGCCTAACCCTTCTCTTGGCCTCGTTATTCCCCGCCGCAGCCATCCAGTTTCTTCATATCTAGGCACTGCCACTCGTCAGCTCGTCCAGCGCGCGCTTTTAATCGCATCAGGGAAAAGGTCAATAGCTGCCATTTTTGACGACAATGCGCGCTTATTTGTGTTGTTTTCAAAGAAAATACAAATGTATACAAAAGACTGGCAATAGCGTCGACAACTTGTCTACATTAGGGGCACAAGAACAACAGCTAGAAAGGGATCACCATGACAGCCTCATCCGCAAGCACGTCCCACGAGCGGCGCCCAGAGGACGAGAACCTCGGCGTCGGTGCCAACCTGGCCTACGGCCTGCAACACGTTCTGACCATGTACGGCGGCATCGTCGCAGTGCCACTGATCGTCGGGCAGGCGGCCGGACTGTCCCCCGCCGATATCGGCCTGTTGATCGCCGCCTCGCTCTTCGCAGGCGGTGCAGCGACGCTCCTGCAGACCCTTGGCCTACCGTTCTTCGGCTGCAAGCTGCCGCTGGTGCAAGGCGTCTCCTTCGCTGGTGTGGCGACGATGATCGCCATCATCGGCGATGCCGGTGCCGGCGGACTGCCAGTGGTGTTCGGCGCAGTGATCGCCGCCTCGCTGATCGGACTGGTGATCACGCCTGTGTTCTCGCGTATCACCAAATTCTTCCCACCGCTGGTGACCGGCATCGTCATCACCACCATCGGCCTGACCCTGATGCCCGTCGCGGCACGCTGGGCCATGGGCGGCAACAGCCAGGCGCCGGACTTCGGTAGCATGGCTAATATCGGCCTGGCAGGCTTCACTTTGGCGTGCGTGCTATTGCTGAGCAAACTCGGCAGCGCCACCATTTCCCGTCTGTCGATCCTGCTGGCGATGGTAGTCGGCACCATTGCCGCGGTGTTCTTCGGCATGGCGGACTTCTCCGGCGTACTGACCGGCCCGATGGTAGCCATGCCCTCTCCGCTGCACTTCGGCACACCGGTATTCCAGGTGGCGGCTATTCTGTCGATGCTGATCGTGGTCATCGTCACGCTGGTGGAAACCAGCGCAGACATTCTCGCGGTCGGTGAGATCATCGACACCAAGGTCGATTCCAAGCGCCTCGGTGACGGCCTGCGGGCGGATATGATTTCCAGCAGCCTGGCGCCGATCTTCGGATCATTCACCCAGAGCGCCTTCGCCCAGAACGTGGGTCTGGTGGCCGTGACCGGCATCAAGAGCCGATACGTGGTGGCCTTCGCCGGCATGATTCTGGTAACGCTGGGCCTACTCCCGGTTATGGGTCGCCTGGTGGCTGCCGTGCCTACCGCCGTACTTGGCGGCGCCGGCATCGTGCTGTTCGGCACCGTCGCCGCCGCGGGTATCCGCACCCTGGCGCAGGTCGAATACCGCAACAACATGAACCTGATCATCGTCGCCACCTCGATCGGCTTCGGCATGATCCCGATCGCCGCGCCGAGCTTCTACGATCAGTTCCCGGCCTGGTTCGAGACCATCTTCCACTCCGGCATCAGCTCGGCGGCGATCATGGCGATCTTGCTGAACCTGCTGTTCAACCACCTGACCCTCGGCAACTCGGATCAGCAGTCGGTATTCGCCGCGGCCAGCGACCGCACCCTGCGCTTCAAGGACATCGCCGCTCTGCACGATGGCGACCACTTCCGCAACGGCAAGCTGTATGACGCCGAGGGCAAAGAGGTCCCCGTCATCAGCCCCGATGAGCACGCCAGCACCTCGCAGGAGCCCCCTGCCAAGGTAGCGACGGTCATCCCGAGCAGCGGCTAAACAGCCAAGCAGCAAGCCGAAGAAAACAATGCCCGCCCTCAAGGCGGGCATTGTCTTTTATCTCCATAGGCTTCTCGGATCAAGCGCGCAACCCCCTGGACGCAGAGCGCCCCCCGAGAACGGGCCATGCCCGTGGAAAAGCGCTGGCTGCAGGCTATTGTTTCGTGGGCATGGCGCACTCCTACAGAGCACCGGCACCGCAGATATCTGTCCGATGCAGTGCAGACTGTCCGTTCCATGCCCCGCCCGGTAAAATCGCGCTCTTTTTGCTGAAGGCCGGCCATGAGCGCTCCCGAGAATCACACCGCCCCCGAAACGCCGAACGACCTGGTCTACGGCCTCAACGACCGCCCGCGGCCTTGGGTCGCCTTTCTCGCCGCGCTGCAACATCTGCTGGCGATCATCGTACCCATCGTTACCCCGGGCCTGCTGATCTGCCAGGCCATCGGCGTCTCGCCACGCGATACCAACATTATCGTCTCCATGTCGCTGGTAATTTCCGGCATCGCCACCTTCGTGCAGTGCAAGCGCTTCGGGCCGTTCGGCGCCGGGCTGCTGATCGTGCAGGGCACCAGCTTCAACTTTGTCGGCCCGCTGATTGCTGGCGGGGTCTTGATGGTCGGCCAGGGTACGCCGGTGGAAGGTGTGATGGCGGCGATTTTCGGTGTAGTGATCGCCGGCTCCTTTATCGAGATGGGCGTGTCACGCATCCTGCCGTTCATCAAGCGCCTGATCACCCCGCTGGTGACCGGCATCGTGGTACTGATGATCGGCCTGACGCTGATCAAGGTCGGCCTGATCAGCATGGGCGGCGGCTACGCGGCCATGGGCAACGGCACCTTCGCCAATAGCGAGAATCTGCTGCTATCCGGTGTGGTACTAGGTGCCATCGTCGTCCTCAACCGCCTGCCAGTGGTGTGGATGCGCAGCTGCGCCATCGTCATCGCGCTGGCCATCGGCTATGCGCTGGCCGCGTACATGGGTCGTCTGGATTTCACCGGCATGCGCGAAGCCGAGCTGTTCCAGGTGCCGATGCCACTGCATTTTGGCCTGGGCTGGTCCTGGAGCCTGTTCATTCCGATGGTAGTGATCTACCTGGTGACCTCGTTGGAAGCCATCGGCGATGTCACTGCCACCAGCAAAATCTCCCGCGAGCCGGTGGAAGGACCACTCTGGATGCAGCGCATCAAGGGCGGCGTACTGGTCAACGGCGCCAACTCGCTGCTGGCCGGTTTCTTCAACACCTTCCCGAGCTCCGTGTTCGCCCAGAACAACGGCATCATCCAACTCACCGGCATCGCCAGCCGCTATATCGGCATGTGGCTGGCCGCCACGCTTGTAATTCTCGGGCTATTCCCGGCGGTGGCCGGCGTGCTGCAGGCGGTTCCCGAGCCCGTTCTGGGTGGCGCCGCGCTAGTGATGTTCGGCGCGGTGGCGGCGGCAGGCATCAACATCCTCGCCGGCATCCAGCTGGACCGCCGCGCGCTGCTGATCATCTCGGTATCGCTGGCTCTTGGCCTGGGCTTCTCCCAGGTGCCGGAGTTCCTCGCGCACATGCCGGCCGGCCTGCGTAGCGTACTGGAGTCGGGCGTGGCCACCGGCGGTATTTGCGCGTTGGTGATGAACTGGTTTTTGCCGGAGACGACTGGCCACTCGGAATCCTGATTGACTGCTGCAAAACCCCAAGCATTGAGTGCAGTCCAAAGGCTTTCGACCTCAAGGCAGATATCCATGCGCATCGGCCTGATCTCAGACACACACGGCCTGCTCCGCCCCGCGGCGCTGGCCGCCCTGCAAGGCTGCACACGCATCATCCACTCCGGTGACATCGGCAAAGTTGAAGTGCTAGATGGCCTGCGTGCGCTCGCGCCGCTGGATGTCATTCGCGGCAATATCGACACGGCGGACTGGGCGAAGGCGCTACCCGAGCAGCTGGACCTGCGAATTGGCGGCCTGCGCCTGCATGTGCTGCACGATTTCAAGGAGCTGGATGTCGATCCGGTGGCAGACGGCATCGACGTGGTGATTGCCGGCCACTCGCACCAGCCGAAGATAGAGCGGCGCAACGGCGTGCTCTATATCAACCCCGGCAGTGCCGGCCCGCGACGTTTCCGGCTGCCCATCAGCGTGGCGCTGCTGCAGCTGGAAGACGGTGAAGCCCAGGCCGAGCTGATCCGCCTCGACTGACCGCCGCTCAGTTTCGGGCCCAAGTCTCGAAACGATATGCCGGCGACTCGCCGCTAGCCGGATGCGCCTGGTTTTCGATGCGCTGCCACTGGTTTTCTTCAAACTGCGGGAAGAAGGCATCGCCTTCAGGGCTGGCCTCGATCCGCGTCAGATACAGACGCTGGGCGCGGTCCAATGCCTGGGTGTAGAGCTGCGCACCGCCAATCAACATGATCTCGTCCGCGCCCTGTTCCCGCGCCCAGGCTTCAGCACGCTGCAAGGCGTCATCCAGGCTGGAAAAGGTTTCAGCACCTTCGAGCTGCAGATCAGGCTGACGACTGACCACCAGATTCAAACGGCCCGGCAGCGGCCGCCCGAGCGAATCCCAGGTCTTGCGACCCATGATGATCGGCTTGCCGAGGGTCATGGCCTTGAAGTGCTTGAGGTCCGCCGGCAGGTGCCATGGCATTTTGTTGTCGAGTCCGATGACGTGGTTTTCCGCCAGTGCGGCGATCATCACGAGGGGAAGAGAGGTCTGATTCATGGTCGCGAGAATAACAGAGGGCCGAAGCGACCGTCAGCGGCGACTTTTCCGCATTGGCCCGGCAGAAGGTATTCTCACAGCTGCTTTCACCACCGAGATAACGTGTGACCGCCCATCCTCCACCAACGCTTACATCCCTCGACCGCCTCTGGCTGACCGAAGCCGTGCGCCTGCGCGAAGAGCATGCCGGATTACTGGACGATGACGAAGCCAATCGCCGCGCACGCGCCGAGGGTGGTGAAGCGCATCAACTGATTGAGCACCGTGCACTTTGGCTGGCACGCCGCGACGGGCTGGTTGAGGCGCTGCAGCATTGGCGTCAAGGTGCGCGGCTGGCGGCGTTGGCCCTGCTGCTGTTCGCCCTATTCAGCGGTGCCGGTCTGGCCTGGGCGGCGCTGGGGGACGGTGCACGGCCGGTTAATGTGTTCTGGGCGCTGGGCAGCCTGCTCGGGCTGAATCTTTTGATGCTGCTGGGCTGGCTGCTGGGTTTTTTCTTTGCTGGCGACAGCGGCGGCGCGCTGGGGCGATTATGGCTTTGGCTCAGTGAAAAGCTTGCCCGCGATGCGCGCGCCATACAGCTGGCGCCAGCGCTGCTGGCGGTGCTGCAGCAGCGCCGACTCGGTCGCTGGCTGCTGGGGCTGGGCGTGCACGGTTTATGGTCGCTGGCGATGCTCGGCGCTCTGCTGACGCTGCTGGCACTGCTGGCCACCCGGCGCTACGGCTTCGTCTGGGAAACCACCATTCTCGGCGAAAGCGCCTTTGTCGGGCTGACCCAGGCCCTCGGTGCGCTCCCCGCCGCGCTCGGTTTCAGCATGCCGGATATCGAGCAGATTCGAGCCAGCGGAACCCTCACCAACGACTTCGACAGCGCCCGCCAGAGCTGGGCCGGCTGGCTGGTGGGCGTGGTACTGATCTACGGGTTGCTGCCACGCCTGCTGCTGGCTTTGTTCTGCCTGTGGCGCTGGCGCAGCGGGCGTGCGGCGCTGCGTCTGGATTTGCAACTGCCGGCTTACCGCCTGCTGCTGGAACGCCTGCAACCGACCAGCGAGCGCCTGGGAATTCAGGATGCCGCACCAGAGAATCTGCATAATCCCGGTACCGGCATTCAGCCCGTGGGCGGTGAAGGCACGGTGCTGGTGGGCATCGAACTGGAGCCGAGTCGCGATTGGCCACCGGCACTGCCTGAGAACATTGCCAATGCCGGCGTGCTGGATGACCGCGAGCAGCGTCGGCGCTTGCTGGAGCAACTCACGCGCGCGCCAGCACAGCGCCTGCTGATCGCCTGCGATCCACGCCGTTCGCCGGACCGCGGCACCCTGGCGCTGATCGGTGAGCTGTCACGCTGCGCTGCCACCACGCGAATCTGGCTGTTGCCGGCGCCAGCCGGCGACACACTGGACGAAAACCGTCTGCAGGACTGGCGACAGGCGCTGGATGCACTCAACCTAGCGCACGCCGGCAGCGCGCCGCTGACTTGGCTGGAGAGCGGGCATGAATAAACATGTTCAACGTAGGGTGGATGTCGCTTTTTACATCCACCGTTGGCAGTGGTGGATGGGTGAAGCGTCACCCATCCTACGGAGGCCCGCATAATGAGCGCGCCCCTGAAGCTCGCCCTGGTCGGCCACACCAATGTTGGCAAGACCTCGCTGCTGCGCACCCTGACTCGCGATATCGGTTTTGGCGAGGTCTCGCACCGACCCAGCACTACCCGTCATGTTGAAGGTGCCCGGCTATCGGTGGATGGCGAGCCGCTGCTGGAACTCTACGACACACCCGGTCTGGAAGACGCCATCGCCCTGCTCGATCATCTGGAACGTATCGAGGGCCCAGGCGAACGGCTGGACGGCCCGGCACGCACGGCACGTTTTCTCGAGGGCAGCGAGGCGCGCCAGCGTTTCGAACAGGAAGCCAAGGTACTGCGCCAATTGCTGGCCAGCGATGCCGGACTCTACGTGATCGATGCCCGCGAGCCGGTGCTGGCCAAGTACAAGGACGAACTGGCGGTGCTCGCCGGCTGCGGCAAACCGCTGCTGCCAGTGCTCAACTTCGTCGCCCAGCCCGATCACCGTGAAAACGAATGGCGTGAGGCCCTGGCCCGGCTCGGCCTGCATGCGCTGGTGCGTTTCGACAGCGTGGCGCCGCCGATCGATGGCGAACGGCGACTGTATGAAAGCCTGGCGCTAATGCTGGAGTCATCCAGACCACAACTGCAGCGACTGATCGAAGACCATGAAGCCCAGGCCGCAGCACGCTTGAGCGAAGGCAACCGGTTAATCGCCGACTTACTGGTGGATGTCGCAGCCTGTCGGCGCAGCGTCGCGGCACAGCCGGAACTGGAGCGCGGTGCGATCCGCGAACTGCACGACAGCGTGCGCGCCCGCGAACAGGCCTGCGTCAAATCGCTGCTACGGCTGTATGCCTTCCGCAAGGAGGACGCCGCCGCCACCGACCTGCCGCTGCTCGACGGGCGCTGGGGCGATGACCTGTTCAATCCGGAAACGCTCAAGCACCTGGGGATAAAAGTCGGTAGCGGCATGGCCGCCGGTGCGGCTGCCGGAGCGGGAGTCGATCTAATGGTGGGCGGCATCACCCTCGGCGCCGCCGCGCTGCTCGGCGCCATTGCCGGCGGCGGTGCACAAACCGCGCGGCATTACGGCAATCGCCTGCTGGGCAAGCTCAAGGGGCAGCGGGAGCTGACTGTCGATGACGCCGTGCTGCGCCTGCTCGCCCTGCGCCAGCATCAGTTGCTGACCGCCCTTGCCGCACGTGGCCATGCCGCAATGGAAGCGATCAGCCTAGATGCACCGGACGACAAGACCTGGCGCGAGGGTAAATTGCCGGAAGCGTTGCAACGCTGCCGGGCGCATCCGGATTGGTCGTCGTTGAATCCTGGGGCAAAACTGGAAGAGCGAGAACGCCAGGAGCAAATCGCCGAGTTGCTGGATAATCTACAACGGCCTGCATCGCATTGATTTAGGCGCCGGCTTACATACAGAAAAACATATGTAAGGAAGCCGCATCACCGCTTACATATAAGAGCCTCAATGTAAGGATAAAGCCGCAACCTTACATAGGCAGCGCCTCCTGCAAGCGAACTTGGCACGCGCTTAGGGTGGAAAAACGCTCAGCAGCTCCCGCCCTGCCCACTCAACCTTCCTTCGCGTTTTCCACTTCCTCGGCCATGCGCTTTAGGCCTATGTGGCGCACGTCGGTGCCGTGCACCAGGTAGATCACCAGCTCCGCGATGTTGCGCGCGTGGTCGCCGATGCGTTCTAGCGAGCGCAGCGCCCAGATCACGCTCAGCACGCGGGAGATCGAACGCGGGTCTTCCATCATGTAGGTGACCAGTTCGCGCAGGGCGGTCTTGTATTCGCGGTCGACGGTCTTGTCGTACTGCGCTACGGATAGCGCCAGGTCGGCATCGAAACGGGCGAAGGCGTCCAGCGCCTCGCGGACCATCTTGCGCACCTGGTCGCCGATGTGGCGCACCTCGACATAGCCACGCGGCGATTCGCCTTCCTCGCACAACTGGATGGCGCGACGGGCAATCTTGGTGGCTTCGTCGCCGATACGCTCCAGATCGATCACCGACTTGGAGATGCTGATAATCAGACGCAGGTCGGAAGCTGCCGGCTGACGACGGGCGAGAATGCGCACGCATTCCTCGTCGATGTTGCGCTCCATCTGGTTGATCTGGTCATCGACCTCCCGCACCTGCTGCGCCAGACCCGAATCGGCCTCGATCAGCGCGGTGACCGCATCGTTGACCTGCTTCTCCACCAGCCCGCCCATGGCCAGCAGATGACTGCGAATCTCTTCCAGCTCGGTATTGAACTGCTGGGAAATATGTTGGGTATGGTTGTCTTTCATCTCGAAATCCTCGTAACCGATCCTGATTGGCGCTGCATGGCCCTTGGCAGAGCGTGTCGGGCAAGGCGGCGAAGCGCAGACAGTACGATTAGTACGGCAAGCTTTGCCAACGCATCCCGGCGCGTTATGACATGGCCATTAGCCGTAGCGGCCGGTGATGTAGTCTTCCGTCTGCTTCTTGGCCGGATTGGTGAACAGCGTATCCGTATCGCCGTACTCGATCAGTTTGCCCATGTACATGAACGCCGTGTAGTCGGAGACGCGCGCGGCCTGCTGCATATTGTGGGTGACGATGACGATGGTGTACTTGGCCTTGAGTTCGTAGATCAGCTCCTCGACTTTCAGCGAGGAGATCGGGTCCAGTGCCGAACTGGGTTCATCCAGCAGCAGCACTTCGGGCTGCACGGCGATGGTCCGCGCGATCACCAGACGCTGCTGCTGACCACCGGAAAGGCCCAGCGCCGATTCGTGCAGGCGATCCTTCACTTCCTCCCACAGCGCCGCGCCCTTGAGCGCCCACTCTACGGTTTCGTCGAGCACGCGCTTCTGCTTGATACCCTGGATGCGCAGGCCGTAGACCACGTTCTCGTAGATGCTCTTGGGGAAGGGGTTGGGCTTCTGAAACACCATGCCGACGCGACGGCGCAGGTCGGCCACGTCTTCGCCCTTGCGGTAGATGTTGTGGCCGTCGAGGTTGATCGCGCCCTCGATTCGGCAGCCGTCGACCAGGTCGTTCATGCGGTTGAAGCAGCGCAGCAAGGTGGACTTGCCGCAGCCGGACGGGCCAATGAATGCGGTGACACGTTGCTTGGGGATGTTCATGGCGACATTGAACAGCGCCTGCTTCTGGCCGTAATACAGGTTCAGATCCGGCACCTCGATGGCGACGGGCTCATCGGCCAGGCTCAGGGCACGCTTGTCGCGGCCAAGGGCGGAGATGTCGATGGAGTGGGTTTGTGTCGCTGACATGGGTTGTCTCCGTAATCGCTGGAGGCCAGAGGCTGAAGGCTGGACGCGGTCGGTGCCGCTTTGTTCGTCCAGCTTCAGGCTTCCAGCGCTTTTATCGGCTGTTAGTGGTCAAGCGCCTTGTACTTTTCGCGCAGGTGGTTGCGGATAAGGACCGCACTGAGGTTGAGCGTTGCAATCACCAGCACCAACAGAAACGCGGTGGCATAAACCAGCGGCCGCGCGGCCTCGACGTTGGGGCTCTGGAAGCCGACGTCGTAGATGTGAAAGCCCAGGTGCATGATTTTCTGATCCAGGTGCAGATAAGGGTAGTTGCCGTTGAGCGGCAGGGTCGGGGCCAACTTGACCACACCCACCAGCATCAGCGGCGCTACTTCACCGGCGGCACGGGCCACGGCGAGAATCAGGCCGGTCATCATCGCCGGGCTGGCCATGGGCAGTACCACCTTCCACAGCGTCTCGGATTTGGTCGCGCCAAGGGCCAGGGAGCCTTCGCGAATCATCCGAGGAATACGCGCCAGACCTTCCTCGGTGGCGACGATCACCACCGGCAGCGTGAGGATCGCCAGGGTCAGCGACGCCCACATCAGCCCCGGCGTACCGAATACCGGCGCCGGCGCGGCTTCAGGGTAGAAGATGCGGTCCAGCGAGCCACCCAGCACATAGACGAAGAAGCCCAGGCCGAACACGCCGTAGACAATGGACGGTACGCCGGCGAGGTTGTTCACCGCGATGCGGATGATGCGCGTCAGGGTGCCCTGCTTGGCGTATTCGCGCAGGTAGACCGCCGCGATCACGCCGAACGGGGTGACGATCACCGCCATGATGAGGGTCATCAACACCGTGCCGAAGATTGCCGGGAAAATACCGCCCTCGGTATTCGCCTCACGCGGCTCGTCGCTGACGAACTCCCACACCTTGGCACCATAGAAACCGAGCTTCTGCGGCACCGACATGGCGTTCGGCTGGTAGGCGCGCACCACTTTGCCGAGGCTGATTTCCAGCTCGCGGCCATCCATGGTGCGCACACCGATGCTGTCGCGGTTGAAGGCCTGATGCAGCTCCATCAGACGGCCTTCCAGTTCCTTGTACTGGGCATTCCATTCGGCACGCTCGGCGTCCAGCTCGGCCTGCGCGGCGGCATCCAGCTTTTCCTCAAGCTCCAGCTTGCGCGTCTTCAGGCGCAGCCGTTCCAGGCCGTGGTTAATGCGCCCGATATCACCCTTTTCCAGCTGGCTGATCTGCCCGTGCAGCTGGTCGATACGCTGAATTCGGCGCTGCAGCTCGGGCCATGCGGCCTCGCCTTCGGCGACCAGATTGCCGTTCTCCTTGACGCTCAGCAGCTGGCCGTAGAAGTTGCCCCATTCGCGGCGCTCCAGCACGACCAGATCTTTGGGCGTGCGTTCATTGCTCAGCCACTCACCCACAACCCAGGTGAAGTCCGCGCCGTAAACCTCACGGTTGCCTACCTTGAACAGCTCGCGGGTCATGAACTCACCGCCCTCGGCGGCCACCGGCAGGCCACTGGCCGCCAGGCGGGCACGGGGTACTTCCTCGGCCTGCACACGCTCGCCGGCCAGCAGGCGGAACTCGCCGCCGGGCACCTGGTAGTCGGCGACAATGACATCCGCCGGCCAGAAGTGCGCCATGCCGCGTACCGCGATCACCGACAGCAGACCCAGGGTCATGATCACAGCGATGGACACCGCGCCGGCGTTCATCCAGATCCAGGGAGTGCCGCTCTTGATCCAGTTTGTCAGGGAATCCTTTTTCACGGATCGATACCTTTAACGAAATCTTCTCGCAGCCAGGGGCTGCATTCTTGCCGGTGCCCGCTTACAGGCTGGCGTACTTGCGGCGCAAACGCTGGCGGATCAACTCGGCCAGGGTGTTCATCACGAAGGTGAAGATGAGCAGCACCATCGCGGCGAGGAACAGCACGCGGTAGTGAGTACTGCCCACTTCCGACTCAGGCATTTCCACCGCGACGTTGGCCGCCAGGGTGCGCATGCCCTCGAAGATGTTGGCCTCCATGATCGGCGTGTTGCCGGTGGCCATCAGCACGATCATGGTTTCACCCACCGCGCGGCCCATGCCGATCATCAGCGCAGAGAAAATGCCGGGGCTAGCGGTCAGCAGCACCACGCGAATCAACGTCTGCCAGGGTGTGGCACCGAGGGCCAGGGATCCGAGGGTGAGACTTCTGGGTACGCTGAACACGGCATCTTCGGCAATCGAATAAATGGTCGGGATGACCGCAAAACCCATCGCCAGGCCAATCACCAGGGCGTTGCGCTGGTCGAAGGGAATGCCCATCTCGTTGGACAGCCACAGCCGCATGTCGCCGCCGAACCACCAATTTTCCATATGGCCGCTGATTCCCAGCGAACCGAAGCCCACCAGCAGGATCACCGGAATCAGCAGCAGCGCTTCCCAGCCATCCGGCACGAACAGGCGGATGCGCTCCGGCAGGCGGCTCCACAGATAGGCGGCCAGCAGGATGCCGACCGGCATCATCAGCAGCAGGGCGAAGATGCCGGGCAGATGGTTTTCCAGATAGGGCGCCAGGAACAGGCCGGCAAAGAAGCCGAGGATGACCGTAGGTAACGCTTCCATCAGTTCGATCACCGGTTTGACCTTGCGGCGCAGGGCCGGGGCCATGAAGTAGGCGGTGTAGAACGCTGCGCAGATGGCCAGCGGTGCGGCCAGCAGCATCGCGTAGAAGGCCGCCTTGAGCGTGCCGAACGCCAGCGGTGCGAGGCTCAGCTTGGGTTCGAAATCGTTGTTGGCCGAGGTCGACTGCCAGACATGATCGGCTTCGGGATAGCTCTCGTACCAGACCTTGCTCCACAACGCGCTCCAGGAAATTTCCGGGTGCGGGTTGTCAATCACGAAGCGCTGCAGCTGGCCATCTGACTCGACCAGCAGGCGGGTGGCACGCGGCGACAGGCTGGCGATGGCGCTGCCTTCGGCCACTGGCTGCTTGAGCAGGGTGCGGTGCGCGGTGCTGTGGAAAATGCCCAGACTGCCGCTTTCATCCAGAGCCAGGAAGCCCTTGCGCCGCTCTTCCGGAAGGATCTGGGTGATGGCGCTATCGCCCAACTTGAAGCTACGCACGTTTTTCAGCTCGGCCTGGCCGTCATCGCCGCGCACCATGAACCACTGGCCAATGCCGCCTTTGGAGTCGCCGACCAGCAGCGAAATGCCACCTAATAGCGCTGTGACGTTGGTGACCTGGCCGTCGCCACCGAGCAGTTTGTAGCGACCGTTGAGTTGCTTGCGACGCAGGTCGAAGACATCTGCGTTGGCCTTGCCGCTGAAGGCGTAAAGCCATTGTTGCCGCGGATCGACCAAGAGCTTGCGAATCGGCTCGTGTACCTGGGGAAGGTTCAAGCGCTCCTGCTCGACACTGGTTTCGCCGGTCAGCAGATTTTCCGTGGTGCTGATGCGCAGCGCGTGCAGCACGCTATCGGTGGCGCCTGAAACCAGCAGTGTCTTGCCGTTGCGGCTGACGGCGACATGCTCGATGACATCGCCTTCGGCGTCCAGTTCAAGGGGTGTCTCGCCGAAGGGGTAGTCGATCTGCGGAGCGATGGTCCGGCGGTTGTCCGGGTAGCTGACCTTGTAGTTGTGCTCCAGTACCAGCACCTGCCCGTTGTCCAGGCCCAGCGCCAGTAGACGACTGCCGGGAGTGTCCTGCCCGATGCTGGTGATGCGGGTATCGGCCGGTAGCGGCAGGCTCACGCTGGATAGCTCGCCGCCGTCCTTGAGCGCGAAGAAACGCACCTGGCCATCAGCGCCCAGACGCATCGCCACTTCGTTCTGCTCCTCGATGGCCAGCAACAGCGGCTCGCCGGCCTCGGCCAGCCAGGCCGGCTGCTGGACATCCCTGGGTTCAAGGTCGGCACCCTGAAACATCGGCAGAACGACCTGGGCGAGGTAGAAAAAGATAAGGCAGATAGCGCCAAGCACCGCCAGGCCGCCGATGGATACATACCAGCGTGCCAGGTGGTCCTTAAGCGCACGCATGCGCCGCTTGCGCTGCAACGCGGGCGTATTGAAGTCCAGCCGTTGCGCATCGGTATTCGCAGTCATGGGCTCTATTTCGTTCATCGAGAAGGTTCCTGAGCCGCCGGGCTCTAAGGGCGCCTAATTTAATCAAGCGATGTGACAGAAAAGTTACAACGTTAAAAAACGACGATGCCCGCCAGCGCTTTCGCGTGGCGGGCATCAAGGACAAGCCTGGCGACAGGCGCCGTCAGTTCGGCCTTTTGTTTTACAGCCCCAGTTCTTTCAGGGTCTTTTCAGCCACGCTCTTGGGCAGCGGAATGTAGCCATCCTTGACCACGACATCCTGACCTTCCTTGGACATCACCAGCTTGATGAACTCGGCATCCAGCGGGCTCAGCGGCTTGTTCGGCGCCTTGTTCACGTAGACGTAGAAGAAGCGTGCCAGCGGGAACTTGCCAGCCAGTGCGTTCTCTTCGTTGGCCTCGAAAGCTTCACCACCCTTGGACAGCGGTACGGCGCGGACGCTAGAGGTGCGATAGCCGATGCCCGAGTAGCCAATGGCGTTCAGGGTGCTGGAGATCGACTGTACAACCGAAGCCGAACCCGGCTGCTCGTTAACGTTGGACTTGAAGTCACCCTTACACAGGGCTTCTTCCTTGAAGTAGCCGTAGGTGCCGGAAACCGAGTTGCGACCGAACAGCTGGATCGGCTTGCTCGCCCACTCGCCGGTCAGGCCCAGGTCACCCCAGGTCTTGATGTCCTTCTCGCCACCGCACAGGCGGGTGCTGGAGAAGATGCCGTCGATCTGTTCGATGTCCAGGCTCTTGATCGGGTTGTCCTTGTGCACGAATACGGCCAGGGCGTCGATAGCGACCGGTACGGCGGTGGGCTTGTAACCGTACTTCTCTTCGAAGGCCTGGATTTCGTTGTCCTTCATGGGGCGGCTCATCGGGCCCATGTTGGCGGTGCCTTCGGTCAGCGCTGGCGGTGCAGTGGAGGAACCAGCAGCCTGGATCTGAATGTTGACGTTCGGGTAGCTGCGCTTGAACTCTTCAGCCCACAGGGTCATCAGGTTGGCCAGCGAGTCGGAACCGACACTGGACAGGTTGCCGGAGACGCCGGAAGTCTTCTCGTAACTCGGCAGTGCCGGGTCAACAGCCGCAACCGCGCTGGCGGCACTTACACCAGCGGCTACAAAGGTCAGGGCCGCCATCAAACGATTCAGTTTCATTCCATGCTCCTAGCAAGGTTGTCTTCGAGTGTGTTGGAACGGGGGCCATTGTCTGCAGGCCTTGTGACCACTCTATGAACCGAATATGACAATCTGGTGACGACGCCATGCCTTCTTGCTAGGCCCGACAGTCCATCGCCGGGCTGGTGCTCAGCGGGCCAGGTACTGCTCGGTGGAGGTAACAGCAGCGTAGCCGAAGGCCAGAGCGGCCATCATTGCGGCATGCACCTGCACTGCAGGCACCGTCACACCGCCGAACTCCAGGTCCAGGGTCGCGCAGGCATCGTGCAGCACGGTGACTGCATAGCCCATATCGGCGGCGGCGCGAACGCCTGCATCGACGCACATATGGCTCATCGCGCCGACCATGGTGATCGACTCAATCCCGCGCTCATCGAGCAATTGCTTGAGATTTGTCTCACGGAAGGCGTTGGGATAGTTCTTCAGCACCACCGGCTCACCGGCCTCGGGCGCGACGGCCTCCTGAATCTTCACCCCATCGGTGCCCGGTACGAAGGCTGGCACTTCATTGTTGGCAAACTCGTGGCGCACATGAATGACCGGCACGCCACTGGCGCGCGCATCGGCAATCACCTTTGCCGCGTTGGCCACGGCCGCTTCGATACCCGTCAGGGGCAACTTGCCGGTGGGTAGATATTCGTTTTGAAGGTCGATGACGACCACTGCATGCTTGCTCATATGTGCTCCTGACATTGACCGTAAAGTAATCGGGCCGAACTCAGCCCACCCCGCGAGCATCTCAGAAGCGCCCCCGCGATGGGTATCCTTATTAAGGAGCACCCGGGCAATGCTTCGGAAGCACTTCGGCGAAGCCAGATCAAAGAGTAGCCGTCAGCAGCCTGGAGGTCCGCCGGAGCAGACCCAGATCATTCCGTGACAACGAAGCCCAGCAGCCCGGTCGCTGCCGGCATGGACAGTCGCTATACTCGGCACCGCCCGTGCTGTTACGAGCCATTCCCCGTACCACAACACCCGCACCGCGAGCTTATCCGATGAAAGAATACGAACAGGAAGATCCAATTCCCCAGGGTGATCTGGCGCTGCAACTGACCGCTCTGCCACGCGAAACCAATGGTTTCGGCGATATTTATGGCGGCTGGCTGGTCTCGCAGATGGACCTGGCCGGCACCGCCATGGCCAGTCGCGTGGCCTCAGGCCGAGTGGCCACCGTTTCCATCGACCGCATGGCCTTCATGGTGCCGGTGGCGGTGGGTGCGCAGCTGTCCTTCTACACCCAGACCCTGGATGTGGGCCGCAGCTCGATTCGCATGCTTGTGGAAGTCTGGAGCGACGACCCGGTTTCCAGCGAATGGCGCAAGGTTACCGAAGCGGTATTCGTCTTCGTCGCCATCGACAGCACCGGCCGTACCCGTTCGGTGACGCCGCGCCGCTGACAAACCGCGCTTAACAGCGCGGAGTACTTGCCTGTGTTCTAGCGAGGCGCCAGGATTCGGCAACCTGCATTGATGGATGTATCCGTGACCGCGCTTTTGCTTGCCCTCTGGCCCCTGTTTGCCCTTATCGTCGCCGGTTATTTCATGCACCTGCGCGGCTTCCCCAATGACGCCTTCTGGCCTGGCGCCGAACGAATCAATTACTTCATCCTGTTTCCCGCCCTGCTATTCAGCAGCCTGGCCAGCGCGCCGCTGGACAACCCGGCCCTGCCGCGCCTGGCAGCCGCCGTGCTGCTGGCACTAGGCCTGGCCTGGATCGCCCTGCTGATCACCCGGCGTCTGCGCGGCTGGCCGGCAGCACGCTTCGGCGCCATCGCTCAGGGCACCCTGCGTTTCAATACCTACCTGGGACTGGCGGCGGTCGGCAGCCTGTTCGGCGCCGAGGGGCTGGCACTCGCCGCGCTGATGCTGGCGCTGATGGTACCGACGGTGAACGTCATGTCGGTCTGGGCGCTGACCGCCGAGCGCGGCGTCAGCACCCGCTCGCTACTGCTGCCGATCGCCAAGAACCCGTTGATCCTCGCTTGCCTGGCTGGCGCGCTGGTCAACCTTTCCGGTCTCGGCTTACCCGGTGGAAGCGACCGCCTACTGGGCTTGCTGGCCGCCGCTAGCCTGCCGCTGGGTCTGCTGTGCGTCGGGGCTGCCCTGAAGCCAAAAGAGCTTGGTGGAGAAGTGCTTGCGCTTGGCTGGAACAGTGCTGTGCGGCTACTAGCCGTGCCGCTGCTGGCTTATACGGTGGCGCGGGTACTCGGCCTGCCGCAGATGGAAACGACCATTCTGGTGCTGTTCTTCGCGTTACCCACCGCTCCCACCGCCTACGTGCTGACTCGGCAACTGGGCGGCGACAGCCACCTGATGGCCGGCCTCATCACGCTGCAGACATTGCTGGCTGCCGCCAGTCTGCCGCTGTTGCTCACGCTGCTGGGTGGCTGACCTCGAGAATCAGCGCACCACTTGCGTTTTCAGCAAGCGCACCAACATGACCGTCATCCCCACACCAAGGGCCAGCATGACCAGCATCGGCCCGGCATGGCCGACCTGTTCCTGCAAACCAAGCAGCCCCTGGCGCACCAAGGCGACCGTGAGACGCACGCGCTCATCATCCTCGACCACATAGGCGCCCCGCTCCCAGACTTCATAGGCCGCCTGCAGCGGCAACAGGGCGAGTGGCAGCAGAATCAGACAAAGCCAATAGCCGGCACGCCGCCGCGGACCCAGCAAGCCCCAGGGTTGATAACAGGTGCGGATCAGCTGAAAGAAACAGAACACGTAAAAGCCTGCCAGCAACACCAGAAAGCCACTATCCCAGCCCGGTTTCATCCAGGCGGCAATAACCGTGACCGCGAGTGCCAGCAGACTGAGCAAAGCCCAGGCCGCATAGAAGATATTTTTCATTTCTGTCCTAAACCGTCGATTAACGGCAAAGGCGCATCGGAGCAGAAAAAGCCGTGTCAATCATTCAACGACTTCACGAAATTTATGATTGTCTACTTAAGCGATATCGGGCATGACCGCACGTTTTGCACGCGACGCAAATACCTAGAACAACCCAAGCTGCTCACCTGGCACCGCAGCTGTCGCAGCCTTTGCCTCATCCCTCTCTGGAGCGGCCCCTTGCGAGACCAGCCGTTGTGCCAGCCCCGCGGCCCGTTCAGCTCGGGTGGTGACGGCTTCCAGCAGGCGTGACGGCAACGCCCATATTTCCACCTTGCGCTTGGCGCGGGTGATGCCCGTGTAGAACAGCGAGCGGGTCAACAGTGGGCTAGGCTGCTCCGGCAGGGCCAATAGCACTTCATCGAACTCCGAGCCCTGGCTTTTGTGCACGGTCATGGCAAAGGCACTGTCATGGCTGGGCAGGCGCGCCGGAGCGAAGGGTCGAAAGCCGTCGTCGCCCTCGAAATAAACGCGCAACCCATGGTCGCTCATCAGACACAGCCCGATATCGCCATTGAACAGGCCAAGGGCGTAGTCGTTCTGCCGCACCATCACCGCGCGGCCCGGATACCAGCGCTCGCGAGCTGCCACACCAAGACGACGTTTGAGCCTTGCTTCAAGCGCTTCGTTGAGGCCGTTGACGCCGAAAGCACCCTCGCGCTGGGCTGTTAGCGCGCGAAAGCTGTTGAAGGCAACGAAGGCCGACGCCGGATCGCTCTGCCGTGCGGCCTGCAGATATGGTGCATAACCTTGTTCAAGACGTTCGACGAGGGCAGTGGCGTTAGGCGCTGAGTTCCATGCCAAGTCCGTGCGATTTTCTTGCAACAAGGCGACGCTGCCCTTGGCGTCACCCTCATTGATTCGCCGCGCCAACTCGCCGATACCGCTGTCGCCGGCGAAACGATGGCTGTGGGTTAGCAATACCACGGCATCGCCCAGCTGCGAACGCGGCGCTTGCGCTGGTACGGGCTGGCCGGTGATGCGCTGCAGGTCGCTGGCAGCTTGAGCATCGAAGCCGCGTCCTTCGCAGAGTTCAGCGAACACCGCGCCGGCCTCGACCGCGGCCAGCTGGTCCTTGTCGCCCAGCAGGACAAGCCGTGCTTTGGGCGGCAGCGCAGCCACCAGCTTGGCCATCAGCGCCAGATCGACCATGGATGCTTCGTCCACCACCAGCACGTCCAGGGGCAAAGGATTGGCGGTGTCATGCCGCACTTTGGGGCTGTCGCCGCGACTGCCCAGCAGCCGGTGCAGGGTGCGCGCATCATCGGGCAGCGCCGCCTTGATCGCATCGCTGACCGGCAGGCTGGCCTTGGCGTTGCGGATTGCTTCGGCCATTCGTGCTGCCGCCTTGCCGGTGGGCGCCGCCAGGCCGATGGCCAGACGCTCGCCGCCCGGCTGTTCCAGAAGCGCTGCCAGCAGGCGCACCACGGTGGTGGTCTTGCCGGTGCCGGGGCCGCCGGAGATCACCGCCAACCGCCGGCGGACCGCCTGCGCCGCCGCCAGCCGCTGCCAGTCGGGACTCTGCTGGTTGAAGGCGAACAGTCGCGCCAGACTTTCGCTCAGCTGGGCTTCGTCCACTGACGGCGCATCGCCGGCGCGTGCCAGTAGCTGTTCGGCAAGCTGCTGTTCATAGGCTTGGTAGCGAGCAAGATAGAGGCGGTCGGCATCCAGAGTCAGCGGGGCATAGTCGCCGGGCTTGCCGACCAGCCTGGAACCCTGCAATTGGTCGCGCCAAAGTTCCAGGCGCGGTAAGAGCGCGTCGCTCTCTGGCCAAGGCCGCTTGCCGGCAAAACGCGCCAGCGGCAGGCAAACATCGCCCCGTCCCAGCGCCTCGCAGCACAGCGCGGCGGCGAGCAGCACCGCCTCCGGCGCATCAGGCTCTAGGCGCTGCAGGCTGGCGACGAAGGCGCGCTCCAGTGAGCCGAGTGGGAGCTCGAATATATCTGTCATCGGGGCAGCCTCGATCCGGCAAGAATATCGACCGTAGGCGCCAGCTTGCTGGTGAAGCATGTTCTCTGGCTGCGGTTCGCGAGCGAGCTCACTCCTAACAAGCGTCCGTGCATCATCTCGCCTCCTCAAACAATCGCTCCAGCGCATCCAGCAGCGCATCGTCGGGCCGAGCGAAATAGACGCCCGCTTCGGGCATGCCGCGCAGAAACAGGTAGAAGGCGCCGCCCAATTGCTCATCACGGAAGTCCGCCAGGCGTTGGCGCAGGAAGCGCCGCAGAGCGACCAGGTAGATCAGGTATTGCAGGTAGTAATGCTCGCCGGCGAGCGCCTGCAGCAGCCGCTCGCCGCCGTAGTAACTGGCGTCGGGGCCGAGCCAGTTGGACTTGTAGTCGGCGATATACCAGCGCCCCTCATGCTCAAAGGTCAGGTCGATAAAGCCCTTGAGAAAGCCGCGCAGAGTGTCGAATTCCAGCCGCGCTGCCGCCTGACGCAGAGGGGCCGGCAGGCCGCCAGCCGGATCGCTCAGCAGCGCACGCAGCCGCGTGACGTCTAACTGGTGCACCGGGAAGGTGAAGCTCAACTCAGGTAGCCGGCGCTCCGGACGTAAGCCTGCGAGGGTCATGCCGGCGCCGTCCAGGTCGGTGTCCAGCACCTGCTGCAGCTGTTGGCAGGTGATCTCGGCCCATTCGGCTGGCAGCCCGTAGGCTTGCAGTCCGACCTCGACCCGCTCCTGCAGCGAACCCTTGCCGCGCACCCAGTCTTCAAGGATCGCGTGCAGGCAAGTGCCCGCCCGTGCGCCTCGTGGAAAGGCGAAGAAGCCGCTGCCAGGCTCGGCGGCATCGGGCATGGCAAGTGCATCGCGATCCGGCGCTTCCATGTGCAGGCCGGCGGCCAGGCCGGAGAAACTGCCGATACGCCACGCGCTGTACAGGCTGCGATTGAGCTGCGACAGCTGCTGCGGCGGCGTGGCACGGCCCGGTCCCTGAGCGCTGCTTTCACGCGACTCCAGCGGCAGGCAGGCCAGCGTACCGTCACTGGCGTCGGCCAGACGCTCGATGGCGGTGCGCAGGCTGCTCCCATTCAGCTCGGCCAAGTGCGCACCCAACTCCTGCAACGGTTGCTCGCCGGGCAGATCTCGACCATGCAGCAGCCAGGCCAAAGCGCTGGTGTGCAGGCCCTCGTCAGGCAGGCTGCTGTCCTTCTTGGGCTTCGCTAAGGCCACCGGGCCCCAGTGTAGCCAGAGCCGGTCACGCGCACGGGTCAGCGCCACATAGGCCAGGCGCAGCTGTTCGGCGAAGACTTCACGGCGGGCGCGCTGAAGGTTCTCTTCCAGCTCGTCGCTGCCCAGGTCCAATAGCGGCTGGCCGTCTTCGTCGTGGCAGCGGGCACTGTCGCGGTGTTTGCCCAGCAGCCTGCCGTCCCAGAGGAAGGGGCAGTACACCAGCGGATACTCCAGCCCCTTGCTGGTGTGGATGGTGACGATCTGCACCCGCTCGGCATCGCTCTCCAGTCGCAGCAGCGCATCTTCGCCGGCCCCTTCGCTGGCGCGCTGGGCGTTGAACCAGCTGAGCAGAGGTTCCAGGCCGGGGCGCAGCAGGCTTTCGGCTTGCAGCAATTCACCGAGATGCAGCAGGTTGGTCAGCCGCCGCTCACCATCGACACGCGCCAGCAGGCGTTCGGCCACAGCCTGTTCGTCGAGCCAGGCACGAAATACCCGCATAAAACCCTGCTGTTGCCAGAGCTGGTGGTAACGCTCGGCGGCTTCGCGCTCGGTATCCCACTGCAACTGGTCGTCCTGGCATCGGGCGAGATCGGCAGCGCTGCGGCCCAACAGGCGCGTGGCCAGCGCATAGCGCAGCAGACCTTCGCGGCCCGGCTCGGCATAGGCGGCCAATACGGCAGCCAGCTCGCCCGCCTCCTCGCTGCCCCAGACGCTGTCACGCCCTCGGCGCACGCTGGGCACGCCGCGGGCGGCCAGCTCGTCGGCAATCATCCCGGCCTGGCGGTGGTTGGCCACCAGCACGGCGATATCACCGCCCTTGAGCGGGATGAACTGGCCATCCTTGTCGAAGCCGGCACGGCCCTCGGCGGCAGCACTCAACTGCAGGGCTATACGCCGCGCGCAGTCGCCAGCCGCCCGCTCGCTGGCTTCGGCCTTGCTCAGCACCTCGTCAGCGAGCCAGACCAGCGACAGCGGCGCGGCAGTGGACTCTTCATCCAGCCGCAGGGTTGCGCGCGGCTTGTCCGCAGCATCCACCGCCGGGTATTGCAAATCCGCCTGGGCAAAGGGCTGCGGATGATCGAACAGCAGGTTCAGCGCCTTGATCAGTTGCGGCGTCGAGCGGTAGTTGGTCGGCAGGTTGTAGGGCTGCTCGGCTTGCCCGCGAGCCTGGATATAGGTCGCCAGATCGGCACCGCGGAACGCATAGATGGCTTGCTTGGGGTCACCGACGAAGCACAGCGAAGCATCGCTGTGCTTGGTATAGATGCGATCGAAGATGGCGTACTGGATCGGATCGGTGTCCTGGAACTCGTCGATCAGCGCCAGCGGATAGCTGCTGCGCAGGGAAGCCGCCAGGTCGTCGCCCACCGGTCCCTGCAGGGCCATATCAAGACGATTGAGCAGATCGTCAAAGGCCAGCAACCGTTGCGCTGCCTTGCGCTCGGGCAGCTCACGGTTGAGCCGCTCCAGCAGCGAAACCTGCAGCGCGACTAGCCGCTGCCGCCCAGCCGGCAACGCTTCGGCCAGCGCATCGCTCAACATATCCAAGGCTTCGGCCAGTTCGCACAACGGCGCTACATGGCCCTTCTTGCAGGCCTTGCCCAAAGCACGGGCACCGAACTTGAGCAGGCCGTCCGGGGCATCGTAAATCGCCGCCGGATCAGCGAACCAGGCATCCAGCTCGTTCGCCCAAGGTTGGAATTTGAGGGTCTTGTGTGTGCTCTGACTGAGCCCGCCATGGGCACTCAGCTCGTCGAGCCAGGCCTTGCCCGTCGCCTGCCAGAGTTCTGCAGCGCGCCGCCAGGCCGGCTCGATTCCCGACAGGTCGACCGCTGCCTGCGGCCCGCTCGGCTCGACCCGCAGGTAGGGCTTGCCGAGATGGCTGCGCAGGCGTTGGCGCAGCCACACCGGGGTGATCTTCTGTTTGACCAGAAAGCGCGCCCAGGCCGGATCGGCATCGGCCAGCTCGCTGCGCCAGGCATCGGCCAGCAGCGCGTCGATAATCTCGCGGTCATCGGCGGTCAGTTCGGCGTCAAAGTCGCCGCCAGCCTCGAAGGCCGCGTCCTGCAGCGCCCGTTGGCAGAAGCCGTGGATGGTGAAGATCGCCGCCTCGTCGAAGCCATGCACCGCCAGCAGCAGGCGGCGGCGCGAGGCTTCGTCTGGATGGCGAGCGTGCAGACGATTAAGAAAGTCATCTGCGCTTGGCGTGCCGTCGTAGACCGCCAGCAACTCGGCCAGCCGCGCACGGATGCGCTCGCGCAGTTCTGCGGTGGCGGCCGTGGTGTAGGTGACCACCAGAATCTGCCCCACCGACAGTTGCCGCTCCAGCAGCAAACGCGCATACAACGCGGTGAGCGTCCAGGTCTTGCCCGTGCCGGCGCTGGCTTCGATCAGCCGGCGACCGTCGAAGGGTGAATCGAGCAGATCGAGGCTCATGCGTCGTCCTCCTCATCAGCGGCCAGCGCATCCAGAATCGCCCCGATCAGTTGTTCGGCGAGCGTCTCGAAGCGTTCGCCCAGTGGGTCACGATCACGAAAGGCCAGGGCGTTCCAGGGGTCCAGGCTTTCGCCTTCGATGGGGCTGAATTCTGCGCCGAGCCAGGCTTCACGGGCGCGTTTGCGCGCGGTGTCGAGCGGTTCGCTGCCCCGGCTGGGGTGGCGCCAGCCTTTGGCGAAGGCATGGCTGCTGCGCGGCAACAGCGGTAGCGGTTCGCAGATGGCGTCGCGATAGGCGACCAGCCAAGGCTCTAGCAGCTCGGCGGCGTTCGCCAGCGGCCCAAGTTGCCAATCTCCGGCGGGCGACAACATCAGGCTATTGCGCTCAATGCCCGGCGTGGCGGACAGGTTGAGCAACAAATGGCGCAACCAGAACGGTGCCAGATCCCATTCGCCGAGACGACCGAGCTTCCAGCCGAACAAGCCACCCGGCGTGACGCTATCGAGCCAGCCGTGAATGCGCACGCCGGCTAGGGTGATGTCCACCGGCAACGGCTCCGGCACCTCGCTCGGGCGCAGCTCGAACAGCCGCGGGGCGAAGGCGCGCACCGGGCCGCGCAGTTTGCCCCACAGCGCCTGACCGACTTCGCCGGGCGGCAGCCAGCCGGCGGCGCAGGCCATGCGGCGCTCTTCGTCATCACTCCAGCCGTGTTCCAGTGCTTGCAGCGACAACCGCCGCAAGCCGTTCCAAGCGGGCATTTCCAACTCAAATGGTTCATCGCTGGCCAGCGCCTCACGGCTGTCGGCCAGGCGCAGGCCGAGGCGTTGTTCCAAGAGGAAACGCGACGGGTGACGGAAGCACTGCAACAGCTGCGACGGCTCGATGGTCAGCCAGGCGTCATCCGGCTCGGCCAGCAGACTGGCGAATGGTGGCGGCAGTTGCGGCGGCTCGGCCAGGCGTTGGGCGGCACGGAACCATGCGGCGGAAAAACCGGCGCAGGCGGCATCGGAAAAATTGTCCGGCGCGAAGGGCTGCAGCGGATGGGCGATGCTGATTCGCGTGCTGGCCTTGCCGCCATCGGGCAGAACGGCAGTCAGATCGATCGCCTCCAACACTTCGCTGAGCAGCACCGAAGGCGGCAACTGGGCGTTGTCGCGCGGGTCGCGACCGACATAGGAGAGGTACAGGGCATCGCGCGCCGAGAGCAGAGTTTCCAGCAGCAGGTAGCGATCATCCAGCCGCCGAGCGCGGTCGCCACGGCGCGGGTGGCGTCCGATCAGGTCGAACCCAGACGGCGGCGTGCGGCGTGGAAAAACCCCATCATCCAGCCCCAGCAGGCAGACCAGACGGAACGGCAGGCTGCGCATCGGCACCATGGTGCAGAAGGTCACCGCGCCGGTGAGAAAGCCCGAAGCGCCGCCGCCCTGTTGCAGTGCGGCGCTGAGTTGCTGATGCACCAGTTCCAGCTCGATGGGCCGGATCAGCTCGGCGGCAAGCGCCTGCTCACGCAGCGCGGTGCAGGCCTGGGACAGTACCAGCAGAGTGTCGCCGGCTTCGCGCTCATCGAACAGGCTGTCGATCAGCAGTTGCAGATCATCCGCCCACGCGGCCAGGGGCCGTGGCTGCGCCAGCTGATCGGCGAGCTGGCCAAGGCGCTCGACGAACGCCACCAGCCGCCCAAGCAGTTGCCCGCGCGCACCTTCCAGCGCATCCAGCGGCCAGTGCTCGCCCAGCAACGGCGCGCTATCACCGGCCAGTTGCGGCGGTGCGGCAAAGCCCAGCAGCAGGCGGTCTAGGCCCTGTCGCCAGGTGAAGGCCGCTTCATTCGGCAGGCCCAGACGCGCCCGCTGCCCGCCATCACGTCCCCAGCGCACGCCAGCCTCGCGCAGCCAGTCGCGCAGCAGCGGCAGGTCTTCGCTTTCGATCCCGGCACGACGGGCGATGGCCGGCTGCTCCAGCCAGGCGAGCACTTCCTCGCCAGTGAAGCGGCTTTGCGCTAGCAGCAGCAGCTCAAGGAAGGCCTCGATCAACGGCACCTCGGCCCGCAGGCTGCGGTCAGCCAGGCTGTAGGGAATTCTCGGCACGCCTTCGCGGGCTGCGAACACGGCCTCGATAAAGGGTGCGTAGCGTTCGATATCCGGCGTCAGCACCACCACCTGGTCGGGGCTTAGCATCGGATCGGCGGCGAAGCGGGCAAGCAGCTGGTCATGGAGGATTTCCACCTCGCGCAGCGGCGAATGGGCGATGTGCATTTCCAGCGAGCGGTCATCGGCGGCCAGCGTCATGCGCTCGTCGGGGTGCCGCGTATGCAGGCGCAGGATGTCGTGCTGCAGCGCGTGCAGCAGGCTATCATCGCGCAGATCTTCATCGGCCGAATACAGCCCGAACTCCTGACCGTCGAGGCTGAACAGCGCATCGAAGAAATCGCGGCCCTGCTTGCCCAAGCTTGCAAGTAGCGGGTGGCCGACATCCAGATACCAATCATCAACACCGCTATCGGGTTGGCGCGCCAGCTCGCGTATATCGCGGATATCTCCCCAGGCCTCGCGGCTCGGGTTGAGTGCGCAGACCACCACGTCGATGTGCCGCGCCAGGCCGTCAAGCACGCGCAGGTGGTGCGGCGGCAGGCTGCTGATGCCGAACACCAACAAACGCTCGGGCAGGCCGGACAGCGGCTCGTCGCGGTACAGCCGCTGCAGCAGATCGCCCAGCAGGCGCGCGCGGTGCGGGTGACCATCCTTGGTCAGCTCATGCCAGAGCAGTGCCTGCCAACCTTCATCGGGGCCAAGATCGAGACTTTCGCCGCGTTCCCAGGCAGCCAGCCAGTCATCGCGGTAGAGCAGGTATTGGTCGAAGGTGTCGGCGATTTTCGCCGCCAGCGACAATCGTCTTCGCTCGTCGCCACCGTCCAGGTACTGCGCCAAGCGCGGCGCCAGGTCGAGATTGGCCGGCTCGCACAGCCAGTCATAGAGGCGCCAGGTCAGGGTTTGCGGGGCGAAGGCCGACTGCTCGGGGAGCTGACCGAGCACCGTGCGGCTCAGGTCCCAGACGAAACTGGCCGGTAGCTGCGTTTCCAGCTGCATGGCGATGCCCTGTTTGCGCGCCAGTTCCAGCGTCAGCCAGCGCCCCATGCCCTGACTCGGCACCACCACCAATGCCGGCGCGAAGGGATCGGCCAGCGGCTTGGCCAGCAGCGTGGTGGCCAGTTCGCCAAGTGTTTCCAGATCGGGAGCGTGGTAGAGGCTGAGCATGGACGGCGGCTTCGCTGAAATCAGTACGCAAGGGTAGCAAGAAGCGCTATGCCAGCGGACCTGTCGATCAGCTCGTCATGGTGAGCGCCCTACTCCTTTCGCACGGCCTTTCCTGTTCTTGTGGTCAATACCAATTCCCCTATGGAGCAATAGGATGACTTCAGGTAATCCCATGCACGCTGTCGCCGGCCCGCTGGCCAGGAGCAATTGATGAAACTGAATAACAGGAACCTGCTGGTCTTCTCGCTCGGTGCGCTACTCAGTGCAGCGCCGCTCGCCCAAGCCAACGCCGATACCGCCCAAGCCAAGGGCTCGATCGAGCGCAACGAAGCCCGGCAGGCCAGCAACCTACTGGAGCGTGCCGTCGCGCATTTGCAAAGCAATGGCCCTGAACAGTCACTGGCGGCATTCAATGATCGCAAGGGCGGCTTCGTCGAAGGTGAGTACTACCTGTTCACCCTCGGCCTCGACGGCACCATGCTTTCCAGCAACGGCGCGTCCCGCGCACTGGTCGGCTTGAACGTTCTGGACCTCAAGGATGCCGCCGGCAAGCCCTTCATGCGCGAGATTCTGGATAAGGCCAGCACAGCAGATAGCGGCACTGTGACCTATCACTGGCTCAATCCGGTCGACAATGCACTGGAAGACAAGGTCAGCCAGTACCGTAAAGTCGGCGAGCATGTTCTGGTCGTCGGTTATTACATCCCGCGCGCCTCAGCCGAACAGGCACGCCGGATGCTCGACAAGGCTGTTGCGCTGGTGAAGCACTCCGGTAGCGAGGCCGCATTCAGAGCCTTCAACGACCCCCAGGGCGGCTTCATCATCAACGATGAATATGTCTTCGTTATCGGCCTGGAAGATGGCCGATACCGCGCCAGCGGGGCCTCACCGAATCTGGTCGGGGTTGACGTGCGGGAAATCAATGATGCTGCTGGTACACCACTGTTCAAGCAGATGATCGCGCTGGCCAAGGATAAAGGCACCGGCACCGTCGACTACGTCTGGCGCAACCCGGCCACCAATGCCGTGGAGCAGAAGCACTCGCTGATCCAGCGCTTCGACGATGTCCTGCTGGGCGTCGGCTACTATTCGGCCAACTGAGCCCTTTTCTATGTCGCTGCGGTTATCCGACTATTGGAAATCCGGCTGCGCAGCTCCACGCACGGGCTGATAAACGCAGGTGACAATTATGTGAACAGCCGCCTTCGCGCTATGGTCAATCGCTATATCCCTCAGTTCGCTGCCAGCGGGCTGAGGCCATTGATCGTCGAATAGTCGGAGTCGGGCGATGCTGACGCTGCTGCACCTGCTTTCCTCCATAGCTCTGCTGGTCTGGGGAACGCACATCGTGCGTACCGGGATCATGCGCGTATATGGGTCGCACTTGCGACGCCTGCTCGGGCAGAGCACCCGGCATTCGCCACTGGCGTTCGGCGCCGGTATTGGCGTCACCGCTCTGGTGCAAAGCAGCAATGCTACTGCGCTACTGACCATCTCGTTCGTTGCCCAGGGCCTGATGACACTGCCCACCGCGCTGGCCGTGATGCTCGGAGCGGACGTGGGAACCGCCCTCATGGCCCGGGTTTTGACGCTGGATCTTTCCTGGCTTTCACCGTTGTTCACCCTGATTGGCATCTGCCTGTTCCTCTCGCGCAAGCAGTCCCGCGCCGGCCAGCTTGGACGCGTTCTAATCGGTTTGGGGCTGATCATTCTGGCGTTGCAGCTAATCGTCACCACAGCCACGCCGATTACTGAGGCGCGCGGCATGCAGGTGCTGTTTTCCTCACTGGCTGGCGACACCCTTCTGGCAGTCGTCCTCGGCGCCGCGTTCGCACTGCTTTCCTATTCCAGCCTGGCCGCAGTGCTGCTGACCGCGACCTTGGCCAGTGCCGGACTGATCGGCCTGCCGGTCGCACTGGGCGTGATCATCGGGGCGAATATCGGCAGCGGCGTTCTCGCTTGGCTGAATGCCAGCCTGCAACCTGCATCGGCCCGCCGCGTGGCGCTGGGCAATCTGCTCTACAAGCTCGCGGGGCTGGCGGTACTGCCTGCGCTTGGGCCGCTGGTGGAATGGATGGGCACGCTTGGCTACAGCGCGCAGGCTCAGGTCATCGGCTTCCATCTGACTTACAACAGCCTGCGCTGCCTGGTGTTGCTCCCCACCGTGGGGCTCATGGCCCGGCTCTGCGAATACCTGTTACCGGAACGCGAAGCGGATACCGGCATCGCACAACCGCGATTCCTGGACCCCGCCGCGCTCGAAACCCCAGGCCTTGCGCTGGCAAATGCTGCGCGCGAGACACTACGTATCGGCGACCTGGTGGAAAGCATGCTGGCGCGCCTGAAAGAGGTCTTGGGCGAAGACCGGCCCGAAGCCGGTGAAGAAATCCGCCGCATGGATGACGACGTCGATGCGCTATACAGCGGCGTGAAGCTCTACCTGGCGCGCATGCCGCGCGAAGACCTGGCCGAACAGGAAGGACGGCGCTGGGCAGAAATCATCGAATTGACGATCAACCTCGAGCAGGCCGGCGACATTATCGAGCACATGCTGGGCAAGATTCAGCGCATCAAGACCGCCAAGCAACGCTCATTTTCCCAGGATGGGCTCGAAGAATTGAATCGGTTACATACCCTGCTGAGTGCGAACTTGCGACTGGGCCTGTCCGTGTTCCTCTCCAGCGACCCGCATAGCGCGCGGCAGTTATTGGAGCAGAAACGCCAGTTTCGCAAACGTGAACGGGAGCTGGCCCACGCCCACGTTCATCGTCTGCACCACCGTGTCATGGAAAGCATCGACACCAGCGCCACTCATCTGGAGCTGATTGCCGACATGAAACGGCTCAATTCACTGTTCTGCAGCCCGGCCTATGCCGCTATCGAAGCGGCCTCGGTAACGCAAGCCGATACGCGCGACATAAGCATCGAAAACCCGATGGTGCCAGGTGCATCAGCGAATGGTGCAGCCTCGTAGGCTTGCGTTTTAGGCGGGCGACCCGGACCAACTTTGCAGGGCGCCCGTCTGCTCAGCTGCTCGCTTGCGGCTGTTTCGCGTCGCCGGGACCCGACGTCTGGGTGGCAGCACGCCGCCGCTGTAGCCACACGACCAGGCCGAACAGCATAAAGCCGGGAATCCACATCCACTCCTTGGCCCAGCGATCAGTCGGCGCACGCACCACCAGAATTTCCTGATCGAACTCCAGCCCCGCATCCGCTGCCGGGCTGCCGAAGGTAACGCTGTCGATCAGTACTTTGCCGCCTTCCTCGTAGGTCATCAGGCCGAGCTTCTCCAGTCGCTCCTCACCGCTGGCGCCGCTAGGCACCGGTAGCAGCAGTGCGAATTCCCTGGCATCGCCTACCGCATCCTCACCACGAATACGCAGGCGCAACTGGCTGTTCTCATCAACCGAGCCCAGCGCTTGCGCCAGTTGTGCCGGCGGGATATCTCGATAGGGATCGTGCACGATGTCCATCCAGAAACCCGGTCGGAACAGTGTGAACGCCACCAGCAGCAAAAGTACGCCTTCGTACCAGCGACTGCGGACCAGGAAGTAACCCTGGGTACCCGCGGCGAATATCAGCATCGCCCCGGTGGCGACGATGAAGATAAGCACTCCATGCCAGAAACTCACATCAATCAGCAGCAGGTCGGTATTGAAGATGAACAGGAACGGGAGTGCCGCCGTGCGCAGACTGTAATAGAACGCGGTAATACCGGTCTTGATAGGGTCTCCCTTGGACACGGCCGCCGCGGCGAAAGATGCCAGCCCCACCGGCGGCGTCACGTCAGCCATGATGCCGAAGTAGAAGACGAACAGATGCACTGCGATAAGTGGCACGATCAGCCCGTTCTGCTGCCCCAGCGCCACAACCACTGGCGCCATCAGGCTCGACACCACGATGTAGTTGGCAGTGGTCGGCAGGCCCATCCCGAGGATCAGGCTGAACACTGCGGTGAATACCAACATCAGCAGCAGGTTGCCCATCGACAGCAGTTCGACCACATCGGCAAGGACCAACCCGACACCGGTCTGCGAAACCGCACCGACAATGATTCCAGCGGCCGCAGTAGCAATGCCGATCCCGATCATGTTGCGCGCACCGGCAACCATGCCTTCACGCAGATCGGTCACACCGTCGACGAAACCGCCGTGGGTCGCACCATGGTCAGCGCGCATCCAGGAAAGTAGTGGCCGCTGGGTCAGCAGAATGAACACCAGCATTACCGAACCCCAGAATGCCGACAGGCCTGGGGACAGACGCTCGATCATCAGACACCAGACCAACACCACCACCGGCAGCAAGAAATGCAGACCGGACAGTAGCACCGCACGGGTCTGCGGCAGCTCCGTCAATGGCTTGTCCGGATCCTCGCTCGGCAACGGTGGATTGCTCGCTGCCACTTTGAGCAGCCCCAAGTAGACAATGGCAAGCAGCACCGTGACACCCGGCAGCACATAGTCACCCAAAGCCGGTTTGAGCCAGCCCAGACCGTAGTACACGGCCAGCGAAAGGCCGGAAATCAGCGCGGCGCCGAACGCAAAACCGGTCAGGCGACGTAGCCAGGGTTTGGGCTGGTAATTACCGATCGGCTGCATACCCTGCTTGAGCGCTTCAAGGTGCACGATATAGAGCAAGGCGATATAGGAAATGGCCGCAGGCAGAAAAGCGTGCTTGATGATCTCAACGTAAGGGATACCGACATACTCGACCATCAGGAAGGCCGCTGCGCCCATCACCGGCGGCATGATCTGGCCGTTGACCGAGGCCGCCACTTCCACCGCACCGGCTTTCTCCTTTGAGAAGCCGACCTTCTTCATCATTGGAATGGTGAAGGTACCGGTGGTCACCACGTTGGCAATGGATGAGCCCGAAATCAGTCCAGTCATGCCCGAGGCCACCACCGCCGCCTTGGCCGGGCCGCCGCGCATATGACCGAGCAGGCTGAATGCCAGCTGGATGAAGTAATGCCCCGCGCCAGCGCGTTCCAGCAGCGCACCGAACAGCACGAAGAGAAAGACGAAGCTGGTGGACACGCCCAGGGCGATGCCGAACACGCCTTCGGTAGTAATCCACTGGTGATTGGCCATCGCCAGGAAACTCACCCCGCGATGCGCCAGAAAGCCCGGCATATAGGGTCCGGCCAGGCTGTAGATCAGAAATACCAGGGCAATGATCGCCAGTGGCGGGCCGAGCGCACGGCGCGTCGCCTCCAACAACAGCGGAATACCAATGCAGGCGGTCACCAGATCAGCGGTGGTCAGGCTGCCCGGACGCAAAGCCAACTGCTGGTAGAAGATGAACAAATAGGCCGCACTCGCAGACGCGACCAGCCCCAAGGCAATGTCCACCAGCGGAACGCGGTCGCGCGGCGAGCGCTTGAAAGCGGGATAGGCGAGAAATGCCAGCAACATCGCGAACGCCAGGTGTATGGCCCGCGTTTCGGTATCGTTGAGTACGCCAAAGCGCAAGATGTATGGCAGCGGCGAGGCAATCCACAGCTGAAACAGTGACCAGAGCAACGCCAGCCCGGCGATGACATGGGCCATCGTTCCTTCGGGCGAACGCGCACCGACGTCCTGAGCGATCAGCTCTTCGGTGGAGAGTTCTTTGTCTTGCATGGGTCAGGCCTGTTGGAAGAACGGAAACGGCGAAACCCGTGGCCGTCCGGCGCACGGGTTTCGCAATGAACTGAAATGCAGGCCTGACGGCATGCCGTCAGGCCCTAGCCATTACAGCCAGCCACGCTCCTTGTAGTAACGCTCGGCGCCTTCATGCAGCGGCGCGGTTAGGCCAACCTTGATCATGTCCTCAGGCTGGAGGTCTTTGAACGCCGGATGCAGCCGCTGGAAGCGGTCAATGTTCTCGAACACTGACTTGACCAACTGATAGACCACGTCGGCATCGACCTTGGCGCTGGTGGACAGCACCGCCTTGCCACCGATGGATTGGGTCGCAGCATCATTGCCCTTGTACAACCCGCCGGGGATCTCGGCCTTGGTGTAGTAGGATTTTTCGGCCAGCAGTTTGTCGATCGCCTCACCGGTGATCGGCACCAGCACCGCATCGACGGTGGTGGTCGCTTCTTGGATGGCGCCGTTGGGATGACCGACGAAGTAGGTCATGGCATCGATATTGTTGTCGCTCAGGGCGCTGGCCTGCTCGGCCGGCTTGAGTTCAGAGGCAAGGCTGAAGACAGACTTGTCCCAACCCTTGACTTGCATGATCTCCTCCAGCGTGTCGCGCTGCCCGGAGCCGGGGTTGCCGATATTCACGCGCTTGCCCTTGAGGTCATCGAGGCTCGCGACATTGGCACTGCGACGCGCAAGTACGGTAAAGACCTCGCTCTGCAGTGAGAAGACGGCGCGCAGATCTTCCATCGCACCTTCTTTCTCGAAGGGTGCCAGGCCCTCCATCGCTTTGTATTGGTGGTCGGACTGCATGATGCCGAAGTTGAATTCGCCGCTGCGCAGGCCATTGACGTTGGCAACACCGCCACCACTGGCAGGAGCATTGCACTTGACGTTCTCGGCGTTGCGGTTGACGAAACGGCAGATCGACTGGCCGGCAACGTAATACACGCCGGTCTGGCCGCCAGTGCCGATGGTGACGAATCGTTCCTGTGCCTGAGCCATATTGCTCATGCCAGCCCCCGCCAATGCGGCGGAAAATATCCATGCCAAGGATTTGCCTTTCATGGATTCACTCCTTTATTGGTTGTTTTGGATTTTGTACACCACTACAGCCTCGCCACGCCTCGTGAGCCTTCGCGAGAAGATTCGAGTCTAGCAGGCCATCGCCCTTTTACGACCCGCGCAATCAACTCCGGTTCGTCAGCCTTTGATGAGGCCAGCAAAACGCGGCATGGCGCCATTGTGCCCTACAGTCCGGATGGCACACATTAGTTCTGAGCTACCGCAGCGAAACCCTTGATAAGCCCTTCGGCGGCCCGGCGATAAGACCAACCGGCGCCGAACTGAAAACTGCGGTCTGATGCAGCTGCATGGTTCAAAGTGCTCTTCAGCCTCGCCTCAGCCGAAGAACCAGTAGCAGACCAGAATCGCCGCCACCACACCGGCAAAGTCCGCCGCCAGCGCGCAGCCCACCGCATGTCGGGCGCGCTGGATGCCAACGGCGCCGAAATACACGGCCAGCACATAAAAGGTAGTTTCGGTGCTGCCCTGTACGGTAGCTGCGACCAACGCCGGGAAGCTGTCGACGCCATGGTTCTGCATGGTTTCGATCAGCATCGCTCGCGCCGCACTACCGGAGAACGGTTTGACCAGCGCCGTGGGCAGTGCATCGACGAAGCGGGTGTCCCAACCCAGCACCTCGATCAGCCAGCGGATGCCATCGAGGCCGAACTCCAGCGCCCCCGAGGCACGCAAGGCGCCGACCGCCACCAGCATGGCGACCAGATAGGGCAGCAGGCTCTTGGCTACATCGAAGCCTTCCTGGGCGCCCTCGACAAAACTTTCGTACACCGGCACTTTGCGCAATGCGCCGACCACCAGAAAGGTGATGATCAGACCGAACAGGGTCAGGTTGCCCAGCAGAGACGACAGCTGCGACAACGCCACCGATGACAGACTGGCCAACAGCGCCATGAAGGCGCCCATCAGCAGCGCGCCGGGAATCAGATAGGCCAGCACAACCGGGTCCCACAAACGCAGGCGCTGCATAAGCGCTACCGAGAGCAGCCCGGCCAGGGTCGAAGCGCTGGTGGCGAGCAGGATCGGCAGGAACACCAGAGTCGGATCTTCGGCGCCCTGCTGCACGCGGTACATGAAGATAGACACCGGCAGCAGGGTCAGCGACGAAGCATTGAGTACCAGAAAGAGAATCTGTGCATTACTCGCCGTGGTACTCGAGGGGTTGAGTTCCTGTAGCGAGCGCATGGCTTTAAGGCCGATCGGTGTTGCGGCATTGTCCAACCCAAGGCCGTTGGCGGCGAAGTTGAGGGTAATCAGCCCCAACGCGGGATGACCGCGCGGCACTTCCGGCATCAACCGGGCGAACAGCGGCCCCAACGCGCGCCCGAGCAGGTCCACTAGCCCTGCCTTTTCCGCAATGCGCAGAAAGCCCAGCCACAAGGTGAGTGTGCCGAACAGCAGGATCATCACTTCCACGGACAGGCGCGCCATTGCGAACAGGCTTTCCACCATCGCCGCAAACACTGCCGGATCGCCGCCAATCAGCCAGCGCACCAGCGCAGCCGCTGTGGCAAGCAGAAAGAAGCCTAGCCAGAGGCCGTTGAGCATATGGTTATCCCCGCAGATGAATGCGCGCGATGATAGCGGCGCGCAAGGGCGACGACCATGCGCACGGATGCTGACAATTCATAAGGGAATGTAAGTAGGAATGAGCTGAAAAGCTCAGATAAAACAGCGGAAGGAATTGTTGCGGGGTTACAGCCGCCCTTGCGGGCGGCTTGTTGTTGCTTTAGACACGCGGCCCGCGACCCCGACCGAAGATCAGCGATGCTACGAACAGCACCAGAAAAACCACGAACAGAATCTTGGCGATACCTGTCGCAGTACCTGCGATGCCACCGAACCCGAGAACGGCAGCGATGATGGCGATAATCAGGAATGTAATGGCCCAACTCAGCATGGTGTAACTCCTCTTCAGGTCTAAGAAAACTTCAGCAGGTCCGCCAATTGGCGCCCGGCTAGCACTCAGAAAACCCAGCGTTGTTCTGACCGCAGCTGCCTGGGTTCAACCCTGTTGGCTGTCGGCCCGGTCTGGACAATCCCTACTGGTTGAGCGTCGTACATACGGATTCGTTCCACTGGCTCTTGAGGCAACTGGCTGAGCGGTTGCGACATCGGCGGTTCAGCACCGATGATTAGTGCTACCACCGCAGCAGTGAAAACCCCCTTACCCAGCAGTGAGAAACGCGCTTGACGATTCATCCTCAACCTCCTCCCGGCGTACAAAACTGTCTGTGTTCGAGGGTTATATTGCAGCCCTCATGCCAGCCTTACCGATCTTATTTTTCCCTTGTTTATCAATGACTTGCGAACAAATAAATTAGGCCTGTCGACGTAAATTGCACGATGACCCATTCACCCTCGTGCGCTTTGCATGAATGCTAGCCGCGGGCGCCATGATTGAGCCGATGCATGCGCTCGTGGCAAGCGCGGATCTTGGGCAGTTCAATGGCCAAAAGTGCGCGCACGTCCGGCTCGGCGGTGGTCAGCGCATCCTCGAAGGCAGCGAGAATGCGTTCTTCGGTCTGGTCGAGCTGATCCACATAAACAGCATCGGTATCGCCCAGCCGGGCCTTGGTGTCGGCGTACATTTCGCGCAGCTTGCCGGCCAGAGTGCCACCTTGGGCCGGCTGCTGCTGATGCGCTGCGACCTTTACCGACAGCGCCTGGATGATGTGCGTCTTGGCCTGGGCCATGTCGCGAAACAGGTGTTGTAGCTCGATATCCTTAACTTCTTCCATCGCATGCTGGTAGAAGTGCTGGCCGTCGCGAGTGATCTCGATGAGCTCATTGAGCTGTGTCATGTTCTGGTTCATGGGTCCTCCGGATTGAGCGGTGCCGCCCTAAGGGCCGCAAGCTGCGTGCCAGGTGAGGAAGAAAATCTTTGTCATTGAAATCAGGGGTTTGCCTTGCCGTTTCGCTTGAAAAAAGGTTGCATGGTGCGGGAAAGCCGCATTTGCACCATGCAACTTGCAAGACTTTTCGTAGACTAACGCAGGCGCCAGGCCATACTCGTCCAGACCGACCGTACCCAAGCGTTCCCACAGATTAGCCAGGCCGCGATTTTCACTGCCTTCTGGAGTATTCATGGATCAAACGAGCGACACCGATGGCCGCATTCTTCTGGTCGATGACGAGGCAGCAATCCTGCGTACATTCCGCTACTGCCTGGAGGACCGCGGCTACACGGTGGTGACGGCCGCCAGCGCCACCCAAGCCGAAGCCGTACTGCAACGCCAGGTATTCGACCTGTGTTTTCTGGATCTACGCCTGGGCGAAGACAACGGTCTGGATGTGCTGCAGCAGATGCGCATTCTCGCGCCCTGGATGCGCGTAGTGATCGTCACCGCACATTCGGCCGTGGACACGGCGGTGGACGCCATGCAGGCGGGCGCGGCGGATTATCTGGTCAAGCCATGCAGCCCCGAGCAGCTGCGCCTTGCTGCCGCCAAGCAGCTCGAAGTGCGACAAATGGCGGCGCGTCTGGAGGCGCTGGAAGGCGAGATGCCCAAGCGCAACGATGCGCTGGGCTCGCACAGCCCGGCCATGATGGGTGTGCTGGAGACCGCCCGGCAGGTGGCCGATACCGACGCCAACATTCTTATTCTCGGCGAATCAGGCACCGGCAAGGGCGAAGTGGCGCGCGCGATCCACACTTGGAGTCGGCGCTCGAAGAAGGCCTTCATCACTATCAACTGCCCTTCGCTCTCATCAGAACTGATGGAAAGCGAGCTCTTCGGACATAATCGGGGCGCCTTTACCGGTGCTACCGAGAGCACCCTGGGCCGTGTCAATCAGGCCGATGGCGGCACCCTGTTTCTGGACGAGATCGGTGATTTCCCCCTGGCTCTTCAACCTAAGCTGCTCAGGTTCATTCAGGACAAGGAATATGAGCGGGTCGGCGACCCGGTCACGCGCCGGGCCGATGTGCGCATTCTGGCCGCGACCAACCTGAACCTCGAAGAAATGGTTCGAGAAGGCAAGTTCCGTGAAGATCTGCTCTATCGCCTCAATGTCATCACGCTCAACCTGCCGCCCATGCGCGAGCGGCCCGAGGATGTGCTAGCGCTGGCTGAACGGTTCCTGGCCTTCTTCGTCAAGAACTACGGACGACCGGCACGAGGGTTCAGCGATGCCGCCATCGCTGCGCTAAAAAGCTATCGCTGGCCTGGCAACGTGCGCGAACTGCGCAACGTGGTCGAGCGCGCCAGCATCATCTGCCCGAAGGAAATGATCGATGTCACTCACCTGGGCCTAGCCGAGCAGACCGTTGGCAGCGCGCCAAGAATTGGCGAAGCACTCAGCCTTGAAGCTCTGGAAAGAGCGCATATCGCTGGCGTACTGAGCACCGCCGACACCCTTGATCAGGCGGCCCGCACGCTGGGTATCGATGCCTCCACGCTGTACCGCAAGCGTAAGCAATACGGCCTATGAAACTGCAGATGAAACTCAGAACCCGGCTGTTTCTGGGTTTCTCGTCACTGATGACCGTCGCACTACTGGGCCTGCTGCTGGCATTGGTCAGTGTGGTGCAGATGTCCAAAAGCCAGGAACGGCTGATTCGCGACAACTTCAGCGTCATTGAGATCAACCAGCAGTTGCGCCAAGCACTCGGCAACCATCTGCTCATACTGGTACGCGAACAGTACAACAGCGAAGCGCTCACAGAGGTCAGCCAGACCTTCCAGAGCGCGCTTACCAAGGGCCTGGCCGAGCCAGAGCAGGAAAGCGACTATCAGCGATATCAGGCCATCAGCGATGCCTACACCAGCTTCATCAACGAGCTGCAATCGGCTTCAGGCACTGACCTGACACTGCTCGAAGACAACAAGCTGAGTCAGTCCTTCAATCAGGTCCGTGAACTGATGGTCGCCATGCAGCAGAACGCCTACGACCAGATCCGCGATACCGAAATGCGCAGCCGTGAGCGCTCGCAGCTGATTGCCGGCCTGCTGGGCCTGACCGGCGTTGCGGTGCTGCTGATCGGCTTCGTTACCGCTCACAGCTTCGCCCGCCGTCTCGGCGACCCCATCGAGCAGCTGTCCCGAGTTGCTGATCAAATCGGGCGCGGCGACTTCAATATCAGCCTGCCGGCCACTCCGATTGCCGAACTGTCCACATTGATTCGACGTTTCGGCCTGATGTCGCAAGCTCTGCATCAGTTCAAACAAACCAATGTTGAAGCCCTGATCAACGGCCAACAACGTCTTCAGGCCCTGCTCGACAGCATCGATGACGGCCTGCTGATCATCGATCGCCAAGGACGTCTGGAACATGCCAACCCGGTCGCGCAGCGGCAGCTGGCATGGGAAGACGAGCACATAGGGTCGACCCTGGGCCAAGCCCTCGGTCATCCAGAGCTCGACGTGGCGGCACAGCAAGTGCTGGCCGACAAAGCACTGTCCGACCCGCCGCAGGACCTGATCATCGAGGCCGATGGCGAGCGCCGGCTGCTGGCTTGGCGCATAAGCCCGGTGAATCACCACAACGGTCAGATCAGCGGAGCGGTGATGGTGCTACACGACGTCACTGACCAGCGTACCTTCGAGCGCGTGCGCAACGAGTTCGTGTTGCGCGCATCACACGAGCTGCGCACACCGGTAACCGGCATGCAGATGGCTTTCAGCCTGCTGCACGAGCGCACCCGGCTGCCCGCCGGCAGCCGCGAAGCCGAGCTGTTCGATACCGTGCATGAAGAGATGCAACGCCTGGTAACTCTGATCAACGATCTGCTGAACTTCTCGCGCTACCAGAGCGGCCAGCAAAAGCTTGACCCCAGCCCTTGCGATGCCGGCCGGCTGCTCAGCGAGGCCCAGCAGCGCTTCCTCGCCACTGCGGCGCAGAGCAACGTCGAAATCACCCTGGAAGTGCAGACACCGCTCCCGACCCTGCTCCTCGACCGCCAGCAGATGGAGCGGGTTTTCGACAACCTGCTCAGCAACGCTTTACGGCACACCCCGGATGGCGGCGAAATACGCCTGCTGGCACGGCACCATGGCGAGCGAGTGATCCTCAGTGTCGAGGATAATGGCGAGGGCATCCCCTACAGTCAGCAGGCCAGAATCTTCGAGCCCTTCGTGCAGATCGGCCGCCGTCGCGGCGGCGCCGGGCTAGGGCTGGCGTTGTGCAAGGAAATCGTCCAGTTGCATGGAGGCCGCATCGGCGTGCACTCGCGGATCGGTCACGGCACTATCTTCTACATGGCACTGCCGGTCTGACACATCGCCGGGGCATCCGGCCGTTGTAGGCGCTTGTGTAGAAACGGAACTGTCCGAGAGCTTGTTTACTCTTCTGTTCGGTCGCCTATCACGGCGCCGGGCTCAGCGCCGCGAGGATCGCTGCCGTTTCGGCATCGGGCTCGCCATCAAAGCGTGTGGGACGGTATTTCATCTGGAACGCCGCGATGACATTGCGTGTTTCCTGGTCCAGCACGCCGTGTTCCGGCACGTTGTAGCCTTGTGCCGCAAGCTGCGTCTGAAACCAGGCTACTTCCGGCAACTGCAATGCATAAAGGCTACGCTGGCGGGCAACCACAGCGGCATCCGGCCAGGACAGCAGCCCCGCGTCGGCCAGACGCTTCCAGGGAAAGGTTGGACCGGGATCGACCTTGCGCTGCGGAGCGATGTCGCTGTGCCCGATGATGGCGCCGGGCTTCAGCCCGTGGCGCTGCATGATGTCTTTGAGCAGCACGATCAGCGCATCGATCTGCTCATCGGAATAGGGGTACCAGAGCCGACCCTGCTCCCCCTCGATATAGCCTCGATTGACCAGTTCGATACCGATGGAGCTGGAATTGAGCCAGGTTCGACCCTTCCACTGGCTGTCACCGGCATGCCAGGCCCGGCGATTTTCGTCCACCAGGCGGTAGATGGTCGCTGGCGACTCGTCGATCAGGTAGTGGCTGCTGACGCCATCACCCTTGAGTATTTCCAGCGAGCGCTCCAGGCCACTCGAGGTGTAGTGCACCACAATGAACTGCACACGGCTGTCATGGCCCACTGAGGCATGCTGTGTATTAATCCGCGGGCCACTGGCGCAGCCTGCCAGCAGCATGCAGAGAGTCAGAGAGAAGAACGTTTTCATCAATCAGGCCATCTCGATCCGGTTACGCCCGGCGCCCTTGGCCCGATAGAGCGCGCGGTCGGCACGCTCAAACACATGTTCAGCGCGCTCAGCTTCGACAAAGGCGGTAAGACCGCCCGACAGGGTCACGTCAATGCGCTCGCCCTTGAAGTGAAACGGGCAGTTCTGAATGCCTTCGCGCAGGCCTTCGATCAGTTTCTGACCAGCTTCGAGTGGGGTTTCAGGCAGCAGCAGGGCGAACTCCTCACCGCCGAAACGGGCGATGAAATCGGTCTTGCGTAAGCGTTTGCGCAGCTCGTTGGCGATGATCTTCAGTACCCGGTCACCGGCCAGATGGCCGAAGCTGTCATTGATGCGTTTGAAATGATCGACGTCCAGCACAGCCAACAGCAGCTGCCCACCATAGCGCTGCTGGCGGGCGACTTCCATTTCCAGACGCTCATCCCAGGCCGCACGGTTGGGCAGGTCGGTGAGCGAATCGTGCAGCGCCTTCTTGCGCTGTTCGGCGAGGTGCAGACGCATGCCAGTAGCAGCCTGTTCAAGGCTGGCGACCCGCTCAACCAGGGTACTCAGGCGCTCGGTAACCTGCTTTTCATGCTCGCTGCGCTGGTGCTCATAGACATCTACGGTTGCCAGCAGTGCGTCAAGCCGCGTTTGGACGCACAGTTTAAGGCTGGGCAAGTCATTGGCTTCGAGCATGCTGCTCTGCAGCCCGCCAACCTGCTGGCGCAGCTCTTCGTCCAGCGCCTGTGCGGCCTCCTGGCTGCGCGCATGACCATCATGGGTCGCGCCAAGACTTTCCTGCATGCTGGCCAGGCGCTCGTTGAGCAGTTGCAGATAGCTTTCGAACTCACGCTGGCCCTGGTTAGCCACAGCGATCATCAGCTGCGCCAGGTCATCAAGCAATGGGACCAGCTCGTACCAATTCAGTCCTCGCTGGATTCGCTCACGCAAGGCTTGCGCCTGTTCCCGCTGCGGCTCGCACTGCTGCAGATCGTCGAGCAGGCCGAACAGCATCGCCTCCACCCGCTCGGCAATTGCGCTGTAGGCCTGCTCCGGTGTGGCGGGCAACACATGCCACTCTGCCTCGCCGGTCTTGGCTAGCAGCCCTTTGGCTTCCAGGCTTTCCTCTTCCACCAGCTCCGGCGGCTCGTCGGGATCCGCGACCATCTGCAAGGCAAAGGGCTCGTAGCGATCGAGCGCCTCGGACGATGTTTCAGGGCCGCTCGATCCTTCCTCGCCAGCCCGTTTTGGCATGCGCTGCGGCGCAACCGCGGCAGCGATTTCGGCTGTTGCTATGGGCTCCGGCTCAAGCTGCGCAGCGGCAGCCAGCAGCTCGGGCACAACGGCGACGTCTTCTGCCGTGACGGTAGCTGCAGCACTATCACGCTGGCCAAAGAGCCTGCCGAACAGGCTCACACTGCGCGGCTCACCTGCCAGCTGCAGGGTCAGAGCGCGATCCTGCAGTACGGCCAGCTCGCCCAAAAGGGCCGGTAAATCACCTGATTGCAACGCACGTTTACGTATCTTGCGCGCATAGGCCTTCAAGGGCGTGCGCACTTCGCTGGGCAGCGGCAACGCCAGCAACTGAGTCGTCAGACGCTGAAAGCCCAGAGCCAAGTGCTCGATGCGCTCCTGCTTGTTGCGTTCGGTATCCAGCACGGCACGCTCAAGGCGCGGCACCAGCTCCGCGAGACCATGATCCAGGTCGTCGTCGCGCAGCACATCGCGCAAATCGCGCATGCACTTTTCGACCACAGGGTCCGTACCTTCGACCGCGAAACTGCTGCGCACCAGGCTCCGGCGCAATAGATCGAGGCGGGTATTCCAAAGGGCTTCCTGTTGCTCCTGCTGTTCCAGCGACTGCAGGTATTTTTCCTTCCAGCGCGAGGCCTCGTCGTTCATTGCGCCTTGTCCAGGGTGATCGGAAAGGCATCGCCCTGCAGCGAGTCGGGTAGGCGGATTTCCACCGCCACCGGCAGGTGATCGGAGGTGGCCTGAGACAACACATCGACTCGTTCGAGAGTCAGGCTCGGACTCAACAGAATATGATCCAGGCAGCGCTGCGGGCGCCAGCTGGGAAAGGTCGCGGCGATTTGCGGCGCCTGTAGACCAAGGTCTCGCAGGGGCGAGTTCTCCAGCAGATCGCTGGCATGGGTATTCATGTCGCCCATCAGCACCTGATGGCGATAGCCGCCGATCAACTCGCGGATATAGGCGAGCTGCCGGGTCCGGGTACCGCCGCCTAACGCCAGATGCATGACCACCACCACCAGGGCATCTTCGCCCTCACCGAACTTGAGCAGAATCGCGCCACGTCCGGATGGCCCCGGCAAAGGGTGATCCTCAAGCCCTTGCGGCTGCAGTCGACTGAGAACGCCATTGCTATGCTGAGCGAAGCGGCCGAGGTTGCGATTGAGTTGTTGATACCAGTAGGGGAACGCGCCGAGCTGGGCCAGATGCTCGACCTGATTGATATAGCCCGAGCGCAGGCTGCCGCCATCAGCTTCCTGCAGGGCCACCAGATCGTAATTGCCCAGCAGCTCACCGATACGCTGCAGATTGGTGGCACGCCCGGCATGAGGCAAGAGATGCTGCCAGCTGCGGGTCACGTAGTGATGGTAACGCTCAGTACTGATCCCTACCTGGATGTTGAAACTAAGCAGCCGCAGCCGCCCATCGCAAGGTAGCCCGCTAGCATCCAGACATTGGGAATTGACCCGCGCCTGGCCAGGGCCGGCCAGGCGCGGTGCACTCCAGCGACGCAACATGCTGCGCCTACCGTGCTGCGCGTTCTTGTTCGATCAGGAAGTCAGCGACTTCCAGGGTACGCTGCGGGCCGCCTGCCGAGCCGAGGTCGAAGCGGTATTTGCCATTGACCACCAGCACCGGCACGCCGGTGATCTGATAGGCCATGCCAAGCTTCTTGGCCTGCTCCGCCCGGCCTTTCACGCCGAAGGAATTGAAAGCTTTGAGGAAGGCTTCGCGGTCAACGCCCTTGTCGGCCAGCAGGTCCGCCATCTTTTCCGGGGTATCCAGCTTGTTGCCTTCATTGTGGTAAGCGCTGAACACAGCATCATGCACGCTCTGCTCGACATTCATCGATTCCAGAGCGAGAAACAGCTGACCGTGCAGGTTCCAGATACCACCGAACATGGCAGGAATTCGCTTGAAATCCACATCCTCCGGCAGCTGCTCTACCCAAGGATTGATGATCGGCTCGAACTGGTAGCAGTGGGGGCAGCCGTACCAGAATAGCTCGACGACTTCGATCTTGCCCGGCTCGGACACCGGCACTGGCGCCGACAGTTCGACATACTCCTTGCCGGCACGAAACTCCTGAGCATGGGCAGTTAGGCCGAACAGACCGGCAGCGACAATGATGGCGCTGAGCATGAATGTGCGCATGATGACTCCTTGACTATGAACGACTGTGCGATAGCGCAACAGGCTGCCTCAAAGAAGCTCTGCTCGCCAGCGGCTTTTGATGTCTTTTCAATCTCTTGACGCTCAAGGTAGACACCAAAAATGCAAAAAGGGCGTTCGGCCAAAGCCAGAACGCCCTTTTTTAACGACAGGCCACAAGCGCTATCAGTGCAGACCCTGGATGTAGCTGGACAGGGCTTCGATATCCTTGTTGCTGAGCTTGGCAGCGATGCTACGCATGATCATGGCGTCGCCATCGTTGGTGCGGTTGCCTTCGCGGAAATCCACCAACTGCTTAGCAGTGTAGGCAGCATGCTGACCACCCAGCTGCGGGAAGGCTGCCAGGTCGTTACCCGCACCGTTTGGTGCATGGCAACCAGTGCAGGACGGCATGCCCAGATCCAGCTTGCCACCACGGAAGAGCTTTTCACCCAGTTCGACCAGCGCCGGATCGGCCATGCCGACGGTGCCTTTCTGGCTGGCGAAGAAGGCTGCGATATCTTCCAGATCCTGGTCACTGTACGGATCGAGCATGGCGGTCATTTCCAGCACCTTACGACCGACACCTTCAGGAGCACCGGGCGTGCTGCCGGCCTTGATGTCCTTCAACTGCTTGAGCAGGTAAGCCTCGCCCTGACCAGCGAGTTTCGGGAAGTTTGGCGCCGGGCTATTGCCGTCAGCACCGTGGCAGGCACCGCAAACAGCAACTTTGCTCGAACCGGCTTCAGCGTCTCCAGCCGCGTGGGCCATACCGGTGATGCCAAGGGTCAACAGCAGACTCACGAGTACTTTGTTCATCAGCTCATCCAACTACGGCTAAGGGTTTAAAGGAAAACTTGTCGGCCACCGGCAGCACAGGCTACGGCACGCTCGTTATGTTTGCATGGCGTCTAACCGGATTTGCACCCTGCTACTGCCCCTAAAAGGAGCGAAAATACTGGAGTCGGGGTGTTCATTTCAGGCCAAAGCGCACACAAAATCTGCGGCATTATATACTGGCGACCGTGAAACGGAAATGAACCATTGCCCCGTCGAGCTCCGTGTGACGTTTCGTCGCCCTGACAACATGCTGTAGCCCAGCGCCCCACCGGAACCATCATGCTCCCGAAAAACCCGATTCTCGGCCTCTGCCAGCAAGCCACATTCATGATCAGCGCCGCCAAGGTCGACCAGTGCCCGGCCGACGAGGGACTGGAAGTCGCTTTCGCAGGCCGCTCCAATGCGGGCAAGTCCAGTGCGCTGAATACCCTGACCCACGCCAGCCTGGCGCGCACCTCGAAAACGCCTGGCCGCACCCAGTTGCTGAACTTCTTCCGCCTGGATGATGAGCGTCGCCTGGTCGACCTGCCCGGCTACGGCTACGCCAAGGTGCCGATTCCGCTCAAGCAGCACTGGCAGCGCCACCTCGAAGCCTACCTCAGCAGCCGCGAAAGCCTGGCCGGGGTATTTCTAATGATGGATATTCGCCATCCGTTGACCGAATTCGACCGGATGATGCTCGACTGGTCCGGGGCCAGCGAAATGCCGCTGCATATCTTGCTGACCAAGTCAGACAAGCTGGCCTTCGGCGCAGCAAAGACTGCTCTGCTGACGATCCAGCGCGACATCCAAAAAGGCTGGGGTAATGGCGTCAGCGTGCAGCTGTTCTCCGCACCCAAGCGTCTGGGAGTCGAAGAGGCGCAGCTGAAACTTGCCGAACTGCTGGGGATGCTCGAGGAGCCGGCAGAACCGGACGCCTAATCGAGCCACCGTCCGCCGTGAGAGGGTTTGAGCTTTACCGAGTCACCGAGCCACGGTGGATGTGAAAAGCGACATCCACCCTACCCGTCAGTCGCGATAGTCATCCGCCGAAACGCAGGCGCAGAACAGGTTGCGGTCGCCGTAGGCGTTATCGACCCGGTTTACAGCCGGCCAGTATTTATGCGCCAAAGCGTGGGCGCTCGGGGTAATGGCTTCGGCAATGCTGTAGGGGCGATCCCAGGTAGCGATCACATCGGCCAGGGTATGCGGCGCATTCACCAGCGGGTTGTTGTCCGCTGGCCAGTCAGCGCTTTGCACGCGATCGATTTCGCCGCGGATGCTCAGCATCGCTTCGATGAAACGATCCAGCTCGGCCTTCGACTCGCTCTCCGTGGGCTCGATCATCAGCGTGCCAGGCACCGGAAAGGACATTGTCGGCGCGTGAAAGCCGTAGTCCATCAGACGCTTGGCCACATCTTCCTCAGTGATCCCGCTCTGTGCCTTGAGCGGTCGCAGATCGATGATGCACTCATGCGCCACCCGGCCGTTGCGCCCGCTGTAAAGCACCGGGAAGGCGTCACCAAGCCGTTTGGCCAGATAGTTGGCGCTGAGGATCGCTACTTCCGTGGCCTCGCGCAGTTGTGGCCCCATCATGGCGATATACATCCAGCTGATCGGCAGAATGCTAGCGCTGCCCCAGGGCGCGGCGCTGACCGCATCATTGCGGACATCAGGCCCCTCCAGCTCCACTACAGGATGATTGGCGACAAAGGGTGCAAGATGCGCCTTGACGCCAATCGGCCCCATACCCGGCCCGCCGCCACCGTGGGGAATGCAGAAGGTCTTGTGCAGGTTCATGTGTGAGACATCGGCACCGATATCTGCTGGCTGCGACAAGCCGACCAGAGCATTGAGGTTGGCGCCGTCCATATAGACCTGCCCGCCCTGAGCGTGGATCGCCGCGCAGATCTGCCGCACGTCCTCCTCATACACGCCATGGGTCGAGGGATAGGTGATCATCAGGCAGGCAAGCCGCTCGCCCGCTTCGGCAGCCTTGCGTTCGAGGTCCTGCAGATCGACGTTACCGGCCCGGTCGCATTCGACGATGACCACCTGCATGCCGACCATCTGTGCCGTAGCCGGATTGGTACCGTGGGCCGAGGACGGAATCAGGCAGATATCGCGCTGCGCCTGCCCCTGGCTTGCATGGTATTTGCGAATGGCGACCAGGCCGGCGTATTCGCCTTGCGCACCAGAGTTGGGCTGCATCGAAATCGCATCGAACCCGGTAATCACACAGAGCCATTGCTGCAGCTCCTCGATCATCAGCCGGTACCCTTCGGCCTGCTCACGCGGGGCGAAGGGGTGCAGGTTGGCAAATTCCGGCCAGGTGATGGGAATCATCTCGCTGGTGGCATTGAGTTTCATGGTGCAGGAGCCCAGCGGGATCATTGCCTGATCGAGCGCCAGGTCCTTGGTTTCCAGCTGTTTGAGGTAACGCAGCATCTCGGTTTCGCTGTGATGCGTGTTGAACACTGGATGAGTCAGATACGGGCTGCGGCGCTGCAGCTGTTGCGGAATGCCGCTGGCGATTTCGCTGGAATCCAGCGTGGCAACGCTCAGCCCATGATCTGCACCTAGAAAAATGCTCAGCAACTGCTCAACGGTGGACTCACTGCAGGTTTCATCGAGACTGACGCCCAGCCGACCACGCCCCAAGATACGCAGATTGACCCGCGCCGCTGCGGCGCTTTCGAGGATGGCCGTCTGTGCTCCGCCCACTTCCAGGGTCAGCGTGTCGAAGAAGTGCTGGTTCAAGCGGACTATGCCCTTGCGCTCCAGGCCAACAGCCAGCAGAGCCGTCAGCCGGTGCACGCGCTGGGCGATACGCTTGAGCCCTTCGGGGCCGTGGTAGACGGCGTAGCTGCTTGCGATATTGGCCAGCAGTACCTGCGCCGTGCAGATATTGGAGTTGGCCTTTTCACGGCGAATATGCTGCTCGCGAGTCTGTAGTGCCATGCGCAGTGCAGTGTTGCCACGGCTGTCGCGGGAGACGCCGATCAGCCGCCCTGGTATGCCGCGCTTAAAGGCATCGCGAGTGGCGAAATAGGCTGCGTGCGGGCCGCCATAGCCCATAGGCACACCGAAACGCTGGGTCGAGCCGAGCACCACATCGGCACCCAGCTCACCGGGTGGCGTCAGAAGCACCAGACTGAGCAGATCAGCCGCCACGCAGGCCAAGGCCTGGGCAGCATGCAATTGCGCGATAACGGGCTGCAAATCACGTATCTCACCGTGAGTGTCGGGGTACTGCAGCAGCGCGCCGAACAGCTGCTGACCTGCGATGGCCTCGAGGGGACCTACCATTAGCTCGAAGCCGAAACCCTCGGCGCGGGTACGCAGCACCGAAAGCGTCTGCGGATGGCAGTTCTCGTCGACGAAGAAGCGGTTGCTGGTGCTCTTCGCCATACGCCGCGCCAACGCCATGGCTTCGCCGGCGGCGGTCGCCTCATCCAGCAGCGAGGCGTTGGCCAGATCGAGGCCGGTCAGATCCATGGTCAGTTGCTGGAAATTCAGCAGCGCTTCGAGGCGCCCCTGGGAAATCTCCGGCTGATAGGGCGTATAGGCGGTGTACCAGCCAGGGTTTTCCAGCAAATTGCGCTGGATTACCGGCGGAGTGATGGTGCCGTGGTAACCCATGCCAATCAGGCTGGTCCACAGCTGGTTGCGCTCGGCATAGCCACGCAGTCGCGCCAGAGCGCCCTGCTCATCCAGTGCCGCCGGCAACGCCAGCTCGCCCTGCATACGGATCGTCGGCGGTACGCTTTCATCGATCAGCTGCTCGCGGCTGCTCAGCCCGAGCGCTTCGAGCATGGCCTGCTGTTCGGATGCATCTGGGCCGATATGGCGCTGTAGAAAGGTATCAGGCTGCTGGAGCTGGGAACTGGATGGCATGGACGACATTGCAGCTACTCCCAAACAAAGAAAAGCCCCGACAGAGCGGGGCTTGGCAATTTAGCAATCAGGCGTCGCAGGAGGCCTTGTAGGCATCTGCGGTGAGCAACGCCTCCAGTTCTGCCGGAGTATCTGGCTGCAGACGATAAAACCAGCTGCCATAAGGATCGCTGTTGACCTGCTCAGGTGCATCGGCAAGCTGCTCATTGACGGCTGTCACGACACCTGAAATCGGTGCGTAAATATCTGATGCGGCCTTGACCGATTCCACCACGCCGACCTGCTGGCCGGCTTTGAATTGCTGACCGACTTGCGGCAGTTCGACATAAACCACGTCGCCCAGTGCTTCCTGGGCATGATCGGAAATCCCCACGCTGACGCTGCCATCGGCCTCCTGACGGGCCCATTCATGGCTGGCGGCGTAACGCAGATCGCTGGGTAGGTCGCTCATTCATCTGTCCTCATGGATGTCGATGCGCTCGCGCACGCACAGGCGCGAAAGAAAAAAGTCGTTGAAGTTATACCAGCACTTTTCCGTGACGCACAAAGGTCGGCCGCACAACACGTACGGGATACCACTTATTGCGGATCTCAACCTCGGCGCGCTCGGCAGTATTGGCCGGCACGCGCGCCAGGGCGATGGACTTGCCCAGCGTGGGTGAGAAGCTGCCACTGGTGATCTCGCCTTCGCCAATGCCGCTGACCCGCACCACCTGATGTGCACGAAGTACGCCACGCTCTTCCAGCACCAGACCAACCAGGCGCGGCTGCCCGTCAAGCTCACGCTTTGCCTGCAAAGCCGCACGACCAATAAAGTCACGCTCGGTCGGCTCCCAGGCAATGGACCAGCCCATGTTCGCCGACAGCGGCGAAACATCTTCATGCATATCCTGACCGTAGAGATTCAGCCCGGCCTCCAGGCGCAACGTGTCACGAGCGCCGAGGCCGATGGGAGCGATACCGGCGCCGACCAGCTCGCTGAAAAAATCGGCAGCTTCGTCAGCCGGCAGGATGATTTCCAGACCATCTTCACCGGTATAACCGGTACGCCCGATAAACCAGTCGCCTGCGGTCAGGCCATAGAAGGGTTTGAGCTCCTGGATCAGGGCAGCGCGACTCTGCGCGACGACATCCATCATCCGCGCCCGCGCCTGCGGTCCCTGAATGGCCAGCATCGCAAGATCAGTGCGTTCCTGCAGCAAGACCTCAAAGCTTTCAGCCTGGGTCTGTAGCCAGGCCATATCCTTGTCACGCGTACTCGCATTGAGCACCAGACGATAACCCAGCTCGGTCAGGTAGACGATCATGTCGTCAATCACCCCTCCGGCTTCGTTTAGCATTGCGCTGTAAAGCGCCTTGCCGACTTCTCTCAGGCGCGCCACATCGTTGGCCAACAGGCGCTGCAGGTAAGCCTTGGCATGGGCACCGGCCACGTCGACGATGGTCATGTGAGAGACGTCGAATACACCGCAGTCGCGTCGGACTTGATGGTGTTCTTCCACCTGCGAACCGTAATGCAGGGGCATGTCCCAGCCGCCGAAATCAACCATTTTCGCGCCGAGCGCCACATGCTGGTCATAAAGGGGAGTGCGCTGACCCATGGGTTTCTCCTTCTGGGCAGGTCGCCGAAGTGGCAGGGGTGAAGCCTATATAAAGCCGCTCCGACAAAGACATGCGACTTTTGAATGGCGCGCATTGTAGCCGCAAGGTTGTGACAGGTCACGGCGCATCCGGCGGGCGGGCACCAACGAACTGGCCGCAGCCTCTAAGCTTTCGCCGAACGCCGGATCAGCAGGATGACCGGCAGCAGGCCGACCAGCACCAGCGTCAGCGCAGGCAGTGCCGCGCGCGCCCATTCGCCCTCACTGGTCATCTCGAAGATGCGCACTGCCAGAGTGTCCCAACCGAAGGGGCGCATCAGCAGCGTGGCTGGCATCTCCTTGAGCACATCGACGAACACCAGCAATGCAGCGCTCAGGGTGCCGGGCAGCAGCAGCGGCAGGTAGACCCGGAAAAACAGCGCCGGGCCGCCCACACCGAGGCTTCGCGAAGCCTGCGGCAGTGACGGGCGAATTCGCGCAAGGGCATTTTCCAGCGGACCGAAAGCCACCGCCATGAAGCGAATCAGATAGGCCAGCAGCAAAGCACCGAGACTGCCCAGCAGGATCGGTCTGCCAGCGCCACCGAACCAGGCGGAGAGCGGGATGACCAGTTCACGGTCCAGGTAGCTGAAGGCAAGCATGATCGACACCGCCAGCACCGAGCCCGGCAGCGCGTAGCCGAGATTCGCCAGGCCCACCGCTGCTCTGATCGGGCGCACCGGCGCCTGACGTCGGGCAAAGGCCAGCAGCAACGCCACCGCCACGGTGATCAGCGCTGCCATCGCGCCTAAGTAAAGCGTATGCAGAATCAGCCCGGCGTAGCGCTCGTCGAGATCGAAGCGCCCCCGTTGCCAGAGCCATGCCAGCAGTTGCAACATCGGAATGACAAAGGCGCAGAGAAACACCAACCCGCACCAGGCACTGGCGGCTAGCGCCTTGGCACCGCGCAGATGGTAAAGCGCTGTCGAGCGTGCCCGGTCATTGGCCGGCCTGGCCACGCCGCGAGCACGCCGCTCGCCGTAGAGCACCAGCATCACCGCCAGCAACAGCAGGCTGGCCAGCTGAGTCGCACTGCTGAGGCTGAAAAAGCCGTACCAGGTTTTGTAGATGGCTGTAGTAAAAGTGTCGAAATTGAACACCGACACCGCGCCGAAATCGGCCAGGGTTTCCATCAACGCCAACGCCAGCCCGGCACCGATAGCCGGTCGAGCCATTGGCAGCGCCACACTCCAGAAAGCTTTCCAGGGCGACTTTCCGAGAACTCGCGCCGCCTCCATCAAACCCTTGCCCTGTGCGATAAATGCCGAACGCGCGAGCAGGTAAACGTAGGGGTAGAACACCAGCACCAGGACGATGATCACCCCGCCGGTGGAGCGCACCCTGGGGAAACGCACGCCGCTACCGAACCACTCGCGCGCCAGCGTCTGCACCGGCCCGGCGAAATCCAGTAGGCCGATAAAGACGAAGGCCAGCACGTAGGCGGGAATCGCGAAGGGCAGCATCAGCGCCCAGTCCAGCCAGCGCCTACCCGGAAACTCGCAGAGTGCCGTCAACCAGGCGAGGCTGGTGCCAAGCAGCACCACACCGACACCGACACCCAACACCAGCGTCAGGGTGTTACCCAGCAGGCGCGGGATCTGAGTGTCCCAAAGGTGCGACCAGATCTCGACATTAATGTCGCCCCAGCTGAACAGCAGAACACTCAGCGGCAGCAATACCAGCGCAGCCACTGTGAACGTGAGGGGGTACCAGCGGCGCTCGACGGGGTGGGACACGCAGGCCTCGTAAGCAGAAATGAAAACGCCCCCGGCCAGGCGGGGGCGGCGAGTATAACCGCATCGGAAACACGGCTACGGTAAGCGGTTTACCTCCAGCCGGCGCGATCCATCAACCGGATGGCTTCAGCCTGGCGCTTGCCGGCGACTTCGACCGGAATGGTGTCAGCCTTGAACTCGCCCCAGGAAGCCACTTCCGCAGACGGCTTCACGTCCGGATTGGCCGGGAACTCCATATTGGCATCGGCAAAGATGCTCTGCGCTTCGGGGGTAGTCATCCACTCCACTAGTTTGCGCGCAGCATCAGGGCTCGGCGCGTGCTTGGTCAGGCCGATACCGGACAGGTTGACGTGGACGCCGCGGTCTTCCTGATTCGGCCAGAAAAGCTTGGCTTTCAGATCCGGCTTCTGTTTGTGCAGCCGCCCGAAGTAATAGGTGTTGACGATGCCGACATCGCATTGTCCGGCATCGACGGCCTGGATCAGGGCGGTGTCATCGGCGAAAACATCAGTGGCCAGATTGCCCACCCAGCTCTTGACGATTTCCTCGGTTTTTTCTGCACCATGGGTTTCGATCAGCGTGGCGGTCAGCGACTGGTTGTAGACCTTCTTGCTGGTACGCAGGCACAGACGGCCATCCCAGCGCTCGTCGGCCAGGGCTTCATAGGTGGTCAGCTCGCCGTCTTCGACGCGCTCGGGGGAATAGACGATGGTACGTGCACGCAGCGACAGGCCGGTCCAGGCATCGTTGGAGGAACGGTACTGGGCGGGAATATTGTCTTTTACCTGCTGAGAGTTCATCGGCTGCAGGATGCCCATCTGCTCGGCCTGCCAGAGGTTGCCGCCATCGACGGTCAGCAGCAGGTCAGCCGGAGTGTTGGCGCCTTCGGCCTTGATGCGCGCCATCAGCGGCGCTTCCTTGTCAGTGATGAACTTGACCTTCACACCGGTTTTTTCGGTGTAGGCATCGAACACGGGCTTGATCAACTCGTCGATACGCGAGGAATAAACTACGACCTCCTCGGCGGCTTGTACGGCGCCGGACAGCGCTGTTGTGAGCGCTACAGCGGCGGCGACTAGAGCTTTGCGTGCCTGCATGGATCAGCCTCTCTTGAATGGTTCTATTGAAGAGGCCAAATAGTAGTAGTTTTCATTTCGCTTCTCAACGCGACATTTTGTGCCAAATCAAGTCCAGGCCAAAAAACCTGAAAAAATCAAGGCCGCGCCAGTTCGGGAAGGTCCCCCGAGAGCCCCAGCGCCTGACGCACAAACAGCGCCTTCGCCTGCGGCAGCGCCTCGACGCCTTTCAACCCTGCGTTGCGCAGCCAGCGCAACGGCAGCGCATCGGCCTGGAACAGTCGCTCGAAGCTTTCCATTGCGGCCATCATTGCCAGGTTGTGCGGCATCCGCCGGCGCTCAAAACGCGCCAGCACGTGCGGATCGCCAGGCTGCATGCCGCGCCGCAGTGCCGCGAGCAGCACCTCGGCCAGTACCGCCGCATCCAGCAGCCCAAGGTTGACCCCCTGCCCTGCCAGCGGATGGATGGTGTGCGCCGCATCACCGATCAGGGCCAACCCTGGCTGCACGTAGCGCTTGGCGTGACGCTGGCGCAGCGGGATGCACAAGCGTGGATCAACCTCCAGCACCTCACCCAGACGCTGTTCAAAGGCGCGCCCAAGTGCTTGGCGAAAGTCCTCATCGCCCAGCGCCATCAGCCGCTGCGCCTCGGCCTCGGTGGTCGACCAGACGATGGAGCACCAGTGCTCGTCGCCGTCGCGCTGCAAAGGCAGGAAGGCCAGCGGACCATCATCAGTGAAGCGTTGCCAGGCCGTGCGCTGATGGGGTTCGGCGCAACGCACGCTGGTGACGATGGCGTGGTGCAGGTAGTCCCATTCACGGGTGTCGCAGCCGGCCAGACGCCGCACTGCTGAATTCGCACCATCGGCAGCGACCAGCAGTCCGGCACTCAGTTGCTGACCGTCAGCAAGTGTCAGGTGCCAGCCGGATTCGTCCCGATGCAGCTGCTCCAGGCGTGCTCCGGCGATCAGCTCCACTGAGCCGCGCGCCTTGAGTACCTCCAGCAGCGCATCCTGCACGACGCGGTTCTCGACGATATGGCCGAGCACTTCGGCATGTACCGAAGCGGCGGAAAAATGGATCTGGCCGGTGCCGGAGCCGTCCCACACGCGCATGTCGCTGTAGGGACTTGCGCGGCGCTGGACAACACCCTGCCAGGCGCCAACGCGTTCGAGGATGCGCTGGCTGGCCGCCGACAGTGCACTGACACGTGGTTCGAAGGGGTCGGATGCGGCGAAGGCTTGCGGCTCGAGCGGGCCGGCGTCGATCAGGCGGATATTCAGCCCGCTCTCCTGCAGCGCCAGGGCCAGCGTGCTGCCGACCATCCCCGCACCCACGATGATGAGGTCCGCTTGCATCATTCTCTCCTGCGAGTTTTCAACGCCTGTCATGGAAGTCTTGCGTCAGGAAACAGCTTCAGCTTTCGCGCACGCCCAGCCCCATGGCCTGACGGGCAAACCAGCCCTTGGCCGGCGGCAGCAGGTCAAGCGCCAGCAAACCCAGGTTGCGCCCGGCCGTGATCAGCGAGCTGGGTTCGCCAAACAGCCGCGTCAAACGATCGGAAAAGCCTACGGTCAGGTGCTGATCCAGACGCTGGCGACGCTGGTATTCCTTGAGCACAGCCAGGTCGCCGGGCGCCGCGCTGCTACTCAGCAGGGTCGCGGCCAGCACCTCGGCATCACGCAGCGACAGGTTGTAGCCCTGACCAGCAATCGGGTGGAGGCTATGGGCGGCATTGCCCAGCACCACCAGACCGCTGCGCACCTGTTCGGTCGACTCAACCAGCGCCAGCGGGTACAGATGCCGCGCACCCACCTGCCGGAAACCTCCCAGACGGTAGCCGAAGGCCTGCTGCAATTCTTCAAGGAACTGCGCTTCATTCAGTGCCACCAGCCGGGCCGCGTCGGCATGCGAGCGACTCCAGATCAATGCACAGCGGTTATCGCGAACCGGCAGCAAGGCCATCGGGCCGTCATCGGTGAAGCGCTCGAAGGCATAGCCGCCGTGGCGCTTGCCGGGTGTCACATTGGCGATCAGCGCGGTTTGCCCGTAAGGCGTGTGCTTGATAGCCACACCGAGCTGCTCGCGCAGTGCCGAGCGGCCCCCATCAGCCAGCACCGCCAGCGCGCAGTCGAGCTCGCGACCATCGGTCAAAGTCAGTTGCCAGCCGGCAGTCCTGGGCTGCATACGCTCCACTTCGGCAGGGCAATAGCGCTGCACTACCTCGTCGTCCAGCGCCTGCCACAGACAATGGCCGACCCAGGCGTTTTCCACCACATAGCCCAGCGCCGGCACCTGCTCGGTCTGCGCATCAAGGCGGGTGGCACCGGCGCGGCCACGGTCGGAGACTTGAATATGGGTGATCGCTTCGGCACGTTCGGCAATCTGTTCCCAGACTCCCAGGCGCTGGTAGATCAGCCGTGTGCCGTAGGACAGCGCCGTGGAACGCGCATCGTAGCTGGGTTGATATTCATTGCCCGGCGCAAAGGGTTCAATCAGCAGGATCGACCAGCCGCGCTGTTTGGCGCCCTGCTGCAGTGCCAGAGCGAGGCTGGCGCCAACCAGCCCGCCGCCGATGATCGCCAGTACGCTCATGGCTCAGGCTTCCCCGTGCTCGGCAATCATAAGCGCCTCGATTTCGGCGACGCTCTTGGGCACACCCCCGGTGAGGATTTCGCAGCCGGTCTTGGTGACGACCACATCATCCTCGATGCGCACGCCGATGCCGCGCCATTTCTTCGCAACCAGCAGGTTGTCCGCCGCGATATAGATACCTGGTTCGACGGTCATCGCCATACCGGGTTCGAGCACACGCCATTCGCCCCCGACCTTGTAGTCGCCAACGTCATGCACATCCATCCCCAGCCAGTGGCCGGCGCGGTGCATGTAGAAGGGCTTGTAGGCCTCGCTGGCGATCAGCTCGTCCACCTTACCCTGCAGCAGACCCAGCTCCACCAGGCCGGCGGTGATGACACGCACGGTAGCCTCGTGTGCTTCGTTCCAGTGCCTGCCTGGGGCGATGAACTTGAAGGCCTCTTCGTTGGCGGCCAGTACCAGCTCGTAGATGGCCTTCTGTTCCGGCGAAAACTTGCCGTTGACCGGAAAGGTACGGGTGATGTCGCTGGCATAGCAATCGATCTCACAGCCGGCATCGATCAAGACCAGATCACCATCCTTGAGCAGTGCATCGTTCTCGCGATAGTGCAGGATGCAGGCGTTGCGGCCCACCGCGACGATGGAGCCATAGGCCGGCATCTTCGCTCCGCCCTTGCGGAATTCGTAATCCAGCTCGGCTTCCAGATGGTATTCGTATAGCCCGGCGCGGCTGGCCCGCATGGCGCAGATATGCGCACGCGCGGAAATATCCGCCGCATGCTTCATCACCTTCACCTCATTGACCGACTTGTACATACGCATGTCGTGCAGCAAGTGGTCGAGGGCGACGAACTCATTGGGCGGCTGCGCGCCCTGGCGAACCTTGCCGCGGATGGTCTTGATCCAGTCCATCAAGCGTTGATCAAAGGCTTCGTTGGTTCCGATGGCGTAATAGACACGCGAACGGCCTTCAATCAGGCCTGGAAGAATGTCATCGATATCGCCGATGGGAAAGGCATCGTCCGCGCCGTACTCGCTAACCGCACCATCCTGCCCGGCGCGCAGGCCATCCCAGAGCTCTCGTTCGGGATCGCGCTCGCGGCAGAAAAGCACGTATTCGCCGTGCTCGCGGCCCGGAATCAGAGCGATCACGGCCTCCGGTTCGGGAAAGCCCGAAAGGTACTGGAAGTCGCTGTCCTGACGGTAGACATGCTCGACGTCGCGATTGCGGATATGTACCGGCGCCGCGGGCAAGATGGCAATGCTGTTGGGTTCCATTTGCGCCATCAGCGCCTTGCGACGGCGGGCATATTCCGATTTCGGGATACGAGTCATAGGCGAGTGGATGTCCTTAATGCAGGGAAGGTTTGGCCGTTGGCGCGAGCGGCTTGGCGCATTCGGTGAACAACAGCAGGGGCGCGACGCGCAGGTACTCCATCACCTCCATGTAATCGCTCTCACCATCCTCGGACTCCTCCAGCGCACCCTGTACCTGGGCGATGGCGGCCATGTCTTGCAGCACCTCCATGGCCTCGGCACTCAGGGCGCGATCACCGGCGATCAACCCGAAACCGGTGAGGAAGCTCTGGCACCACTGCCCGAGCGCCAGCGCGCGTTCGACCAGCGGAGCTTCGTCGGAAGGCAGCAGCATCACGATGGCGATATCGTCACCGGCCAGCTCCCCTTTGACCATTTCCTGCAGGCCGATCAGCGCCTGCCGCACTGCCTCTTCGGGCTCGCCACCGAGCAGCTCGCCGGCGTCGAGCAGCCAGGGATCGATATCGAAACCGGCTCCGGCACAGCTGCGACCAAGCAGCAGACCATGCAGTTCGGCCGGAGTCACGGCCAGTGGAGTGTTGGCCAGCAATGTGGCGAAGGCAGCATAAGGCGAATTCTGAATGGGCATTGGCAGCTAGGCGCACCAGGGCGCTAATGTCTAGAATGAAGGTCTCGTATCCTAGCACCGGCGAACGAGCCAAGACCATCGAAGCGAGACCTGCCGGCACTCGCCTCAATCATCGGGAATCCCATGGAAGACGCCGACCTGCAATTGCTGAGCACCCGGCTGGAGCAGCTGATTCAGCAGTTAGAGCAGTTGAAAGTACAGAATCGCCTGCTGCTACACGGCGAGCAGGCGTGGCGCGAGGAACGTGCCCAGCTGATTGAAAAGAACGAAATGGCCCGCGTGAAGGTCGAATCCATGATTTCGCGCCTGAAAGCCCTGGAGCAGGACTCATGAACCAGTCGAACACCGTTACCGTGCATATCCTCGACAAGGAGTACTGCATCGCCTGCCCCCCGGAGGAGCGCAGCAACCTGGAGGGTGCTGCGAGCTACCTTGACCGCAAGATGCGCGAGATTCGCAGCGGCGGAAAAGTGATTGGGGCCGACCGCATTGCAGTTATGGCTGCGCTGAACATTACCCACGAACTGCTGCACAAGCATGATCGCCTGGACGCCGAGGCCAATAGCGCCCGCGAGCATGTGCGCACGCTGCTCGAACGCGTCGACAGCGCACTAGCCGACCAGAACACCTCAGGTAACTGATGAACGGCTCACAGATTGCGCTATAATCCCCACACCTCCCTGGCATGTTCGCCAGTCGGCGATGACCCTCTCCCGATAAGCAACATCCTGGAGGCTACATGTGGTGCCGGTGTGCATGTCCGCCTGACGGAAAGCCTTAAGGTATCCTGTAGTCGCCACCTTGAACTCTCGGGTTCAAGGGCCTACGCGGGCAGCGGCATGCTGGGGAGTCTTTTTTCATGAACATCGCCGAAGGCCTTTCGCGCCCGGCATTGCGCAAACTGCTGCGACAAAAGCGCCGAAATCTTTCTCCCCTCCAGCAGCGCCTCGCCGCCCAACGGCTCCATCGCCAGCTGGCACAACATCCCCTGTTTCGTCGCGCGCGACATATCGCTCTCTACCTGCCCAACGATGGCGAAATCGACCCTCGCCCACTGCTGCGCGCGGCACAGACAATGGGTAAAGCCACCTATCTACCGGTACTAAACGCCTGGCCGCGAACTCGCATGGCGTTTCAGCGCATCCTTCCGGGCGAACCCCTGAAAACTAACCGTTTTGGTATTGCCGAGCCTGCTTTTTGCCCGGCACGGCAACGTCCGGTCTGGACGCTGGACGTATTGCTGATGCCGCTGGTGGGCTTCGATGAACACGGCGGACGTTTGGGTATGGGCGGGGGCTTTTATGATCGCAGCCTGGCGTATCGCTCCAGGCGCAAAAAAAGTCACAAACCGACACTTCTGGGGCTTGCCCATGAGTGTCAGAAAGTTGATCGCCTACCGCTGGCAAGCTGGGATGTGGATCTCCAGGCGACCGTAACAGACAGAAGCTGGTACGTGAGACGGGACAGGACGCCAAAAGAGATGTAGCAAGCCGCGTCCATGCGGCACAGCGAGTCAGCGCTGATGGAGGTGCTGGGAATGACTGATGGGGACTTGCGACGAGTCGTCAGTGCGCTCCCACAGTCCCTGGGTATAGCCCGTGGTAACCACACCCAAGCCAAAAACCAGCACCAGAACCCAAAGAATATCCGGTTTGCGTTTCATAATTGTGTTCGCCTCCCCCTTCAAGGCGAATAGTCCTGCCAAGCCGTATCGTTCTAGTTTTTTAGGCTTGTCGACACCAACCTCAAGCGCGGCATTCTCCGCTATGCCTCCATGCAGTGCAAACACGCATCGGGACCGATTGTCGGGGAATTTGCGTTCGAGAACCCTTTCCAGCGAATCACAGGAAGCAAGTAGCATGCCGTACTGGCTAATGAAGTCCGAGCCCGACGAATTTTCCATTAGCAATCTCGAAAAAATAGGCCGAGCACGCTGGGATGGAGTACGCAATTACCAAGCCCGCAATTTCCTGCGGGAAATGAGCGACGGAGATTGCTTTTTCTTCTATCACTCCAGCTGTGCAACGCCCGGTATTGCTGGGATCGGCAGTATCGTGCGAACAGCCTACGCAGACCCCACCGCCCTAGACCCTGACAGCCCTTACCACGATGCCAAAGCCTGCGAGCAAAAAAATCCTTGGAGCGCGGTTGACGTCAGTTTCGTTGAGCGCTTTGAACAGATTCTGACGCTGCCGCAGCTCAAGGCCGAAGCGGCGCTTGAACAGATGCCATTGGTGCAGAAAGGCAGCCGGCTTTCGGTAATGCCCGTCAGCGAGTCGCAGTGGGAGGCCATCCTGGCCATGCGCTAAAGCCGTTACTGAATGATCAGATTGTTGAATAGAAGGTCGTCCACCAGAGGACGACCTTCTTCCTGTGTAAGCACCGACTGCACCTGCTGGAGGGCTTCCTTGCGCAAGGCCTCCTTGGCCTCGACGCTGCCCAGGCTGGCCTCGGTCTGCTGCGAAAACAACATCACCAGCTGATTACGTATAAGCGGCTCGTGATGCTTGACCCTGACTTCGGCCTCGCTGCTGCCGATGCGCAGCGCTACGTCGGCCTTGTAATACTTCAGCCTCCCATCCGAACCGTAGTTGCCGACCAGCGCAGGCGTCAGGGTGTAGTAGATGGTTTTTGCCAACGTATCGTCTGCGGCCTTTTCGGCAAGAGCCGGTGCTGCCAGTCCGAGAGTCAGGCAGAAAGCAAGAATGCGCGTCACGGGAAAACTCCAGGAAAGAATGTCCTTCAGCATAACCAGAGCTAGGCCCGGACCCAAGCCCGCCTGTTATGTCTGAACATCACGCCAGGCCATGCTCATTGCACCTACGGGGTAGCCTTCTAGACTGGCGAACGAACCCCATTAATAAGGAAGCCCGATGAAAGCTGTTCTGTGCAAAGCCTTCGGCCCAGCCGAAAATCTTGTTATCGAAGAAGCCGATAGCCCCTCGATCAAGAAAGGCGAGGTGCTGCTTGACGTGCATGCAGCCGGGGTCAACTTTCCGGACACCTTGATCATTGAGGGCAAATACCAGTTCAAGCCACCCTTTCCCTTTTCACCGGGTGGCGAGGCGGCTGGCGTGGTCGCCGCGGTTGGCGAAAGCATTACCCACTTGAAGGTCGGCGACCGGGTCATGGCTTTGACCGGCTGGGGTAGTTTTGCCGAACAGGTCGCCGTAGCCGGCCAGAACACACTACCCGTTCCAGCTGATATGGACTTCACCACTGCAGCTGCCTTCGGCATGACCTACGGCACCTCGATGCACGCTTTAAAGCAGCGGGCCAATCTTCAGCCTGGGGAAACGCTGCTGGTTCTCGGCGCCTCCGGCGGCGTCGGCCTGGCGGCAGTGGAGATTGGTAAGGCCATGGGTGCCCGGGTGATCGCAGCTGCTTCAACCGACGAAAAGCTGGAGGTCGCGAAAATGGCCGGCGCTGACGAGCTCGTCAACTACAGCGAGTCCAGCCTGCGCGAACGCCTGAAAGAGCTCACCCAAGGACAGGGTGTGGATGTGATTTACGACCCGGTCGGCGGCACGCTGTTTGAGGAAGCCTTCCGCAGTATTGCCTGGAACGGGCGCATGCTGGTGGTGGGATTTGCCGCCGGCGGTGAGATTCCGGCACTGCCTGCCAACCTGCCCCTGCTCAAGGGCGCCTCACTGATCGGCGTCTTCTGGGGCGCTTTCGCCCAGCGCCAGCCTCATGACAACGCCGCCAATTTCAGGCAGCTGTTCGCCTGGTACGCCGAAGGCAAGGTCAAGCCGCTGATTTCGCAGACTTATGCGCTGGAACAGGCCGGCCTGGCAATCGAGACACTGGGGCAGCGCAAGGCCGTGGGAAAACTGGTCGTGAAAGTGCGCTGACGCGGCGCAAGCCAGACGCAGGGTGGAAGCTACAAAGCCCTCCACCCCGTTACGGCGTTGCGTTATCAGTGGGTAGCAGGCGCCTGGGCAGCTTGCTGGATGCGCTCCATTTCCTGAGCGTAGAGTGCATCGAAGTTCACCGGCGCCAGCATCAGTGCCGGGAAGGAGCCGCGAGTAACCAGGCTGTCCAGCGCTTCGCGGGCATAGGGGAAGAGGATATTCGGGCAGAAAGCGCCCAGCGTGTGGCTCATTGCCTGCGGCTCAAGGCCCTTGATCAGGAAAATTCCGGCCTGCTGGACTTCGGCGATAAAGGCGACTTCTTCACCCGTCTTCACGGTGACGGAGAGGGTCAGCACCACCTCATGGAAATCACCTTCCAGCGCCTTCTGGCGAGTATTCAGATCCAGCCCAACGCTGGGGTTCCATTCCTGACGGAAGATCTCTGGGCTTTTCGGCGCCTCGAAGGACAGGTCGCGAACATAGATGCGCTGCAGGGAGAACTGTGCACCCTGCTCCTGCTCAGCGGCAGCTGCGCCGTTGTTTGCTTGTTCAGTCATGTGAAAGCCTTCTCGCTGTGCATTGTTGTATTGATTCCACGCCCGAACCCGCGTCCGGGCAACCCCTGTCAGGCCGTTGAAAACACCTGTTTCGACAGATCAGCCCTGAAGCATCGCATCCAGACGCCCCGCACGCTCCAGCGCGTGCAGTTCATCGCAGCCACCAACATGGCTGTCCCCGATCCAGATTTGCGGAACCGAAGTGCGCCCGGCCTTGCTAGCCATTTCAGCGCGCAAGGCCGGCTTGCCGTCCACGGAGATCTCTTGGAAGGCGACGCCCTTGCGTTTCAGCAGGCTCTTGGCCCGCACGCAATAGGGACACCAGGCGGTGGTATAGATGACGACGTCGGGCATGTTTACTTAACCACTGGCAGATTGTCGCCACGCCAGCTGGACATTCCTCCAGACAGCTTAACGGCGGTGAAGCCCGCCTTTTTAAGCTCACGGCAGGCCGCTCCGGAGTGCTGGCCCATGGCATCGACGACGATGATCGTCTTGGCCTTGTACTTTTCCAGCTCACCCAGTCGGCTGACCAGCTTCTCATGGGGAATGTTCAATGCATCGACGATATGGCCAGCATCGAACTCCTTCTTGGCACGCACGTCCAACACCACGCCTTCGTCGCGGTTGACCAGCGCCGTCAGCTCTCGACTGGCCAGGCTCTTACCGCCCTTCTGCATTTCGGTGATGGCCAGCAGAGCGAGCAGAGCCAGAAAGATACTGACCAGTACAAAGTTGTTAGAAGCAAATTCAATCAGGTTAGCGACCATCTACAAGGTTCCCGGAGGGTAAAATCCCGGCAGTATACACAGCCCCTCTTGCCGGCTGAACCCTGTCAATCGTGTAGAATCGCCGCCCTTATTCGCGATCCTCGTGCAAGGAGCCAGAGAAATGCCCGCCGCGCCCAAACCCCTGGTACTGATCATCCTCGATGGCTTCGGACACAGCGACAGCCCCGAGTACAACGCCATCCATGCGGCCAGCACGCCGATCTACGACCAGCTGCGTGCCACACGCCCCCACGGGCTGATTTCCGGCAGCGGCATGGATGTCGGACTGCCCGACGGCCAGATGGGTAACTCGGAAGTCGGTCACATGAACCTCGGCGCAGGCCGCGTGGTGTATCAGGACTTTACCCGCGTGACTAAATCCATCCGAGACGGGGATTTCTTTTCCAACCCGACCATCTGTGCTGCGGTGGATAAGGCTGCAAGCAACGGCAAGGCCGTGCATATTCTTGGCCTGCTGTCGGACGGTGGCGTGCACAGCCATCAAGACCATCTGGTGGCCATGGCCGAGCTGGCCGCCAAGCGCGGCGCCGAAAAGATCTATCTGCACGCCTTCTTAGATGGCCGCGACACGCCGCCCAAGAGCGCGCAGCATTCAATCGAACTGCTGCAGGCCACCTTCACTCGCCTGGGCAAAGGCCGTATCGCCAGCCTGATCGGCCGCTACTTTGCCATGGACCGCGACAATCGCTGGGATCGCGTGCAGCAGGCATACGAGCTGATCGTTGACGGCAAGGCCCAGTTCCAGTCCGATTACGCGGTGGACGGCCTGATCGCCGCCTACGAGCGCGGCGAGAGCGATGAGTTCGTCAAAGCCACCACCATCGGCGAGCCGGTGCGCGTGGAAGATGGCGATGCCGTGGTATTCATGAACTTCCGCGCCGACCGCGCTCGTGAGCTGACCCGCGCCTTCGTCGAGCCTGGGTTCAAGGAATTCCAGCCCGCACGCACCCCGCAACTGGCCGGTTTCGTCATGCTCACCCAGTACGCCGCGAGCATTCCAGCCCCCGCTGCCTACGCCCCCGAGGCGCTGACCAACGTTCTCGGCGAATACCTGGCCAACAATGGCAAGACTCAGCTGCGCATCGCCGAGACCGAGAAGTACGCCCACGTCACCTTCTTCTTCTCCGGTGGCCGCGAAGAGCCTTTTGCTGGCGAGGAACGCATCCTGATCCCCTCGCCACAGGTAGCCACCTACGACCTGCAGCCGGAAATGAGCGCGCCCGAAGTTACCGACCGCATCGTCGAGGCCATCGACAACCAGCGCTTCGACGTGATCATCGTCAACTACGCCAACGGCGACATGGTTGGCCACACGGGCGTGTTCGAGGCGGCAGTCAAGGCAGTGGAATGCCTGGACAAGTGCGTCGGGCGCATTGTCGAGGCGCTGGAGCGGGTCGGTGGCGAAGCGCTGATCACCGCCGATCACGGCAATGTCGAGCAGATGGAAGACGTCATGACCGGCCAGGCGCACACCGCTCACACCTGCGAGCCAGTGCCTTTCATTTATGTCGGCAAGCGCAAGGCCAGCATCCGCCAGGGCGGCGTACTTGCCGATGTGGCGCCGACCATCCTGACGCTGCTGGATCTGCCCGTGCCGGCAGAAATGACCGGGCGCTCGATTGTCGAGCTGAAGGACTGAACCAGCAGGCACTGAAGTCCACCGCGCCGGCATTACCCTCATCTACCGCGGCAGGTAGCGAGCTAATGCCGATGCTATGCGGCTCAAGCTTCTAGCTCTTTTTTTAGGCATACTACGGCGGTCGTCGATCTCTCGGTTGCGCCCGCCCATGCTCCGCTTATTTCTCGCCCTAGCATTTTCCTGCCTGCTCGGCACCGCCGTGGCCGACGAGCGCGCAGACGCCCGCAAACAGATAGAGGCCGCACGCAAAGACGTAGCCGAACTGCAGAAGCTCCTCAAGCAGATCGAGCAGGAGAAATCTGCAGTACACAAGCAGCTGCAGACCACCGAAAGCGAAATGGGCACGCTGGAAAAACAGGTGGATTCTCTGCAGCAGGAAATAGACCGCAGCGAAGCCGAGCTGGACCGTCTCAATGAAGAAAAAACCACCCTCGAAGGCGCTCGTATCGAGCAACAGCGACTAATCGGCATCCAGGCTCGCGCGGCTTATCAGAGCGGCCGCCAGGAATATCTCAAGCTGCTACTCAACCAGCAGAATCCGGAGAAATTCAGCCGTTCTCTGACCTATTACGACTATCTGAGCAAGGCGCGCTTCGAGCAGCTCGAAGGTTTCAACGAAACCCTTCGCCAGCTGGCAAAGGTCGAAACCGGCATCGAGCAGCAACAGGCGGCGCTAAGCGAACAACAGAGCGGGCTGAAACAGCGGCAGACTCAGCTTGCTGAGGTGCGCAAGCAGCGCCAACAGACCCTGGCCAAACTGGACAAGGATCTCTCCTCCCGCGACAGCAAGCTCAAGGCGCGCCAACAGGAGCAGGCCCAGCTCGAGCGCGTGCTCAAGACCATTGAGGAAACCCTCGCTCGTCAGGCCCGCGAAGCCGAAGAGCAGCGCCAGCGCGTCCTGGCCGAGGCCCGCAAAGAACAGCTGCGCCAGCAACGCTCAGGTGGCTCAACGGCAGCGCATTCGGGTCCGTTTGTCTCCAGCGCTGGGGAAAGTTTTGGCGGTCCTTTTGCCAATGCCAAGGGCAAGCTGCCCTGGCCTGTAGATGGACGACTTGTCGCCGGTTACGGCACTCCGCGCGGCGGCGACGCTCGAACCAAGTGGGACGGCGTGCTGATCGGTGCCGCTATCGGCTCTCAGGTACGCGCCGTGCACGGTGGCCGCGTAGTATTTGCCGACTGGCTGCGCGGTGCCGGCTTGCTGGTTATCCTCGATCACGGTAACGGCTATCTGAGCCTCTACGGGCATAATCAGAGCCTTTTGCGTGATGCAGGAGAAATCGTCAAGGCTGGAGACCCCATTGCCACCGTAGGAAACAGTGGCGGGCAGGAAGCTGCTGCACTGTATTTCGCCATCCGCCAGCAGGGTCGCCCAAGCGATCCGGCGCAATGGTGTCGCGCACAAGGCTGACCGCCGAATGCGCTCTCATAACCGGAGTTCGACAATGCTTCACCCGCGCCGCTTCGCCCGCCCTTCAACGCTGACAATAGCCCTGCTGCTGGGGATACACGGCAGCGCTTGGGCTCAGCAACCCCCGGCCGAAATGGCGCCAACCCCAGAGGTACAAGGCACGTCGACCAGCAGGGCACCATTGCCGCTCGATGAGCTGCGAACCTTCGCCGAGGTGCTGGACCGGATCAAGGCGGCCTACGTCGAGCCGGTTGACGACAAGACGCTGCTGGAAAACGCCATCAAGGGCATGTTGAGCAATCTCGACCCACACTCCGCTTACCTCGAACCCGAGGCTTTTGCCGAGCTGCAGGAAAGCACCAGCGGTGAGTTCGGCGGCCTGGGCATCGAAGTCGGTATTGAGGACGGCTTCATCAAGGTGGTTTCGCCCATCGATGACACCCCGGCATCCAGAGCCGGCATCGAGGCCGGCGATCTGATCGTGAAAATCGATGGTAAACCGACCAAGGGCCTGTCGATGATCGAGGCGGTCGGCATGATGCGCGGCAAGCCAGGGAGCGAAATCAGCCTGTCGCTTGTACGCGAAGGCGGCAAGCCGTTCGACGTCAAGCTGACACGCGCGATCATCAAGGTCACCAGCGTCAAGAGCCAGCTGCTCGAACCTGGCTTTGGCTACCTGCGTGTCACCCAGTTCCAGGTCAATACCGGCACCGAAGTGGGCAAGGCGCTGGCACGGCTACGCAAGGAAAACGGACAGAAACTCAACGGCCTGGTACTGGATCTGCGTAACAACCCCGGCGGCGTGCTGCAGGCTGCGGTAGAGGTCTCCGACCACTTCCTCAAAAATGGCCTGATTGTCTACACCAAGGGCCGCATCGCCAATTCCGAACTGCGCTTCAATGCCGACCCCGCGGACGCCAGTGAGGGCGTATCGCTGGTAGTGCTGATCAACGGCGGCAGCGCCTCAGCCTCGGAGATCGTCGCCGGCGCCTTGCAGGACCAGAAACGCGCCGTGGTGATGGGCACCAACAGCTTCGGCAAAGGCTCGGTGCAGACCGTGCTGCCGCTGAACAATGACCGTGCGCTCAAGCTCACCACCGCGCTCTACTACACACCCAATGGCCGTTCTATCCAGGCCCAGGGCATCGAGCCGGACATCGAAGTGACCCGCGCCAAGCTGACCCGCGAGCAGGTTTCCGACGGCCTTCGCGAGGCCGATCTGGCCGGCCACTTGGGCAATGGCAATGGCGGAGCTGATCGGCCCAGCGGCAGCAAGGCAGCCGGCGAGCCGCGACCCCAGGATGATGACTACCAACTCAGCCAGGCACTTAACCTGCTCAAGGGTTTGAATCTCACCCGCGGAAAGTAAGGATGCTGCGTGCATCCTTGTGGCTGCTGGCCGGCCTGTTGCCACTGATATGCCAGGCCGCGCCAGGGCTCGAGGCAGCCGTCCTGGAAAAGCCCCGACTGGCGCTGATCATCGATGATCTTGGGCAAAACCCGGCCCGCGATGAGCGCGTGCTGGCCTTGCCCGGCCCGGTCGCTCTGGCGATTCTGCCGGATACTCGCCACGCCGCGACGCTCGCCCAACGCGCCCATACCGCCGGCAAAACGGTCATGTTGCATCTGCCGATGGCTCCAGCAGGCGGCCCCTATGCCTGGCGCCCGGAACTGCCTACCGAGGAATTGCAGCGCCGGCTGGACAACGCGCTTGCCGCAGTCCCGCACGCCAGCGGGCTGAACAATCACATGGGTAGCCAGATGACCGATCAGCAGCAGCCCATGGCGGCGCTGATGGCGACATTACAGCAGCGCCACCTGTTCTTTCTCGACAGCCGCACCAACCCGAAAACCGTAGCCGCCGCTACTGCCCAGCAGATCGGGTTGGCCAGCCTGTCTCGGGACATCTTTCTGGATGACGACCCCAGCCCCGAGGCCGTTGCCCGACAGTTCGCGGCGGCCATTACGCTGGCGCACAAGCAAGGTTCGGTAGTGATCATCGGCCATCCGCATCGCAGTACGCTGGAACTGCTGGAGCGCGAGCTGCCGCGCCTGCAAAGCAGCGGAATCGAATGGGTGGATATCGGCCAGATGATCGCCACGCGCAGCAACCGCGCCATGGCTGCCCATGGCCACGACGGCATCTATCGCTGATACAGGCTCGACTAAGAAATTTGGGAATAGCGGCGCGGGATAGCGCCCAGCCGGCTATCCCGCTTCATCCCGGCAGGCTACAGATAACCCGCGCGGATGGCCTCGACCGTGCCGTCCGAGCGCATCTGCTCCAGCGCAGCCTGAAGCTTCGCCACGGTTTCGTCGGCGGTCTCCCTGTGCAACGCCAAAAATAGCTCCGCTGTTTCGAAGCGCAATACACGCTTGAGCCCTGTCACGCCCTGCTGTTTCGCCAGGTAAAGGCCCGCTGGGTCACCGGTAGCCCACAGATCGATCTCGCCACTCTGCAGTTTCTCCACGTTGCCCTGGTCGCGCAGCGCCAGAGACGGCCGAAGCCCTTGGGCCGCAAGATGCTCGGCGATGGCATCGCCCTTGTAGGCGCCAATGTTGTAGGCCTTGGCCTGTTCAAGGTTGGCAAGGTCGATCGAACTGCCGGCGCGCGCCAACAGCACCCAATCGTCTGGCCCGATGGGGCCTACCCATTTGAACAGCGCTTCGCGCTCGGGTAATCGCGCCATCACAAAAGCGCCGTAGCCGGGCGTTTCCAAGGCCGTCTTGTAGACACGCTCCCAGGGGAAGCGAAGCGTCAGGGTGTAGTCGATGCCTGCACGTTGGAACATCTCCCGCACGATGTCTGCAGCGATGCCCTGGATGTTCCCATCACGCGCATAGTTCTTGCCGTCGACCGCCATGTTGTACGGCGGGAAGTTCTCAGTGAGCAGATTGATCCGCTCCGGCGCCGCATGTACGGCACCACAGATCAGCGGGAGGCTGGCAGCCAGGGCCAGAAGCGTCGATTTAAGCATTGCGTACTCCTTGAATGTTACGTCCGCGATTGTCGCGACGCTTCCTTTGCTCACTGTAGATCAGTGGTAACAGGCTCAACGCATCACGATGCCGCAGCTGGCCAGGTAGGCCTTGGCTTCAGGGATGCTGTATTCGCCGAAGTGGAAGATGCTCGCCGCCAGCACCGCATCGGCCTTGCCTTCGAGGATGCCATCGGCCAGGTGCTGCAGATTGCCGACACCGCCGGAGGCAATCACCGGAATGCTCAGCGCTTCGCTGATGGCCCGGGTTACGCCCAGGTCATAACCGCTTTTAACGCCGTCCTGATCCATGCTGGTCAGCAGAATTTCTCCGGCGCCGAGTTCTTCCATCTTCTTCGCCCAGGCCACTGCATCCAGTCCGGTGGGCTTGCGCCCGCCGTGGGTGAAAATTTCCCAGCGGCCCGGCTCGCCCGGCGCGGAGACTTTCTTCGCATCGATGGCGACGACGATGCACTGCGAGCCGAAGCGCGCAGCGGCCTCGCCGACGAACTCAGGATTGAACACCGCGGCAGTGTTGATCGAGACCTTGTCAGCACCGGCATTGAGCAGGTTGCGAATGTCCTGCACGTTGCGTACGCCGCCGCCGACAGTTAGCGGGATAAATACCTGGCTGGCCATGCGCTCGACGGTGTGCAGCGTGGTGTCGCGGTTGTCGACGCTGGCAGTGATGTCGAGGAAGGTGATCTCGTCGGCGCCCTGCTCGTCGTAGCGACGGGCGATCTCCACCGGGTCGCCCGCATCGCGGATGTTCTCGAACTTGACGCCCTTGACTACACGACCGTTGTCCACGTCGAGGCAGGGGATGATGCGTTTGGCGAGGGCCATGGCTTTCTCCGAAAGCAACTCCAAGCCGCCGGCTTCAAGCTGCAAGTAACGTGTAGGGTGGATCACACTTCATCGATCCACCGCAGGATCAGCGAATCACTCGTCTTTGAATTTCAGGTCACAGAGCGCCTGCGCTTCCGCCACATCCAGCGTGCCCTCATAGATCGCACGGCCAGTAATGGCGCCGACGATGCCAGGTGTATTGGTGTCGAGCAGCTTCTGGATATCACCGATGTTGTGAATGCCACCGGAAGCGATCACCGGAATCTTGCTGGCATTGGCCAGGGCCACAGTCGCCTCGACGTTGCAGCCCTGCATCATGCCGTCCTTGGCGATGTCGGTGTAGACGATCGCCGAGACGCCATCGGCCTCGAAGCGGCGCGCGAGATCCACGACCTGCAGGGTGGAGACTTCAGCCCAGCCATCGGTGGCAACAAAGCCATCCTTGGCATCCAGGCCGACGATGACCTTGCCTGGGAACGCCCGGCAGGCTTCGCCGACGAACTCCGGCTGCTTGACCGCCTTGGTGCCGATGATCACGTAGCTGACCCCGGCGCGAACATAATGCTCAATGGTTTCCAGCGAGCGAATGCCGCCGCCGATCTGGATCGGCAGGTTCGGGTAACGCTTGGCGATGGCGGTAACCACTTCGCCGTTGACCGGCTGGCCTTCGAAGGCGCCGTTGAGGTCAACCAGGTGCAGACGGCGGCAACCGGCCTCGACCCACTTGGCCGCCATCGCTACCGGGTCATCGGAAAACACCGTGGCGTCATCCATCAGGCCCTGACGCAGGCGCACGCAAGCGCCGTCCTTGAGATCGATCGCGGGAATAATCAGCATGGCTCGAACCTGTTCAAATCGGGTATCGGTTAAAGGTCAGCTCTTTTCGAGCGCCCACAAGTCGCTTTCGATGCTTTCAAACCGTTCTTTCAGGTGTGTCTGCACGTCGAAAATCGCCTTGTTGTAATACAGCGGAGCAATTTCACGGGCGACCAGATCAAGCACTTCCTGCGCCTCGAAGGAGCCGAGCTCCAGCTCGAAACGATCTTCCAGGAAGCGCTTGATGATCTGTTGGGCGGCCTGTTCCTGAGCGGCATCAAGCGTTAGGACCGGCGCCTTGAGCTTCGCCCGGCTCATTACCAGCGGCCATCCCAGGCGGCGAAGTTCTGCAGCAACTGCAGGCCGTGGGTGTGGCTTTTCTCGGGGTGGAACTGCACGGCAAAACGCGAGCCGTCAGCCAGCGCCGCGGCGAAGTCCTTGCCGTAATGGCCGCGACCGACCACATGGCGCGGACTGCCGGCCTCGATGTAGTAGCTGTGCACGAAGTAGAAGCGACCGTCATCCGGAATGCTGTGCCACAGTGGATGATCAACCGCCTGCCTGACCTCGTTCCAGCCCATGTGCGGCACCTTGAGGCGCTCGCCATCTTCCTGCAGATCCCTGCCGAAGAAGCGTACCTGGCCGGGAAACAGGCCGATGCAATCGACGCCATCGTTCTCTTCACTGCGTTCCATCAACGCCTGCATGCCTACGCAGATGCCGAGAAATGGACGGTCCACGCTGACTTCACGCACCAGCTCGTCAAAGCCCAGGCGGCGAATCTCGGCCATGCAGTCACGGATCGCGCCGACGCCCGGGAATACCACCCGGTCGGCTTCGCGGATGACCTGCGCATCGCTGGTCACCAGCACTTTGCCGGCCCCCACATGTTCCAGCGCCTTGGCAACCGAATGCAGGTTACCCATGCCGTAGTCGATAACGGCAACTGTCTGCATTACAGGCAGCCCTTGGTCGACGGCATCTGGCCAGCCATGCGCTCGTCCAGCGTCAGCGCCATACGCAGGGCACGACCGAAGGCCTTGAACACGGTCTCGATCTGGTGGTGGGTGTTGGTGCCACGCAGGGTGTCGATGTGCAGGGTCACCAGCGCGTGATTGGAAAAGCCCTGGAAAAATTCCTGGAACAGGTCAACGTCAAAACCACCGACAGTAGCGCGGGTAAATGGCACGTTCATGGTCAGACCCGGGCGCCCCGAGAAGTCGATCACTACGCGCGACAGCGCTTCATCCAACGGGACGTAGGAATGGCCATAGCGGGTCATGCCTTTTTTGTCGCCGATGGCCTTGGTGAAAGCCTGGCCGAGGGTGATGCCAACATCTTCCACAGTGTGGTGATCATCGATGTGGGTGTCGCCGTTGCATTCGATATCAAGGTCGATCAGGCCATGGCGGGCGATCTGATCAAGCATGTGCTCGAGAAAAGGCACGCCTATGGCGAAGCGGGCCTTGCCAGTGCCATCCAGATTGATGGTGGCCTTGACCTGGGTTTCCAGGGTGTTGCGCTCGACGAATGCCGTACGTTCGGCCATTACCTGCTCCGCTGATCGTGCAAAAAAAGATCGGCATTATAGGCCCAAATCCCGTAACGGGGCTATGTACCTGCGCCCACCCACAGCGGCCAGCGCCGTGCGATTGAAAGCTGCCAGGGTTATGCTTGCCGCCATCTACCGAGAACAGCGCCAGGTCAGCATGCCCGTATTCGTCGAAACCATCACCGAACCCAGTTCGCAGGACCTAGTCGATCTGGCGAAGATCTTCGCCGACGCCCCTGCCTGGCTGCTCTTACCCCATAGCGATGCCGAGGCGCTGATCCAGGCGGCACTGGCCGAAGGCAACCTGATAGCCGGCCGTTTCAATGACCGCTTGCTCGGTGCAGCCCTGTTGCGCCGCGACACACGGCACTGGCAGCTGTCACACCTGTGCGTACGCAAGATTACCCGCAGGCGCGGAGTCGGCAGACGCATCATCGACGAGGCGCGACGCATGGCAGCCGATGCAGGACAGGATCTGCAGCTTGCGGCCCCAGCCGAGCAGCTCGAAACTCAGGCGCTGGCAGCACGGATGAACCTGACAATGGTCCCGCTCTAGCGGTGTTAACCCGCGTCGACACAACCTGCAGCGCTATACTCGCCTCTTTCAAGCACGCCACTCCTCAAACACGCCAAATCAAGGACTTGTCCATGAAAGCGATCGGCAAAATCCTGGGCCTGGCAATCCTCGGGTTGCTTCTGATCATCGTCGCGCTGGGTTTTGCCCTGACTCATCTGTTCGACCCCAACGACTACAAGGATGAGATTCGCGATCTGGCCCGCAACAAAGCCGGGCTTGAACTGGACATCCGCGGCGACATCGGCTGGAGCCTCTTCCCCTGGCTGGGCCTGGAACTGCACGACACCACCATTGCCAGCGCCAACACGCCACAGCAGCCGCTCGCCGACCTGCGCATGCTCGGCCTTTCAGTGCGCGTGATGCCGCTGTTACGCCGCGAAGTGCAGATGAGCGATATCACCCTCAACGGTCTCAACCTGACGCTGATGCGCGATGAAAACGGCACGGGCAATTGGGAAGGCATCGGTCAGCCACCCCAGCAACAAGAGCAATCAGTGGCAGAACCCGCCACAACAACTGCCGATACCCAATCCAGGCCCGACAAGGCCAGCCGCCCACTGCAGCTCGATATCGACAGCATGACCGTCAAGGATGCGCGGGTAACCTACCAGGACGCTCAGAGCGGCCAGCACCTGAGCGCAGAAGGCATCGAACTGACCACCGGCGCCATTCGTGAGGGAGAGCCAATTCCGCTCAAACTCAACGCCTTTTTTGGCAGTAACAAGCCGGTGATGCGCGCGCGCACCGAACTGCAGGGCTCACTGCGCTTCGACAACAAGCTGCAACGCTACCAGCTCGAAGACCTGCGCCTGAGCGGCGAAGCCTCCGGCGAGCCCCTGCAAGGCAAGACCCTGAACTTTAGCGCTCAGGGCCAACTGCTGGCGGATTTGGCAGCAGACGTCGCCGAATGGAGCAGCCTCAAGTTCACCGCTAATCAGCTACGCGGTCTTGCTGAACTCAAGGCCAGCAATCTGCAAGACCAACCAACAGTCAGCGGCACACTGTCGATCGCTTCCTTCAACCTTCGCGAATTCCTCGACGGCCTCGGCCAGCGCCTCCCGGCCATGGCCGATGGCGGCACTCTGAGCAAGGCCGAACTGATCACCCACCTGAACGCCACGACCAACAGCCTGAGCTTCGAAGACCTCACCCTTAAGCTGGACGACAGTACCTTCACCGGCCAGCTTGGCATCAGCGACTTCGCCAAACAGGCTCTGCGCGTCGACCTCAAGGGCGACCGCCTCGATCTCGACCGCTATCTTCCGCCGCCTGCCAAGGACGATGCAGCTCAGGCGCGCAAGAGTGAAATCAAAGCCAGCGAAACAGCCGCCATCGGCAGTGGCACCACACCTCTGCCGGAAAAGCCGACCCAACAGGCATGGAGTGAGGCCTCAGTACTGCCAATCGCGACCCTGCGCACCCTGGATACACGGGTCAGCCTCGCCATCGACAGCCTTACCGCGATGCAGCTACCGCTGGACAACTTCAACTTGAAGGCACGTACCGGCGGCGGGCTGCTGACCTTGGAAAACTTTGCAGGCGGCCTTTACAACGGGCGAGTGGACGCCTCGGCCAGCCTCGACGTACGGCCGGATCTCCCTCAGCTAAGCACGCAGACACGCATCGCCCACGTACCGGTCGAACGCCTGCTGCAAAGCCAAGGCGAACAGGTCACCATCAAAGGCTTGCTCAACCTTGACAGCGATCTGCGCACCCAAGGCAACAGCCAGAAGGCCTGGATCGACAACCTCAACGGCAAAGTCGGTTTCGTCCTCGACAATGGCATCCTCGTCGATGCCAACCTCGAACAGCAGCTGTGCCGCGCCATCGCCACCCTCAACCGCAAACCGCTGACCAGCGAACCGCGCGCCCGCGACACCGCCTTCCGTGAACTGAAGGGCAACCTCAACCTGCGCAACGGCGTGGCCAGCAACCCCGACCTCAAAGTGAGCATTCCCGGCCTGACGGTGAGTGGTAACGGCGATGTCGACCTGCGCGTATTGGGCATGGACTACCGCATCGGCATTCTCGTCGAGGGTGACAAGGGCGCGATGCCGGACGAAGCCTGCCAGGTCAACGAGCGCTACGAAGGCATCGAGTGGCCTCTGCGCTGCCGTGGCCCGCTGGAGCTGGGCGCCAAGGCCTGCCGCTTCGACAACGACGCTCTAGGCAAGGTCGCCGCGCGCCTGGCCGGCGAAAAACTCAGCGAAAAGCTCGAAGAGAAGCTTGGCGACAAGGTCAGTCCCGACCTGAAAGACGCGATCAAGGGTCTGTTCAAACGATGAGCCCGGAACAATTCGCCACGGCAGTCCTCGACTGGTACGACCGCCACGGCCGCAAGCATCTGCCTTGGCAACAGGGCATCACGCCCTACCGCGTATGGGTCTCGGAAATCATGCTGCAACAGACCCAGGTCAGCACCGTGCTCGGCTATTTCGATCGCTTTATGGTCGTCCTGCCCAGCGTCGAAGCACTGGCCGCGGCAGAGGAAGACGAAGTACTGCACCTGTGGACGGGCCTCGGTTACTACAGCCGTGCACGCAATTTGCACAAAACTGCGAAGATCGTCGCCGAGCAATACGGTGGCGCTTTCCCGCAGGATGTGGAAAAGCTCACCGAACTGCCTGGCATCGGCCGCTCCACCGCCGGTGCCATCGCCAGCCTGTCCATGGGCCTGCGCGCGCCTATCCTCGACGGCAACGTCAAGCGTGTGCTTGCACGTTACGTTGCCCAGGATGGCTATCCGGGCGAGCCGAAAGTCGCCAGACAATTGTGGGAAGTCGCCGAGCGCCTCACTCCGCAGCAGCGAGTCAATCATTACACCCAGGCAATGATGGATCTGGGCGCCACACTCTGCACTCGCAGCAAGCCCAGCTGCCTGCTCTGCCCTCTGAAGAGCGGCTGCCGCGCCCACCTGCTGGGTCGCGAAACCGACTTCCCAGTGCCCAAGCCTCGCAAGACACTGCCACGCAAGCGCACCCTGATGCCGCTACTGGCCAACCATGAAGGCGCCATCCTGCTCTACCGGCGCCCCTCTTCCGGGCTCTGGGGAGGACTCTGGAGCCTCCCTGAGCTAGATGACCTGAGCGCCCTCACCCTCTTGGCCGAGCGCCATGCACTGACTCTTCAGGAACATCGCGAACTGCCCGGCCTGACTCACACCTTCAGCCACTTCCAGCTGGCCATCGAACCCTGGCTGATCAAGGTAGACTCGACCGTCGACTCCGTGGCCGAGGCCGACTGGCTCTGGTATAACCTCGCCACCCCGCCGCGACTGGGGCTTGCCGCTCCAGTAAAGACGCTGCTCAAGCGCGCCGCTGCCGAACTGAACGCAGGAGAGATGTCATGACCCGCACCGTGAACTGCCGCAAGTACAAAGAAGAACTCCCCGCCCTCGACCGACCGCCCTATCCGGGCGCGAAAGGCGAAGATATCTACAACAACGTCTCCAAAAAGGCTTGGGACGATTGGCAGAAACACCAGACCATGCTGATCAACGAACGCCGCCTGAACATGATGAACGCCGAGGACCGCAAGTTCCTGCAGGAGGAAATGGACAAGTTCCTTTCCGGCGAGGACTACGCCAAAGCCGAAGGCTACGTACCGCCCAGCGAGTGATTACTTAAGAAATACAAAACGCCCCGCTTGGGGCGTTTTTCTTGCGAGTAACTTCCTCCTATGAGCCGCCTCACAACGCTAAATGCCCGCCCCGGCTAAATATTTTCCATTCCGCGCTTGACAGGCAAAAGCCAAATCCGTCTAATAGCGCCCCGTTGCCCAGGTAGCTCAGTCGGTAGAGCAGGGGATTGAAAATCCCCGTGTCGGCGGTTCGATTCCGTCCCTGGGCACCACCTTTCGTTTTCAGGTGGTGCCAAAACCACCCGAAAGCCCACAAGAAGCCCGCCTAGTGCGGGTTTTTTGTTGTCTATACTTCCCGTAGGTTCCCTTGTAAGCCCCAACGTTTAGGGGCATTCTTTGGGCCATGGCCGGTTCGGTCAAATTTTTGCCCCTACGAGAAGCGTCCCATGCCAAGGAAAGCCACGCCGCTGACGGACAGCGCAATCAAAGTAGCCAAGCCAAAGGACAGCCCCTACAAGCTGACGGACGGCCAAGGGCTATATCTGGAGATCACGCCGAACGGCTCGAAGCTGTGGCGCCTCAAGTACCGTTTCGATGGAAAGGAAAAGCGGCTCGCCTTGGGGGCATATCCAGCCGTGCCCCTACAGCAAGCCCGCCAGCGGCGCACAGAGGCACGCGAGCAGCTAGCCCAAGGGATTGACCCCGGCGCAGAGAGAAAAGCCGCCAAACAAGCGCAGCGGGCCGATGGTGTGACATTCGAGACGCTGGCGCGGGAGTGGTACGCCTACAACGCGCCACGCTGGGCCGAAAGCACCGCCTACAAGGCGAAGCTGTACATGGAAAACGACCTGATACCCGGCATCGGTGCGCGCCCGGTTAAAGCCATCACCCGCCCGGAGCTGGTCGAACTGGTGCGCAAGGTCGAAGCGCGCGGCACCCTGAACGCCGCTGGCAAGATTCGCCAATGGCTACACCAGATATTCCGCTTCGGTCTGGCGAGTGGCGTGGTCGAAGCCAACCCGGCCACCGATCTGGACGTGGTAGCCGCACCACCGAAAGCCACCCGCCACCATCCGCACGTTGCCTTTGCCGAACTGCCCGAGCTGCTGGGCAAGATCGAATCGACCACGCTCAACACCCTGACCCGCTGCGCCATCCGCTTGCTGGTGCTGACAGCCGTTCGCCCTGGGGAGCTGCGCCAGGCGCCTTGGGCTGAGTTCGATCTGGACGGCGCAACCTGGACGATTCCGAAAGCGCGCATGAAAGCCCGCCGCCCGCATGTGGTGCCCCTGCCCCGCCAAGCCGTCGCCATCCTGCGCCAGCTCAAGGAAATCACGGGCGATTACCCGTTAGTGTTCGCAGGGCAGCAAAACCCCGACCGGCCAATGTCGGAGAACACGATAAACAAGGCGCTGCGCCTGATGGGCTACGAAGGACGCCAGACCGGCCACGGCTTCCGCCATCTGCTGAGCACCGAACTCAACGGGCGCGGCTATAACCGGGACTGGATCGAACGCCAGCTAGCCCACGGCGACAACGACGAAATCCGCGACACCTACAACCACGCCACCTACCTGGAGCAGCGCCGGGAAATGATGCAAGCGTGGGCCGATTCGATAGACGCGCTATGCGCTGGCGCCAACGTGGTGAGCATCAAGCGCAAGGAGACAGCATGACTACTGAATCCCTTAAGCAAAAGGTTAGACGGCTCCTTTTCAGCCATACACCTTCGGCGCGCTTTGCTGCGCATGAGGAGTGGTTAGAGAGCCAGGCATCACTCATGATTAAACTTGGCTTTGAGCAGGATTTGATCGAACAACGTGATCAGATTGAAACCGCCAGAAATTGGCTTCCGAGCGGTGAGAAATTAATGGTTCAGCTTGAAAGATGGAGGCTGGTTCGTGAGCAGTGGGCCGCTGCCGTAGAAGTTAAGGAGATGCAACAAAGAGCCGCCAATGCAAGGAACAAAAAGGCGTTTCTTCGTACAGAGTCGCAGTACCGATGGGACGACATCTGGAAAAAAGAAGCTGAGTTGCTAGCGCAAGGAAGGCCGCGCAGAGAGATAGCTGGCGTGATAGAGGCGGTATACAAGGTTCCGCAAAACACTTTCCGAAAAAGACGCCGCGAAAAGAAAAACGGGACGCCCTAACTTAGAGGTCCCGCTTAGGAATTTACCTTTTGCCAATCGTTACCAACACCGCCCAAGGAGGCGCATACGATGGCAAGAGTTACCCTTCCCCAGCTTCAACAAGACTGCAAAGCCGAACTTGCTCGCCGCCGATTTATCAAGCTGGCACAAGTTAAGGACTACACCAGCCTTTCCACATCCGAAATTTACCGGCGCATTGCTGCCGGAACCTTCCCGAAGCAAATCAGACTTGGACCGAAATCCGTAGTCTGGGACGAATCGGAAGTCTTGGCCTGGTGCGAGCAGATGGCCGCACAGCGGGAGGTGGCTTGAAATGAAAAAGGCCACGATCCCCGAAGAGAAACGCAGCCAGTCGCACGGCGAGTCTACCACCGAAGGCCCGAGCAAGATCGCCCGCATTCTGGCGCACCTGCTGACCGGCGCCAGCGTCAACCGCTTTGAAGCCGAGCGCATTGGCGACCACTGTTTGCCAAGCACCATTGCCGTTCTGGCGAACCACTACGGGCTGACCATCGAGCGCAAGCAAGAGCGCGTACCGAACCGCTGGGGCGCGCCTTGCACCGTGACCCGCTACAGCCTGCCGCCAAGCCAGCACAAGCGCGCCCGCGCCGTCCTGGTGGCGCTGACCTGCAAGCCGAAGGGGGTAGCCGCATGATCGCCTTTACCCTTGCCAGCCAGCACCAGCGGCGCTATGGTTCGCCCGTCACGGTCAATCCCGTGGCCGGGTTTGGCGACCTGAATCTCAAGTTGGCGCATGTGCGCCCCAAGACCATTGCTGGCGCATTTTTTGTGTCCGCAATGCCGCTCTATGGTGGCCGTGCGCGGGAGACCGAAAGGTCTGCCGGGTGCCAACTTGCCCGGTTCGCCAACCCGCGTACGGCTGCCACCCATAACCGTTTGGCGACGGTTCGTGGCAGCTCCGCAACTCAAGTTGGAGCACCACCTATGCAAACCACCCGCAATCCGTCCACCCACGCCGCCGCCTGGAAGGCCCGCGCCTTCGCCGCGCTGCGCGCTGATTCGTCCCTGTCCGTCCGCCTGCGCCGCTACAACGAGGCGATGGCCCGCGCCCGCTCCCTGGAAACCGTAGGGGGTGTGCAATGAGCAACCGCATCGCCGCTATGGCCAACATCGCAGACGACGCAATCGAGCAGGTCCGTTATGGAAAGGAGCACGCCCGCTGGCTTGCCGCGCTGATGACTGCGATTCACCGGGAGCTTGAGCCAAGCCCCGCCCTGCTGGAGGCACGCGCAAGCCGTGTGCAGGATTTGGCCAGCTTGGGGCAGTACCTGGCCGACGATCTGGCTAACTACATGGATTGCCGCGCCAGTGAGCTGCAAGAGAAGGCCGACGCCGTAGGGGGTGCCCAATGAGCGCCGTCTGCTGGAGTCATCTGCTACCCGATCCTTTGCGCATGGGCCGTCTGTCCACTGATGATCTGGACGTCATCGAGCGCACCGCTGAATGTGAGGCGCTGACCATGGCGCACGGCATTTCCGCCATTGGCGAGCTACTGGCCTGGACTGCCGACGCTGGCGAGCTATCCAACGATACCGCCCGCAATATCGGCTGGCTTATCAACTCGCTGGGCACGCTATCCGGCAGGCTCGTGGACGTTGCGAACGGCGCCGAGTACGAGCTGGAGCGCCGCAAGGCCACCGCACCGAACCCGACCGCAGAGGGCTAAACCATGACTATTCAAAACGGCGCCTGCGCGCCGAGGGGATCGGCTTGTCTGGAGAAAGCCAAACCATCCCGCCGCGTAGCGATTCACGAAGCCGGGCACGCGCTGGCCTACTGGTGGAACGGGCAAGGGATTTACAGCGCCACGGCACGCACCAAGGCGGATATGCGCACTGGCCCATATGTCACCCGGCGAGGACTGGAGCGCGGCGAGGTGGAAGGCATCGTAGAGGCTGCTGACTTCATCGGCGCACCGTCGCTGGCGCTGGAACATGGGCACGGCATGGAAAACGAGCTTTTGAGCGAGCTGGTCGCCCGTGACCTGCTACACGCCTACAGCGGCCCCGTAGCCGAAGCCATTTACCGTCGCACAAGTCTGGAGTGGGTACTGTGGAACGGCGGCTACGGAGACTGGCAGACCGCCCGCGATCTGCTGGCGCTGGTGCCGGAAGCCGACCGACCGGAAGCCGACCGCCAAGCAATCGCCCGCTGCCGCGAACTGGTGCGCCGGTACTGGCCCGCCGTCGCAGCGCTGGCCGATCTGTTGCAAAAACATGGCTATGTCGAAGGCGAGGACGTGGAAGCGCTGCTGTGCGCCATCACCGGAGAGTCACCGGAGTGGCGCGGCAATCCCCTGGCCGACCTGGATAAGCGAGGTGCGCGCCATGGATAAGCCCGAACTAGCTTTCCGCGATGCCCTGCAAGCCACGTTCGGGCAACTTGATTGGCTACCCGAGCCAGACGGCGCCATTCACCGCTTCCACGTCCCCGGAGACCGCGCGGGCTCGAATAACGGCTGGTATGTCCTGTATCTGGACGGCATCGCATCGGGTGCGTTCGGTAGCTGGAGGGCTGGCGCCTGCCACACCTGGAGCAGCCGCAAGCCAGCCGATCCGCTCGAAGCGCAACTGGTCGCCCAACGCATCGAGCGGGCACGGGAGCAGCGAGAAGCTGACCAGACCCGGCGCCATATCGCCACGGCCAGCTATGCGGGGCGCGTCTGGAGCGAGGCACAACCCGCCGATGCCGATCATCCCTACCTGTCCCGCAAGCGCATTGCCGCGCATCGCCTGCGCCAACTCGGTGACGTTCTGCTGGTGCCGCTGTACGCCGATGGCTACCTGTGCAACCTGCAACGCATCACAGCGGATGGCGGCAAACGCTTTCTGTCCGGGGGCCGGGTAAAGGGTGCCTATTCGCCCATCGGCACACTGGAGCCAGGCGAGCCGCTGTACGTCTGCGAAGGCTGGGCAACCGGGGCAACCATCCATGCCGAAACCGGCGCCGCCGTGGCCTGCGCCATGAATGCGGGCAACCTGCTGGAAGTCGGGCGCCAGCTTCAACGGCACCACCCGGACAGCCCGTTGATTATCGCTGGGGATGACGACCGCCAGACCGAAGCCGAGGGCAAGGGGAACCCCGGACGCGCCGCAGCCACCCAAGCCGCCGCCGTCCTGGGCTGCGGACTGGTGCTGCCACCCTTCCCCGCTGATGCCCCGCTGGAGCTTTCCGACTTCAACGACCTAGCCAACTGGAGGGCCGCACAATGAGCGCCGCCATCGTTACCCCGATTGTGCCGGAAGCCGCCGCGCCAGCCATCGAGCGCCCCTGTTACCGGGTGTATGAACACACCATCACACTGGACGGCGTGAAGCTGCGCCCCGGCGTCTGGTATCACGGGCAAAGCCTGGACAAACAAAGCGGCGAGTATCTGCCGTTCGATGAATGGCTGTGCGGGCCTTTGCATGTCGAAGCCGTCACCCGCAACGAAGGCCAGGACGGCGATTACGGGCGCCTGCTGCGATTCCGCAACGCCGACCGCCGCGAACTGACCTGGGCAATGCCCAACGAGCTACTGGCGGGCAAGCCTGACTCGATCCTGTCCGTTCTGCTGGGCATGGGCCTGGACATTGATTACCAGCGACGCGCCAAGGTCTGCCAGTACATCGCCGCGCAATACCCGAAAGACCGCGTGATAGCGGCCACGTCTACCGGCTGGCACACCCGCGAACTTTTCATCATGCCGCGCCAGAACATCGGCAAGGGCAAAGCGATATTCCAGAGCGAAGCCGCCAACGGTGACGACTACCGCCAAGGCGGAACGCTGGAAGGCTGGCAAGACAGCATCGGCGCCAAGTGCGAGGGCAACCCGTTGCTGGTGCTGAGCGTGTGCGCATCGCTTGCCGGGCCGCTGCTGTACCACGTCCAACGGCAAGGCGGGGGCTTTCATATCGTCGGTGATTCCAGCACGGGCAAGAGTTCCGCCATTCTGGCCGGGGCATCGGTATGGGGGCACGGTGAGGACTTCAAGCGTACTTGGCGCGCTACTGGCAACGGGCTGGAAGGCATCGCCAGCCAACGCAATGACACGCTGCTGGCGCTGGATGAGATAGGCGAGGCCGACCCACGGGAAATCGGCGCTGTGGTCTATGCAATGGCGAACGGCACCGGCAAGGCCAGAGCCACCCGCAACGGTTCGGCACGGGCTGCGAAACGCTGGCGCGTCATGCTGTTTTCATCCGGCGAGCTGGGGCTATCGGCGCTGATGGCTGAAGGCGGCAAGCGCAGCCGGGCCGGGCAGGAAATCCGCCTGCTGGATATACCCGCCCGCCGCGCCTTCGGAGCCTGGGACAACTTGCACGGCATGACCGGGGGCCGGGAGTTCTCCGACGCGATCCAGCGCGCCAGCGTGACGCACTACGGGCACGCGGGGCCGCAGTTCATCCGCAAGCTGCTGGAGCTTGGCGAGCAGGACGATTTGCCCGCGCTGCTGGCGCAACTCTGCAACCAGTACCCCAGCACCAGCGGGCAGGAAAGCCGTGCTGCCGAACGCTTCGCCCTGGTGGCTATGGCGGGGGAACTGGCTATCAGCTTTGGCATTCTCCCCCTTCCGACTGGCGCAGCCCGCGACGCAATGTTGGGGCTGTTTGAGGTATGGCGAGCAGGCCGGGGGCAAGGCCCAAGCGAGGATCGGCAGATATTGCGCGCCATCGCTGACTTCATCGCCCGCCACGGAGACACCCGGTTTTCATCCGCCGATGACCCCGAAGGCGAAGCCAGGGACCGCGCCGGGTATTGGGAGGACAGCCCGACCGGGCGCCTGTACCTATTCAACCGCCCCGGCCTGGAGGAAGCCGCCAAAGGTTACGACCTGGGGCGTGTGGTGCTGGCGCTGGAGACGGTCGGGGCGATTGCCAAGCGCGGCACCGGCAAGCATCAAGCGCAGAAACGCCTACCAGACGGAAGCCGACCGTGGCTGTACTTCATCGACCCGGACAAGCTGGAGCCGGAAACCTGAGCGCAGTTTGCATTTTCGGCGGGTGACAGAGGTGACACGGGTGACAGCCTAGTGCCACGGGGCTTGCGGCTGTCACACAAGCAAAAATGACACGGGTGACAGAGGTGACAGACCAGCGATTTGTCACACCTGTCACACCGGCACGAAAACGGCGGGTGACAGCTACAGGCCGCGCCGTTCGGGCTTGTCACCCCTGTCACCCTTGTCACACCGGCAAAACACTAAAGGGAAAGCGAAATGAGCGCACTTGCACAGCTTGCCGACAACTTGGGGTTATCGAGCGGTCCGCAACCGGCACCAGCTACCCCACCCGTCCAACCCGCTGCCAACGATCCGCAGCAGCCGACCAGCGCACCAGCACGACCAACCGCACCAGAGGCCACCAGCGAGCCGAAGCGCGCCGCCTGGAGGATCACCCGAGCAGGCCAGCCGATTGGCTACATGGTCGGACAGCGAATGACCTATTCCGAAGCCCTGGCCGCCGCTCGCTGGCGCTGGGCTGATGCCGAACTAGACGGCGCACCAAAGGAGCCGAACCGATGAAAGCCAGCCAGATTCGAGCGCTCGCCAACATAGCCGACAAGCCAGGCGCCAGCGTTAACACGCAACTAATCGCCACGCGCCGTATATGTCGCCTTTTTTGTCATGAGCGCGCAACGATCCACCAAGAGCGCCGCACATTGCGACGCAAAGCCGCCAAGCTGAAAGCCTTTCTGCCATTCACTGCCGCAGCCGTTGCCGACCTGGAGCAGCAAGCCAGGGAGCACGAAGCCGAATCGCTGGAGGGTATGAACCGGGCACTGATCGGGATAGGCCGGGCCGTCATCCTGCAAAGCACCAGCACCACGGCGGCGCTGGGCTTCGACCGGCTGTGCGATCTGCTGAGCGTGAACCCCGCGCATCGAGCGCAAGCGATCCGCGACGGCGACACCAACATTACGGCGCTGGTCTTTATTGCCTGCCTGGAGGACAGCGCAACGGGACACGGCGCAGCCTGGGGCAATGGCGGGCCTTTGTATCAAGCCTGCCTGCTGGCTATGGCTGACTTCATCCGCAACGCACCAGAGGGAGCGCTACCCGATCCGTTCGCACCCGGCGCACCCTTCGGGCCGAAGCTGCCGCCCGTGCTGCGCGTGGTTTGATCGCTGGCGCCACGGACGGCGCTACCCCCACCCCCGTTAGGTTCTACCCCGCCCCGGCACCGTCACGGGTGATTCGCGCCCCACCTTTTCGCTTCATACCGACTTTTCCGGGCTGACCCCGCTTCCGGTTCCGTCTTCTGCTGGAAGCCCCACCAGCACGCCCGCAACGGGCACCAGTGAAGCGGAAACGACCGGCACCAGTTGGCCTATTGCCCAGCACCAGCGCCCGACCTGCGAAGCCTGGAGCGCGACAACGAAACAACAACCAACCCACCAGCCAGCGCCGTATATAGCGAACAGTCACGGCGCGAATCACCCGCAATGGGGGCGCCCCCTTGGGAGGACCCAACACCACGGGAGGCCGGTCGAAAGTCTGAGCAAGCGCAATGCCCGAACGACGGGGGGAGCCAGATTTTCGCGCCGTCATAATTCAGATTTGAAAATGGGCAATGCGGTGGCGATCAAATCCCCCTGATTCGGGGTATTTACCGCCGCCAGGCTGCCGCTGGCCAATTCCGGTAGATTCCCGGATTTACGGGTATGTACGGCAGGCACCCTCCCCCAGCTATTCCCTCGCATCTGAGGTATTTAAATGTGATGCCGAGACACATTTACATGTGAGGCCGCATCACCTGTTCGGGCTGATTCGGGGAGCCGCCCCGGATTGAAGCTCGATACCGGGAAGTCCGGTAACCCCCTGACAGCAGGCCGGAGCAGGTGCGAGCCGTCCAAATTCCAGCGGGCGCACGTCAAGGATGATGGAGCCGGTTTTGCTGGGCTGGAGGCCATGCTTTTCTTGACAGGCATGAGACGGCTTTTTGGACAGGCTTGGACGGAGCAGCCACGTTCGCGCTTGGTTCGCACCCTGGTACGCAAGCCGGTACGCAAGAAAAGTACGCACCTTCACGCGCACTTTTCACGCACGAACGCCCGTTGCGAAAACAACCCCATGAACGCTTTGGGGAAACACCCCATGCAATCCGCCATCGAGGGTGATGTTTGGGTGAGGCGGACGGCAAGATTACGGCAAGGGCTGGGGCGAGATTAGGGCGAGGTGCGACACCTGACAGCAGGCGGCAGCACGCTAAGGAAACGCTAAGGCGGCACGGTAAGGTCACGGTAAGGCCGGGGGGAGGTCAGAAGTCTGGAGCACGGCGCCGAAGGAAACCGCGCATTCCCCCATCCGCAGATTTTCCCCCTGTTAACCGAGCCGTTAACCCGCACGTTAACCGGGAGGGGGGGGAGTTGAAACCTAGAGCCTATGCAAGCGGACACCGCTCCGGTCCCTCTTTTCCCGTCTCCGCAAAATCAGCATTCCGAAAAATCACCAGCAACCAGCGATAGCTACACCGCCTGGTCCCTGCTCTTTTATCGCTAACCGCCGAAAAAAGTGCCGGACGCACGACAGGAGGGGGGAGGGTTGAAAGTCTGAGCCGTCCGATAGCAACACCGCTCGGACCCCACCGAATGAACGCTAACCCGGTTTTTTCCGTTGTGCGCGCGCGCGAGGCTGGGAAGTGCTGAGACTCAACGGGAGCGATTCGAGGCCAAAAGAGGGGGCACTTTTCGTTTTGGGGGCATTTTTGGGGGCATCGACAAATAAGCGAACCAGGTAAACCCAGCTATCACGCTATCTGTAGCGATTGGTTCGGTTCCGTCCCTGGCACCACCTTTCGTTTTCAGGTGGTGCCAAAGCCACCCGAAAGCCCACAAGAAGCCCGCCTAGTGCGGGTTTTTTGTTGTCTGCGATTTCTGCTTGCCAGCACCCCGACTCCCTCCTCACTTCTGCGGTTAGATCAGCCAGTTCTGGACTAGGTGAGTAACGGCTGATATGAAATAGCCAAGTGACCCTCTTTCTCCAAGAACAATAAAACCTGGCCAGGGAGCGGAACGCAGTGCGGACATTTTCCTCGACTCTATTACTCTGGGCGATGCTGACTGCTGCGCCGGCGATGGCTGAGCAGTGGGCATTCGTGACCGAGGATTTCCCACCCTTTACCCATCCTGCCGAAGACCTCGGCAGCCTTGAGACTGGCGTGCTAGCGGGCGGGCCTCTGGTGGAGATTGTGCAAAGCATCTGTGCGCGCCTGAGTCGCGAATGCACAATCATGGTGCACCCTTGGCAGCGGGCGCTAAGGATGGCCGAGCAAGGTGAGGTTGATGGCATATTCACCGTAGTTCGCTCACCCGACCGCGAGCGTGAATTTCATATCAGCCGCATGCTAGTGATGTCGCGCTACAGTGTCTTCGCCCGCGACGAGAGCAATTTCGTCTTCTCTGACCTTGATGATCTGGCAGGCCGGACAGTTGGGGTTTACGGGCCGTCCGGCACGTCCTGGTTATTGTCCGGGCACCTCAAAGCCATCGCCGATGTGCGCATCCGCATGACCCTGGATAACCGCCGCCTGCTGAAAATGTTGCAGTCCGAGCGCTTCGGCCCAGAAGGGCTGGCAGTCGTCAATCAGGACGTGGCCTGGCATCTGATCGAGGACGAAGAGCTCGACGGCCTACGCGAGGCAGGCGAGCTGGCGGTGGTCTACTACGGTATCGGCCTGTCGAGAAAGCGGGTCAGCGAGGATCAGTTCCAAGCATTCGAGCAGGCACTGGATGAGGCAATTGCCGACGGCACCGTCCCGAAGATACTGCGCCGTTATCAGCTAGAAGCTGCTTATCCATAGGCTTGGCGCCCGATTATCGAAGCCCTGCCGGCGCCGTAGAGGCCTTCTACCGAGGCTTTGGGTAGATTGCTGGGGAGCTTTTCCCGACAAACAGCCGTCTACTCTCTGAGTCCACCAGCCAGAGACCAGACGTCCAATGGAATCACCGAGCAAGCTACCCAAGGCCGTTATCCTCTTTCCTGTCTTTATACCCGCCGTAATCGTCACGCTGTTGCTTGTGGTCGGCACCATCAGCAACCCCGAGCTGGCAAGTGAGCTATTCAGCGATACGCTGGCGATCATCACCCGTTCCTTCGGCTGGTTCTACATGCTGGCGGTGGCCTTCTTTCTGGTCTTCGTCGTCGGTATTGCAATGACCAAGTGGGGCAACATCAAACTCGGACCGGACCATGCCGAGCCGCAGTACAGTTTCCCTGCCTGGTTCGCCATGCTGTTTTCCGCCGGTTACGGCATCGCTTTGCTGTTTTTCGGCGTGGCCGAGCCGGTGCTGCACTATTCGACGCCTCCGGCAGGCGCACCCGAAACAGTGGATGCCGCCAAGCAGGCCATGCAGATCGCCTTCTTCCACTGGGGCTTTCATATCTGGGCGATCTACGGCCTGACCGGCCTTGTGCTGGCTTACTTCTCTTTCCGTCACGGTCTGCCGCTGTCGATGCGCTCAGCGCTGTATCCGATCATCGGCGAGCGCATCCACGGCCCCATCGGGCATGCAGTGGATATCTTCGCAATCCTCGGCACACTGTTCGGCATCGCCACCACCCTGGGTTTGTCGGTCACTCAGATCAACGCCGGCCTGAACTACCTATGGCCGCAGATTCCCATCAGCACTACGGTACAGATCATTTCCATTGTGGCGATCACTGCCCTGGCCACCTGCTCGGTGGTGGCCGGGTTGGACAAGGGCATCAAGAACCTGTCGCTGCTGAACATGACGCTAGCCATCACGCTGATGCTGTTCGTGTTTGTCGTAGGGCCGACCATCTTCATTCTGGAAACCTTCCTACAGAACACCGGCAGCTACCTGAACAACATCATCGAGCGCACCTTCAACCTGCAGGCCTACACGCGCAGCGATTGGATCGGTAACTGGACACTATTCATTTTCGGCTGGACCATCGCCTGGTCACCGTTCGTGGGCCTGTTTATCGCCAAGATCAGCCGCGGTCGGACCATCCGCCAGTTCGTTTTCGGCGTGATGTTCGTGCCGACGATCTTCACCTTTCTCTGGTTTTCGATTTTCGGCGATACGGCGCTGCACCTGATCATGGTCGAGGGCTATACCGAGCTGATCGGCCAGGTGCAGGACGATCACTCCATCGCCTTGTTCCAACTGTTTGAACGTCTGCCGCTTAGCTCCATCACCTCCTTCGTTGCGGTGGTGCTGATTGCCACCTTCTTCGTCACTTCGGCCGACTCCGGCGCGCTGGTAATTGACTCGCTGGCCGCTGGCGGCGTGGCGCAGACGCCAGTCTGGCAGCGGGTGTTCTGGGCGACGACGGCGGGTTTCGTCGCCATCGCTCTGTTGGTGGCAGGCGGCCTTAGTGCTCTACAAACCATGGCGATCACCAGCGCGCTGCCGTTCGCCATCATCATGATCATCGCCGCCCTGGGCATGTGGCGAGCCTTGGTGATTGAGGGCCATCACGAAGTCAGCTTGCAGACCCACATGCATGGCAGCCGGCTAGCCAGTAATGCCGGACCCGGCCTCTGGAAAAAACGCCTGGCCGGTCTGGTCAACTTTCCCAGCCAGGAAGCGGCAAAGACCTTCATCGGCACCAGCGTTATCAAGGGCATGCGCCGGGTGCAGCGAGCTCTGGCCGAGCAGGGCTGGCAGGCCGAAGTGCATACTGACGAGCACAATTCGCGGGTCTATCTAGAGGTCATCAAGGAGGATCAGATCGACTTCATCTACGAGGTCCGCCTGGTCGGCTATGCCATGCCCTCCTTCGCTCTCAACGATGATCCGGACAGCAACGAGCAGTACTTCCGCGCCGAAGTCTTCCTGCGTCGAGGTGGTCAGTCTTACGACGTTTACGGGTACGACCAGCAAGACATCATCAGCGACATCCTCGACCAGTTCGAGAAGTACCTGAACTTCCTGCATATCTCGCCCGGCAGCCTGCCATGGAAGATGGAAGCGCACGACGAGATGCTCAGCAACGAGCCGGGGGAGCCAAAAACCGAAACCTGAAGCGGCCAAACCGTGCAAATTCATCTATATAGATAGAGCTGGTCCGCAGCACCTTGCTCGAGCCCCAAGCCTGAGATGACCAACTGGTCACACCCATAGCGAGGGTATCGCGCTTGGCGCACGCCCTCGCCCATGCTAGGTTTGCGCCCGCCAGGAAGGCGAGCAGTCAGCCGGAGCGCATCAATATAGAATCAGGTCGGCTGAAACACAGGCCTGACAAGAGGAAGTTCAATGGCCGAGGCCATACCTGCACTGGAAATCCGTAACCTGCACAAACGCTACGGCGAGCTGGAGGTTCTCAAAGGTATTTCGCTGACGGCGCACGACGGCGACGTCATCTCCATTCTCGGCTCGTCCGGCTCGGGAAAGTCCACCTTCCTGCGCTGCATCAACCTGCTGGAAAATCCCAACGAGGGTGAGATTCTGGTCGCTGGCGAACAGCTCAAGCTCAAGCGCGCCAAAGACGGCGATCTGGTTGCGGCAGATGCCGGGCAGATCAACCGAATGCGCAGCAAGCTCGGTTTCGTGTTCCAGAACTTCAACCTCTGGCCGCACATGAGTGTGCTCGACAACATCATTGAAGCGCCGCGCCGGGTGCTCGGCCAGAGCAAAGCCGAAGCCACGGAAATCGCCGAAGCGCTGCTGGCCAAGGTCGGCATCGCCGATAAGCGTCACGTTTATCCCAACCAACTGTCCGGCGGCCAGCAGCAACGTGCGGCCATCGCTCGCACCCTGGCGATGCAACCGAAGGTGATTCTCTTCGACGAGCCGACCTCGGCACTGGACCCGGAAATGGTACAAGAAGTGCTAGCAGTGATTCGCTCGCTCGCCGAAGAAGGGCGCACCATGCTGCTAGTTACCCACGAGATGCATTTCGCCAAGCAAGTCTCCAGCGAAGTGGTTTTCCTCCACCAAGGCTTGGTCGAGGAGCAAGGAACGCCCGCGCAGGTATTTGACAACCCGCATTCGGCGCGCTGTAAACAGTTCATGTCCAGCCATCGTTAATGGAGCAACACTGCATGAAAAGCTATAAGAAGATCCTGCTGACTGCTGCCGCATCCCTGATCATCGGCACCCAGGCTTTCGCTGCGGAGAAACTGCGCATCGGTACTGAAGGTGCCTACCCGCCGTTCAACCTGATCGACGCCAGCGGCCAGGTCGTCGGCTTCGACCTGGATATCTCCCACGCCCTCTGCGCCAAGATGAAAGTTGAATGCGAAGTGGTGACTTCAGACTGGGACGGCATCATTCCGGCACTTAACGCGCGCAAGTTCGACTTCCTCGCAGCCTCCATGTCGATCACCGAAGAGCGCAAGAACGCCGTCGACTTCACCGATCACTACTACACCAACAAGCTGCAGTTCGTGGCGCCTAAGTCGGTGGACTTCAAAGCTGACAAGGGCTACCTGAAGGGCAAGGTGATTGGCGCCCAGCGCGCGACCATCGCCGGCACCTGGCTGGAAGACAACATGGACGGCATCGTCACCATCAACCTCTATGACACCCAGGAGAACGCCTACCTGGATCTCGCCACCGGGCGCGTCGACGGCATTCTCGCCGACACCTTCGTGCAGTGGGAGTGGCTCAAGAGCGATGCCGGCAAGGACTTCGAGTTCAAGGGCGAGCCGGTATTCGACGATGACAAGATTGCCATCGCCGTGCGCAAGGGTAACAACGAACTGCGCGAGCGCCTGAACAAGGCACTGGCCGAAATCATCGCTGACGGCACCTACAAGCAGATCAACGACAAGTACTTCCCGTTCAGCATCTACTGATCCAACCGAACCGAAGCCCGGCCGCCACACAACTGGTGGGCCGGGCTTCGGTGTTTGAGCTTCTATGATTCCCGACCTTCACGGATTCGGTCCGGCGCTAATCGCCGGAACCTGGATGACTATTCAGCTGGCTCTGGCGTCGTTGGCGCTGGGGCTGGTACTCGGCCTGCTTGGCGCCCTGGCAAAGACTTCGCCTTATGTTGCCATGCGCTGGGTCGGCGGCACCTATTCGACCATCGTGCGCGGCGTACCGGAGCTGATCTGGGTGCTGCTGATCTACTTCGGAACCATCAACCTGGTGCGCTGGCTCGGCACCCTGGTGGGAATAGAAGAGCTCGCGTTGAGCCCTTTCGCAGCTGGCACCATCGCTCTGGGCCTGTGTTTCGGCGCCTATGCCACGGAAGTCTTCCGTGGCGCGCTGCTGGCAATCCCCAAGGGCCACCGCGAGGCCGGGCTGGCACTGGGTCTGGGCAAACCACGTATCTTCCTGCGCTTGATCCTGCCGCAGATGTGGCGCCTGGCTCTACCGGGGCTGGGCAACCTATTCATGATCCTGATGAAAGACACCGCACTGGTTTCGGTAATCGGCCTGGAAGAAATCATGCGTCGCTCGCAGATCGCCGTGACTGCCAGCAAGGAGCCTTTCACCTTCTTCCTGGTCGCTGCTTTCATCTATCTCGGCCTGACCGTGATCGCCATGATCGCCATGCACTTCCTTGAAAAACGCGCTGGCCGCGGCTTCAGCAGGAGCGCCGCATGACCTGGGAAATCTTCATCAAGTGGCTGCCGAGCTTCCTCGACGGCGCCTGGTTGACGCTGCAACTGGTCGGCATATCGGTCATCGCCGGACTGATTCTCGCCCTGCCGCTGGGCATTGCGCGCTCCTCGCGCCATTTCCCGGTGCGCGCCCTGCCCTATGCCTACATCTTCTTCTTCCGCGGCACGCCGCTATTGGTGCAGCTGTTCCTGGTCTACTACGGGCTGGCACAGTTCGAACTGGTGCGCCAGAGCGCGCTCTGGCCGTACCTGCGCGACCCTTATTGGTGCGCCATCCTCACCATGACCCTGCATACGGCTGCCTATATCGCCGAGATCATCCGCGGTGCGATCCAGAACGTACCGCCCGGTGAAGTGGAGGCCGCGCGCGCGCTGGGCATGTCGCGTAGCCGAACGTTGTGGCACATCATCCTGCCGCGCGCTACGCGCATCGGCCTGCCGGCCTACAGCAACGAAGTGATTCTGATGCTCAAGGCCAGCGCCCTTGCCAGCACCATCACTCTGCTGGAGCTGACCGGCATGGCACGCAAGATCGCTGCACGCACCTATCTGCACGAGGAGATGTTTCTCACCGCAGGCCTGATCTACCTGGTCATCGCCTTCATCTTGATGCAAGGCTTCAAGTTGCTGGAGCGCTGGCTGCGAGTCGATGCCTGCCAGGGGCGCTAAACCACGCGATATGTAGGTGGTTCACGCTTCACCGCTCCATGGTGGCGGCGAACCACCGAACGGACCCACGGTAGATGTAAAAAGCGACAGCCACCCTACGCAGGGAGACGGATGAAATCCTGGCTTGCGACCGCTGTCAGACGAATGCCTTTACACACTATGGGATAGCCCATGTCTCTCGACATCCAACGCATCGAAATGGACCAACTAATTTGCTGGCGCATCCGCCGTGGCGACGACGAAGTGCTGGTGGCCGAACAAGGCGCCCAGGTACTCAGCTATCGCCACGGCGAAGTACCGGTGATCTGGCTCAGCGAAGAGGCAGCTTTCCAGCAGGGCCAGTCGGTGCGTGGCGGCGTACCGGTATGCTGGCCCTGGTTCGGCGATCTGGCGCGCAATCCCGATGACGTGCAGGCAATGTACCAAGGCGAAACCGAAGCGCCCTTCCACGGCCTGGTGCGCGGCTTGGACTGGCAATTGGACCAGCAGCGTTGCGAGGGCGACAGCGGCATTCTGGAGTTCACCTGCCCACAGGCTTTGGGTGCGCTGCCAGGCTGGGCGCACCGGGTGGATCTGCGGCTGCAGATTCGTCTGGATGAGCGCCTGCATATCAGCCTCACCAGCCGCAACCTGGGCGATCGGCCCATCGTCATCAGCCAGGCACTGCACACCTACTTCGCCGTTGGCGACATTCATCAGGTATCAGTACAAGGCCTGGATGGCCGGCGCTATATCGAAACGCTGGAAGACTGGCAGCAACGCCAGCAACAGGCCGACCCGCAGATCAATGGCGAAACCGACCGTATCTATCTGGACCTACCGCCAGTGCTACACCTGCTGGACCCGGCCTGGAAGCGCCGCATCAGCCTGGAAACCAGCGGCTCACGCTCGGCCATCCTCTGGAACCCCTGGATCGCCAAGGCCCAGCGCCTCTCGCAATTCGCCAGCGACGCCTGGCAACGCATGCTCTGCATCGAGACTGCCAATGTCATGGACGACCGCATCCTTCTCGAAGCAGGCGCCAGCCACACCCTGGGCGTTTCCATCGGCAGCGAGCCGCTCTAGGTTTTTGCCATGGGCAGTCTGTAGGGCTGAATTTAGTCGACCCTACAGTTCGACGGGCTCTATTGAGTAAAACGGAAGCCATCCTAGACGCCCAGAAGCTTCAGTCGCTCCTCAAGCAGTGCCGGAAAGCGCTTGAACCAGACCTGGTTAAGCGGTGACGGGTGAGGCAAGGGATAGAGCGTGAAGCGCCGTGTCGCACCTTCCACAGCCTGCAACTCGACTTCGATGGACGCGTAGAAACGGTCTTCGCGCTGCCAGAACTGCTCGAGCCGCTGGCGTACCGCAACGGGCTGGTCGATGCCGAACCAGAGAAAGGCCTCGCGGCCCAAGGTGATGATCGCTTCTCCATGCCAGCTCTCAACCAGCAACTGGCGCATAAGCGGATGAAAGCGGCGTTTGACCTTGATCGACCAGGCCTTGTTGCCAATGGGCTTGTACGGCACGGTATTGATCCAGAAAAAGTGCCTACCGAGCTTAAGCCCAGCTTCAAAGTCGGGCATTGGCTCACCGTGCAGATGACGATAAAGCACCTTGCGCACGATCTGCCCGCCGCTACCGACGAAAGGCTCGCCATGACGAACCTCCTCGCGTCCGGGATCTCGCCCGAAAAAGGCTATTGGCGCCTCAGGCTCCCCAAGGCCGATGATCGGCTCCAGAGGGTCCTTGCTGAAACGGCGGTATACCTCGATATCGACGCCTTCGAGCTGCGCGGCGAGCCTGTGAAAAGCCTGGCGTTGTATGTTGTCGAGGGACATTGATCGCTCCCGCCGGTGATTAAAGTTCGTCTTCCTCGATCAGCCGAACGCTATCGGCATTCAGTGCATAAGCGGCGTCGGCCAGATCGTTGCTAACCGGCTCCACGCTCAGCGGGCCATCGACCCATAGCGGTGCGTAGATATCGTCCAGGTTGATGCCCTGCGGGTAGCGCACCAACACAATCTGGTTTGGCGGCGGCGGCGGCACGTGGATACAGGCGCCGGGATAGGGCACCAGGAAGAATTCGATGCTGCGCCCGCGGCTGTCACTTTCCAGCGGCACCGGATAGCCACCGAGGCGGATGGTTTTGCCGTCGAGCGCGGACACGGTCTTGGTCGAATACATCACCTCCGGCAAACCCTGGCCCTGCTTCAGACCACCCTGATCGCTGAAGCCATCAGCCTCGGGCGAGTTGTGCTCGATCTCCGGCATCGTTTCCAGCGCGAGGCGATCCTCTTCCGGCATCAGCTCAAGCCAGTCCAATTCCGCAGGCGCGGCCTGAACGATCAGCGGCAGGGCGAAGAGTAGTGAAAGACAGAATCGATACATGGAGCAGACCACTCGAATAAGGGGAGCGGAGTATATCTGTAGGGCCGAATTCATTCGGCCGCTGACCCAGCAGACCGAACAAGCCCAGCCCTACAGGCTGCATCGATTGGACGCCCTTGCGGATCGCCGGATGCGCCTGGCGATGTACTAGCCCTTGCGGCTGGTCAGCATGCCGTAGATCACCAGCAGAATGATCGCGCCGATCACCGCACCGATAAAGCCCGCACCCTCTCCTGCTTCGTAGAGCCCCAGCGCCTGCCCGCCATAGCTGGCCAGCAGTGAACCGCCGATACCCAACAGGATCGTCATGATCCAACCCATGCTGTCGTTGCCGGGTTTCAGAAAGCGAGCAATAAGGCCCACGATGAGGCCGATGATGATGGTTCCGATGATGCCCATTGACATTCCCCCTCAAGTCCAAAAAAAGTTATTGCCTCTCTTCGGACAGGAAGCGCGCCGGCCGGTTCGCTACCGGACCATCAGTTCCGCTCGATCAGCGACTCCACTGCAGTGATCTGCCGATCCAGCGTCGCGCGATCCGGGCAGCGCAACGTCGCGTGGCCGACCTTGCGTCCGGCCTTGAACGCTTTGCCGTAGTGATGCAGGTGGCAATCCTCAACGGCAATGACCTTGTCTACCGGTGGCACCTCGCCGATAAAGTTGAGCATGGCGCTTTCGCCCAGTTTGGCGGTCGAGCCCAGCGGCAGGCCCGCCACCGCGCGCAGGTGGTTCTCGAACTGGCTGCACTCGGCGCCTTCGATGGTCCAGTGCCCGGAGTTATGCACGCGCGGCGCAATCTCGTTGGCCTTGAGGCCGCCGTCGATTTCGAAGAACTCGAATGCCAGCACGCCTACATAGTCCAGCTTGCTCAGCACGCGGCTGGCGTAACCCTCGGCCAAGGCCTGCAGCGGATGACTGGTGCTGGCGATCGAGAGCCGCAGGATGCCCTCTTCATGAGTGTTGTGCACCAGCGGATAGAAGCAGGTCTGCCCATCGCGACCACGCACGGCGATCAGCGAAACCTCGCCGGTGAAGGGCACGAAGCCTTCGAGAATGCAGGGCACACTGCCCAGCTCGGCGAAGGCACCGGTCACGTCGTCCGCTTTGCGCAGCACTTTCTGGCCCTTGCCGTCGTAACCCAGCGTACGGGTCTTCAGCACTGCCGGCAGACCGATGCTGGCGACAGCGGCATTCAGATCATCCTGCGACAGGACGTCGGCGAACTCGGGAGTCGGAATGCCCAGCTCCTTGAGCATGGACTTCTCGAACCAGCGGTCGCGAGCGATGCGCAGCGCCTCGGCACTGGGAAACACCGGTACGAACTGCGACAGGAAAGCGACCGTTTCCGCCGGCACGCTCTCGAACTCGAAAGTCACCAAGTCCACTTCGTCGGCCAGCTGACGCAGGTGATCCAGATCGCCGTAATCGGCCCGCAGATGCTCACCTAGCACGGCGGCACAGGCGTCGGATGCAGGATCGAGAAACGCGAAGTTCATTCCCAGCGGCGTACCCGCCAGAGCCAGCATACGACCCAGTTGGCCGCCACCGATTACGCCGATCTTCATTTACGCGTTCCTCGGGTCCGGGTTGTCGAGCACAGTTTGCGTCTGCTCATCGCGGAACTTCTTCAGCGCGGCGTGATATTCGGGGAATTCGTGACCGATGATGCTCGCCGAGAGCAGCGCCGCGTTGATCGCGCCGGCCTTGCCGATGGCCAGCGTCGCCACCGGCACGCCCGCTGGCATTTGCACGATGGACAGCAGCGAGTCGACACCCGAGAGCATAGACGACTGCACCGGCACACCCAGCACTGGCAGATGAGTCTTGGCGGCGCACATGCCCGGCAGATGCGCCGCGCCGCCAGCACCAGCGATGATCACGCGCAGGCCGCGTTCTTCAGCCTGCTCGGCGTACTGGAACAGCAGGTCGGGCGTGCGGTGCGCAGACACCACGGTGACTTCGTGGGGAATACCGAGCTTTTCCAACATCTCAGCAGTATGGCTCAGGGTGGACCAGTCGGACTTGGAGCCCATGATCACGCCTACCAGTGCGGTCATCGTCGTGCCTCTTCGTTGTGCGCAGCGCAGCGCTACAAAACCAACAAGCCACGCATTAAGGGCGTGGCTCGCATTCAGGGCAAACCAACGAACGCGCTGGTTTGAAGGCGCGGCATTATACCGGAAAGCCATGAAATTCGCGCCTGCAGCCTGGCAAATGCACGGCAGACCGTTCCGCCTCGCAATGGCGCCAGCGCCGAACGGCGTTCAGGCTTGGTATGCTCAACGCGTACTGTTATTGGAGGTGCCGTGTTCTCATTGAAGCGCCAGGGCGATTTTCGCCTTCAATTGTCCCGCACGCTGACCACTCCAGGTCGGTATCAGGTCGAGCTGTATCTGTTCACCCCCCATGAGACCACCTTTTCCACCCGCAGCCTGACCGAAGATCAATTCTTTCACACCGCCCTGGTCCATCGCTTCCGCCTGCTGGGCCTGCCGACCCAGGACCGCGCCAGCAAGCGGGACACTTCTTTTTCACTGCTCTCGCCACACTACGAAATCATGCACGGTGCCTGGTTCTTCCAGTACCAGGCATCCCTGGAGCGCCTGCGCCAGCAATATCAGGGCAAGGCCAGCGCCGAGCCGCTGGCGCGCGCACTACGGCTCAGCCAGAACTTCGCCCTGCGTCTGCGCAAGACCGAACCGAAGGGCAGCAAGCAGTCACGCTATTTCCGTCAGCTGGACATCTATTTTTCCTGGCTGGCCGAACAATTCCTGCTAGAAAGCATGCTGCTCGAAGGCTACGCCGACCTCGATGACGAGCTGAAGCAGACAGTGCAGGAATTTCTTCAGCAGGAGCGGCGTCACCGTGCCGATCGCGATTACCTCGGCGACTTCAAGGGCCCGCCAACCCGCGTATGGAACCGCATGAGCCTGTACCAACGGCTACTGGAATATCCGGTAGTGTTGCGCCAGAAGCTCATCGAGCTGGGCGCCGGCACCCGCAAGCTGGTGAAGGCAGCCTCCACCATGCTGATCATGTCGCTGTTCACCTATTTTCTGTTCAACGTGCGCGACGCCAGCCAGAAAATTTCCCTGGCGCTATTGGTGGGTATCGCTCTGATCTATGCGGTACGCGATCTGCTGCGCGACGACCTGATCGACACCGTCACCCACTGGTTGCGCAAGGGCAAGCCTCGCTGGAGGCTGCGCCTGCTGATGCCCTATACCCACAAGCTGTTGGCCCAGCAACTGGTCTGGCTCGATTACCGCAAGCTCTCCGAGCTGAGCAAGGCGGTGCGCGAGCATTCCGGCAAGTGGGCGACCAACGAGGAGCGGCAGATCGTCTGCTACCGCTCGCAGCTGATGCTGGACAAGGCGGCATTGTCCCAGGACGAAATCCAGGAACGCCTGATCCTGGATTTCGAACCTCTGTGCGCATTGATCCAGGCGAGCCATCAGCAACTGTTCGAATGGAAGGAACAGGAGGGCCAGCCGCCAGTCGTTCAAGCCCATGCCATCGAGAAACAGCACGACTACAACCTGCTGCTGGTGTGCCGGCAACCGGGACAGGAGAGCCCCATTGCTCAACGCTGGACATTGCGACTGAGCACTAGCGGCATCGTGCGCTGCGAGAACAAGACGGTGTCCTGGCCCGAGGCGCCGCCGCGACGGCGCTGGTGGCGGCGGGCCTGAATGGGCAAAGCTTGACGAGTATGTCCTGGCGCAGGCATCCACCGAGCGCAAAGAGTTGGCACAGGAAACGTCCCATCGCGCTCCAACTAAACAGGCTGATACCCGAATGCTGAAGACCTTGGCGCTATTCGCCGCAACAGCCCTGGCCGAAATCATCGGCTGTTACCTGCCCTACCTGTGGCTCAAACAGCGCAGGAGCATCTGGCTGCTGATACCAGCCGCTGCTTCACTGGCAATTTTCGCCTGGTTGCTGACTTTGCACCCAACCGCCGCCGGGCGGGTGTATGCCGCTTATGGTGGGGTGTATGTAGCGATGGCGATTCTCTGGCTGTGGCTGGTGGACGGTATCCGCCCCACTCATTGGGACCTGCTGGGCGCCGCCGTGGCCATGCTCGGCATGGCGATCATCATGTTGGCGCCACGCAATCTTTAACCGTTGAATGAAGCTGTTCAGCTTCACCCTCGTCCAACCTGCGCCATAGCAACCGCACCGACGCCTTGCGCACCAAGGCACAGCGGTACAGGCGGATCTCCAAAGGCAGACGCCAGGTTTCGTCACCGCATTCCACCAACTCGCCGCGCTGCAGCTCGGCGGTGACGCTCAGGCGCGGCACCCACGCAACGCCGAGGCCTTGCAGCGCCATGCTTTTCAGGCTGTCGGCCATGGCGGTTTCGTACACGGTGATGTAACGCAGCTGACGCTGACGGAGCAAGCCATTGACCGAGCGCCCGAGGAAAGCACCAGCGCTATAAGCCAGCAGGGGCACACTCTGGCCGCTGCTCAGATCGAACAGCGCACCGCCCTGTTCGTCCACGGCGCAGACCGGCAGCATCTCGCTGTCGGCCAGGTGCAAGGAAGGGAAAATATCCGCGTCCAGTTGCAGCGCGGCGTCGGGATCGTAATAAGCCAGCATCAGATCACAGGCACCTTCGCGTAGAGCGTGTACCGCATCGCCAACGTTGGTCGCCATCAGCCGAGTACTGGGATTCAGGCCCAGTTCGCGCAGGCTGGCGATCCATTGCGGAAAGAAGCCCAGCGCCAGCGAATGCGCGGCAGATATCTGCAAGACCTCTCCCTGCTGCCCCTCCAGATGATGCAGATGGCGCAGCACCTCGCCCAGCTGCTCCACCAGACTGCGTGCGGTAATCAGAAATAACTGGCCTGCCTCGGTCATCTCCACTGGCGTATGCGAACGATTCACCAAGGTCAGTCCAAGAGTATTTTCCAGGCTGCGGATGCGCCTGCTGAACGCCGGCTGGGTGACAAAACGCCGCTCGGCCGCCTGAGAAAAGCTGCGAGTCGCGGCCAAGGCTATGAAGTCTTCCAGCCATTTGGTTTCGATGTTCATTCCAGCTCCGGCAATAGCGTTCACTAACTCTCAATACGACATCATTATGCCGATTCTGCATGACCCAGCGATTAACGGCATTGGCAGGCACGAGCGTGCAGGGCCTATGTTAGGCGCCATCGCGGCGATGACCGCTTTCCTTTGGACAATACCTCTCATGTCGCCTGCTGCATCCTTTCGCATTGAAAAAGACCTGCTCGGCACCCTCGAAGTACCGGCTGATGCCTACTACGGCATTCAGACGTTGCGTGCAGTCAACAACTTTCGACTTTCCGGCGTACCGCTCGCGCACTACCCAAAATTGGTGGTTGCGCTGGCGATGGTGAAGCAGGCAGCAGCCGACGCAAACCGCGAACTGGGCCACTTGAGCGATGCCAAGCATCTGGCGATCAGCCAGGCCTGCGCGCAGCTGATTCGCGGCGATTTTCACGACCAGTTCGTGGTGGACATGATCCAGGGCGGCGCGGGCACCTCGACCAACATGAACGCCAACGAAGTGATCGCCAACCTCGCGCTGGAGTCCATGGGCTTCGCCAAGGGCGAGTACCGCCACCTGCACCCGAACAACGACGTGAACATGGCGCAGTCCACCAACGACGCCTATCCCACCGCAATCCGCCTCGGTCTGCTGCTCGGTCATGACACCTTGCTGGCGAGCCTAGACAGCCTGGTACAAGCCTTCGCAGGCAAGGGCGCGGAATTCGCCCACGTGCTGAAGATGGGTCGCACCCAACTGCAGGATGCGGTGCCGATGACGCTCGGCCAGGAATTTCGTGCCTTCGCCACTACCCTTGGCGAGGACTTGGAGCATCTGCGCCTGATCGCGCCGCAGCTGCTGGTGGAAGTAAATCTCGGCGGCACCGCCATTGGTACCGGCATCAACGCCGATCCCAGCTACCAGGCGCTGGCCGTTGCACGACTGGCCACCATCAGCGGGCATTCACTGAAGCCCGCAGCCGATCTCATCGAAGCCACGTCAGACATGGGCGCCTTCGTCACCTTCTCCAGCATGCTCAAGCGCCTGGCGGTGAAGCTGTCGAAGATCTGCAACGACCTGCGCCTGCTTTCAAGCGGCCCGCGCACCGGGATCAACGAGATAAACCTGCCGCCGCGCCAGCCGGGCAGCTCGATCATGCCGGGCAAAGTCAACCCGGTAATTCCCGAAGCGGTTAACCAGGTCGCATTCGAGGTGATCGGCAACGACATGGCACTGACGATCGCAGCCGAAGCCGGACAGCTGCAGCTCAACGTCATGGAGCCGCTGATCGCCTACAAGCTGTTCGACTCCATCGGCCTGCTGCAACGCGCCATGGACATGCTGCGTGAGCACTGCATCACCGGCATCACCGCAAACGAGGATCGCTGCCGGCAACTGATGGAAAGCTCCATCGGCCTGATCACCGCGCTGAATCCCTACATCGGCTACGAGAACGCCACCCGCATCGCCGGCCAGGCGCTGCTCAGCGGGCGCGGAGTGCTGGAGCTGGTGCGTGAAGAACACCTGCTGGACGACGCAACCTTGGACGACATTCTGCGCCCGGAAAACATGATCGCGCCGCGACTGGTGCCGTTGAAGGCCTAACAAGCCGGCGTTGCGCATCGCAAAGGCGCCCGGGCGCCGGGCGCCGGGCGCCTTTCATATCGAGCTGCAGTAGACAGCTCACTTCAATAAGAACAACAAACAGGTATCCGCATGAATCAGAGCACCACCCTTGGCAAACCCCTACGCCTGCTTGGCCGCCTGGCCCTGTGGCAACAAATCCTCATCGGCCTAGTACTGGGTGTCGCCACGGGTATCGCCTTCAAGCAGGACGCGCTGGCACTGGCTCCAATCGGCACGCTGTTTCTCAACGCGATCAAGATGCTCATCGTGCCACTGGTATTCGTCTCGCTGGTCGCCGGCATCACCTCCATGCAGGACAGCGCCAAACTTGGGCGGATCAGCATCAAGACCATAGTCATCTATATGGTCACAACCGCGTTAGCAGTCAGCATAGGGTTGCTGTTCGGTGCGCTGTTCAGCCCTGGAGAGGGTATGAACATCGTGGCCAGCACGACCGTCGAGGCCAAACAGGCGCCGTCGCTAGTCAGCATTCTGGTTGGCCTAGTACCGAGCAACCCAGTCACTGCGTTCGCCGAAGGCAACATCCTGCAGATCATTGTCTTCGCCATTGCTCTAGGCGCGAGCATGAACATGGTCGGCGAGCGTGCAGAGCCTGCGGTGCGGCTGTTCGATGGGCTTGCCGAAACCTTCTACAAGCTTACCGACCTGGTGATGCGCGTGGCACCGATCGGTGTCTTTGCCCTGACCGCAGGCGTGGTTGGCAGCCACGGCGCCGAGGTACTGCTTCCGCTGGCCGGCGTCATCGGCGTGATCTATCTGGCCAGTATCACCCATATGCTGCTGGTCTACGGTGGCCTGCTGAGCCTGGTCGGCCGGCTCAATCCGCTGCGTTTTCTGCAAGGAATCGCGCCAGCGTTGGCAGTGGCCTTCAGCACCTCGAGCAGCTCCGGCACTCTGCCGGTCTCCATCGAGTGCGCGCGTAAAAACCTGGGTGTATCCGAAGGCGTGGCGGGCTTTGTGCTGCCGGTCGGCGCGACGATCAATATGGATGGCACCGCCATCTATCAGGGCGTGCTGGCGCTGTTCATCGCACAGGCGTTCGGCATCGATCTCAATGCCGGGCAGTACTTGATGATCATCCTCACCGCGACCCTGGCATCAATCGGCACGGCAGGTATTCCCGGCGCTGGATTGATCATGCTCGGGCTTGTGCTTACCGCAGCGGGCTTGCCACTCGAAGGGGTAGCGCTGATAGCGGGGATCGACCGTATCCTCGATATGGCGCGCACCACCGTCAACGTCGCTGGCGATCTGATGACGACTACGCTGGTGGGCCGCAGCGAAAACGAGCTGGATCGCACGATCTACGACAGTGAAAATAGCCAGTAAACCAGGTGGCGGCGTCTTCGCACGAGGCGCCACTCTTGCTATCCGGCGCCAGTCCGCACTCCAGAGCGCGGCCTGGGCAGGCATCTACCCAGCGATAGGTAGATGCAGCGCCGACCGCTACTCGATCTCGAACAAGCCGTCGCGAATACGCACCGCCGCCAGCCGCTGGCGGATATCTTCGTCGATGCGCGGATCGTCCGGTTCGTAGAGCATGACCTGCCGATAGGCCATGACCCGGTTGATCTCGGTGCCTAAGTATTCCCAGACTACTCGCGTGCAGGCTGGGGTGCGCCGATCGCCGCTGGAGACACCGGCCTTCATGCCGTTGAGCCGGGTGATGCGGCTTTTGAAGCTGGGAATCAGAATCGTCTGGCTCATCTCATTGCCGGTCAGCGATTCGTAGTCGGTCAGGAATAGTCTGTCCTGCAAGTAGAACGCCGCGCCCAGATAACGGCAGCGGACGCTGCCCTCCTCGGCCACCCCAGCACTGTCCGCACGCGACGCTTCCTGGCGCTCCTGCCGCTCGAACAGAAAGTTACCGCGTTCCTCACGCAGGTGTACCAGCGACTGGAGAATGTAGCCCGGCACAGAGAGGCAATTGGCGTATTCGAAGTAGTAGCCGCAATAGCGCGACAAGCTACCGGCGCTGTCACGCAACGGCTGCAACAGCTCAAGCAAGGGGTCATTGGCCATGCGTTGATCGTTATCGCTGCTGCGCATGCCGATCAGCTGCGCGAACTGCTCGCTTGGCAGCCCCAGCTCATAAGCCTCAACCCCAAAGAAATCGCAGATGCGCTTGAGATTGTATGCCGTGGGCCGGCTCTGCCCGCTGAGGTATTTGTTGAACTGCCCGCGATTGATTGCAAGCTTACGGCACACCTCCGCAATGGAGCGGTAGTGGCTGCAGAGCAGCTTGAGGTTGGCACCCAGATAGTCAGACATGCGCTTTTCCGATGATGCGAGTGACGCGATTCTAGCATCAGGTAGCGCCATATCGCCGCGACCTGCGCAATTGAATGGAGAAACTTGCTGCATGACCATTTGCCGAACGCCTGCAAACGGCTCTTTTCACTAGAACAACAATAGAGAGGCGCTCACGCCATGCTCGATATTCTCAATGACCTTATCTGGAGCAAACTGCTGATCGTGATGCTGGTCGGCCTCGGTTTGTACTTCACCATCCGCTCCGGCTTCGTTCAGTTTCGCTACTTCGGCAGCATGTTCGGCATCTTCGGTCAGGCCTTCAAACGCCAGCCCGGACAACTGAGCTCGTTCCAGGCGCTGATGCTCAGCGTGGCCGGGCGTGTGGGCGCGGGCAATATTGCCGGCGTCGCCGTCGCCATCACCCTCGGTGGCCCGGGCGCGGTGTTCTGGATGTGGATGGTCGCGCTGGTTGGCATGGCCACCAGCTATTTCGAATGTTCGCTGGCGCAGCTCTACAAGCGGCGCCAGGCGGACGGTGGCTATCGTGGCGGCCCCGCCTTCTACATCCTGCATGGCTTGCGGCAGCGCTGGATGGCGGTGCTGTTCTCGATATTGCTGCTGGTCACATTCGGCTTCGGCTTCAATGCACTGCAGTCCTACACCGTGGCCAGTTCGATGCACGACACCTTCGGCGTACCGACCTACATCAGCGGCGTGGTGCTGGCAATCATCATGGCGCTGATCATCTTTGGCGGCATTCGCCGTATCGCCAGCATCGCCGATATCCTCGTGCCCATCATGGCCTTCGCCTACATCGGTATGGCGCTGACCGTGATTGGCCTGAACGTGGAAATGGTGCCGGATGCACTCGCGCTCATCGTGCGTAGCGCCTTCGGTCTCGAACCGGCCTTCGCTGGCGGCATTGGCGCGGCGATCATCATGGGCGTCAAGCGCGGGCTTTTCTCCAACGAGGCAGGCCTGGGCAGCGCGCCCAACGTCGCAGCGGTCGCCGAGGTGAAGCACCCGGCGGCGCAGGGCATCGTGCAGTCGCTCAGCGTGTTCATCGACACCCTACTGATATGCACCAGCACGGCGTTGATCATCCTGCTTTCAGGCATCTACAGCCCTGAAGCCGCAGAGGTCGCCGGCGTAGTCCTTACACAAACGGCGCTGGCCGCCGTCGTCGGCGAGTGGGGTCGGGTATTCATCAGCATTGCGCTGCTGCTCTTCGTGTTCACCACGTTGATCTACAACTACTACCTGGGCGAGAACGCACTGGGCTTCTTCAGCGACAGGCGCGCCGTGATTCAGGGCTACCGTGCCGTAGTGATCGCGTTGGTGTTCTGGGGTTCGCTGCAGGACCTGGGCACGGTTTTCGCCTTCGCCGACCTGACCATGGGCCTGTTGGCGATCGTCAACCTGATCGCCGTGGCGCTGCTGTTCAAGACCGGCCTGCGACTAATGCGCGACTACGATGCGCAGGTCCGCGCCGGCATCGAACAGCCGGTGCTCAACGCCAAGGACTACGCCGATCTGGACATCGACCATAGCGCTTGGCCGGATGAATCTGCACAACCTGCTCAGGCGCCCACCGCCGGCACCGTGCTGCAGAACTGAACGGGCCTAGGCGTTAGTCGGCTGGCCGGTAGATCGGCCAGTCGCTACGATCCATCCCTAGGCCCGCAGCGCGCAAAGCGCAATGCTGGTCCGCCAAGCAAGCGCGACCGGCCAGCGAAAGGAAAGTAATCGTGACCAGACCTGCAAAGCGTCTGATGGTGCTTTACACCGGCGGCACCATCGGTATGCAGATGAGTGCTCAGGGGCTTATGCCAGCGACCGGCTTCGAGGCCCGCATGCGCGCCCAGCAGGCGCTCGACGGCCAAACGCTGCCGAGCTGGTACTTTCGCGAGCTGCTGCCCCCCATCGACAGCGCCTCCATGAACCAGCACAACTGGCTGGAGATGGCGGCCACCATCCGCCATGAAGTGGACGCTGGCCGGTGCGACGGCGTCGTGCTGCTGCACGGCACCGATACCCTTGCCTACAGCGCCGCGGCCTTGAGCTTCCTGCTGCTCGGGCTGCCGGTACCGGTGGCGCTGACCGGCTCGATGCTGCCGGCCGGCACGCCCGACAGCGACGCCCGGGCCAACCTGTTCGGCGCCATGCGGGTGCTGCATCAAGGCGTCGAGTCAGGCGTGAAAGTTTATTTCCACGGCAAGCTGATGCACGGCGCGCGCCTCACCAAAATGGGCGCTGCCGAATTCGATGCCTTCGCCGAGCTGCCACGCCCGCGTTCAGGACCGCGTGCGCCGGCCATCGACCAGGCATTGAATTATCGTCGGCCGCGCCAGCCGGTCAGCCTGGCGGTGCTTCCGCTCTATCCCGGCGTCCAGGCGGCCCAGCTGCAGGCGCTGCTCGACAGCGGCGTTCGCGGTCTGGTGCTCGAATGCTACGGCAGCGGCACTGGACCGGCCGACGATGCTGCGCTGATGGCGGTCTTGAAGGACGCTCACCAGCGCGGCGTAGTACTGGCTGCCATCAGCCAGTGCCCGCAGGGAGGTGTGGAATTTGGCATCTATGCCGCGAGCAGCCGGCTGGCCAGCACCGGACTGGTTTCCGGTGGCGGCATGACTCGCGAAGCCGCGCTGGGCAAGCTGTTTGCCCTGCTCGGTGCCGGTCTTTCACAGGCGGAAGTGGAACACTGGTTTACGCTGGACCTGTGCGGCGAACGCGCCGACTGACGACCTGCTAGTCGGCGCCGATCGGCAGCGCGACCCAGAAGCGGCTGCCGGCGCCAGGCTCGCTCCAGACGCCGATATCACCGCCCATGAGCCGGGCATATTCCAGGCACAGCGACAGCCCGATGCCAGCCCCGAGGATGCTTGAGTTTTCCCGACCCAAGCGCTGGAAGGGCTCAAACATCCGAGGCTGCAAAGCTTCGTCGATGCCCAGACCACTGTCTTCGACGAGCAGATGCACCTGGTCGCCGTGGCGCTCGACCGCCAGCAGAATTCGCCCACCGGGGATGTTGTACTTGATGGCGTTGGAAAGCAGGTTGAGCAGCACCTGACGCAGGCGACGCGACTCCGCCAGGACCAGCACGGGCGCATCCGGCAGTTCGAAATCCAGACGCAACCCATGACGCCGTACATCGAGGACAACCAGATCGGCGCATTCGCGCATCAGCGCGGTTGCCTCGACTCGCTCCAGCTGTAGATGCGCAGGTTCGGCCTGCAGACTCGACCAGTCGAGAATATCCCCCAACAGCTGGTTGAGGTGCCGGCTGGCCAGCAGGATCTCGTCGAGATAGCCAGCGACCTCGGGATCGGACTCCGCCGAGCAATCCATGCGCATCAGCTGGGCAAAGCCGAGAATTGCATTGAGCGGTGTGCGCAACTCATGACTGATGCCAGAAATCAGATGCGTCTTGGCCTCGCTGGCGGCCTGAGCCTGCGCCGTCGCCTGGCGCAGCTCTTCCTCGACTCGCTTGAGCGCGTCGATATCCACGTAGGTGCCGGCCAACAGCAGCGGGTGGCCGCTCTCAGGGTCTCGTTCAAGTACGCGGCCACGGCTCAACAACCAGTGGTAGTCGCCCATAGCATCGGCGAAGCGGAATTCATTTTCGTAACGAAGCGCGTTGCCTCGACGCATGTTCTCCATACTTGCGCGGATGCGCGGCAGATCGTCCGGGTGCAGTCGTTGCAGGAATTGCTCTTCACTGAGCCGCGATGAGGGCAACCCGAAACGCGCCGGCAGGCGTCCACGAAACTGCAGGTTGGCGCTGCGCAGATCGTATTCCCAAAGACTTTCGGTGGCGCACTCCAGCACCAGCTCTAGATGCCGCTGTGCCAAGGAGCGCTGCGATTCGCTGAACTCCAGCTGCTTGCCGATGGTCTGCGTGTGCTGGGCCAGATCGTTCAGTTCGCGGATATCCGAGGCCGCTGGTGTCGGATGCCAGTTGCCCAGGCCGATTTGCCCCATCATTTGCGAAATGCTCGCGATGGGCGCCAGCAACGCTTCGCTGAGCCGCCGCGCACGCAGCCACATATAGGCGAAGAACACCAAGTAGAACATCACCAACCCGGCGATCAACAGGTAGCCGATCTGCTGGTAGCGGCTGGCCAGGGCGTTGGTCTGGCTGAACACCTGGGCCTCATCGACCACCGCCAGCAGATGCCAGCCGGTGTGCTCGACCTGAGTCCAGGCAACGAGTTTCTGCCGGCTAGCCAGGCTCAGGCGCTGCACACTTTCCTCATCGGCAGCAATGGCCTGGGCCAGCTCCCGGGTTTGTGGCCGGCCGCCAAGACGAAAGTCCTCGGGCTTGAACACTTCGCGACGAATCGCTTCCTCGTAGGAGTGATTGGTCAGCTCGTCGAGGCCGAAATCCTGCTCGCCGGCTGCGGGCAGCGCCATGATCTTCAGGTCTCGGCTTACCAGCATGGCGTAGCCGTTCCACGGCAGCCGCAAGCTGGCGATCTGCTGCAGCAGATCGCCAACGGTGACGTCGATGCCGTTCACGCCTTCGAGCACATCGCCGATATAAAGCGGCGCGATAGCAGACATCATCCAGCCATGCCCTGCCGGGTCCAAATAGACATCGGTCCAGACGACTTCACGCTGCGGGTTATGCCAAGCGTTGGCCAGGTAATAGAAGTTGTAGCTGGGGATATCCATGTCCGGCGGGTACTGACCGGCCGTGTCGAACCAGGGGTAGATATGGTTGTAGCTGTCCCAGGTGTTGAAATAGAGACTTGCGATCAGCGGGTTGCCAGCATGCAGCTCCTTCATCAGGGCATCGAGGCGCTGCAGCCGCCCGACCTTTTCCAAATCCTGCCGAGCTGCTGGGGTGGCTGCCGAATAAAAGCTCGCCGCGCCACCATTGTCCTGCGCGCTATAGCGCACGCCACGGCTGTCCAGGCTCAGCAGCGCAGGCACACCGCCGCCAGCCTGCAGTTCATATAGGGTGAGGTTGCGGTACAACTCGGTGGTGGCCGCGATACGTTGCAGGTGCTGGTCGATGACTCGCGCCTCCATGTCCACCGCTGCCTGCAGATCTGCCAGCGCCGCTCCGCGCAGGTGCTCGATCTGCGCGTCGCGAATGGCGTTGTTGGTCAACAGGTAGGCGGCGATCAACATGATCTCAACCAGCACCAACGGGATCAGCGCACTTTGTACAAAGGCGCGCCAGATCCACTGGCGTATGCCGGCCGCTCTTGTCGTCACCACAAAGCTCCTACGATCACTTCAGGCATGGCCCGCATGCAATATCGCTCCCTGCGAAAATGCCTCAGCGATTGGCCAACTCAATGAGTTCGCGGCGCCAGTCAACGCCGCGCGGCAGTGCCAGGAAGGAGGGGTTGAGGTAGCTTTCACGGGCCTCGTAACGGAGCGGAGCACCGCTGACATCCAGCACTTCACCGCCAGCGCCTTCGAGTACACCTTGGGCGGCGGCGGTGTCCCACTGGGAGGTGGGCGCCAAGCGCGGATAACAGTCTGCGCCACCCTCAGCCAGCAGACAGAACTTCAGAGAACTGCCGACACTGGCCAAATCCAGCTCGCCGAAACGCTGACGTAGGCCGTCGAGCAAATGCTCCTGCGCCGGGCTGGAATGGCGGCGGCTGGCCACCACGGTAAACCCCTGCGCCGGCTCATGACGCACCTGCAAAGGCTGTATGCGGCCCTCGGCGTCGGCCAGCCAGGCGCCGAATTCGGCCCCGCCGTAGTAGCAGCGACCATCGGCCGGAATGCCGACCACCCCAAACAGCACCCGGCCTTGTTCAACCAGCGCAACATTGACGGTGAACTCTGCACTGCCGGCGATGAATTCCTTGGTGCCGTCCAGCGGATCCACCAGCCACCAACGGGTCCAGCTGGCACGCTCGGCCAGGCTCAGCTCGCAATCTTCCTCGGAGAGCACCGGGATGCTTGCATCCAGCGCGCGCAGACCATCGGCCAACAGATGATGGGCTGCGAGATCAGCTGCCGTGACCGGCGAGGCGTCGGCCTTTTCCTGGACCTGCACGCCGCTGCGCCAATACGGCAGAGTGACCCGCCCTGCCTCACGCACAAGCTCGATAACCGAAGCCAGATAGGGGTGGCTCACAGGCTGAACTCCCCGCGCTGGCTCAGCAAATCACGCACCAGATAGAGCGCGGCCAATGCGCGGCCTTCGCTGAATTGCGGGTTCTGAATTAGGCTCGACAGCTCGCGCAGGTCGACTCGGTCGACGCGCATGGGCTCCGGTTCATCGCCCGGAAGCCGTTCGGGATAGAGATCGCGAGCCAGCACGACCTGAATCTTCTGGCTCATGTAACCGGGCGACAGCGACAGCTCGGTAAGCAGCTCCAGCTGATGTGCGCCAAAGCCTGCTTCCTCCTTGAGTTCGCGGTTGGCCGCATCCAGTACGCTCTCGCCTGGTTCGATCAGGCCCTTGGGCAGCGACAGCTCATAGGTGTCGGTGCCGCCGCAATACTCCTCGATCAGCAGTGCCTGGCCGTCGGTATCGAGCGCGACGATCATCACCGCGCCATAGCCGGCGCCCTTGCCGACCAGCCGTTCGTAGGTGCGTTCCACACCATTGGAAAAACGCAGCTGCAGCTCCTCGACACGGAACAAGCGGCTGGTGGCGACGATCTCTCGGGCAAGCACGGTAGGTTTCTGGCGCATGGCAGGGTCCTTGAAACGCGAAGGGCAATCATAACCCGGCTTGTCGCAGGGTCTGTTGTCGTTTCATCACATCCGCGCTGGAGCCTCTTTGCATCGGACCGACCGCTGGCGCACCATTGCTCACCCTCTGCCGACCCACTTGAGCCTGACATGACCGTTTCCCTGCCCTGGTCCGCTATCGATACTGTCCTGCTGGACATGGACGGCACCCTGCTGGACCTGCATTTTGATAATCACTTCTGGCTCGAATTCCTGCCTCGGCGCTATGCCGAACTGCACGGCACCAGCCTGGCCATGGCCGAATTGGAACTCGGCCCGCTGTTCAATGCGCATCAGGGCCAGCTGAGTTGGTACTGCCTCGACTTCTGGACGCGCGAACTGAACCTGCCGATCCGCGAGATGAAGCGGGAAATAGCTGACCTCATCGCCCTGCGCCCGGCTGCCGACCAATTTCTCGCTGCGCTACGCGGGGCCGGTAAGCGCGTGGTGCTGATCACCAATGCTCATCGCGACTCGCTGTCGCTGAAGCTCGAACGCATCGAGCTGGCGCCTTGGTTCGATCGTCTGATCAGCTCCCATGACTACGGTTTCCCCAAGGAGCAGGCGCAGTTCTGGTATGCGCTGAAAACCGATCTGGATTTCGATCCATCACGCGCTCTGTTCATCGACGACAGCCTGCCGATACTGCGCAGTGCCCGTGATTTCGGCGTCGCGCATCTACTAGCCGTAAGCCAGCCGGACAGTCGGCGCGGGCAGAAGGACACCGAGGAATTCGCCGCCGTTGACGACTATCTGAAACTGGTCCGCAGCCTGCAGGGTTATGCTGACTGAAATCCGCTGATACCCGAACAGCGCGCCAGCTGAACCGAAGCCGTGAGCCCTTGCCTTGAAAAACCGGGCCGGGCCGCGCACAGTCGTAACGGCTACCTACTCCGCTCCACCGACAACCAGTCGAGTCCGCCCATGAACGCCCCACACCATCCCGCCCCGTCCGCCGTAAGCAATACCACCGCGCCAGCTGGTGCCAGCGGCTCGTACCGTTTTCGAAGCATCGACCAGACACAGCCGGAAACCATCGAGCTAGCCGAGGAGTGCGCGCTGGCAATTGCCTACAACGGCATCAGCCAGGCGGTGATGATGGTGACCCCTGCGGACCTGGAAGATTACGTGGTGGGCTTCAGCCTCGGCAGCGGCATCGTCGAGCAGGCCGACGACATCTATGACATACAGATCAGCGGAACCGGCGAAGGCCGCCAGGCCGAGGTTGAAATTGCCAGCCGCGCCTTCTGGAAGCTCAAGGAGCAACGCCGTCAGCTGCCGGGCAACGCCAGTTGCGGCCTATGCGGAGTCGAGGCGCTGGAGCAGGCATTGCCGCAATTGCCTTCCCTGACTGCCGCGCCGCTACCACCGGCGCACTGGCTGGACAACCTGCGCCAGCGCATCAGTGAATTCCAGGTGCTCGGGCAAAGCTGCGGCGCGGTGCATGCCGCACTGTTCATGGATGCCGACGGCGAGATCCGCCTGAGCCGTGAGGATATTGGCCGGCACAACGCGCTGGACAAGCTCATCGGCGCGATCAATCGCAGCGGGCTTAATGTGGCCGGCGGTGTAGCGGTCGTTACCAGCCGCTGCAGCCTGGAACTGATCCACAAGGTCCAGCGCGCCGGCATCGCAACGCTGGTCAGCCTCTCGGCGCCCACTGGCCTGGCGACGAGCTGGGCGCAGCGACACAACCTCAACCTGATCCATATCCCACACCGCAGCCCGCCGCGAGTGTACAGCCCGAAAGCCGGCAGCTGAGACTCCAGTTGGCGAGCGCGAAGACCGCTTCGCTTTCCGCAAGTTCCGGCTAAAAATCAATAAGTTGCATAAAGCGAAGGGGTTCACACCTTTCGTCTCCCAGCGCTTGCACAGGCACGACCGACAGCCGAGGATCGCGCCGTCTTTCCTGCTGAGGTTTCATCATGAAGTACTCCTCTGTTCTGCTGTTGTCCGCCAGCCTGCTTAGCGGCGCCGCCGTTGCGGGCAGCAACACCGAAGCCGCCGTTGGCGGTGCGCTGGGCGGTGCATTGGGCTCGGTAGTGGGCGAACACATTGGAGGCTCCACGGGCGCGGCCATTGGCGCCGGAGTGGGCGGTGCAGCTGGCGGTATGGTTGGCGCCGACAAGCGCAGCCGTACCGAAGCAGCCATTGGCGGCGGCCTGGGCGCTGCCGGCGGCAACGTTATAGGTCAGCGCGTCGGTGGCAGCACTGGTGGCTTGATCGGTGCAGCAGTGGGCGGCGGTGCGGGCGGCGCGATAGGCAATGCCTACGGTGACGATGATGATGACCGGCAGAACCGCCGCCATCACGGACATCCCGGCAAAGCCAAGGGTCATTACAAGCACAAACATAAACATAAGCACGGCCACAGGCACTAAAAGGGCCGTGATGGCGGTGGCTCAAAAACCGCTGCCGCCGCCTTTCAGGCCCTCTAACAACAATGCCTCCAGCGCCTGGCGCAGCCCGCGCGGAATCGGTGTGGCGCGATTGTGCTCACGCTCGACAAACACGTGCACAACCTTCCCCACCGCGCAGGCTTGGAGTTCGCCCTGCCTGAAGATCGCAAGCTCATATTGCACTGAACTGTTGCCTACTCGAGCGACACGCAGGCCCACCTCAATGGCATCGGGAAAGGCAATCGGCGCGAAGTAGTCGCAGGACGAGCTGACGACGAAGCCCACCACCTCTCCGGCATGAATATCCAGCCCACCCTGCTGGATCAGATAGGTGTTTATCGCACTGTCGAAGTAGCTGTAGTAGGTGACGTTGTTGATGTGGCCGTAGATATCGTTGTCGTGCCAGCGCGTATCAAGCGCATGGAAATGTCGATAGTCGCTGCGCAGATGCCTAGGCTGTTCGGCCATGGTTTCACTCCGTCGGTGGCTAGTACGCAGCCTGATAGATGGCCAGCGCATCGGCTTCGGTGACTTCGCGCGGGTTGTTGACCAGCAGCCTTTGCTGCTGCATGGCCTCCCTGGCCAGCTGCGGCAGCATGTCTTCCGGCACGCCGGCATCGCGCAGGCGGGTCGGCAGCCCCATACGCCCGCTCAGCTCGCCAAGCTCATCAATCAGTTGGTCGGCGAAGGTTGCCGGATTATCGCTGCGCAGACGATCGCCCAGCACGATGGACGCCAATTCGCCGTAATGAGTAGTCGCCGCGCTAAGGTTGAAGCGCAAAACATGGGGCAGCACTAGCGCATTCGACAACCCGTGAGGGATATGGAAGTTGCCACCCAACGGATAGGCCAGCGCATGCACTGCAGCCACCGGTGCATTGGCGAAAGCCTGGCCGGCGAGGCAGGCACCCAGCAGCATGGCCTGGCGTGCCTCGCGGTTGCTGCCGTTGTGCACCGCCTCGTGCAGGTTGGCCGAAAGCAGCCGCAGCGCTTCGCGGGCCAGCAGGTCCGACAGCGGGTTCTTCTTCAGCGCGCTGGTGTAGGCCTCGATGGCATGCACCATGGCGTCGATCCCGGTTGCAGCGGTCACAGCGGGCGGCAGGCCAAGGGTCAGGTCGGCGTCGAGCAGCGCCAGGTCCGGCAACAGCAGCGGAGAAACCACACCCATCTTGGTGGTTTCGCCGGTGGTGATGATGGCGATCTGTGTCACTTCTGAACCCGTACCGGCGGTGGTCGGCACCTGAATCAGCGGTAGCCGCTGGCCCCGTGCATTGCCCACGCCGTAGATGTCGTGAAGCGACTGCGCGCACTGCGGATGCGCCAGCAGCGCCACCAGCTTGGCGACATCCATTGAGCTGCCACCGCCGAAGCCGATGACCATGTCAGCGTTTACCGCTTTCGCCTGGACAACGGCGGCCAGCACGATGGCTTCCGGCGGATCGGCCACTACCTGGTCGTAGACGGCAACCGACAGGCCTTCGTTGTCGAACCCCGGTAATACCTCATCGAGCAGGCCGAAACGGGTGATGCCCGGATCGGTCACGACTAATACCGAGCGCGCCCCGCGCTCCTTGCAGATGCCGGCCAAGCGGCGTGACGAGCCGGGCTCGCAGATCAGTTGGGCGGTTGTGGCAAAGCTGAACGGATGCATCAGTGCCTCCTGTAGTCGATAAGGTCAGAACGCGAAATCGCTTTCCGGCAGCCCCATCAGGCAATCGGCACCGCCTTGGATCGCCTCGCGGTGAGCACTAGCGCGCGGCAACACGCGGCGTAGATAGAAGTCCGCGCTGGCCAACTTGGCCTGGTAGAAAGCTTCTTCCCCAGTCTCCGCGCCCAACGCATCCTGGGCTTTCGCCGCAGCCTGCAGCCAGAGCCCGCCTAGCAACACATAGGCCGAGTACTGGAGGAAGTCCACCGAGACCGCGCCGATTTCCTGGGGATCACGCTGGGTCGCCGTGATCACCTCGGCGGTCAGCTCGCGCCATTCGCCGATGCGCGCCTGCACCTTGTTCGCCAGCGGCTGCAACGCGGGTCGGTCGAGCTGCTGATCGCAAATGTCGCTGAACTCCGCCTGCAATGCCGATAGCTCGGCACCGCCATCACCGAGCAGCTTTCGGCGAATGTAATCCAGCGCCTGGATTCCGTTGGTGCCCTCGTAGAGCTGAGTGATGCGACTGTCGCGCATCAGCTGCTCCATGCCCCACTCGCGGATATAGCCGTGCCCGCCGTAAATTTGCACGCCGAGGCTGGCAACTTCCTGGCCCATGTCGGTGAGGAACGCTTTGACGATGGGAATCAGCAAAGCCGCACGCTTGCTCGCGGCCTTGCGGTAGCCTGGTTCGGGGTGGCCGTGTTCCAGATCTAGCTGCCGCGCGCAGTAGGCGGCCAGCATGCGGCTGCCTTCCACCAAGGTTTTCTGGGTCAGCAGCATGCGGCGTACGTCCGGATGGACGATGATCGGGTCAGCGGGTTTATCGGGGTATTGCGCGCCAGCCAAGCCACGCGACTGCAGCCGCTCCCGGGCATAGGCGAGCGAGCCCTGATACGCCTGCTCGGCGATCCCCAGGCCCTGCAAGCCGACCTGGAAGCGCGCGTCGTTCATCATGGTGAACATGCACGCCAGGCCCTGGTTCGGCTCGCCGACGACCCAGCCGGTGGCGCCGTCGAAGTTCATCACGCAGGTGGCCGCGCCCTTGATGCCCATCTTGTGCTCGATGGCGCCGCAGGACAGCGCGTTGCGCTCGCCCGGCGTGCCGTCGGCGCTGGCGATGAACTTGGGCACCAGCAGCAGGCTGATGCCCTTCACCCCGGCCGGCGCATCCGGCAGCCGCGCCAGTACCAGGTGCACGATGTTCTCGCTCATGTCGTGCTCGCCACCAGAGATGAAGATCTTGCTGCCGCTGACCTTGTAGCTGCCATCCGCCTGGGGTTCGGCGCGGGTGCGCAACAGCGCGAGATCGGTCCCCGCCTGGGGCTCGGTCAGGCACATGGTGCCGCTCCAGCGGCCACTGACCAGCTTCTCCAGATAGGCGTTCTTCATCTCGTCGCTGCCGTGTTTGTACAGCGCCAGAACCACACCTTCGGTCAGCCCGGAATAGATACGGAACGACAGCGACGCGCCCATCAGCATCTCGTGGAAGTTGCTGGCGACCAGCTGCGGAAAGCCTTGGCCGCCGTACTCGGTCGGCCCGGTCATGCTCGCCCAGCCGTTATCCACGTACTGCTGGTAGGCCTCGACGAAGCCTTGCGGGGTCTTCACCTCGCCGTTTGCCAGGGTGACGCCTTCTTCGTCACTGTTGCGATTGAGCGGGGCGATCTCACCGCCGGTGTAGCGCGCCGCCTCTTCCAGCACGCCATCGATCAGCTCTCGATCCAGGCCATTGCCGAGCAGCTCGCAGTGAGCCGTGGCATCGAACAGCTCATGCAGTACGAACCGCATGTCACGCAGTGGTGCTTGGTATTCCATGCTCAGGACTCCCTCTTGCCATCAGCGAAACGTCCATTGAGACGGCCAGATTTATGACAACACCATTGGATGTCGATACGGAATGGGCTCATTGCAGCGGTCCCTCGTCACAAAGGCAAAAACTCAGAAGTCCTACCTTAGATGAAGACGGTACTATTTTTGAAATTTAGTCTTGTTATGATTAGAATTCATCTCATGAATATCTATAACTTCGATCTCAACCTGCTCCGCGTCTTTGACGCCCTGCTGCGTGAGCGCAATGTATCTCGTGCCGCCCAGCGTCTTTCCCTAAGCCAACCTGCTGTAAGCAATGCACTAGGCCGCCTGCGCGAGCTGCTCGACGATCCGCTGCTGGTCCGTGTTGGTCGCGCCATGCAGCCCACGCCACGAGCGTTAAGCCTGGAGGCGCCGATCCGTGATGCGCTACAGCAGATCGAACACACGCTCAAGGCGGGCGATTTCTTCGAACCGGCCACTAGTCGACAACGCTTCGTCATCGCCGTGACTGACTATGTCGAGCTGATCTGCATGCCACCGCTGATGGCGCATCTGTCCGAAGTCGCGCCGGGCGTTCAAGTGGCGATCCAGCATCTGAGCCCTTCCTTGCCTACCGAGGCCCTGGATAACGGCGAACTGGATCTGGCGCTGGGCCGTTTTCTCGATGTACCGGCGCGCTTTCACAGCCGTCGCTGGGCCAGCGAAACCCTGCAGGTTGCGCTACGCGAACATCACCCGCTTGTGGCCGAGAATCTCGATCTCGCTGGTTTTCTGCGTCTGCGCCATCTTTGGGTACATGGCGGGCAGACCCGTGGCATGGTCGATCAATGGTTGGAGAAACAGGGGTTGAGCCGCGACTTGGCCTACACCACGCCTAACTATTTGCAGGCAGCGCATATCGTTGCCAGCAGTGACCTAGCCGCCGTGCTGCCCACCCAGCTTGCGCGGTACTTCGCCGAACTGCTGCCGCTGCAACTGTTCGACCTGCCGTTCGATTTTGGCAGCTTCCAGCTGGATATCGTCAGCGTCACGCATCGGGAGCGGGATGCTGCATTGCAATGGTTGATCGAACAGATCACCGCCGTCGCCCGAAACTGAAATCGCGTTTCCCCCTTATGGAGAGGCGATACCTGGAGCCTGAGCGCCAAATCCCGAGGCAGGCTCTTAAGTACTCTAGAGGTGCGTTACGACCAATGGTTTTCGTCATTAATATCCATAATTAACATCCAGTTAGCCGTAATCGTCGAAATTAATTCAAACGACTCCATCAGCGCCAACAGATATAAAACCTGTACATACGGTTTTATCCGTGTATATTCCCTCCACTGCTTCGCAATTAACACTTCGATACCCAGCTTGATGTTTCTGTTTCATCTCCTTGGTTCGTTTTGCTTCTCGCCTCTCAGTTTCGGCGCCAAATACTTAGCGCTGCAACCTTTAAACACCTTGGAGATACATCATGTCTGCTCGTCAAAACGGCACTGTTAAATGGTTCAACGATGAAAAAGGCTTCGGCTTCATCACCCCAACTGATGGATCCGCAGATCTGTTCGTTCACTATCGTTCAATCGAAAGCGCTGGCTTCAAAAGCCTGAGCGAAGGCCAAGCGGTCTCCTTCCTGGCCACTAAGGGTCAGAAAGGGATGCAGGCCGATCAGGTACAAGTCTCCTAAGACTCCTGATCCAAAAAAGCCCCGCTTCGGCGGGGCTTTTTTTTGCCTAGAAAGTACCACCGGCCTACATATGATCACCAAACCACACGACCTGTCGTTCCAGGCCACTTTCTTTTGATAACAAAAAAACCCGCCGAAGCGGGTTTTTCCTGAGCATTCCGAAATCCTTTCGATACCGTCCTGGCTGTGCTCGCTCATCCTTGATGACTGAGTGCATCCTGCGCTTCAGTGGAGAAAGATTAAGCCTTCCAGGCTTTCCGTTGTAGCGGCTAAAAACACCGCTCCTTGTAAGCCTTTAGCTACTTCTCCTACCTAAAAAGAGTCAGAGCTATCAAGTTTGCCTACTAGGCCTCCGTTTGCCGCGAAAACAACGTCAATGTTTGGCACGTACTGCTTCGACCAAGCTTCATATGGCCGGAAGATTGGTCTGCCATTGGCACCGAGCCACTCTCGGGCAAGTGAGCCAGGCAGATTACTGATATAGAGGCTTTGCTTTTCCTCCAGACGACAAAAAGCCCGCCGAAGCGGGCTTTTCCTGACCATTTCAATCCTTTGAAGCGCCTTCCTGGCTTGGCCGATCATCCATGATCCTGAGCGCTTCCTGCGCTTCAGAGATGTGCATAGATTAAGCATCTGCCAGCACGAACTAAAGCGGCAAAAAGCACGTCGGTGTGTAAGCCTTTCGCTATAGCGCTAACGGATGAAAGGATGCGCCGGCGCATCCGTTCAGATCAAGCTCGCCATCCTGGAAAGGGCGGCCAGATTCATTCACTACTAGAGGCATTACGAGATCCGAAGCGCGCCGGAATCATCCGCCGTATCGGAGCGCCGAGCACTCGGCGGAAAGCCGCGTTATGCAGGCAGACTGCACCCACTAGTCCCACTAGGCAGCCGAGCACGGTGTCGTAGAAGCGTGCCTCGATCAGCGCTGATGCCGAACCGTGACCGAGTGTGGCGGCCTCGGCCAGGAGTATGGTCAGCGGCGTGATGAAGATGGCTGCGAATACGTAGTGCCGGACTACAGCGGTTTCCACCACAAAACACAGCACCATCATCATCAGCGGAATGGTCCATTTATCCAGTGGTATCAGCAGCATGCCCCAGGCGACTAGCAGGCCGATCCCTGTGCCGATGACTCGATGCAGCTGTTTGTTCCATACCGCGCGCAGCGAGGCGCCCTGGATCACCGCCAGGCAGCTGACCGGCACCCAGTAAGCCTTCTCCAGCTCTAGCAGTTGGGCAAGCGCCAGCGAGAGGCCGACAAAAACACCGATCAGAATTGAGTCAAACACCACGTAATCGAAGCTCGCCGGCGGCGGCGGTTCCACCGGCTTCGGCGCTTCCAGGCGGAGCACGTACAGGCTATAGAAGAACGCGATCAGTGCCGCCAGCAGCGTGCCCATACCGAGCAGGCCGACCATCAAAGGCACCTGCATCACCTCAAGCGGCATGTACATGCCAATGGCGGCGGCCATGATGATGAACAGGCTGCTCGGCATACCGATCCGGTAGAAGCGGCAAACCATGGTCACCAGCGCCGTGATAAAGATCAGCACCGGCACCATCGTCCAGGGGAAAAAGTGGCTCATCAGGCCCAGGGTGTAGCAGGCAAGCATGCCGAAGCCGCAGGCCATCAACGTGACCATCCGGTGCGACAGCGGCGTGGCCGGCAGATAGAGGAACACCAGCCCGCCAAGCGAAGACACCAGGCCGTAATCAAGCCGGTCGAACCAAGCACCGACAAACAGCGGAAGGCCAGTGGCCTGGGCGGCAGCGAAGGGCATCTGCCAGCGCCGTTCGCTGGGGTTGATGGTCAGCAGAAGGCGCAGCTGTTCGCGTAACAGGTCCATTAGCCGCTGCCAACGGTTTTGCATCGATGCCTTTCCCCTGTAACAAATCTGGCATTTTATTATTTGATCTAAGCTGTAAGTGAAGCTGAATCGCTCCGATGCGAACAGGTGTCGGCGCACCCTATCGTTCTTCACACCCCCAGGAGACGAACGATGCTCGACGTACAGCTGTATCGCTACAACGAAGAACAGGACGCCAGGCCCTACATGCAGTCAATGCAGGCGCCCGACGAGTTTCGTCAGCGCATGGTGCTGGATGTGCTGGAATATCTGCGCGAAACGGACCCTTCCCTAGCCTACCGCCGCTCCTGCCGCGAAGGCGTCTGCGGATCGGATGGCATGAATATCGGAGGCAAGAACCGCCTGGCCTGTATCACCGCCGTAGTCGACGCCTTGGATAGCGCTGGTCGCCTGATCATCAGACCCCTGCCCGGCATGCCGGTGATTCGCGATCTGGTGGTGGATCAGAGTCTGTTCTTCAAGCAGTACGAACGGGTCAAACCTTGGTTGATCAATAACCAGCCGGCACCCGGCATCGAGCGCCTGCAATCACCCGAAGAACGCGCCCGGCTCGATGGTTTGTACGAATGCATCCTCTGCGGCTGCTGTTCGTCGCAATGCCCGTCTTGGTGGTGGAATCCTGAAAAGTACATTGGCCCGGCTGGGCTGCTACAGGCCTGGCGCTTCATCGTCGACAGTCGGGATACGGCAGCGACCGAACGCCTTGCGGATCTGGACGATCCGTTCAGCGTGTTTCGCTGCCGCAGCATCGGCAACTGCAGCTGGGTCTGCCCAAAGGGCCTGAATCCCATGGGCGCCATCGGCCATATTCGCCGCGAGCTTCTGCAACGGGGGACCTGAAGCCCCCATCGTCCGGACGGACTATTCCTTGCCGCGCTCCTCCTGCTTGGCGAGAAACTCTTCCTGCAGCAAAGCATCTGTGACTTGCTGCGGCTCCTGCTCGAGCAGCGGATCATCCAGCTGGCCGGTAGGGACCACTTTTGTATCGAGCTTGCCCATCAAGTGGCCAAGGGCGTTGTGCATTTTCTCGGCAGCCCCGTCGACCGCCAGCTCCAACGACTCGGCCTTATGCGTGACCGATAGCGGCTGATGACCTTTGGGTCGCGCCTCGATCTGGCAGCGTTTGTCTGCAGCGCCTGCCTTTTGCGCGTTTTCGTCACCAACGTGAACTTCCACGCGCGTCAGGAGATCATCAAAACGCTCCAGCCGGTCCTCTACCGCCGCGCTCACCCATTCATGAAGCCCGACACTGCCTTCGATATGGTTGCTTCGTACCTGGATCTGCATGATCGCTCTTACCTCTAGTCGTGATGGGTCTCAGGATTCGAGGACGAGAACGGCACCCGGGTTCAGAACGATCTGACGGGCTACCTGCGCGCCGTTTAGTTAGCCATCAGTTCACGGTAGCGCCGCTGATAGTCCTCGTATGAGAGGTTCTCATTCATCAAGCGCTCAATCTGCTGCTACCGGTACGCCTCCTTGCTCAGCGGCGCCAGGCCGTCAGCCACCTGCGACACGCTTCGGCCCATGTCGGCTACGCCGCGAGGAAACAACTGATGGGTCAACTCGGCAATCTTCTGCTCGGCACTGATGAACTTGTCCAGGCGCCCACCTCCCCAACGCGCGTCGTACTCGGCATGGCCGACCTGACGGCCCCTCTCGTAAACACGGATATCGGCGTATTTCATGTACAACGCCAGATCCCAGCCCCAGTTGCCGATGAAGGTGGTGGCCAGCGCACAGCGGTCGGGGCTGCTACCGGGCGTCATCAGTCGGGTCCTGAAGCCTTTTTCAGTTAGTGATGCCTGATAGGCGGTGGTGAAGCCGGCGCGCAGATTCGGTGCCGGGATCATGCAGATCTCCGGTGCCAGTTCGGCCGATAGCGTAGCGGGGGTGACGGTCTGCTTGATACTGCAGCCACTGATAGTAAAGGCTGAAGCTAGCATGAACAGCGATACGGCGCGCATGGCAACCTCCTTGTCAAAAGCGAGGCGGGCAGTTTGCCATCACCACGAGCGCACGTCTTCAACGATTCGCGACGACTGGCAGCTCACTCCGGTCCACCCGTCCACCCAGACACCACCCCAGTGCAGCCCAAACCGCCGCACAACCGGCGCCAACCAACGCGACCAGCAGCGTGCCTTGAGCAAGCATATCCAGTAACGCTTTGGCCCAACCGCTGAGGGCATCGCCGCCACGATAGACCACCGTATCGATAAAGTTCTTTGCCTTGTATTTGCTTTCGGCATCCAGCGGGGCGAAGAGCATTTCGCGGCCCGGCCGGACAAAGGCGTACTCGCCGACGCGCCGTGCGATCATCACTGCCGCCAGCATGGCGAACGTTGGCGCCAGCGCCAGACCGATAAAGCCCAGGCACACCAGCGCCGGCACCGCCGCCAGCAACACCCGGACACCGAGACGCTGAGCGATACGACCGGTAATGAACAGTTGCGACAGCAAGGCGCCCGCCTGAACCACGAAGTCGATGACGCCGAAGACCCGCACCTGTTCGGCGCGATCAGGAAATAGCTCGGCAACCAGCCGCGCCTGCTCGAAGTAGAGAAAGGTGCTGGCGCTGGTCAGCAGTAATACGAACGCCGCGATCCCCAGCAGATAACCGGAGCCAAGCACCCGCGTGAGTCCGCTGAACGGGTTGCCAGTCACTGGCCGGCGAGGGCTTTCTGCCGGTTCGGCACCGACTCGCCCGGCGCCGCCCACTTCCCGCCAGGCCATCAGGTAATGCTTGAGCGCCACGGCCAATGCCAGCAGCAGCGCCGCTAGCAGCATCAACCCGAATTCCCCCAACACACCCACCAGCAGCGTACTGGCAGCTGGGCCAACCAGGCCGCCGACACTGGCACCCGCTGCAATGAAGGCAAAGAGCCGCTTGGCCTGGAGAGCATCGAACACGTCGGCCATCAGGCTCCAGGCCACCGACACCACGAACAGGTTGTAGACCGAGATCCACACGTAGAACACCCGCGCCAGCCAAACACTGCCGTCCATAGAAAAGAACAGCACGCCGAACAACAACAGGTTTAGGCAAAAGAAACCGTACACCCAATCTATGTAATGGATACGCGCCACGCGCGAATTGAGCCAGGCAAACAGCGGTACTGCTACCAGCATGGCGACAAAGGTCGCGGTAAACAGCCATTGCAGATTTCCCACGCCACCCTGAATGCCCATCGACTCGCGGATCGGGCGCAGCATGAAATAACCGCTGAACAGGCAGAAGAACAAGCCGAAGCCCGTCAGCGCGGCGCGGGTTTCACCGGGCTGCGCATTGATCGAATGCGCCAGACGCAACGTGACCGCAGATGAAAGCATGGCTAGTCCTTAGCCAAGCTCAAGCAAAAGCATCGACGATCAACTGCCGTTGCCGCGCATCCGGCAGGCGGCCCTGCCCGGCCAGCAGGTTGTCGGCCATGTAGCGCGGCGTGGAAGTAGCCGGAATCACCACCGTGACCGCCGGTTCGGCAAGAATGAACTTGAGCGCCAGCTGCGCCCAGGAGGTAGCGTCGATCTCGGCGGCCCAGTCGGGCAGCGGTTGGCCCCTGACTCGCCCGAGCAGGTTGCCGCGGGTAAAGGGGCGATTGATCAGCGTGGCGATGCCGTTGTCGGCGCAGTACGGCAGCAGCCGCTTCTCGGCATTGCGCTCGCCGACCGAATAGTTGAATTGGACAAAATCTACCGGCTGCTCCTTGAGCACTTCAAGCAGTCGCTCATGGGCCGACTCCACATAGTGCGTCACGCCGATGTAACGGATGCGCCCTTGCTCTTTCAGCTCACGCAACAGGCCAAGCTGGGTACGGGTGTCCTGCAGGTTGTGCACCTGGACCAGGTCGATAGTGCCGGTCTGTAGTGCCTGGAAGCTCGCTTCAATCTGCGCCAGCCCGCGCTCGCGACCGGTGGACGAGACCTTGCTGGCCAGAAATACCTGCTCGCGCACAGCCTGCCGTGCGACCAGCACGCCACTAACCGCTTCGGCATTGCCATAACTTGGCGCGGTATCGATCAACTTCGCGCCGCCTTCGGTGAAGATCCGCAGAACCTCCTGTAGCTCATCCATCTGCGGGTCATCCGGGCTGAGGTCATGGGTGCGCGATGTACCCAGCCCGATCACCGGCAACATCTCGCCCGAGGACGGAATACGGCGCTGACGCAAGGGTTCTGCCCACGCCAGAACGGGCAGAAATGGCCCCAAGGCAGCAAGCGCGGCAACAACTGCGGAACGGTGAAGCAACTGGCGGCGCGTCTGCATGGATGAACTCTCCAGATCAGGGCATGGGCTTGGTGATTGAGTATGGTCGACATCACCCCAACCATCGGTTCAATCGAGCAGCGAAGATCTTCCTTTTGTTTCAGATTACTGCGACGCGCGCAGGAAAGCTTCTGACGGATCGGTAACGCTTCGAGCGATATCGAACGGCCGCTAAGGCTCTTTCCTACTTAAGTACGGACACCATGGTTGCATAGCCAGGTTTGCCTGCCGGCCGGTAGCCTGAATCGGACAAAACAGGCGCCAGACGGTACTCCAGAATAGCCGCGCGATGCCGAATAACCTGGGCAGCGGTCCCCATCGATCTCGCGAGTACCACCCCATGTTTCCGTTCTCCCGATTCAAGCTGGGCAGCAAGCAGGCCGATGGCGTGCTGAGCCTGCTCGGCAGCGCTTCGCAGCTGGCACAGCAGCTGGCCGCGCTACGCTTCAGACCCACCTACATTGCCGGTTTCGTATCACCACATGTGGATATCGACGCGGTGGCACGTCAGATCACCCAGCGCTTTCCGCAGGCGGTGATCAGCCTGTGTACCACCTCGGGGGAGCTATCCAGCGAAAACCGGAGTTTGTATTGCAGCACCGGTTCGCACTGGGACCGGGTAGTGCTGCAGCTGTTCGACGCCAGTGTGATCGCCGCGGCGGAGATCGTGCGGGTGCCGCTGGAATGCGAGGACATCCGCGGAACGGGCCAGCGCATGAGCATGGCCCAGCGCATTGCAAAGCTGACCTCTTCGATCAAGCGCCTGCAGGTGTCGATGAAGATCGACTACCGCGACACTCTGGCCAACATTTTCTTCGACGGGCTTTCGGCCTCGGAATCCTTCTTCATGGAGGCGCTGTACGAGTCCGGCCGTTTCCCCTGCCTGTTCGTAGGCGGCTCAGCCGGCGGCACGCTGGACTTCCAGAAAACCCAGCTGCATGACGGCCAGCGCGCGTACCAGAACCACGCGCTGATCGTCTTCCTCAAGTGTGCCCGCGACGTGCGTTTCGGCGTGTTCAAGAGCCAGAACTTCGAGCCCACCCCGCTCAGCCTGAGCGTACTCAGCGCCTCTCTGGAAGACCGCTACATCAGCCAGGTAGTCGATGCCCGCGGCAATATCCGCAGCATGGTCGCGGCGCTCTGCGAGGCGCTCAACTGCGCACCGCAGGAACTGGAACAGCGCCTGGCTGACTACTCCTTTGCCATCAAGGTGGGCGAAGAGGTGTTTGTCCGCTCCATCTCGCGGATCGACTTTGCCAACGAGCGCGTGCACCTGTTCTGCGACGTGGCGCCCGGCGAGGAGCTGATCATGGTCAAGCGCACACCGCTGGCCGAGGCAACCCGCCGCGACTACGAGCGCTTCCTGCGTAACAAACCCGGCAAACCGCTAGTGGGTATTCTCAACGACTGCATCCTGCGCCGGCTCAACAACGAACAAGCGCTGGGCAGCATGAACCCGGTATTTGGCGACGTGCCGGTGGCCGGTTTTTCGACCTTCGGCGAAATCCTCGGGCTCAACCTTAACCAGACGCTGACGGCGGTGTTCTTCTTCCGCACCAACGATAAGGAAGAATTCCACGACGAGTACACCGACAACTTCATCGCCTACCATGGCGAGTTCAAAGCCTTCTTTCTGCGCCGGCAGATCAAGAAACTCACCGGTCTGAGCCAGGTGGTGGTCAAGCAGATCGACCAATTCAAGCGCCAGGACTACAGCAGTGCCGTGGACGTCAACGGCCTCGATGAACACATTCGCCCGGTATTCTCGGGGCTTGCCGACCTGGGCCAGGTTCTGTCACAGGCCGACCATGAGCGCCATAGCATCGCCGGACAGCTGAACCAGTGCGCCACCGAACTGCATGGTTCGATGGATGACTTGAGCCTGAATATCAGCCGCCAGGGGCAGGTCATCGAGAAGGCCTCCGGTTCGGTCAAACAGATGGTGCGCCAGGCTGACGAAGTGGTCAGCAGCGCCCGCGATCTGGCGCAGTCGAGTCAGCGCATCCAGTCGGTGGTACAGACCATTCAGCAGATCGCTGGGCAAACCAACCTGCTGGCGCTCAACGCGGCCATCGAAGCGGCACGGGCTGGGGAACAGGGGCGCGGCTTTGCAGTAGTGGCTGACGAGGTGCGCAAGCTGGCGGAAATTACCGGTAGGAATGCCGAGGAAATAGGCACCGACATCGAGAGACTGGCTAGTGAAATCCGCGCCGTGGCGCAGCATATCGAGGCGCAATCAACCGATGTCGGCTCGCTCACCGGCCTGCTCGATGCGCTGGAAGTCTCCAGTGAACGTACCGCCGACACCTCCTATCAAACCAAGGGAGTGGCCGACAGGCTGATTGGGCTGACCGCCCACTGATGACTCATGTGCGCGGCGACAAACTCGCAACCTGCTCGCGCACTTCGGCATAGGGATAGGCCTCCAGCAAGGAGAAACCGGGGATGCCACGCGCCTTGAGTCGGGTAAACAGCGGGACGCTGATGCCACAGAGAAAGCGTGTCAGGCATTCCACGCCGGGCTCTTCACCGGTCAACTGTCGATAGCGCTGGCTGAACTCGGCACTGCGGGCAGTGATGTCGATCCCCGTCAGCGGCGCCAATTGCGGTGGAGCCGGCAGTTGGGCGATCTGCCCTTGGCAGACCGAACAATGACCGCAACGCTGCGGTGCCCGATGATCACCGAAGTAATCAGCCAGACGCCAACTAATGCATTCGCGCGACTCGAATAGCGCGAGCATGTTGTCGATGCGAGTGATTTCGCTGCTCTCATGCTGTTTGAAATAGGCGTGCAACTCCCCACTAAGCGCTTCTGCATCGAAGCCTGGATCAAGCAGCGCATAGACCTCGGTCATCTGCTTACTCTCAAGTTCGATCCAACCCTGCTCCTGAAAGTACTCCAGCGCCTTGATCACCCGTGCCCGTTCCGCGCCATGCTGCTGGTAGAGCGCATCGAAATCCAGTGTGCACCAGGTTCGTGCCCGCGCCGAAGTCTGCAAGATAGCTTCGACAAACTGCCGCCGCTCACCCTCGAAGCGTGCGGCCAGGGCGCCCGGCTCCAACACGTACTTAAAACGATACTCGGCAAAATAGGCGAAGCGCGGCGCGATGATGCCTCTGAGCTCAAGCTGCACCAGTAGGGTTTTCAGCGGCAGCTGGCGGATGTTGCTCTGCTCGGAAAGCCGGTTGAGCATCAGTTCCCACTGGCCGTCCGGGCCAACACTGGCCAACTCGTCGAGAACCAGGCGGATACCGGCGCGCTCGGGCGTGTCGCCATAAACGAAGTTCTGCAGCACGTTGAGGCTGTCGCGGTTGGCCAGTACCAGGCAGTCGGACGGCTGGCCGTCACGCCCGGCACGTCCTATTTCCTGGCTGTAGTTCTCCACCGACTTCGGCAGGTCGTAATGCACTACGTTGCGGATATCGGCCTTGTCGATACCCATGCCGAAGGCGATGGTCGCAACGATGCAGTTCAACTCACCGGCCATGAACCGCCGCTGAATGGCTTCGCGCAGCTCGTGGGCCATGCCGGCGTGGTAGGCGCTTGCCGGGATGCCATTGCGGCCCAGATGCTCGGCGACCTGCTCGGCGGTCTTCTGCTGGGTGACGTAGACGATGCTCGGCTGCCCGGTCTTGTTGCCAAACCACTCCACCAGCCGGCGCTGCTTGTAATTGCCCGCGACAGGCTCGACCAGCAGGTTGAGGTTGGCGCGGTAGAAGCCTGTGGTAACCACATCCTCAGCCGCAATGGCGAACTTGGCCTGCATGTCGGCGATCACCGGCGGTGTCGCCGTGGCGGTCAGCAGCAGGACCTGAGGAATATTGAACTGACGCTGATAGTCGGGAAGCTTGAGGTAGTCCGGGCGGAAATTATGGCCCCACTCGGAAATACAGTGCGCCTCGTCCACTACCAGCAACGAGATCGGTACCTGACTGATGAAATTGCGAAAGCGCTCGTTCTTCAGGCGCTCCACGGAAATCATCAGGATCTTCAGCTCACCGGATCTGGCACGCGCCATGGTCGCACTGACCTGCTCGCGCCCTTGGGCCGAATCGATGCTGGCGGCGGCGATACCGTGCCGGTGCAGAAAGGCCAGCTGATCCTGCATCAGCGCCAGCAGTGGCGAGACCACCATTGTCAGGTGCGGCAGATGCAATGCAGGCAGCTGATAACACAGCGACTTGCCGGAGCCAGTCGGGAAGATCGCCGCCACCGAACGCCCGGCTACCACGGCACCGACCACCTGCTCCTGACCAGGACGAAAACCGTCATAACCGAATGTATGGGCAAGGGTTTGTTCGATCATCGAGAGCTACTCCTAACAAAGGCCCCGAGGGTAGCAAAAGGCGGGCAACGCCATGGCGAAGCGACCCGCAGCAAATGGCTGACGCGCACGCGGATGGCATTGACCGAGAACGCATGCAAGCGAGGCGGCCAGGCATTTTGCTTAATCGCGATGATTGGAATCGACAATTATCGTTAGCAAGCTTACTAAATCATCATTGCCTGGCTCCTGGAAGGTGACAAGCGAAGCCGGATCGGGTGATGCGGCGCGTCTACAGGAGGAACTCAAACCAGAACAGGATTCCCTGCCATGCGTACTACCTTTGCATTTGCTACAGCACTTTTGCTTTCCGCCACCTCCCTCGCTCATGCCAGCAACTCCGACGCCGAGGTTTACACCTACGGTACCGAGCTGGATATCGCCTCGGTCCTGTCGATCAAGCTCGAGCCGACGCCATTCTGCAAAGTTACCAATGCGGTAATGACCTACCGGGACTCCACGGATCAGGTCCGCAAGCTCTCGTATCGGACACTTTCAGAAAGCTGCAAGACCGAGAATTGAAGCCGAACGCCTCGCTAACGGCTGGACTGGCCGACCAGCTGATAAGAGAGGTGTTATCGGGCCGGATAAAACCACGAGGCAGCTTTCTCGCAGCCTCGTGACCCTAGCCCTCTTACCATCAATCACACATCTAGCGCATGAGACGCCGATCAGAACCGATCGCGAATGACCACTTCCTCGAACGGCAGCTTGCCTACGCGGGGCTTGGGCTCAGCGGCGCGCTTGCCCACCGCCACCATCAGAGCGATGACGTGGTTGTCCGGCAGGTTGATCAGTTTGCCCACCGCCTCGAAATCGAAACCGTCCATCGGGCAGGAATCCAGGCCCTTACCACGCGCGGCCAGCATCAGCGTCTGGGCCATCAACCCGCAGCTGCGCATGGTTTCATCGCGCTGGACCTGCGGCTTGTCGCGGTAATAGTTGTCGATGGCACCGGCCATCAACTCCTGCACCTCAGACGGCGTGCCTTCCCAGACACGGCGCACATTCTTTTCCCAACTATCGACCTGGGCGCAGAACACTACCAGCATCGAGGCATCGGTCATCTGCGCCTGATTCCAGCCCACCTCACGAATCTGTGCACGCAGCGCCGGATCGGCTACTTCCACCATACGCACGTGCTGCAGGTTGAAGGCCGAAGGCGCCAGCAATGCGGTGCGTAGCAGTTCATCCTTCTCTTCCTGGCTGAGCTTGAAACTGCTGTCGTAGACCTTTACCGCGCGACGGGTCTGGATGGCTTCGTCGATATGCATTAGATGAACTCCGCTGAGTTGAACAAGACAACATGCTAAGCCTGCGCACCGATCCAATCCATGGGCCTTTGCTGATGGAAACCATCGAGCAGCTCGATCTATAGCTAAACGTCAGCCAAAAAAAGCCGCCCGAAGGCGGCTTCTCTAGGACGTTATACCTTACAGCTGCGGTCCAGCGGCTTTGATGGCGTCGGAAACATCGAACTTCTTGAAGTTCTCAATGAATTTCTCGGCCAGTTGCTTGGCAGCTTCGTCGTAGGCGCTGGAGTCGGCCCAGGTGTTGCGCGGGTTGAGCAGCTGGGTATCAACGCCCGGCACTGCAGTCGGGACATCAAGGTTGATGATCGGCAGATGCTCGGTTTGTGCACCAATCAATGCACCGCTCTGGATCGCCGCGATCACCGCACGGGTGGTCGGGATGTTGAAACGCTTGCCCACACCGTAGCCGCCGCCGGTCCAGCCGGTGTTGACCAGGTAGACCTTGGAACCGAAGGCCTGGATGCGTTTGATCAGCAGCTCGGCGTAGACGCCGGCCGGGCGCGGAAAGAACGGCGCGCCGAAGCAGGTGGAGAAAGTCGACTTGATGCCGCTGCCTGAACCCATCTCGGTGGAGCCGACCAACGCCGTGTAACCGGAGAGGAAGTGGTAAGCCGCCTGCTCTTCGTTGAGGATCGACACGGGCGGCAGTACGCCGGTCAGGTCGCAGGTCAGGAAGATCACCGCATTCGGTTCGCCGCCGAGGTTCTTCTCGGAACGCTTCTCGACGTGCTCAAGCGGGTAGGCGGCGCGGCTGTTCTGGGTCAGGCTGCCGTCGGCGTAGTCCGGAACGTTGCTGTCGTCGAGAACCACGTTCTCCAGCACGCTGCCAAACTTGATGGCCTTCCAGATAACCGGCTCGTTCTTTTCCGACAGGTCGATGCACTTGGCGTAGCAGCCGCCTTCGATGTTGAACACCACGCCTGTGCCCCAGCCGTGCTCATCATCGCCGATCAAATAGCGGGATTCGTCAGCCGAGAGGGTGGTCTTGCCGGTGCCGGACAGGCCGAAGAACAGCGTCACATCGCCTTCTTCGCCGATGTTGGCAGCGCAGTGCATCGGCAGCACGTCGGCTTCGGGCAGCAGGTAGTTCTGCACCGAGAACATGGCTTTCTTCATTTCACCGGCATAGCGCATACCGGCGATAAGGACTTTCTTGGCGGCAAAATTGATGATCACGCAACCGTCTGAGTTGGTGCCATCGCGCTCGGGAACACACTCGAAGTTGGCGACGTTGAGAACCTGCCACTCCTGCTTGCCGGCCGGGTTGTATTGCTCGGGGTTGATGAACAGCTGACGACCAAACAGATTCTGCCAGGCCGTAGCGGTAATCATCTTCACCGGCAGGTAGTGAGCTTCGGAGGAGCCTACATGGACGTGGGAAACAAAGTGTTCCTGAGCCTTGTTGAAGGTTTCAACGCGGTCCCAGAGTGCATCGAACTTATCGGCCGGGAACGGGCGGTTAATCGCGCCCCAGGCGATGTTGCTCTGGCTGCTGGGCTCTTCGACGATGAAACGGTCAGCGGGTGAACGGCCGGTACGGTGCCCTGTCTTGACGACCAGCGCGCCATTGGCGGCCAGCTCGCCCTCGCCGCGTTTGATGGCTTGTTCAACGAGTTGGGCAGCGCTGATGTCGGTGTACACGGCGTTAGTGGCTTGCGTCATGAGTTTCCCGTCGGCTCTGGGCCGATTCCTCCATGCTTTTGTAGCCCACCTAACAGTGGACTACACCGAAAAAAAGTGGGCGCGATTATGACAGAAAAGGCGCAGTGCTGGGTATGAGCACGTGATGGCAAAAAGGTTCAGGGCCTAGCAGGCCGTTGAAAACGTAGGCGAGGCAGACAAGACAAGGCAAAAACAGGCGAGGAAGCGGAGTTTAGGTGTTCTAAATGAGCATTCCGAGCCTGTTTTTAACGCAGTATTGCCAACGCAGGTAGTTTTTCAACGGCCTGCTAGTGCCGCGTACCGGAAGGTCCTTCGACGCCCGCACCGGCGAACAGCTGGACGATATCCGCTGCATCGAAGCGATAGCTATGGTTACAGAACTGGCAATCGATAGTGATTGCATCACCCTGCTCGCGCAACAACTGTTCGGCGTCCGGCTGGCCCAGGCTGATCACGGCCTTGGCCGAGCGCTCACGAGAGCAGCTGCAGCGGAAGATGATCGGGCGCGGCTCGAACAGGCGTACCGGCTCTTCGTGATAGAGCCGATGCAGCACAGTCTGGGTATCCAGGCTCAGCAGTTCCTCAGCCGACAGCGTATCGGCCAGGGTACGCAAGTGCTGCCAGCTGGCTTCGCGCTCTTCGCCATCGCGGATACGGTCAGCGGGCAATTGCTGCAGCAGTAAACCGCAGGCACGACGACCATCGGCATTGAGCCAGAAGCGCGTCGGCAGCTGTTCGGATGAGGCGAAGTAGTTGGAAAGGCTTTCTGCCAAAGTGGCGCCATCCAGCGCCACGATGCCCTGGTAGCGCTGGCCATTGGCCGGGTCGACAGTCATCGCCAGCATCCCCTCGGGCATCAGCTCAGCAAAGCTAGCCCCGGGGGTCAGCTGATCGGCGTCATAACGCGCGATGCCGCGCACTTCGCGATTACTGGAGCACTCGACCATCAGCAGCGGCACCGGCCCGTTGGAACGCGCCTGCAGCACCATCAAGCCATCGAACTTCAGGGTACCAACCAGCAATGCTGCCGCGGCCAGCAACTCGCCCAGCAACTGGGCAACCGGCTCCGGGTACTCGTGCTTGGCCAGCACTTCGGCATAACTGCGCTCGAGGCCGGCCCATTCGCCACGCACGTCGGTGTCATCGAAAAGGAAACGCTGGGTCTGGTCGGTCATGCCGGGCTCGTACTCAAAAGGGATAACTACGGCAGCATTCTAGGGGTAAGTAGGCGCACCTCCAAGGGTAGGAACCAACGCCGCGCTATCCACCAGCAGGGCCGTATAAAGGCTGCCGCCATTGCCATTTTCCTGACGAGCGCGCGAATTTCGTCAAAAAAAAAGCGCCATTAATTGACCCTCAGACATCTGACCCTTCCGAAAAATTCATCATCAAGGCTTTTGGCCACTGATATCGTTGTGATGTCAATCATCCTTACGCGATAGTGATAGGTGCACCACATGGAAGTGAGCGTCTTTGGTTCAGGCTACGTTGGCTTGGTACAAGCTGCAGTCCTTGCAGATGTGGGCCACCAAGTCATATGCGTGGACGTCGACCCGCAAAAAATTGCTCAACTGCAACGCGGAATACCCCCGATTCACGAGCCGGGCTTGAGCGCCATGCTCGAGGAGAACCTCAAGGCAAAGCGCCTTCACTTCACCTCTCAGGCAAGCGATGCCGTTGCCCATGGCAAGCTGATCTTTATCGCCGTAGGTACACCACCGAACGAGGACGGTTCTGCTGATCTTCAGCACGTGCTGAATGTCGCCCGCCAGATCGCCAGCCTGATGGAGCAAGACTGCACGCTCGTAATCAAGTCCACAGTACCGGTCGGCACGGCTGACAAGGTGCGAGCAGAAGTCGGCGCAACCCTTGAGATACGCGGCAAGACGCAGCTGAACGCCTGGGTCGTATCAAATCCGGAGTTTCTAAAGGAAGGCAGTGCCATTGCCGACTGCACCCGGCCGGATCGCATCATCGTCGGCACCCAGGACGCAGCCGCGCAAGCGCAAATGGCGGAGCTTTACGCACCGTTCAATCGCAATCATGAACGCACCCTGTACATGGACAACCGTAGCGCCGAGCTGGTCAAGTACGCCGCCAACGCCATGTTGGCTACCCGCATCAGTTTCATGAACGAGCTGGCCAATCTGGCAGAACGCCTGGGCGTGGACATTGAGGCGGTGCGCAAAGGGATCGGCTCGGACCCCAGGATCGGATACCACTTCATTTATCCGGGCTGCGGCTTCGGCGGGTCCTGTTTCCCAAAGGATCTGAATGCCCTGATCCATACCGCTGAAGTAAATGGCCTCGACCCGCGCCTGCTGAAAACGGTCGTGCGGATCAACGAAGACCAAAGGCAGGTACTGCTACGCAAAATCAAAGAGCAATTTCCTGAAGGACTGGCCGACAAGTCCATCGCCATCTGGGGTCTGGCATTCAAGCCCAATACCGACGATATGCGCGAAGCACCGAGTCGCTATCTCATGGAAGCACTCTGGGCAGAAGGTGCTCGAGTGCGAGCCTTCGATCCGGAAGCCATGACGGAATGTCGTCGTATCTACGGCTACCGGAACGACCTGGAGCTGTGCGCGACCCGAGACGACACCCTGCAGGATGCAGACGCTCTGGTTATCTGCACCGAGTGGAAGACGTTTCGGGTGGTTGACCTCGACGAGTTGGGAAGAAAGCTGCGAACGCGCGTTGTCATCGACGGGCGCAACCTGTTCAACCCGCAGCACATGGCAAACGCAGGGCTACATTACTTCGGCATCGGCATCCCACACATTCCCCCAGCAAGCGCGTCGCAGCCAGAGCCCCAGCACGCCCACATCATGGTGCCGGCATGAAAACGCTGGTTACCGGAGCGGCCGGATTCATTGGCGCCCATACCACCTTGCGCCTGTTACAAGAGGGTCACGAGGTTGTCGGGCTGGATAACTTCAATGACTACTACGACCCGCAGCTCAAAGAAGCGCGGGTGCGGTGGGTGCGTGAAACGGCTGGCGACTTCCCTCTGTACCGTATCGACCTGGAAGACGAGTACGGACTCGAGCAGCTTTTCGCCGCGCACCGTCCTGAAGCGGTCATCAACCTGGCGGCCCAGGCAGGTGTGCGCTATTCGCTGGACAATCCCCGCGCCTATTTGAACAGCAACCTGGCGGGTTTTCTGAATCTCCTGGAAGCCTGCCGCCGTCATCCGGTAAAGCACCTGATCTTTGCCTCTTCCAGTTCGGTATACGGCGCCAACCACTGCACGCCTTATGCCGAGCAGCACAACACCGATCATCCGCTATCGCTGTATGCCGCCAGCAAGAAAGCCAATGAGCTGATGGCGCATAGCTACAGCCACCTGTTTGGCATTCCTGCAACCGGTCTGCGCTTCTTCACGGTATACGGCCCCTGGGGTCGACCGGACATGTCGCCCATGCTGTTTGCCAATGCCATCAGCTCCGGCCAGCCGCTTAAGCTGTTCAACCACGGCGAGCATCAACGGGACTTCACCTACATTGACGACATCGTCGAGGGCCTGGTGCGTCTGCTTCCGCAACCGCCCGAAGCCGATCAGCACTGGGATCGGGAACAGCCGAACCCGTCGACCAGCATGGCTCCGTGGCGGCTTTACAACATCGGCGGCAGCCGCCCAGTGCATCTACGCAGCTATGTGGAAATGCTGGCAGGCCTACTGGGCCAACAAGCCGAGCTGCAACTGCTGCCCTTGCAGCCTGGCGACGTCATCAACACCTGCGCCTCCTCCAGCGCCCTGGAACAGGCGATCGGCTTCGCGCCCTGCACGTCTTTGGAACAAGGCCTGGCACGCTTCGTCGAGTGGTTCCGGAATTATTACCTGATCAACCTACCGCTGCCCGGCGAATCGAGCCGCTCGGCCGCAGCTCCAGAGGGGGTGGCATGATGGAGACATCCGTCGAAGAACTGGCAGAAGAACTGGCGTTCGACCCGAGCGTCACGCAAGAGCTGCCAGCCGGAGAGAAGCGACGCGATCCCGCGCTGCGTTTAAAAATAGAAGAGGCCATCTTGCTCCAGCAGAGCGGTTGGCTGCTCGGACGCCCCGGAGGGACCCCGTGGAGCCTTTCGCGTACCAAGCGGTGGATCGAAGCTCTGTGCGCGACCCTGGCGCTGCTACTGCTCTCACCCTTGCTGTTGGTGGTCGCCATCAGCATCAAGATAAGCAGCCAAGGGCCGGTTTTCTTTATCCAACAGCGCACGGGCTATCGGGGTCGCCGCTTTGGCATGTTCAAGTTCCGGACGATGGTGGTAAACGCTGAAGAGCTGAAAGAAAGCCTGCGCCACCTGAACAAGCACGGCTCCGACTCCGTGGACTTCAAGATCGACCGCGACCCTCGCGTAACAGCCATAGGGCGATGGCTAAGGCGTACCAGCCTTGATGAGCTGCCCAACTTGCTAAACGTGGTGCGTGGCGACATGCGCCTGGTCGGCCCGCGACCGACCTCCTTCGACGCGAATCGCTACCACAACCATCACCTTGCCCGGCTCAGCATTTACCCGGGCATTACCGGCCTCTGGCAGATATCCGGTCGCAGCAATATCGACTTCGACGACCGGGTCGCTCTGGATGTGGCCTACATCAGCCAGCAAAGCCCCTGGCTGGATCTGAAGATACTTCTAAAAACCCCTTTCAAGGTCGTCAGCGGCCATGGAGCAAGCTAATGGACGGTTCACTTCCAGCCATCCGTTTGGACGTCGCCACACCCAGCGAGAGCAACCTCGCCTCTACTGTGCTCGACCAGGAGCGACAAGTGCTGCTGCTAACCGCGGCCAATAATGGCTGCGGCGTGACGACCAGCGCGATCGCCATGGCCCAGCAGCTGACGGCCGCCTGTAGCGGACAAGTGCTGCTGATCGATGCAAGCCTTTCACCCAACAGCCTTACCTGCCAGTTGGGCATGCAAGAGCAGCTGGGCTTTCTGGATCTGGTGGCTGATGGCAGCTCGACGTCGCTGGACACCTGCCTCGTCGAGCTACCAGCGAACTCATTCCACCTGCTCCCGCTGGGGCAGCGCAGGAACGACGGCCGCAGGCTGTCAGCGGAGCAGCTGCGCCAGCTCCTTTCGCAGCTTCGTGATCGCTACCGGTTCGTGGTGATCGACGGCGAAGCCGTATATGCCGGCGGCGATACGCTGACCATCGGCTCGCTGGTCGACGGCGTGATCCTCGTGGTACGGGCCGAAGAAACGCGCTGGGAAGTCGCCCAAGCCGCTACGCAGCGACTCGCACAAGCGGGTGCCAACTTGATGGGAAGCGTGCTCAACGCACGCAAGTACTACATGCCCAAATGGGTCTACGATCAACTTTGAGCGCGCCATGATGAATCTCAAACCGATCCCCCTGCTTCTGGCGCTGGCCGGCTGTACCAGCCCCGCGGTGCAACATATCCCTGCTGAAATAACGACGGCTGCCCCTGCCGACGCGCTGCGTACCGAGGTGTTCGCGGTAGAGAAGACACTGCGTCCGCAGGATGTGCTGGACGTGATCTTCTATATCGACCATACGAGCCCGAAGGCCTACCGGATCCAGCCTGGTGATCAGGTTGAGATCAACTTCCTGACCGCGCCGGAGCTCAGCGGCACCAAGCTGGTCATGCCCGACGGCACCATCGAGCTGCCTTATACCGGCACCCTGGCGATTGCGGGCATGACGGCCTTGCAGGCCCAGGACAAAGTCATCAACAGCTACAGGACAATTCTCAAACGCCCTGTGGTTTCTCTTTCGGTGCCTCGTCCGCTCACCGCGGAGGAAAACCTGCGTTTGACGCTGAACCACCCGTCTACCGGGCTGAGCCGGGAAATCGTCGTCGGCGCCGACGGTCACGCCAGGTTTCCGCTTATCGGCTCGGTTGCCCTCCAGGGCATGACCCTCTCGCAGCTCAACGCCACGCTTAACGAACGCTATGCGGCACATACCGCCAATGTGCAGGTAGACGCGCTGCTCAAGAGCACCGCCGCCAACGAAATCTTCGTACTCGGGGAGGTGACCCAGCCGGGCGTCTATCCGATCCGGCGGCCGGTCTCGGTGCTCGAAGCCCTGACCATGGCACATGGAGCCAATCCGCTGGCTCGCCTGGATTCGGTTGTGATCATGCGACGCAAGGGCGACCAGGTGGAGGCGCGCTTGTACGACGTGGGCGACGCGCTCAACGCCTCGGCCGACACATTCGCCTATCTCCAGCCGGACGACCTGCTCTACGTGCCCAAGACCAAGCTTGCACGGGCAGGTGAAATCAGCCGACAGCTCGCCGATGTTCTGCTGTTCAACGGAGTCGGGTTCGGCTTTTCGTATCGGGTCGACAGTAAGGAAGACAACAATTGAACAGATTGCAGGTCATGTCGCCGAAAGAAAATTACTTGCATGAGTTTCTGCGAATTTTCTTTGCCAACCGCCAGTTGATCAAACGGGTTTTCCTGGTGTTCGCCCTGATCACATTAGCCATGCCGTTATTGCTCAAGCAGAGCTTCGACATCACCGCAGAAGTGCTGGTGCAATCGAAGAAACTGCCCCAGAGCGACGTCAATACTGCGCTCAGCCAAGAGACGGATAAGTTCCTGCCGCCGTCGCTGGCTGACATGGAAACGGAGAGCAACATCCTCCGCTCACCCTCGCTGATGCGCGAAACCATTGGCCAACTGCATGAGGAGGGCATCTACAGCCCGAGCCAGGGAGTCTTCCATACGCTCGTACTTGAGCCGCTGCGCGCCTATGTTGCCAATCCGCTGCGTGAACATGTGATCAACCCGTTGCGTAGCGCGTTGGGGCTTGAGGTCGACCCCGTGCGCGACGGCACCATCGACGCCTTGACGGAGCAGGCCAGCGCCGCACTGACGGTAGAGACCTTACCCGGATCCAATGTGATCTCGGTGAGCTACAGCTCCGTTGATCCAGAGCTGGGTACGCGGTTGGTCAATCGCCTTCTGGAGAACTACCTGAAAAGCCGGCAGAACCTGCAATCCAGCGATCTGCCTGAATCCTTCTTCGAGCAGAAGAAGAGCCAATATCAGGAGCGCATCGGCGAACTCGAAGAACGTCGGCGGGACCTGCTCGAAAGCATTGGCGCGTCTGACCCCAAGGAAGAGATCACCTTCCGCCTGAATGCGATCAACACCGAGGAGCAAGCACTGAATCTGTACCGAGACCGCTTGCTGGAAAGCCAACGCTGGCTCGACTACCTGACTACCAACCTTACAGCCGCCCGCGAGGCGAGCTTCAAAGACGCCACATTCCCCTTCACCTTCACCCACACGGTGGACAATGCCGCCTACGAAGACCGTGAAATCAAGCAGCTCGGCGAGAAGCTGATCGAACTGATCGGCAGCTACGGCAATGCAACGGCCTCGTTCCAGGAAGACAGCCTGCCGGTACAGCAGCAGCGTGAGCGGATTGCTCGCACCCGTGGGCAGTTCCTCAAGGTCGTGGAAAATCGCATTCTCGAACGCAACAGTGAGCTCACCACGTTGCAACAGGTGATCGCGCAAAAGACCGAGCGCATTGACCAATACAAGGCCCGCGTTCGCGACCTGCAGAATGTTCAGGCGCAACTCCGCCTGTTCGACACGGAGATCGATGCGCTGCATAAGGCGTTCTTCACTTACACCCAGCGCTACGAAGAGAGCCGCTCTCAAGGATTGCTCGACGGCAGCGCATCCAACGCCCGGGTCCTGAGCTGGCCTTACGAACCGAGCGAGCCGTCCTTTCCCAAGCCAATGCTGATCGTGCCGCTCGGCCTGCTGACCGGATTGTTGCTGGCCGTAGCGCTCGGCTATCTGCGTGAGTTCTTCGATCATCGCTTCAAGCATCCGGCGCAGTTGACCGAGCACCTCGGCTTGCCTGTGTTGATGGTGATCAACGAGAAGCAAGCTGCACAGGCGCCCGCACCGCAAGCCTGGACCTGGCCATGGATCTGGCACTGGATACGTCAGTGAACCAGCTTGAGCGAGCAGCGTCCCTGCCGATCATTCACCTGATCAGCAGCGGAGGTTTCTACGGAGCGGAGCGCATGCTGCTGGATCACTGCCTGGTTACGCCCGGGCGGCACCAGGTGGTCTTTCTTGATGCGCCGGCGGCGCTGGTGGAGCGCTTTCGTCTGGCCGGAGTTGACAGCATCGTATGCCAGAGCCTGGCGACGCTGCTGCGGCATGTACGTGGTCGCCGCTCCGAAAGGCCGCTGATCAATACGCATAACTTCAAGGGGATGATCTACGGCTGGACTGCCGCCGCGCTGTTCAGGCTGCCGTTGGTGACCACTCAGCACGGCTTCACTCCGCGCAGTCGCAAGCAGCGTTTCTATATGTGGGTGAGCATCCAGCTGTGCCGTTTATGGCAGGTTCGCCAGATAGTCTGCGTGGCTACCAGCATCGAGCGCATCCTTCGCGCAGCAGGCATTCGGCAAGACAAGCTCAAGGTCATTCCCAATGGGCTGCCGGATTCGGCCCCGCCACTGACCGGCGCGCCTGCCAGTGCGCCACTGATTGGCTACGTGGGTAGGCTAAGCGCGGAAAAAGGCCCCGATCTGTTTCTCGATGCGCTGATTCCGCTGTGCCAACGCCACCAGGACTGGCAGGGCGTTTTGCTGGGCGATGGCGAAGAACGTGCAAGCCTGCAGGCGCGCATTGACGCTGCCGGACTGACCGAGCGCATCCGCTTGCCAGGCTATCAGCAGAACATGCCTGACTGGCTGGCGCAGCTGACGGTGCTGGCGATCAGCTCGCGAACCGAAGGCACCCCGATGATCCTGCTTGAGGCCATGCAGGCTGGAACGCCGGTGGCCGCGTTCGCAGTAGGGGGGGTACCGGACATACTCAGCCACGGGCATGACGGGTTGCTGGCGACACCCGGCGATAGCGCATCACTGGCCGAGCAGATCGAACGCCTGGTGAATGAACCCGACCTTGCCGAGCGTCTCGCTGCACAAGCACGATCGACGCAACGCAGCCGCTACCACCTTCCCGTGCTCGCCGAGCGCTGGGCACAGCTGTACCACCAGACCCGAGGATTGCCAGGATGATTGCGACCGCAACCGTCGGCGGCGTGCTGGTGCTGCTGTGCCTGGGATTACTTGCCAGCCCATGGCCATTTCTTGCGCCCTTGGCGGTATTCGGGCTGGCGGGGCTGGCCGCACTCTACCGCCGCCCGGCCTGGGGCCTGCTGGGCATTGCCGCTCTGTTACCGTTCGAGGGGCTGTTCAAGGGCAGCGAATTCACCGGCGCGAAGCTGCTGGGTGTTTCGATGATAGGCATCCTTGCCCTGCAGTTACTGCTGCGGCAACTGCCTGACCAGCGCCTGCGCAACAACCTGTGGCGGCCGCTGTCGCTGTTCATGCTCGCCTATCTGATCAGCCTGATGTTCAGTGAGCACTACGAACTCTCATTGGGGCACTTGCGCGAACTGGCCGTCGGCCTGGCAGTGTTCTTCATCACCGTCCTGGTTGCGGCGGAGCTGAACCTGAAGATGCTCTTCAGAGTGGTCTCGCTGAGCGTGGCTGCGACCTGTGCGATGGCATTGGCATCAGCCAAGCATCAGGTTGGCGGCCGGGCAGTCGGTCTGCTCGAGGATGCCAACTACTTCGCGCTGTTGATCGCCCTTGCCGCACCGATGTCCGCCTGGCTCGCCCTGCGCGCCAACAGCCTGCCGGCTCGATTGGCCTGGCTGGCGGTTACCCTGCTATTGCTGGCGGGAATGACCAAGACCGATTCCCGCTCCGGGCTGGTGGTACTGGTTGGCTGTTTGCTGATCGGGCTCTGGCATCATCGCGCCAGGCTGCGTCAGATTCGCTCGCGCCATCTGGGCTTCGTTCTGCTGGGGGCCGCCATTTTCATACCGCTAGGTCTGGCGTCGTTACCAGCCGATTATGTGGCGCGCATCAAATCGCTTGTGGAGCTCAAGTCCGGCATCAATGCCCATCAGGATGCGTCCCTCGGGCGTCGAGCCTCGTACCTGGTGGTCGGTAGCCAGATGATCCGCGACAACCCGCTGGCCGGCAGCGGTCCGGGCACCTTCCCAGTGCACTATGCCGCAACCGGCTTTGCCAAGGCGTTCTCCGAGCAGGCTGGCACAACTGACCTCTACCGCCGCGCCCACAACACCTATCTGGAGCTGTTCAGCGAAATCGGCATTCCTGGCGGCTTGCTGTTTTGCGCGCTGATCCTGTTCGGGCTGCGCAACTTCGAACGGGCCCGGCAGGCCTCCCTGGCCAGCGGAGATACCGAGCGAGCCGACCTGGCCACGCACCTGGGATTGAGTTTCCTGGCAATGGCGCTGTTTCTCATGTTTCTCAGCGCACCCAACCACAAGTACCTGTGGATATTGCTGGGCCTATCGGGATACCTGCGGCTCGACGCTGAAGCCCGGGCAACACGCTTGAGTCAGACACAATGAACGGAATCAGCATCGTCATTCCGATGTTCGACGAAGCCCGGCACATCACCCGGACGCTCGACGCGGCGCGGGCCGCTGCCGACGCCGCCGGGCTGGAATGCGAACTTATCGTGGTCGATAACGGCTCGCGCGACGAAGGGCCGGCACTTGCCGAGGCGGCCGGGGCTCGCGTGCTGCACCATCCCGGATTGCCCATCGGCGCGCTACGCAACCGCGGCGCGGCAGCGGCCCGGCATACCTGGCTGGCCTTTCTCGATGCTGACATCGAAGTACCGCTCGACTGGCTGCAGCAGTGGCAATCGTGCAACGAACGCGGCGATGTCGGCGTGTTTGCCTTGGCCTGCGATACACCATCGCAAGCGCCCTGGTATGCCCGTGCCTGGCAACGCCGCAGCCTGCCTGCCGTCGCCGCGCAACCTTCGAGCTGGCTGCCAAGCGCCAATCTGTGCCTGACTCGCGAGGCCTTCGAGGCGGTCGGCGGTTTCGACGAACAACTGCGTACCGGGGAAGACAAGGATCTGGGGCTGCGCCTGCACCGCTTGGGCGCAAGCCAGCTGATGCTGAGGTCGCCCCGCGTGCTGCACTGGGGCTACGAACAGTGCTGGGCTGAATGGTTCGGCAAGGAGCTCTGGCGTCAGGGCAGCCACCTACAGCTTATGCGCACCCAAGGTCACGGGAACTGGCGGCTATTGCGCTTTCCCCTGCTCGCATTGGCTAACTGGCTACCAACCTTGCTGGCGCTATCGGCTGGCGCCCTCGGGCAGTTCCCGCTGGCCTTGATGGCCGCGCTGCTCAGCACGGCGCCGGCACTCTTGCTCAGTCTTCGCCAGAGCGCCCGGCAACTCGACGGAGTTCTCACCGTGCAGCTGTGGTTTCTGCACTGGTTGCGCCTGCACATTGCCGGCGGAGCCTTCCTGCTCAGCTTGTTCAAATGGACCGCCAGGAGACCTGCCCGTGGCTGATTCCGTGTTCTGGCTATGCCTGCTATTACCGACCTACGCGTATCTTGGCTACCCGCTCACGCTGGCTGTGCTAGCAGCCTGCACCCGAGCCAAGCCCCTTGCCGAAGGCGAGCCGCTGTCTGTCAGCGTGATCATCGCCGCACACAATGAGGCGGCACACATCGAACACAAGCTGCGAACGCTGCTGGCACAGGACTACCAGGCCACTCGCCTGGAGATCATCGTCGCCAGCGACGGCTCAAGCGATGAGACCGTCGCTCGTGCGAGCGCACTGCAGGACCCACGTATCCGCGTACTGGATCTTCCACGCGGCGGTAAGGCCGCCGCGCTGAATGCCGCCGTCGCGTTGGCCGACGGCGACGTGTTGGTATTCACCGATGCCGACAATCAATGGAACGCGCAGACGCTGGGGCGGTTGCTGGCGCCTCTGGCAGACCCGGACGTAGGCTGCGTTGGCGGGCATATGATCATTCCCGATCCGGGCCATGCGCTAAGCCTGGGCGATAGTCTCTACCGTCACTACGAAGCCTGGCTGCGCCGCGCCGAGAACCGCACCGGATGCGTGGTATCCACCGATGGCGCGCTGCTCGCCCTGCGACGCGAGCTGTTCCAGGCAGTCCCGGCGCATGTCAACGACGACTTCTTTCTCAGCACCTGCGCCCCAGTAGCTGGAAAACGTATCGTCTTTGCCGAGGATGCGATCGTGCACGATCAGGGCGTGGACGAGGTGGACAAGCAGTTCCGCCGCCGACTGCGTGTTACGGTCGGCGGGCTGCAGAGCCTGGCTTGCCGTCGCGGACTGATGAATCCGTTACGTCACGGGTTTTACGCCGTGGCCCTTATCAGCCATAAGCTGATACGTCGGCTGGCGCCTGTCCTGTTGGTACCGCTGCTGATCAGCAGCTTCTGGCTACAGGACGCCGGCACGTTTTATCAGCTGTTCCTGATTGCACAACTGGCTGGTTATGCAGTCGGCCTGATAGGCCTGCTAGACACCCGAGGCATCCTGCCCAGGCCATTCCGCCTGGCGGCCTTCCTCCTGGTGACACTGGCCGGGATGTGCGGTGGTCTCTGGCAGTTTCTGCGAGGACACAGCTATCAGCAATGGAATCCTCAGCAGAATCGTTAAGCCAATGACTCCTTCCCAAGCATGCAAGGCCGCAATCGGCTGGCTTCATCTCAACGGCCCCAGCGGGCGGCGCCAGCTCCGTGAAGCGCGCCTGATTCTGATGCTGCACCGTGTGCTTGCCGACGACAATGCGGCTGCGCTGCCTCACCGTGCCGAGCTGTGCATTGGCCAGTCGGCTTTCGCGCAGCTGCTGGCTTGGCTGCAACGACGCTTTGCCTGTGTTCCGCTGGAAGAGCTGCTTACCGCACCCGCTGACGGACGTGCCCGGGTCGCCCTGACGTTCGACGATGGCTGGCGGGACAATGCCGAGGTTGCATACCCACTGCTTGCCCGCTATGGCGTGCCCGCAAGCATCTTTCTTTCTACCGACTTTATCGGTAACCCGCAGGGCTTCTGGTGGGAAAGCATCGGCGAAACCCTCTGGGAAGCGTCCGGCACACAGACTCGAACGCTGTTACAGAAGAAGCTGGCCGAGTGTGGCGCCGCACCATTGCCGGCCGACTTTGACACCCTGCCTGAGCGACAGCGCAGCCGGGCACTGGCGTTCTACCTGCAGTCACTCAAGGCCTTGCCTGCCGCGACGCTGCAAGAGCTGGCCAACCTCTGCCCACAGCAGACGCCACAGGCGATGGACTGGGACCAGGTCAGAGCGCTGGAAGATTCCGGCTGGGTACGTTTCGGTCCGCATGGCGCCCGCCATGGCATTCTCACGAAGATGGACGACGCAGCACTGGTCGATGACCTGCAACGCAGCCATCGCGAGCTGGCGACGCGGTGCCAGGCTCCCCTGCCGATCTACTGCTACCCCAATGGCGATCACGACGGCCGTGTTCGTCAGGCCGTGGCGCAGCTCGGTTATCACCGCGCCCTAGCTACCCACCCGGCGTTGTACCAAGCCGATGATGACCCCCTTGCGCTTCCGCGCATTGGCGTCAGTCACCAGATGGCCCGAAACCCCGGGCTGTTTGGCTGGCGCCTGCTGCAGGGCCTGGCGCGATGAGCCGCAACCAGTATCTACGCCACCTGGCGCTAAGCATGGGAACCCGATTGGCCATGATCGGCCTGCGGTTGCTGCGCAACGTGCTGCTGGCGCGGATTCTCGGCCCTTCGGAGCGAGGGCTTTTCGCCTTGCTCAGTGCCTTGCCAGACCTGCTTGCAGCGCTTACAAGCGGCGGACTGAATACCGCACTGGGATATCAGGCAGCTCAGCAGCGGCCCATGGGCCTGCTGCTTACCCAAGTACTGGTGTTCGGCTGCCTGGCGGCGGGCCTGCTGACGTTATGCGGCGTGCTGCTGTTCGATCAGTTTGGCGCGGAGCTGGAAGCAGCAGGCCAACTCGGGCCCCTGGTTTGGATCCTGCTGCTCGCCGTACCGCTGACCATACTCAAGAACGGCTTGCTGACCCTGCACAATGCGGACGGTCGAGTCGGCCCGTTCAACGCCCTGCGGCTGCTCGAGTCGCTGGCACCGCTGGTGCTGTTCCTGGCCTGTTTCTGGATGTGGCAAACCGCGGCGCTGGAGGCCGCGATCATCAGCTGGATGCTGGGCATCGGGCTGGTGGTCATGGCAGGCTGGTGCTGGCTTGGACGCTTTCATCAATTGCGGCTGCGCTGGGACTCGGGCAGTCATCGCGAACTGCTGCGCTACAGCAGCAAGAGCCATCCCGACGTTCTGTTCCAGCAGGTACTGCTGCGCTCGGACTACCTGTTCATCGGCGCCTTCATCGGCAGCGAAGCACTGGGGTACTACGCCATGGCATCGGCCGCTGCCGAGCTGCTGCTGATCGTTCCCGAGGCTGTGACCACGCCGCTGATGAAGCGCCTCCTCAGGCAAGGCGAGGGCATCCGGCAACTTACTCCCTTCGCACTGCGTATCACCGCCACAGTCATGCTCGGCGCCTGCGCATGCATGGCTCTGGTCGGGCAGTGGCTTATCGTGGGCCTGTTCGGTGAAAGCTATGCGCCCGCATACCCGGCCTTGCTTGCCCTGCTGCCGGGCCTGTTCGGCCTGTGCTACGCCAGCATCCTGCGCCTGGATCTGCTTGGCAAGAATCACCCGGGAAGCGTATCGCTGATGATGGGCGCCGGGGCGGCGCTTAACCTGTTGCTCAATGTTCTGCTGATTCCGCCGCTGGGCATCGTCGGCGCCGGCATCGCGTCATCGGTGGCCTATCTCGTTGTCAGCCTGGCCATGCTTCTGTGGTACTGCCGGCTCAGCCAGGTGCCCCTGTTACAGACATTGCTCATCCTGCCGAGTGACATCGCCAGACTGCGTCAACTGCTGAAAGGTGGAGAGTCCCTCACATGAAATGCGTGATCTTCCTTTTGGCGGCCCTGCTGGCCGGACCGGTCGCGGCTGCCGACCGGAGCTGGCAGGCACTTCGCGACGGCACGCTGCATCTGTATCCGAAAGGTACCCAGCAGTTGCAGATCGACTGGCAGCCAGCCTGGCAGGCGGAAGCCAATGCCGAGCGCCTTTATCTGGTCGACGGACGAGGTCGCCTGCAAGCCGAGCGGGCGATTGCGGCCAGCGAAACACGTGGGCAACTGCAGTGGACGCTCTCGGACCCCCATGCACCCTATCGCCTGGAAGTGCCGGGATATAGCTTTCGCAACTACCGCGTCAAACACTCAGAACACCTGGCCTCGATGTTCGAGCCGGTGAAGCTGCACTTCAGCGCTGACGTGGGCCGCAATGCTACGCTCTACTTCCGGACCCGTGCCGGCGAGCGTGCCGTGCTGGCAGGCAAGTTTCACGGCGGGATACATGGCTTGCAGGCACGCCGTCTAGCAGACGGGCAGCAAGTGACCCTGGCGCTAAAGCCCCATAAGACGTACGCGGATTTCGATCAGGTCGCCCTACCCGGTTCGGGCCAGGATCAAATCTGGCAACTGACCTTGGTCGGTAGCGGCAAGGCCGCCTTCTGGCTCGACGGAGCCGCCAACCTGTTCGCACAGCGCCCGGAAGATCTGCGCACCCAGCACTGGCATCCCGGTGAGGTTCACCTCAAGTTGCACGAGGCTGTGCTTGGCCCAACTCCGGCAATCGGCATCGCACTCCCCTACGCCGAGCCACCACAGTCGGCGTATACCGCGCTGGATGCGCTCAAACCTCAGGCTGGAGGGTATTACAGCTTCGTCGACGTGCTCAGCAGACAGCCCGGTCGGGAACGCGGATTCCGCCAGGTCTACCAACAGCACTTTGGCATCAACCAAAGCATCACATTGCTTGCCGGCAGCGGTCGCAAAGCCGTACTGGAGGCAACTGCGGAAACACTGGCAGGCCTGGAAACCTGGCTTGAGGACAGCCGCACGTTAAACGGTGGGCTGCATTACCTGGCCGTCGCCGACGAACCGAACCTTAATTACCCCAGCTTTGAAAGTTTCGAGCGGTATTTCGCCACGCTCAGCCGGCAGATCCGCGCCGACACCGCCGCCTATGCCGCGGGCGTACGCATCGCGATGCCAGCCAGTTCACGCTTGAGCAACGGACCGACACGCGACAACGCCGCACAGCGCCGCGGCTTGGACTGGGCTGCGCGGCTGCTGGCGCGCCACGGTGAATTCATCGACGCCCTGGCCTGGCATGAATGGATGGTGCGAGACCTGCTTGCCACACGCGTCTACCGGGACAACGTTCTCGCTGCGGCGAAACTGGTCGGGCTGGACGAAAAGGGCCGGCCACGCAAGGCACTGCTCCTGGACCAGACCAACATCTCCAGCGGCTCGAGCCTGAGCCCGTATGAGCAAAACACCCACTTCGCGTCGCTCTGGTGGGCTTCCGTGGTCATCAATGCATCGCAGGACGGCCTGCTGGACATGATCAATTACTTCCAGGCCGCCGATGAACCGGAATATCCGAAAGGCATGCTGCACGAGAATGGTCATGAGGCTTATGCAATCAAACCCGTCGGTCTGGCCCAGTCCTTCATCGCCCGCCACTGGGGCAGTCAAGTCCTGAAGCTCGACAACGATGCATTCGAAGTCGACGCCCTGGCACTGAATACCTCCGTTGACGGTGCGCCTGGGCAGCGAGTGTTGGGCGTGAACAAAGCCCTACGAGAGCAGAACGTCAAGATCGAATCGGTCGGTTGCGCCGGCACGTTCCGACTGTCCTTGTTCGGCCCGGACAGCCGCGAGCGTGAGGGCAGCTGGCATTGCAACAATAGCTCTCTGAGCTTCACCCTGCCGGGGGAAACGTTGTTTTCGATGGAATGGAGGCGACCATGACAGAACCCACCCTGCTTGAAAAAATCAGACGCAAGGGGCTGATGGGTACTTTGCGCGTCGTGTGGGCACGTTACATCTACCGCCACGACGAGCTGATATGGATGGAACGCGCACTGGACGTGCCGCCCCCCCACTATCCGCGCAAATGCATCTGGCGAAAGGAACGGATCACCGAGGCGATGCTGCCGGCGTTCGATCGTTATTTCGCCCGATACAAGCCCGCGCTACCGACATTGATCCGCTCCGATAGTATCGGCGAGGCCTGTCTGGATGACGATGGACAGGTTATCGGCATGGCCTGGTTTCGTACCAAGGACTACTACGACGACCAGACCTACCATTGCTGGCTGCGTCTTCCACCGGGGCGCATCTATCAGTTTGCCGGCGAGGTGGCGGCGCCCTATCGAAGCACTGGCATGCCCGTACTGTTACAGCGAGAGCGCTGGCAAGCCTTTCTCGATGAAGGTTTCAGCCATTCGCGAGCGGTCGTCAACATGAATAACTCACCGGCGCTGCGCATGCATGTGAAGTTCAAATTCGAAGAAGTCGGCGAAACCATTCACCTCTACTGCCTGTTCAATTGCCTGAAGTTTCATCGCTATAGCCGTTACGACGGCAAACGGCTTGAGCACTTGAGCAGGCGCCGCTCCAGCGTCGGAGAAACCCCAAAAACTGAGGTGGAGTGCTGAAGGAATGAACGAACGTCTGGAATGGCAAACGAGCCTGTGCTCAGCCTCATTTCCCGCTGCGGCCTATGAAGCACTGTGCAAACGCTCGGCGCAAAGCACGCCGTTCAATAGCCTGGCCTGGCTGCGTGCGGCCGAGCAGGCGCTTCAGCACGGATGCACGCTACATGTACTGCTGCTCTGGCAGGGAGACCGCTTGATCGGTTGCCTTCCGCTGGTTCGCTGCCCACTCCGCCTGCTGGGCATGACCGTGCATGAGGTCAGGCATTTGGGCCATCCGCTCAGCGACCGCATCGGCCTGCTTATGGACGTAACCAACCCCCACCTGCTCGAACGGGCGCTCAAGGCCATTCGCCGTCGAATGCCGCATGCTCGGCTGCAGCTCAACGAACTACCTGCAATCGCCGCACACCAAGATCTGCTTGGACACTGGGCGATGCAGAGCTGGCAATCGGAAGCGCGCACCAGCTGTCGAGTGCCGGAGCATCGACTGAGTGAAGAGGATCGCCAAGAGGCCACAGGCGATACCCGCTACGAGCTGCGTCGCGCACGCAAGCGTACGCAAGCCTGCGGGGCCATAGTGGAGCGCATTACACCGGATGGGACGACTATCGCCCAATGCCTGCAGACGCTCGAGGCGGTCGAGGCTGCAAGCTGGAAAGGCGACAATGGCGTTGGCATTTTCAGCCCAGGCTCACATCGAGACTGGATCATCCGTGCGCTCACCTCGTTGGCAGCAGAGGGCCACGTGCGCGTGGTACAGCTTTCACTCGAAGGGCGCTGCATCAGTTACCGCCTGGGCCTGCTCGATAGTGGCCGGCTCTACGACTACAACATCGCCTTCCTGCCCGAGTTCGCATCGCTCGGCAGCGGACGATTATTGCTAGACGAATGGTTCCGCTGGGGATTGGACGAGGGCTGGACCTACATCGATGCGTCCCGCGTCAGCCTGCACCAGTCCAACCATCAGCTCCACGAACGCATGACGGGTCAGGTCGAGCATCTGCGCTGGAGCTTCTACTCCCGTCGGCCGTCAGGCGTTGCGCTGGGGCTTGCCTATCGCCTGTGGCTGCTGGTCAAACCTGCACTGCGGGCGTGGCGTAACCGGCACGCAACCACCCGCGTCGGACGTAGCGCCGTCAAGCAACCTTCCTGCTGATTTACCGAGAACCGGTTATGCCATCCAGAGTGATCATCAATGCCGACGATTTTGGTCTGTCGACTTCGAACAACCAAGTGATCGTCGCTGCCTTCAGCCAGGGCCTGATCAGCTCGGCCACCCTGATGGCCAACACCCCAGCCTTTGACGAGGCCTGCCAGCTGATTCATGCCCATAAACTGCACGGGCGCGTCGGCCTTCATGTAAACCTCACCCATGGCCAACCGCTGACCCAGCCGATCCAGCGACTCCGGCAGTTCTGCTCGCCCACAGGAGAATTTGACCTGAGCCTCGCGCAGCACTCCTTTTGGCTTTCTTCGCAGGCGCGCGATGCGGTCCGTCAGGAGATCCAGGCGCAGTGGCAACGCTGTCTGGACAAATCCGTGCGACCCAGCCATCTGGACTCCCACCAGCACGTACACAATCTTTGGCCGGTCGGCGCAGAACTGGCCCGTTTCGCCGCCGAGCAAGGCATACCGCTGCGCCCGGCGCGCAACCTCGGCCACAACATCAGTTTGCCAAAGCGGGTGTTCAAGCATTTGCTTAACCGCCGGCTACGCCAGCTGGCCGGTCGAATGCCCGACTACGCCTGTACACCGTATGACCTGACCACCACCGAGCTGCCCGGCGAGGGCACCCTCGAAGTCATCGCCCACCCGACTTTGCAGGCCGATGGCTTCGGTGATGAGTACCTGGCCACAGGTGTGCGCCTGGACGAGCTGCTGAAGCGCAGCTTTGCTGGCGTACCACGCATTGCATACAGCGAACTCTGATCAGCCTTCGGCGCGAAATCGCTGCAAGGCGCGACGCTGCTTCTTGCTCGGCCTGCCATCAGTCTCCACACCCAGCGCGCCAGCCTTGCGCAGCGCAGCCGCCTGTTCGCGGCGCGTCAGGCTTTCGGTGGTCTCTTCATACAGCAGCTGTGCTTCAGGCGCACCTCGGCGCACGTCCGACAGCGCGCGAACCACCACCGTGCGCTCATCGAAGCCGGCGCGAATCACCAGTTCCTCGCCAACCCTGAGCTCCTTGCTCGGCTTGCAGCGCTCGCCCTTGCAGTGCACCTTGCCGCCCTCGATGGCGGTCTTGGCCAATGCGCGCGTCTTGAAGAAGCGCGCGGCCCATAACCATTTGTCCAGGCGTACCTTGCCGTCGTCTTTTTCGCTCATCATTCAACTCTGTCAGCGGTGCCATGTCATAGGTTCATACAGCAGGTCGCTGAAAAACCACCCGTGTTGGCAATACTTCGTTAAAACAGCCTCAAATTGCTCATTTAGAAAACTAAACTCCGCTTTCCGGCTGTTTCGCCTTGTCTTGCCTGCCTCGGCTACGTTTTTCAATGGCCTGCCAGATAGATGCGCTTGTCATGCGCCCCATCTAGAATGGCGTAACCCTACTGGATACTCGCCTTGGATACTCCCGACCCACACACCGTCATCGGTTTGCGCGAATGGATTGCATTGCCCGAGCTTGGTGTGGTCGGTCTGCGCGCGAAGATCGACACCGGCGCCAGCACCTCGGCACTGCACGCCACCGAGATCGTCGAATTCGATCGCAATGGCGAGCGCTGGGTGCGCTTCAATGCCCACCTTGGCACGCAAGTGCAACGCCGCCATCGCTGTGAGGCACCACTGGTCACGCGCAAACTGATCAAGAGTTCCAATGGTCATACCCAGACCCGCTTTGTGGTGCGCACGCTGTTGGCGCTGGGCGATCATCTGTGGCCGGTGGAATTCACCCTGACCTGCCGCAAGACCATGCGCTATCGCCTGCTGCTGGGCTCCAAGGCCCTGATGGACGGCAAATGGTTGATCGACCCCTCGCGCACCTATGTGCAGCAAAAACCCCAGAACCTTACTTCTCCCGGTGCCCAATGAAAATCGCCGTGCTGTCGCGCAATCCTCGCCTGTATTCGACCCGCCGCCTGGTAGAGGCCGGCCAGCAGCGTGGCCATGAGATGGTGGTAATCGACACCCTGCGGGCCTATATGAACATCGCCAGTCACAAGCCGCAGATCCACTATCGTGGCCGCCCGCTGGAAGGCTTCGACGCAGTAATCCCGCGGATCGGCGCCTCGGTCACCTTCTATGGCTGCGCCGTGTTGCGCCAGTTCGAGATGATGGGCGTGTTCCCGTTGAACGAGTCGGTGGCGATTGCCCGCTCGCGGGACAAGCTGCGCTCGCTGCAGCTGCTGTCGCGCCGCGGCATCGGCCTGCCGGTCACCGGTTTTGCCCACTCTCCGGACGATATCGCCGATCTGATTCATATGGTCGGCGGCGCGCCACTGGTGATCAAGGTACTAGAAGGTACACAGGGCATCGGCGTCGTGCTGTGCGAAACCGAGAAGGCCGCTGAATCGGTGATCGAGGCCTTCATGAGTCTCAAGCAGGACATCATGGTGCAGGAGTACATCAAGGAAGCCGGCGGTGCCGACATTCGCTGCTTCGTTGTCGGCGACAAGGTCATCGCGGCAATGAAGCGCCAGGCCAAACCCGGCGAATTCCGCTCAAATCTGCACCGCGGCGGCTCCGCCAGTCTGATCAAAATCACCCCCGAAGAACGCATGACCGCCATCCGCGCCGCCAAAGTCATGGGCCTTTCCGTAGCCGGCGTGGACATCCTGCGCTCCAACCACGGTCCGCTGGTGATGGAAGTCAATTCATCGCCGGGCCTGGCCGGCATCGAGGAAACCACCGGCAAGGACGTGGCCGGACTGATCATCCAACACATGGAGAAAAATGCCGGCCCGCATCTGACGCGGACCAAAGGCAAGGGTTAACTAGCTTCGGGCAGTCCTGCGGACAGCAATCGCCGCGAGCGCGCGCCTTGTATGGCGCGCATCTGCGGCTTTTTATGGGAAGCCCGACCTCGGGCGATGCTCTTGTTTCCCTGAAGCCTGCGGCAGCTTCAGGTCTTCGTCGCATCCCTCGGCAGCAACAGCCCCAGCGGCAGACTGACCCGCGCTTCCAGCCCGCCACCGGCACGGTTGCGCAGCTCAATGGCACCGCCATGCTGGGCGGCGATGCGTTTGACGATGGCCAGACCCAACCCGGTACCCTGACCACCTCTGGCGCGGTCGCCGCGGATGAAGGGATTGAAGATTTCACTCAACTCATCCGGGTTGATCCCGGCGCCCCGGTCAAGCACGCTCAACACCACATACGGCGCCTGTTCTTCACCTGAAACAGACGCCGCCACCTCGACACCATGTCCGCCATAGCGCAGGGCATTCTCGATGAGGTTGACCAGCAGGCGCTTGATCGACACCCGGCGCAGCGCCAGCGCCGGCATCGGTTCCAGACACAGTCGCACGGTCTCGTCGTACTGGTTGTAGGGCGCCACCACTTCGCGCACCAACTCGCCTAGGTCGAGCTTCTCCACCGGCTCGTCGCTGCCGTCACGGACAAAGGCGAGGAACTGGTCGAGGATGGCGTCCATGTCCTCGATATCGCGAATCATGTCTTCGGTCAGCTCGGCATCGCTGGACATCAGCTCCAGCGACAGCCGCAAGCGGGTCAGTGGTGTGCGCAGATCGTGGGAAACCCCGGCCAGCATCAGCTCGCGCTCACGTCCGGCTTGCTCAACATCCTCGGCCATCTGGTTGAAGGCCCGGTAAACCTCCGTCATTTCGCTTGGCGTATCGCTGACCGGCAGGCGCACGCTGCGCCCCTTGCCGAACTGCCGGGCGGCGTAGACCAGGCGCTTGAGTGGCAGGTTGAGTTGACTGACGAATATCCAGGCTGCAGCGGTGGAGAGCAGGCCAATGCCGAGGAACCAGCCAAGCACACTCCAGATCCGCTGGCCGCGCAGGGGATAGGCATACAGCGGCACCTGCAGCCAGTCCGGCCCAAGTTGCGGGGCGCGCACCCAGATGGCCGTCTGCGGCTGGATGCGCACCCGCACATCGGTTTCGACCCCCAGCTCGGCCTGCATCTGGCGCTGGAAAATCTCTGTGTAGGGCCAGTGATATTCGCTCGGCGGCACATTCTCCGGTGCCACCCGCACCAGGCCGGCAGCCTCAGCGATACGCTCACGGCTTTCCTCATCGGCCGCCCAGTAGGCGCGCAGGGTCAGCGCCGCACCATGGCTGTACTGGCGGTCGACCATCACGTCCTCGTTCATCATCAGGTACACCAGCATCAGTACCTTGGAGAACAGCACGACGATCAGCACCAGCCACAGGGTGCGGGCGAAGAAGCTTTGCGGGAACCACAGAGGAGTTTTCATAGATTGGAGCCGGCAAGAGCGCTGGAGGCTGGGCGGAAAGCGCCGTCGTTCAGCCTCCAGCGCTTTTATCGGCTTTTCAGCTCTTATTTCCGTCGGGTACGAACACGTAGCCCACGCCCCAGACGGTCTGGATATAGCGCGGCTTGGACGGATCAGGCTCGATCAGGCGGCGCAGGCGAGAAATTTGTACATCGATGGAGCGCTCCAGAGCATCCCACTCACGGCCGCGCGCGAGATTCATCAGCTTGTCACGGGTCAGCGGTTCGCGGGCGTGCTGCACCAGCGCTTTAAGCACGGCGAATTCGCCAGTGGTGAGCATGTGGACCTGCTCGCCCTTCTTCAACTCGCGAGTCGCCAGGAACAGCTCGTAGTCGCCGAAGGTTACCGTTTCGTCTTCACTGCCTGGCGCACCCGGTACCTGCGGCGTCTGCCGGCGCAACACGGCGCGAATCCGCGCCAGCAACTCGCGCGGGTTGAAGGGTTTGGCCAGGTAGTCGTCGGCGCCCTGCTCCAGACCTTGGATGCGGCTGGCCTCGTCGCCCTTGGCGGTAAGCATGATGATCGGAATCTGATTGCCGCTCTCACGCAGGCGATGGCAAGCCGACAGGCCGTCCTCACCGGGCATCATCAGATCCAGCACTACCAAATGAAACAGTTCGCGGCTGAGCAGACGGTCCATCTGCTCGGTATTCTCAACGGTGCGGACGCGATAGCCCTGTTCATCGAGAAAACGCTCAAGCAGACGCCGCAAACGGGCATCGTCATCGACAATAAGGATCTTTTCGCCTTCGCTGGCGGGCGTTGTGCTGCTCATGGAAACTCCCGAATGTTCGACGGCGCATTATGCGCATACGGATGACAAGGCAACTGACAGCCATTGTTAGCAGATTTTGCGACCGCGCGGCTGACGGACGCCAGCACGACCCAAGCTTTTTCTTTTCAGCTTCCAGCCTCAAGCCGGCAGCTGCCTTTATAATCCTGCCCTTTCGCGCAGGCCCGGCCTGCATGGTTTGACTGACCCAGGTAGGTTCATGGACAGCATCAACTCCCGCATCGCCGCAGAACTGGGCGTGCGCCCGCAACAGGTAGCCGCCGCCGTGGCGCTGCTCGACGAGGGCTCCACCGTGCCCTTCATCGCCCGTTACCGTAAAGAAGTCACCGGCAGCCTCGACGACACTCAGCTGCGCAATCTGGAAGAGCGTCTGCGCTACATGCGCGAGCTGGACGACCGCCGCGCCTCGATCCTTGCCAGCATCGAAGAGCAGGGCAAGCTGACGCCCGAACTGGCCCGTGAGATCAACCTGGCCGACACCAAGACCCGCCTCGAAGACCTCTACTTGCCGTACAAGCAGAAGCGCCGCACCAAGGGCCAGATCGCCCTGGAAGCCGGCCTCGGCGAGCTCGCAGACGCGATTTTTGCCGACCCCGAGCTGAACCCGGAAGCCGAGGCTGAGCGCTTTATCGATGCCGGAAAAGGCTTCGCCGACACCAAGGCAGTGCTCGAAGGCACCAAATACATCCTCATGGAGCGCTTCGCTGAGGACGCCGACCTGCTGGCAAAACTGCGTGATTTTCTCAAGCACAACGCCACCCTCAGCGCTCGCGTAGTGCCAGGAAAGGAGCAGGAAGGCGCCAAGTTCAGCGACTACTTCGAGCATGACGAGGTGCTGAAGAACACCCCCTCGCACCGTGCCCTGGCGATTTTCCGCGGCCGCAACGAAGGCATCCTCAGCGTCAGCCTCAAGGTTGGCGACGACGCACCCGGTTCCATGCATCCGGGCGAGGTGATGATCGGCGAGCGTTTTGGCATCGCCAACCGCGGCCGTGCCGCCGACAAGTGGCTGAGCGAAGTGGTGCGCTGGACCTGGAAGGTCAAGCTCTATACCCACCTGGAAACCGACCTGCTCGGCGAACTGCGCGACAAGGCCGAGGACGATGCAATCGGCGTGTTCGCGCGCAACATGCACGATCTGCTGCTCGCGGCACCCGCCGGCCCGCGCGCTACCCTGGGCCTGGACCCGGGCCTGCGCACCGGCTGCAAGGTGGCGGTGGTCGATGCCACTGGTAAGCTGTTGGATACCGCGACCGTTTACCCACATGCTCCGCGCAACGACTGGGACGGCACCCTGGCGGTGCTGGCCAAGCTCTGCGCCAAACACAGCGTCGACCTGATTGCCATCGGCAATGGCACGGCCAGCCGCGAAAGCGACAGGCTCGCCGCTGACCTGATCAAACAGGTACCCGGCCTCAAACTGACCAAGGTGATGGTCAGCGAAGCCGGCGCCTCGGTGTATTCAGCCTCGGAACTTGCGGCCAAGGAATTCCCTGATCTGGACGTGTCGATCCGTGGCGCGGTGTCCATCGCGAGGCGCCTGCAGGACCCGCTGGCCGAGCTGGTGAAGATCGAGCCCAAGGCCATCGGCGTTGGCCAGTACCAGCATGACGTGTCGCAGCTGAAGCTGGCGCGCTCGCTGGATGCAGTGGTCGAGGACTGCGTGAACGCCGTCGGCGTCGACGTGAATACCGCTTCCGCCGCCCTTCTGGCGCGCATCTCCGGCCTTAACGGCACCCTGGCGCAGAACATCGTTGCCTACCGCGATGCCAACGGTGCGTTCAAAACCCGTAGTGAGCTGAAGAAAGTGCCGCGCCTGGGCGACAAGACCTTTGAGCAGGCCGCCGGTTTCCTCCGCGTGATGAATGGCGAAAATCCGCTGGATGCCTCCGCGGTGCACCCGGAAACCTACCCGCTGGTCAAGCGCATCGCCGCCGACACCGGCCGCGATATCCGCTCGCTCGTCGGCGACTCGGCCTTTCTCAAGCGTCTGGACCCCAAGCAGTTCACCGACGAAAGCTTCGGCCTGGTGACCGTCAGCGACATTCTTCAGGAGCTGGAGAAACCCGGCCGCGACCCGCGCCCGGAATTCAAGACCGCCGAGTTCCAGGAAGGCGTCGAGAAGCTCAGCGACCTCACGCCGGGCATGATGCTCGAAGGCGTGGTGACCAACGTGACCAACTTCGGTGCCTTCGTCGATATCGGCGTGCATCAGGACGGCCTGGTACACATCAGCGCGCTGTCCGAGAAGTTCGTGAAAGATCCCTACGAGGTGGTCAAGGCCGGTGACATCGTCAAGGTCAAGGTCATGGAAGTGGACATCCCGCGCAACCGCGTCGGCCTGTCCATGCGTATGAGCGACACCCCCGGCGAGAAAACCGAAGGCCCCCGCGGCGGCAAATCACGCGGCAATACCCCGCGCAGTGAGCGCCACGCACCGCAGGAAAAGCCCGCCCCCGCGAACAATGCTATGGCTGCGCTGTTCGCCAACGCGAAGAACCTGAGGAAGTAGCATGAGCATTCAAGTCGAGGCGGTGGGCAATTCCAGCGCCTTTGGCCGCCTGCTTGGCCTGGAGATTCACAAAGCTGAAAACGGCGAGGCGCTGCTCGGGCTGACCATGCACGACGGCCTGCGCAACCTGCACGGAAAGCTGCACGGCGGCGCGCTGTTCTCGCTGATCGATACCGCCATGGGCCAGGCCAGTCACAGCCTCAACGGCGGTTTGCCGAACAGCGTGACGCTGGAGTGCAAGGTCAACTACATCCGCCCGGTGACCGAAGGCGAGCTGACCTGCCGCGCATGGGTGGTGCATGCCGGGCGCCGCACCCAGGTCCTCGAAGCTGAGGTTCATCAAGGTGAGAAGCTGGTGGCCAAGGCACAATCGACGTTTGCCTGTCTCTAAGAAGGCGTAGGTTTCAATGCGCAAGCGCAGAGGAAAGCCGACCCGCTTCATCTTGACGCTGCGGCTTGAAGCTTGCACCTCGCCACCCCATATTGTGCCGACTGATGCGTGAAGGAATTCCTAATTGAGCGATCTTCTGTCCCACAGGCTGGCATTGCTGGCCGAGCCCTCCCACCTTCCGCTGCTCTCACAATGCCTGCATGGGATCGAGCGCGAATGCCTGCGCATAGACAGTCGTGGCGAACTGGCCCTGACGCCGCATCCTCGCGCGCTGGGCTCTGCGCTGACGCACCCGCAGATCACCACTGACTATTCCGAGGCGCTGCTGGAGTTCATCACCGGCACCGCATGCGATCCGCAACAGACCCTGGCCGAGCTGGACAGCATCCATCGCTACACCTACAGCAAGCTGGGCAACGAGTTTCTCTGGAGCCCTTCGATGCCGGGGCCGCTGCCTGAAGAGGCGCTGATCCCCATCGCCGAATACGGCAGTTCCAACGTGGGCCGTCTCAAGTACGTCTACCGTCAGGGACTGGCGCTGCGCTACGGCAAAACCATGCAGTGCATTGCCGGCATCCATTACAACTTCTCACTACCCGAGACGTTCTGGTCGCTGCTGCAGGCCGAGGACGGCGACACCCGCAGCGCCCAGGACTACCAGTCCTCGCGCTATATCGCATTGATCCGCAACTTCCGCCGCTATAGCTGGTTGCTGATGTACCTGTTCGGCGCCTCACCGGCGCTGGATGCCAGCTTTATGCGCGGGCGCGAGCACAAGCTCGAACAACTGGACGCAGATACCCTGTACCTGCCTTGGGCCACCAGTCTGCGTATGAGCGACCTGGGCTACCAGAGCAATGCCCAGGCCGGCCTGACGCCCTGCTACGACAATCTGTCCAGCTATACCGACAGCCTGTACAAGGCCGTTTCGACGCCCTACCCGGCCTATGCCGCAGCGGGCACCAAGGACGCTGACGGCAACTGGCTGCAGCTCAACACCAACGTGCTGCAGATCGAGAACGAGTACTACTCAAACATTCGACCCAAGCGCGTCACTCAAAGCGGCGAGCGGCCACTGCAGGCGCTACAGGCGCGCGGCATCCAGTACATCGAAGTGCGCTGTCTGGACATCAACCCCTTCCTGCCGCTGGGCATCGATCTCGATGAGGCACGCTTCCTCGATGCCTTCCTGCTGTTCTGCGTACTGGAAGACAGCCCCTGCCTGGCGCAGGGTGAGTGTGGCTCCAGCCATGCCAACTTCCTCAAGGTGGTCAACGAAGGGCGCAAGCCGGGCCTTGAACTGCAACGCCAGGACGGGTCGGTAGCCTTGCAGGCCTGGGCCGAGGAACTGCTCGACAAGATCGGTCAGGTCGCGGCAGTGCTGGACCAAAGCCAGACCGGAAGCTCTCACGCGCAGTCACTTGACGTGCAGCGGGCCAAGGTCGCCGACAGCAGCCTGACGCCCTCGGCGCGGCTACTCGGCGAACTCAAGCGCAACCGCGAAAGCTTCAGCCAGTTCGCCCTGCGCCAGACCCAGGCCCACGCCGAGTTCTTCCGCAGCCAACCACTGAGCGCTGCCGAGCAGGCCGGTTTCGATGCCGCCACGCAAAAGTCACACAACGAACAGGCCGAACTGGAGGCCCAGCAGGAGCCGGATTTCGACCAGTTCGTCGCCGCCTATCAGGCAAGCCTGCTGTCCATCACTACTTGAGCGCTTGAGGAGCCCTTGAGGAGCGCTTGGCCAGCTAGGGCCGACTAATTCGGCCCTAACTGGACAGCAGTACCTCGGCTTACAACTTCTTGTCGAACACCTTCGAGTTGCGCTGGAAGTTGTATAGCGAAGCGCGCGCTGGCGGCAGGCGCTCCACGCTGCAAGGGTTGAAGCCGCGCTCCTGAAACCAGTGGGCGGTGCGGGTGGTGAGTACGAACAGGGTTTTCAGGCCCAGCTTGCGCGCACGCGCCTCGATGCGTTCGAGCAGCTCGTCACCGCGACCACCATGGCGATATTCCGGATTCACCGCAAGGCAGGCCAGCTCGCCCCAGTCCGAATCGGGAATGGGATAGAGCGCGGCACAGGCGATGATCAGGCCATCGCGCTCGACGATGCTGAACTGCTCCACCTCGCGCTCCAGCACATCCCGCGAACGCCGCACCAGAACGCCCTGCTCTTCCAGTGGCGTGATCAGGTCGATCAGCCCGCCCACATCCTCAATGGTCGCTTCACGCAATTGCTCGAACTGCTCCTGCGCCACCAGAGTGCCGGCGCCGTCACGGGTGAACAGCTCGTTGAGCAGCGCACCATCCTCGGCATAACTGACCACGTGGCTGCGCCGCACGCCGCCACGGCAGGCCTGCGCTGCGGCATCTAGCAGCTCGGCCTGATAGTCGCTGCCAAGCCGCGCCACGTGAGCGGGGATCTGCAGTGGGCGCAGTTCACGCACCAGGTTGCCGTCCTCGTCCAGCAAGCCGCGCTCGGCACCATAGAGCACCAGCTTGTCGGCCTGCAGATCGATGGCTGCACGGGTGGCCACGTCTTCGCAGGCCAGGTTGAAGATTTCACCGGTGGGCGAATAGCCCAGCGGCGACAGCAACACGATGGTGCGCTCGTCCAGCAGGCGCCCGATGCCCTTGCGGTCGATGCGCCGCACCTCGCCGGTGTGCTGGTAATCGACACCCTCGACCACACCGATAGGCCGTGCGGTGACGAAATTACCGCTGGCCACGCGCAGCCGTGCGCCCTGCATCGGCGAGGCGGCCATGTCCATCGACAGGCGCGCTTCTAGTGCGATGCGCATATGCCCGACCGCATCGATCACGCATTCCAGCGCCGCGGAGTCGGTGATGCGCAGGCCCCGATGGACGCGCGGCTCGATATCACGTGCAGCCAGCCGTGCCTCGATCTGCGGTCGCGAGCCGAATGCCAGTACCAGTCGCACGCCGAGGCTGTGCAGCAACACCAGGTCGTGGACGATGTTGGCGAAGTTGGGGTGTTCCAGGCCATCACCCGGCAGCATGACCACGAAGGTGCGCTCACGGTGCGAGTTGATGTAGGGCGAGGAGTCGCGAAGCCAGGTGACGTAGTCGTGCATGTTGCAGAAGCCTTCAGGTGACAGCTTAAAGTCCGGTAGCCGGGTCAGGAGAGTGGGCGCGGGAGCAGATTCCATAGTCGAATCTGCCCCTATCCTCGGTTGGCCGGCTGCAGACAGTAGTGATCGATCATGGCGCGCAGCAGCCTCACGGTAGGTTCGATTGTGTCGAGATCCAGGTATTCGTCCGGCTGGTGCGCGCAGGCGATGTCGCCGGGGCCGAGCACCAGCGTCTCGCAGCCAAGCTGTTGAAGATAAGGCGCTTCAGTGGCGAACGCTACTGCTTCAGCCTGATGGCCGGTCAGGTGTTCGGCCAACCTGACCAGCTCGCCATGTGCAGATTGTTCGAAGGCCGGCACGCTGGGAAACAGCGGCGCCAGCTCGATCTGAACCTGATGCTGCTCGGCCAGTGGCTGCAGGCGCTGGCGGATGGCTGTGCGCAGTTGCTCGGGATCCATACCGGGTAGCGGTCGCAGGTCGAACTCCAGCGCGCACTGGCCGCAGATGCGATTGGGGTTGTCGCCACCATGGATACAGCCGAGGTTGAGCGTCGGCACGGGCACATCGAACAGCGGATTGTTGTACTCGCGCTGCCATTGTTGGCGCAGGGTCAGCAACTCGCCCATCACCCCATGCATGGCTTCCAGCGCACTATGCCCATAAGCCGGGTTGGATGAGTGGCCGCTCTGTCCGAGGATGCTGATGCCTTCCATCATGATGCCCTTGTGCATGCGCACCGGGCGCAGGCCGGTGGGCTCACCGATCACGGCTGCACGCCCCAGCGGCCGGCCTGCCTCGGCTAGCGCCCGGGCGCCGGACATGGAGCTTTCCTCGTCGCAGGTGGCAAGGATCAGCAGCGGCTGCCTGAAGGGCTGGTCGAGCAGTGGCAAAACCGCTTCGATGGCCAGCGCGAAGAAGCCTTTCATGTCACAGCTACCCAGGCCATACCAGCGGTCGTCGGCTTCGCGCAGGCGCAGCGGGTCGGACTTCCACAGCTCCGCATCAAAGGGCACGGTATCGCTGTGCCCGGCCAGCACCAGGCCACCCGGACCACTGCCGTAGCTGGCCAACAGGTTGAACTTGCCAGACTCAACTTCCTGGGTTTCACAGACAAAGCCGAGCTCACCAAGCCAGGCGGCGAGCAGCTCGATTACAGGGCGGTTGCTCTGGTCCCAATGCGGCTGGGTACAACTAACCGAAGGGGCGGCAATGAGTTCGGCGAAACGCTGTTTGAGCGGGGGAAGGGCCACCGGCTACCTCCATGAATCATCGGGCGATACCGCAGTGAAACATGAAACGGCCGGCAGTGGAGCCTCACAAAGCAAAACGCCCCGTCCATTGGAAGGGGCGCCGTTATCCAACCCGAATCGGCTATCAGGTGAAGATTGCCTGGAGGATCAAGAAGAAAATAATCGACAGGCCCGCGCCAACTGGCAACGTAATCAGCCAAGAGGTGAAGATTTTGCCAATCACCCCCAGATTAAGCGCCCCAATACCGCGTGCGAGACCGATGCCCAGCACGGCCCCGACCAGGGTATGGGTAGTGGAGATCGGCAGCCCCATGGCCGACGCGGTAACCACAGTAGTAGCGGTGGCCAACTCGGCAGCGAAGCCACGGCTTGGGGTCAGCTCGGTGATTTCCCGGCCGATCGTGGCGATCACTTTATAGCCGTAGGTGGCCAGACCGATCACGATACCGAGCGCGCCCAGCAGCAGTACCCAGCCCGGCACAGCGGACTTGGCGCCGATGGCCATATCGCCACCTGCCTGAATCGCGCCTACCACCGCCGCGAGCGGCCCAACCGCGTTGGCCACATCGTTGGCGCCGTGGGCAAAGGCCATGGCGCAAGCGGTGAAGATCATCAGGACGGCGAAAACCTTTTCCACGCTGGCGAACTGAAACGTCCGGTTGGCTTCTTCATCCACTTGGATGCGGGTCAGCAAGGCCATGCCTAGCAGCGCCACCAACACACCCATTGCCACCGAGAGCATCAGGCCCTGCGAAGCGGCCAGGTCGATACCGACATGCTTGAGGCCTTTGGTGAAGGTCATCAAGGACACCATGAAACCGGTCAGGAACATGTACATCGGCACGAAGCGCTTGGCGTTCTTGAACGGATTGTCGGTGTTCATGATCAGCGCCTGCACGCTCATGAACAGGCCGAAGGCGATTACACCAGACATGAAAGGCGTTACCACCCAGCTGGCAACGATTGGCCCTATCGCGCCCCAATGCACTGCATCGGCCGAGATGCCTACGGCAGCGAAACCAATCACCGCGCCTACGATGGAATGCGTGGTGGAAACCGGCCAGCCACGGACCGAGGCGATAAACAGCCAGGTGCCGGCCGCCAGCAAGGAGGACATCATGCCCAGAATGAAGAGATCCGGCGGAATCAACTCGGCATCAACGATGCCGTTCTTGATGGTTTCAGTGACCTGCCCGCCCGCCAGGTAGGCGCCGCAGAACTCGAAAACCATCGCAATCAGAATGGCTTGCTTGATGGTCAGCGCACGCGAGCCGACCGAAGTACCCATGGCGTTGGCCACATCATTGGCACCCACGCCCCAGGCCATGAAAAAACCGAACGCGCAGGCGAGCACCAGGAGTACGAAGCCGTATTCCGAGATAAGAGACATAAAAAATTACCTGTTGAAGCCAGAAAAGGTGCGGGCGCTCAACGCGCCAGCAATTGTTCCAGACGGTTGCCGACGCGCTCGGCGCGATCAGCCACATCACCGATCCATTCGATGATTTTGTAAAGAAACATGACGTCTACTGGTGGCAATTCCTTTTCCAGCTTGAACAGCTCACGACGAACCGTGATTTGCATGCGGTCAGTCTCGCGCTCGATCTCCTCAAGCTCTTCGACCATGCTTTCGACGAGAGTCGCTTCACGGCCACTGAAGCCCGTTTCGAGCAATGAATCGAGCTCCTTTAGCGCCTTCAACGCCTGGCAGCTGGCGTCGACGCTACGCTGAACAAAGGCCAGCATCTTCGGTTGCAGCGGAGCCGGAATCGTCATGCAGCGGCCCAGCATAAGGCCTGCAATGTCCTTGGCGCGGTTGGCGATCTTGTCCTGTACACTCAGCAGCTCCAGCAAATCGGAGCGCGGCACCGGCAAGAACAAGCTCTTGGGCAGATGCTGACGAACATTCTTCTTGAGTTTGTCAGCCTCGTTTTCCAGCTGAGCCATCTCTTTCTGGATCTGCTCGACCCGCTCCCAGTCTTCTGCAGTGATCGCTTGAAACAGCGGCACCAGGTTGGCGGCACATTCGTGAGACTTGGCCATATGCTGCTGCATGGGGCCAATGGGCGAACGTCCGAACAGGCTGACAAATGGATTGATTGGCATAGGGAATACCCCGGCTTCAGAAGGCGGCAAGTATACGGACAGGCTATCGCGCCTGCTACCGTATGCCATCAAAGCTGTAATACAAACTTGGTATAGGCATCGATCGGCATCATGCAGAAAGAAACAGAAATCAAACTGCGCGCCAGTCGCGACACCCTCGCGGCGCTGCGTGACCATCCGCTGCTTAAGAAGCGTAACAAGAGCGGGTGGCAACGCCACGAACTGTTCAACCAGTATTACGACACACCCGAGCGTGATTTGGCCCAGGCCAAAGTCGCGCTGCGCCTGCGTCGTGATGGCGAGCAGTTCATCCAGACACTGAAAAGTCGCGGCCAAAGCGTGGCCGGCCTGTCCGAGCGCAACGAGTGGGACTGGTATCTGGAAAAGGCCAAGCTGGATACCAAGAAGCTTACCGACGATTGCTGGCCGGCGGCCCTCGCCGAACTGGACAAGAAGACCCTCAAGCCCATCTTCAAAACCGACTTTGTCCGCGAGAAAGCCGAGATTGCCTGGGGCCGCGGTAAAGCAAAGGTAGTGATCGAAGCAGCGCTCGACCTGGGCAAGGTCGTGGTCGGCAAACAGAGCGAGGAAATTTGCGAGCTGGAGCTGGAATTGCGCCAGGGCGACCCCGAAGCGCTGCTGGCGCTGGCCGCTGAGCTTGCCGCCGATCTGGCGCTGATGCCTTGCGACATCAGCAAGGCCGAGCGCGGTTATCGCCTGCATGACGCTGACAGCTATTCACTGCAGCTGCCCGCCCCGCAACTCGACGCCAGCATGCCGCTGGACGATGCCTTTGCCGCGCTGAGCTGGCAGTTGCTTGGCAACAGTCAGCGCCTGGCCGAGCAATACCGTTTTAATGGCCACTGGAAACTGCTCGGCCAATGGTTGCAGCAGCTGGTCGACCTGCGCGCCCTGTTCGGCAGCCTCGGCCAGGCCGCACCGCGTGCCAGCAGCCATGAACTGCGCGAACAACTGGACGCTCTGATCGGTGACTGGCGGCCGCGCATCGAAGCCGGCCAGAACGACGAAACTGTCCGCCAGGGTTCACCCGGCGAGTTTGCCGCCGAACTGGACCAGCCACGCTGGGGCCTGTTCTCGCTGAAGACTTCGCTGTGGCTATGGCAACGCGGCTGGACTATCGAACGCAACAAGCGCGGCGATCGTCAGGGCGCTGCCGAGCTGGGCAAATGGCTGCCACGTCAGCTGGGCGAGGAAGCCGTCGCACTGCAGTTGCTACGCTACCAGCAGCAGCCGGAAGATCTGGCCGAGCAACGCCCACGTATGGAGCGCCTGTTGGTCTGGCTGCGTTTGGCGCGCAGCGTACTGGAGCTTCCGGAAGTCGACCGTCTCTACGGCGAGCTGATCAAGCTCCATGAGCTGGCGCAACAGCCGCTAAGCGATGAAACACTCGATGCTCGCATTGAGCAGGCTCGGACTGTGTGGACGCTCAAGGCTTGGAAGATGCTGACAAAGTAAGCTGCTGCAAGCGTTTCCATCCAGGAGTTCTTGATGTCCGCCTTCGCCTCGTCCTCCACCGACCGCCTGCTTGACCTCAACGACCTGCTGCGTGACCTGGTGGCTCAAGGCCGACTGTCACAGGATGTCGCTGAACAGTGCATGACCCTGCGCCGCAGCACCGCAGCAAATCAGCAGCATCCGCTGGAATTTCTTGCCGCGCAGCAGCTCGAGGACCAGAAGCGGCCCGGCAAGAAGCTGGATCTGGAAACTCTTACTCTCTGGCTGGCCGAACAGGCCGGCCAGCCCTACCTACGCATCGATCCACTGAAGATCAATGTCGCGGCCATCACTCCGCTGATGTCCTACGCCTTCGCCCAGCGCCACAAGATCCTTGCCGTGGCGGTGGACAGCCAGAGCGTGACCATCGCCAGCGCCCAGCCGTTTGTGAGCAGCTGGGAGGCCAACCTCACTCATGTGCTCAAGCGCCCGATCAGGCGCGTGGTGGCCAACCCGGTGGAATTGCAGCGCTTCACCGTGGAGTTCTACCGGCTGGCCAAGTCAGTCAGCGGTGCTACGGCGACGGATCAGAAAATCAGCGGCACCGGCAACTTCGAGCAGCTGCTCAACCTCGGCGCCAGCGACCAGGAACCGGATGCCAACGACTCACACATCATCAATATCGTCGACTGGCTGTTCCAGTACGCCTTCGACCAACGCGCCAGCGACATCCACATCGAGCCTCGGCGCGAACAGGGCACCGTGCGCTTTCGCATCGATGGCGTGCTGCACAACGTCTACCAGTTCCCGCCGCAGGTGACGATGGCGGTGGTCAGCCGGCTGAAATCCCTCGGCCGAATGAACGTCGCCGAGAAGCGCAAGCCGCAGGACGGCCGGGTCAAGACCAAGACGCCGGACGGCGGTGAGGTGGAGCTGCGCCTGTCGACTCTGCCGACGGCCTTTGGCGAGAAGATGGTGATGCGGATCTTCGACCCGGAGGTGCTGCTCAAGGGCTTCGACCAGCTGGGTTTTTCCGCCGAGGACCTGCGTCGCTGGCAGAGCATGACCGGCCAGCCCAACGGCATCATCCTGGTCACCGGCCCCACTGGCTCGGGCAAGACCACCACTCTGTACACGACGCTCAAGCAGCTGGCGACGCCGGAAGTGAACGTCTGCACCATCGAAGACCCGATCGAGATGATCGAGGGCGCCTTCAACCAGATGCAGGTGCAACACAACATCGAGCTGACTTTCGCCAGCGGTGTGCGCGCGCTGATGCGTCAGGACCCAGACATCATCATGGTCGGCGAGATCCGCGATCTGGAAACCGCCGAGATGGCGATCCAGGCCGCGCTGACCGGCCACCTGGTGCTCTCCACCCTGCACACTAACGACGCACCGAGCGCGATCACTCGGTTGCTGGAACTCGGCGTGCCGCATTATCTGCTGCGCGCGACGCTGCTAGGCGTGATGGCCCAACGCCTGGTGCGCACGCTGTGCCCGCATTGCAAGGCGCCGGTGCAGCTGAATGCTGATGACTGGCAGACCCTGACCAAACCCTGGAACGCACCGCTGCCGACCCACGCACATCAGGCGGTGGGTTGCATCGAATGCCGGGATACAGGTTATCGGGGCCGTGCTGGGGTATACGAGATCATGCTACTCAACGATGCGATCAAGCCACTGATCACTGCGGACACCGACCTCCTCGCCCTGCGCCGCCAGGCGTTCAAGGATGGCATGCACAGCCTGCGTCTATCCGGCGCACAAAAGATCTCGGCCGGGTTGACCACGCTGGAAGAAGTGCTTCGGGTAACGCCCCAGAGTGAGCAGAAGTAGCAAGCTTGAATCAGAGTGTGGCGGCCTGCGCCGAAATGCGATCAAGCTTTTCCGCTTTTACTTAAGGCTTGTGCCGCTACAGTTGCTGTTTTAGCCCTGCCGAGCCGCCAATATTCCCGCCACCCGCGACGGCTCGCAGTTAAGGTAGGCCGAGGACTGCAGCCAGTCTTGGTCGGGATACCAGGAAAACATGAACTGCCCGCCCTTGAGGCTATCGACCACCATCTGCGCCACTTCCGGGCGTACCGCAGGACAACCCTGGCTGCGACCGATGCGCCCTTGGGTGGCAATCCAGGCGGGGTTCACGTAATTCGCAGGGTGAATGACGATTGCACGCTCGCGAGCCAGGTCGTTCACGCCAGGTTCGAGGCCATCCATGCGCAGCGAATAGCCGTGCTTGCCGTTGTAGCTCTCGGCAGTGCGGAACAGGCCGATACTCGACTGATGGCTGCCGAGAACATTGGAAAAGCGTGTGGCGTGATTTTCACCGGACTTCTGCCCATGGGCGACAAACTCTTCCAGCAACAATCGCTTACGCTGAAGGTCGAAGATCCACAGACGCCGCTCCGAAGACGGCAATGAAAAATCAATCACTGCCAGCCGCTTGGCTGGGCTGGCACCATTGTTCACGGCGCACTGCATGGCCGCTATGGCATGGCTCAGCACGTGCGTATCCAGAGTGGGCGCCACACGTGCCAAATCGTTCAGCAAAGGCTTATAGGAAGGCGCAGCCAAAGCCAGCGGCGCCGACATCAGCAAGCCGGCGGCAAGGCACAGGCGCCGAAGCGTTACTATCATGTGCGTGGTCCCCATCCGGCGCCAATGCTGCGGTTTTCCGCCTGGCCGGCGCCTATAATCGCCATCAGATAGCGAATAAAAGACTGACGCGGGCAAAACGCGCTCGCGTCAGACAGAACATGTTTTAGTGGCCTGAGTGGGCCTGGTTTTCCCAGTGCCGCAGCCGGTTTCAGCGGCGGAGTCTAGCAGTCGACGGGTCAGCCTGGAGTGAAGCGTTGTACAAAAAACATGCATTTCGTCTATTCGCGCCGCTTTTGTTCACGCCACTGTTGGCGTGTGCCCAGCCCGGCGACGAAGCTCCCAGCCCCATACAAAGCGCGCTGCAGATGCTGCCAGAAGCATGCGGCAAGCCGCTGGCCGATATAGATCCGCAAGCCCGCGCGCGCCTGTCTGCGCTATACGGCCGCATGCAGTTCGAGCATTTGTGGACTTCCTATGCACAACTCGACGAGTTGCTGAGCCAGCTCAATGCGCTGATCGATGACGGTCTGGATCCTACGATCTACCACCCAGAGACCATTCGCCACGCGACACACACAGCAACCGCCCGACCGTTTCAGCGCGAGTGCAGCGATCTGCTCGCCAGCCACGGCTATCTCTTGGCACTGCAGCATCTATCTCAGGGCCGTTTGCCCCAGGCGCAAAACGAACCGGTTTGGCGCAGCTCCGAGGCTCCGGCACATCAGCACGAGGAGCAGTTGCTGAACATCGCGACACAGGCACTGAAAACACCCCGACTGGCCTTCGACAAGGCACGCCCGGCGCTTGAGCAGTACCGTAACCTGCGCACGGCATATGCAAAGCTACGCAGTGCCGAGCAGATCAGGCAGCCGAGCATCCCGCATGGCACAACCCTGCGTCCCGGCATGACTGACCCGCGCCTGCCGCTGCTGCGCCAGCGACTGAGTGTCGACGGTTACCTCCAAGCAGATGCTGTCTCACACTCCGATACCGACAATCATTACAACGCTGTCGATGAGGCAGCACTCAAGGCCTTCCAGCGCCATCACGGTCTGCAGGATGATGGCGTGCTGGGTGCCGAAACCCTAGCCACCTTGAATGTTACTGCGGGCGAACGGCTCGACCAACTACGGGTGAATCTGGAGCGTTTTCGCTGGTTTTCCCGCGACATCGAGGCCCAATCGCTGCTTGTGGATATTGCCGGCGGACGGGTAATCCATTTCCACCAAGGCCAGCCGCTGTGGGAGACCCGTGCTCAGGTCGGACGCAGTACCCGGCAGACGCCGGCCATCAAATCCAGCGTCACCCGCCTGACGCTGAACCCGACCTGGACCATACCGCCGACTATTCTGCGCGAAGACAAACTGCCGAAGATCCGCGAAAATCCCGACTATCTCGCTCAGCAAAACCTGCACGTCCTTGACTACCAGGGCAACCCGCTCGATCCGCAACTGATCGACTGGAACAACCCCGGCAACATCCTGCTGCGCCAGGCGGCTGGCCCGGACAACCCGCTTGGCCGCGTGGCCATCCGTTTTGCCAATCCCTATTCGATCTACCTGCACGACACCCCAAGTCAGGGCCTGTTCGGTCGCTCGCAGCGGGCCTTCAGCTCCGGCTGCGTGAGGGTCGAATCGGTGATGCAGCTGGTCAACCTGCTGCTCGCCGACAACGAGCGCCAACGTTTCGAGCAACTACTCGAAACCGGCAAAACCTATGAATTTCGCTTGAGCAAAGCCATGCCTATACTCCTTGCCTACTGGACAGCCGAAGCCGACAGCAGTGGCCAGCCGCGCTATCGACCCGACATCTACCAACACGACCGAAGCCTGCTCGCAGCGCTGCGGACTGCCGATCAATCTCTGCTCCGCCCACAATAGAACAGACCGATGGCTCTGGCAGGTAGCGCGTAGACCGATGTCTACTGGTGACAGAGTCCAACCCGTACAGCGTGTGTAATCATGCAGCCGGGCTGGGGAAATTATGATTTTGCCGACATGGATAGACGAGCAGAAATCTTGAACAACGAAAGCCAAGGTAAGGGCCAGGACGAAGCCGAACGGCGGGCAGTATTGGCCGAATACGGGTTTTTTGAGACTCCCGATAACACCGCATTCGATGATCTGCTTGCACTGGCCGCGCAGCTGTGCGGAACAACCAGCGCCGCGATCTTTTTCCCAGACTGCGAGCCCCGACAGTTCAAGGCCTCGCTCAATCTCGATGAGCACAGCCAGACTTGTGCCATCACTCTCTGCGCCATGGCAATGGCCCAGGGCCCTACGCTGGTCATCGAAGATCTTGCCGCCAATCCGCAGAGCGCGTCGCTGTCCGGTTTTTATGCCGCAGCCGTGTTGCACTCCCCGCAGGGGCTGCCTCTCGGCACCTTGTGTGTAGTGGATGACGAGCCGCGGCAGCTTTCCGAGCGGCAGCTGGCGCAGCTGCAAGCGCTGGCGCGGCAGGTCATGGCCTTGCTTGACCTGCGCCGAAGCCAGTTTCGCGCCAATAAAACCGAGGCCTTCGCGCATTTTCGCAACGTCGCGGACCGGGCGAGCCAGGCGCTGCTGGAAGCCGAGCAGCGAATCAGCCTGGCTAATGAAATCGCCTCCATCGGCGTCTGGGAATATGACCTTGAAAAGAATCTCCTGCGCTGGGACACCCAACTCAAGGCGCTCGCCGGGATTGCTCCGGATGAGCCCGAACTTAGCGTCAGCGAATTCCTCACCAGGGTTCATGACGATGATCGCCAGACCCTGATCGATACCTTTCGCAGTGCGCTGGAGGACGAAGATGATGGCGAGATCAACCTCGACTACCGGGTTTACGACGCTGCCGGCGAGCAATTCCGCTGGCTGACCAACCGCGGCCGGCGCCTGCAAGCTCCCGACGGCCACATACGCCTGCTGGGTACCGCACGGGATATCACCACCGAACGCAACGCAGCGCTGAAACTGCAACATATGAATGCCCTGCTGGAAGAGCAGATCCGCGAGAGAAGCCTCACCGAGCAACGCCAGACGCTGCTCATGGAGCTGGGCGACCTGCTACGCGGGCAGCCGGACAGCCTCACCATCGCCACCGCCGTCGTGCAGACCTTGGGAGCGAGCCTGAACGTCAGTCGCGGCGCCTTTCTGAACATCGACCCCGCCGGACATTACGCCACCGTGGAGCGCTACTGGAGCGACAGCGCACTGGGCGACGACGGCGAACGCATATGTTTCTCCGATTACGGCGATTTCATCTACGACTTGCAGAACGATGAGCTGGTGGTCGTCGAAGATGTTCAGCACGACACCCGCACCGCTGCGCAAGCCGCATCACTGCAGCTGCGACACATCCACAGCCTGGTCTGTGTACCGCTGCAGGAGCAGGGTCACCTGAGCGCAGCGCTGCTCCTGCTGCAGGACCAGCCGCGCCAATGGAGCGAAGAGGACATTTCCTTTATCCGCGAAGTGACCGACCGCGCCTGGACCGCTGATGAACGCATCCGCGCCGAACGCGCTCTGCGCGCCAGTGAAGAGCAGTTCCGCACACTGGCCGACAACATGAGCCAGTTCGCCTGGATGGCCGACCCGACCGGGCACATCTACTGGTACAACAAACGCTGGTACGACTACACCGGAACGACCTACGAAGCCATGCGCGCCCTGAGCTGGCGCTCGGTGAACCACCCCGACCACCACGAGCGGGTCAGTGCCTCGATGCGGCGCGCCGTGGCCATCGGCTCGATCTGGGAGGAAACCTACCCGCTGCGTGGCAAGAGCGGCCAGTACCGCTGGTTCCTGTCACGTGCACTGCCCATTCGCGACGACTTCGGCCAGGTCACGCGCTGGTTCGGCACCAACACTGACATCACCGACCAGGTCACTGCCGAGGAAGCGCTACGCGAGCTCAACGACAATCTCGAACGCCGCGTTGCCGAACGTACCCGCGAGCTGGCGGAGATCAATCACCTGCTGCACCTGGAAATGGCCGAACGCGAGCGCGCCGAGGAAACCCTGCGCCACGCACAGAAAATGGAAGCCATCGGCCAACTTACCGGCGGTCTGGCCCACGACTTCAATAACATGCTCAGTGGTGTGCTGGGCGCGCTGGAGTTGATCCAGCGACGGGTCGCCAGCGGCCGAGTTAACGACCTCGATCGTTATGTCGATGCAGCCACCACCTCAGCCAATCGTGCCGCTGCACTGACTCATCGCCTGCTGGCCTTCGCCCGCCAGCAACCACTGGACCCCAAGCCGGTGGACGTCAATCGGCTGGTGCTGTCGATGGAAGATATGCTGCGTCGGACCATGGCCGAACATATAACCCTGGAAACCCGCCTGCAGACGAATCCCTGGCTGGCCTATACCGATACCCACCAGCTGGAAAACGCCCTGCTCAACCTGGTCATCAACGCCCGCGACGCCATGAAAGAAGGCGGTCGGCTGACGATCCAGACCGGCTGCGTGCAGATCGACGACACCCAGTATGACCACCTCGAGCCCGGCGACTACATCACCCTAAGCGTGGCCGATAGCGGCTGCGGCATGCCGGCGGGGGTGATCGCCAAAGCCTTCGACCCGTTCTTCACTACCAAACCCATCGGCCAGGGCACTGGCCTCGGCCTGTCGATGGTCTACGGTTTCGTCAAGCAGACCGGCGGCCATGTGCGCATCGACAGCACCGTCGGCCAAGGTACGCTGATCACCCTGTTTCTGCCGCGCAACCAAGAGACGCGGATGCAAGCACCCGAGGCGCAGGAAAGTCCCGATCTGGAGGCACAGGGCGCACGTACCGGAGAAACCGTGCTGGTGGTCGAGGATGAGGTCGCCGTGCGCATGCTGGTGATCGAAGTGCTGGAAGAACTTGGCTACCGGGTACTCGAAGCGCTGGATGGCACGACCGCACTGCCGTACCTGCAGAGCGACCAGCGAATTGATCTGCTGCTCAGTGATATCGGCCTGCCTGGAATCAATGGCCGTCAGCTGGCGGAAATCGCGCGCCAGCTTCGCCCGCAGCTCAAGGTGCTGTTCATCACTGGCTACGCGCCCGATGCCGAAGTGCGCGACGACTTCCTTGCGCCAGGCATGGACATGCTGACCAAACCCTTCAGTATCGACATCCTCGGTGCCCGGGTGCGTCAGCTGATCGGGCATGGCGGATAACGGCAGAGGAACTCCGCCAGCTGCCTGGCAGTCTCTGATGAAGGATCAGACGGAGAAACCACCATGCGCAAAACATTCCTGACCGCCCTTGCGATGAGCTGCATTCCCCTTGGCGCTGCAATGGCGGACGGCAGCTTCGTCCGCCAGGTCCTTTCCTCCGGGGCAACTACCGGCTCTACCTACCTGACGTTCAAGGACAACAAATTGGTGGCGAGCGTCCGCGAAGATGCCAGCAGTTTCGTTGCCAGTGACGGCACCATTCGCGGCCCTTACCTTGAAGCCATGCTGGTACAACTTCGCAGCGAGCAGCCAAACCTGCAGGCCAGCGATCTGGAATTGGCCAGTGCAGTTCTCGCCGCTGAACAGCACGAGCGCTAAGCACCGAACCTTTCAGTGGCCGGTCCTGTACCGGTCATTTACGCAAGACCCGGAGGACTCATGAAAAAAACCGCATCCGCCGTTTGGCAGGGCGACCTGAAAAGTGGCAAGGGCACCATCAGTACCGAAAGCGGCGCGTTGAAGGACAATCCATACGGCTTCAACACCCGTTTTGAGGGCGCGCCCGGCACCAACCCTGAAGAGCTGATCGGCGCAGCCCATGCAGGCTGCTTTTCGATGGCACTGTCGCTGATGCTAGGCCAGGCCGGCTTCACCGCTGAACGCATCGCCACCCGCGCCGAAGTCACCTTGGACAAGGACGGCGAGGGCTTCAGCATCACCGCCATCGCACTGACCCTTGATGCCAAGATTCCCGATATCGATGAGGCGCAGTTCCAGCAGATTGCCAACAAGGCAAAGGAAGGCTGCCCGGTCTCCAAGGTCCTCAACGCCCAGATCAGCCTGACTGCCACCCTGGCGTAAGCAGGCTTTCAGGCTCCAGTAAAAACGCCGCCACCGGCTGAAACCGGTGGCGGCGTTTTTATTCGATCATCCCGCTAATAATCAGCCGCGGATGTTGTAGATGTCTTTCTCGTTCAACTCAGCATACTCATACAGTCGCTGGAGATAGGCGCTCTGCTGCTCCCACACCTTGCTCGCAACCGGATCGGCGGCAGCGGAGGCATCGACCACTTCTGCAGCAACTTCTTTCAGACGCGCCAACACCTCATCGGGAAGACGGCGTACTTCAACGCCCTGTTCACGCAACTGCTCCAGTGCCTCCATGTTCTTCGCGTTGTAATCGTCTAGCATGTCGCCGTTGACGTCCCGCGCTGCGGCACGAACGATGGCCTTGAGGTCGTCCGGCAGGGTTTCCCAAGCTTTGATGTTTACATCCAGCTCGAAGGTGACGTTCGGTTCCTGCCAGCCAGGTGTGTAGTAGTACTTCGCAGCCTTGTGCAGCCCCAACGCCATATCGTTGTAGGGCCCGATCCATTCGGTGGCGTCGATCGCGCCAGTCTGCAGCGCGGTGAAGATTTCACCAGCCGGCATGTTGACCACCGTGCCGCCCATCTTGGTTAGCACCTCGCCCCCCAAGCCGGGCGTGCGCATCTTCAGACCGCGGAAATCTTCGACCGACTTGATCTCCTTGTTGAACCAGCCCGCCGTCTGCACGCCGGAAGCACCACAAGCCATCGGCAACACGCCAAACGGCTTGTAGACCTCCTCCCAGAGCTCCATGCCGCCACCACGGTGCAGCCAGGCGTTCATTTCCTGAGCGTTGGGCCCGAACGGCAGCGCACAGAAGAATTGCGCCGCAGGGACCTTGCCTTTCCAGTAGTACGGGGCGCCGTGACCCATCTCGGCGGTGCCACGAGATACCGCATCGAACACTTCCAGCGCCGGAACCAGCTCGCCGGCGGCATACACCTTGACGGTCAGGCGCCCGGCACTCATCTCGTTGACCAGCCTGGCAAAACGCTCGGCACCAACACCCACGCCGGGGAAGTTCTTAGGCCAGGAGGTGACCATCTTCCAGCTGAATTTCTCGGTGTTTGCGCTTGCCTCGGGCTTGCCGGCAGCAGTTTCGGCCTCCTTATTGCAGCCGGCCAGAGCCGTAGCAGCTAAGCCGACACCCGCTGCAGCCAAGATTTGACGTCGTTTCATGGGTTAACTTCCTTTTGTTGTTGTAATGATTGGATACCAAAACCCTGCACCCAGGTATTCTAGCTAGCACACAGCCACCCATCACTCAAGTCCGCGACCGGATGTTCAGACTATTTACCGAGTTTGGTCAGTTGCGATGCAATCTGGCAGGCGCCTAGAATCGCGTGCTGCCCAGGGCAATAACAATAAAGGACCTACCATGTCGCAACATGCCCCCCCTCTGCTCGTCTTAGCCCGTCTGATCGATACGCTAAACATCCGTCTTGGCCAGGCCTGCGCCTGGCTGACCCTCTTTCTGGTGCTCGGTACCGCGGTGGTGGTGGTGCTGCGCTACGGCTTCGGCATCGGAGCCACCGCGCTTCAGGAAGCGGTGCTCTACGCCCACGCACTGGTCTTCATGGGCGCTGCCGCCTGGACGCTGCAGCGCAACGGACATGTTCGCGTCGATATCTTTTATCAAAACTTCAGCCCGCGCTATCAGGCCCTTGTCGAAGTGCTCGGCACACTGCTGTTCCTCCTTCCGGTTTGCCTGTTCCTTGGCTGGGCCAGCTGGGATTACGTCAGCAACTCCTGGTCAACGCTGGAAGCTTCCAGCGAATCCGGCGGCCTGAAGTTCGTCTACCTGCAGAAGAGCATCATCCTGCTTCTGGTGGTCAGCCTGTCACTGCAGGGCATCGCTGAAATCATCAAGGCTGCCTACCTCATCGCCGGCCGACTTCCAGAGCGGGAGCCGGAGGTGAAACATGGCTGAGTTGATGGCAATAGCCCTGTTCGCCTGCATCTGCCTGGCATTGATGGGTGGCTACCCGGTGGCCTTTACCCTGGGTGGTGTCTCGCTGTTGTTCGCTGGCGTTGGCGTGCTCACCGGTACGTTCGACGGCGGTTATCTGAGTGCACTGCCGAACCGTCTGTTCGGCATCATGAACAACCAGACGATGTTAGCCGTACCACTGTTCGTGTTCATGGGCGTAATGCTGGAAAAGAGCCGGGTCGCTGAAGATCTGCTCGAATCCATGTCGCGCCTGTTCGGCACTCTGCGCGGCGGCCTGGCGATTTCCGTCTGTGTCGTCGGCGCGCTGCTCGCCGCCAGCACCGGCATCGTCGGCGCCACCGTGGTCACCATGGGCCTGCTAGCCCTGCCGACCATGCTACGCCGAGGTTACGACCCGGCAATTTCCACTGGCACCCTGGCGGCCACCGGCACGCTGGGGCAGATCATTCCGCCCTCCATCGTGCTGGTTCTGCTGGGTGACGTGATGTCCAGCGCCTACCAGCAGGCACAGTTGAAGATGGGCATTTTCTCACCCAAGACCGTATCGGTCGGCGACCTGTTCGTCGGCGCGTTGCTGCCGGGCCTGCTGCTGGTTGGTCTGTATATCCTCTACATCATTGCGATCGCGGTGCTGCAGCCAAAGAAACTGCCAGCGCTGCCCCAGGAAGAGCTCGGCCCCATCGAATGGAACAAATTGGTTTACGCTCTGCTGCCGCCGCTGCTGCTGATAAGCGCCGTTCTCGGCTCCATCCTGGCCGGTTACGCAACGCCAACGGAAGCCGCCGCACTAGGTGCCCTGGGCTCGATGCTCCTGGCCTTCTACAAGGGCAAGCTCAATTTCACTCAGCTGCGTAACGTGGCGCACGGCACAACCGAAATCACCGCCATGGTGTTCCTGATCCTGATCGGTGCGTCCCTGTTCTCGCTGGTGTTTCGCGGCTTCGGCGGCGAAGCGCTGATCGAAGACGTGTTTGCCCAGCTGCCGGGCGGCGTGCTGGGCGCGTTCTTCCTGGTCATGCTGGTGATCTTCCTGCTGGGCTTCATCCTGGACTTCATCGAGATCACCTTCGTCGTCGTGCCGATCGTCGGTCCGGTGTTGTTGGCAATGGGTCTGGATCCGGTATGGCTGGGCGTGATGATCGCGCTGAACCTGCAGACTTCATTCCTCACGCCGCCTTTCGGTTTCGCCCTGTTCTACCTGCGCGGTGTGACACCCAAATCGGTGCCTACCAGCACCATCTACAAAGGGGTGATACCTTTCATTCTGATCCAGCTCCTGTTGCTGGTGATCGCTTACCTGTTTCCTGGCTTGGTTACCTGGCTACCCGAACAGGTCTACGGTCAATAGCTGCACGCAGGCGCCTGTTTCGACAGGCGTCTCGCTTTTCACGTAGTACATGACCATCCGCGGATTCATCCATGCCCAGCCTCGCCAACCACGCGCAGCTCGCTGAACGCTTTCAGCAGCTCGACACGTTTCTTGTGCAACATCAGACGCTGTGGCGCCCGCGCCCCTTCACCCATCTTCGTCTGCCCTGGGAAGCGGACCATCCAGAACTGGCCGCCTGGCTGCGCGCCCGCACGCTGGAAGCTGCCGAGGCTGCGCACAACCACCCTGATGAGCTTTTGGCACCCGTCCCCTTTCAAGCGCTAGCCAGGCAGGTGACAGCGCTGAGCAGCGTGCCCGCGCTGCCCGTACAAACAAACCCGACAAGTAATTTCCGACAGCCTACGGACGTGCCCGGACGCAAATGGCTGCAGATCCAGTCGTTCAGCGCAGCGCTCAACTTCCGCGAGCGCCCCAGTCACTGGCTCGACTGGTGTGCCGGCAAAGGTCATCTGGCCCGTCAGCTGGCCAGCACTGGCGCAACGCTGACCTGCCTGGAATGGGACCCGGTACTGGTTCGTGCCGGCGCGCAGCTCAGCCAACGCCTGGGTATCAACGCAAGCCACCTGCAACAGGACGTGATGAGTGATGAAACCATGGCGCAGCTTGGCCCGACCTCAACGCCGGTAGCGCTGCACGCTTGCGGCGATCTCCATGTACGCCTGCTTCAACTGTCCATAAGCCAGGGCTGCCGGCAGCTTGCGCTGGCGCCCTGCTGCTACAACCGCATAAACCGGGATCACTACCAGCCGCTGTCACGTGCAGCACAGTCGTCTTCGCTACGGCTATCGCGCGACGACCTTGGCCTGCCGCTGAGCGAAACCGTCACCGCCGGGGCTCGTGAAAGGCGCAATCGCGACCAGTCCATGGCCTGGCGCTTGGGTTTCGATATCCTCCAGCGCCGTCTGCGCCAGCAAAACGACTACCTGCCGATGCCCTCGCTGCCCACTGCCTGGCTGAGGAAAAGCTTCGAGCAATACTGCCGTGATCTTGCCGCGCTCAAAGGCATTCCCGAACCCCAGGCCGAGCCCTGGCCTGAGCTGGAGCAACGAGGCTGGCAGCGCCTAGCTGAAGTCCGCAACCTGGAGCTGTTGCGCGGCCTGTTCCGCCGCCCACTGGAACTTTGGCTGCTGCTGGATCGGGCACTTCTGCTCATTGAGAACGGCTACAGGGTAAGGCTCGGTACCTTCTGCCCGAGCGAACTCACCCCCCGCAATCTGCTGCTGCTCGCCGAGTTGCCAACTGCACCAGAAAAGAGCTGCAAGTAACTGCAAACAAACAGTTTACTCGGCGCGAGCAATGGCTATAATGGCGCCCATCTTTTAGCCGGTATAGCTCAGCTGGTAGAGCAACTGACTTGTAATCAGTAGGTCCCGAGTTCGACTCTTGGTGCCGGCACCATACACAGAAAGGCCCGCAGCGATGCGGGCCTTTTTCGTTTCTGACGCGGGCTACACTGGGCTAACACCAGAACGGAAAAGGCATCTCTTCAAGCCGCTCCCTCTCTTGGCTCTCATGCGCACGATTCCCCCATCGTTGGCTGGGCCTCACAGGTACGTTTTCCGTGCGTACCTCGCTGCGTAACAGCATTTTGCGCACCACCCTTCCCGCTCGACTCAACTCATTTTGCAGCTCCATCCTGAGTACCCCCACCACGCTACGTCTGGCATGATCCTTTCACAGTATCGCCAAGATCGAATGACCGGCGGGTGACTTCAAGGGATGGAACATGGCCGAGAGCAGTAACTTCGCCTTTCTCAAGGAACACGATCCGGTGTTCTTTCAGCTCGCCAGCACGGCGGAGCAGGTATTCGCCAGTGACCCCAACACCACGCTGATCAAACTGCGCCAGCTCGGCGAGGCGCTGGCGCAGGACCTGGCCAGTCGCGCCGGTATTGAGCTTGAAGCCACCACCAGCCAATCCGACCTGCTCTACAAGCTGAGTCGAGATATCCAACTGGATCAGAACATTCGCAGCCTGTTTCACACACTGCGCATCGAAGGCAACAAGGCCACCCACCAGTTCCGCACCCAGCACCGTGAGGCGCTGGACGGGCTCAAGGTCGCGCGCGAATTGTGCATCTGGTACCACAGGGCATTCGGCAAGGCCGGCAGCACCTTCAAAGCCGGCGCTTTTGTAACCCCCAGCGACCCCAGTGCCCCGCTGCGCGAACTACAAAGCCAGATCGAGCAACTCAAGGCCCAGTTAAGCGAATCCAGCCAGCAACTAGAGAACAACCAGCAACTGGCTGGCCTGCTCAAGCGCGAAGCTGAGGAATACGCCGTACTGGCCGAGCAGATGGATGCCGAATCACGCACCCACAAGCAGCTGGCTGCCGAACACGAAGCCGCACTCAACAAGCTGCGCAGCGAGCATGAGCAAAGCCTCAAGGCACTGCAGCAACAGCTGGCTGCCAAACCGCAGGCTGGCCAACAGGTCGCCCATAAAACCAAGCAAGCCAGCAGCCAGTTTGATCTGAACGAAGACCTGACCCGCATCCTCATCGACCAGCAGCTCAATGATGCAGGTTGGCAAGCGGACTCACTCGACCTGACCTGGAGCAAGGGCGCGCGCCCGGAAAAGGGCAAGAACAAGGCCATCGCCGAATGGCCGACCAACAAACCCAAGGAAAATGCCGACTACGTGCTGTTCGCCGGCCTGACCCCGGTCGCCATCGTCGAAGCCAAGCGCCAGCGCATCAATGTCGCCAGCCGCATTCCGCAGGCAGAGCGCTATTCCCGCCAGCTGGTATTCAGCAGTGATCTACAACCCGCCGGCTCTAAAACTGGATGGCCAGACGGCCAGGGCGACTACTTCCAGGTGCCGTTCGCCTTTGCCTGCAACGGCCGGCCTTATGTAAAGCAACTCGCTGAACAGTCCGGCATCTGGTTCCGCGACCTGCGCAGCCCCGCCAATCTGCCCCGTGCGCTACAGGACTTCCACACCCCCGAGGGCCTGCTCGACTGGCTCAAACGTAGCCGCGAAGAGGCCGAGGCCAAGCTTGCGCAAGAAGGTTTCGCCTACCTGAAACTGCGTGACTACCAGGAAAACGCCATCAAGGCCGTCGAACTGGCCCTGGCCAACAACCGTCGTCAATGCCTGCTGGCCATGGCCACCGGCACCGGCAAGACACGCACCATCATTGGCCTGATGTATCGCTTGCTAAAGGCCGAACGTTTCCGGCGCATCCTCTTTCTGGTTGACCGCAGCGCTCTCGGCCAGCAGGCCATCGAAGCTTTCAACGAGGCATCTCTGGAGCAGAATCACACCCTGGCTCAGATCTACGACATCAAGGAACTCGGCGACATGGCCGCCGAGGCTGAAACGCGCATTCAGGTAGCCACGGTGCAGGCCATGGTCCGGCGCATCTTCCAGTCGGACAACCCGCCGCCGATCGATGCCTTCGACTGCATCATCGTCGACGAAGCCCACCGTGGTTACACCCTCGACCAGGAGATGACCGAAGGCGAGCTGGCGGTGCGCGACTTCAACCAGTACCTGTCCCAGTATCGCCGCGTGCTGGACTACTTCGACGCCTGCCGCATCGGTCTCACCGCCACCCCGGCCAAGCACACCAGCGAAGTCTTCGGCACCCCGGTGTTCACCTACAGCTACCGCGAGGCGGTGGCCGATGACTGGCTGATCGATCACGAACCGCCCATCCGCTACCAGACCGCCCTCAGCCAGAACGGCATCCACTTCGCCAAGGGCGACAGTGTCAGCATCATCAACACCGCCACAGGCGAGGTAGACGTAGCGGAGCTTGATGACGAACTCGACTTCGAGATCGAATCCTTCAACCGCAGGGTCATCACCCCTGGCTTCGACAAGGTCATCTGCGAACAACTGGCCCAGGAACTCGACCCGCTGGGCGACGAGAAGACCATGATCTTCTGCGTCAACCAGGCCCACGCCGAACGGGTCAAGAACCTGCTCGACGAGGCCTTCAAGGAGGTACACGGCGACCAGTACAACCAGGCCGCCGTACAGATCATTACCGGGCAGAGCGACAAGGTCGAACAGCTGATCCGCCAGTACAAGAACGAGCGCTACCCAAGCATCGCCATCACCGTGGACCTGCTCACCACCGGCATCGACGTGCCGCGCATCTGCCATCTGGTATTCATGCGCCGGGTGCGCTCGCGCATCCTCTATGAACAGATGAAGGGCCGCGCCACCCGCCGCTGCGACGAAATCGGCAAGACCGTGTTCAAGATCTACGACCCGGTCGATCTCTACGCCAGCCTCGAAGCGGTCGACACCATGAAGCCGCTGGTCAAAGACCCCAGCGTGACCCTCGAACAGCTGGTCAGCGAACTGAGCAACCCGGCCAGCCTCGACGCCCCCGGCAGCCTGCCGGAAACCAGCCACGCCCACGACGTGCTCGACCAGCTCAGCCAGCGAGTCATGCGCATCCTGCGTAAGGCCAGCCACAAGGCCGAAGACAAACCCACGCTGAAACAAAAGCTCAGCGAACTGGAAGACACCTGGGGCGTTGCGCCGGACAAACTGCATCAGCACCTGCACCAGCTCGGCCCGCAGCAGGCGGCGGGGTTCATCCGCCAGCACGCCCAACTGCTCGATCAGCTCGCGGCCGTGAATGCCCTGCTCGGCTCGGAAAATTACCCGGTCATTTCCAGCCACACGGACGAGTTGATGGTCCGCGAACAGAACTACGGCGCCAACCAGAAGCCGGCCGACTACCTGGAGAGCTTCCACGACTTCATCAAGAACCAGCTCAACCAGTCGGTCGCCCTCGGCGTGGTGGTCAATCGCCCGCATGATCTGACCCGCGAACAGCTGCGCGAAGTTCGCCTGCTGCTCGATGCGCACGGCTACAGCGAAGTGAACCTGCAAAGCGCCTGGCGCAACCAGACCAACCAGGAAATCGCCGCCAGCATCGTCGGCTTCATCCGCAAGGCGGCCATTGGCGAAGCGCTGCTGCCCTTCGAGCAGCGTGTAGCCAATGCCATGCAACACATCTATGACCTGCAACCCTGGGCACCCGTACAGCGCAAATGGCTGGAACGCCTGGCCAAACAGCTGGTGCACGAGGTGGTGATCGACGACAAGCAGATCGGCGAAGCCTTCAAGAACGATGGCGGCAGCAAGCAGCTGGACAAGCGCCTCGGAGGGAATCTCGCGGTGGTGCTGGAAACGCTCAACGACAATCTCTGGTCGCAGGCGGGCTGACCGGCTGGACGGTGAGCCGAATACGCACCACAATCGGCTCACCAAGCGAGCCGAATAACCCCCCGATTCGGCTCATCACTGACAAACAGGCTGACGATGGAAGACTCACGCTGGATCTGGCAGCAGCCGGATTGGCCACATTTCGGCTGGCAGGCCGAACGCCTGACGCCGCTGCTGCGCGATTGTGCGCAAGCCCAGGGCCGCCTGCTCGGTATGGCCGGAGCAGCCGGCAGCGAACTCAGCGCGCAGAACGAACTGGATGCCCTGCTGCAGAACATCGTCACCTCTTCAGCCATCGAGGGCGAGCAGCTCAACGTCGGTTCGGTGCGCTCCTCACTGGCCCGCCGGCTGGGCCTTGAGCTGGACGGTGATAGCCAGGTCAGTGCGCGCAGCGAAGGCCTGGCCGAGCTGATGCTCGATGCCAGCCAGCACTTCCAGCAGCCGCTGACACTTGCGCGCCTGCTGCACTGGCACCGCCTGCTGTTCCCCGCGCAAGAGCAGGACCTGCTGCCACGGCGCATCCGCGTCGGTGCCCTGCGCGGTGACGAGCCGATGCAGGTGGTTTCCGGCCGCCTCGACCGCCCAACCGTGCACTTCGAGGCACCGCCCCGCGACGGACTGGAACAGCAGCTTGCGGCCTTCCTCGACTGGTTCGAGGCAAGCCGCAGCGATGCCGCTCTCGACCCGCTGCTGCGTGCCGGCATAGCGCATTTCTGGTTCGTCACCCTGCATCCCTTCGATGACGGCAACGGCCGACTGACCCGCACCATCACCGACCTGGCGCTGGCCCAGGCCGAGCGTCAGTCGCTGCGCTTCTACGCCATGTCGGCCAGCATCCTCGACGACCGCAAGGGCTACTACCACATCCTCGAAACCTCCCAGCAGGCCGCGCTGGACATCACGCCCTGGCTTGAATGGTTCCTGCACACACTGCTGCGCAGCCTGCAGCGGGCACTGGCGCGTATCGACCGCGTGCTGGCCAAGTCGCGCTTCTGGCAGCAGCACCGCCATCTGGCGCTGTCCGCCGAACAGGTCAAGGTCCTCAACCGCCTGCTCGACGGTGGCGAACGCGGTTTTGAGGGCGGCATCAGCGCCGCTCAGTACCAGGCCGTCGCCAAGGTCTCCAAAGCCACCGCCACCCGCCACCTTGGCGACCTGCTCGACAAAGGCTGCCTGGTTCGCCTGCCCGGCGGCGGACGCAGCACCCGTTACCAGATCAACTGGCCCGCACCCGGCGTGCCCGACCTTTTTGCGAGTAACCCATGACCAACTCCGACATCGTCCAGAAACTCTGGAACCTCTGCGACGTCCTGCGCGACGACGGTATCAACTACAGCGATTACGTCACCGAGCTGGTGTTGCTGCTGTTCATCAAGATGGAATACGAGCAGGTGCAGAACAACGACGCCTTCGAGCACAAGCTGCCCGATGGCGCGCGCTGGCCGGACCTGGCCGGCAAGTCGGGGCTTAACCTGCTCGACCACTACCGGCAGATGTTGCTGGACCTGGGCAAAAACAGCGACCCACTGATCGCCGCCATCTACGCCGATGCCCAGACTCGCCTCAAGGAGCCGCGCCACCTCGAGCAGCTGATCAAGAGCCTCGACGGCATCGACTGGTTCAGCGCCCGCCAGGATGGTCTGGGCGATCTCTACGAAGGCCTGCTGGAGAAGAACGCCAGCGAAACCAAATCCGGTGCCGGCCAGTACTTCACCCCGCGCCCGCTGATCGACAGCATCATCCACTGCATCAAGCCGCAGCCGGGCGAGACCATCCAGGACCCGGCCGCCGGCACCGCAGGCTTTTTGATTGCCGCCGATGCCTACATCAAGAGCAACACCGACGACCACTACGACCTCGACGCCAAGGCCCAGGCCTTCCAGCGCAACCGCGCCTTTGTCGGCGTCGAACTGGTGCCCGGCACCCGCCGCCTGGCGCTGATGAACTGCCTGCTGCACGGCATGGAAGGCGACGCAGAAGGCGTGGTGCACCCGGGCAATGCCCTGGGCCAAACCGGCGCCAGCCTGCCCAAGGTCGATGTGATCCTCTCCAACCCGCCGTTCGGCACCGCCAAAGGCGGCGGCGGCCCGACCCGTGACGATCTCACCTACCGCACCAGCAACAAGCAGTTGGCGTTTTTGCAGCACATCTATCGTGGCCTCAAACCCGGTGGGCGCGCCGCCGTAGTACTGCCGGACAACGTGCTGTTCGAAGCCGGCGTCGGCACCGAGGTGCGCCGCGACCTGATGAACAAGTGCAACCTGCACACCCTGCTGCGCCTGCCCACCGGCATCTTCTACGCCCAGGGCGTGAAGACCAACGTGCTGTTCTTCCAGAAGGGCACCGAGGACAACCCGCGCCAGGAAGAGGGTTGCACGAAGCGCGTCTGGATCTACGACCTGCGTAGCAACATGCCCAGCTTCGGCAAGCGCACCCCCTTCGGCGCCCAACACCTCAAGCCCTTCGAAGACGCCTACGGAGACGACCCGAACGGCAACAGCCCGCGCGCCGAAAACGTCCAGGGCGTTGGTGAAAGTAGCCGCTTCCGCTGCTTCACCCGCGAGCAGATCCGCGAACGCAGCGACTCGCTGGATATCAGCTGGCTCAAGGACGAAAGCAGCCTGGACGCCGCCGACCTGCCCGCCCCGGAAATACTGGCCGGCGAAGCCATGGCCGAGCTGACCGAGGCCCTGCGTGAGCTGGAAGAGCTGATGAAGGCTCTGGGCGCCGGCGATGAAGTGGTGGCGCAGAAGCATCTGATGGCGGAGGTGATGGGGCTTTCGGTGGTTCAGGAGGCTGGGGAATGAGTGGGTTGCCGAATGGGTGGGTAGAAGCCAATCTTTTAGATCTCTGCAACCCCAAACAGTGGAAAGTAATCTCCACTGCAGAACTTACTGATACCGGATACGTCGTTTATGGTGCAAATGGAAAGATTGGCTTTTACTCAACGTACACGCATGAAGCCCCGACACTAATGATTACTTGCCGCGGTGCAACCTGCGGCAATCTGCACGTATCGGAACCAAGGTCATATATAAATGGCAACGCCATGGCTTTGGATAACCTAGCCGAGCAAGCAACTTCTGTAAGTTATTTGAAATATGCCCTACTGGCTCGTGGCTTGACTGATGCAATCACCGGTTCTGCACAGCCTCAAATAACGAGACAGAGTTTGTCTGAGGTAATGGTAAAGCTCGCTCCGCTCGCCGAACAAACCGGCATCGCCGCCAAGCTCGACGAACTGCTGGCCCAGGTCGACACCCTCAAAGCCCGCATCGACTGCATACCCGCCCTGCTCAAGCGCTTTCGCCAGTCCGTCCTCGCCGCCGCCGTTTCCGGGCGGTTGACGGAGGAGTGGCGAGAAGCTCAGACCTCGGCCAAAAATGGTGCCGACGTCATTAGGAATGATCAATTAGCCAAGACAGCCCTTCTTGAGCGTCAGCCTGAACTCAAAAAGAAGAAATCGTCCATAGAGTCGGATATTGACGAGAGCTATCTATTCCCCCTGCCGGAAGGCTGGTCATTCACAACCTGGGGCAAGATTTCCGAGTGGATTACTTACGGTTTCACTCGCCCGATGCCCAAATCAGATGCGGGCGTAAAGCTGCTTACGGCTAAGGATGTTCAACGTTTTGAGCTTGAACTTACGAGCTGCGGCTGGACGACAACGGAAGCTTTCGAAGCCCTCTCGGATAAAGACAAACCAGCTAAAGGTGATTTGCTGATCACCAAAGATGGAAGCATTGGCCGTGCTGCGCTTGTGCACACAGATGAAGAATTCTGCATCAATCAAAGCGTTGCGGTCTGCTGGCTTCGATCCACAACGATGAACAAGCGCTACTTGGAGTTACTTTCGAATAGCGATTTCACGCAACGTTTTGTAAAAGACAAAGCACAAGGGATGGCTATTCAGCACTTATCGATCATCGACTTTGCAAAATGCCCAGTCCCGGTACCTTCAAACGAAGAGCAGGACGAAATCGTCCGCCGCCTCGAGCAGCTCTTCGCCTTCGCCGACCAACTCGAAGCCCGCGTCAAAGCCGCCCAAACGCGCATTGACCGCCTGACCCAAAGCATCCTTGCCAAGGCGTTCCGTGGCGAACTGGTGTCGCAAGACCCAAACGACGAACCGGCCAGCCTGCTGCTGGAACGCATCAAAGCCCAACGCGCCGCCGCGCCCAAGGCCAAACGCGGACGCAAAGCGAAAGAGACTGCTTGAACCGTTGAGTGAAAAACCGCGCCTGCGGTTTTCCACTTGGACCGTACGCGCTGTAGTCAGACGCAAGGATCGCCCATGGAATTGCTGCAGATTGCCAATTGGTTATTCGGCCCCGTTAACCGCTTGGTCAGCTGGCTGCAGGATCGCGCCAACCCCGCTCGCCTGCAGGCCGCCCGTATCCTGCAGGCATTCAAGGCTCATGGAGTAGAGCGCATACAAATCAACCGGCTGTTGCCTGCGGATCTGCAGCTGACGCAGTTCGAGCTGTCCACTGCCGACGAGCTCAAGAAAGTTATCAAGCCTGCACACATTAACTGGATCGCGGACTTTCTCGCCTTGGAGCCAGGCTGGCTGGATGGTATTTCCCAGCAAACTCATACGCTGATCGACAGCTACAAGCACCCCGGCAAGCTGTATGCGTGGTTTCGGGGGCATGCCTCGCAGCCTGACCAAGGAGGGCGCTACAAGCTGCATCTGCTTACCAGCGACAGCGCGGCCATCACTGCAGCCTCATCAGGCTACTTCGCCGTGGTGCTCGAAGAGTTTTTGGATGTGGGTAACGGCTATCTGAGCCGATATCACCACCTGACGCTGGGCGCACACTTTGATCATTTTCCGTGCGTGCTGCATCTGATGCAGACACTGGCCATCGCACGTTTCCACAGGGTAATCATGCGCCGCGCGGTCATGCCTGCCACGAACCTGAACACGCTGAGTCACTGCCAAGGGCTGATTCCCGAGTTACTGCGTAAAGCCAAGCCCCATCCGCTTGAGGCCGATCATGAGTTCTGGGGGCATTTTTCCGGCGACCTGCCTTGGCTGGTACAACTGCGCCAGCACACCCAGGCAAGCCTGCTGGATGACGGCCTGCACGATGTGGTTGCAAGCATTAACCAGGACCGCCAACGCTTTGCTCGCCTATCGCGCAAAGCGCTGGAAAGAACCTGCTGGCACCGCCCGCTCTTCTGATGTTCATGCTGTAGGCGTGAGTGCAGGTGCTACGACGCCATCGACGCGGAAGACTCGGTACAAAGTGGCGGAAGGACGTTCGGAAGAACGGTAAAAGAGACGTTTACTCTGCGCCTGCTCCGTGCCAAACCGCGTGGATGTGCTTCGCGACATCCACCCTTGCCCAGCCCACCCACGTTCCGAGCCCGGTGGCACAGCCGTAGGGTGGAAGACTGCGAAGCATCTTCCACGCGTCGGTCTCGGGCCATACGAACTGTGCCGGGCCAGACAAACGCAGCGCCCTATATCCTCGCCCCTCAGCTCAGCAGCAACGGCACCGTCCCTACTGTCAGATGAAACGGCGACGCCGTTGATTCGATGGCGCGCGATCTAATTCCGGCCCACCTTCAACTGCCGCAAAGCCACTGCAGCCAAAACCTGACGCGGATTCAGCCCTGCAGCCTTGGGCCCTACGTTCTGACAGATCTCCGGAACATGCCGTGCTAAACGGGGTCAGCTGTGCGTCGCCGCCTTTTAGTGCGGAGCCAGTCGCAAGGAGCCGGGCAACCCGGATGTCTGCAGTACGCACCCTCTTCAACAAAGTCAGGCACTACCTGCTCAACGCTTCGTGGATGATGGCGGAGCGGCTGCTGCACATTGGCGTGGGCTTTGTCATGGCCGTGCTGTTGGCGCGCTACCTGGGGCCGGAGCAGTTCGGCGTGCTTTCCTATGCGATTGCGATGACGGCGATCTTCGCCTCCGCCGGGCACATGGGGCTGGCCGGGCTGGTAGTGCGCGAGGTGGTGCGCAAGCCGGAAATCATCCCGGAAACCCTGGGCACTACGTTCGTCCTGAAACTGTCCGGCATGGCCGTGGGCTTTGCTCTGGTTCTGCTCTATGCGCTGCTATTCGAAGAAATCGGTGGCACCGAATTCTGGATGCTGCTGATCGTCGCCTCGGCGATTTTCTTCCAGACCTTCGACGTGGTGGAGTACTGGTTTCAGTCGCAGGTGCAGGCCAAGTATCCAGCCATAGCCAAATCCAGCGCGATGCTCCTGGCATCGGCCATCAAGCTGCTACTGATCTTCTCGGGAGCCGGAGTGATGGCTTTTGCCTTCGCCCACACCGCGCAGTTCCTGTTCGCCGCACTGCTGCTGGCGGTGCTCTACAAGGGCACTACCCGGCTCTCGCTGATTAACTGGACAGCAAGCTTCGCAAAGGCCAAGGAGCTGCTTAGCCAGGGCTGGATCATCTATCTGGGTTCGATCTTCGCAGTCATCTACATGAAGATCGACCAGGTCATGCTCAAGTGGATGATCGGCGCCGAGGCGGTGGGGGTTTACGCTGTCGCCGCGCAGCTTTCCGAAGCCTGGTACTTCCTGCCCACAGCAATAGTTGCGTCGTTTTTTCCCCGCCTGATCAAGCTGCACGCCAGCGATACCGGGCGCTTCAACCTGCGCCTCCAGCAGCTATTCGACATGCTATTCATCCTCGCCATCGCGGTCGCCATCGTCGTCACGCTGGTGGCCGAGCCGCTGATTTCGCTGCTGTTCGGCGAGGAATATCGGCAGTCGGCTTCCATTCTGGTCATTCATGTCTGGGGCGGCATGTTCATCTTCATGCGCGCGCTGTTCAGCCGCTGGATTCTGATTGAGGGCGCGCTGATGTTTTCCCTGATCACCCAGGGGTTGGGTGCGCTGGCCAACATCGGCCTCAACCTGCTGCTTATTCCGCGCTACGGCGGTGAAGGCGCAGCGCTGGCCACCGTCCTCTCCTACGCCATCGCGTCTTGGGTTGCGCTGCTGGCGCACGCGAAGACGCGCCCGGTGTTCTACATGATGACCAAGTCTTTTTTCAGCCCTTTGCGCTATGCCTTCAGCGCCGCAGGAGTCACCCGATGAGCCTTAAGTCCCTCGCCCGAATCCTGCCCGAGCCGATCAAGTCCCGACTCAAGGCCGTGCGCGACAACGGCTCACTGGCGCTGGTGCGACTGTGTTCGAGCAATGGCCTGCTGGCGTCGCTGTACTACTGCTTTTTCAGCCGCGAGTTCTACCGCGAGCACCGAGCCGTGCTGCTCGGTCGCCTGGAGTACGCCCGGCTGCTGCGCCGCCAGGGCGAGAACAACGCCTTGCTGCGGCGCAACGTGCATCGTCTGGAGAAGGGCCTGATCATGCGTCCGCGGCGCGGCACCTTCGCCGAGGACTACATCGGCGAAACCGTGCATTGCTATGCCGGAGCCACGCCACGCGACCTCCATGATGGCCAACGTCGCTGGGCTGGGGACGTGCTGGGCGCCTACTTTTCCGCCGTCGAGAGCACACCGCGCATCGACGCGGCGCATGACATCTTCTCCGGTGCGCCCGTCCCAGACGAACCCGGCCACTGCGTGCCTTATCCACACCACCAGCTACCACCGTGCCCAGTCAGCTACGAACAGCTGCTGGTGCTGTTCAAGCGTCGGCGCTCGGTACGCTGGTACCAAGAGCGGCCAGTGGAACGCGAGCTGATCGAGCAGGCCGTACGCGCCGCAACCCTGGCGCCGTCAGCCTGTAACCGCCAGCCATTTCGCTTCCATGCCAGCAGCGACCCGCGCCGCGCCGCCGAAATTGCGCAGTGCGCCGGGGGTACCGGCGGTTTTCACCACAACCTGCCCTGTGTGATTGCCGTGGTCGGCGACCTGGGCGCCTATCCCGAAGCCCGCGACCGTCATGTCATCTACATCGACGGCTCGCTGGCAGCGATGCAGCTGATGCTGGCCTTCGAAACCCTGGGCCTTTCCACATGCCCGATCAACTGGCCCGACATCGAGGAAAAGGAACGCCTCCTAGCAGACAAGCTCGGCCTGGCCTACCACGAGCGCACCGTGATGCTGCTCGCCGTGGGCTACGCCGACCCCACCGGAGGAATTCCCTACTCGGACAAGAAGACCGAGCAGGACCTGATCGTCTTCAACTGAGGTACAGCATGATTATCGAGATCCGAAAGGCAGGCTTCGTCAACAAGGGCGCCGAACTGATGCTGCATGCAGCCCAGCAGCAACTGAAAGCCCGCTACCCCGATGCCACTTTCGTCATGGCCCCGACCACCGAGAAATCCGACCACCCGTTCCGCAAGCTGGTGCAGCTGGGCTTTTATCCTAAGGCCTCGCTGTGGCGTTACGGCATCCAGTGGGGCAACCTGGCCAAGCTCGCACCGCGCCAACTGCGCGAAATGTACGGCGTGGTGCTGGACACCGAGGTGGACGTGGTGATCGACGCCGCCGGCTTCGCCTACAGCGACCAATGGGGCGACGACCCCAGCATCGAACTGGCGCAGTCTGCCAAACGCTGGGCTAAGAACGGTACCCGGGTGATCCTGTTGCCCCAGGCCTTCGGGCCATTTACCACGGAAAAGATCCGCGCGGCGATGCAAAGCGTGGCCGAGCATGTCGACCTGATCTGCCCGCGCGAACGCATCTCCTATGAGCACCTGACCGAGCTGGTCGGCGAGCGGCCCAACATCAGGCAGTACCCGGACTTCACCAACCTGATCAGCGGCGTTTTGCCAGCTGGCTTCGACAGCGTGCAGAACCGTTTTTGCATCGTTCCCAACTGCCGCATGCTGGACAAGACCGACCAGGCCACGCGCGATGCCTACCTGCCGTTTCTGATCGAATGCACTCGCTACTTGCAGGAAAAGGGCGCCAAACCTTTCGTGCTGGTTCACGAGGGTCAGAACGACCTGCGCCTTGCCGAGCAGCTGTCGGCAGCAGTGGGCGGTATCAACATTATTCGCGAAAGCGGCGCGCTGGAGATCAAGGGGATTCTCGGCGCCTGTAGCGGCACCCTCGGCAGCCGCTTCCACGGCTTGGTCAGCGCGCTGTCCCAGGGAGTCCCCGCGCTGGCTACGGGCTGGAGCCACAAATACCAGATGCTGTTCGAGGACTATGGCTTCCCCGACGGGCTACTCGAAGTCACCGGCGACAAGGCCGAGATCAGGCGCAAGCTGGACCTGGTGACGGACCAGCAGGAGCAGGTACGAACATTAATCCAGGCGCGCGCCGGCCAGCTCAAGCAGCAATCACGGCAGATGTGGCAGGACGTGTTCGAGCTGATCGATCCCATCGCCAGAAGCCGTCAGCAGCACAGGAGCGGTGCGGCCTGAGGGATTTCCCCGGGGCACCCGTAGGGCCGAAATCACTGGCCCTACGGCCCCCGCAAAAGTCCTACGGAACCTGGGTAGCACCCTGTTTCAGGTAGGTCGGATAGCCAAAGGCGGAATCCGTCGATCTGCACGCACAGTAGCTCAAGGCCGGCTTGTACTTTGCAGCGATTCAGCTCGTTCCTGCACATCAACATCAGGAACGACACCGATACGTCGCAGATACCACTGATAGGCCAGGTGCGAACAACCCCAGCCCAGCAGCACACCGAGCGTGTTGGCCAGCATGTCGCCCATGGAGGCCCAGCGATTGGGTATCAGGGCCTGCGCCAGTTCGATCAGCACGGCGGCGGCGAGGCTCAGGGTGATCGCCCAGAACACTCGCCACTGCGGAAAAGCCAGGCGTTGGGTGAACATCAGTGCGGCGAAACCGAGCAGATGATGCAGCTTGTCTTGCTGATCGAACACTTGCGGGACCGGCTCGGGCTTCAGCCCGCTGAATAGAATGACTGCCAGTACGACCAGGAAGGGCGCTATACGGAGTAGATACACGGGCAAAAGCGGAAGCTCGCTATGTTTGATGGCTAAAAGTCTGGAAAACAGGACAAGGACACTGACGAGGCCACCAGCGATCAGCCCCTCGCCCGCCTGCATGTTGATGGTGCCCGCTATTGAGGCCGAATGCCCACGATAGTTTCATGTCGCGACCTGCATGCGGCTCGCCGGCATCATCCCGACGAGCCTGCTGTCAGCAGCAACTCGGGCGATAATGCCCAGAACCGAAGGGAACAGAGCTTGGTCGACAGGAAGGCTATACCCTAATCGTTGGTTGTCCAAAATACGGTGCGTTCTGCAATTTTCATGAGGGTGACGCCGAGACAATGTCCGCGAAGTGATTTCGCACCGAAGCCTGGGCTTTTCTCGCCCCCTATAGAATGCCCATCTGCAACAGCCAAAGCGGAATATGGCCGAAAACCCGCCCTTCTTCGCTCCGCACATAGCTTTATCTTTAGCCAATCAGGACAGCCTCATGCCACTCAGCGCCCTTCTCGTCCCCATCGCTCTGTTGGTGGTGGCCATGGTTTCGATCCAGAGCGGCGCCTCCCTGGCAAAGAACCTGTTCCCGCTGGTTGGCGCCGAAGGGGCCACGGCCCTGCGCCTGGTACTCGGCGCAATCATCCTGTCGTTGGTGATGCAGCCCTGGCGTGCACGGCTGGACCTGCGCAAATGTCGGCCCCTGCTGGCCTATGGCCTGGCGCTGGGCGGCATGAACCTGATGTTCTACATGTCGCTGCAGAGCATTCCGCTAGGCATCGCGGTAGCCCTGGAGTTCACCGGCCCGCTGGCCCTGGCGCTGTTTTCGGCGCGCCGCCTGCTGGATTTCATCTGGGTCATTCTGGCCATCAGCGGCTTGTGGATGTTGCTGCCAACCGGTGCCACGCAAAATGCCATTGACCCTGTCGGCGCGGCTCTGGCTCTCGGCGCTGGCGTGTGCTGGGCGCTGTACATCATCTTCGGGCAGAAAGCCGGCGCCGAGCACGGTCGCCACACCGTCGCCCTCGGTACCTGGATCGCCGCTCTGCTGGTGCTGCCCATTGGGGTCTGGCAGGCCACTGGCGATCTGTTGTCGGTGGATCTGCTCCCTATCGCATTGAGCGTCGCGGTGCTCTCTTCGGCACTGCCCTATAGCCTGGAAATGATTGCCCTGACCCGCTTGCCGGCGCGAACCTTTAGCATCCTGATGAGCCTTGAGCCCGCCGTCGCCGCGCTATGTGGCCTGGCGTTTCTCGGCGAGCGGCTGCTCTGGAGCCAGTGGCTGGCAGTGGGCGCCATTATCGTTGCTTCAGCCGGTGCGGCCGCGACCATCAGGCCCAAACGCTGATCTACCCTGCCGAAGCACGTACCCCGCGCGAACCACAGACAACAGCGCAAAGACTCCCGGCGTGCCAAGCTGCTAGGATCAGGTCGAATCCTTCAGAAACCGTCTTTTCGATGCCGCTACCGTCTTCGCTACCTGGCCAGCTTCGGCGCCAACCTGCAGAGTCAGGGCACCCGACGCAACTGTCGATTCTCGGCAACTGGACCCTCGCGCATTATGCCGCGCTCAAGCGCGAGATCGAGCGCGCCGCGCCGCCGCTGGATACCTCACAGGCAGTCGATCTCGACGGGCTGGGCGAGCTGGATACCGCTGGCGCCGGCCTGCTGGTCGAGCTCCTCGGCCCAGCGCGTATCGCCCGCTTGGATGAATGGGCGCCGCAGTTGCCGAGCGAGCGCCGGGCGCTGCTGCGCACGCTGGCCAGCGCCATGGACCAGCCGCCGGCCAGTCTACCGCCCGAAACCAACGGCCTGGCCGACGTACTGGCGCATATCGGCAATGCCCTGGCCGGGCTCTGGAACCAGCAGCGCACCCTGCTCGGCTTCATCGGCCTGACCTTGCAGACGCTGCTGTTCACCCTGCTACGCCCGCGCCGCTGGCGCATCACCTCCCTGGCGGCGCATATCGAACAGACCGGGCTCGACGCCATCCCCATCGTCGCCCTGCTGACCTTCCTGGTGGGCGCGGTGGTGGCCTTTCTCGGCGCCACGGTGCTCGCCGACTTCGGTGCGACCATCTACACGGTCAATCTGGTGGCCTTTTCCTTCTTGCGCGAATTCGGCGTGCTTCTCGCCGCGATCCTACTGGCCGGGCGCACCGCCAGTGCCTTCGCCGCACAGATCGGAGCGATGAAAGCCAATGAGGAAATCGACGCCATTCGCGCCATCGGCCTGAGCCCCATCGAACTGCTGGTGCTGCCCCGGGTGCTGGCGATGCTGATCACCCTGCCGATCCTGACTTTTATCGGCATGCTCAGCGGCATCGTCGGCGGTCTGGTGGTCTGCGCGCTGGCGCTGGATATCTCACCGACGATGTTCCTCAACATCCTGCAGCGCGACATTTCCATCAGCCACTTCCTGGTCGGCCTGGGCAAGGCGCCGGTGTTCGCCTTCCTGATCGCCGTGATCGGCTGCCTGGAAGGCTTCAAGGCCAGCGGCAGCGCGCAATCGGTGGGCGAGCGCACCACTTCCAGCGTGGTGCAGTCGATCTTCATGGTGATCCTGATCGACGCCATCGCGGCACTGTTCTTCATGGAGATGGGCTGGTGACTGCAGACGAACCCGTCATCCAGGTCAGCGGCCTGGTCAACCGCTTCGGTAGCCAAGCGGTGCACGTCAATCTTGACCTGGACATTCGCCGCGGAGAAATCCTTGGCGTGGTCGGTGGCTCCGGCACTGGCAAGTCGGTGCTGCTGCGCAGCATCGTCGGTCTGCGTGAGCCCAACGCCGGCAGTGTCATGGTGTTCGGCGAAAACCTGCTGAAGCTGCCCACCCAGCGCCGTTCGCAAATAGAGCGACGCTTCGGCGTTTTGTTTCAGCGCGGCGCCCTGTTCACCTCGTTGAACCTGCAGGAAAACGTCGCTCTGCCACTTATCGAGCACGCCGGCCTCAAGCGCGCCGACGCCGAGCATCTGGCCCGGCAGAAACTCGCCCTCGCCGGCCTGCCACCCGACGCAGCATGCAAATATCCCGACGAGCTGTCCGGTGGCATGGTCAAGCGCGCCGCCCTGGCCCGCGCGCTGGCGCTGGACCCGGAGGTATTGTTTCTCGACGAGCCCACCGCCGGCCTCGACCCCATCGGAGCGGCGGCCTTCGATCAGCTGATCCTGACCCTGCGCGATGCCCTGGGCCTGAGCGTGTTCCTCGTGACCCACGATCTGGATACCCTTTACACCATCTGCGACCGCGTCGCCGTGCTGTCGCAGAAGCGCGTGCTGGTAGTCGACACCCTGGAAACCGTCGCCGCCACCGACGACGCCTGGATCCGCGAATACTTCCACGGCCCACGTGGCCGCGCCGCGCAGGATGCCGCATACCTGTTGGAGACCCCCTAATGGAAACCCGTGCCCACCATGTCCTGATCGGACTGTTCACCGTGATCGCGGTCGGCTGCGCGTTGCTCTTCGCCCTCTGGCTCGGCAAGTCGAGCATGGACCGCGAATACAACTACTACGATGTCGGCTTCCGGCAGGCGGTCAGCGGCCTGTCCACCGGCAATTCGGTGGAGTACAGCGGTATCAAGGTAGGCGACGTCTCCGACCTATGGCTCGATCCCGAGGACCCGCGCAAGGTTCTCGCCCGCATCCGCGTTTATGGCGACACGCCGATCAAGCATGACACCCAGGCGCGCCTGGCCCTGGCCAACATCACCGGTAGCATGGTCATCCAGCTGCACGGCGGCACCCCCGAGAGCCCGCGACTTGAGGGCCCCCGCAGCGATCCACCCCTGATCATTGCAGACCCTTCACCGCTCAGTGCGCTGCTGGAAAATGGCGAAGACCTGCTGAGCAACATCAACAACCTGCTGCTGAGTGCCAACCAAATCTTCTCTGAAGAGAACACCTCGCGCCTGTCACGCACCCTGGAACATCTGGAACAGGCCACCAGCGTGCTGTCGGAGCAGCGTGGCGATATCCGTCGCGCGCTCCAGCAGTTCGGCCAGCTCAGCGAGCAAGCCAACACACTGATGGGCGACCTTTCCGCCTTGGCACAAAACGCCAACGGGCTACTCGACGACCAGGGCCGCAGCGTACTCGACAGCGCCGCCGAGTCGATGGACGCCCTGAACCGCAGCACCGCCCGCCTCGACCGCCTGCTGGCTGACAACGAGGGCTCGCTCAACAGCGGCCTGCAGGGCTTCAATGAACTGGGCCCGGCGGTGAACGAACTGCGCAGCACCCTTGGCGCCCTTCGCCGCGTCACTCAGCGTCTGGAAGACAACCCGAGCGGCTTCCTGCTCGGTCGCGAGAAATTGCAGGAGTTCACCCCATGAACATTCAATTCCAACGTTTTTATCGCACGGCGCTGTTGGGCGGATTGCTGAGCCTGCTCTCGGCGTGCTCGATACTGCCCGAGCCGGAGCAGCTGCGGATCTTCCTGCTGCCCACCAGCGAAACGACCCAGGCCGCGACCGGGCTCCAGTCAAAGCACGCGCTGCGCGTCGTCACGCCTCAGGCCAGTCGCATTCTCTCAACCTCGCGTATCGCTGTGGTGCCGCAGAACAACGAGATCAGTGCCTACCGTGGGGCACGCTGGAGCGACGCCGCTCCCGTGCTGCTGCGTGATCGTCTGGTCGAAGCCTTCGAGCGCGACGGCCGTCTTCCTTCGGCCAGCGACGAGGACGACAACCTGCCCGCCGATCTGAGCCTGTACAGCGATCTGCGCGCCTTCCAGAGCGTTTACGTCGAGGGGGCGCCGCAGGTGCTGATCCGACTCGATGCGCGGCTGGTCAATCAGCACGACCACCAGATTCTGGCCACCCGGCGCTTTGAGATTCGACAGCCCAGCGCCAACCCCAGTGTCGAAAGCGTGGTCGAGGCCTTTGGCCAGGCCAGCGACCGCCTGAGCCGCGAACTGCTCGACTGGACCTTGGAACAGGCACGCCAGCAGCCCGCACAGTGACCGCACGGCGCTGAACCGGTTTGTGTAGGGCGGATCAACGTTTCACCGATCCGCCGGGCGGAGATAGCGACACGTGAAATGCCAAGGCTGCCCGCCGGGATCAGACATCACTCCCTACGCTCGCCAAGTCATCGCACCCGCCACCACACCTATGTCATGAACTGGGACGAAATTGATCCAGATGAGTACGTTGTAAACACTCATAGGGCACAATCGGCTCTAAATCAAGGCATACGGAGTCATTCATGAACAAGGCACGCACCTTTCGCATCGCGGCCATCGTCGGCGCTGCCGCCGTGATCGCCCTGCTGATCTGGTACGAACTTCGCCCCAGCGGCCTGGGCGACGGCTTCGCCAGCGGCAACGGACGCATCGAGGCCACCGAGATCGATATAGCGACCCAACTGGCCGGTCGCGTGCTGGAAATCAATGTCGATGAAGGTGATTTCGTCCAGCCCGGACAGGTGCTGGCACGCATGGATACCGAGGTGCTGCAGGCGCAGCTCACCCAGGCACAGGCACAGGTGCGGCAGGCCGAGAACGCCATCCTCACGGCGCAGGCCATGGTTGCCATGCGTGAAAGCGAGAAGGCCACCGCCGAAGCCGTGGTGCACCAGCGCCGCGCCGAGCTGACTGCCGCGCAGAAGCGCCACAAGCGCACCGAAGCTTTGGTGGCTAGCAACGCCATGGCACGCCAGCAACTGGACGATGATCTGGCGGCACTGCAAAGCGCTCAAGCCGCACTGGCCGCTGCACGCTCGCAGGTGTTGTCAGCCGATGCGGGGATTGCTGCGGCCAAATCCCAGGTGATCGAAGCGCAATCGGCGGTCGAAGCAACGCAGGCCAACGTCAGCCGACTGCAGGCCGATATTCGCGACAGCGAGCTGAAGAGCGATCGCGTCGCTCGCGTGCAATACCGCGTGACCCAGCCCGGCGAAGTGCTGGGTGCCGGCGGCAAGTTGCTGAATCTGGTCGATCTGGCCGATGTCTACATGACCTTCTTCCTGCCCCAGCGCCAGGCCGGGCGCGTCGCTATCGGTGCCGACGTGCATCTGGTGATTGATGCCGCACCGCAATACGTGATCCCGGCGAAGGTCAGTTACGTGGCCAGCGTTGCGCAGTTCACGCCGAAAAGTGTCGAGACTGAAAGCGAGCGCGAGAAGCTGATGTTCCGCGTCAAGGCACGGCTCGACCCTGAACTGCTGCGCAAGCACATGGAGCAGGTCAAGACCGGCCTGCCCGGCATGGCCTATCTCAAACTCGACGCTGACGCCGAGTGGCCCGAGCACCTGCGCATCAACGTGGCGCCATGAACACAGATGCAACGCCGGTGGCGCGGGTCGATAACCTGACCCTGCGCTACGGCCAGACCCTCGCCCTGGACGACCTCAGCCTGGAGCTGCCGGCTGGGCGCATGGTCGGCCTGATCGGCCCCGATGGCGTGGGCAAGTCCAGCCTGCTAGCGCTGATCGCCGGTGCGCGCCGCATCCAGCAAGGCAAGGTTTGGGTGCTGGGCGGCGACATGGCCGAGGCAGCCCATCGTCGCCAGGTCTGCCCGCGTATCGCCTACATGCCACAGGGCCTGGGCAAAAACCTCTACCCGACTCTGACAGTATTCGAGAACCTGGATTTCTTTGGCCGGCTGTTCGGCCAGGATGCCGAGGAACGCCAGCGGCGCATTGCCGATCTGACCCGCAGCACGGGCCTGTCGCCCTTCACCGAACGCCCGGCGGGCAAGCTCTCCGGCGGCATGAAGCAGAAGCTCGGCCTGTGCTGCGCGCTGATACACGATCCCGATCTGCTGATCCTCGACGAACCCACCACCGGCGTCGATCCACTGGCACGCAGCCAGTTCTGGGAGCTGATCGCGCGTATTCGCAGCAATCGTCCGCAGATGAGCGTGCTGGTGGCCACCGCCTACATGGATGAAGCCCAGCGTTTCGACTGGCTGATAGCCATGGACGAAGGCCGCGTGCTGGCCACCGGCAGCCCCGCTGAATTGCTGGGCCGCACGGGCAGCGATGATCTGGAAAGCGCCTTTATCGCCCTGCTGCCCGAAGAAAAGCGCCGCGACCACCGCGCCCTGGTGATTCCTCCGCGCGCGCAGGCCGGCGGCGAGCCACAGATCGCCATCGAAGCCCACGACCTGACCTTGCGTTTCGGCGATTTCGTCGCGGTGGACAAGGTGAGCTTTCGTATCGAGCGCGGGGAAATCTTCGGTTTTCTCGGCTCCAACGGTTGCGGCAAAACCACCACCATGAAGATGCTCACCGGCCTGCTGCCGGCCAGCGAGGGCGAAGCCTTCCTCTTCGGCCAGCCGGTGGACCCGCGCGACATCGACACCCGCCGGCGGGTGGGCTACATGTCGCAGGCGTTCTCGCTGTATGGCGAGTTGAGCGTCGTGCAGAACCTGGAACTGCATGCCCGGCTGTTCCACATTCCCGCTGATCAGCGTACCGCTCGGGTGCACGTGATGCTCACGCGCTTCGGCCTGGCAGCGGTCGCCGACAGCCTGCCCAACGACCTGCCGCTGGGTGTGCGCCAGCGCCTGTCGCTGGCGGTGGCGGTGATCCACAGCCCGGAAATCCTGATCCTCGACGAGCCGACTTCTGGCGTCGATCCGGTGGCCCGCGACGGTTTTTGGAGGCTGCTGGTGGAGCTGTCACGCGAGGACGGCGTGACCATCTTCATCTCCACCCACTTCATGAACGAGGCGCTGCGCTGCGATCGCATGTCGATGATGCACGCCGGGCGCGTGCTCGACAGCGATGCGCCACGCGCACTGATGGCCAAGCGCGGTCTGCCGACGCTGGAGCAGACCTTTATCGCCTACCTGCAGGACGCTACAGCCGAGCAGCCGGCGGACAGCACACCACAACTGGCGCAGGAAGCCGGCGCGCCGCTGCGGCCGTCACGTTTCAGCCTGCAACGCCTGCTCAGCTACAGCGGCCGCGAGGCGATGGAGCTGCGCCGCGACCCGATCCGCGCCACCCTGGCCATGCTCGGCACCCTGATGCTGATGTTCATCATGGGATACGGCATCAGCATGGACGTGGAAGACCTCAGCTTCGCGGTGCTCGACCGCGACCAGACCACCACCAGCCAGGCCTATGTGCAGAACATCGCCGGTTCGCGCTATTTCAACGAACAACCACCGCTGGGCGATTACGACGAGCTGGAACGCCGCATGCGCAGCGGCGAGATCAGCCTGGCGGTGGAGATCCCACCTAATTTCGGTCGTGACCTCAAGCGCGGCAACCAGCCCGAAGTTGGTTTCTGGATCGACGGTGCGATGCCCATGCGCGCCGACACCATCAAGGGCTACGTGCAGGGCATCCACATGAGTTACCTGCAGCAGCTGGCCCGTGAGGCCAGCCAGCCCGTCGCCGGCAACCCGGTGGATATTGCCCTGCGCTACCGCTACAACCCGGACGTGCAGAGCCTGCCGGCGATGGTGCCGGCGGTGATTCCCCTGCTACTGATGCTGATCCCGGCGATGCTCACCGCCTTAGGCGTGGTGCGCGAGAAGGAACTGGGCTCGATCACCAACCTCTACGTCACGCCAGTGACGCGGCTGGAATTTCTGATCGGTAAGCAGCTGCCCTATATCGCCCTGGGCATGATCAATTTCTTCATGCTGGTGCTGCTGGCGGTGCTGGTGTTCGACGTGCCGGTCAAGGGCAGCCTGCTGACACTCACACTCGGCGCGTTGTTCTACCTGATCTGCGCCACCGCACTGGGCCTGCTGATGTCGTCGATTCTCAACAGCCAGATCGCCGCGATATTCGGCACCGCCATCGCTACCCTGGTGCCGGCGGTGCAGTTCTCCGGTCTGATGCATCCGATCTCTGCCATGGAGGGTGCCAGCGCCTTTATCGGCAATATCTACCCAACCAGCCACTTCCTGATCATCAGTCGCGGGGTGTTTTCCAAGTCGCTGGGGCTGATGGAGCTATACCCTTATTTCATTCCCCTGCTGTTGGCGATTCCGCTGCTGACCCTGCTCAGCGTCGCCGGCCTGAAGAAGCAGGAGAAGTGAGATGAGAAAGCTCTCCAACATCCTCCAGCTGGGCATCAAGGAACTGCGCAGCCTGTACCGCGACCCGGCGCTGCTGCTGCTGATCGTCTACGCCTTCACCCTGGGCATTTACTCCAGCGCCACCGGCGTGCCCGAAGCGCCGCACCGCGCCACCATCGGCGTCATTGATGAGGACCAGTCGCAGGCCTCGACGCGCATCGTCAACGCTTTCCAGCTGCCCTATTTCCTGCCGCCGAAAGCCATCAACCTGGCGGAAATGGATAGCGGCATGGACGCCGCGCTGTACACCTTCACCCTGAATATTCCGCCGAACTTCCAGCAGGACCTGCTCGCCGGGCGACAGCCGAGCATCCAGCTCAACGTCGATGCCACCCAGGTCAGCCAGGCCTTCACCGGCGCCGGGCATATCCAGCAGATCATCAATGCCGAAGTGGCGGAGTTTCTCAGCCGCCACCGCAAGATCGATGCCTACCCGGTGCAGGCCGTGGTGCACACGGCCTTCAACCCGAACCTGCTGCGCGCCTGGTTCGGCGCGGTGAACGAGGTGATCAACCAGATCACCATGCTGTCGATCATCCTTACCGGCGCCGCGCTGATCCGCGAGCGTGAGCACGGCACCATCGAGCACCTGCTGGTGATGCCGGTGACGCCGTTCGAGATCATGTCGGCCAAGGTCTGGTCGATGGGGCTGGTGGTCCTGCTGGCTTCGGCGTTCGCCCTGCGCTTTGTCGTCGAAGGCTGGTTGCAGGTGCCGATTCAGGGCTCGATCCTGCTGTTCATGTGTGGCGCCGCGCTGCACCTGTTCGCCACCACTTCCATCGGCATCTTCTTCGGCACCGTGGCGCGCTCGATGCCGCAGCTGGGTTTGCTGATCATCCTGGTGCTGATCCCGCTGCAGATTCTCTCGGGCGGCATGACCCCGCGTGAAAGCATGCCGGAGATGGTGCAGCACATCATGCTGGCGGCACCGACCACGCACTTCGTCGAGCTGGCTCAGGCGATCCTATTCCGTGGCACGGGGGCGAACATCGTCTGGCCGCAGCTATTGGCACTGGCGGTGATTGGTGGGTGCTTCTTCGTCGGTGCGCTGTCGCGGCTGCGTAAATCCTTGCGCTAGGCCGTGTGGGTACGATTGCGCCCGTCACGCTTGGCCTGCAGCAGGGCCTGGTCAGCCTCGCCCAACAGCGTATCGAGGCAGACCGCTTCATGCTCATGCACGGCCAGGCCGAAACTGGCGGTACAGCCTATGGCCCGGCCTTCGTATACGATCGCCAGCGCTTCGATACCTGTCCGCAGCCGCTCGGCAATCTGCCACGCCTGTTGCGCATCAGTATCGGGCAGCAGCACCGCGAATTCCTCGCCGCCCATGCGGCCCAGCACATCCGCAGGCCTCAGCAGCGGTGGCAGCCGCTGGCCAATAGCACGCAGCACGGCGTCACCGGCAGCATGGCCGTAGGTGTCATTGATTCGCTTGAAATAATCGACATCGAACATCAGCACAGCCACCGAATAACCGGCACGCGCGCGCCGGCAAAAGCGCTCGCCCAGCTCGAAGAAGGCGCGGCGATTGTTCAGCCCGGTCAACTCATCGGTGCGCGCCAGCGCTTCAGCACGAGAGACTGCCTTTTCCAGCGCCTGCTCCATGCGCTTTCGGTCGGTGATATCGGTGGCGATTTCCAGCCGCACGATGCGCCCGTCAGTCCATTCGATGGCTTGGTCACGACACTGGTACCAACGGCCATCACGGGTATTACAGAATTCCCAGACATGCACGCCCGCAGGCCTGCCGTGCTCATCCAGCAGCCGCTCATTGCTGCAGAAGCCGCAGGGGCTTTCCTGATTGTCCTGCAGCACCTGCCAACACTTGCGCCCCTGAAAGTCGCCCCATTTCTGCCGGCCGTAGGCGTTTAAGAACAGCAGCTCGTGGGTGTCCATGTCAGCCACGTAAACCAACGCATCCAGCCGGTCGAGAATGGTCGCCAGATCGGCCTCGACGATTGCCGGAAAGCCCGGCCGTGCCGGACTCACTGACGAATACGATTCCTTGGGCAAATGTTCTACTCCTGCGCTCGCGCGGTGGGCCAGGCGGCTTCGCTGAAAACCGCGCAGAGTGCCGCCTGCAGCCGACTGATGCAAGTTCGCCATCAGTCTTAAACAGAGGCTGGTAATATAAACGCCACCCTGAAAAGCCGACTGGATCATGGGAATTTTTGTCCATCGACCCGGTCTATCAGCCGACATGCCAGAACCTGTCGCTGCGCAACACGCCAAGGAAGCTCACCCATCATGCGTATTCTCGTCACCGGCGGAGCCGGTTTCATCGGCTCGGCACTGATCCGTCACCTGATCCTAGACACCAATCACAATGTGCTCAACCTGGACAAACTGACCTACGCCGGCAATCTCGAATCCCTGGCGGAAGTGGATGGCGATTCGCGCTATCACTTCGTCCAGGCGGACATCGGCGATCGCGAACGCGTGGACGAAGCGCTGCGGGAGTTTCAGCCCGATGCCGTCATGCACCTGGCGGCCGAATCCCACGTCGACCGCTCCATCGACGGTCCGGCCGAATTCATCCAGACCAACATCCTTGGTACCTACCAGTTGCTGGAAGCTACCAGAGCCTACTGGCAGGACCTGCCGGCCGAACGCCGCCAAGCCTTCCGCTTCCACCATATTTCCACCGACGAGGTGTATGGCGACCTGCACGGCACCGACGACCTTTTCACCGAGACCACGCCCTACGCACCCAGCTCGCCATACTCGGCCAGCAAGGCGTCATCCGATCATCTGGTTCGCGCATGGCAGCGTACCTACGGCCTGCCGGTGCTGATCACCAACTGCTCGAACAACTACGGCCCCTATCACTTCCCCGAAAAGCTGATCCCGCTGGTGATCCTCAATGCGCTGGATGGCAAGCCGCTGCCGGTCTACGGCGACGGTGCGCAGATCCGCGACTGGCTGTTCGTCGAGGACCATGCCCGCGCACTCCTCAAGGTGGTGACCGAAGGCGAGGTCGGCGAGACCTACAACATTGGCGGCCACAACGAGCAGAAGAACATCGACGTGGTGCGCGGTATCTGCGCGCTGCTGGAGGAGCTGGCCCCGAACAAGCCCGCCGGCGTGGCACGCTTCGAGGACCTGATCACCTTCGTCAAGGACCGCCCCGGCCACGACCTGCGCTATGCCATCGATGCGAGCAAGATCGAACGTGAGCTGGGCTGGGTGCCTGAAGAAACCTTCCAGACTGGCCTACGCAAGACCGTGCAGTGGTACCTGGACAACCTCGAATGGTGCCGTCGCGTACAGGACGGCAGCTACCAACGTGAGCGCCTTGGCGCCCTGGAGAACATTGCATGAAAGGAATCATCCTCGCCGGCGGCTCCGGCACTCGCCTGCACCCCATTACCCTTGGCGTGTCCAAGCAGCTGCTGCCGATCTACGACAAACCGATGGCCTACTACCCGATCTCGGTGCTGATGCTCGCAGGAATACGCGACATCTTGGTCATCTCGACACCACATGACCTGCCGCAGTACCGAAACCTGCTGGGCGATGGCAGCCAGTTCGGCGTCACGTTCAGCTACGCCGAACAGCCTTCGCCGGACGGCTTGGCCCAGGCCTTCCTGATCGGCGAAGAATTCATCGGTGACGATTCGGTGTGCCTGATCCTCGGCGACAACATCTTCCACGGCCAGCACTTCACTGAAAAGCTGCAGCGCGCCTCCGCCCAGCCAACAGGCGCCACGGTGTTCGGATATTGGGTCAAGGACCCCGAGCGCTTCGGCGTGATCGACTTCGACGAGACCGGCAAGGCGCTGTCCATTGAGGAAAAGCCGAGCAAGCCCAAGTCCAGCTATGCGGTGACCGGCCTGTACTTCTACGACAACGACGTAATCGAGATCGCCAAGTCGATCAAGCCCTCGCCACGCGGCGAGCTGGAGATCACCGACGTCAACATGGCCTACCTCCAGCGTGGTGACCTCAACGTCGAACGCTTCGGTCGCGGCTTTGCCTGGCTCGACACCGGCACCCACGACAGCCTGTTGGAAGCTTCGCAATACGTGCAGACCATCGAGCATCGCCAGGGCCTGAAGGTCGCCTGCCTGGAGGAAATCGCCTACCAGAACGGCTGGATCGACCGCGAGCAGTTGCTGTGCCGTGCCGATGCCTTGGGCAAGACCGGCTACGGCCAGTACTTGTTCAAGATCGCTGGGGAAGATGCATGAAAGTCATCGAAACCGGCATCCCCGATGTGTTGATCATCGAGCCCAGGGTGTTCGGTGACGCACGCGGCTTCTTCTACGAAAGCTTCAATGCTGCCACCTTCGAAGCCGCAACAGGAGTTACGCGCAGCTTCGTCCAGGACAACCATTCCAAGTCCCAGTGTGGCGTATTGCGCGGTCTGCATTACCAGATTCAGCAGCCTCAGGGGAAACTCGTGCGCGTGGTGGCCGGTGAGGTGTTCGACGTCGCCGTGGACCTGCGTCGCAGCTCGCCGAGCTTCGGTCGCTGGACAGGCGTGCACCTGAGCGCCGAAAACCAGCGCCAACTATGGATTCCTGAAGGTTTCGCACACGGTTTTCTGGTTCTCAGCGAAACCGCCGAGTTTCTCTACAAAACCACTGATTACTACGCCCCGGAACATGAACGCAGCCTGCTGTGGAACGATCCAGAGCTCGCCATCGAATGGCCCATCAACGAATCGCCGCAGCTGTCCGCCAAGGACATCGCGGGCAAACGCCTGAGCGAGGTTGAACTTTTTCCATGAAAATCCTGATCACCGGCAGCAAGGGGCAACTGTCGCAAGAGCTGCAACTGGCACTCGCCGGTGAAGGAAAGCTGCTCGCCCTCGGACAGCAGACCTTGGATCTGGCGCAACCCGATCAGATACGCCAGCAGGTTCGCCTGCTGCGTCCCGATCTGATCATCAACGCGGCGGCATACACTGCGGTCGATCCCGCACAGAGCAACCGCGAGCAGGCTTTCGCGGTCAATGCCATAGGGCCCGGCGTACTGGCCGAAGAAGCCGCACGCCTTGAGGTTCCGCTGGTTCATTACTCCACCGACTATGTCTTCGACGGGCGCAAGCCCGCACCCTACCAGGAGCATGATCAGGCTGCGCCGTTGAGCGTCTATGGCGAGAGCAAGCTGGCCGGCGAACAAGCGATCCAGACCGTTTCCGGCGAACACCTGATCCTGCGCACCAGTTGGGTCTACTCGCTGCACGGCCGCAACTTCCTGCTGACCATGCAACGTCTCATGCAGGAACGTGACACGCTGTCGATCGTCGACGACGAAATCGGCGCGCCGACCTGGGCCGGCACCATCGCCACAGCTACCGCTGAAATCGTGCGCCAATGGCGCACCGGCAAGAGCAGCCTAAGCGGCCTGTATCATCTGTCCGCGTCCGGTGAGACGTCCTGGTACGGCTTCGCCTGCAGCATTGCCGAACATCTGCAGCTCCAAAGCCGGCTGCAAGCCAGGCTCGAGCCTATTGCCTCCAAGGATTATCCGACCGCCGCCCAGCGCCCGCGCAATTCACGCCTGGATTGCGCCCGTTTGCAGCACCACTGGGGCCTGCAACTGCCCGACTGGGAGGAAGCGTTGCAGACCTGTCTGTCCAGCCCACGCAACCCTGATACAGCCGCGCACGCGACAGCGGCCGCCCAGAACGCCTGACAGCTGATCTGCCCATATGAGGTCGGTGGCGCTTTGAACGTGCATAATATGCGCGAATTTCAGGCGCATCCGCATGACTCCACCCCCATCTCCCCGTCGTCCACGCTGGCGCAATCTGGCGCTACTGGCGCTGCTGTTGGCGCCGTTGCTGTGGCCGCTGCAACAGCTGGCCGAGCGCTATTATCGCAACGAACGAATCGAGCAGAATCGCCAGACTCTGGACCTCTACGTCGCCAACCTGCTTGGCATCCTGAGTCGCTACGAAGTATTGCCGAGCATCCTTGGTAATCTGCCCGCGCTCCGCGCTGCGCTGCACGCCGCCGAAGATCCGGCTTTACGCGATAACGCCAACCGCCTGCTGAAGAAGCTGCACCGGCAGACTGGCGCGGATGTGATCTACCTGATGGATCTGGAGGGCACCACGCTAGCCTCCTCCAACTGGGACGAGCACGACAGCTTCGTCGAGCGCAATTTCGCCTTTCGTCCCTACTTCCGCCAGGCCATGGAAGGCCAAGGCAAGCTCGGACGTTTCTTCGGCCTCGGCAATACTTCCGGCAAGCGCGGCTACTATTTCGGCGCCGCTGTGCATGAGGGTGAAAAGGCCATTGGCGTGCTGGTGGTCAAGGTCGATCTAGACCACACAGAAACGCTTTGGGGCAAGACGCCAGAGCAGCTGCTGGTCACCGATAACTTTGGTGTAGTGATCCTCACATCGCGCCCCGAATGGCGTTTTCGCGCAACGCGCGGGCTGGAAGCCGACGAGCGCGAACAGATCGCCTTCGATCAACCCTACACGACGCTTACGCCGCAGCTCATGACACTGGACCTCGACTCCTGGCTGATCCAGAGCCGCCAGCTGAAGGAAACTGGCTGGACGGTACGCATACTCGCACCCATTACCCTGCTTGAAAGGCCGGTACGCACTGTTGTGGCCATCGGCGGCGCGACGCTCGCAGCGCTGCTGCTACTAGTTGGCCTGTGGATGCAGCGACGCCGCCACTTTCTGGAACGCATCGCCCTGGATACCAAAGCACGCCAGCAGCTCGAGCGTCGCGTACAAGAGCGCACCCATGATCTGGAAGCGCTAAACAGCCGACTCAAACAGGAGGTCCTGGAACGCGAGCAGACCCAGCAGGAGCTGGTCCGTACCCAGGACGAACTGCTACAAGCGGGGAAACTCTCGGCGCTGGGCACTATGAGTGCCAGCATCAGCCATGAACTCAATCAGCCATTGGGCGCCATCCGCAGCTACGCCGACAATGCACGGGTGCTGCTCGACCATCAGCGCAACGAGGAAGCGCGCGATAACCTCCGGCTGATCAGCGAGCTCACCGCACGCATGGCTTCGATCATCGCCCACCTGCGCGCCTTCGCCCGTCGCGACCGCCACGCACCCGAACGGGTAGCGCTGCAGCCAGCGCTGGACGATGCTCTCGCGCTGCTGGCCAAGCGTCGCCAGGCCATGGGCGTCGAGCTGATTCGCGATCTGCCGGAAGCGACCCTCTGGGTCCAAGCCGGCGAGACGCGGCTACGGCAGATCATCTCCAACCTGCTGGCCAACGCCCTCGACGCGCTGAGCGAGCGGCCACCGGAACGGCGCATCTGGCTGCGTGCCGAGCGCATGGATGACGGCGTGCTCCTGACCCTGCGTGACAACGGCCCCGGTTTCAGCGCCGAGGCCCTGCAACGCGCCCGCGAACCGTTCTTCACCACCAAGACCAGCACCCAGGGCCTGGGCTTGGGCTTGGCCATTTGCGATACCCTTGCGCGCGCCCTTGAAGGCGAGCTGAGCATGGCCAACCACCCGGAAGGTGGCGCCCAGCTGAGCCTCTACCTGCGCAGCGCCGATCCGGGCGTGACCTTTCCGAGCGAGGACTGAACCCCATGAGCCAGATCGATTTCAGGACCCAGGTGCTGCTGGTCGACGACGATCCGTACCTGCGCAAGGCACTGAGCCAGACGCTCGATCTGGCCGGGCTACGCGTGCTCGATCTGGACGATGCCCGCAACCTGACGGCACGCTTGCCGGAGGACTGGCCGGGGGTGGTTGTCAGCGATATCCGCATGCCAGGCGTTGATGGGCTACAACTCCTGCAACAACTGCAGAGCCACGACGCAGAGCTACCGGTGTTGCTGATTACCGGCCACGGCGATATCCAATTGGCAGTACAGGCGATGCGCGCAGGGGCCTATGATTTCTTGGAGAAGCCCTTTCCCAGCGAAGCCTTGCTGGACAGCGTGCGCCGCGCTCTGGCCCTGCGCCAGCTGGTGCTGGATAACCGCAGCCTGCGCCTGGCCCTGGCCGACCGCCAGCAGCTGTCAGCACGCCTGCTTGGCCAGTCACCAGGCATGCGGCGCCTGCGCGAGCAGATCGGCGCCCTGGCCGGAACCCAGGCAGATGTGCTGATTCTTGGGGAAACTGGCGCGGGCAAGGAAGTTGTCGCCCGCGCCCTGCACGACCTGTCCAGCCGCCGTGATGGTCCCTTCGTCGCTATCAACGCCGGAGCGCTGGCCGAATCGGTGGTAGAAAGCGAGCTGTTTGGCCACGAAGCCGGTGCCTTCACCGGCGCGCAAAAGCGCCGCATCGGCAAGTTCGAGTTCGCCAACGGCGGCACGTTGTTTCTCGACGAGATCGAAAGCATGAGCCTGGATGTGCAGGTCAAGTTGCTGCGCATGTTGCAAGAGCGCGTGGTCGAGCGCCTGGGCGGAAACCAGACCATCAGTCTGGATATCCGCGTGATCGCAGCAACCAAGGAAGACCTGCGCCAGGCCTCCGACCAGGGTCGCTTCCGTGCAGACCTCTATTACCGGCTGAACGTCGCGCCGCTGCGCATTCCACCGCTACGCGAGCGCAGCGAGGACATACTGTTTCTGTTCCAGCACTTCACAGAAACCGCAGCAACGCGCCATGGCATGCCCATCCGAGAGCTGCGACCCGAACAGCGCGGCCAACTGCTGCAACACAGCTGGCCAGGCAATATTCGCGAGCTGCAGAACACTGCCGAGCGCTTCGCCCTGGGTTTGCCGCTAGGCCTGGAAGCGACTGACGAAGGCGCAGGCGTGACGATGGAGGCCAGCGCCAGGAGCCTCACCGAGCAGGTCGAAGCCTTCGAGCGCTCGATGATTGCGGCCGAACTCGCACGCGCCCACACATCGCTACGCAGCGTCGCCGAAGCACTTGGCGTGCCCCGCAAGACCCTGCACGACAAGCTGCGCAAGCATGGCTTGATCTTCACTGAAAGTGGCGGAATCCCGCCATCCGAAAGCCCCTGACTGGCGGACCTCCGCCACCCGCTCTGAAACCTCAGGCAATTCCCCATGTCGCCACCCTCGAAAAGCCGCAGCGCCTGCGCGAATGAGGGTGCACGAGCCATCATTGGCATACAACCTGCTATCAGCTATGTGTTAGCTCGTGGAGAAAAGCGCTGCCTGACAACACGAGCCAATGAACCCTTGCTAGTCAGCTACACATAAAAAGAAAAAGGAAACGTCCATGTCGCTCTTCACGAAGAATGCTCTCGCTTGCGCACTCACATTCGGCATCGCCGGCTTCGCCCATGCCGCTGAGCTGCCTGTCTGCCAGATGCTTGCCACTGGCGGCACCATTGCCATGAAGATCGACCCGGTCAAGAAGGCACCGGTGCCAGCGATTTCGGGAGAGGACCTTCTTGCCGTTACCCCGGAAATCGGCAATTACGCGCGTATCGAGGTCAACAATCTATCCAACGTGCCGTCGGACTATATGGACCCGCCTCGCTGGATCGGCTTGCAGAAGGCTGCCAGCGAAGCCTTGGCCCGCAAAGAGGTTGCCGGCGTCATCGTCTCCCACGGCACCGACACGCTGGAAGAAACCGGCTACTTTCTTGACCTGACCATCGACAGCGAAAAGCCGGTAATCCTGATCGGCGCACAGCGCAACGCTTCGGAAAGCGACTTTGACGGCCCCCGCAACCTGCTAAATGCTGCCCGCGTGTGTGCCGACGACTCGGCCAAAGGCAAAGGCGCAATGCTGGTGCTCAACAACCAGATCAACGCCGCCCGCGAAGTCATCAAGGCGCACACCTCTGACGTCGAGTCGTTCAACTCCGGTGACTACGGTGTGCTCGGTCACGTCGACAAGGACAAAGTGCGGTTCTACCGCGCACCCCTGCGCCGCCAGCACGTCCCGCTAATCTCCGAGTCCCTTGAGCGTGTGGATATCGTGCCCATGTTTGGCGGCGCGGACGGAAGCATGATCAAGGCAGCAATCGACAATGGCGCCAAGGGCATCGTTATCCAGGCACTGGGCTGGGGCAACGTGAATATCCCCATGTACGAAGCGATCAAGGAAGCCGTCGAACAAGGCGTGACGGTGGTGATATCCACCCGCGTCCCGAACGGCCGTGTATTGCCTGCTTACGGCTTCCAGGGTGGCGGTCAGACACTGAAGGAAGCCGGCGCACTGTTCGCCGACAACCTGCCGCCGCACAAGGCTCGTATTTTGCTGATGCTGGCATTGCAGCACACCCAGTCGCCGGAAAAGCTGCAAGCTTATTTCGACCGATAGGAAACCTTCGACGTCTATCGCATAGACTGATAGCCGCCCAAGGGCGAAAGTCCTCGGGCTGAACCAGTTCAAAACACAAAAAAAGGAAGCTTCAAATGCTCAAACTAACTGCCACGGCGCTCGCATGCGCTTTGTCCCTGGGTATTGCCGGCCTGGCCAACGCCAACCCGATCTCCATCAAATTTTCCCACGTCGTTGCGGAAAACACGCCGAAAGGTCAGGGTGCCCTGCTGTTCAAGAAGCTGGCCGAAGAGCGCCTGCCGGGCAAGGTAGAGGTTCAGGTTTACCCGAACTCCTCGCTGTTTGGTGACGGCAAGGAAATGGAAGCACTGCTGCTGGGCGACGTGCAGTTCATCGCCCCTTCGCTGGCCAAGTTCGAGCACTACTCCAAGGGCGTTCAGGTGTTCGACCTGCCTTTCCTGTTCAACGACATTGAGGCGGTAGACCGCTTCCAGAATGGCGAAGCCGGCCAGAGCCTGCTGCGCTCCATGGAAGACAAGAACATCACCGGCCTGGGCTACTGGCACAACGGCATGAAGCAGCTGTCGGCCAACAAGAAGCTGATCGAACCTAAGGACGCCCGCGGCCTGAAGTTCCGCGTACAGGCTTCCGCCGTGTTGGACGAGCAATTCAAGGCCGTGCGCGCCAACCCGCGCAAGATGAGCTTCGCCGAGGTCTATCAAGGCCTGCAGACTGGCGTAGTCAACGGTGCCGAGAACCCCTACTCGAACATCTACTCGCAGAAAATGCACGAAGTTCAGAAGTACATCACCGAGTCCAACCACGGCCTGCTGGACTACATGCTGATCACCAACACCAAGTTCTGGGACGGCCTGCCAGCTGATGTCCGCGGCGAACTGGAAAACATCGTTGCTGAGGTCACCGTTGAGGTGAACAAGCTGGCCGACGAGCTGAACAAGGCTGACAAGCAGCGCATCCTTGATGCTGGCACCACAGAAATCATCACTCTGACTCCAGAGCAACGCGAACTGTGGCGCGATGCCATGAAGCCGGTCTGGAAGAAGTTTGAAGGCGAAATCGGCGCCGACCTGATCCAGGCTGCTGAAGCAGCTAACAAGGCAGAGTAAGCCTTGCAGGGAAGGCAGATAACCTCTGCCTTCCCTGATCCTTGTAAAGAGGATACCGACAGATCAGTGAAAAGCGGGACATACGCGAAGGGCAGTCCTGACCTAGGACGAAATGATGCGGCGACCGTATCGAACCACTTCGCAGCTATGGCAAACGCTTTTTATTGCTCTGTTGTGCCAGTTACCTTGACTGGTTCAAGGCGAGCGCTTCCAGTTCGTTTAATCGGCAAACATTATTCATCAATCGGGAGATGTCATCCATGAACGCCCTGCGGCGCGTCTGGGACCACTTCGAGGAGGCTTTCATCGCCTTCCTGCTGGCCGCCATGACACTGGTGACGTTTGTTTACGTCATCCTTAACAACCTCTACACGCTGTTCTACAGCCTGGGTGACCGGTTTGAAGGAAGCGCTGATTTCTGGTTCGCTATCGGCGACTTCACTATCGGCATGGCCCAGGCAATGACCTGGAGCACTGCACTGACCAAAGCGCTGTTCGCCTGGCTGATTTTCTTTGGCCTCGCTTATGGTGTGCGTACCGCCGGCCATATCGGCATTGACGCGCTGGTCAAGCTGGCGTCGCGCCCGATACAGCGCTACATCGGCATCGTCGCCTGCCTGTTCTGCCTGGGATACGCCAGCCTGCTCACAGTGGCCAGTTTCGAGTGGATCCAGACACTCTTCATCGCCAATATCGGCGCCGAGGACCTCGGCCACGTCGGCGTCAAACTGTGGCACATCGGCATGATCGTACCCTTTGGTTTTGCCATGGTGCTTATCCGTTTCATCGAGATATTCGTGCGTATCCTGCGCAACGAACAAACCGGACTGGGCCTGGCCGATGAAGCAGCCGACGCGCTCAAACTCGGTGAAGAGGAGCCGAAATAAATGACTATCCTGTTCCTCTTCGTAGCGCTTTTTGCGCTGATGTTTATCGGTGTGCCAGTGGCCGTTTCTCTCGGCCTGGCCGGCTCACTGACCATCATGCTTTTCAGCGAGGACTCGGTGCGATCGCTGGCGATCAAGCTGTTCGAGACTTCCGAGCACTACACGCTGCTGGCCATTCCGTTCTTCCTGCTGGCTGGCGCCTTCATGACTACCGGTGGCGTGGCGCGGCGCCTGATTGACTTCGCCAACGCTACCGTCGGTCATATCCGTGGTGGCCTGGCCATCGGCGCGGTCATGGCGTGCATGCTGTTCGCCGCGCTCTCGGGTTCGTCGCCAGCAACTGTGGCAGCGGTCGGCTCCATCGCCATTGCCGGCATGGTGCGTTCTGGCTATCCGCAGGCGTTCGGCGCCGGTATCGTCTGTAACGCCGGTACTCTGGGCATCCTGATTCCGCCATCGATTGTCATGGTGGTCTACGCTGCCGCTACCGAGCAATCCGTGGGCAAGCTGTTCATGGCTGGTGTGGTACCGGGCATTCTGCTCGGCGTGGCACTGATGATTGCGATCTACATCATCGCGGTGAAGAAAAACCTCCCGGCAATGCCGCGGGCAACCGTCCGCGAGTGGCTGTCTTCGGCACGCAAGGCGCTCTGGGGCCTGCTGCTGATGGTGATCATCCTTGGCGGTATTTACTCCGGCATGTTCACCCCGACCGAAGCGGCGGCGGTGGCGGCGGTGTATTCGGCGTTCATCGCGATATTTGTCTACAAGGACATCACCATTCGCGATTGCCCGAAGGTGCTGCTGGAGTCAGGCAAGCTCTCCATCATGTTGATGTTCATCATCGCCAACGCGATGCTCTTTGCACACGTGCTGACCACCGAGCAGATTCCGCAACAGATCACCGCTATGGTGCTCGAAGCAGGTCTGGAACCTTGGATGTTCCTGCTCGTGGTAAACATCGTGTTGTTGGTGGCCGGCGCCTTCATGGAACCATCGGCGATCATTCTGATTCTGGCGCCGATCCTGTTTCCGATCGCCGTGCAACTGGGCATCGACCCGATCCACCTGGGGATCATCATGGTGGTCAACATGGAGATCGGCCTGATCACACCGCCGGTGGGGCTGAACCTGTTCGTCGCTTCGGCGGTAACGGGGATGCCGGTCACCTCAGTAGTTCGCGCAGTCATGCCGTGGCTCGCAATGATGCTGGCCTTCCTGGTACTGATCACCTACGTACCGTGGATTTCCCTGGCACTGCCGAACCTGCTGGGCATGTAACAGCCGGCTCACTCCACTGCTTTACTTTTGCCCGGCCCTCGCGCCGGGCTTTTTCCGTCTGCTCTCAGAGCCCCAGCACGTCTTCCGGGCGACGACGGAACCAGCCGGTCAGAGACAGGCGTTCGGCCTGGGTAGGCAACACTTCATGGGGAAAATCGGCGGACATGAACAACACCAGGTTGCCAGCCAACGGCGCAATGTCCCGTGACGAGCCATCGGTGAAATGGATACGCAGCTCACCGGCATGGGCAGGCTGCCAGTCAGGATTGAGATAGAGCACGGCACTGACGCAGCGACTGTCGTCGTCACGGAAGCGATCCAGATGGGTCTGGTAAAAGGCGCCGGGCGGATAGAAGGCGAAATGGCACTCAAACTCCTCCAGACCGAGGAAAAGTTCGCGGTTGAGCGTCTGGCGCAACTCATCCATCAATTCAAGGTAGGCATCGCAGACTTCAGACTGCCCCGGCTCCAACCACTGAATCTGGTCGCCACGAATTCCCTCACGCACAGCCTGCGCCTCACCACGCCCGACACCGGCGGGAGCCAGGGCACCTTCAGCCTCGCGTCTGCGGCACTCGTCAGCCAGCTTGTGGGTCACAGCATTGGAAAGAAAGGAACTCTGCAGCGACCAGCCGTGTTCGGCAAGGTCATCGATGATGATTGAGAACTGCAAGAAAGTGACTCCGAAGGGATACTGAAAGAGTCTAGCAGCGCCTCGACAAGCATGCTTCGGGCGCCGAGAATAAACGCCCGCCAGACAGGAGTTTCCATGCGCGCCCTTATTGCCTGTGTATTACTCGCCTTCAGCCTGAACAGCCTGGCCGATAGCTACGACGAACTCTACGAAACTGCCGGTTGGACCGAGCAGCGGGGCAACTTCAGCGATGCCCTTATCGCCGCCCAGCAACGCTACAAGAGCAGCTTGCCGCCTGCGGTCTTTCAGGCGCTGGTGACCAACAGCAACAAACGCTTCGCCGCCGATGCCATCGACCGGCGCGCTAAACAGGCGCTGCGCCAGTCTCTGGATGACCCGCAACCGGCGCTGGAGTTCTTCCAGACACCTTTGGGCCACAAGATCGTTGCTGCCGAAACCCTGGCCGCGCGCAAGGAGCAGCTGGCCCGCTATGAAAACGGCCTGCCACGCATGGAAGCCGGCAGCAATCGGCAGCTGCTGATTCGTCATCTAGCCCAGGCTCTGCCCGCCGCAGAAGCCGGTGCCGAGGTCAGCCTGGCGTTGGCCGGTGTCGCTGCGGACAGCCTTAGCCAGATGATCCCCGGCCTGCTCGGCGGTAATCAGACTCAAGGACTGCTGGAGAGCCAGCGCGCACGCCTGCAGCAGCAGATCGAGGCCGACCTGGACAACACCCTGCTGTACGTCTATCGCAACCTTTCGGATGTGGAGCTGGACGAGTTTGTCACCTTCGCCCAGTCATCCACCGGCAGGGATTACTACCAGGCAGCGCTGAAAACCCTGCGTGCGGCACTGCGTGCTGACAGCGGTACCGAGATCCAGGCGCAACAGGGTATCTAGCCTGTGGCTGTGTGAATTCGGTACCGCGGATCATTTCAGTCGCTCGCTGAGAAAGTCGAAATACTTCCGGCGTAGCGCTTCTCGTTCGTTGACCAGGTGGTGCCGCGCCCCAGGTAAACGCAGGATTTCAGGGGCGGCGAATTTCTGCTCCAGCACCGGCAGGTTGTACCGCCAGTCGACGGTCATATCGGCCTCACCCTGAATGATAATCGGGCTTTGCCCGTTCGCCGCGGCGCCTTCAATACGCGGAATCCAGCGCGACAGTGCGCCAACCCAGGCTGTGGGAAGGATGTCCGGCTGCAGCGGATCACTGCGCTGAACGAAATCGAGAAAGGCCGGATCGCCAGAGTTGTCGCTGAAGGTACGAGGGATCTGCTGCACGAAGCGGCGGACCAGTTCATAGCTGATCCGCGATCGTAGCCAGGCGCGTGGGCGCACCAGCGGCGCCAGCAGAATGGTCCGCCCCAGCTGGGAATTGCCCGGCTGATGCAGCAGGTAGTCGATGGCAATCGCACCACCGGTGCTTTGCCCCAGCAGGTGCCAGGGTTGCGGCAGGTCAAGCTGGCGTGCCTGCTCGAACAAACCGCTGAGCACCGCCTGGTATTCGTCGAACTCATTGATGCTGGCCCGCGGCCCGCTGGACAGCCCATGTCCAGGCAGATCACAACCCAGCACGGCAAACCCCATCCCCAGCCCCCAATCGACCACGTGCCGGTACAGGCCCATATGGTCGTAGTAGCCATGCAGGATCAGCAGGGTCGCGTGAGGCTGCTCAGGCCACCAGGCCTGGGCCACGATGTCATATCCGCCGACGCGAAAGCGCCCCAGACGACGCTGCACATCAGGTCTATGGGGCATATCCAGGCCGTAATAGGACTGGTATTCAATGCTTTCGACGCCAGCGTCAACAGCCTGGGACAACGATGACAGACCGCTGCGCAGGTGCTCGGGCTGGATACGTGAGGGCATGGGAATTCTTCAGGTTGCTTTGCCTTCGGATATTCAGCTCTGAGCCGCGTCATGGCAAGCTTGCGAACCCGCCCGCTGAGTTCCGCCATGAGCACTCGCCACAAGTATCTGATCGCAGGCCTGATCGTCCTGCTCTGGGCCAGCGCCATGCTCGCCGCCTTCTGGTGGTTCGAAGAACGCTACCTGCGCACCTTCGAGGGCGAGCGAGCCGAACTTTTTTCCGGTGACTCGCTACAGCTGCCAACAACTCTACAGGGTCCAGGCCCGGTGCGCTTCGTGCACTTCTGGGACCCTGGGTGCCCTTGCAACGTGGGCAATCAGCAGCATCTGCAGGAGCTGCTGGAGAATTTCACCGGCCAGCCGGTGGAGTTCTTCGAGGTTCGCAAGCCGGGCAGCACGGGCCGGCTGCCGCAACAGCTGGCAGCACTCAAACCCCTTGCGGGACTTACAGGCTCCGAGCTGCTACCGGCCAGCCCGGCGGTGGCCATCTGGGACCGCAATGGCGAACTGGCCTATATCGGCCCCTACAGCGAGGGGGCGGTGTGCAGCTCGGACAACAGTTTCGTCGAACCCATCCTCGAAGCGCTGTTGGCCGGGCGACCAGTCCGGGCTACCCACTCCCTGGCGGTCGCGTGCTTCTGCGACTGGGAGCATTGAGAAAACCGGATCGCAAGCTACTGGCAAAAAACAGAAGGGCGCAAACCTTGCGCCCTTTCTGCTTTCAGTTCAGCTATGCGCCGGTGGCGGCATCATGACCTTGCGCTCGGCACCCTGGTCGGCGTCTATAGCCTGCTGCATTGCACGAATACGATGCCTCTCCGCACGCCGCGAGAGGTACCAGGCGATAAAGGTGAACAGCGAGACCGTCAGCAGGATCAGGCTGGCGACGGCGTTGATCTCCGGTTTCACACCCAGGCGCACGGCAGAGAAGATCTCCATCGGCAAAGTGGTAGAGCCAGGTCCGGAAACGAAGCTGGCCAGCACCAGGTCATCCAGCGACAGGGCAAAGGAGAGCATCCCGCCGGCGGCCAGCGAGGGCGCGATCATCGGCATGGTGATCACGAAGAACACCTTCCACGGACGCGCGCCCAGGTCCATTGCCGCTTCCTCGATGGATAGGTCCAGCTCGCGCAGACGTGCCATTACCACCACCGCCACATAGGCAGAGCAGAAGGTGGTGTGAGCGATCCAGATGGTCACCAGGCCACGCTGCGCCGGCCAGCCCACCAGTTGCGCCATGGCCACGAACAGCAGCAGCAGCGACAGACCGGTAATCACCTCAGGCATCACCAGCGGCGCCGTGACCAGCCCGCCGAACAGCGTGCGACCACGAAACACCGGGATACGCGTGAGCACGAAGGCGGCCATGGTGCCCAGCGCCACTGCCGCAATCGAGGTGTAGAGGGCCACTTCCAGCGAGCGCATCACCGCGCCCATCAGCTGGGCGTTGTCCCACAGCCCCACATACCATTTCACCGACCAGCCGCCCCAGACAGTTACCAGACGCGACTCGTTGAAGGAGTAGATGACCAAAATGACCATCGGCAGGTAGATGAACAGCAACCCGAGCACCAGGATCAGGTTGGAAAAGCTCCAGCGCCTCATAGCTTGCCCTCCAGTTCCTTGGCTTGGTTCCTGTTGAACATAATGATCGGCACCAGCAGGATCGCCAGCATCACCACTGCCAACGCCGAAGCCACCGGCCAATCGCGGTTGTTGAAGAACTCTTGCCAGAGCACCTTGCCGATCATCAGCGTCTCGGGCCCGCCCAGCAGTTCAGGAATCACAAACTCGCCCACCACCGGAATGAACACCAGCATGCAGCCGGCGATGATGCCGTTCTTCGACAGCGGCACGGTGATCTTCCAGAAGCTGGTCAGCCGTCGCGCACCGAGATCAGAAGCGGCTTCCAGCAGGCTCAGGTCGTGCTTCACCAGGTTGGCGTAGAGCGGCAGGATCATGAACGGTAGGTACGAATAGACGACGCCGATATACACAGCGAGATCCGTGTTGAGGATATGCAGGGGGGTGTCGATCAGGCCCATGCCCAGCAGCAAGCTGTTGAGCAGGCCATTGCTGCTGAGAATACCCATCCAGGCATAGACGCGGATCAGGATCGCGGTCCAGGTCGGCATCATGATCAGCAGCAGCAGCACCGTCTGCAGATCGCGGCGCGCGCGGGCGATGGCGTAGGCCATGGGATAGCCGATCAGCAGACACAGCAGGGTGCTGAAGAAGGCGATTTTCAGCGAGCCAGCATAGGCCGCAAGGTAGAGCGCATCCTCGCTGAGGAAGATGTAGTTGCCGAGGTTGATCAGCACCTGCAGCTGCTGATCGGCGTAGGCGAAGATATCCGTGTACGGCGGAATCGCTACGTCGGCCTCGGCGAAGCTGATCTTCAGGACGATGGCGAATGGCAGCAGAAAGAACAGCATCAACCACACGAAAGGGACGCCGATGACCAGCCGACGGCCAAGGCTCATGCGTATGCGGTTCATGCCTGCAGCACCACGCCGCTGTCGCTGAGCCAGTGCACGTAGACCTGTTCGTCCCAAGTCGGCCACTTCACGTGGCGCTCGGCGTTGGCGACGAAGGCCTGCAGCAGCATTCCTGATTCAAGCTTGATGAAGTACACCGAGTGCCCGCCCAGATAGGCGATGTCATGCACGGTGCCCTGTACCCAGTTGTAGTCAGGCAGTTCCAGCTCGGGCTTTTCGATGCTCATCAGCAACTTTTCCGGGCGCAGGGCAAAGGTCACGCGCTTGTCCTCGGCACGGGTACTGATGCCGTGCCCGACATAGATCGGCCGTTCTAGCTGCGGACAGGCGATCACTGCATAGCCTTCCATATCCTCGATCAGCTCACCGTCGAACATGTTGACGTTGCCGATGAACTCGCAGACCAGTCGGCTTGCCGGGGTCTCGTAGATGTCCATCGGGCTGCCGACCTGGGCGATCCAGCCGATGTGCATGATGGCGATACGTTCGGCCATGGTCATGGCCTCTTCCTGATCGTGGGTCACCATCACGCAGGTCACGCCAACGCGCTCGATGATCTGCACCAGCTCCAGCTGCATCCGGGAACGCAGTTTCTTATCCAGCGCACCCATGGGTTCGTCGAGCAGCAGCAGCTTCGGACGTTTGGCCAGCGAACGGGCCAAGGCCACGCGCTGACGCTGACCGCCGGAGAGTTGATGCGGCTTGCGCTTGGCATACTGGGTCATCTGCACCAGACCGAGCATCTCCTTCACACGCTCGTCGATCTCCGCCTTCGTCAGGCGATCCTGCTTGAGGCCGAAGGCAATGTTCTGCTCCACCGTCATGTGCGGAAACAGCGCATAGGACTGGAACATCATGTTGATTGGCCGCTCATAGGGCGGCATGTCGGTGATGTCCTGGCCATCGAGGAAGATCCGGCCCTCGGTCGGCCGCTCGAAGCCTGCAAGCATGCGCAGCAATGTCGACTTACCCGATCCCGAGCCACCAAGCAGAGCGAAGATTTCGCCCTTATGAATGCTCAGCGAGACGTCATCGACCGCCACCGTCTCGTCGAATTTCTTCGTGACGCGGTCGATCTTCAGCAGCACCTGCTTGTTCTGGCTCCCACCGGTGAGGGCCTTTTTGTAGGCGCTGGAGGCAACAGCCATGCGCAAACTCCCGATTGAAAGAAATGGGCCCGGCCGTTGCCGGAGCTATCAACAGGCCGAGCAGCGCCCGGCCGTCATCACTGTCCGGACTTGAGCTTGGTCCAAGTGCGTGTCATCAGCCGCTGGATCTTTGGCGGCAGTTCGTTGTTGACGAACAGGCGATCCAGCACGTTCTGCGGCGGGTAGATAGACTGGTCCTGGCGAACCTCGGGGTCCATCAACTCGCCTGCCTTCGTGTTGGGGTTGGCATAGCCGACATAATCGCTGACCGAGGCGATGACCTCAGGCTTGAGCAGAAAGTTGATGAATGCATGCGCCTGCTCAACATTCTTCGAATCGGCAGGGATCGCCAGCATGTCGAACCAGAGATTGCCGCCTTCCTTGGGAATGGAGTAGGCGATTTCGATGCCCTTTCCGGCTTCATCGGCGCGCGCCGCAGCCTGGAACACGTCACCGGAAAAGCCGGCGGCAATGCAGATATTGCCGTTGGCCAGGTCGGAGACATATTTGGACGAATGGAAATAACGCACATAGGGGCGGATTTCCTGCAGCTTGGCCGCGGCCTTGGCGTAGTCGTCCGGATCTTCGCTGTTGGGGTCCAGGCCCAAGTAGTTGAGCACCGCCGGGATCATTTCATCTGCAGAGTCGAGTAGCGCGATGCCACAACCGGCGAGCTTCTTGGCATTTTCCGGCTCGAACAGCACAGCCCAGGAATCGACTTCCTCGATCCCGAGCGCCGTACTCACCATTTCAACGTTGTAGCCGATGCCATTGGTGCCCCACAGGTAAGGCACGGCAAAGGCATTGCCGGGATCGTTCTTTTGCAGCTGCTTGAGCAGCGCCGGGTCGAGGTTGTCCCAGTTCGGCAGCTTGCTGCGGTCCAGCTCCTGGAAGGCGCCGGCACGAATTTGTTTGCCAAGAAAGTGGTTGGAAGGCACCACCACGTCATAGCCGCTACGCCCAGCGAGCAGCTTGGCTTCCAAGGTTTCGTTGGCATCGAAGACATCGTAGACGGGTTTGATGCCGGTCTCTTTCTCGAACGTCTCGAGGGTGGTTTCACCAATGTAATCCGACCAGTTGTAAATGTGCACACTGGCAGCCTGGGCAGAAACGCTACCGCTGATTGCGGCAACGGCGATAAGAAGCGACTTCAGCGTGGAACGCATTGAATTGTCCTCTTGTTACAGGCCGCGCTAGCACAGCGGACGGAAGGTCGGGCTATTTATTGGAAAACCCAAAGGAATGCAACTGATCTGATACAAAAAGCCATACATCGTGCCCGAAACAGGCCGCTCGACACCCTTTTAGTGGTGAAGCAGCGGCCTGCCGGCTCGCACGAATCCGCAGGCGCGGCGGGCTACTCAGCCATCAGCGACCGGATTTGATCCGTGTCCAACTGCGGGTCATGGTGCGCTGGGTCTTGGGATCAAGGTCGGTGAAGGTGTAGAGCTTCTGCAGCACCTCCTGGCTCGGATAGATGCCGGGGTCGGTACGGATCTCCTCAGCCACTAGCGGAGTTGAAGCCGCATTGGCGCTGGGGAACTGCACGTAGTCGACGATGGGCGCCATGACTTCGGGCTTCATCAGGTAGTTGAGGAACACATGGGCATTTTCGACGTTCTTGGCATCAGCCGGAATTGCCAGCATGTCGAAGAAGCTGCCAGCGCCTTCCTTGGGAATGTTGTAGCTGACGTTCACGCCGTTCTTCGCATCCTCGGCACGCGACTTGGCCTGATAGATGTCACCCGAGTAACCGATGGCTACGCAGATATTGCCGTTAGCCAAGTCAGAGATGTATTTGGAGGAATGGAAGTAGGCCACGTGCGGGCGGATCTGCAGGAACAGTTCCTCAGCTTTCTTCAGCTCGTCGGCCTTGCCGCTGTCGGAGGCGTGGCCCAGGTAATGCAGGGCAGCCGGCAGCATCTCGGTGGGCGAGTCAAGGAAGGCGACGCCGCAGGATTTCAACTTCTCGATGTTCTCGGGCTTGAATACCAGGTCCCAGGAGTCCACGGGCGCGTCTGCCCCCAGCGCGGCTTTGACCTTCTCGGCGTTGTAGCCGATGCCGATGGTGCCCCACATGTAGGGCACCGAATACGCATTGCCCGGATCGCTCGGCTCCAGCGCCTTGAGCAGGTCCTTGTCGAGGTTGTTCCAGTTCGGCAGCTTGGACTTGTCCAGCTTCTGGAAAACGCCGGCCTTGATCTGCTTGGCCAGGAAGGGGTTGGAGGGCACGACCACGTCATAGCCGGAGCTGCCGGCGAGCAGTTTGGCTTCCAGTACTTCGTTGCTGTCAAAGACGTCGTAAACGACCTTGATGCCGGTTTCCTTGGTGAAGTTGCTCAGCGTGTCTTCGGCAATGTAATCGGACCAGTTGAAAACATGCAGGACCTTCTCCTGGGCCTGGGCAGCACCGGCGAGCGCGCCGGTCAGCGTCAAGGCAAGTAGCGTTTTGGCAAAGGGTGTCATCCGTGCTTCTCCTGTTACGTTGTCGGGGGTTTTGATGATCATTCAAGTGATCGGGAGCTTATGCCGACATCGACCAGGCCCAAGCCAACCCGGCGCGCAGTCTGGCAAGATTGGGACCGTCTATTCAATCAGCTAAACGTCACTGAAGGCTACCCGCCATCAAGCATAGACGGTCCACGCAAGGAAAACCGCTGCCCGGCGCGTGGTCACCCCAGCACATCCGCCGCCGTCAAATCCAGACAGCGCCGCGCCTTGACGATCAGCTCGTCGATTTCTTCCTCATTGATAACCAGCGGTGGCGAAATAATCATGGTATCGCCCACTGCACGCATCACCAGACCATTCTGGAAGCAATGCTGACGACAGAGCATGCCAACCCCCGACTTATCGAAGCGCTCGCGGGTCTTCTTGTTCTTCACCAGCTCCAGTGCACCCAACATGCCGACGCCACGGGCCTCGCCCACCAACGGGTGCTCGGCCAGCTCCTGCCAGCGAGACTGCAAGTAGGGTGCCGTTTTTGCCTTGACCCGCTCGACGATCTTTTCCTCACGCAGGATGCGGATATTTTCCAGCGCCACCGCAGCGGCCACCGGATGACCCGAGTAGGTGAAGCCGTGGTAGAACTCGCCGCCTTCATTGAGCGTTTGCACCACTTCATCGCGCACCACCACGCCGCCCATGGGGATGTACCCAGAGGTCATACCTTTCGCAATGGGCATCAGGTCGGGGGCGTTGCCGTAGTAGTCGCTGCCGAACCATTCGCCAGTGCGGCCGAAGCCACAGATCACCTCGTCGGCGACGAACAGAATCTCATAGCGCGCCAGAATCTCGCGGATCTTCGGCCAGTAGCTATCCGGTGGAATGATCACGCCGCCGGCACCCTGAATCGGCTCGGCGATAAAGGCGGCGACCTTGTCCTCGCCGACCTCGAGGATCTTCTGCTCCAGCTGCTGGGCGGCACGCACGCCGAATGCCTCCGGATCGAGCTCGCCGCCTTCTCCGTACCAGTAAGGCTGGTCGATATGCTCAATACCGGGAATCGGCCCGTCGTTCTGATCATGCATGGCCTTCATACCGCCCAGGCTGGCGCCAGCCACGGTGGAGCCGTGGTAGCCGTTCCAGCGGCCGATGACCACTTTCTTCGCAGGCTTGCCCTTGATTGCCCAGTAATGGCGCACCATGCGCAAGACCGTGTCATTGGCCTCCGAGCCGGAGCCGGTGAAGAACACGTGATTCATTCCGGGCGGCGCAACGTCGGCGATAGCCTTAGCCAGTGCGATGGCCGGAGGATGGGAGGTCTCGAAGAAGAGGTTGTAATAAGGCAGTTCACGCATCTGCCGAGTAGCCGCCTCGACCAGCTCCTCGCGGCCATAACCGACATTGACGCACCATAGCCCAGCCATGGCATCGAGGATCTTGTGGCCTTCGCTGTCCCAAAGGTAGACGCCTGAGGCCTTGGTGATCACCCGGGTGCCCTTGGCATTGAGCGCCTTGTAGTCGGTGAATGGCGGCAGGTGATGATTGCGGCTCAGGGCTTGCCATTTCAGGGTCTGCGAATCGCTCATCAGTCACCTCTTTTATCCGTAATTTTGGTGGATGAAGCTCATCCACACCTTGGGCCTTCGTAGGGTGAATCACGCTTCACCGATTCACCGGGGGCCATCGCGAGGCGCCCCGTCCCACGAAGTCATGGTGGATGTAAAAAGCGACATCCACCCTACAAACGCTTTACACCGACAACATCAGGAATTCACGCTCCCAGGAGCTGATCACCCGGTGGTAGTTCTCCTGCTCGGTGCGTTTGACCGCAACGTAGCCGCTAATGAATTTTGGACTCAGGTATTTGCGCAGCTCGCGGCAGTTCTCCATGCGCTCCAGCGCCGTCTCCAGGGTCAGCGGCAGACGCAGGTTGCGTCGCTCGTAGCCACGGCCTTTCACCGGCGGGCTCGGGTTCAGGCCTTCGACCATGCCGATATAGCCGCACAGCAGGCTGGCAGCAATGGCAAGGTACGGGTTGGCATCGGCGCCCGGCAGGCGGTTTTCCACGCGACGGTTCTGCGGGTCGGAATCGGGCACACGCAGCCCAACCGTGCGGTTTTCCTCGCCCCACTCGACGTTCACCGGCGCCGAGGTGTCGGGCAAAAAACGGCGGAACGAATTGACGTTAGGCGCAAACATCGGCAGCAGCTCTGGGATGTATTTCTGCAGGCCGCCAACGTGGTGCAGGAACAGCTGGCTCATAGAACCATCAGGATTGGAGAAGATGTTCTTTCCGGTCTCGATGTCTATCACGCTCTGGTGCAGGTGCATGGCACTGCCCGGCTCGCCGGTCATCGGCTTGGCCATGAAGGTGGCCGCGACGTTGTGCTTGAGCGCCGCCTCGCGCATGGTGCGCTTGAACACCAGGATCTGGTCAGCCAGGTGCAGCGCTTCGCCGTGACGGAAGTTGATTTCCATCTGCGCGGTGCCTTCCTCATGGATCAGGGTGTCCAGATCCAGTCCCTGGGCCTCGCACCAGTCGTACATGTCCTCGAACAGCGGGTCGAACTCGTTGGCCGCATCGATGGAGAACGACTGACGGCCCGTCTCCTGACGGCCGGAACGGCCGATGGGCGCCTGAAACGGCAGATCCGGGTCTTCACAGCGCTGGGTCAGGTAGAACTCCATCTCCGGCGCGACGATGGGTTGCCAGCCGCGGTCGGCATACATCTTCAGCACGCGCTTCAATATATTGCGCGGCGAAATCTCGATGGGATTGCCCATCTTGTCGTAGGTGTCGTGGATCACCTGAGCCGTCGGTTCGATAGCCCATGGCACCAGGAACATCGCGTCGGGATCAGGGCGGCAGAACATGTCGATGTCCGCCGGGTCGAGCAGATCGTAGTAGATGTCGTCTTCAACATAGTCGCCGGTGACCGTCTGCAACAGCACGCTTTCGGGCAGGCGCATGCCCTTCTCACCGAGGAACTTGTTGGTAGGGGAAATCTTGCCGCGGGCAATGCCCGTCAAGTCGCTGACCAGGCACTCCACTTCCGTGATCTTGTGTTCTTTCAGCCAGCCGGTGAGCTGGTCGAGCTTGCTATTCATGATGACCTCAATTGGTAAAGGTACCCGCCATGATGCTCCGTTCTTGTGAAGCTTGTGCCGCAGGCCTCTTCAGCGCCGTTGCGCATGCGCCTGGCAGGCTTCGGCGAAGCCCTGGAACAGCGCCAGATAAGCCGGGTGTTCGTGTACTTTCCATTCCGGGTGCCATTGCACGCCGAGGGCGAAACTTGGCGCCGCCTCGACGGAGAACGCCTCGATCAATCCGTCAGGCGCCAGCGCCTCAATACGCAGCCCTGCACCCAGCCGCTCGACGCCCTGCCCATGCACCGAGTTGACGCGAATCTCGGCAGGCAAACCAAGGCGCGCCAACACGCCGCCCGGCTGCACATGTAGCGCGTGGCTCAGACCATATTGCACGTCGACCGAGTCCTCGGGGCGCTCGCGGTGATCCTGATAAGGCCCGGCTTCATGCACCTTCTGGTGCAGACTGCCGCCAAAGGCCACGTTCATTTCCTGAAAGCCACGACAGATGCCGAGCAGCGGAATACCGGCATCTACAGCCTCGCGAATCAGCGGCAGCGTCAGCTGATCACGTGAGGGGTCGTGCGGCGTACCGGGCTCGCTGGCCGGCCCCTGGTAATGATGAGGTTCGACGTTGGACGGCGAACCAGTGAATAGAAGGCCATCGAGGTTTTCCAGCAGTGACTGCCGGTCAATCAATTCGCCCAGCGCCGGTATCACCAACGGCACACCGGCAATTGCCGCAGCACGCAGGTATTTGTCACCGGCTATATGAAAGCCATGGTGGCCGATCTGCCGGGTACAGGCGCAAACACCGATCAGGGGCACTCGAGACATGAAATACTCGTCTTTTCAGTTGGGTCTCACCGAAGAGTAGTCTTGTTCATTTTTATAGACAATAGATTGCTTGGTGACCTTCATCGCGGTATTGCCGCGGTGATTCGCTTGCCCCAGAAATGCCCGCTACAGCCCATAATGGGGCACCCTCGTGTCGCTATTGACAGCCGCAAGGCTTTTCGATTGACTCCGATCAAGCCGTTTTGATGATTGAAATTTTTAACAATATTTAAGGTAACTCATCATGCAACCGCCGCCGCGTGCCGTTCAGCTCAATGAAGCGAACGCATTTCTCAAGGAACACCCGGAGGTCCTGTACGTCGACCTGCTGATCGCAGACATGAATGGCGTAGTGCGCGGTAAGCGCATCGAACGTGCAAGCCTGCACAAGGTGTACGAGAAAGGCATCAATCTGCCGGCCTCGCTGTTCGCGCTCGACATCAATGGCATCACGGTGGAAAGCACCGGGCTGGGCATGGACATCGGGGACTCTGACCGCATCTGTTTTCCCATCCCCAACACCCTCTCCAACGAACCCTGGCAGAAGCGCCCCACCGCGCAGTTGCTGATGACCATGCATGAGCGCGACGGCGTGCCCTTCTTCGCCGACCCGCGTGAAGTGCTGCGCCAGGTGGTGAGCAAGTTCGACGAGTTAGGCCTGACCATCTGCGCCGCCTTCGAGCTGGAGTTCTATCTGATCGATCAGGAGAACATCAACGGTCGCCCGCAGCCGCCACGCTCGCCGATCTCTGGTAAGCGCCCGCACTCGACCCAGGTCTATTTGATCGATGACCTGGACGAATACGTCGACTGCCTGCAAGACATTCTCGAAGGCGCCAAGGAACAGGGCATTCCCGCCGATGCCATCGTCAAGGAAAGCGCACCGGCGCAGTTTGAGGTCAACCTGCACCACGTCGCCGACCCGATCAAGGCCTGCGACTACGCCGTACTGCTTAAGCGCCTGATCAAGAACATCGCCTACGACCACGAGATGGACACCACCTTCATGGCCAAGCCCTATCCGGGCCAGGCTGGCAACGGCCTGCATGTGCACATCTCGCTGCTGGACAAGGAAGGTAACAACATCTTCGCCACCGATAATCCGCTGGAAAGCGAAACGCTGCGCCATGCCATCGGCGGCATCCAGCAGACCATGGCGGCGTCGATGGCCTTCCTCTGCCCCAACGTCAACTCCTACCGCCGCTTCGGCGCTCAGTTCTACGTGCCCAACTCGCCCTGTTGGGGCCTGGATAACCGCACCGTCGCCCTGCGCGTACCCACCGATAGCGCGGATTCGGTGCGCATTGAGCACCGGGTCGCTGGTGCGGACGCCAACCCATACCTGCTGCTGGCCAGCGTGTTGGCTGGTGTGCACCACGGGCTGACAAGCAAAATCGAACCGGACGCGCCCATCGAGGGCAACTCCTACGAGCAGATTGATCCGAGCCTGCCAACCAACCTGCGCGACGCCCTGCGCGAGCTGGACGACAACGAAATCATGGCGCGCTATATCAGCCCCGATTACATCGACATCTTCGTCGCCTGCAAAGAAAGCGAACTGGCCGAGTTCGAACACTCGATTTCAGACCTGGAATACAACTGGTATCTGCATACGGTTTAGGAAGGGTAGACAGCTGGCGTCGGGTGGATGTTGCCTTTTACATTCATCCTGACTCCACCCAGCGGCCGCAGCTTCTCTTCCGGCTGCCAGCTGCTTCTCCGAACCCCATCGCTTAGAATCACTCCATTCTGAAAGCTCAACTCAGCGAGGCCGCCATGACCCGTACCGTTTCCGTCGCCGCCACCCAGATGGCCTGCACCTGGGATCGCCAGGCGAATATTGCCAAGGCCGAACAGCTTGTCCGCGAGGCCGCCGGCAAAGGCGCGCAGGTGATCCTGATTCAGGAGCTGTTCGAGACGCCCTACTTCTGCCAGAAGCCCAACCCCGAATACCTGCAGCTGGCCACCCCGGTGGAAGAAAACCCTGCGATCGTGCATTTCCAGAAGCTCGCCAAGGAACTGGAAGTGGTGCTGCCGATCAGCTTCTTCGAGCTGGCTGGGCGTGCACGCTTCAACTCCATCGCCATCATCGATGCCGACGGCTCGCTGCTGGGCGTGTACCGCAAAAGCCATATCCCCGACGGCCCCGGCTACCACGAAAAGTATTACTTTAATCCCGGTGACAGCGGCTTCAAGGTTTGGAACACCCGCTACGCGAAGATCGGCGTGGCCATCTGCTGGGATCAGTGGTTCCCCGAGACTGCACGCAGCATGGCGCTGATGGGCGCCGAACTGCTGTTCTACCCCACCGCCATCGGCAGCGAGCCGCATGATGCAAGCATCACCTCGCGCGACCACTGGCAGCGAGTGCAGCAGGGCCACGCCGGTGCCAACCTGATGCCGCTGATCGCCAGCAACCGCGTCGGCACCGAGGAGCAGGACGGCTACGACATCACCTTCTACGGCGCCTCGTTCATTGCCGACCAGTTCGGCGAGAAGGTCGAGGAAATGGATCAGACCAGCGAAGGCGTGCTGGTGCATAAGTTCGACCTCGACCAGCTCGAACACATCCGCAGCGCCTGGGGCGTATTCCGTGATCGCCGGCCCAACCTCTACGGCGCGATCAAGACGCTGGACGGCTCGCAGCCTTCCGAGTGACGGCCAGCAAGCCGTAGGGTGGAATACCGCGTAGCGTTTTCCACCGCCCCGAAGCAATGCCGGTGGAAAACGGTCTTTGGCCGTTTTCCACCCTACAACCGGATCTCGTCATGACTACCCTGACCACCACCCCGCGCAACGACGGTTACTTCATGCCCGCCGAATGGGCGCCGCATAGCCAAACCTGGATGGTTTGGCCTGAGCGCCCCGACAACTGGCGCGAACAAGGCGCTCCGGCCCAGACGGCATTCGTGGCCGTGGCCAAAGCCATCGCCCGTTTCGAGCCGGTAACCGTCTGCGCCAGTGCCGGGAACTACCAGAACGCTCGTCAACAGCTCAACGACCCGCGCATCCGCGTAGTGGAAATCAGCAGCGACGACGCCTGGGTTCGCGACACCGGCCCGACCTTCGTCATCGACGGCAAGGGTGGCCTGCGCGGCGTGGACTGGACCTTCAATGCATGGGGCGGGCTGGATGGTGGTCTCTATGCCGACTGGCAGACCGACGACCAGGTGGCGCAGAAGATTCTCGAGATTGAGGGTTGCGAGCGCTACCGTACCGAGGGCTTCGTGCTTGAAGGCGGGGCGATTCACGTCGATGGAGAAGGCACCCTGATCACCACCGAGGAATGCCTGCTAAACCGCAACCGCAATCCGAGCCTGTCACGCGAACAGATCGAAAACGTGCTGGCCGAGCACTTGGCCATCGACCAGGTGATCTGGCTGCCAGACGGCCTGTACAACGACGAGACCGACGGCCACGTAGACAACTTTTGCTGCTTCGTGCGGCCTGGCGAAGTACTGCTGGCCTGGACCGACGATCCCGCCGACCCCAACTTCGAGCGCTGTCAGGCGGCATTGCGCGTACTGGAACAGACGCGCGACGCTCGCGGGCGGACGCTCACAGTGCACCGGATGCCGATTCCCGGTCCAATATATGCCAGCGAGGCGGAGTGCGCCGGAGTCCTAGCCGTCGATGGTAGTCAGCCACGAGATCCATCGATCCGCCTGGCCGGCAGCTATGTGAATTTTCTGATCGTCAACGGCGGCATCATCGCCCCGAGCTTCGATGACGCTCGCGACAGCGAAGCGGAAGCCATCCTGCGCCGACTGTTCCCCGAACATGAAGTGGTGATGGTGCCGGGCCGGGAAATCCTGCTGGGCGGCGGCAATATCCATTGCATTACCCAGCAGCAACCACGCGCATAGAGTGAATGCTGGACGGTGCAAGCTGTACGAGCAGTTGAAATGTGAGAAACCGCCCATGGGAGCGGCTTCAGCCGCGTAATTCGCGAGTGCCTAGACCAAAAAACGCTCCAACAAAAAGTGTGATTGTCTTCCGGCACATGGCTGGAGCATAGCCGTATAAATATCCACACCTATCTCTAGCCGCTGCGGCGCTACCCGACGATCACCTGATTCTTTCCCAGCCGCTTGGCGGTATACATAGCCGCATCCGCGCGGGCGAACAGAGCACTGAGGTCCGGGTCGCCGGCCTTGATGTAAGTCACGCCGAGGCTGATGGTCACGCCGAAACGCCTGCCATCGGGAGCGGTGAACGAAAGCCGCTGAACTTCTCGTTGCAGGCGCTCACCGATCTGCTCGGCCAGACCAGGCTTGCAGCCGGGCAACAGCAGCGCGAATTCTTCGCCACCGATACGCCCGAACAGATCACCACGCCGCAGTACTGCTGCGCCGCACTGGGCGACGCGCTGCAGTACCTGATCGCCCATCGGATGGCCGTAGGTATCGTTGATGCGCTTGAAGTCATCGATATCCAGCAACTGGAATGCCAGCGGAGTGGCGTACTGCCTGGCCAGCTTGAACTCGCGATGGGCGCACTCGAAGAAGTGCCGGCGGTTGCTGCTCTGGGTCAGCACATCGGTGGTGGCCAGACGCTGCAACTCTCCTTCGAGCTGCTTCTTTTCCGTGATGTCCTCGGCGATACCGACAACAATAGGCCTATTCTGCTGATCAACAGACTTGGCGACAAAGCATTTGTCGCTGATCCAGCGCAGTTGGCCATCGCCACGGATGATGCGGTACTCACGTCCTTCGATAGCACCCAGCTCGAACACGTCGTTCAGCGTCTTTTCTGCATACTCGAGATCGTCGGGATAGACGCTGTTGCGCCATTCATTAAAATCGGCAAGCAGCAAAGCCGCCGATCGTCCGAATATCCGCTCGTAGGCTGGGCTGACATAGACCATCTGCCGCGACTGCCCATCAAACGCCCAGAGCACCGCATTGACGGCACCCATCAGCGTGCTGAAGAGTTGCTCTCGCTCGCTCAGCCGTGCGACCTCGGCGCGGGCATGCATCAGGCCCAGGCGGGTTTGCGTCTCGGTCGGTGGCTCGGTTTCAGTCGCCAGGTCGCTGTGCTGCTTCAAGGAATCCATACCTGCCATCCAAACGGGCGTCAGGTCCCGGCGAAGAGTCACCGGTCCATGACGCAATGCAGTTCAGAAAGTGCCGGATATATAAAGTTCCAAGCCTGCCAATTCGAGACAGGTGCGAAATAAAGAGCGAGACCATGGTGGCTAGGAAGCTGACGTACTTCCCTGCGACGTGCGAGAATCCCAATCACAATAGCATTTAGCCATCACCTGCCAAGCGCAGCTCATTTGCACCCTACCGACGGCGCCATGTCCATCATCCGCACTTCCCGTTCAGCCGATCCGCGCTGGTTCCTTGGCGTTGGCAGCCTGTTGTTGGCCTTGTTGTTCGTCGGCCTGGCGCTCAACCACCATCAAGCCCGTGAGGCGGTCCTGAATCTGCAAAACGAGAATCAGGCCAAGCTGCAGGCGCTGGCGGTGCAAAGCGCTCAACAGCATCTGCTGCAGCAGGGCCAGTTGTTTGCCAAAACCCTTGCGACAGATCCTGATGTGCTGCGTCTGGTACGCCAGGCCGATCAGTGGCTGCGCCAGGGAGCACTGATGGAAGAGGCGGACCTGCAACCCATCCGCGCGCAACTGACCCGGCAGCTGATGCCCGCCTGGCAAGCACTGCAAAGCCACCGTGCGCTGCAGTTGCAGATCTACTGGGGCAAAGCAGGTATCAGCCTGCTGCGCATGCAGGCCCCCGAGGAATTTGGCGATGCGGTCGCCGATCACCGGCCATTGCTCTATCAAGCGCTGCATCAGGGGCGAATGACCTCCGGCCTGGATATTGGTCGGCACAGTGTCGGCAATCGTGCCATCGCCCCGCTACGCGCAAACGACGACCCCGATAGCCCGGTTATCGGCGCTCTGGAGGTCGGCTTCGGCATCCTCCCGGAGCTTTCCGTACTGGGCGAACAGCTCGATGCGGGACTGGCGATTCTGGTCAACCAGGCCGAACTGGAAGGAGTTTTCTGGACACGCCCTGTGGGTGTGCGTCTCGACGGTTTGAAAGGCTGGTTGCTGCAAGCCCACTCGGCGCCGCAGATTCTTCGTTGGGCGACCCAGCGTGCCCTTCGGGCGCCAGGCCCGGGCGACACACTGCAAATACTGGATTCAGGAGACCGGCGCTTTCTGCTCAACCAGATCCCGTTACATGACGCGCGCATGCATAACAATCCGTCACGCCCGCCCACGGCCGTTGTATTGGTCTGGCGTGACATCACGGCAACCCTCGAAGAGCACCAGCACACCGAACACCAACTCTTGATGACGTGGGGGTTGGCTTGGCTGATCGCCGAAGCGCTGCTACTGGTGCTCGGCTGGCTGTTGCACCGTCGCACCATCGTCCAGCGCCGGCACGATACTGCCCTGCGCGATAGCGAAAGCCGCTTTCGCAGCATGGTCAGCAATCTACCAGGCGTGGTTTACCGTCACGGCAGCGACCCCGTCCGCCCCCCCGATTACCTGAGCACCGGCATCGAGCGCCTGACCGGCTATCGCGCTGAGGACTTTATTGCTCCCGACCAGCGCAATTACCTCAGCCTGATTCATCCTGAAGATCGAGCAGGTTTCGAGCAGAGCGACGGCGATTTCGAGCGCACCTATCGACTGATCAACGCTGACGGCGAAACCCTTTGGGTCCAGGAAAGCCGCCGCGCACTACGCGATGCCGATGGCACCCTGCTCTGGTACGACGGTTTCATCTGGGACGTGACCCAGCGCGTGATTGCCGAGCAGGCTTTGCGTGCCAGCCAGGAGCACTTGAGTTCGCTGTACCACCTGGCGCCGGTGGGCATCATGCTTAGCCGCCTGGAAGATGGCGAATTGCTGGAGTGGAATTCCGAACTGCAAAGAGTCAGTGGCTACTCCGCCACTGAACTCGCCGGTTGCAATGTACGCAGCCTATTGCCCGACCCGCGCAACGGCCAGGCCACCGTCAGACAGCTGCTGCAAAAAGGCTGCTACGGCCCCCACGAAACCGAGCTGCGCCGGCAGGACGGCAAACAGGTCTCGGTATTGCTCAATGGCACGCTGATCAGCGGAGCCGACGGCGGCCAGCTGGTCTGGTCCATCGTGCAGGACATCACCGCGCGGGTCGCAGCAGAGCGTGAAACCAGCGAGCGCGAGCAGTATCTGCGTCTACTGATCGCCAACGTGGTGGATGCCATCATCATCATCGATACGCGCGGCATCATCGAGACCTTCAACCACGCCGCCGAAGACATGTTCGGCTACGGCGAACAGGAAGTGCTGGGCCACAACCTATCGATGCTGATGCCAGAGCCACACCGCGCTGCCCATGACGGCTATCTGCGCGACTACGAAAAGCGCGGCGAAGGCCGCATGCTGGAACAGAACCGCGAGCTGCTGGCGGTCCGGCGCAATGGCGAAACCTTCAGCATCGAGCTGCGTGTCTCGGAAATCAGCCATGGCGGCGAACGCAAGTTCATCGGCCTGGTACGCGACATCACCGAGCGCAAGCGCATCGAGCGCATGAAGAGCGATTTCGTCTCGGTCGTCAGCCACGAGTTGCGCACGCCGTTGACCTCTATTGCCGGCGTCCTAGGGCTGATCACCGGCGGCGCACTGGGCGAGGCGCCCGAGTCGATGCGGTCGATGCTCGACATCGCGCAAAAGAACAGCCTCAGGCTTGGACTTTTGATCGACGACCTGCTGGACATGGACAAGCTGATCGCCGGCCAGATGCAGATGCAACTGCGCAACCAGCAGCTGACGCCCCTGCTGCAGGAGGCGTTGCGCGCCAACCAGGGCTATTTCGAGCAGTACGGCGTTCATTGCGAACTGGGCGAACTGGATATGGCGCAAGTATCAGTAGACGCACATCGCCTACAACAGGTGCTGGCCAACTTCCTCTCGAATGCGGCGAAATTCTCGCCGACCGGAGAAGTCGTAACCTTGAGCAGCAAACGCCTGGGCGATCATATCCGTATCAGTGTCACCGACCACGGCCCGGGCATTCCGCAAGCCTTCAAGGAGCATATATTTCAGAAGTTCTCACAGGCCGACTCTTCGGATACGCGCCAGAAAGGCGGTACCGGCCTGGGCCTGGCGATCAGCAAGGAGCTGATCGAGCACATGCACGGGCGTATCGGTTTCGATGCCGAGCGCACCCAGGGCGCCTGCTTCTGGTTTGAACTGCCGATTCACAACGCCTCATGATGGGTTGTTTTTCTATCAACAGATTGCGCATTGTTCACTCATAAATTTGCCTGGTCCCGGAGGTAACCGCATGATCGAGCTGAAACGGATTCTGCACGTAGAAGACGATCCGTCCATCCAAGCTGTGGCCAAGGTCGCGCTGGAAGTAATCGGCGGCTTTGAGGTGCTCAGCTGCGCGTCGGGGCAGCAGGCCGTGGAGGAAGTCGAGCAGTTCGCGCCGCAGTTCATCCTGCTTGATGTGATGATGCCCGGCATGGGTGGCCCGGAAACCCTGACCAGGCTGGGCCAACGTGTGGACCTGAGCACGATTCCGGTAGCCTTCATGACCGCCAAAGTACAACCCGGGGAGATCGAGCATCTGCGTAAACTGGGTGCGCAGGATGTGATCATCAAACCATTCGACCCAATGCGCCTGGCCAGTCAGATCCAGGCGATCTGGAAAAACTGGCTCCCATAAGCTCTTCTGCGCAGCAAGACGGAATAGAAAATGGAGTCATCAAAAGCCAATCCAAAGACTCGCGAACTGTCACGCCTTGCGGCGCTGCTGCGCTACGATATTCTCGACAGCCCGAACGAAGACGCTTTTGACGATTTTACCCACCTGGCAGCACAGATCTGCGGCACGCCCATCGCGCTGATTTCACTGGTCGATGAACAACGCCAGTGGTTCAAGAGCCGCTTCGGCCTGGACGTCAGCCATACCCCGCGCGAAATCTCCTTTTGCACCCATACCATCGAAGGCAACGGCATCTTCGAGGTTAACGACGCCTGCCAGGACCCGCGGTTCCAGCAAAATCCGCTAGTGACCGACGAGCCGCACATACGCTTCTACGCCGGCACTCCGCTGGGTACACCGGACGGTTACAACCTAGGCACTCTGTGTGTAATAGACCGCCAGCCGCGCCGGCTCGATGCGGCCCAGCGCGATGCATTGGAACGCCTCGGCCGGCAGATCATGCGCCTGTTCGAGGAGCGCCTTCAGGCCCAGCGCTATGCCGAGCAGGCCGCCATGCAACAGGCGCTGCTCAATAGCGCTGCCAGCGCCATACTGGTGACCACCGCCGATGGTTTCATCTCTGCGGTCAATCCCACTGCCGAGCGCTTGTTTGGCTATAGCGAAGCGATGCTGATCGATCATCCGCTGACCTCGGCACTGTTTCCCCAAAAGGCGCTAGCCCGCCGCGCCGCAATTCTCAGCGACGCCCTGGGCGAAACCGTCGCACCGGGCTTCGCCGTGCTCACCGCACCGCTGCTCAAGGGCCGGCGCGAAGTGCGCGAATGGAACCTGCGTCATCGCAACGGTACGTCGATACCTGTACTGGTGAGCATCTCGGCGATCCATGACGAATACGAATTACTGCGTGGCTATATCGTCAGCGCCCACGACCTGGCTCATCAGGAACACCTGCAACTGCGCCTGCAACAGATCGCCGCGCAGGTGCCGGGGATGCTGTTCCAGCTCAGCTGGCATGCCAACGGGCAAACCTCGTTCCTCTATGTCAGCGAAGGTATCGAGGCCATCTATGGACTGAGCACGGCTGATCTGGAGTCAAGCATCGGCCCGATCTACGCCAGGGTTTATCCGGATGACCGGCCGCAGGTGCTGGCGAGCATTCGCCAGGCTGCCAGTAGCCTGGCGACCTGGCATTTCGAGCACCGTATCGAGCACCCGCGCAAGGGCCTGATTTGGGTCGAGGCACGCGCCACACCGCTGCGCCAGCCCGACGGCTCGGTGCTCTGGCACGGTCTGGTGACCGACATCACCGAACGCAAGGCCGAACAGCTGGAACTGGACAAGCAGCAGGAAATGAACCGTCGCCTGCTCGAAGCCCTGTCCGAAGCCGTGGTCGCTTGCGACGCCGAAGGCAACCTGACCCTGTTCAACAATACCGCCCGACTCTGGCACGGTCTCGATACGCAGCAACTGCCGCCCGAGGACTGGGCTAAGCATTACCACCTCTATCAGGCCGATGGCACGACGCCGCTGCATCCGGAGGAAGTCCCGCTGATGCGCGCGTTGCGTGGCGAGCATATCCGTAATGTCGAGATGACCATTGTCACGAAAGGCAACACCCGCTACGTCCTGGCCAATGCCGACCCGATGTTTGCCTCTGATGGCCGGCAGAACGGCGCCGTGGTGGTCCTGCATGACATCACCGAGCGCAAGAACATCGAGAAGATGCAGCGCGAGTTCGTCTCCACCGTCAGTCACGAGCTGCGCACGCCCCTGACCTCCATCACCGCCTCGCTGGGGCTGATCTGCGGCCAGGTGATGGGCGATGTACCCAAGCATTTGCAGGAATTGCTGGACATCGCCCATCAGAACAGTAAGCACTTGAGCGCCCTGATCGACGATCTGCTGGACATCGACAAGCTAACCGCCGGGAAGATGCGTTTCAGGCTCGAACTACAGCCTCTACTGCCCCTGCTTGAACAAGCCATGCGCAACAATCAGGGCTATGCCAGCAGCTACACTGTGGCCATCAGGCTCGGCGAATGTCCGCCAGTACAAGTCAGAGTCGATGCCATGCGTCTGGTTCAGGTCTTGAGCAACCTGCTGTCCAATGCAGCCAAGTTCTCTCCGGCTGGAGAAAGTGTCGACCTGTTTGCCGAGCGCGTCACCGAGAACTGTGTTCGCATCAGTATCCGTGACCGCGGGCCGGGTATCGCCGACAGTTTCCGTGAACGAATCTTCAGCCGCTTCGCCCAGGCAGACTCCTCCGACACGCGCCAACAGGGCGGTACCGGCTTGGGCCTGGCCATCAGCAAAGAACTCACCGAGCACATGGGTGGACAGATAGGCTTCGACTCGTCCCCCGGTGCCGGTGCCTGCTTCTGGGTAGAGCTGCCCTGCCAGCCCGGGAGCCTGCCCTGATGAGGCCTCTGCAGCGCATCCTGCATATTGATGACGTGCCATCAATCCAGGTGGTGACGCGCATCGCCCTGGAGAAGCTCGGCGGCTTTCAGATTCTGAGCTGCGCCAGTGGCGCCGAAGCGCTGGCGCAGGTCCGCAAGTTCGATCCGGACATGATTCTTCTGGATCTCGAGTTGCCGCAGATGGACGGCATTGAACTGTTGCAGCAGCTCTCGCAACTGATCGACCTGCAATGCACACCGGTGGTGCTTCTGACCGGCCGTAACGAATCGGTCGAGCTGGACGATTTGCGCCAGTTGGGGGTGCGCGAGCTGTTGCTCAAACCTTTCGACCCGCTGCTCCTGGCGACACAGCTCAATGCAATATGGGAAGCCGAACATGAGTAATGCCGAAGCACTGCATAGCCAGCTGCAAGCCTTGAACGACAAGTTCGCTGAGCGCCTGCAACAGGAGCTACCAGAGCTCGATCAGCTTGCCGAAGCATTGCAGCTGGCCCGCGAAGGCGAGCAGCGCCGACAGCTGATGCTCACCATTCACGAACACTTGCACCGCCTCGCCGGCAGCGCCGGCACCTTCGGATTTACCACGCTTGGCCAACAGGCGCGCCTGCTGGAGCAGCGTGCCGACCGCTGGCTGGAAGCCTCAAAGCCCAGCGGCCAGGCCCTCACGGCATTTGTTCGGGCAGTGCGTCTGTGGACCGCAGAAACCCAGGCGCGCGCGCCGAGCAATCTGCCCGAGGCGCCTGCGGAAAGTTGCGACAACCTCCAGGCCGGCTGTCGCATCTTCCTGCTTGAAAGCGACCCCGAGGCTGGCCACAAGATGTGCCAGACGCTGGGCAACTTCGGCTACGACGTGCTGCGATTCGACCAGCCAGAGCAACTGCGGGCCGCATTCGACAAGCAGCTGCCCGATGCCCTGATCGTCAGCCAGCACGGCGGCGAGCTGGCGGCTATCAGTGCATTGCAGCAGAGTCTGGAAACACCGCTGCCGTTACTGGTGATCAGCCAGCGTAGCGACTTCAACAGCCAGCTGGCCGCCGTACGAGCTGGGGCGCAGGGTTATTTCACTCGGCCAGTGGACATCACCCAGCTGGAGAACAGCTTGGAGCACTGCCTCAACCTGCAGCAGAACGAACCCTATCGGATCCTTATCGTCGATGATGATGCCGACCTCGCCGCACGCTACAGCCTGGTCCTGCGCAACTCACAGATGCTGGTACAGACCCTCAGCGATCCCAGCCAGCTGTTCGATACCCTGCACACCTTCAACCCCGAAGTGCTGTTGCTGGACGTCAATATGCCGCTGTGCTCCGGACCAGAGCTGGCGCAGATGATCCGCCTGAATGACGAGTGGCTGCGGCTGACCATCATCTACCTGTCCGCTGAAACCGATATCAACCGGCAGATGGCCGCGCTGCTCAAGGCCGGCGACGATTTCATCACCAAACCCATCAGCGACAACGCTCTGATTGCAGCGGCGTTCTCCCATGCACAACGCGCTCGCTCGCTGAGCACCGCGTTGGCGCGTGACAGCCTTACCGGTCTGCTCAAGCATGCCGACATCAAGGAACAAGTGATTCTGGAGGCGCAGCGGGCACAGCGCAGCGGCAAGCCGACCAGCGTGGTCATGCTCGATCTAGATCACTTCAAGCAGGTGAATGACCAGTACGGCCATGCTGCGGGCGACAACGTCATCCGCTCACTGGCCAACCTGTTGCGCCAGCGCCTACGACGCATCGACAGTCTGGGTCGTTACGGCGGCGAGGAGTTCGTCGCCGTCCTGCCAGAGTGCAGCGCCGTGCAGGCCAAAGCCATCTTCGATGAAATCCGTCAGCGTTTCGCGGCACTCACCTTTCACGCCGGTGCGCGCACCTTCAGCGTATCGCTGAGTGCCGGCATCTGCGAAACCAACGACGATGCCCAGCCCGAAACTATGCTTGAACGCGCTGACCAGGCGCTCTATGCCGCCAAGCACAATGGGCGCAACCAGGTTCGGATAGCGTGACAAGCGGTTGAAAGCTGATATGCCCGGAAGCTGGCGAGCCGGCAGGGCCTCGTCGAACTGCTTGCCTAACATCATGCCCAGGCCACCCTGGCCCTGACAGGCTCACCCCCAGGACTAGGCAGCGCTACTGCCGAATCAGATCATCACAGTTCGAGGCGGAAAGACTCGAACAGTGCTGGAATGCCCGGAAACATACCGACACCCAGCATTACGCCGCAGAGCACGACGAACACCACGAAGGGAATGATCCAACGATGCAGGCGACTCAGCGACTGGCTGTGCTCCTTGTCACCGATCAGCCCCATATTGTCCAGCAGCACGGTGAGTGACCAGCCGAACACCGGGTTCACCAGCGCCGATGAGAACACCACGATGGCAGCCGACTGCGATGTCTTGCCCTTGCGGGTCATCTGCATGCCCGCCTCCAGCAGCGGCAGGTACACCCCCACCAACAACGCCACACTGAGCACCGGCGGCCAGATGGCCAGATCCATAGGGTAGCCCCAGAGCGCAGCAATCACGCAGAGGAGGCCTGTCAGCAGCGCACCCGCTGGAATTGGCCGCTTGGCGATGGCCGCCGGCACCAAAAAGGTACCCCAGGAAGAGGCCAGGTTGCCCCCGCCCAGCGCCGTACCGACCACCTGCCGCGCAGCCGCCACGCACATGGTGTCATCGATATTCATCAGCACTTTCTGCGCCTTCGGCGGGTAGTTGAGCTGTTGGAAAATCCGATGACCGAGGAAGTCTGGCGACCACATGGCTACAGCCAGTACAGCGAAAGGGAAGACCGCCACGAAATGATGCAGGTCCGGCAAGCCCAGCTGCCAGCCGGTGTCCTCTCCCCACCAATAGGCAGGGTTTAAATTGGGAATGCCCGGCTCGGTCTGGAACTCAAAAGGTGCGCCCAGCGCGAAAGCGATCACCGCTGCCAGCACACAACCGAGGGGAATCGCCAGCCAGCGCAGCCGAATATGCTCCAGATAGGCATACATCACGATGGTTGCGAACACCACTACAAAGGCGATGTAACCCATATCGAAACCATTGGCCCACTCGAACAGCACCTTTACCTGGGAGGTCATGCCAATAAAGCCCAGATACAACAGCAAACCGCCACAGACGCCATCGCTGGTTAGGCGCGCCAGCAGACTGCCGCCCTTGAGCACGCCAAGGGTGAAGCCCAGCACACCGACCATGATGCCTAGCGCCATCGGGTGTCCGCCTGATGCAACAATCAGCGGAATCAGCGGAATCAGCGGACCGTGGGTACCGGCCAAGTTAGCCGTCGGATTAAGGAAGCCGGAAAACAGCACGACGAACAGAACCGCAGCAATGAGCATCTCGAAGCGGACGTTCTCGATGACAAAATCGTTGGATAGCCCAAGCGGTGAGGCAAATGCGGCGACAATCGCCGCCACCATAACGATTTTGCCGATGGTCGCCGCCATCGCCGGCACCCAATCCTCGTATTCGAAGCGGTAATCACGAAACGGCAGGTTTATCCCCCAGCGTTTCGGCGCCATGATTTCCAGCTCGTGCTCGAGATATTCCGAGCGCGTAGCAAAATTTTCCTTTGGCTTGTGGAGCTCCTGGTAACTGCTTAGGTTCCTATCATTCATGATAAACAGCCATACCAAAAAATTGTCGCAACGGTACAGACTGGCCTGCGGCAAAACACCACGACCATCCACCTATTGAGGCGGAGCAATGAAGTATGATAGTTAGCTAGCTAAGTATTCGGCAACTTTGCGCTGCGAGGTCTGCCCCGCAGCGGCGGAGCGCCAGATCAACTCTGTTAGAAAAGAGGAGAGTGGCTGCTTATTGCGCCTGCCCGAGCAGCTCTGCAATGCGTTGACGGTCACCGGCAAAGCTGCCCTGAGCCTCGACCCGCACCGTCTCATAGCGCTTAAGGTCACGCTGCAGGCTGGCCTGCTCCTGCTCAAGATTGGCAATCTGCGCCAGCAGGTTTTCAGGAACACTCCGCCCGGCTCGCTCGTGATTGGCGGCCTGCTTCTGCAGATTGTCCTGCTGGTTACGCAACGCTTGCAGATTGCCCTGGGTCAGGCCAATCACGCTGTCCAGCTCGGCAAGCCGCCGCGCTTCGGCCCGCTCCACGTCTTCGACACTCGCGTACAGACGCAGCAGTTTCGCATCGGTAGCCGCACGCACCTTGTCGGCCCGCAACCGCTCAAACTCCTCAGCGCTGGGTGCCGGCGGGATTTCACGGACGACACGGCCCTGCTCGTTGAGCACTTGGTAGCCACGACCGATGTGCTGCGGCGGAACGCCGTGGCGGTCGAGAACGACCACCCCGCGATCATCCACATAGCGGTAGAGTTCGACAGCCTGGGCCAGCACCGGAACCAGTAGGCCCAGCAGCAATATCGCGCGAATGACTGGCGGTGTACGCATGCCGAAACTCCAGAGGGTCAGATCCCGTATCGCTCGCGGTAGGCCTGCACGGCAGGCAGGTGCTGCTTCAGCTGAGCGTCATCGGCCAGATACTCCAGCACTTGCGCCAAGGAAACAATACTGATTACTGGCATTTGATAATCACGCTCCACTTCCTGGATCGCCGACAGCTCCCCCTGCCCCCGCTCCTGCCGGTCGAGGGCGATCAGCACCCCAGCGGCCTGAGCATTCTGGGCCTGGATGATCTGCATCACTTCCCTAATGGCGGTGCCGGCGGTGATCACGTCATCGACGATCAACACCCGCCCGGTCAGCGGTGAGCCCACCAGGGTGCCTCCTTCGCCGTGATTCTTGGCTTCCTTGCGGTTGAAGCACCAGGGCAGGTCGCGCTGGTGATGTTCGGCCAGCGAGATCGCCGTCGCCGCCGCCAGCGGAATGCCTTTATAGGCCGGGCCGAAAACCACATCGAAATCGATACCGCTATCGACGATGGCTGCCGCATAGAAACGCCCCAACTGGGCCAAAGCCGAACCGCTATTGAACAGGCCAGCATTGAAGAAATAGGGGCTGGTGCGCCCCGACTTCAGAGTGAACTCACCGAAGCGCAGAACCCCGCGCTCGATGGCGAAGCGGATGAACTCGCGCTGATACGCCTGCATGAAAGAAATTCCCGGAAGACACTGATTTCGCTAATTGCGAGGAGCTTGGGTTATCATACACACACGAGTTTTCAGGGGCCATTTATGCGGATTATCAGCGTCAACGTGAATGGTATTCAGGCGGCAGCACAGCGGGGTCTACTCAGCTGGCTGCAAGCTCAGAATGCCGATGTCATCTGCCTGCAGGATACCCGCGCCTCCGTAGTAGAACTTGACGATCCTGCTTATCAGCTCGACGGCTACTTTCTTTATGCCTGCGATGCTGAAATCCCCGAGCAGGGTGGCGTTGCGCTGTACTCCCGACTGCAGCCGAAAGCCATCATCATGGGCTTAGGTTTCGAAACAGCCGACCGCTATGGCCGCTACCTGCAGGCCGATTTCGATAAGGTCAGCATAGCCAGCCTGCTACTGCCTACAGGCCGCGGTGGTGATGAGGATCTGAACCAGAAATTCAAGTTCATGGACGACTTCGCCCACTACCTCGACAAGCAGCGTCGCAAGCGCCGCGAATATCTGTATTGCGGCTCGCTGCATGTCGCGCACCAGAAACTGGACGTGAAGAACTGGCGCGACTGCCAGCAGGATGTAGGCTTCCTAGCGCCAGAGCGTGCCTGGCTCGACGAGATTTTCGGCAACATGGGTTATATCGATGCCCTGCGGGAAGTCAGTCGCGAAGGCGATCTGTACAGCTGGTGGCCCGACACCGAACAGGCGCAGATGCTTAACCTGGGCTGGCGCTTCGACTACCAGATCCTCACTTCCGGCATGCGCCGCTTCGTGCGCAACGCACGACTGCCGCGTCAGCCACGCTTTTCCCAGCATGCCTCGCTAATTGTGGACTATGACTGGACGCTGAGCCTCTAGCAGGCGGTTTCAACAGCCTGCTAGGTGTCCTACTTGACGATCCGCCAGCACAACGGATAGCGATAAGGATGGCCCTCGTTGGCGCGAATGCCAGCGATCACCACCAGCACCAGCGCCACCACACTGACCAGCACCATCAGCGGAAAGCCGATGAGAATCCAGGCAAGCACACCGCAGATCATCAGCAGGATGCTGAAGGTGATCTGGAAGTTGAGCGCCTCCTTGCCCTGCTCGTCGATGAAGGGGTCCATGTCCTTCTTCAGCTGCCAGATGATCAGCGGCCCCAACACGTTGCCAATCATTGGCACCACGAACCAGCAGAACGCCGAGTAGTGGCAGAGCATGGCCCAGCGTCGCACTTGGGACGAAGGCTGTGGAACCGGCAGCTGATCAGTCATGGTCGTCTCCCCTTTCAGTCGGCGAGTGCAGCCTGCTGCAGGGCGAACAACTCTTGCATCCCGGCTTGTGCCAGCGCCAGCATGGCGTTGAGCTCTTCAGGCTGGAACGGCGCGCCTTCGGCAGTGCCCTGCACTTCGATGAAGCCACCGGCGTCGGTCATCACAACGTTGAGATCGGTTTCGGCGGAGGAATCTTCCAGGTAATCCAGATCCAGCACGGCCTCACCCTGGTACATGCCCACGGAAACGGCGGCAACCATCTGCTTGAGCGGGTTGCCGCCCTTCAGCGCACCACGCTTTTTCAGCATGGCCAGTGCATCCACCAGCGCTACCATGGCCCCGGTGATGGAGGCGGTACGGGTTCCGCCATCGGCCTGAATCACGTCGCAATCGATGTAGATGGTGTTCTCGCCCAGCTTGCTCATGTCCAGTGCCGCGCGCAGCGAGCGACCGATCAGACGCTGGATCTCAAGCGTCCGGCCACCCTGTTTGCCACGGCTGGCCTCGCGCTGGTTTCGCGAGCCGGTGGAGCGAGGCAGCATGCCGTATTCGGCAGTCAGCCATCCCTGACCCTGACCCTTGAGGAAGCGCGGTACGCCGCTTTCGATACTCGCGGTGCAAATCACCTTGGTCTCACCGAACTCAACCAGCACCGAACCCTCGGCATGCATGGTGTAATTGCGGGTGATGCGGATCGAACGCAGCTGGTCGGCGGCGCGGCCACTGGGACGCTTCATGGATATTTCCTGTTTCTATGGATTCAAGTGGCGACATTATAGGTGTCTTTGCTGCAGATTTATGCAGCCAGCCGGCTGATCGCACCGGTTATAGCGACTGAGAGCCGGGGCGTCGCACGCCTTTTTGCTTTACAATCCTCCGCCTTTCGCAATGTCACCGAGAGGTTTCCCGATGATCCATAGCATGACGGCCTTTGCCCGTGCCGAACAGGCCGGCGCCCACGGCACCCTCAGCTGGGAAATCCGCTCGGTCAATCATCGCTACCTGGAACCGCACCTGCGCCTACCGGACGCCTTCCGCGACCTCGAAGGCGCGGTGCGCGAAGCCCTGCGCAAGGGTCTGTCACGCGGTAAGGTCGAGTGCACCTTGCGCTTTGCCGAGGATAGCAGCGGACGCTTGATGCAGGTCGACAGCCAGCGCGCCAGCCAGCTGATCGCCGCTGCTGAGAGCGTGGCGGTACTGATCAAGCGGCCCGCCCCGCTCAACCCGCTGGAAGTGCTCGCCTGGCCAGGCGTGCTAGTGGGCGATGCCAGCGATCCGCAGGCCCTCAACAGCGCAGCTCTGACCCTATTCCATGAAACCCTTGCCGAACTGAAAAAGGGTCGTCAGCGCGAAGGTGAAGAGCTGGCCCGCCTGATCGCCGAACGCCTCGATGCGATCACTCAGGAGACCGCCACGCTGCGCGAGCAGGTGCCGCAGATGCTTGCCCTGCAACGGCAGAAACTGCTCGACCGCTGCGCCGAAATGCAGGCCGAACTCGACCCGCAGCGCCTCGAACAGGAAATGGTGCTGCTGGCGCAAAAAAGCGACGTCGCTGAGGAACTCGACCGACTCGCCACCCATGTCATCGAAGTGCGTCGAGTGCTCAAGTCGGGTGGCGCCGCAGGCCGGCGGCTGGACTTCCTCATGCAGGAACTCAACCGCGAAGCCAACACACTCGGCTCTAAGGCGTTCGATCCGCGCAGCACCCAGGCGGCAGTCAACCTCAAGGTTCTGATCGAGCAGATGCGCGAACAGGTGCAGAACATCGAATAACCGGGCACTGCCCGCACTGCCTGACTCGCTCGGGCGCCCAATTATCACGTTTGCAGAGAACGCCATGTCCGCCACCACCGGTACGCTCTATATCGTTTCCGCGCCTTCCGGGGCCGGCAAGACCAGCCTGGTCAAGGCCCTGCTCGATGCGCAACCTCAGGTTCGGGTGTCCGTTTCCCACACGACCCGCGCCATCCGCCCGGGCGAAGTGGACGGGGTCAACTACCATTTCGTCAGCCGCGAGTCGTTTCTCGAGCGTCTTGAACGTAACGAGTTTCTTGAGCATGCCGAAGTCTTCGGCAACCTCTATGGCACCTCCCAGCGCTGGCTCGAGCAGACCCTCGCGGAAGGCTACGACCTGATTCTGGAGATCGACTGGCAGGGTGCCCAGCAGGTGCGTCGGCTGATGCCCCAGGCCAAGTCCATCTTCATCCTGCCGCCTAGCGCCGAAGCCCTGCGGCAGCGCCTGACCCATCGCGGCCAGGACAGCGAGGAGGTGATCGACACACGCATGCGCGAAGCGGTCAGCGAAATGACCCATTACGTCGAATACGACTACCTGGTGATCAACGACGACTTCACCCAGGCCCTGGCTGATCTGCAAGCCATCTTCCGCGCCAACCGCCTGCAGCAATCTGCCCAACAGCAGCGTTTCGGAGCGCTCTTGGAGCAGTTGCTGGCCTGATGGCCGCTTTTATAGCTTCCCTAACTGCTGGTGATTTTTTAGACTATCCCGTCCGCTCGCCCAATTGGGCACGCTTTACCGAATCTGATGAGGAACACCATGGCCCGCGTTACCGTTGAAGACTGCCTGGATAACGTAGATAACCGCTTCGAGCTGGTCATGCTCGCCACTAAGCGTTCGCGCCAACTGGCCACCGGTGGCAAGGAGCCCAAGGTAGCTTGGGAAAACGACAAGCCCACCGTGGTTGCTCTGCGCGAAATCGCCTCTGGTCTGATTGACTATGACGTCATCGCCCAAGAGGAAATCGTTGACGACGAACCGCTCTTCGCCCAGTACGAGGAAGAGCCCAACGAGGCCATCTGATCACATGCCGGGTCGAAGACGAATCGCCGACAAGCGCTGCCGGCAAGGAGTAACACCTTGCCAGCCATAGATACGCTTGCCGATCGCCTGTCGACCTATCTCGGCCCGGACCAGGTCAATCTGGTCCGTCGCGCCTACTTCTACGCCGAGCAGGCCCACGACGGCCAGCGCCGGCGCAGCGGTGAAGCCTACGTCACCCATCCCCTCGCGGTAGCCAGCATCCTTGCCGACATGCACATGGACCATCAGAGCCTGATGGCCGCCATGCTGCACGACGTCATCGAGGACACCGGGATTCCCAAGGAAGCGCTGACTGCGCAGTTCGGCGAAACCGTCGCCGAGTTGGTCGATGGTGTCAGCAAGCTGACCCAGATGAATTTCGAGACCAAGGCCGAGGCCCAGGCCGAGAACTTCCAGAAGATGGCCATGGCCATGGCCCGCGATATCCGCGTGATCCTGGTCAAGCTTGCCGACCGCTTGCATAACATGCGCACCCTGGAAGTATTGGCCGGGGAAAAGCGCCGCCGTATTGCAAAGGAAACCCTGGAGATCTACGCGCCCATCGCCAACCGCCTGGGCATGCAGGCCATGCGCGTGGAGTTCGAGGACCTGGGCTTCAAAGCAATGCATCCGATGCGCTCCGAGCGCATCCGCGCCGCTGTGCGCCGGGCGCGCGGCAACCGCAACGAGATCGTCGAGAAGATCGAGCAGTCGCTGATTCACTGCCTCGAACGTGAAGGCCTCGAAGGCGAGGTCATGGGGCGCGAAAAGCACCTGTTCAGCATCTACAAGAAGATGCGCGGCAAGCGCAAGGCGTTCAACGAGATCATGGACGTCTATGCCTTCCGCATCGTGGTGGACAAGGTCGACACCTGTTATCGCGTGCTGGGCGCCGTTCACAGCCTGTACAAACCGCTGCCTGGCCGCTTCAAGGACTACATCGCAATACCCAAGGCCAACGGCTATCAGTCGCTGCACACTACGCTGTTCGGCATGCATGGCGTGCCTATCGAGATCCAGATCCGCACGCGCGAGATGGAGGAGATGGCCAACAATGGTATCGCCGCCCATTGGCTATACAAATCCAGCGACGACTCGTCCAAGGGCACCCACGCCCGGGCACGGCAATGGGTCAAGGGCGTGCTGGAAATGCAGCAACGCGCCGGCAACTCCCTGGAGTTCATCGAAAGCGTCAAGATCGACCTGTTCCCCGACGAGGTCTACGTCTTCACGCCCAAGGGCCGCATCATGGAGCTGCCCAAAGGCTCCACGGCGGTGGATTTCGCCTACGCAGTGCATACCGACGTTGGCAACACCTGCATCGCCTGCCGGGTCAACCGTCGCCTGGCGCCGCTGTCGCAGGCCCTGGAAAGCGGCTCGACGGTTGAAATCGTTACCGCCCCCGGCGCACGTCCGAACCCCGCCTGGCTGAACTTTGTCGTCACCGGCAAGGCCCGCACGCACATCCGCCATGCGCTCAAGCTGCAGCGTCGCTCGGAGTCGATCAACCTCGGCGAACGCCTGCTGAACAAGGCGCTCACCGGTTTCGAGACCAGCCTGGAAGCAATCTCGCCCGAGCGCATCAAGGCGGTGCTGGGCGAATACCAAATGGAAGTCATCGAGGACCTGCTCGAGGACATCGGCCTGGGCAATCGGATGGCCTATGTCATCGCCCGCCGCCTGCTGGCCAGCAACAATGAAGAGCAGCCCAACGACGAAGGACCGCTGGCGATCCGCGGCACCGAGGGCCTAGTGCTCAACTACGCCAAATGCTGCACGCCGATCCCGGGCGACCCCATCGTCGGGCATCTTTCCGCCGGCAAAGGTATGGTCGTGCACCTGGATACCTGCCGCAATATCAGCGAAGTGCGGCATAACCCGGACAAGTGCATTCAGCTGTCCTGGTCCAAGGACGTCACCGGCGAATTCAACGTCGAGCTGCGCGTCGAGCTGGAACATCAGCGCGGCCTGATCGCTCTGCTCGCCGGCAGCGTCAACGCAGCCGACGGCAACATTGAGAAGATCAGCATGGACGAGCGCGACGGCCGTATCAGCGTGGTTCAGCTGGTGGTCAGCGTTCAGGACCGCGTCCACTTGGCTAACGTCATCAAGAAGCTGCGCACGATCCAGGGCGTGATAAGGATTACGCGCGTCAAGGCCTAACGGGAAAGGGTGGTCACGCCCCCCTGGCTTCGTCTAGCATCCGGCCTTCATTTCAGCTCTGGCTTGCCATCCAAGCCCCGAACCTATGAGATCCTGCCATGACCCGTACCGTGATCAACTCCGATAAAGCCCCTGCCGCTATCGGCCCTTACTCCCAGGCCATCAAGGCCGGCAATACGGTTTACATGTCCGGGCAGATTCCGCTGGACCCCAAGAGCATGGAGCTGGTTGAAGGCTTCGAAGCGCAGACCGTACAGGTCTTCGAGAACCTCAAGGCCGTCGCCGAAGCTGCAGGCGGTTCGCTCGCCGATATCGTCAAGCTGAATATCTTCCTCACCGATCTGGGCAACTTCGCCGCCGTCAATGAGGTTATGACCCGCTACTTCCAAGAGCCCTTCCCAGCCCGTGCTGCCATCGGCATCACCGCTCTGCCTCGCGGCGCACAGGTGGAAATGGACGCGGTAATGGTGGTCGACTGAGCCGCCACGCCTCAACGTATCTCTATCTCCACCCGGCGATTACGCACCTCCGGCGTAGCGTCCGGCGTCATGACCAGCAGGTCCAGCTCGCCCAGTGAGCGGACCTGCACCCTTGCCTTCAATCCATACGTCTGGAGCCGCTCAACGACTGTCTGAGCACGCTGCAGACCTATCCTGAGATTGGCCTCTCTGGGGCCAAGGGTATCGGTATGGCCAGTAACGACCACCAGCGGATGCTCGCGCTGGCGCATCGCATGTAGCACCTGGCCTAACACATCATCAGCGAAGACACCCAACTGCCCATCAGGGCCCAGGCGCACCACAAAGCGTTCCGCCGGCACCGGCTGAACCGCCAGCGCCCCAGCGAAGTCATGCCGCAGCTGCCAGTTACCCGGCGCGAAGGACGAAGCGCCAGCCGACAGCGGCATCGCCAAGCCGGCTTGCTGTAACGTTCGGCTGTGCTGGCCGCCCAGTATCGTTACCCCGCCCTGGCCTCCGGCCGGATGCTCCAGCAGCGCCACATAGGATCGCTGGACGCAGCCCGACAGCGTCATGGCCAACAGCACGAACGCGACTGCCCGCCTCACCGGACCACCTTCAGCAATGCGTGGCCGGCGTGAAGTTGTACGCGCCCGTCAGGCGTCTCCAGGCTGATCGCATCGGGATCGAGCCGGGCGATGGCGCCGCTCATGACGCTCAGCGTGCCCCGCTGAAAATGCGCCTCCAGGGCGAAGGTTGTACTGGCAGGCATGAAGCGATAGCGCGTCAATTGCAGCTCGCTGTCCGGCCCGAAGGACATGGCCGTACCGTCCTCGAAGATCACTGCCAGGCCGCCCTTGGCGCCAGTGTGCAGCGTCATGCCCTCGATCACCGCCTGCCCGGGCAGCGCCACACTGGTGAAACCCCGGCTGGTTACGAAAGCCTCGCCGGTGACGCGGGCTACATGGCCCGCTGGTTCCGGCAATGGCTCTGCCATGAGCGCTACTGGCCACAGACAGAGCCCTGCGAGCGTCAAATGAAACAGGTCACGCAAACAGGCCATCCGGCACTCCCAAAATGACTCTTCTGACCGCCTCTCCAAAAGCGTACTCGATGTGACGTTCGTCTAAAAAAAGCCGCCATTCGTCGTATCGCGACTTACTACCAGCGCCTTGCCGTATCCTCGTCCACGGTCGGTTCCCTGCTATCCGACCAGCGGTCGGCTGCAGAATTCACTCGCATGAGCCGCGCCGCCAGCGCCTGCCTTGGTGCCTTGCCGGCTACACGCCCGGAAACTGTGGTCCGCCCGTGGGCGGTTGTTTTATGACACCTCGGGCCTCGCCCCGCCTGGATGTGAAATGAAAAAACCCCGCTTTATGCATGGCCGTCGCGGCCTTTCCCTGTTTGTTGCGCTCGCGCTCATAGTCGTCGCGCTGGGTTACTGGCAGCTGCGGCCTGCCACGTCCGCCCCGGTGCCTTCAGATGCCGGCGCCGCCATGCTGCAGGAACTGCAAGGCTCCAAGGCGCCCTGGCGGGAAAATCGGCAAGATCTCTCAACCCTGCTGAGCGACCTGCGCGGCCAGGCCATTGCCAGCGCAGCCCTGAGCAAGGATGCCATCTACATCAGCCGACCGGACGGCACACGCTACTGGGTGCCCGACCAGTCCGGCCATGTGGCGCAGCTGCTGCTGGAGCAATACGCAGCGGCCGCCGAGCCGTTCCCACTGACGCTGTTCGAAACCGATGGCGAGGCACCCTGGTACCGGGCCGTGCTGCCCTATTCGCCTTTCATCCTGGCGCTGCTGGCCGTGCTGGCGTATCTCGTCCTCAAAAGCCAGTCGTTCTCCGTGCAGCGCAAGGGCAGCGGCATAGGTTTTGATGACGTCATCGGCGCACATGAAGCCAAGCAGGCACTGACCGACATCACCGCGTACCTGCGTGACCCCGGCGCCTACGCAGCTCTGGGTGCCCGCCCGCCAAAGGGCGTGCTGCTGACTGGCGAGCCCGGGACCGGCAAGACCCAGCTGGCCAAGGCCCTGGCGAGCGAATCCCGCGCCAGTTTCATCCAGGTAACCGGCAGCGATTTCTCCTCAATGTACTTCGGTGTCGGCATCCAGAAGGTTAAGGCGCTGTTTCGCACCGCCCGCAAGCAAGCACCGTGCATCATTTTCATCGACGAGATCGACGGTATCGGCAAGCGCGCCGAGCAGCAGCGTTCCAGCGATGCCGAGAGCAACCGCATCATCAACCAGTTTTTGGCCGAGATAGATGGCTTCGACGCGGCCAGCGGCGTGCTGGTGCTGGGGGCCACCAACTTCCCCAATTCACTCGACCCGGCGCTGGTACGCGAAGGCCGCTTCGACCGCTCCATTGCCGTTGGACTCCCCGGCCTCGACGACCGTGATGCGCTGTTCCGCCTCTACGCCGGCAAGGTGCGCGCGACTGATGCGCTGAACTTTGCCCAATTGGCGCGTAATACCGTCGGCCTGACGCCTGCCGCCATCGCCCATATCGTCAACCACGCAGCGTTGCTGGCGGCACGTGCAGGCGAGCAGCAGGTGGACATGGCTCACTTTGTCGACGCCATCGAAACCTGCCGCATCGGCGAGCAGCCCAGCGGGGTCACACCGCTGTCGGCAAGCGACCGTAAGCGCATTGCCGTGCATGAGGCCGGACATGCGCTGGTCGCCGCGGCCCTCAAGGTCGGCCGAGTGGAAAAGGTCACCATCCTGCCCCGCGGCCAGGCGCTTGGTGTCACCCTGGTTACGCCGGTGGAAGACAAGCGCCTGCATATGGCGTCCGAACTGCGCAATCGCATTCAGATGCTATTGGCGGGTCGTGGCGCCGAGCTGCTGTATTTCCACGAGTCGTCCTCAGGGGCCGGCCAGGATCTGCAGGAAGCCTCGAAGATCGCCCTGTCGATGGTCGGCGCGCTGGGCATGGGGCCGAACGGCTCGCTGCTGAGCCTGCAGGCCGTGCGTGACGCTCATATCGAGTTCGATTCAGGCGAGTCGATTCGCGCCGCCGACGAGCTGCTCAAGCAGCTGGATCGAGAATGCCAGGCGCTGCTGCAACGCATGAAGCCAGCACTGGATGAGATCACCGCGCGCCTGCTGGCCGAGGAAACCGTGCCAGGTGAACAAATTCTGGAGGCCATCGAACGGCTTCGCGAGCATCACCACGAAGCTCGCGTCAGCTCAATCATCGGGCATGCCATGAGCAGCATCGACCGGGTTGCTGCCAGCGCCCTAGAGCACGTCGAGCAGCTCGAATTGACGCCGGTTGAGCATGAAAAGGATGATGGGCCGGGGATGGTTTGATCAGACCGCGCGCCAGGAACCAGATTGCCATTACTGCTTATCCGTAGGGTGGATAAACTCGCGAAGCGATTTTCCACGCGTAGCGCGCCAGTATAGAGCTTGCCCGAGTCTTACGTCGTTCGCGTGGATGGCTTCGGCCATCCACGCTGTCCGCACTCAGATCATCACCAGCCGATTCGGCAACTGGTTACGTACCTGAGTTGCCGGAACATGCTGCTTGAGCAGCGAACCACATGCCTCGATGCAGCCGAGGAAGCCCTCCAGTACCTGGCCGTCATGCACCTGCTCGGTGAAATTGGCAACGATGGCTTCCCAGGCGCTGTTATCGATGCGGCTGGAAATACCCCGGTCCACCAGTATCTCGACGTAGCGCTCAGCCTCGGAAACGAAGATCAGGATGCCAGTGCCGCCCTCGGTGTGATGCAGGTTCAGCTCGATGAACTGCCGCCTGGCCAGGTTGCAGGCGCGCCAATGGCGGACCGTACGCGGAATCAGCCGCGTCGTCAGGCTGGGTATGCGAAACAGCAACGCCAGCACGATAAAGGTCGCCCACTGCACCAGCAGCAATTGCCAGGCGCTCAGCGCAGCCGTGAAAAACAGCGCCGCGCCCGGCACCACCAGCGCGATCAGGCCGGCCCATAGCAGCGGGATGTAGTGATAGTCATCGGCCTGTTCGGCCAGCACAGTCACCAGCTCCGCATCGGTGTCGCGCTCGATGCGGTCGATGGCCTCAGCCACCTGCTGTTGCTCGCTTTGGGTTAGTAGAGTCATTGATAGTCCATTAGTAATTACCATCCGCCAGAAGCGCCACCGCCACCGAAACCACCACCGCCGCCGCCAAAACCGCCCCCTCCGAAACCACCGCCGCCAAAGCCGCCGCCGCGGCTCATGCCGCCTAGCAGTGCACCGAGCAGCAGCGCGCGGCGTCCGCCACCACGCCCACCGCGACCGCCGCCGATGACGAAGATCGCCACCAGCATCAGGAAGAACGCCAGTACTCCGAAGCCACCCGGTTCCTGGGCGCCCATAGGCATCGCCGGACGCATAGCCGCGCTCTTCAGCGGATCGCCACCAAGCACCTGGACCATCGCCTCAGCGCCTTCGATGATGCCGCGGGAGAAGTCACCCTGTTGGAACGCTGGCACGATGATGCCGTTGATGATCAACGATGACTGCGCATCGGTCAGGCGCCCTTCGAGCCCATAGCCGACCTCGATGCGCACCCGGCGATCATCGCGAGCGACAATCAGCAAAGCACCGTTGTCCTCGCCCTCCTGACCGATACCCCAGGCACGACCCAGCTGCACACCAAACTCTTCGATGCCGCCGCCTTGCAGGTCTGGCACGGTGACCACCACCACCTGTTCACTGGTGGCTTGCTCATGTGCCGCAAGCATGCTAGTCAGCCGCGCCTCGGCCTGGGTGTCGAGCAGTTCAGCGTTATCCAACACCCGCCCAGTCAAAGCCGGCAGCTCCGCTTCCTGAGCGAAGACGGTGCTAGCGCAGGCCAGCAGTAGCGGGAACAGCAGCAGCCTGACGATCATTGAAACTGCACTTGCGGCGCCTGATCAGCGTTCTCGGCAGTCGCTTCAAAATTCTCACGAAGCGGCATGTCGCTGTACATCAGGGTGTGCCAGATACGGCCGGGGAACGTACGGATTTCCGTGTTGTAGCGTTCCACAGCGGCGATGAAGTCGCGCCGGGCTACAGCGATGCGGTTTTCGGTGCCTTCAAGCTGCGACTGCAGGGCCAGGAAATTCTGATTGGACTTGAGCTCCGGGTAGCGCTCGGAAACCATCATCAGCCGGCTCAAGGCGCCGGTCAGCTGGTTCTGCGCCTCCTGGAAGCGCTGCAACTGTTCGGGGTTGTCCAATGTGCTGGCGTCCACCTGGATGGAGGTCGCCTTCGCCCGCGCCTCGATCACAGCGGTCAGAGTCTCCTGCTCCTGGCGAGCGAAGCCCTTGACCGTCTCGACCAGATTCGGAATCAGATCGGCGCGGCGCTGATACTGGTTTTCCACTTGCGACCAAGCGGATTTGACCTGCTCGTCGTACTGCGGAATGTTGTTGATGCCGCAACCGGCCAGCAGCCAGGACATCAGAACGACAATCGCCAACTGCCAGGTGAATCGGGAATGCTGCCTTTGCATGGTGCGCTCATCCGCTAGAAGGGGGTTACCTCCATAGGAATGGCGAAGCCGCCTTAGAGTTCAGCGCAGTTTCCCGGATTGCCGTGCTCAGATCACCCCGGACTGGCGCAGGGCGGCGATCTGCTGGGCGTCCAGACCCAGCAGACGCTGCAGCAATGCCTCGCTGTGCTCTCCCAGAAGGGGCGGTGCATGGCGATAGCTGACCGGTGAGGCAGAGAGGCGCAGCGGGCTGGCAACCAACGGCACGCTGCCCGCCTGAGGATGCGGCATCTCAAACCCGAGCCCACGATGGCAAACCTGCGGATCATCGAATACCTGCGCCACATCGTTGATCGGGCCGCAAGGCACGCCGGCTCGCTCCAGCGCGAACACCCACTCGGCGGTGGTGCGAAATACCGTGACTTGGCGAATCAGCGGAATCAGCTCAGCGCGGTGAGCCACCCGTGCCTTGTTGCTGGAAAAACGCGGGTCGTCGACCCATTCTGGTCGGCCCGCCACTTCGCAGAACTTTCGAAACTGTCCGTCATTGCCGATCGTCAGGATGAAATCGCCATCAGCAGTGGGGAAGTCCTGGTAGGGGACGATGTTCGGATGCGCGTTGCCCATGCGTTTTGGCGCAACGCCGGTGGTGAGGTAGTTCAGCGCCTGGTTGCCGAGGCAGGCGACCTGCACGTCCAGCAGTGCCGTATCGATGTGCTGGCCCTCGCCCGTGCGTTCGCGGTGAGCCAGCGCAGCCAACACGCCGACAGATGCGTAGAGCCCGGTGAGGATGTCGGTCAGAGCCACGCCTACCTTCACCGGGCCGGCGCCCTCCTCGTCGTCGCTGCGCCCAGTAAGGCTCATCAGCCCACCGAGACCCTGGATCATGAAGTCGTAGCCGGCGCGCTTGGCGTAAGGGCCGTCCTGGCCGAAACCGGTGATTGAGCAATAGATCAGTCGCGGGTTGATCGCCTTCAGGCTCGCGTAATCCAGCCCATAGGCCGCCAGCCCGCCGACCTTGAAGTTCTCCAGCAGAACATCGCTCTGCGCCACCAGCTCGCAAATGATGCGCTGGCCCTCGGGCCGGGTGAAGTCCACCGTCAGCGACTGTTTGTTGCGGTTGGCGCTGAGGTAATAGGCTGCTTCGGCAGTACTTTCGCCTTGGTCATCCTTGAGGAATGGCGGGCCCCAGTGACGGGTATCGTCGCCACTGCCGGGACGCTCTACCTTGATGACCTCGGCACCCAGATCACCAAGGATCTGTCCGCACCAGGGCCCAGCGAGTACGCGGGACAGATCAAGGACACGGATATGAGAAAGGGCGCCGGACATGAACTAAGCCTCGATATGAACGCGCCGGGAAAAAGCCCGGCGCAGGGCGCTGTAGGTGGATCAAAAGAACGCCTGAATCCCGGTCTGCGCACGCCCGAGGATCAGCGCGTGCACGTCATGGGTGCCCTCGTAGGTGTTCACCACCTCTAGGTTGACCAGGTGCCGGGCGATGCCGAATTCGTCGCTGATGCCATTGCCGCCCAGCATGTCACGCGCCGTGCGGGCGATGTCCAGGGCCTTGCCGCAACTGTTGCGCTTCATGATGGAGGTGATCTCTACTGCCGCCGTGCCCTCGTCTTTCATGCGTCCAAGACGCAGGCAGCCCTGCAGCGCCAGGGTGATTTCAGTCTGCATGTCGGCGAGCTTTTTCTGGATCAACTGGCTGGCCGCCAGCGGACGACCGAACTGCTGGCGATCCAGCACATACTGGCGCGCGGTGTGCCAGCAGAACTCGGCGGCGCCCAGCGCGCCCCAGCTGATGCCGTAGCGGGCGCTGTTCAGGCAGGTGAAGGGGCCTTTCAGGCCGCGCACATCCGGAAAGGCGTTTTCCTCGGGGCAGAACACGTTGTCCATGACGATCTCGCCGGTGATCGAGGCGCGCAGCCCGACCTTACCGTGGATCGCCGGCGCACTCAGGCCTTGCCAGCCCTTTTCCAGTACGAAGCCGCGAATGGCGCCCTCGTCATCCTTGGCCCAGACCACGAAGACATCGGCGATGGGGCTGTTGGTGATCCACATCTTGCTGCCGCTCAGGCGATAGCCGCCGTCGACTTTTTTGGCCCGCGTCACCATCGAGCCCGGATCGGAACCATGATCCGGCTCGGTCAGGCCAAAACAGCCGATATATTCACCACTGGCGAGCTTCGGCAGGTATTTCTGCCGGGTCTCCTCGTTGCCGAACTCGAAGATCGGCACCATTACCAGAGACGACTGCACGCTCATCATCGAGCGGTAACCGGAGTCGATACGCTCCACCTCGCGGGCAATCAGGCCGTAGCAGACGTAATTGAGGCCGCTGCCACCGTAGGCTTCCGGGAGGGTCGCGCCGAGCAGGCCGGTTTCACCCATTTCTCGGAAGATCAGCGGGTCGGTGCGTTCATGACGAAAGGCCTCCAATACCCGCGGCGCCAGCTTGTCAGCCGCGAACTGAGCGGCACTGTCTCGCACCATGCGCTCTTCGTCGGTGAGTTGCTGGTCGAGCAGCAGCGGGTCGATCCAGTTGAAACTTGCCTTGCCGGACATGGACGAATCCTCTGAGTTGTTATGCAGTGCAGGCGATTGAACAGGTTGTTGAAAACGTAGGAGAGGCGGGCAAGACAAGGCGCTACGACCAGCGGGAGTAACAGCCGAAGGCTGGCCCGAAGGGCGAGTGCAGCGAGTCAAAACAGGCGAGGAACGGACCGGGCTCGCGAACGAGCCTAGTGTTCTAAATGAACTCACTTCGTTCGCGCTTCGAGCCACGCTGAAGCACGTTAGCCGCAAGCGACTTTCCGAGCCTGTTTTTTAACGCCATTGCCAAACGCAGCTAGTTTATCAACTACCTGTTAGAGCTTGATCCAGGTGGCCTTCAGCTCCGTGTACTTGTCGAAGGCATGCAGCGACTTGTCACGCCCATTGCCCGACTGTTTGAAGCCGCCGAAAGGCGCGGTCATGTCGCCGCCGTCGTACTGGTTGACCCACACACTGCCGGCACGCAGCGCACGGGCGGTGCGGTGGGCCTTGGACAGATCCGCCGTCCATACAGCCGCAGCCAGGCCATAGGGTGTGTCGTTGGCAATGGCTACGGCTTCCTCGGCGCTGTCGAAGCTGATTACCGAGAGCACCGGGCCGAAGATTTCTTCCTGGGCAATTTTCATGGCATTGCTGACGCCATCGAAGATCGTCGGCTCGACATACAGCCCGCCGGTCTCTTCGAGGGTGCGCTGGCCACCGATCAGCACCTGCGCGCCGGCCTCGCGGCCAGCCTCGATATAGCCGAGCACGGTATCGAGCTGCTGGGTATCGACCAATGCGCCGACATTGGTCGCCGGGTCCAGCGGGTTGCCCGGCTTCCAGCCCTTGAGCGCTTCCACCACCAATGGCAGGAAGCGCGCCTTGATCGAGCTTTCCACTAACAGCCGCGATCCGGCGGTACAAACCTCGCCCTGGTTGAAGGCAATGGCGCTGGCGGCCGCCTCGGCAGCGGCCGCGAGGTCCGGTGCATCGGCGAAGACGATATTAGGGCTCTTGCCACCCGCCTCCAGCCAGACACGCTTCATGTTCGACTCGCCGGCATAGACCATCAGCTGCTTGGCGACCCGCGTAGAACCGGTGAAGACCAAGGTATCGACGTCCATGTGCTGTGCCAGCGCCTTGCCCACGGTGTGCCCGTAACCTGGTAGGACATTGAGCACGCCCGATGGGATGCCGGCCTCAATGGCCAGCTGCGCCACGCGAATGGCCGTCAGCGGGGACTTCTCTGACGGTTTGAGTACCACCGAGTTGCCGGTGGCCAGCGCCGGTCCCAGCTTCCAGCAGGCCATCATTAGCGGGAAATTCCACGGCACGATGGCCGCGACCACACCCACCGGCTCGCGCGTGACCAGACCCAACTGGTCATGGGGCGTGGGCGCCACTTCGTCGTAGACCTTGTCGATGGCCTCGCCGGACCAGCGCAGTGCACGCGCCGCGCCAGGGATATCCACTGCCAGCGAGTCGGAGATCGGCTTGCCCATGTCGAGGGTTTCCAGCAGGGCCAGCTCCTCTTTGTGGGCCTCCAGCAGGTCGGCAAAACGGACCATCACCGCCTTGCGCTTGGCTGGTGCCAGACGCGACCAGGTGCCGGATTCAAAAGCCGCACGTGCACTCTGCACCGCCTGCTCAGCATCCGCCGCGTCGCAGCTGGCAACCTGCACCAACACTCGACCGTCAATGGGGCTGATGCAATCGAACGTGGCCTCGTCAGCGGCGGCCGTGTACTGCCCCTGGACGAAAGCCCGGCCTTCGATACGCAGGTCGCGGGCACGCTGCTGCCAATCGGCGAGAGTCAGGGTGGTCATGGTGCTTCCTCGGTCAAATAGTCCAACGAATAGAAAGGCACCCTAAACCAGCGGCGCCAGGGCTATCAATATATTTTACGAAGACAGGCAATCAGCCTTGTTTTGTGCGTTTTATTAAACATAGACTCGGCCAACGGCTGTGCGAAAGGCGGTTGTACGTATCAGCTTAGCCCCCAATCCTGCAAGACTGGAGCGACCATGGCCAACGATCCGCACGCCGAACATTTCTGGATGCCCTTTACCGCCAACCGCCAGTTCAAGGCTAACCCACGCCTGCTGGAAAGTGCCCAGGGGATGTACTACACCGACACCGACGGCCGCCAAGTGATCGATGGCACTGCCGGGCTCTGGTGCTGCAACGCCGGCCACGGCCGACCGGAAATCACCGAGGCGGTGAGTCGGCAGATCGCCAAGATGGACTTTGCGCCGACCTTCCAGATGGGTCACCCGCTGCCCTTCGAGCTGTCCGAGCGGCTGGTGGAGATCGCCCCGCCAGGTATGAGCCGGGTGTTCTTCACCAACTCCGGCTCCGAATCCGTCGATACCGCACTGAAAGTCGCCCTGGCCTACCAGCGCGCCATCGGGCAGGGCAGCCGTACCCGGCTAATCGGCCGTGAACTGGCCTATCACGGTGTCGGCTTCGGCGGCATCTCGGTAGGCGGCATGGGCAACAACCGCAAAGCCTTTAGCAGCGCGCTAATTCCCGGTGTCGACCATCTGCCGCACACGCTGGATATGCAACGCAACGCCTTCACGCGCGGCCTGCCTGAGCATGGCAGGGAAAAGGCCGACGAACTGGAACGCCTGATCACCCTGCATGGTGCCGACAACATCGCGGCGGTGATCGTCGAGCCCATGTCCGGCTCGGCCGGGGTAATCCTGCCGCCGCTGGGCTATCTGCAGCGCCTGCGTGAGATCACAAAAAAGCACGGCATCTTGCTGATCTTCGACGAAGTGATCACCGGCTTCGGCCGCGTCGGCAAGGCCTTCGCCGCCCAGCGCTGGGGCGTCACGCCAGACATCCTCACCTGTGCCAAGGGCCTGACCAACGGCGCGGTACCCATGGGCGCGGTGCTGGTATCCGATGAGATCCAGCAGGCCTTCATGCACGGCCCGGACAACGCCATCGAGTTTTTCCACGGCTACACCTATTCCGGGCATCCGGTGGCCTGCGCCGCGGCTCTGGCGACTCTGGAAATCTACCAGCGCGAACAGCTATTCGAGAAAGCCATCGAGCTGGAGAACTACTGGCAGGACGCCCTGTTCAGTCTGCAGGATCTGCCCAACGTAACCGATATCCGTACCGTTGGCCTGGTCGGCGGCATCCAGTTCGCAACGCACGCCAATGGTGTCGGCAAGCGCGCTTACGAAGTGTTCCGCCAGAGCTTCGAGGACGGCCTGCTGGTACGCGCCAGCGGCGATACCATTGCGCTTTCACCGGCACTGATCATCGAAAAGTCGCATATCGACGCCATCATCGAGCGTTTTGCCGGAGCCATCCGCAAAGCAGGCTGACAGCAGTCGATTCCCTGTGAGAGCCCCGTCCCGGGGCAGGGCTCTTGTCCAACAGCAACACACAACGCCAGAAACGAAAAAACCCGCCGAAAGGCGGGTTTTTTCTTCAAGGGCCGATCAATTACTTGATCTTGGCTTCCTTGTAGATCACGTGCTTGCGCACGACAGGATCGTATTTCTTGATTTCGATCTTGTCGGGCGTAGTGCGCTTGTTCTTGTCGGTGGTGTAGAAGTGGCCGGTACCGGCGCTGGACACCAAACGGATCAGGTCACGCATGATAGTTCTCCTTTAAACCTTTTCGCCGCGAGCGCGGAGTTCAGCCAGAACGGCGTCGATGCCGCGCTTGTCGATCACACGCATGCCCTTGGCGGTCAGGCGCAGACGAACGAAACGGTTCTCGGACTCGACCCAGAAGCGATGATGCTGCAGGTTCGGCAGAAAACGACGACGGGTTTTGTTGTTCGCGTGGGATACGTTGTTCCCGGTTACCGGACCCTTACCGGTAACTTGACAGACTCTCGACATGCCTCAGCCCTCTAAAACCACATGCCCAACCCGGCATGGGTTGGCCGCTTGAATTCAAATGTCTTTTTTGGCGCTCAGCACCACGTTTCGTTGGGGTCTTACCGGCTACGCTGCAATCGAACAAAGCGCGCCCCTAGAAAAGAGCGCTGCTTTATATCAGAAAGCCCCCAATGCAACAAGCGCGGATTGATTTTTCCGCTCGGAAGGCGTCATCGGAAAACCGCCTGTTTCAGCTCTGCGCGGCCTTCGGAACAGAGCGTACGCTGTCCCAGGCGATCTCTGCCAATAACTCGCGACAATCGGCAAGCGCTGTGCTGCTGCGCCCTGCCAGCCAGTTGCGCGCCATGTCATGTGCCGGGCCGATCACCACCGAGACGAAGCAGTCAGCGGGCATCGCTCTGAAGGCACCCGCCTCGCGATGCCGGCGCAGTACCGCACCGATGCGTTTGCCGTGATCGCGATTGTGCTCGCGCAGGCGCTCGCCCCATTCGCCGGCCTCCACCCTCCCACGATTGTGCAGGATGAAACGCGCCCAATCCGGATTGGCCACAACCCAGTCGACATAACAGGTGACGAACAGCTTTACGCAAGCTTCGGGTTGCAGTGTATCCACCAAGCCGGCTTCCAATAGCGCTGCATATTCACCGATACCCTCCAGGTAGAGCGCAGCGATGATCCGCTCGCGGTTGCCGAAATGGTGATAAAGGCTGCCAATGCTCGCACCCGATCGGTCGCGAATCATTTCGATGGTGGTGGCATCCACACCGTGCTCGGTAAAACAGGCGAGCGCGGCCTGCAGAATCTCCTGTTTGCGTGACGAACGGGCCATCAGCTCTCCGACTTACTAGAATATTTTTCTAGAATTTTATTCTTGCGTTCGTATACTCGCCCATCGTCCCCCTTCCGGGAAAGTGCGGAGAACAAGAAAATGGCAATACCCAAGCCCGAACTGCGCTGGATCGACAACGGCAACGGCCAGCAACTGGCCAGCCAGTGGTACGTGCCGTCGGAAAAGCCTTGCGGCGCCGTAATGATCGCACCTGCAATTGGTGTCAAGCAGCGTTTCTACGCTGACTTCGCCGCTTGGCTGGCAACCCAGGGCTATCTGACCGTGACCTTCGACTATGTCGGCATTGGCCAGTCGCGCCGCAGCTCATTGCGCAAGCTCAAGGTGGATGTTCTCGATTGGGCCAGGCACGATGCCAGCGCCATGCTCGACCAGCTTGCCAATGCGGCGGATGGCCTGCCGTTGTACTGGATCGGCCACAGCCTCGGTGCTCAGATATTGCCGATGGTCAGGGGCAATGATCGCCTGTCACGCATCATCACCATCGCTGCCGGCAGTGGCTACTGGCGTGACAACAGTCCGCAGGTCCGCAAGCAGGCCTGGTTTCTCTGGTACGCCCTGGCGCCTGTGCTGACTGGAATTGCCGGCTACTTTCCCGGCGAGCGTCTCGGCGCCGTGGGCGATCTACCAGCCGGGGTGATCCGCCAGTGGCGCCGCTGGTGTCTGCATCCGGATTACCTGATCGGCATTGAAGGCGAGCCGGTACAGAGCGCCTTCGACGCCGTACGGACGCCGCTGGTTTCACTCTCCTTCAGCGATGACGAAATGATGTCGGCACGCAGTACCGAGTCGCTGCATAGCTTCTACCGGTCGGCACCCAAGACCATGCATCGCATCGCCCCAAACGAGATCGGCGTGTCGCGCATCGGCCACTTCGGCTTCTTCCGCAAGCACTTTCAGGACAACCTTTGGGCGCCCCATCTGCTGCCAGCCTTACAGCCTAAGCCGGAGCCGTAAACTCATCGAGCGCTTTGACGCGACTCACGGCAGCGAAAATCTCCGCCCTACAGGGCATGTTCAGCTGCGCGGCGCGCTGATCAGGAGCTGAGGGTCGACTCGCAATAGACGTGCGGAACGTTCGCCGGCCAGGCTCAGCGGAGAGGCATCGGCCGGCAGAGCCAACAGCAAGCCAGTCAGATTCAGCACCAGCGCCTCCCGAGTGAACACCTCGGCACCCAGCCCGTAATAACCGGCAATCGCCTGGCGCAACCCCAGCGGCAGACGCCACTGGATACGCAGCGAGGAACCGAAGCCAGCCGCATGCTCCTGCAACAGTGTCGGCAGTGCCTCATCGCGCACCTCACCGCCATTGTCGAGCCAGTTCTGCAGGCTGCGCAGCAGCGCCAGCTCACCGAGGCTATGCAGCAGGCCAGCGGTGTAGCAGAGGTTGATATCCAGCTTGAGCCGGCGCGCTATCCAGCTGGCGAGTCTGGCCGCACGAAGGGCATCTTCGCTGATGCCAAGAGCCAGTTGCGCCAAGCGCGGGTCGGCCAGCTGCGCGTTGCGCTGCAGAGTCATCTCCAGCACCAGATCGAGCGTACGCCTGACCCCCAACCGCGGTAGTGCCTGGGTCAGCGTCTGGCTGGCAACGCCCTGATGCTGACCGGCGCTGTTGGCTACGCTGATCAGCCGTGCAGTGATTTGCGGGTCGCGGGAAAACTGCTCCTCCAGCATGCCCAAATTCTTGTCGGCGGCATTCAGGCATTCAGTGACTGCTGCCTGCAGCGACTCCAACAGGGGCGCGCCTGGGTTGCTCTTGCGCATGCGCTCGAGAAAGGCAGCCAGCGTATCGGCCAACGGCACGTGCGCCGAGCGCCCATCTTCCGACTGCGGCAGCAGTTTCTCCAACCGCAGACGCAGGCCGTCGAGATCACAGGGCTTGCCGAGATAGGCCGCCAGCCCGAGCGGCAATGCTGCACGGACGCTGGCCCTGTCCATGCGCTCACTAATCAGGATACAGGCCAGCTGCTGCACCGGAGCCCGGCGGCGCAACTCACGCACTAAGGCGCAGCCATCCAGACCATCCAGCTCACCATCAGCAATCAGCAGCCGGGGCAGCTCGCGCTTGCACGCGGCAAGAGCAGCGTAACCATCATGGACTTTGACGATGCGCAATCCCGGACGCAGCCCACCGACCAGCTGACCGAGCTGATCAACGCGCCAGGGCTCGCTGAAGGCAATCAAGACAAATGCGGCATTGGCCGGAGTGGACACAGAATTCCAAATAAAGCGCGAGATAGAGCCTTATTCTGAGCTGCGTACGAAAAAAGAGCCAGGCCCGAGCGGGCCTGGTCTTTACGCTACGGCCTGCTACAGGCCCAGGCAGATGTATTTGATTTCCAAGTAATCCTCGATGCCGTACTTGGAACCTTCACGGCCGAGACCAGAGGATTTAACGCCACCGAACGGTGCCACCTCGGTGGAAATCATCCCGGTATTGACCCCAACCATGCCCGACTCCAACGCCTCGGCCACACGGAACACCCGGCCCAAATCACGGGCATAGAAGTACGCTGCCAGCCCGAACTCGGTGTCATTGGCCAAAGCAATGGCCTCGGCTTCGTCCTTGAAGCGGAACAGCGGCGCTAGCGGACCGAAGGTTTCTTCCTTGGCCACCTTGGCCGTGTGCGGCACGTTGATCATCAGGGTCGGCTCGAAGTAGCTGCCGCCCAGGCTGTGCGCCTTACCGCCGGTCACTACCAGGGCACCTTGGGACACGGCATCCTCGATATGCTCGCGAACCTTGGCAGCAGCCTTGTCGTCGATCAGCGGGCCGACATCGACGCCATCGTCCAGACCGTTGCCGATCTTCAGCTTCTCTACCGCCGCTTGGAATTTCTCCGCAAAGGCGTCGTACACGCCGTCCTGCACATAGATGCGGTTGACGCACACGCAGGTCTGCCCGGCGTTGCGGTACTTGGACTGCATGGCGCCCTTGACCGCCTCGTCCAGGTCGGCGTCATCGAAGACCAGGAAGGGCGCGTTGCCGCCCAGCTCCAGCGAGACCTTCTTGATGCCCGGCGCGCACTGCTCCATCAGCTTGGCGCCGACTTCGGTGGAACCGGTGAAGGTGATCTTGCGCACGATGGGATTGGCGGTCAGCTCGCTGCCGATATCACCGGCCGAGCCGGTCACCACGCTGAACACGCCTTTAGGAATGCCCGCGCGCTCGGCCAGCTCGGCCAATGCCAGCGCGGAGAAAGGCGTCTGGCTGGCCGGCTTGACCACCATGGTGCAGCCCGCCGCCAGCGCCGGGCCGGCCTTGCGGGTGATCATCGCCGCCGGGAAATTCCACGGCGTGATCGCCGCGGTCACGCCGATGGGCTGCTTGATGACGATGATGCGCTTGTCCTTCTGGTGCCCCGGAATGGTGTCGCCGTAGACCCGCTTGGCTTCCTCGGCGAACCACTCGATGAAGGAGGCCGCATAGGCGATTTCGCCACGGGACTCGGCCAGCGGCTTGCCCTGTTCCAGGGTCATCAGCCGGGCGAGGTCTTCTTGATTCTGCAGAATCAGCTCGTACCAGCGACGCAGCGTCTGCGAACGCTCCTTGGCCGTCAGGTCGCGCCAGGCCGGCAAGGCACGCTCTGCCGCCTCGATGGCACGGCGGGTTTCGGCGGCACCCATCTTCGGCACGCTGCCGAGAATCTCACCACTGGCCGGGTTGTTCACCTTAAGCGTTTGACCCTGGTCAGCATCGAGCCAGGCCCCGTCGATATAGGCCTGCTGGCGAAACAGGGAAGAATCTTTCAGTTGCATGGTGCTCTCCTGAAGGCGTGCGCTGCCTTTGACGGGCGGCTCGCGTCATGAATATCTAGGGCGTCAGAGCCCTTCGGGCATGGCCCGGTTCAACCGCTGCAGATGCCAACCATCCTATTGCCGCCATTGGCAGGCGAGCAAGCTCATCCAGCAGGCCATTGTTGAAGCATAGGCCGCCTTGATCGGCATTCTGTTAGCCCTTGTTACACGTCACCACCGGTAACTACCGGGCAGGTATAGTTTCGCGCGGCAGCCATGAGCCTGCCGTCTCTGTTTAATGACCACCGACCAACTGGGCAAGGCCACCCGCCTGAAGCCTGACTTCTTCCAGAACCTGGACAAGGCTGGCCAGATCGGACGTGACTTCACCGCTGCCGCCAACCAGCTCGCCAGCGTTGCCGCTGAGGGCGATCAGGCCGCAATCAAAAAAGCATTCGGTGACGTCGGCGGTTCGTGCAAATCCTGCCACGACAACTTCCGCGCCGAGCGATAAGCCCAACGCAATGCCGGGCCATCTGCCGCCCGGCCTCGGATTACCAGTCCAGCGTAGGTGCCGGTGCGGCCGGTGGCGGCGCCATCCAGCCGGCAACCGACTGCACGCCCCATACGGTCCCCACAGCCAGTAGCACCACTAGTACTACCGCGATCAGCGAACCGCCTTGGGCGTCCTGCTGCGCGGGTTGTTCACGCTTCGCCCGCCCGCTAAGCATTGCGCGCACCAATGGCTTGCGCTTGATCAGCGCGTAATAGGCGATAGCAACCAGATGCAGGCCGATAAAGCCCACCAGCAGCCATTTCGCCTGGCGATGTAACCCAGTCAACCAGCTGCCGGTGTCACTGGAGACCAACGCATACAAGGGTCCTTTGAAGGCAATATCATCGGTCGCCATCAACCCGCTCACCACCTGAAAACCCACCAGCCCCAGCATGGCGAGCACCGACAGCGCGCCCAACGGATTGTGTCCCGCCTCCCTCCAGTTGCCCTGCAGATAGCTCCCGACACCAAACGCCGCGCTCAAAATGCGTGACCAACGCGCATAGGTGGAGCCGGCAAAGCCCCACAACACGCGAAACACCAGTAACCCCAACACCAACAGCCCCAACCGCCCGTGCCAGATCATCAGACCACCACCCAACCAGCCGGTGGCGATGGACGCGGTCACCGCAATGGCAAAGGTCCAGTGAAAAATACGCAGTGGCGCGTCCCAGAGCTTGATATGGCTCGACATTCCCTACCCTCGATAACATCGACTTCGACCAAAGGCCATCGCAACGGCCAAGGTTAACAGCCAGCCCCGCGCTTGGCAGCCGCTATAAGCCCGCGCCAGAGCCTCTACAAGCCCCGCACCAGATCAACCGCAGCCTCCCGGTGAGCAAGTCCAAACCCCCTCGCCAGCATGGACGCCTCCAGTGGACATGCGTATGATTGCGCTCCGCAACGCACCAGTAGCTCAGCTGGATAGAGTACTGCCCTCCGAAGGCAATACTCATCGAGTTGAGAAGGGTGTCAGCTAATGGTCAAATAGGCTGCCGCAACAATTACGCACCAGTAGCTCAGCTGGATAGAGTACCGCCCTCCGAAGGCGGGGGTCGTGGGTTCGAATCCCGCCTGGTGCGCCATACATTATTGATTTATAAGGATTTTTTTCAAAATCCGAAAAATCAAACTGCTTCAATCCCAGCTACATCCCTAAATTTATACAGCCCTACTTTAAGCACAACATGAGTACTGCCTGAACGGCTCGTTTTAGGCTGTTTTTCGGGCTGTGCCAGTTCTGTGCCTAAACCGTGCCTTGAAATCTGGCACCACCAATTGGTGAGCCAGATGCTGAGTACTAGCCGTAAACGATTCCTCCTCCCTGCCTTACCAAAATGCAGACCAAACCCACCTCAACGAACTCAAAAGAGCTCGCCAAGCTGGGAGGTTGATCATTTCCCCACTAACTCCACCAGAACATCCGTAGCCCACTTCTGCTCTGAGTTCTGTACCTTGGCTGTCTCGACCACTTTAGCCATATGCATCAGTTGATCTTGAGCCTCAAGGTCAAAGTCGAACCACATATCTGCATGTGAGCCAAAACGGACCTGCCAATAGGCAATGCCTTGGTCGAACCTGACCCGAAGACTCCTGCCGTCCTCAAATTCAAGATCAAGTCGGCGGCGGTGAGGGACATCGCGGTTTGATGTTTCAATCAGAAGATCGACGGCCTGACCCGCCATAGCCGACAGCCATTTGCTGACGAAAAACTCAAAGTCGTCCTGCCTGGCCCAATCATCAAAGGCCTTGCGACCTTGCAGCTTTCCGGATTTGAAGAGCGTGGAAACCTGCAGCTGTGCATCGGCAGCGATACGCCCCTTTAGAAACTTGAACAAAGTACCCAAAATCGTGATCACGGCTGGGTTTTGGATATATCGGTCCGAGTAGTTAATTCTGCTGATGGTTGCAGTTGTCATTACGTCAGCAATGAGCGGGTTCTCCGAGAGAAGCCCCCAGAAGCGATCACCAAAAGTCAGCAAAGGGCCGTTGAGTTCTTGGTGAATCGGCAAGTCGATGATCACGCTACCGTCGGAAGGCCTGCTCACGGAGCTTGCAAGGTCAAATTCCGTCCAGCGAAGAGCAGGTTGAGATCGGGAAGTCACCACAAGCGCATCACTCTGATGCCAACTAGGCCCTGGTACAACGGCCTGCTCTGAGCGTGAAGCCAGCGTGATTATCTCGCTTGCTCTGCTTGCCTGTACGGCAACATGCGTGTCTCGATCAGGCGAATAGCAGCCGATACTTACGCCGAGTAGAGAAAAGCGCACCAGGTCCTGTAAAAGGTCTTCATCAGTGATGCCATTCGGCACAAGAAGCTCGACGGTCAGCTCATCAATATGCAAATAGCCATGAATCGCCTTACGGAACTGCGGGGCCAAGAGGTCCCACTCAGCCGGTTCCCCTGAGGCTACCAGTGTTACTTTCTCCACTCCCTCATTGATCAATCGACGCAGAACGGTCTCGATACTCCCAGGCGCATATTGCCCGTCCGCTAGGGAAAGCTTGTCTTCAGAGGAAAGTCCTACGTAATGGACAAACTCATCACCAAGCCAGTCTAAAGCTAGTTTTCGGTCCAGCTTGTCATGGTCATGTCGGGTCTGGGAGTCCAATAAGCACTCACTGCAACCACTTTCGCAATGAGAACAGTGCAGGGTTTCAACCATCTTCCTAAGCAGATTTTCAATATGCAGTGGAGCGCTTGACGCGAATCCAGCCCCTCCGCTGATTACATCGTAAAGCTGCAAAATCCTGATGGGCTGGCCGTTTTCCAGCTTGCTTGGACGCGTTGCATAACCAAGTTCAGAAGCCGAAATCCCTAGTATCTCGCCAAGAGCTGAACGCATGGCAACAGCCAAGGTCATTGCGATGCACCGCCCTTGATCGTTATCTGAGATGTACTCTCCGCTTACAGGATGGTGCAGCGTCAATTCGAAAACGTCAGTAAAGGAGGTAACACCCAAGCTGACATTGGGGACAATACTGCCGCTGCCTTGGCAAGGCAGCCGTTTATTGTTCTGGTCTTTATCGTCTTTGCCAGGCCGGGGTGGAAAGTGCTCGCCGGATGGGGAAAGACCCGGAGGGAATTCGTCTGCAGTCAGCATGGATTCCGCACGTCCACAGCTCATGCATAGGGAAAAGCCCGCACCGTTCTCGCCCGAACTGTGATGAAAAACCTGGCCATCCGCGCCATAGGCCATCGAGCCTACCGCCGGATTCGGTAACGGGGTCTTAGCAGACTTAACAAAAACCCAAGCAGTTTCAACCGGTACAAATTTCTGATGCTGGATGTCGTTTGACGCCGACTGATAAGCATCAGAAACAAAACCAGATGGCTGGAGTACCTTGCGGATATTCGACGGCTTAATAACGGATAGGCATTCGTTATTAGTACAAATTAGCTCATCAGTTTTGACCAACCCTTCCTCATAGCCGAGCTCGCCGCAGACGTCACAACGCCACGCGACATCCATCTTCTGAGCTTCACTGCTGCCGGCATTGAGATTATGCCAGTGCAAAGAAACACCAGCTGACTTGAAGACCCGCCCATCCAAAACAATCTCAGCTCCGGGCGCATATTCTCGAATGGCAATCGCGAGGTTGCGAGAGGGTAGCCCCTTATACCGCGACACGTTGTCCTCACGGTCGTGCTTTACCTTACTTCCGGCCCCTTTTTCACGGATGTAGTCCTCTATTGTGAAATTGTCGAAGTTCACTACATCTGTCGGAAACCCATAGCCTGGCAGGAAGGTACGAGCAGATAGGTCACGGAGCAGGTATTCATTGCAGTGGCGGGCCTTCTCGACTTGAAGGCGCTTCAGGTAAGGGCTGTTAGGCTTTGCCTGCTGCTCTTCGGACAGTAAATATCGGTAGTTCGCCAACCAGCGGCCCAGCAGTTCTTTCAACTGTTCCATTGAACGCTTACGTAACTGATCTGGCGTTATCCCTGCCAGGGCGGTGCCTTTGACCAGCAGCGAAAGCGCCTCATCAATGTCGCAAACAGCGAGGCCTAAACGCTCAAAAAAGCGATCGCACTGCGAACCGCCAGTCGTATCGTCATAGAACCACTGCGCAGTGAGACTGGTTTTCTCGGTTTGGGTAGGCCCAACAACATTGCAGAGAAAGTCGGACAGCAGCAATGAATTCACGTGCCGCTGCACAAGCCGAGCAGAGTTCAGAGCTACCGCAGGGGCAGGGATTTTCGTTTCAAACGGCCAACTAGGGTTGGCGAAGACCTGCTGGTCGTGGGGATTGTTTTTGCAAAGCGTATAAGCGAGTGCTCTTGATTCTTTGCTACGACCTGCCCGGCCGGCGCGCTGGAGATAATTGGCCGGGTGTGGCGGTACATTGTTCATTACCACGGCAGAAATACCGCCAATGTCCACCCCCATCTCCATGGTAGTGGAACAGTTCAGGACGTTGATCTGCCCCTTTTTGAACATCTCCTCATAGGACCCTAGGCGCTCAGAAGACTGCTGGGCCGAATGCTCCGCAGTGCGGTAATAGAAGCCGCCCTCCACCGCCCGGTCATTGATATCTGTCCAAAGATTACGCGCGCGCAAGGCAGTGACAAGATTGTCAGCCGCTACCTGAGCTCTGATCTTAGCAAGGCCAGGGGCATAATCTTCCTGCGAACGATCAAGCTCCCAAACACTGGGCAACTCAACCGGCCCACAAACAAAATCTTTTCGCTTCTCATCGCTCAGCTGAGTGAAGTCCAGGTGTGCAGGTAGGTAAGGGGTAAATCCTTTGAAGGTCGTATCAAGCAGCTTATTGGTGATGGGGCACACAAACGCACGATCAACCAACGAAAAAAGCATGTGTTCTTTGGGTAAAAAGTGCCGGTTCTCGTCGGACTTCAACGCTGCTCCAGGCTTGGTCAGTTGATGCCAAGCGGCCTTTAACCAAGCATTGATCAAGTCAACATCAGATGAGCTTGAAGGATTCAAGCCTGCCCCCAAGAGCAGCAGCTTGGTCAGGCGGTGTGAGTGGTTGCCATTGCGAATCTGCGGCCAGCGTTTCACTCGATTCTCATCAGCCTCTTTCGAGTCGGGTTGCCGCAGGGTTTTGGAAGAAAACCGACTCCCAATCCAGTCTTTCCACTCCTCTGTCATCTGAATGAAGCTGCTTTCACGCACATAAAAATCCAGCGCGATCTTCAGGAAATCACGCCAATCATCAGTCGTTAGCCCCTTCTGCTCCCAATGCGCTGGCGCTTCCTGGATCTTGTCTAAACCAAGGTAGCCGACCTTTACCAGCCCTTGAGTTTCTAAGCTGTTTTGACGTTTTGGCCTACGCATGAACTCGCGAAAAAGCAGCATCTCAGCCAGTTTTTGTGGGCCATCTGTTTCTTTAAAGATCTCTGGTTTCTGATATTTGTTGGCAAGCAGCATGGGGCCCTTCTCTTGAAGATCGGCCCGTTTTTTCAGTTCACTCACAAGCTCCGACCAGGCCAAAGAAATGAGCACAGGCCTGACCTTTTCGCCATTCGCCGCAGCTAAAAGAGCCGTGAAGCGTACGACCTTTTCCTCGGCAACCTTGACTTCTTCCTTGATATCTAAGCTGCGGTAAAGCGCCACATCTTCTTTTGCCTTAGCAATTAGCTGCCGCAGCACTTCGGGATCAAGGTTGCTGGAGGGCGCCCGATCACTGCCGTGGCTCTTTTGATGCCAGTTCAAAATCTCTACAACAAGCCCCCGCAACCTACTGCGCTCGGCCTCCTGCTGCATCCGAACAGCCATACGCGCCGTACCCTGGCGGCTGTCCGTAAAGGTAATCAGCCTGCGTCCTCGCCCTGGCAACGACTGGGGCCCAAACTCTGGCTTCTGATCTTCGTCTTGATAGTCCTGGCAATACTCCAGAACAGTCGGAACCGCGTTCGCCACATAAAAAGGGCCACCCAACATTGCACGACGAAACGGAAATGCACCTTGAAAACCGCTGTAACTACAGTCTTTACGGCTACAAACCACATCGTGGTCATTCATACGCAGTGGCACCTTCTCAGCAGAGGTAGCCACAAAGGAGCCTGCAAGCCTATCTAACTCGACCGGGATATATGACGGGCCGTCACTATCGACTGAGCCGAGCACCAACGGAGTCTTTGTTAGCAGCTGCCCATCAGGGCTGCCTGCGTCCTCCTCAAGTGGAGCTTCAGATTGCAGCGAAAACTCATCCCCACCAGAGCTCTCCCACTGAGTCAGCTTTCCGCCTTTATCACGTGCCAACAAGTGAGGCTCATTGCAATCATTGCAGAACGCTAACTCGAAAATCGGGCTGCCACAGGAGCAGGTTTGGCGCTGGCTTACGTACACATAGCCAAAGGGCCACTTGTCTTGCAGCGGTGTACCTTTCTTTGCTGAGCAGTGTTTATCAAAACACGCCCACAGACCGTGGGTCGTGCGCTGAAAGAAGTGGGCACGCAGCTTCAAAAATGCAGGTTCAGACTCATTGGGGCGAGTGCCAGAGCACAGGTCCAACCAGCGCAAAACCTCATCCTGCGTTAACGACAGCCCCTGATCTCGGCTCATGTAACTGGCCATCTCGGTCAGCTTCAATGGTTTAGGAGCATTCACCAGTACATGCCTCAACGCGCGAGCTAGAGGCGAATGCACAAGTGCTTCATAACGGCCTAGGTGCACCTCAGGATCGTCGTGGGTTACAGCAGGCATCGACTCAAGCTGCTGCAAAGTAACCGGCGTCTGCTGGCACGATGAAAGTTCTGGGATGACTCGCCTACCGCCCCAGACATCGATCTGAGTGATCGGCACACCCGACAGATCAGAGAGGAACTGTTTCAGTTGCTCTGCAGCATCATCACCAGCAATGGTTGCGGAGGTTGCAACAAAGCGAACGTCCTTAGGCGTAACACCAAAGGCAGTCATCACGCGTCGTAACTGCAGTGCCAGCTCTGCAGCCTGCGAGCCTACATAGGTATGAGCCTCATCTAGGACAATCCAGCGCAGAGATTTCTGCTCTCTCGACTTGCGCACAATAGGCGCATCGACCTGACGCACTAACATGTATTCAAGCATGGTGCCGTTGGTCACCAGGATCGGGGCTGGCTGCTCGCGCATCAGCTCGCGCGACAGAATTTCGTTGGGGCGCTCAATCTGCTCGGTGCGCTTTTTGGCCTGCAACTCCTCGGTATTACCGTTATACAAACAATAACGAATCCCAGAGCCAAAGCTCTGTGTCCAAGCGTTCAGACGCTCGCGCTGCGAGTTAATCAGAGCGTTAAGCGGATAGAGAAAAAGTGCTCGGACGCCAACCAAAGGCTTGCTTCCGGTATCGCGGTACTCCCTATAAAGGTCATCAAGCACCGGGACCATAAAGCACTCGGTCTTACCGGAGCCTGTACCACTGGTGACTACAACTGAGTGCTTCTTTTCTAGCAGGGAGCGCCAACTTGCCAACTGATGCGTGAACGGTCTCCAGGTCGCACCAAATCGGTAACGGCCATTGGCTTTACCATCAAGTGAAGCTACAACCTCCTTGCTGAGTAGATGCTCTTGAGCGGCCAGTTGCGCCATCGTAAAAGGCGACTCTTCCCAGCCGAAGGTTTGCTCAAACAAGGGCGGGGCTAGGAAAGAGCCCTCCTTGCCACACTCTGCGCGCATAAGCCCACCAAGGTGCTCACGCAAGCCAGGGTCGGTGATGCTCAAAACACTCAAGGTTGACTCTGTAGTGCGAGACAGCGCCTGCTCGACAAGCGAAGAAAAATACTTATCCATTGACTGGTACTGCCTTATGCATAGCCATGAGGTTGCTCAGCAAACAATACTGGTAAATGCTGCTGAACCAGCTCGAATCGAAATCGCGAACCTGTCGCAGGAAAAATATCGCCTCGACACTGTCGTCAAAAACATCTGAAAACTGTGCTTTACCGCTGGCCACAGCAGCAGCGAAAACCGGCAGGTAGACAACAGCATTGCGGTAATCCATTTCCAGACGGAAAGAAATCACCGATTCATTCTGCTTCTCGTACCAACGCGCCAGCCTCTTGCCACCATACTCAGGCCACGTCGCATCACTACGATCTCGCATCAATTGGTGATACCAGCCGTGAACTATCCCCTGGAATATGTCGAGAGGCATTTGGCGCTCAGGACTTAAAGCTTTTCCTAACAGATGTTGCTGAACGCTTTCTCCATAGGTCGGAAAAACCTCACCTAGCCGGCTGAACATCCTGCCAATCAGCGCCGAAATAGCTTCCTCTGCAACCCCCTTAATCTTGAGAAATGCACCGTAGCGCCTGGCGGCCAGATGTATTTCGTTAACAGGCAAGAATTCCCAAAAAACCGGGAACTCAGCTTCAATCCGGCTCAAAAACTTTGGATCCATCTCAAATTTTAAAAGCGCCATCGACAATGCACGGGTATGACCCACAAGTGCTTTCCAGACCTCGAACGTTGCTAAAGGCAGATAACCGTAACCCTCATACAACGACCTCAGAAACTGCCATCCGCTGTGCATAGGGTTCACGGCCATGGAGTCCAAAACAGGCCCAAATGAACTGACAGGAGAGGCATGATCAAAGGTCAGAACAGCTTTTTGCAGGCTTTGGGCGTCATCACTATTCGGGACCGGTTCCCAACCACCGAAAATAAACAGCGGCCTGAAAGAGGCAGGTGATCCCTGCTTAGGCAACACCAGCCAGGGGCCATTTTTCTCCACCAATGCCGGCAGCTCAAACTCACCGGTGGGTACGCCTTCGCTAGTACGTGAACTGAGGTGAACGGCACCGCGCATCGGCTCATGCAGCAGCATCAAAATCGGTTCAGGTAACGCGGCACTGCCCTCCTGCAAATTGGCAGCGCGTAGCACCTGACGATCACGATCCAGCAACATCTCCATTGCATACTTGCGCACACGGAAATTGGCCTCCTGACCATGTCCGAACACCCTTAATTCGACTACCTGATCGATACCGGACTGAAGCGAAAGCAAATCAACTATCTGCTCACGGATGCTGAACAGACTAATTTCTAAAGGCTTTTCGGTAGCTGTGTAGGACCAACTATAGGAAGCGCTCTTGGCGGCATTGCCCTTTAGGGTCAATTCCAGCCCGAATTTAGTTGGTGCACCGTTGCGGCCAAACAAATAAATACGCGCGCCCAGCAGATCATCAACACTGATGTCGCGCGTGAGCTGCTTACCACTGCCATCAATGGCTAGGCAGCCCGAGTTGGGGAAAGGCAGCTCAATTTCAACCGGATCTGAAAGCAGGCTTGGCGTGACTGAAAGACGCAGACTGATCGGCGGCAAACCCTCTGTTGAGAGTTTGAGCTCGGTGTGGCCCTCCCGCTTAACCTGCTGAGTTATAAGACCGTCATCCATCACCTGTAACAGGCAACGTTGCTGGCTATGCACCAGAATGCTGCCCTGTCCTGGCCTTTCGCCGCTACGCAATTCAAGACGGAAATCAGCCGGCAGGATACCTATCCTGCGGCGCAACAACGTGTCTCCACTGCGGTTGCGAACTGCCACATATTGTGCGCCGAGCATTTCCTGCAAAACACCAGTGCCGGGCTGTTTACCGCCAACGTAAAGGTCACCACCTTGTTTTTGCAGCTCGTCGGAAGCGCCAGGCCATTGCACCCTGGGCAGACCTACAAAAGTGACTGCGGGTTTTGTTGCCCAGCCAAGCTCGCTACCGGCCAGTTCCAAACCGAAAGCCGAACCGGCAGAGTGCCCCGTACGAATTCTGTAAAGCCCATCACAGTCAACTTTGAACTCGGTTTTACCCTGTACTTTTAATGTGTGCAGAGCCAGTGCCGAAGGCATATCAGAGATACTGGCATCGCCGCAGCCCTCTTCGCGAAGCAAAACGCTATTGGGCGGCAACAGGAGCATTAGCTCCTCGGCGGCGCAATTGAACGAAGCCTGGCCACAGAACTGCCAGCGGTCATTGAGCGGTTCAAAACCTACTGGAACTTCGCCAAGGGCTATGGTGCTGTTCTCAATGGGTAAAGAAGTGATGACCATCCCCCCAGCCATGGCCACCAGGCTCAATGGTAAAGAGCAATCGCGGCGGCGCCCCATAACCTCCCGTTGCCGCAGCCTGATGCGTGCGACAGCGTTATCCACAACGGCATAACCTGGGCCTAGGTTAGCGATGACCGCTTCGCCTTCTAGAATCGCAAGCTCGAAGCGCGTGGTAGATGGCTGCATGGTTAATTGAAAAACCACTTCTGCCGGCAGCGACACCTGCACCTTCAGCTCACTGGGTTGAGCTTCGTGCCAATAGTGTCGGCAGGCCCAGCCGCGAGACGCCTTGCGACGCCTTCCACCTTCAACGGTGGCAGTTTTTAGCAACCCGTTAAGCAATTCACTGCCGGTTTGGTTATCCAGCGGTAGTGGGAACAATTCACGCCATTTGGGATTCATGGCATCTAAGCGGGCAACCGGCTCGTCGGCCTGCACCAGGCCATAGTCACGCACCAGAGACACTAGCTGATCGGCCATATGCGCAATCAGCTCTACTGAAGTCTGCGTGGCAAACACCTGTGGTAGGTTCGCCTTTTCCAACTGTTGTTCTACCTGCTGTGCAGTGCTGTAGCCCAGGATGTGCCACTGGTCATACTGTTTGAGCACACGATCAAAAAGCGTCTGAAAGCGGCTTCCACCTTCGCGCAGTACTTGAAAAGGAAGCCCACCCTCACTGAATAATGTGCCGAGAAAATCCCTGCGTTCGGACTCGTAAAAGTGCATTGGGCGCGTCCAGTAGCGCTCCAATCCTTTGGGAATTGTTTTGGCCAAATCGCCTGAAGAAAGGCTATACCCCAAGGTTTTCCAGATCGGCTCCCAGCTCCAGCCATGATCACGCTGATACTCGCGGCGATACCACTCAGAGCAGAAGAGAACCAAACAAGCGCTTGCGGCCATGTCGTTCACGGCATGATCAAAGCTGCCTAGTTCCCTGAGCTGGTGCAGCAGGTCAAGGTACTCTTCGTGGCTGCAGTGATAGGCATATAAGCCTCTACAATCTGGAGCCTGAAGGCCTCGGCGTTGAAGAAATGTGCCGAGCCAGCTGGAGAATTTGAATACAGATTGAGGCATGAGCTACTTCCTTGATTGAGCATCCACGACCGAAAAACGGACTCAAAACTTGCTGTGTGACTTAACCTGCTGCACTGAGACAGCTCTCGGTTGACCTACCAGTGCGCGATCACAACCCCCAGTAATACTGCTTAATCTTCTGCGCCGTCAGTCGGCGGCGTTCGGCCAGGAAGGCTTCGAACTGCCGCTTTAAATACTGACTGGCGGCCTGGTAGATCTCGCCGAAATGAACGGGGGAAGACAGGGAAAAGTAATGCGCGGTGATGGGTACATCGACCTGCTGGCGCAGCCAGGCCAGGTAGGGCTCCACTAGCTCGGAGGGGTATGAGCAGAGCAGTTCGACGCTATCGAAGGACACCGTGTTCAGCGTCGCCAGAATCGGGCCTGCCTCAGCACCTGCAACTGCCTTGAGATCATTCCCGCCAACCCAGCTGGCCAATACGCACTGCTTCTTTACCACTGTCCCTGTACTCCCGGCCTCCCTATTGCCCATCAGCGGGCAGGAGAAAAAATGTGCTCTGGTTCGCGCCTTGGATAGTAACCAATACGCTGATCCGGGTCTTTAACTGCCTGACTGGATGTTCAAGTTGCGCTTTGCCGACAGGGGAACCGTTGATCCAAACGCAGCTCGGCGGGTGAATGGATCACGCTCGCCGCTGCCAGGGGGAGAACAATGAAGGGGCCTTTCGGCCCCTTCTGCACTTAGTTAGCCAACAGGCTTTCAAGCTTCTCGATCAGAAAGTCCAGCGGGCTACGGCCCTCCAGGCGCTTTTCGAACACTTCGTTGCGGTGGTAGGCGACCCAGGTTTCGAGGGCATGCCGGTTATCCTTCTCGTAGCCGGAGCCGAGGACGCAGATAAGCTCGGTGCCATGGCGGTTCTCAAGGTAGTGACTCATAGCTGAAGCCAGATGCTTGAGGTACTTATGCTCGCGGGCCTCCATAGATGGATGCAGAGGGCTCACGTTGTCGCATTTGATCAGTTTCATGGTGGAACTCCTCAGGCCTTGAGATTGGCTTTGATCAGGTTGTCGAAGGCACTGCCATCACGGCGAGTCAGGTTGGGCACATAGCGCGAATAGACACGGAACAGCATCTCGGTGGTGGTATGCCCCATCTGCCGGGCGATCCACTCCGGGTTTTCACCAGCCGCCAACCACAGGGTCGCGGCTGTATGACGGGTTTGGTAGGGGCGCCGCCGCCGCAACCCCAGGTGCCGCAGCAGCGGGTACCAAACCCGGTCGTTGATGTTGCGGTATGCGTGCGGCGTACCTTCGCGGGTGCAGAAGACGAACTGCCCGCTGCCGTTTTTCTCGCGCTGGCCGATGAGGGCCTGATAAACCGGCTCGGACATATCGATCTCACGCTGCGAACCGTCGTTCTTGGTGTAGTCGAGCTTGCCGCCCACCCAGGTTTCACGGATCAAAATCTGCCGCCGCTGAAAGTCGACGTACTTCCACTGCAAACCATCAATTTCGGCCGTCCGCATACCGGTGAAGAAACGCACCGTGTAGTAGTTGCGGAAATCGTCGCGCACTGTGCTAAGGATCTGCAGCACTTCATCCAGAGTGAAGGGCTCCACGTCTGTCTTGGGGACTTTCAGTGATTTGATGTTGAGGTATGGCGAGGTAAACTCGAAGCGGTCAGCTGCCTCACTAAGGATCATGCGCAATGGCGTCATGATGTGGTTGATTCGCGTCGCTGTCAGACTCTGACCTTTCTGCCCGGGGACTTTGCCGAGTGCCGAGCGGAATGACAGAAGTTCTGCTTTGGTGATGGCGCTGACCTCTTTCTTACCGAACTCAGGCAGCAAATGCTTATCAAGGGTAAGGCGCACGGTTTTGGCGTGCGTATCACGCCACTCGACCCTCATCTCCTCAAACCACAGTTCGGCAAAATCCTTGAACAGTGGTGTTTTCATCGATGTACAGCCCGCCCGCAGCCGACTGATCTCTTGTACTTTGCTGCTTTGGGGGAAGTAGGTGGCGTAGTCGAAGCTTCCGAGGGTGATTTCCGCCTCTATGCGCTCGAGGATCTTTGCCAGCTTTTTCCGGTTAGCGGGCGTATCAGGCAGCGTGGTCTGCTCGCGGCAGCGCTGATCCAGGTAGGTGAAGTCAAAGAACAACTTCTCGTTGTCGGCGCGGGCACGAATCTTACCCATGGCAGATGCCCCCGCCGGCCATAGGAACCAGCCCGGAAGTCCGCGAGAATTTCTGCATGTCTTCTTCGACGGCTTCCCAGATGAATAGGATCTTACGGCCGCCAAAGGGGCGGAAATAATGAATGCCTTCAAGCAGGACTGAATCTTTCAGACGATTTCGGATGGTGCGCGCGTCGTACTTCATGCGCGTGGCCAGCTCTTCGGTAGTCAGGTAAGTGTGAGACATGGCATTGCCCTCTCTGCTAAATTGAACGACAGAGGGTTCTTATGAGCTCCTGAAGCCTCATAATGACCTCCTGCAGATCACTATAACGCTCATTTTGAGCTTTGCAAGGGCAAAATGATCTTCTGAAGATCATTTTTCGGAGATTAGAATGGTCAAGTGCCATTTATCTCGCTTACTGGGCGAGCGGAAGCTGAAAATCAGTGACGTAGTCAGGGACACAGGGATCAATCGCGGAACCCTCACGCGGCTCTATCACGAAACCGCGCAAAGGGTGGAGCTCAAGGACCTGGAGAAAATCTGCAGATACCTGAACTGTGAGGTGGGTGACTTGTTGGAACTGCAAGACGAACCGGAGGGCTGAACGCCCTCCGGACTTGGTCAGGCGCGGAAATGCCAGTCGATGGAAGCCATTAGCATCAGATAGCGCAGCGCAGCGCCGGAGTGGTGGTTTTGCTCTTGAGCGGTGAGCTCGACACCCGGTAAACGCAGCTGTACTCGAATCCCCATATGCCTGTTTTCAGCGCACCGGTTCTCCGGAATTTGTTCAGTGAACTTCAAGCGAGGTTTCCCCAGAACCGTTCGCCAACGGCTTTTGGTTTGCCTGGGCGTGCGCGTGTCGTAAATGATGAACTCAGTATCAACCAAACGGATGCCCAGTTCAGATAGCAGCCAGGCGTACTCGCGGGCACTCTGCTCATCCTTGCCGGAGTAGAAACGCAGTGTCGTCTCGCTAGCCCAACAGCGCTCCACGAAATCGTCCAGCACTCGACCAGCTTTGGCTTTATGCCGGCTGCTTAGCAGGCCATAAAGCCGATCCGCATAGGCCGCAACCCCAGCCAGACCTCCGTGCCTAGGCGGTCTTGGGACAAGCTCAATTCTATGATCTGAGTCAGAGGTTGCTGGGCTCTGCAGGCGATGCTTACCGAGATGGCTGATGTATCTCGCCCGCTCCAACATGACTAATCGATCCGATTCGGAGAACTCTACCCAGTCCATATTGACCGAGTGCCCTGATGCCTCCGCGTAAGCCTGGTACGCAAGCATGGATGAAATTTCATTCATTCTTGTCAATGCCCATCCACCGTCACTCCTCTGATGGGAAATCAGCGAACGCTTAACTTTTCCTTGATCGCTGCGCCTATAGACCCGCATGCGGCCGATGATTCTCTGCATGTGCTGAATTTCTGCAGGCAGGCTTAGTGCAGGTAGGTCGTCCAGCTTGTTGGGCAAGCTGACTTGGGCAACTTTGGCGATGACATAGCCAGGTGGTAAAAATCCGGGATTCCACTGCCAGCACAGCGCCGATAACCACGGCATGCAATGAACATAGTGCAGTAGGGATGTTTTGGGGCTCGCATGACCAAGTACAGCGCTGGTTATATGCATTACCCGTCGGGTGGCGGACTCGGGGGAGTGAAAAAATGCACGGTTTAGCCGTTCTGTGTCCAAGAGCCATTTCATGGTTTGCGGATGCTCGCCGAATAGCAATCCAGACGCCTGACCAACACCTAATGCTGACGCGGCCAGCTTGAACGTCAGCCATGTCGCAGCAGAATGTCTCAGGTGGTGATAGTGCATATCGCTGCACCTAGTCACCCGGCGTAGAGCATCATGAATAGCCGGCATCAGTGTTGATTCAGAAACCCATCGAGTCTGAAGCTGCGGAATACAGAACAAGAATTCCGAATATGGATTCTTCAGTTCTTCGTCATCGCGCAGTTGGGCAAGGCGCTCAATCAACTGCAACTCATCTGGCTCAAGCAACACGTGAAGTGGCAGCGTCCGTGTTGAGTTGCGTGTTTTTAACGCGCGCAGAGCATGTGGTCGAATATGCAGGTTGATCGGTCGCTCGATAACAGTAAATCGTTCAGGTGACAGCCGCTTGAGGTTCTGATGTCGACGCCTTACTGCAGCGGCTCGCGCATCAGACAGTGAACGCAATTGCAGGTCACGACGCAGCAATTTCAGCGCCTCATTGCGGCGCAATCCCAGTCGAAATCCGAAGATCATCATGGCTTGAGCGATGATAGCGAGACGTGGTGAGCGCTGACTCAAGGGGCCTGTGGCCAAGTCCCTTAGGACCAGACGATATTGGTCCTCATTGAGGATCTGGGCGTCGACGAACTGAGGTGTTTTCCCAATGCCTAGCACGCTATAGGGGCTGATTGGCGGATACGCAAATGTTTTCTGCAGGTGGCCATGAAACTCCAGCAATCCCTTGGCGAGATTCCTTCTCATAGACGAGGTGGGCTGAGCCTCCAGCATCAGCTCATAGAGCTCCTCAAGTGCATCCGGCGAAACGTCCAAGATCGAGTCAACACAGAGCATATTGTCCAAACCAACACCGACATTCCGAACATAGTTGGCAACTGTTTGGGGCTGTAACGTGTTGCCGTAAAACGAGCGGCCGTGAAGCAGGAGCGCAGCCCAGCCATTGATCAAAGCTTCAAGCGTCTGAGGTGGAGGTATATTCTCAACTGCTGAAATTTGCTGTTTGCGGAGTTTTCGGCACAACACCGTCAACCACCCGGGAACATTTTGCTGGGGTCTGCGAAATCGGTGCTTTTTCCGTTTCTCTTTCTCTTCGCTTCTTGGCCCTGGTGCATTCCCGTTCAAATGCTGCCATGAGTCCGGCAAAACAGAATGCGACACAAAGTTGGATCTTGTAGCGTAATTTGTTAGCAGCTGTGGCAACTGTGTTTGACGCTCGATGCGCAGCAACTCAAACACACGCTCTAGAGAGGCTGGCTGGTTATCAGGGCAAATTCCTCCCGTGGCCAGGGCCGCTTGAATGCATTTTAATTTTCCGTTTTTTCGAGCCAGGTAAGACCGGTTCTCGGCTAGATCTGCAGCGCAGCGCGACAGAAGCGACAGCGTTATCGGATCTGGAAACCACTGCCGGTTCTCAGCCTCAGGCTGACCTCGGATTGAGAGCCGCAGCCGGAACTCAGGTATTCCGGATATCCAAATGACCTGCCCAGGGTCAAGTTGAGTCAGCGCGTTCAGCTGGGGAATGTCCATCAGAGCGCCGTAATAGGCAGCACTCAGAAGCAGCAGCCCAATCCGCGTATGGGGTGAGAGTTGTTCTAGATCACGCCTGATGGCGCGCCCAATCGAATCAACCATGTCCTGACTGGCCGACAGATTCACTGCGGTGTAAAGGTCGGGATTAATCGGATTTGAGCGGCGCTGCGTTTCGATCGCGATCGGAGCCAGCGGTAAGCTCAGATTAAAACGCTGCGCACGACGCGTCACTTCTAGAAGCGTATTGCGTAATGTTGTGTTTTCGAGCTGACTCCCGAGATTCTGCATCTCTTTGATGGGGAAATTACGCAGCGAACGTTGTCCGCAGAGCCATTCACCGATGCTGTTGCCGGAATCTTTGCAGCGCTCCTGGAGTGTCAGAAGATATTCATTTTTCCACTCTGGATCGTGTTTTTCCGGGCTCCAGACAACAGACAGCATTTCATCCGAAAGACGTGAGCTATTCATATATCAGCCTCCGCAACCAGGTGGCTGTTGCGAACCGTCCAGCCGAGCTCCCGCATGAGTGGCAACAAGTGGGCATGAAGACTTTGAACATAGGTACGCGGGCAAAAGCTCGAGTAAATATCTTGTGGTTCTTCGCCACTCAGCCAATGGCCCATCAGAGCCGACAGTGTCTCAGGCGGACATCCGCGCTCGGCGAGCTCAGTTCTCAAAAGTTTACGGAATCCATTCACTGCATGAGGTGTGAAACCCTCAATCTGGCGCATTACAGCTTTGATATGGAGCGGCCGGATTTCCTCGTAGCAAAGGCAACCATCATCGGTTAAGCGCAGGAAAAATCCGTTGGTAGGAGCCGGTGTATGTAACTCGAGTTGTGCGGTAATTGCCCTGCAGTGAGCCTTATAGGCTTTTAACTGTCGTTTTAGCAGGTCAGTTAACACTACTAGGCGACTCATATGCCCATCATCTGAGCCTTTGTCCCCCAGCGCGCCGTGCCCCCCAGACGATATAAATTCGTCTTCCTGCTTCAACGGGTCGCGAATAGCTCGACATCCGGTCGCCATAAAGAACATTTGAACCGTCCACAGCGAAAAGCAGTTATGCCAATGAACAAGCTGCTGAAGACTTTTTCGAGGGCGTTTACGCAGCACTGCCAGCAACGCATCAAGATTAGCTTTTACCGTATTCAGCCTAAGGCAGTTTCGGGCACCAACAGCCATCTCAGGAACAGCGGGAATCGATGCACTAGGGGCCTCCAATTCTACGGTGGCATAAACCGCAGCCAACACCCGCTGTACTGATTGGCAATACAGGCGTCGCAGATAGTTGATGCTGTACTGGCTGTAATACAGCGGTGTGTTTGCCGAAAGACAGGGCATCCCAGATAGCATGGTGGCTGCAACCACATCGTGAGAGTCTGCGATGACTTGGCGATGAAGGTAGGAGCGCACTTTGTGCATCGTGTAGCGAGAATCTTCTCCTCCAAGCTCGCCCAATAAGATTCGGATTTCACGCTCGACGTCTTTGATCTTGCAGGTGATAACGGCAGAACCATTTACCGGCGAAAAGTCCCGGATTGCCATAACGAGCGCAGCTGCCCCAACCATATCTGGTACCGCGATTGCTGGTTGAGACTCTCGAACGGCCTCTCGAGGCAAGTGCTCTTCCGCTGCATAGGCCGGTGTCGGTGCAAAAAATCTGAACTCCGCCGGCCCTGCCTCATCAGCCAGAACCAACTCCAGCACCGAGCTCGGGCGCGCATTGCGTTCAGCTATCCGTAGTTTTTTGCAGTCCTCGAGTGAGCGACCGAACCAGAGCATGAGATGAAGTACCAGCAGTGCCTCCAAGCGCCTCCGTATCTGTGTCTGCTCCTGGCCAGGAGCGTTACGAATTCGTTCCCGACATAATAGAAATTCATCAGTGACACCGAACAATAGGTTTGCTAGTTCATACTGCGTGAGCAGGTTGTAGCCAAAAGGCAAAAATTGCCTACTGCGAGCAATATGAGCAAGCATGCCCTCATGGCTGAGCAATTCAGCTACATATGGCCTGACCTCACCCCTCGTATCGATCAAACATACTTCACTCGCCGCGGTTAGTTCTCCCGGCGGCAGTGCTTCATCTAAATCATCGTCGAGCGGTTGAGACACCACGAAACTTATATATCCAGGGAGCAAATCTGGGTCGTCTGGATCATCAAGCGGGAACTCGGTGGCGCCCTGGCTAATTAGTACGCCTAGGCCTGTGCTGTTTGAACCGCCATGGTGACGATGGCCGCCGCCACCGTGACGCTCAGGCGGCTCCTCACCACCGAGGTAGCGGGCGAGACGAACGATCGGTGCGAAGTACTCTGCTAGATAATTAGTTGAATTGCCGGCGTGGAATTGACGGCAGCCCTGCGCAAATACAGCAAAACTGGACCATATATTTAGATCACTTGGTATAGACAGTATCTGCAGTGCGCAGAGCGCTCGGAGTTCCAGGTACGCGGTGTATTTCTGACCTCGGAGGCCCAAGCCATCAGCCCTTTGCTGATAGGCCACGAGCAGCTGCCCAATAAGCCGGTAGTAATCCTGCTCGCATTCTGAATCAGCAGGTTCGTGCCACAGCGTCGCGTATGGGAATGCGTGTTCTTGTACACCCTTACCGATGACCGGGTTACGTGTACGCCGCTCATCCCCCTGGTAAAACATGGGGCCCAAAGCCGCAACAAAATCACGATTATTTCGGATTGAAATAATCCAACAGCACTCGTCCCGCCAGGCTCTGATGTCGCACGCGCCTAAGCTGAGCACCGGCGGTACGTCCATGGCATCAAGCGTATTCACTAGACCCTGCATGACTCGGGGGAAATCAATCAGCTGCGGGTGAACATCTAGAAACCTCAGCATCTCCGCTATCACACCAACATCGCGCCCAGAATCTGTAGCCAACGCTAGCAGCTGTGCATTCCGCGAGTCAGGGCTGATGTGTGGCTGGTTCTCACTCGCCGAATGATTGGATGTGTCTGGCATTTTCGGGGCTCCCACTTTTTGGATTACTACCTGATAGTGAAAAGCCCAAGGCCACTGGTTCTGGGGTAGAGCTACGCGCCAGGTAATTTTATTTTTCAGTTGTTCTTGTTTCCGCGCATGCGCGGAAAAATCGTCATATCTCTAACGCGGCGCTACGAGACAGATCTGCTGGCCCACATCGATCTTGACCGGCCTGTTGAGGTCAGAGTCATACGGGTCCGCTCATACAAAAGAACCGCGCATGCGCGGTTTTTGGCGTTTGTCGCAATGGCCCAGGTGCTTCAGTCAATACCTAGCTATGCAGCTTGGTAATCTGGGATATTCAAAGTCACACTCTGAATACGAGGCCACGCAAATCATTGCCTGGCCGTCTAATGTATCTGGAGAGCTATATCCGCAGGGCGCGGATAAACATGGAGAAGGGCAGCCAGCAATAGATGTAGGTCCGACACTGATAGAGGGATAGGCAGCCAAACGGATTGTCTAGCTTTTTCTTACCGGCTCATGTTGTTTCCAGTGTTGCGCGCATCCATTTCGGCATTCTGCAGGCCACTATTTTGCTCAGGTCCTCGGGGCTGAGAGCTTTTTTGATTACAGCATCGCCGAGGTACCCATTCAGGGGGCGCGTTACGGAAATTCTGAAAAATAGTTCTGATTTCGCAAAACCGGCTGACCTCATACCTGTTTTCCGCGCATGCGCGGAAAACCAGGTCGATACGTCGAGTATTCTCATACGGATTCCGCGCATGCGCGGGTTGGAAGCGCTGCAGCCCAGCAACATGCTCTAGCGCTTCCAAAGTCGAGGCCATCCCCTTCCCGGCACTAGACATAGGGCCGCCCGCTCACTATTCGATAATATTTTCGGTGCCTAGGCATATCGAACTGGAATCGGTGCACTTGCTCTGGGCACTACCTCATAGAGCGGTGAATTTCTCGCCTGCTCAAAATGGAGGAAGTGAATATGCAAAGAAGTGATGACTGGAAAGCCCAGGTCGGCCAGTTCAGCGACCGCGAAATTGCGAGGAGGTTTGGGGTGGGTGCGACTACCGTCCGCCGGTATCGCAAGGCCAACGACATCCCTGAGTTCCGCTACCAACTAGAACTCACACAGCCACTAATTGATCGGCTGGCAGAACAGACGGACTACAGCCTATCCAAAGAGCTCGATATTCCCGCAAAAAAAATTAAAGAAGCTCGAACCGAGCTTGGTATTCCTGAGCCAAAACCCCTCCGGCCTAGGTTTCAACCGCTTGAGGAAATTTGGAACGAGCAAACGATAGCGCTTCTTGGCACTATGCCCGACTACGAGTTAGCCGATAGGCTAAAAGTTAGTAACTACCCGATCAAATCCAAACGGAAAGAGTTGGGAATAAAAGCGTTTGAAAAACCATATCCAAAAATCACTGCTAAAATTGCAGCCGAGTTTGGTTTGACCTCTGACCGTATTTTAGCCGAGCGCCTAGGCGTTTCCCCCAGCTATATCCGTAGAGCGAGACTTAGATGGCTGGCGAAAGACGAATGACCTGCCGTATAATTTTCATTAACTAGCTAACCCCAAAGCGCCGTATGCTTTGCATAGCGGCGCGACTATCAGGTGTTATCCAGCCCGCTTCGGGAGCACCTAATTTAAAAAATAGCGCTCTGGCTTATGCAGGTACAGTGTATCCATTAATGTCGAGGCAGTTTTAATGAAGATCAAGCCGATTCGTACTGATGGCGACCTAGCTACCGCTTTGGCGCTTATGGAGCAACTGTGGGGTGCCCCGATCGGTACGCCAGAGGGTGATGCGCTAGAAGCGCTCGCAGCGTTGATCGAAAAATATGAAGACGAACACTATCCGATCCCCGCTTCTGATCCCGTCGAGGCCATCAGATTCCGAATGGAACAGCATGGGCTCGGAGTGATCTAGCGCTCCCTGGGTATTCGCTCCAACCGACGCCATCCAGCCGCGCGCGAATCCCGCAATCGACAAGATGCTAGAAGCCTAGTGTTCGTAAGCCTCGCGATGGAGTAACAGGCTGATCACGACGTCCGTGATGACATCCATTTGATGTTGTCACTTCCAAGTAACCTACGGCTGCTTTCGGCCAAAAGCCGCCGTCACTTTATTAATGCCCCTTTAATACTCCTCTGTGAAAATTTCCAGTCAAGAAAATGGCCGTGCCTATGATCGACTGATCGAGGTCAATGGGTGGTGTTGTTCGTCAGCCATAATTAAGTCGTAGTCCGGCCGCGTTTTGCAGAACAGCGAGACATGGGCGAGCTGAATACGTCGCTACTTCGCTATCTCGCCTAGAAGGATGAATCAATGAAACAGTGGCAACGCAATATCCTTATTTTGGCCATCGGTGGCGGGGTTCTGGCTTTTGCGCTGAGCCAGGTGTTACCGAGCTTTCGCACCGCCAGCAGCGGCATGACGATCGATACCAACGACGCCGCACTGATCAAGCGCGGTGAATACATTGCCCGCACCGCCGACTGCGTGGCCTGCCATACCACGTTGGGCGGCAAGCCGTTCGCCGGTGGCCTGCCGATGTTGACGCCTCTGGGCGCCATCTACTCCACCAACATCACGCCCGACCGGGAAACCGGCATTGGCGAGTACACCTTCGACGACTTCCTGAACGCCACCAAGCACGGCGTACGCAAGGACAACAGCGCGCTTTATCCAGCCATGCCCTATCCCTCGTACGGCATCATGCCGGATGAGGACATCGCCGCGATGTACGCGTACTTCATGTCGGCCGTAGAGCCTGTCAACCAGCCCAACAAAGCAAGCGAACTACCGCCTGTGCTCAACTGGCGCTGGCCGCTGGCCTACTGGCAGGCCCTGTTTGCCGCCGAGCGCGATTTCGTGCCGGAGACGAACGACCCGATGCTCACTCGCGGCCAGTATTTGATCGAAGGGCCGGGCCACTGTGGCTCGTGCCATACCGAACGCGGCATCGGCTTCCAGGAAGTGGCGCTGTCCGACGCCGGCTCGGATGAATTCCTCAGTGGCGCCATCATCGATGGCTGGCGCGCCAAGAGCCTGCGCGGCGAGCATCGCGGCCTAGGTACCTGGAGCACCGCAGAGCTGGCTGATTTCTTCAAGACCGGCCGTACCGGCACCACCGCAGCCTTCGGTGCTATGGCCGAGGTGGTCGAGCACAGCACGCAGTACATGACCGATGACGACATCCAGGCCATGGCGGCTTACCTGAAAACGCTCAGCCCCGCGCCAGGTAAGGAAATCGACCTCCCGCCGAAGCAGGATTTCACCACCCAGAAACTGCTGGATGGCGTCTACGACTCGCGCGGCGCGCTGCTGTACGTCGAGTATTGCCAGGTTTGCCATCGCGCCGATGGCAAAGGCGTGCCCCGAATCTTCCCAGCGCTGGACGGTAACAGCGCGGTGTATTCACGCTATCCGGACTCCGTATTACAGATCACTCTCAGCGGCGGTCGTATGCCCGACACGCCCCATGACCGCATGGCCTTTTCCATGCCGGCATTCAACACGCTCGCCGATGCCGATATCGCTGAAGTCGTTAATTTTATCCGCAACAGCTGGACCAACCAGGCGAGTGAGGTGACGGTTGGCGATGTCGTCGCCATGCGCCATTTCCTGAGCAAAAAACCTCGCGTTGGAACCGACCTACCGCCCGACCTGAGCGTGACCCACACGGAGCAAGGAGTTCATGGTGAATAAACTGTTCTTGAGCATTCTTGCTCGGCGCGGCATCAGCCATGCGCGCCGCGGCGCCCTCCCGCTAACGGCCGCAGCCATCATTGCCGCCACGACGAGCGCTTGCTCCGAGCCGGAGCCAACACAACGCAATGCCGCCCAGTACGATCTGGTCACCCTGGACGATGCCAACCAGAAAATCGGCCGCTATACCATTCCGCAGGACACTGCGATTGTCGATGAGCCGAACGCCGATCAGATCTTTTATGGCAAGCGCCTGCTCAATGAAACCAAGCGCCTGCTGCCGGAGCATGTCGGCGCCGCCATGAACTGCAACAGCTGTCATATTGCGCAAGGCAAGATTCCGCTAGGCGACCCGTACATCAACAGCTTTAACTTTTACCCGCGCGTCATGCCACGGGCCGGCAAGGAAGTTGATCTGGTGGGCCGCATCAATGGCTGCTTCCAGCGCTCGATGAACGGTAAGCCAGTGCCTCGCGATTCCGAGGAAATGAAGGCGATGGTTGCCTATATGGAGTGGCTGGCGCAGAGCACGCCCAAGGATCAGCTGGTCGATATCCGCAATGCCGGCGTCATAGACGAGAGCTTGGTGCCCGACCCGGAGCACGGCGAACAGATCTATTACGCCCAGTGCGCTACCTGTCACGGCGACAATGGCGAGGGTATCAAGGACAGCCGCGGCGATATCGTCTTTCCGCCACTGTGGGGCGAAGAGTCTTTCAACATCGGCGCCGGCATGGCGCGAACCTATAAAGCGGCCGCTTTCGTCAAATACAACATGCCGATGGGCATTCAAACCAAGGGCCTGTGGGGTCATGGTAATGTGCTGTCCGACCAAGACGCCGTGGATGTCGCCGAATTCTTCACTCACAAGCCGAGACCTGACTTTGTCGGCAAGGTTAACGATTGGCCCAACAGGCCAAGACCTAAGGATGCTCGCTATTAAGGAAGTTCTAAAACTGGCTGACTCGGAAGCGGCTCCGGGCCCTCTTATGTCCTGTTGGCGTCGGCCTGGCCTCAACCGTCGCTGTGCATGGTCAGACCTTGATCTGTTCAGCCATCTCCAAGGCGTCATCGACCTTAACGGACGGACCCGCTCGGGCTTGCTCTGTTATCTCAAACGATAGGAGATCGAAGAGAGCCAGATCACGGACTTTTTCTGCAATTTGAAGCCTTACTCGGATCGCCCAGATATTTCTCAGTCGGAGCGGGGTTTTCTGCCCGACCAATTTCCCTTTTCCGGGGCTGACATCTGCAGGTAGTAATGATGTTCATGGCAAGTCCTCCACGTGTGGGAGGACAAGATGACTAGCCAGAGCGTTGGTCGCTAACGGCCACAAGCGGACTGTCAACGCAATGTGAGGAAACTAGCGGCTGCCTGCTTCTCAGATCCCCTTCCCTAGCATCTTGCCGTTTACGATTTCCCCGTAAAGGTTCACGCCGTCATTGGCGTGGTACTTATCTCGAGTTTTCTCGACTGAGCCATCAATCAAGCGCGGGTCTTGCGGTCGCTCGTGGCTGTTCATGAAGGCCGCCACGTTCCAGGCGTCTTCATCTGACAGGGTGCCGCCTTTGCCCAGTGGCATGTTTTCCTTGATGAACGCCGCAGCCGTGTTGATTCGATGCATGCCAGCACCCCAGTTGAACGAGTCCGCCCCCCAGAGTGGCGGGAATACATAAAGGTCACCAGACTTCTGCCCTTCCCCGTTTGGCCCATGACAGACGGCGCACTGTGCGTCGTAGACCTGTTCTCCCTTCGCCAGGTCGTAGCCGCCTTCGGGTTGTGGCACTTCCGGATAGGCCCGACCGGGCAGCTCTTGCCCCGTGGGTGCTCCGGTTGCAAGCCAGTAGGAATAGGCTGAAAGCGCGGCGATAACGGGGCCGTCAGCCTCGGGTGCCTTGCCGTTCATACTGAACTGGAAACAGCCCTGAAGGCGCTCGGCATAGCTGTTCACCTTGTCGTTCTTCTTTCGGTACGCCGGGTACATGGTGTAGGCAGCCCAGAGCGGCGCAGAGTTGGCTTTCCGGCCTTGTTCGAGGTGGCAGTTCGCACAGGCCAGGCCGTTGCCCACATAGTCGGGCGCATGCGTCTTGGTATCGACGAATATGGCGCGCCCTTGCTGTACCAACTGCCCGTAGGCGTTGTCAGGCAGTTCGCTTTCCTTGGGCGGTTGGAAGTACTTGCTGCTGGCGGGATCACCGGCCCCGGTCAGGATCTGCGACTGATCTTCCATCGCGATGTCGTCCGCGAGCACCGGGAAGGCCAATGACATCAACAGCAGTGCGCTTGTATGGGGCTTCATTTGGCTGCTCCTTTGTCGGTCAGGCCTGCGAAGTACGTCGAGACCGCCATTACCTCGTCCTCGGTCAAGCTACGCGCGATGTGGCCCATCAAGTCGTTGGGGTCGTTCTTGCGGGTGCCCTGACGCCAGGCGGTCAACTGAGACGACAGGTACTGTGCCGACTGCCCGGCCAGCGGTGGGAAGGCGTCGCCGACGCCCGTTCCGCTGGGGCCGTGGCAGGCAACGCACTCGGGGATGTTGCGTTCCCAGGCGCCGCGCAGCGCAAGGGTTTCGCCAGGCCCGTCGACCAACGCGGTGCGGTCGATTCGCTCGACCTGCGGTTGCGGCTTGTCAGCCAGCATCGTCGAGACGGCCTCGGCTTCCTCACGGCTTAAGGCTGCCGCAATGGGCTGCATGATTGGATTCGCCCGCGCACCGGATGCGAAATCAGCCAGTTGCTTGCGCATGTAATTCGCCGACAAGCCGGCCAGACGGGGGAATCCCGCAGCGGCCATGCCTTCGCCCTCGGCGCCGTGGCAGGTAGCGCACGCCATCGCGGCGGTGTTGGCCCCGCCTTTGCTGTACACCGCAGCGGCATCCGCGGCGTGCGCGGACACCGAAATCGCAAGGAAGAGCCCGGCCAAGGGCCAGAGGGGGACGTTCATGTAGCCTCCAGATCATTCTTGTTATAGGTGCCGGTGCTGACTGACCGTGTCGTGTTGCTAGCGTTTGGACAACGGCCCCATGATGCCATTCAACGCCTCGGGACGAGGCGCGCCCTGATGCTGCTGCAGACGCCCTTGCTCATCTAGGTAATAGATAGCCGGGGTGGCCGAGGCGCCCATTTCGCCCATCAGGGTGAGGTTCGCCTCAAGCTGTTCATTCACCTCGGGCGCGATACGCTTGATGGCCTTGAGCGTGCTGGCCTTGCCCGCGGCCTCGTGCTCATTGAGCGCCGCCTCAGGGTCCTTCGCGGCCAGCAGTGCCGCGGATTTACCGGCGCTGTCCGGGCGCAGCATGCCGACCATCACGTGGCGAAGCTGAACGTCACCCGCTTCGACCCAGGGCCGCGCCTGTTTCCAGAACATATTGCAGAACGGGCAGTTCGGGTCGGAAAACATGTAGATAACCCGTGGCGCCTCAGCCGCGCCGTCAGCAATCCAGGTGCTGCTTTCGAGCCGCTGCCACATCTCGCTGCTCATCGGCTCATACACAAGCTTTTCCAGCGGTGCCTTGGTCAGGTCTTCGCCAGCGGAATCCAGCAAACTGCCGACCACGACATGATCACCGTCCGGTGTCAGATACAGCGCAATGCCCTGTCCGTTGTAACGCGCTGCGTAGCCCTTTAATCCTCCCGGCGCGTCGAAACTGCCGACCACTTTGGCTCCGCGCGCTTCAATGGCCTGAACCGCGGGAGGCAGCGTTTCGGCCAGCGCCCAGGGCGTCGGCAGTAAGGCGAGCGTTGAGATAAAAAACGAAAGTGAACGTACCGGTTTCATGGCTGGGTTTTGACCTCTAGTTGCTCAAGGGCGCGCGCCAGGCTGGCACGGGACAGTTCACCGAGATGGCTGCCAACTTGGCGTCCCTCGGCGTCATAAAAAAGCGTGGTGGGCAGCGACGCAGACCCTACGTGCTGGCCCAGACGACCGCCGGTGTCGAGCAGAACGTTTTCCAGACCGAGCCCTTCGGCTTCGAGGAAGTCGGCGATCAATCGCTCGCCCTCGCCCTGGTTGACGAAAAGAAAGGTCACGTCGGTGTTTTCTTGTTGCGCCTGCGCAAGGACCGGCATTTCACGCCGGCAGGGCGGGCACCAAGTGGCCCACAGGTTGACCACCAGCGGCTTGCCAACGTAATCCTGCAAGGCGACGGGTTTACCCCGGTTGTCCCGCAGGCCCATCTCAGGCAGTCGCGTGCCCTGCTCGAACGCGTGCAACGCAAAGGTCCCGAACCCCCAGCTGAGCACACCCACCAGCACCGCTGCGCCCAGCGGTCGGCGCAGCCCGCTGTCGCGCCAGGCCAGCCAGGAACCCAACAGAACGGCCACCAGCAAGCCCGGCCAGGCAATAAAACCGCCGTCACGTATGTCGATCACGCGCCAGGGCTCATCTCGGAAATGCTCGACGTACACCAGCACGAAGGCCAGCCGCGCGACCAGTAGCGCCACCAGCAGCAGCCTGAAGAGCTGTTGTTCCGGATTCCGCTCGCTGCGCCGCCCAACCCACCAGCCGGTCAGCATCGCTATAAACAGGCTCACCAGCATCAGCACATGTGGGACGGCAAGCGCCAATGGCCCCAGGTTGATCGTCAGCATCAGCCACGCTCCATTGTCTGGTTCCATCTGTTCAGAAACTGATTCGCATCGACCTCGCCGGTGATGCGCTGGGTTCGCCGCTCTTCCCCGTCCGGGCCGATGAAGAGCAGCGTCGGCGGCCCCATGACCTGATAGCGGTTCAGCAGCTCACGACTGGCGGGATCGGTCTGCGTCACGTCCGGCCGCAGAATCCGCACGCCGGTGAGCGCTGCCTGCACCTGGGCGTCACCGAACACCTCCTTTTCCATGACCTTGCAGGACACGCACCAGTCGGCGTAGTAGTCCACCAGCACCCACTGGCCCGCGGCCCTGGCGGCAGCAAGCTCACGATCAAGGTCGGCCGGCTCGCTGAAGCCGACAAATCCGTGGGCAGGCTCAGCACCTTGCGAGGACGCAACGCCGCCTGTGAATACACCGAGCGGCCGCATGACATCCTGTGCGCCGCCAGCCGCTCCGAGCAGCAGCGCTACGCCCCAGACGCCGGCCAGCGACGCCACCGCGCGGCTGAGCGCCTGATGCCGCACCAGTTCCCGCGACAGGTGCAGCAGCCCGCTGGCACCCACAACCAGCAGCGCGCCCCACAGCCCTACCCAGAGCGGGTCGGACAACAGCGGACGAAGCACGTAGAGGGCGGCGACCAGAAATAGGAAACCGAAGGAAACCTTGACGCGATCCATCCACGGCCCAGGCTTGGGCAGGAAGCGATTGCCCACCGTCACCAGCAGCACCAGTGGCGTACCGATCCCCAGGCCCAGCGCGAACAGCACCAGGCCACCGTTCACGGCGTCGCCGCTTTGGGCGATGTACAGCAGCGCCGCGGCCAGCGGTGCAGTCATGCAGGGGCCCACCAGCAGCCCGGACAACACGCCCAACGCGCTGGCCCCGGCGAGGCTGCCGCCCCGGCGCTTGCGGCCGGCCTGCTCCAGCCGATCACGCAGGCCCGCCGGCAGTTGCAGTTCGAAGAAGCCGAACATAGGTAAGGACAGCAGCACGAACAGGCCAGCGAAACTTGCGATCAGCCACGGCTGCATCAGCCATCCCTGCAGATTCGCACCCAGTAGCGCCGCCACCACTCCGAGGGCGGCGTAAACCAGCGCCATGCTGAATACGTAGGCCCCAGCCAGCGCCATGCCGCGGCGAGGCCCGGCCTGGCTACCCACGACGATGCCGGCCAGGATGGGCAGCATCGGCAGCGAACAGGGTGCAAAGGCAAGCAGCAGGCCGAGTCCGAAGAAGATCAGCAGGCTCCAGCCCAGCGACTGCTGCTGTAGCCCGCTGGCCAAGGCCTGGTCGTCGGCCTGAACCGGCGTGGACGGAGGCGTGCTGCTGCCGCCCAGGTCTACCGTGCGGGTTTGCGGCGGATAGCACAGGCCGGCATCGGCGCAGCCTTGCCAGCCGAGTTCAAGCGACGCGATATTCGCATCGGGGAGCTGCACTTCCAGGCTGTCGCGATAGATTCGCGAATCACCAAAATACTCGTCATGGTAGGGCTCGCCAGGCGGCAACTGGGGCTCGGTCCCCGGTGCCAGCCCTGCGAATCGTAGGCGCTCCTGGTAGAGGTAATAGCCGGGCGCAATGTCCCAGCGCAGCACGACTCCGCCAGCGTCAGGCTGCTCGACGTGCAGCGTGAACGCTTCGTCCACGGGCAGAAAGTCCTGCTGCTTCTGACCGAAGGTGAACGGCGAAGCGTTCGCCAGCTGCACGGACCATAGGCAGCAGGCCAGAAAGATAAAAAGCGCTCGCATGCACAACACCCGATTACCCGATTCGACGGCGAGCTTGCCGACTCGGGATTAAGAGGCGATTAACGAGGCTGCCCGGACACAACCTGTAAGGCCGAGCGACGTTGAGGCGCGAGCAACTCGGCGTACCATCTGCTAACGCGCCGTTAATCCAGGCGGACGATACTGACTGCTACCTATCAAGCGATTCCCACATGCACGTACTGCTGACAGAAGACAACGCACTGATCGCCAGTGGCATCGTCGCCGGGCTCGAAGCCCAGGGCTTCAGCGTGGCCCATGCCGCTACGGCCGGGCAGGCCGACTCGCTGCTGCGCACAGCCAGCTTCGACCTGATGATTCTCGATCTGGGTCTGCCTGACGAAGACGGCCTGCGCTTTCTGCAGCGCCTGCGCCGCCGCGGCCTCGAGCTGCCTGTGCTGATCCTGACCGCCCGGGATGCGGTAACCGAGCGGGTCTCCGGGCTTCAGGCGGGCGCTGACGACTACCTCGTCAAACCCTTCGACCTGCGTGAGCTCGCCGCCCGCCTGCATGCCCTGCTGCGCCGCGCTGCCGGTCGGGCGACACAGATGATCGAACACGGCCCGCTGAGCTACGATCCCGCCGCCTGTGCGGCGTTCATGGCAGGCGAACCCGTGGACCTGTCGCGCCGTGAACAGGCGCTGCTCCAGGCGCTACTGCAGAATCCCGGCCGCGTGCTATCGGCCGAGCAGCTCAAGGACGCCGTGTACGGACTGGGCGATGACGTTGAAAGCAACGCCCTGAATGTCCATATCCACCATCTCAGGCGCAAGCTGGGTAACGGCATCGTCGAAACCGTCAGGGGGATCGGTTATCGCCTGGGCCCTGCCGGCCATGCGTCGGCTCCCACCGAGGCACCCGACCCATGAGCTTGCGCCTGCGCCTGACCCTCACCCTTGGCTCGGCCTTCGTGCTGCTCTGGGCGCTGGCCGCGACCTGGATGCTCTTCGATGTTCGCAATCAGTTGATGCAGTCCCTCGATCAGCGCCTTGCTGCGTCGGCGCGGATGGTCGCGGGTCTGCTGGTGCAATTGCCGCAACCGCAACTGGGCGAAGGCACCCGTCTGAGCGCCGAACAACTGGGCATCGAGAACGGCCTGGCCTGCCAGATCAGCTCTCTACGGGGTGAAATCCTGGCGCGCAGCCATGCGACGCCAGACAGTGCCCTCGACGCTCAGCGCACCGGATTTCACGACCAGATGATCGGCGATACCGCCTGGCGTAGCTTCACCTTCATCCAGAACGGCATGCGCATCACCACGGCCGATCGCCTTGACGAGCGCAGCGCACTCCAGCGTTCGGTGCTCCTGGCCGCGGCGCTGCCGGTTTTCGTCGCGTTGCTGGGCAGCCTGATCGTGTTGTGGATCGGAATCGGCAACGGCCTTGCGCCGCTCAGACGAATACGCATGGCCCTGGCGCAACGCAGCGCCGATTCAGTGGAGCCGTTGCACATCGAACGGCTGCCGCGAGAGCTGACGCCCCTGGTCGAAACCCAGAACCAGCTGTTCGCGCGGATCGCGCACATGCTCGAACGCGAACGCCGGCTGACCGATGACGCCGCCCATGAACTGCGCAGCCCGCTGACCGCCATCAAGACCCACCTGCAGGTGGCGGCCATGACCGAGGGCGATACCGCGAAACGGGCATTGGCCCAGGCCGAGGTCGGCACGGATCGTCTGCACCGGATCCTCGAACAGCTGCTCATGCTGGCGCGAGTGGAAGGCCGCGTGTCCTTTGATGACGGGCTCAGTTGCACGGCGCTCGAAGTCGCGCAACTGGCGATCGCTGACGCCAGCCAGCAGCCTGGGCCGCACATCGAGCTGTGCGGGGCGCAAGAGGTCTCCCTTCGCCCACTGGCGATGCCGCCCACCCTGGCGGTCGCGGCATTGCGCAACCTGCTCGACAATGCCCGCCGCCATACCCAGGACGGCACGACCATCCGCTTGACGATCTCCCAGCTGGATGAAAGCCGGGTTCGCTTCAGCGTGCAGGATCACGGCTCGGCCATCCCGCCGGAAATGCTCGAGCGTCTGACGGAGCGCTTCTGGCGCAGCGGCGAAGGTGAAGGCAGTGGTCTGGGCCTGTCCATTGTCAAGGCGATCGCCGAGCGCTGTGCCTGCGATCTGCGTTTCGTACCGCAGGCGGATGGTCTCGTCGTCGAGCTGGTGGTCAGCCTGCAGGCTCCCGCTCCCTGATGACGGCATCTCGATAGCCTGAACGTCCAGCCACGCACACCGTCCGAATAGTTGACTGAGCAATCCGTTAACCATCGTCGGAGGTGGCAATGCTTGTTTTCGAACCTTTTTATACAGACGGCCTGGCGCAGATTTCCTATCTGATCGGCGACAGCAAGGCCGCGGTAGCCGCGGTCATCGACCCCCGCCGCGACATCGATATCTACCTGCAAATGGCCAAGGCGCGAGGCCTGCGAATCGCCTACGCCATCGAAACACATATCCATGCCGACTTCGTGTCCGGCGCCCAGGCGCTGGCGAAGCGCACCGGGGCACAGATCATCGGCGGTCGCGCGGATAACTACGAGTTCGAGCTTCGCCAGGTCAGCGGTGGCGAGACCATAGAGCTCGGGCAGGCCACGTTGCAAGTCATGCACACGCCCGGGCATACGCCAGAACACATCTCCCTGCAGCTGTTCGACGCCCAGCAGGGCGACCAGCCGATCGCGCTGTTTACCGGCGACACCCTGTTCAACCTGGACGTCGGGCGCCCCGACCTGCTGGGCGAAGGCAGTGAACGAAAACTCGCCGGCGCGCTGTACCACACACTTTTCGATCACTACCTGCCCCTTGGCGACCGGATCGAAATCTACCCCTGCCACGGCGCCGGCTCGGCCTGCGGCAAATCCATCGGCGACCGACGCCACTCCACGCTCGGCAGCGAGCGTCTCTTCAACCCCGCGTTGCGCGAGCAGCGGAGCGAGGACGAGTTTATCGATTGGCTACTGGCGGACATGCCGGAACCACCCCGTCACTACGCGCGCCTGAAACAGCTGAACGTGCGTTCGGCCGTACAGATGGAGGGCGCTTCCCTACCACCGCCACTCGCGCCGTCCGAGTTCGAGACACTGGCGGCGCGCGGCATGCAGGTCGTGGACGTCCGCTCGATCCTCGCGTTTGGCGGCGGGCACGTGCCCGGGGCGATCAACATTGCCCTGCGCAACGAGTTCGTGAACTGGGCTGGCTGGATGCTCGACGACGCTCGCCCGATCCTGCTGGTGGGCGAATCGGCCGACGATGTTCACCAGGCTGTCACCCAGCTCTACCGGATAGGCCTTGACGATATTCGCGGCTATCTACGCAACGGCATGACGGACTGGCAGAACGCGGCGCTACCGCTGAACAGGCTTCAGGAATGGACGGTTCATGAACTGAATGCACGTCGTGAAGCGCCCGATGTGCAGGTGCTGGATGTACGCAGCCCTCAAGAGGTCGCGGCGGGCCGGGTGCCTGGCGCTAGGCACATCTTCGTCGCGCACCTTGCTGACCGGCTCAACGAGCTGGATCCGGACAAGACCACCGCCACCTACTGCGGCTCCGGCTATCGCGCCTCCATCGCCGCCAGCATCCTCAAGAAGGCCGGCTTTCGTGATGTGGCCAATGTTCCGGGCTCCTGGATGGCCTGGAAGGCGGCAAACCTGCCGGTCCAGGAAGGCTAACGTCTTATCCGGTCGCGCGGCGCAGGTGTCTGGCTTGCTACCTGCGGGCGCGCGATCAGAAGGCGACTTGAAGCAACAAAGCCGACGCGGCAACAGCCGCTACCAACCCGAAGCCTCGCTGCAGCACGCGCCCGTCCAGGCGAGATGAAACCGTGCGGCCGGCAAACATCCCCAGCACCGCACCGGCCGAAAACGGCAGCGCCACTGCCCACTGAATGCCACCCGTCAGCGCGGCGGACAACACGCCGCTGACCGACACCAGGCCGATGACCGCTAACGACGTGGCGGCAATCGAACGCATCGGCAGATCACTGAAGCGACTGAGCGCCGGAACCAGCACGAACCCGCCGCCGACCCCCAGCAAGCCGGAGAGAAAACCCGCCAGGGTACCGGACGCGGCGACGGTCGCTGCACAGCGTGAGGTCCAGTGAAAACGGCCCGTCTGCGGGTTCAGCCGACAGGGCACGGCTCTCGGGTTCGAGTCATCGTTCGGCGGGCGCCTGAATGCCCTGAAGGCAACCCAGAACATCACCAGCGCAAACACCACGGCAAGCACATCGTGCTCTACCCGCGCGGCCAGCCAGACGCCGACGGGCGCGAGCAGCACACCGCAGCAGGCCATCAGGGCCGCCGCCTTGTACCGGACAATGCCGTCCCTCAAACCAATCACCGCCCCGACCCAGGCCGCGAGCCCGACCGCCATCAACCCGATGGGCGCGGCCTGATGCAGCTCGAGCCCGACCACGAAGATCAGCAACGGTACGGTGAGAATGCCGCCGCCGGCACCGGTCAGCGCCAGGACGAGGCCGACCAATAGCCCGAGCCCGACCTCAACCATCGTTGCGCTCCGGAAGCCTTAGATCTTTCGATTTACAGCGACCGCAACCTTTCACTGCGGCTTCCCTGAAAAGCGTGTCTGCATCTCGTAGAGCGCCATACCCGCCAACATGGCGAGGACAAAGATCAGCGGTTCGCTCCGACCACTCAAAAGCGTCGCGACCGCCGGACCCGGACAGTAGCCGGCCAGCCCCCATCCCGCTCCGAATGCCAGGCTGCCCAGCACAAGAGGGCGATCGATCCGGGTGGCGGTGGGCATTCGCATGACATCTCCCAGCACCGCCCGGGACCGTTTGGAGGCGAAATAGAACCCGACACTGCCGACCGCAATCGCACCGCCCATAACGAACGCGAGCGAGGGGTCCCACGGACCGGCCAGATCGAGAAAGGCGATCACTTTGGACGGATTGGCCATCCCTGACAGGATCAGGCCGAGGCCGAAAATCAGCCCCGCTACAAAGGCGCTCAGCAATTTCATGGCAACTCCTCAGCCCAGCAGGTGGCGGATGACGAACACGGTCAGAAAGCCGCTGGCCATGAAGGCGGCCGTCGCGACCAGCGAGCGCGGCGACCGTCGCGACAACCCGCAGACGCCATGCCCGCTCGTACAACCGGAGCCATACCGCGTGCCGATCCCGACCAACACACCAGCCGCGATTAGCGTCAAGGTGCTCGCCTCTACGTCGATGTCTGGTTGCTCGAACGCGGCCTGAAACAGCACCGGCGCGATCACCAGCCCGGTAATGAAGGCAACACGCCAGAGCACATCGCCTTTGCCTGGCCGCATCAAGCCGCCGATCACGCCGCTAATGCCCGCGATTCTTCCGCTCAACAGAATAAACAAGGTCGCAGCAAGACCGATCAGCGCGCCCCCGGCGAGCGAGGACCACGGTGTGAAATGTACCCAGTCAATCGTCATGTCGAGGGTTCCTCGCGTTCGGGATGCTGACAGTAAAGCCGGTAGAGCACCTGCATAACCTCCATCGCTTGTTGGCTGGCGATGCTGTAATGCACTTGCTTGCCCTCGCGTCGGGTGCTGACCAAGCCGTTATGGCGCAGCACCGTGAGCTGCTGCGACAGGGTCGGCTGCACAATGCCCGTCGCATTGGCGAGGTCACCCACGCAGTGCTCACCCTGGGTCAGCTGGCAGAGCAACAGCAGGCGGTCAGGGTTGCCGAGCACTTTCAGCAAGCCGCAGGCGTCCGCAGCACTGCGACGAAGCGTTTCGATATCGAGATCTGCCATGTGGGCCATTTTGTTCAGGTGGGTCAGGTGGATTTGACAATACGATTTATCAATATATATTTCAATAGATCGTATAGGCGCTACAGCGGACGCCCGGTCGGAACTCGACGTCCCGCACTCGTCCTAAAAATATGCGGCATCGCTGTGACTTTTCACCTCGCCGCGCCCACCCCGCCGGCGCGAACCAGGAGATCAACATGTCATCGATACAGCAAAACAGTACCAATCATGACCAGGCGGACCGGGTTCGCCGCTCAACGTCCCAACCTGTGAATCAGGAAATCGATCGGCAAACGGACGAGAACATTCGTCGATTCAGCGGGATGGGACGAAGCGCAATCCTTCAGCGTATCGACGCCCTGGATCGCGAGTGGGACGTGGAGCGCGTGCTTGAGGTCAATGCCTCCTCGCTCGCGCTGTCTGGCTTGCTACTTGGCCTGACAGCAAACCGAAAGTGGTTTCTGCTGCCTGGCGTCGTGCTGCCGTTTCTTCTGCAACACGGCTTGCAGGGCTGGTGCCCGCCGCTGGCGATCTTGCGCCGGCTGGGTATCCGCACGCGGGGCGAGATCGATCAGGAAAAGTATGCACTGCTCAGTGCGCTGGAACAGGCACCGCTGAACACTCACCACTAGCCGAGACCATCATGATATTTCGCCAGCTGTTCGAGCCCGTGTCGTCCACTTATACCTACGTACTCGGGTGCGAGGACACCGGCCAGGCCGTGCTCATCGACCCGGTCATTTCCGCAACGGACCGCGACCTGGCCGAGCTGGCCAGGCTGGACCTGCAGCTGGCGTTCACCTTGGATACCCACATACATGCCGACCACATCACCGCCGCGCTGGAGCTGAAGAAGCAGACCGGCTGCCGTATCGCGGGGCCGGCTATCGACAAGTTGCCCTGCACGGATGTGGGCATCGAAGAAGGTGTCCCTTTCATCGTCGGCAGCCTGCAGTTCACACCCTTGCATACCCCCGGGCACACAGACGGGCACTTTGCCTATCTCCTCGCTGATCGCCTGTTCAGCGGTGATGCATTGCTCATCGACGGCTGCGGTAGGACTGACTTTCAGAACGGCAGCGCCGACGACCTGTTTCACAGCGTTAGAAACAAGCTGTTCACGCTGCCAGACGACACCCTGGTCTATCCCAGCCATGACTACAGCGGTCGACGAGTCTCGACCATCGCCCAGGAAAAGCAGCGCAATCCCCGACTCGGTGAAGCGATAACGTTGGAGCGCTTCCGCGACATCATGGCGGAACTGAACTTGCCCTATCCCGCGTTCATCGATCACGCCGTGCCGGGGAATCGCCAGTGCGGCGTATGCCCACCCGACCTGACGGATAATTTCCGTCGCTATTGCGAACAGGTTGAGCACAGTCCTGAGGGTTGAGCACGTCATGCCAGCCCCCTTGAGGCCCGGGGAATCCATCACCGTTCGCAGCCTCCAGGCGACGTTACCAAGCATCCATTTCGCTACGTGAGGGATTGAATATGAAGACCCCTGATCGACCCCGTTTCCGCGTGAGCGCAAACCGGCAATCGGGAAGCCGCCGCGTTCGCTATGTCGAAACTAATCATCCAGATAGCCAGAACTGCACGATTTGCCAGCTGGATGAGGAAAACCCATCGTCTATCGAGGCGTCTTCCAGCGCGCAAAACTCCGACGAGCAAAAACCTGGTGCCAAACCGGAGCTATCCGGATAGATCGTTCAAACCACCAAACCCTCGGTATCTGATGGGCGGGGCTTGGCGCTCATACCCTGCGATATGAGTTTCGGTCTCGCCGATTCGCCCATCTACCACTTCGTCAGGACAAAAAAACGAGCTCCGCTAACGCGCCCTTATCTACTTTTAGCTGAAACCTGCCCTTCGCGACAGGCCGCTTTTGGCCGATAGCTGCCGCTCATCCCACCGCGTCGTGTACCGCTGCGACGGCATCTCGCGCCGCATCGCCCACTTAGGGGCTGCAGGGATACGACCGAGTCGCACTGTACCCCTGCCCTCGGGCATTAATCCGGTCGACTACAGCCATCAGCCGATCGGTACCCGGGCGTGTTAACGGGGTAAACCCTAACCCAGCACGACGTGGGCTGGAGCGATGGCTCAGCCTCGACTGCATTCTCGGGGCGCTCG
>DDVX01000006.1:327919-328189 GCA_002345575.1 Stutzerimonas stutzeri
GGCAGCCGGTGCCCTCGATAGTGCCTGTGGGAATGCTGCACGAGATGTTCGTAACCCAGCAACGACGTGGCAGGAGTAGTGGCAAAGCCTCAACTGCATTCTCGGGGCGCTCGCCAGTTTCCGGTCAGTGCTCAGCTAATTCCGGTCATGTAGTCGACCATTCTTTTCGGCTCTGGCGGGCAGCCGGTGCCCTCGATAGCGCCTGTGGAATACTGCACGAGGTGTTCGCAACCCAGCAACGACGTGGCAGGAGTAGTGGCAAAGCCTCAA
>DDVX01000007.1 GCA_002345575.1 Stutzerimonas stutzeri
TCTTCTTCAGAGTTTCCCTAATGGGTTTTAGACTCGTTTGGTGACATTGCGGCGGGCTCATCGCTGTGCTCGTTGCATCGTGCGATGGTTGCTCCTTGGCGCGATTAATGATGTCACTTTTAGGCTGCACCCTCGTTGGCAGCCTGTTTTATTCAGGGTAGCGCCCGAGCTCGCTCTTTGTGCGAGCAGGCGCTACCCGCACCCCTTCGATCATTCTGTACTGAGGGACCAAGCATGAAAAACTTCATATGGCTTGCCAGTCTGGCCATTGCCGCACCACTGGCCAACGCTGAACCTCAGGGCTCGACTTATGAGTACGGTGATCAGCTCGATATCGCCAAAGTCGTGTCACTGGACGTTCCTACAGGTGGTTGCAACGTGGTCGAAGCCACAATGACCTACCTTGACTCGAACGGCGAAACACACGCCATGCGTTACCTGCGCCAAGGCGCGGACTGCCACGACTACTGATAGGCTCAGCGGTAAGGCTTTAAGTCTCCCTAATCGGTCGGCGCTAGCGCCCCGCTACTCCAGCGTACCGGGATCGGACCCCGGATCGTTCGGCCCGCCCGGGCTGGAATGACGATCTGGCGCAGGGGCCGGGTCATTCTCTTCAGGCATCGCCTCCACTGGGCGGCCGTCTTCGGTCACCAGACGTCCCTCCCTGTCGCGTTCGGTCTCAAGAGTCTCCTGGGGCGTCGGATTGCCCATGTTGCTCGGCTGTGAACCGCCCTTTTCCTCTGGTGTGCCCGCCGGCCATTGAGCGAAGGCAGCGGGCGCAGCCAACAGACATGTAAACGCCACTATCTTGAAACTGTTCATGCAACCTCCTCGGTAGACGCCATGGCGCCAGACGGTGGTTTACAACAGGTAAAGCCCTGCTAGCGTTCTAAGAAACTGATTTTACCCGCGCCTGCACACGGTGAGAGGATGGCTATGGCTATGGCTACGCGCCTACCCTTGTTGATGATCGAAAGCATCCTTCGCGACCATCTACATCCATATCACTGCGATTGCCATGCGCAGGAGGACAGCCACATCACCGTACGCCTGTATAAAGAGCACCTCGATGAAGGGCTAACAGTTTTCGGCATCACCGACGAGCAGTGTCGTGATACCGAAAACCTGCTGCGGCTCGCTCAGGAATTGCGTTTCGAGATCTACGCAACGCGTGGCGGCTCAAAGAGTTCATCCAAGTTCAAGGACCTTTAATAATCACCGTTTGGCTTCCACCCCAGGCTCCTGTGCCCGAGTCAAATATGCCTGGGTCAGCTCTGCAAGATGGCTGCGTATCCATTCAGCCATGGCGACTTCTTCAGCCAGGATACGAGTGCAGATTTCCTCGGTCTGGGTATCGCCAACAGCCTTGGCAGCCGCGATCAAGATCTCGTAGGAAGCGATTTCTAGATTCTCGAAGACGTAGCCCATCATGGCGCCCTTGACGACCTCGTCGTTGACCATCATCCCGCCCATGGCCTGCCCCATCGCCATCATCTTACCGCCCAGATCCTTGAGTCCCGAATGGGATTTATCGTAGCGCTGCAGGCAGCTTTCGATGAGCCTGGACTGGTTCTGGGTTTCCTGAATGTGTTGCTCGATACGTGCTTTCAGCTCCGGGTAATGCTCGATACGACTGGCCTGCTTGGTGAGCATCGTCTCGGCCTGAGCCTCCATGGCGTGAGCATCTCGTAGCCACTCGATCAGGCGTTCGACTCGAGTGTCGTTGCCGGTTTGTGCGCTTTGCATGTGCTTTCCTCCAGGTTTGGCTTGCGTCCTTTTGTGAAAGAAGCTGTCCAGCAGAGTTCCATGAACCCGACTGGCTGCACACCCGCACTCACCGAGTGCGGCGCAGCTTTTCCGTGAGCTGAGCATGGCGTTCCGGCAGGCATTCCAACGCGTAACGTGCGGCCTGCTTGCGAATCGATACTCGATCCCCGTCAAACTTCCGCGTTTCGCTGATACATACCTGACGCCCGCCCTCTTTCAGGGCAAAGGCGTAGCACTGGGTGCCGCCCTGATCTTCCTCGCTATCGTCTGCAACGCCCGTATTGGCAATTGCAAGATGTGCCTCACTGGCGTTCAGCGCACCGAGTGCCATTTCGCTCGCAACCTCCTCACTGGTGAGGCCAAAGGTCTCAATGGTGTCCGGGTTTACGTTGAGCAGCCGCTGCTTGGCGCTGGGTGAATACACCACGAACGCGCTGTCCAGCACCTGTCCGCAACCGGGGATATCCCCCAGCAGGGATGCGATCAATCCGCAGGTACAGGATTCGGCTGTCGTCAGGGTAATTCCGCTGTCACGTAGAAAGTGCACGATATCGGCAAGGTCTCGCATGTCCTGGCTCCGCTGAAACGCCCGTGTGGCTTAGTTTTCGGAGCAAACAGGAGTGAGCAAAGTTCCACGGTGTGTTTCGTCAGACAAGGAGAACCAATTCACAGTCCCCCGGTCTCTCAGAAGGTGGAGACGCAGAAGCTCTACGTCGCATACCAAAGCTGTTTCGTCTCGTCGTGCTCATTGGTTACAGCGCCACAAAATGGCCGCTGTGTTGTAGGAACGTGCCTGTAACCGGCCTGGCTACAATCCACGCCGCTGGGAAAAGTATTTATATGAGTATTGCTGCTGTCGAGAATGCGTCCGTTTCAGCGGAAGTCGCCAAGCGCCCAACGTCGGGGCGCCCCGTGCTGGAGCTACGCAGCACGCGCGAGCAAAAGAAGAAGATTCTGTTCGTTACCTCCGAGCTTACCGGCCTGATCAAGACCGGTGGGCTCGCCGACGTGTCCGCGGCCCTGCCCCGCGCCCTGGGTGCACTGCATGATGTGCGTGTGCTGATTCCTGGCTACTCGCAGGTCATGCAATGCGGCCTGCCGATTCGCGTGGTAGGTAGCGTCGTTTCCCATGGCGAGCTTCCGGCTTGCCGGATCGGCCGGCTCGACATGCCCGATGGCCTGATCATTTATGTACTGATCTGCCCTGAACTCTACGAGCGCGACGGTTTGCCTTACGGCGATGAGCACGGTCAGGACTGGCCGGACAATCCCCTGCGTTTCGCGCGGCTGTGCATGGCGGCGGCAGATATTGCTGCAGGCTCCGCTCGCTTGCGCTGGTGTCCCGAGCTCGTACATGCCCACGACTGGCCGACCGGCCTGACGCCTGCCTACATGCACTGGCGCGGCCTCGCCACGCCCAGCATCTTCACCATTCATAACCTGGCCTACCAGGGCAATATCAGCATGCAGTTGCGGCGCCGGCTGTGCATTCCCCTGGAGGCGTGCGGGCCGGAGCGCATGGAGTTCTACGGCTCGCTGTCCCTGCTCAAGGCCGGCATCGCCTATGCCGACCATGTCACCACCGTCAGCGCCACCTATGCGCGGGAAATCACCACGCCGGAGTTTGGTTGCGGGCTGGATGGCTTTCTTGCGATGAAAGCGCGCCAAGGCCTGCTCAGCGGACTGCTCAATGGCATCGACGAGAGCTGGGACCCGCAAAGCTGCACGCACCTGATCAGCCCATTCGGACCAGGCGACTGGGGCGGTAAGCGCGCCAACGCGGCGCATGTTCGTGACCTGTTTGGTCTTGAACCGAGCGAACGGCCTCTGTTTGCGGTCGTCTCGCGTCTGGCACAGCAAAAAGGCATCGATCTGAGCATCGAAGTCGCCGAAACCATCGTTGCCCATGGCGGCCAGCTGGCAATCCTTGGCCGTGGCGAGCCAGCGCTGGAAGAGCAGGTTCAACGCCTGGCGGAACGTTACCCCGGTCGCGTGGGTGCCCATGTCGGCTTCAATGAAACCGACGCCCGCAGGCTGTTCGCCGGCAGTGATTTTCTGCTGATGCCGTCGCGCTACGAGCCCTGTGGTTTGAGCCAGATGTATGCACAACGCTTCGCTTCGCTACCCATTGCTCATCGCACCGGTGGTCTGGCCGACAGTATCGATGACGGTGTAACCGGCTTTCTGTTCGATACGCCAGACGTAGAGAGCTATCGCCATGCCGTGGAGCGTGCCCTGGCCGTATTCGACAGGCCACACCTGCTGGAAGCCATGCGCTGCCGCGCGATGAGTGCCGGTTTCTTTTGGAGCCATGCGGTCGAGCCGTATTACCAGCTGTATCAACGCTTGCTGCGTCAGCGGAGTGAAGCCAGCGTCGCCATCTGACCATTATCACGGGAGTAATCCATGCAGCACGGTCCACTTCTTCTGGATGATTCCCATACCCGCTTCCGCCTCTGGGCCCCCGATGCCGAACGGGTCAGCCTACTGCTTGAAAACGCTGCTGCCCTGCCCATGCAGCGTCTTGAGAACGGTTGGTACAGTCTGGATGCCGAAGCCGGCGCGGGTGCAACCTATCGCTTCCTGATCGATGACGAGCTGCAAGTACCGGACCCTGCAGCTAGAGCTCAGCAAGGCGACATTCACGGGCCCAGTCTGGTCGTCGATCAACACGCCTATGTATGGCGCAACGATCAATGGCGTGGTCGCCCCTGGCACGAAACCGTGCTCTACGAGCTGCATGTGGGCGCCTGTGGTGGGTATGCACAGATCGAACAGCGCCTCGCCGGGTTGGCAAAGCTTGGGGTGACGGCCATCGAACTGATGCCGCTGGCGGAATTTCCCGGTTCTCGCAATTGGGGCTACGACGGCGTGCTGCCCTACGCGCCGGAAGCTTCTTACGGCAGCCCTGAAGCCCTCAAACGGCTGATTGATGCTGCCCATGATCACGGCCTGATGGTGTTTCTCGATGTGGTCTACAACCACTTTGGGCCGGACGGCAATTATCTGGGCCGCTACGCCAAGCACTTCTTTCGTCACGACCAGCAAACCCCCTGGGGCGATGCCATCGACTTCCGCCGGCGAGAGGTGCGCGACTTCTTTATCGACAGCGCGCTGATGTGGCTCAACGAGTACCGTTTCGATGGCCTGCGCCTGGATGCCGTACACGCCATAACCGACCGTGGTTTCCTTACCGAACTGGCCGGCCGCGTGCATGGCGAGACAGAGCCGGGCCGCCATGTGCATCTGGTTCTGGAAAACGAGGACAACCGCGTCAGCCTGCTTGAGCATGACTTCACCGCCCAGTGGAACGACGACGGCCATAACGTGCTGCACAGTCTGCTTACCGGAGAGAGCCAGGGTTACTACGCAGACTTTCACCAGGACTCCACCACCAAGTTGGTGCGCTTCCTCGGTGAAGGTTTTATCTACCAGGGGCAGCAGGACCGGCGCGGGCATACGCGGGGAGAACCCAGCAAGCACCTCTCCCCCACCTCATTTGTGCTCTTTCTGCAGAATCACGATCAGATTGGCAATCGAGCCTTCGGTGAGCGCCTGATCAATCTGGCAGAACCCGAAGCCCTGCGTGCTGCAACTGCCCTCCTGCTGCTCTCCCCCATGATTCCGCTGCTTTTCATGGGCGAGGAATGGGGCGCGCGCGAGCCCTTCCTGTTCTTCACCGACCACCACGGCGAACTGGCCGATGCTGTGCGTGAAGGTCGTCGAGGTGAGTTCGCCGAGTTCGCGGAATTTGCCGACGAGGCCATCCGCGCGCGCATTCCCGATCCGAACGCCGAGACGACCTTCGAGGCTTCCCGACCGGATGTGAATAAGGTCGACGAGGCCTGGGCCAGCCTTTACCGCCAGCTGCTGGAGATTCGGCACCGGGAAGTCATCCCCCGCCTGCATGGATCAACATTTCTTGGCGCGGTTGCGCTCGGCGAAGCCGCAGCCCTGGCGCACTGGCGCCTGGGGGACGGTAGCCGATTGCGTCTGGAGCTCAACCTGGGCATGCAGCCAGTGGAGCTGATGCATGCCCCCTCTGAAGCACGCCTGCTTTACGAGAGCCGCGAATGCGCCAGAGGCGCAGACAGCCTGCCTTCCCACACCGCCAGAATCTTCCTGGAAGACGTTCATGAATGAAGCACGCCTGAAGCGCCTGGCCGAAGCGGCAGGATTGTCTATCGACTGGATTGATGCCGACGGTCGCGAGCAGCAAGTGGCGCCCAACGTTCTGCGAGCCGTATTGCACGAGCTGGGACTGGACGCCGACAGCGATGAAGCAGTAGAGCGCAGCCTGGAAAAACTCCATCTCGATGGCGGTGCCGATGGCCTGCCGCCTCTACTGACCCTGGATCAAGGCGACGCCCTGGATATGTCGCCTTATTGTAGACCCGGCGAACGCTACAGCGTGGAACTGGAAAGCGGCGAACAGCGAGACGGCCACCTAGACAAGCAAGCGCGCCTGGCACCCATCGACACGCCTGGCTATCACCGCCTGCGCATTGCCGGCCACCAACTGACGCTTGCGGTGGCACCGCCGGCTTGCCCCAGCGTAGCGGACATAGCAGGCCCTGGTGCCTGGGGCCTGACGGTTCAGCTATATGGCCTGCGCCGCGAAGGCGATGGCGGCATGGGTGACACCCTGGCGTTGGAAGCCTTTGCCCGCAACGCCGCTGCACATGGGGCCAATGCGCTGGGCATCAGCCCGATTCATGCCATGTTCGCCGCTAATCACCATCAGTACAGCCCCTATTCGCCCTCCAGTCGCCTGTTCTTCAATAGCCTGCACGCATCCCCTGAAGCGATCCTGGGCGATGCGCCAGTGCGCATGGCCATCGAAATCTGCGGACTTGAGGATGAGCTGCGACGTCTGGAACATCTGGACCTGATCGACCGCCCTGCTGTCAGCCAGTCTCGTCAGCGACTACTACGTCAACTGTTCGAAGATTTCTGCAAAGGCGGCAATGCCCAGCAGGCGGATTTCGACAGTTTCCGGGCCGCTGGCGGGCAGGCTCTGGAAAACCACTGCCGCTTTGAAGTCCTGCACGCCGCCCTCCTCGATTCCAATGGACACCCGCAGCACTGGCGCGACTGGCCCGAGCAGTACCGCAACCCGAACGGCGCCGAAGTTGATCGCTTTGCCCAGGAACATGCTCACGAAGTCAGCTACCACGCCTTTTGTCAGTGGCTGACCGCACGGGGTCTGGAACGCGCGCACATTGCCGCCGGCAGCGCCGGAATGAAGATCGGTCTTATCAGTGACTTGGCAGTAGGTGCCGATAGTGGGGGCAGCCAAGCGTGGAGTCGTCAGGAAGAAGTGCTGGCTACGCTAAGCGTCGGCGCCCCGCCGGACATTCTCAATCGCGCCGGGCAAAACTGGGGGATCTGCGCATTCTCGCCCTGGGGTTTAAAAGCCAACGGCTATCGGGCCTTTATCGAGATGGTGCGTGCCAATCTCGCCCATGCTGGCGGCATGCGGATAGATCATGTCATGGGGCTGATGCGCTTGTGGGTTATCCCCGCAGGCGAAGGTCCTGAGAGCGGCGCCTATCTCAACTACCCGTTCGACGATCTGCTACGGCTGCTGACCCTCGAAGCCTCACGTCACAACGCAGTGATTCTCGGCGAAGACTTGGGCACGGTGCCAGAAGGCCTGCGGGAGAAGCTTGCCGCACGCAATATCCTTGGCATGCGGGTGCTGCTGTTCGAGCAGGACGAAGCTCGCTTCACACCGCCTTCCCAGTGGTCCGCTGAAGCATTGGCGACCACCACAACCCACGATCTGCCCACGCTCGCTGGCTGGTGGCAAGGGCGCGATATCGACTGGCGCATCCGCTCCGGCCAGGGCGCTGAAGAGGATCGCCAGCAGCAACTTGCCGAGCGTGAGCGTGAACGCCGCGGCCTGGACGCCGCACTGCATCCCTACGCAGGCGAAACCTCCAGCAAGCCGCTTGACGTTGAAAACGCTATCCAGGCCAGCGCCTGCTTTATCGGGCATACGCCCGCGCCGCTGGTGTTGCTGCCTCTGGAAGACGCGTTGGCACTGGAAGAACAACCCAACCTGCCGGGCACCGTCGACGGCCATCCTAATTGGCGACGGCGCTATCCCGGTAATAGCGCCGACCTGCTCGACCACCCTGACAGTATCCGCCGGCTGCAATGTCTGGCTAGCGCACGGGGCACCCTGCGTGCTGGAGAACCACAAGAATGATGAAACCTCTCACGGCAACCTTGCGGTTGCAATTTCACAGCGGATTCACCCTGGATGACGCCACCGCCCTGGTCGATTACTTCGCTGACCTGGGCATCAGCCACCTCTACGCATCGCCTCTGCTTACCGCCCGCCCCGGCTCCATGCACGGCTACGACGTTATTGACCCGACCCGCATCAATCCCGAGCTGGGCGGCGAAGAAGCCCTGCAGCGCCTCGTCGAAGCCTTACGCCGCCGAGGTATGGGGCTGATTCTGGATATCGTCTCCAACCACATGGCCGTTGGTGGGTCCGGTAACCCTTGGTGGCTGGATGTATTGGAATGGGGCCGGGGCAGCCCCTACGCGCAGTTTTTCGATATCGAATGGGACTCACCCGACCCACTGCTCGAAGGCCAGCTGCTGGTGCCCTTCCTTGGCAGTGATTATGGCGAGGCCCTGCAGCAGGGCAGCATCGCCCTGCGCCTGGACGCGCAAAGCGGCGCCCTCTACGCCGAGCATTACGAGCACCGCTTCCCCATTACGCCGCCCAGCTACGGCGAGATTCTGCGTCAATCCGAGCAGCCAGAGCTGCGCAGCCTGGCCCATCACTTCGACGCTCTCAAGACCGCTCCGGCACCTTGGCAAACAGCTCGCCAGCTGCGCGTCGAGCTGGCCCAATTGCTGGAAAATCCCGGTACCCGTCAGGAACTGGAAGAAGCGCTTAAGCGCTACGACTCCACTGATGCGGAAGGCTTCCGCCGTCTGCACGCCTTGCTCGAACGTCAGCACTACCGTCTGGCCAGCTGGCGTACCGCCGGTGATGACATCAACTGGCGGCGCTTCTTCGATATCAACGAGCTGGGCGGGCTGCGCGTCGAGCGGCCGGTCGTGTTCGAGGAAACCCATGCGAAGATCTTCCAGCTGATCGGCGACGGCCTGGTTGACGGCCTGCGCATCGATCACATCGACGGCTTGGCCAACCCGCGTGGCTACTGCCGCCGGCTACGCCGTCGGGTCGATCGACTGAAGGCAGCACGCCCTGCCGATGCGGCGCTGGAGCATGTGCCTATCTATGTGGAAAAGATTCTAGCCGGAGATGAACAGCTGCACGACGACTGGGGCGTGGACGGTACAACCGGCTACGAATTCATGAATCAGGTCTCCCTGCTGCAGCACGACCCTGCCGGCAAGGCGGTGCTTTGTGGCTTGTGGAGCGAAACCAGCGAGCGCACCGAAGACTTTATGGAGGAAGTGCGCCAGGCACGCCAGCTGGTCGTCACTGGACCGCTGGCCGGCGATTACGAAAGCGTTGCCCAGGCGCTGTTGCAGGTAGCCAGGCAGGACGTGATGACCCGCGACATCACGCTCGGCGCGATCCGTCGGGCGCTTCTGGAACTGATCGTGCACTTCCCGGTGTACCGCACTTATATCGGAGCTCAGGGACGTCGGCCGGCGGACGAGCCGTTTTTCCAACAGGCACTGGCCGGTGCTCGCAGTACCCTGGGCGAGAAGGACTGGCCCCTGCTCGAACACCTCGACCGCTGGCTCGGTGGAGAGCCGCTGCGCGCGCTGCCAGCCGGGCCGGCGCGACGCCTGCGCCGCTATGCCTGCACGCGCTTCCAGCAGCTCACCTCTCCCGCCGCTGCCAAGGCCGTGGAAGATACCGCCTGCTACCGCTCTGGCGTCCTGCTCTCGCGTAACGATGTCGGCTTTGACCCGCAACATTTCAGTGCGCCGGTTGAAAGCTTTCATGCCCGCTGTCTGGAGCGCGCCGAACACTTCCCGCAAAACCTGCTGACCACTGCCACCCATGACCACAAGCGCGGCGAAGACACCCGCGCCCGGATGGCGGTCATCAGCGAGCGCGCCGAATGGTTTGCAGAAAAAGCCCGGCATTGGCGACAACTGGCCTACGGCGTGCGTCAGCAACTGGCGGACGGGGCGGCGCCCTCCCCTGGTGACGAGCTGCTGCTGTACCAGATCTTGCTCGGCAGCTGGCCACTGGAGCTAAGCGCTGATGATCGAGCAGGCGTCGAGGCCTATTGCGAGCGAATCGGCAAATGGCTGGAAAAAGCCCTGCGCGAGGCCAAGCTGCGAACTAGCTGGACTGACCCCAACAGCGACTACGAAAGCGCATGTCAGCAATACCTGCGCGCGCTGCTGCTGGGCGACGAGTGCCGAGGGCTGCGTCAGGAGATCGCCGACGCAGCTGCCGAACTGGCCCCTGCTGGCGCGCTGAACAGCCTGACCCAGACGCTGTTGCGCATGACCACCCCGGGTGTGCCGGACCTTTACCAGGGCACCGATTACTGGGACTTCAGCCTGGTGGACCCGGACAACCGCCAGCCGGTGGACTTTGCCCGGCGCCAGGCCACGCTCGATCCCCAGGCACAGCCCGCCGAGCTGCTGAGTAACTGGAAGGATGGCCGCATCAAGCAATGGCTGATCGCCCGCTGTCTGAACCTGCGCAGCACCCTGCCAGCCCTTTTCAGCGAAGGTCGTTATCTACCGCTTAAGGTCGAGGGCGCCCACGCCGAGCAGGTGATCGCCTTCGCTCGGGAGCGAGACGGCAGCTGGCTCATCGTGATCGCAACGCGCCTGGCCAGCCGGCTGCTGGCTGATAGCCGCACGCCACACGTTGCCCCGGAGCGCTGGGGTGACACCCATATACGGTTGCCCGATGCGCTGAGCGGCATGGCTCTTACGCGACTTTTCGGCGGAAATACAGTCACACCAAAACAAGCGACCTTGCCGGTGCACGAGGCCCTTTACAACGTGCCCGTAGCGCTTTTTCAAATAACAATCAGCTCCCGGGAGATCAGCGACGATGAATAAAAAAGAACACCACATCCGCCAATTGGCCTACGACATATGGCAATCCGAAGGTTGTCCCGAGGGGCAAGACGCCCGCCACTGGGACATGGCATGCAAGCTGGTCGAGGCTCAAGGCGGCGCAGGTACGCCCACGGTTAAGCCGGCTGGCAAGACCCGCAAGACAGCGAACAAACCCGTTGATGCGACGCCAGGTGGCAAATCCGCGAAGCGTGCCAGCGGGCAAAATGCAAAGTCTGCCCCCGCCGCGACAACGCCTGACGCCCCGCCTGGCCCTGATGCAGCAACCGATGCCCAGGCGGGTACGCCTGAAAATTTAAAGAAAACTCGCTCGACACGATCCGCCAAGAACAGTTAGGCGGCCCTAGCGCCGCCGTTCCTAGACTCAGATTCGCAGGCCCATCTTGCGGCATTCCATTGGAGAACCCATGAGTAAACGTAAGCCTTCAGAACCTCAGACCCAGCAGATGTCGCGTATTCACGAAGGACTTCCTTTTCCGCTGGGTGCAACCTGGGATGGCTTGGGGGTGAACTTTGCCATCTTCTCCGCCCACGCTACCAAGGTGGAACTGTGTCTGTTCGACGCCAGCGGTGAAACCGAGTTGCAGCGTATCGAGCTGCCTGAGTACACCGATGAGATCTGGCACGGCTACTTGCCGGACGCCCACCCCGGGCAGGTTTATGGCTACCGTGTGCATGGCCCCTACGAGCCGGAAGCAGGTCATCGCTTCAACCCCAACAAGCTGCTGATCGACCCCTATGCCAAGCAACTGGTGGGCGAGCTGCGCTGGTCCGAAGCGCTATTCGGCTACACCATCGGCCATCCCGACGGCGACCTAAGTTTCGACGAGCGCGACAGCGCGCCTTTCGTACCCAAGTGCAAGGTCACCGATCCCGCATTCACCTGGGGCCGTGACCACCCAGTGCAGGTGCCCTGGGACCATACAATCATCTACGAAACCCACGCTCGCGGTTTCACCATGCGTCATCCGGCTGTGGCCGAAGACGCACGCGGTACTTTCGAGGCGTTCAAGACCCCAGAAGTGATCGACCATATCCGCAAATTGGGCGTTTCCAGCATCGAGTTCCTGCCCATCCATGCTTTTGTCCAAGACCAGCACCTGCTGGAAAAGGGCATGAGCAACTACTGGGGCTACAACAGCATTGCCTTCTTCGCGCCGCATCCCAAGTACCTCGCCAGCGGCAAGATCAGCGAATTCAAGGAGATGGTTGCGCACCTGCACAACGCCGGCCTGGAAGTCATTCTCGACGTGGTCTACAACCACACTGCCGAAGGCAACGAGCTAGGCCCGACATTGTCCATGCGCGGCATCGACAACGCCTCTTATTACCGCCTGATGCCTGATGACAAGCGCTACTACATCAACGATTCAGGCACCGGCAACACCCTGGACATGAGCCATCCCTGCGTGCTGCAGATGGTCACCGACTCGCTGCGCTACTGGGCCACGGAAATGCACGTGGACGGTTTCCGCTTCGATCTGGCGACCATTCTTGGCCGCGAGCATGAAGGCTTCGATGAGCGCCACGGTTTTCTGGTCGCTTGTCGACAGGACCCAGTATTGGCCAAGACCAAGCTGATCGCCGAACCCTGGGACTGCGGCCCCGGCGGTTATCAGGTCGGCCGCTTCCCGCCCGGCTGGGCCGAATGGAATGATCAGTTTCGCGATACCGTGCGGGCCTTCTGGAAAGGCGACGAAGGGCAGCTGGCCGATTTTGCCGCCCGCCTGACGGGCTCCGGCGACCTCTTCAACCAGCGTGGTCGGCGGCCCTTCAGCTCAGTGAACTTCATCACCGCACATGATGGCTTTACGTTGAAGGACCTGGTGTCCTACAACGACAAGCACAACGAGGCCAACGACGAAGATAACCGGGATGGTAGTGACAACAACCTGTCCTGGAATCACGGCGTTGAAGGCCCGACCGATGACCCGGAAATCAACGAACTGCGCTACCGGCAGATGCGCAACTTCTTCGCCACCCTGCTGTTTGCTCAAGGCACCCCGATGATCGTCGCCGGTGACGAATTCGGTCGCACCCAGAACGGCAATAACAACGCTTACTGCCAGGACAGTGAAATAGGCTGGGTGGATTGGGAAATCAGTGAGACGAGCCAGGCATTGCTGAACTTTGTGCGCAAACTGATCCGTATGCGCCAGCGCTTTCCAATGCTACGTCGCGGACGCTTTCTGGTTGGGGCTTATAACGAAGAGCTTGGAGTTAAAGATGTCACCTGGCTGGCGCCTGATGGCGAGGAAATGAGCGTCGAGCAATGGGAAGACCCTCACAACCGGTGCATGGGCATGCTGCTGGACGGCCGCGCTCAGCCCACCGGGATTCGCCGGGCGGGCTCGGACTCTACTCTGCTGATCGTGATTAACGCCCACCATGACCAGATCGATTTTCATCTGCCCGAGGTTCCTCAAGGCATGTACTGGAATCGCCTGGTGGACACCGGAAACCCCACCGCCCGACTCGAGCGTTACGAATTTGGCGAGCAGTGTGCCGTCATCGGACGTTCGCTGCAGATGCTGGAATTGATCAAGGAAGCTACTCCTGGCACCCAGTGGTAACGACTAAAAATACGTAGTAGGAGCGGGCCATGCCCGCGAGCTTTTAGCGGCAATAATCAAGAGCTCGCGGGCGTGGCTCGCTCCCACAGGGGTAGTCCTTCAGCTCTGTAAAATCAACCAGCCAGACCCGCGGCCTTGCCCCGCGCGCCGTGCAGCTTCTTGTAGCTGTCGATCAACCGCAGGTGCCTGTCGAGGCCTTCCAGTTTCATGCTGGTAGGTGTCAGGCCGTAGAAGCGCACGCTACCGTCCACCGAGCCGATCACCGCGTCCATGCGCGGATCGCCGAACATCCGCCGGAAGTTGGCTTCGAAATCGGCCAGTTCCAGTTCATCGTCCAGCCGCACTTCCAGCACCGCGTTTAAAGCCTGATAGAACAGACCGCGCTCCACGGTGTTGTCGTTGTACTGCAGGAATGCCTCCACCAGGTCCTTGGCCTCCTCGAAGCGTTGCAGGGCGAGGTAGATCAGCAGTTTCAGCTCCATGATGGTCAGCTGCCCCCAGACCGTGTTGTCATCGAAGTCGATGCCGATCAGGGTCGCGATATCGCTGTAGTCATCCAGCTCGCTGTCTTCCAGACGTTCGACCAGTGCCTGCAGGCTGTCGTCGTCGAGGCTATGCAGGTTGAGGACGTCCTCCCGGAAAAACAGCGCCTTGTTGGTGTTGTCCCAGATCAGATCATCCACCGGATAGACTTCCGAGTAGCCCGGCACCAGGATGCGGCAGGCCGTAGCGCCCAGGTCCTCGCGCACCATCATATAGACCTCCTTGCCCATCTCTTCGAGGATGCCGAACAGGGTCGCGGCCTCCTCGGCGTTGGCGCTCTCTCCCTCGGCGGCAAAATCCCACTCGACGAATTCGTAATCGGCCTTGGCACTGAAGAAACGCCAGGACACCACGCCGCTGGAATCGATGAAGTGTTCGACAGAGTTGTTCGGCTCGGTCACCGCCTGGCTCTCGAAGGTCGGCTGAGGCAGGTCGTTGAGGCCTTCAAAGCTGCGGCCCTGCAACAGCTCGGTCAGGCTACGTTCCAGCGCCACCTCGAAGCAGGGATGCGCTCCGAACGAGGCGAAAACGCCGCCGGTACGCGGGTTCATCAGAGTGACGCACATCACCGGAAACTGCCCGCCCAGCGAGGCGTCCTTGACCAGCACCGGGAAGCCCTGCTCTTCCAGCCCCTGGATGCCGGCAAGAATGCCGGGGTATTTCGCCAACACCTCCTGCGGCACGTCCGGCAGAGCTATTTCGCCTTCGAGGATCTCGCGCTTGACCGCACGCTCGAAGATTTCCGACAGGCACTGCACCTGCGCCTCGGCCAAGGTATTGCCGGCAGCCATGCCGTTGCTGAGGTAGAGGTTTTCGATCAGGTTGGAGGGAAAATAGACCACCTCGCCGTCCGACTGACGGACATAGGGCAGCGAGCAGATACCGCGCTCGACGTTGCCGGAGTTGGTGTCGTACAGGTGCGAGCCACGCAGTTCACCTTCGGGGTTGTAAATCGCCAGGCAATAGTCGTCGAGCATGTCTGCCGGCAGCGCATCCTTGCGGCCAGGTTTGAACCAGCGCTCTTCCGGGTAATGCACGAATGCCGCATTGGCGATGTCTTCGCCCCAGTACTGGTCGTTGTAGAAGAAGTTGAAATTCAACCGCTCGATGAACTCACCAAGTGCCGACGCCAATGCGCTTTCCTTGGTCGCGCCCTTGCCGTTGGTAAAGCACAACGGCGAGTGCGCATCGCGGGTATGCAGCGACCAGACGTTGGGCACGATATTGCGCCATGAGGCGATCTCGATCTTCATGCCCAAGCCGGCGAGGATGCCCGACATGTTGGCGATGGTCTGCTCCAGCGGCAGGTCCTTGCCAAGGATGTGAGTAGCGTGCGAGCCGGTATTGGGCAGCAGCAGCGCCTGGGCATCGGCATCAAGGTTGTCCACTTGCTCGATGACGAACTCGGGTCCGGTCTGGACGACCTTCTTCACAGTGCAGCGCTCAATGGAGCGCAGGATGCCTTGACGGTCCTTGTCGGAAATATCCGCCGGCAACTCGACCTGGATCTTGAAGATCTGTTTGTAGCGGTTTTCCGGGTCGACGATGTTGTTCTGCGACAGGCGAATGTTGTCGGTGGGAATACCGCGAGTCTGACAGTACAGCTTTACAAAATAGGCCGCACACAAGGCCGACGAAGCCAGAAAGTAGTCAAACGGTCCCGGAGCCGAGCCGTCACCCTTGTAGCGGATGGGCTGATCGGCCACCACCGTGAAGTCATCGAACTTGGCTTCAAGTCGGAGGTTGTCGAGAAAGTTGACCTTGATTTCCATGGGGGATTACCAAATACGAGCCGGACGAAATTGGCCGGCATTATCCCGGTTTTCGCCCGCCTAAAGGCTGCGTTTTCAGAATGCCCCGATTAAAAGCGTTTGGCCCGCCCCCAATACCGCCCACGGCGTTGCGACAGGCCTCGCTCGTGGGAGTGTCGCCCCTCGGCACGAAGCTTTTGATCTTTGCCGGGCTACCGCCTGAAGTCGTCGCGAAGGGGGCCGTCAAAGCTCGAAAACAAGTTCGCTCCCACAAAAAGCACTGTCACCGCTCGGTGTCCCACCGTAAGACTGGCCTTGCCACGAGCTTGCTCTGTAGGCGTTTCGGTTAAGAACTCGCGAACAGGTCGCTACTACAAAAAGCACAGCCGCGCCCCTCCGCGCCCTCAGAGATTCTGGTAGCGATTCATGTCCAGCACGCCCGCCTCCACCGGATCGGTTTCATACAGATAGCGCGTAAGGTCGTTGAAGTGCACCCAGAAATCCGGATGGGTGCGACGAATACCCCAGCGTTCAACGATGTGCTCGAAGGCCGTCTGGTCCTTCACCTGTTCCATGGCCGCGACAAATGCAGGCACCTCCTTGGCGGTCATGCTGAAGAGGAAGTTGGGATAGCTGCTGAGCACGCCCGGATATACCGTCAGGGTGTCCATGCGCGGCTTGTAGCGGTAGGCCTCGCTGAACATAAAAGCCACGTTGGTGTGCGCCCGGTTGCGCAGCAGGCTGTAGACGGCTCGCGGTTCACCCTCTTGCTCGACCCGCAACATTGTCGCCTCGGGTAGCCAGTCAATGACCTTCAGGCTCGCGGCAACGCGGTTGGTCAGGCGGCTCAGCGCCTGTTCGGTGGCTTGCCGCGCAGCACTCTGCTCTTCGTGATAGCAATGGCTGGTGCGGCACCGGTTGATTGGGTCCGGACTGACGTTTATGTCCGCGTGACGCTGCAGCAGCTGCCAGGCAAAGCTCTTGAGCGGATTGTGCTGCAGCTGCAAGGTCGTGGGAGTAGCCGTGTCGATCTTGGTATAGGCCAGCCACAGCTTGATCTGGCCGCCCCTGTCGTACCAGTCATCGAGAGTCGCCTGACGTGAATCGGCTGGCAGCAGGCGCAGAAAATTCAATTCGGCACCATTACGGATCAGGTCGAAATACAGCCGGGTCTGGCCCTGATGCGAGACGTTGCCAAATACGTCGAAATTCACCACCAATTGGTAGTAAGTGCGCTCCAGCAACGGGAAATCCATCCACCAAAGCGTTTGCGGAATCTCGCCGATCAGGCCTTTCTTTACCGAAGCGCTGTCATGCTGGCGAAACACGCTCAATAGCGCATTGTTGCTGCCGGCCCAGATGTGCTCCCAGCGGGCCGGTTGCTGCGTGTAGGCCTGCTGTCGCAGCTTCTCGTACTGGTTGCGCTTTTCCTGATAGATGCGCCAAAAATCCATCAAGCCGCTGAGGCTGTCGATCTGACCCGGCATGGCCAGCAGTGGTGTGGTCTGGTGTTGGTAGTCGACGTCGGTCAGGTAGAGATCGTGCTGCGGGTCTTGGAAAAGCAACCAGAAATTGTCGCGGATAACATCCGTAGCGATCTGTCCTCGGCATACCGGCCCGCGGATAAACGTGCGCACAAAGTACTCGGCGTTATCCAGCATGAATTGGTAGCGCGCTCGTGCCGGAATCGCCTGAAAGGTATGAAACGGGTTGGCTCGATGGTAGGTGCCGTAGCCTGGCAGTGCATCGAGTGACCACTCTTCGTCGAAAAACAGCTCCTGCACGCGTGCCAGTTTCCGCGGACCAAGGGGATAGGTGATGTGCGTCTTGTGCACGACCACGCCTTCCACCGGACGAATACGGTAGAAGAACGACCGGCCCGGATCGTCATTGGGGCGGCGAGTGGCGATCACGTCAATCGGCTGGCCCGCAGGCGTTCGTGAACGCACCAGCTGAAAGAAGCGCCGGCCGCTGCCGCCGTCGAAATACAGGTGAGCAATATATAAATGCTCATACAGCCAGCGACTTACCAGCGCCTGCCTGTCGTCCGGGGCATTGAGCATCGCTTCCCAGTCGGCGATCTGTTTGGCCTCGCTGGCCGAGGGTTGCTGCGGTTTCAGATCGGTCGACGCGCCCTGCTCGATCCAGGTCTGCAAGGTGGCGTATTCGGCATCCTCAAGTCCGGTTACAGCGAAGGGCATGCCGCCGTGAGGATTGGCTTTCGCATAGACAGCGAACTCTCCGGGCAACGGGCACTGGTTTTCACGATTGATGCCAATGTCCAGGGTGGCCGGCAGCTTGCTGTTGGCCGGCAAGGGATCGCTCCGCCCCAGTTCGAGCATCCGTGCCAGCAACGCAGCCTGGCCTTCGGCAGGCGCCAGCACCGAATGAAAGTCACGTTGGCGCCAGGCGGCCTCGCCGTGAGCATCCATATATAAGCGCGTTGTGATTTGCGCCTCGCTGCGAGTGCCGTTGTACACCGGTAGCTTGCTCGCACCGCGCAGCACACCGGCATCACTGCCCAGATTGAGCTGGCAGGGAGCGTCGTAGCAGGCATGGCAGGCCACGCACTTGGCAGTGAAGATCGGTTGAACATCCCGCTGATAGGACAGCGTCTCGGCGCGGAGCAGCCCGCATGCAACCAATAACAGCCCGCCGAAAAAGGCACGACACATACGAGACCGCTCCCTGAAAAATAGCCGGCATGGTATCCAACCCGCCCTGTCCGGGCTAATGGCACTATCAAACAGGCGGCACGTCGTACCTTTAATTGCCTGATTACCAAACAGGCTGGATTAGCCATCCGCAACATGAATGTTTCTCATGCAAAACCGCGGGCGATCAAAAAACATGCAGCTTTGCTATCATTCGCACCCTTCGTAATTCGCTTTTCAGGTAGTTCCCATGTCCAATCGCAACGACCGTCTCCAGGCCCTCCAGCAAGCGCTCAAGGAGCGCATCCTGATTCTCGACGGCGGCATGGGCACGATGATCCAGAGCTACAAGCTGCAGGAGGCCGATTACCGCGGCGAGCGTTTCGCAGACTGGCCCCAGGATGTCAAAGGCAACAACGATCTGCTGATCCTCAGCCGCCCGGATGTGATCAGCAGTATCGAGAGAGCCTATTTGGATGCCGGCGCGGACATTCTCGAAACCAACACCTTCAACGCTACCCGAGTTTCCCAAGCCGACTACGGCATGGAAGCGCTGGCTTACGAGCTGAACGTCGAAGGCGCGCGCCTGGCCCGCCAGGTCTGCGACGCCAAGACCCTGGAGACCCCGGACCGTCCGCGCTTCGTCGCCGGCGTGCTCGGCCCGACCAGTCGAACCTGTTCGCTTTCGCCGGATGTCAACGATCCGGGCTTTCGCAACGTCACCTTTGACCAGCTGGTCGAAAACTATAGCGAAGCAACTCGCGGCCTGATTGAGGGCGGTGCGGACCTGATCCTGATCGAGACGATCTTCGACACCCTCAACGCAAAAGCAGCGATCTTTGCAGTACAAGGCGTGTTCGACGAGCTGGGCTTCGAGTTGCCGATCATGATTTCCGGCACTATTACCGACGCTTCCGGCCGCACCCTATCCGGGCAAACCACCGAAGCCTTCTGGAACTCGGTGCGCCACGCCAACCCCATCTCGGTCGGTCTGAACTGCGCGCTGGGCGCCAAGGAGTTGCGCCCTTACCTTGAAGAGCTCTCCGGCAAGGCTGGAACTAACGTTTCCGCGCACCCCAACGCTGGGTTGCCAAACGCCTTCGGCGAATACGACGAGAGTCCGGCAGAAACCGCAGCCGTGATCGAAGAGTTCGCCCAAAGCGGCTTCCTCAACATCATCGGCGGCTGCTGTGGCACCACCCCGGCGCATATCCAAGCCATTGCCGAAGCGGTGGCCAAGTACCCACCGCGGGTGATTCCGGACATTCTCAAGGCATGCCGACTGTCGGGTCTTGAGCCGTTCACCATCGATCGCAATTCACTCTTTGTGAACGTCGGCGAGCGCACCAACATCACCGGTTCTGCCCGCTTTGCACGCCTGATCCGCGAGGAAAACTACACTGAGGCGCTGGAAGTTGCCCTGCAGCAGGTGGAAGCCGGCGCCCAGGTGATCGACATCAACATGGACGAGGGCATGCTCGACTCCAAGGCAGCGATGGTGCGCTTCCTCAACCTGATTGCCGGCGAGCCGGACATCTCCCGCGTACCGATCATGATCGACTCCTCCAAATGGGAAGTGATCGAGGCCGGTCTGAAATGTATTCAGGGCAAGGGCATCGTCAACTCCATCTCGATGAAGGAAGGTGTCGAAGAATTCAAGAAGCACGCAAAGCTCTGCAAGCGCTACGGCGCCGCCGTGGTGGTGATGGCCTTCGATGAAACCGGTCAGGCCGACACCGCCGCCCGCAAGAAGGAAATCTGCAAGCGCAGCTACGACATTCTGGTCAACGAAGTGGGCTTCCCGCCGGAAGACATCATCTTCGACCCGAACATCTTCGCCATCGCCACCGGCATCGAGGAACACAACAACTACGCGGTTGATTTCATCGAGGCCTGCACCTACATCCGGGATGAGCTGCCGTATGCGCTGACTTCCGGCGGCGTGTCCAACGTGTCCTTCTCCTTCCGTGGCAACAATCCGGTACGCGAGGCGATCCACTCGGTATTCCTGCTGCATGCGATCCGCAGCGGCCTCACCATGGGCATCGTCAACGCCGGCCAACTGGAAATCTACGACGAGATTCCCAAGGAGCTGCGTGAAGCGGTCGAAGACGTGGTGCTCAATCGCAATGCCAATGGCACCGAGGCCCTGCTGGCAATCGCCGACAACTACCGTGGCGACGGCAGCGTCAAAGAAGCGGAAACCGAGGAATGGCGCGCGCTGGATGTCGTCGAGCGACTCAAGCATGCGCTGGTCAAAGGCATCACCACGCATATCGTCGAAGACACCGAGGAGTGCCGCCAGCAATGCGCGCGCCCCATCGAGGTCATCGAAGGCCCGCTGATGGCCGGCATGAACGTGGTCGGCGATCTGTTCGGCTCGGGCAAGATGTTCCTGCCGCAGGTGGTCAAGTCCGCCCGCGTGATGAAGCAGGCTGTGGCACATCTGATTCCCTTTATCGAAGCGGAAAAAGGCGACAAGCCGGAGGCCAAGGGCAAGATCCTCATGGCCACGGTCAAGGGCGACGTGCATGACATCGGCAAGAATATCGTCGGTGTGGTGCTGGGCTGCAACGGCTACGACATCGTTGACTTGGGCGTGATGGTCCCGGCTGACAAGATCCTCAAGGTCGCCATTGAAGAGAAATGCGACATCATCGGGCTGTCCGGCCTGATCACCCCGTCGCTGGACGAGATGGTGCACGTCGCTCGCGAAATGCAGCGCCAGGGCTTTACCCTGCCGCTGATGATCGGCGGCGCGACTACCTCCAAGGCGCACACGGCGGTGAAGATCGACCCGCACTACAAGAATGATGCGGTGGTGTACGTCACCGACGCCTCGCGCGCCGTGGGCGTGGCCACGACCCTGCTGTCGAAGGAAATGAAGCCGGACTACGCGACCAAGATTCGCGAAGAGTACGCCATGATCCGCGAGCGCACGGCAAACCGCGCCGCCCGTACCGAACGCTTGAGCTATGCCAAGGCCATCGAGGCCAAGCCTCAGTTCGATTGGTCCGACTATGCCCCGGTGAAGCCGACCTTTACCGGCGCCAAGGTACTTGAGGACATCGACCTGCGCACACTGGTCGAGTACATCGACTGGACGCCGTTTTTCATCTCCTGGAACCTGGTAGGCAAATATCCACGTATTTTCAAAGACGAAGTGGTTGGCGAGGCTGCCACCTCATTGTTCGCCGATGCTCAAGCGATTCTGAACAAGCTGATCGATGAAAAACTGATCCGGGCTCGCGCCACGTTCGGCTTCTGGCCGGCCAACCAGGTCGCCCATGATGACCTGGAAGTCTACGGCGACACTGGCGAACAGCTCGCCACCCTGCACCACTTGCGCCAACAGACCGTGAAAACCGACGGCAAGCCGAACTTCAGTCTGGCCGACTTCGTTGCGCCGAAGGACAGCGGTATCACCGACTATGTCGGCGGGTTTATCTGCACCGCCGGCATCGGCGCCGAGGAAGTGGCCAAGGCTTATCAGGACGCTGGCGACGACTACAACTCGATCATGGTCAAGGCGTTGGCCGACCGCCTGGCCGAAGCCTGCGCCGAATGGTTGCACGAGCGTGTGCGCAAGGAATACTGGGGTTACGACAAGGATGAACAGCTGAGCAACGAGGATCTGATCCGCGAGCAGTACAAGGGCATCCGCCCTGCTCCGGGCTATCCGGCCTGCCCCGATCACACCGAGAAGGAAACCCTGTTCGCCCTGCTCGACCCGGCTGCCGAGTTCAACAAGGCCGGGGACAGCGGTGTATTCCTTACCGAGCATTACGCCATGTTCCCAACTGCCGCCGTCAGTGGCTGGTACTTCGCACATCCCAAGGCGCAGTATTTCGCCGTTGGCAAGGTCGACAAGGACCAGATCGAAAGCTACTCGCAGCGCAAGGGGCAGGACATTGAGGTCAGTGAACGCTGGCTGATGCCCAACCTTGGCTACGACATCTGAGTGGAGCACTTATGAGCGACATGCCCTATCTGCTGGACCAGCTGGAAAGTGCCGACATGCTGGAAATCGACGGTCTGCACGCCAGCCGCTTCAGTCTCGACGAGCCTTTACTCGACGAGGCTGATGCGGCAGCTGAAGCCGACCAGCCCTTCGCCAGCGAAGCGGTCGTGCTGAACATCGAGGCCGTGGATGGTCGCCAGCGCCGGCAATGGCAGTTCAGCTACAACCAGGTGATGGAAGCGGTCTATCAGCCCCAAGACGACGCCTGGCAGCTCGAAGGTAATCAAGTCCTAAGGTGCTTTTCGGCAATCGCTGCCGAAGGCGACGACTGAAACCGAACATCGGAGGAACGCAAATGCAGAACGAGCTCGAAGCACCTCCGACCGTGGCGTTAGAAACGGTGATCGCCCAGCGCATCCTCGGTACCGAGGCTGGAGGCAGCGTGACAGTCTCCATCGGCCTGCCGGTGCATATCGGTAATGGCTGGGACTGGGCTTGTCCTTATCGAATCGAAGGTCTGGAAACCGCTGTGCAGAGCCAGGTCTTCGGTATCGATGCCCTTCAGGTATTGCAGCTGGTGTCGGTCGCGATACGCGTCGAGCTGGAACAAAGCGGCGAACGCCTGAGCTGGCTGGACGACGACTTCTGGCAGGCCGGCTTCCCCATGCTGTTGCAGTCCTACGGCGACAGAAGGATAGAGGAAAAGCTGTTGAAACTGCTGGAAGAAACCTTCACCCGCTAATGCCGGAAGCAATGCCGGCTTTTCACGGCGTCGTAGCGCATCCCGTTACGGTGCATTTACCCGACTGATGTCGCACGCCCCGAGCTTTCATGACTCCTCTGGAAATCATCGCCGCCTCCCTTGGCGTTATCGCCGTATGGCTAACCGTCCGGCAGAACCCTTGGTGCTGGCCCATTGGATTGGTGATGGTGTCGCTGTACGCCTGGTTCTTCTTCGAGGCGAAACTGTTTTCCCAGGTTCTGTTGCACGCCGTGTTCGCCCTGCTTCAGCTGTACGGCTGGTGGCAATGGACCCGCGGCGACACAGGCCAGGGCGGCCGGAAGGTTAGCTGGGCGAGCACCCTCGAAGTACTTAGCGGCCTTGCCATCGCCTCGCTGGTTGCGGTGTTGTTAGGTGGCCTGATGTCCCACTACACCGACGCACAGTTTCCCTGGCCCGATGCCACTCTTACCGCCTTCAGCCTACTGGCGCAGCTCTGGATGGCGCTCAAGCGGGTGCAGTGCTGGCTGCTGTGGATAGCGGTCGATGTGCTCTTTGTGGGCTTCTTCGCCTGGCAGGCGTACTGGCTTACCGCAGGGCTTTACGGCTTGTTCACGCTTCTCGCGATCATGGGGTTACGTGAATGGCGCCACGCGCTGGTAGCCGCACGATGAAGGTGCTGGTACTCACCGGCCCGGAGTCCACCGGCAAGAGCTGGCTGGCAGCACGGCTGCAGCAGCGTTTTGGCGGCCTGCTGGTAAGTGAATATGTGCGTGAGTTCATCGACAGCGAGCAGCGGGACACCTGCCTCGCGGACGTCCCCACCATTGCCCGTGGCCAGCTGGCATTGGAAGATGCCGCCCGGCAGCGAGCGCCACATCTGCTGATCCTCGATACCCATCTGCTCAGCAATATCCTCTGGAGCCAGACGCTGTTCGGCAGCTATCCCGCCTGGCTGGAGGGCGAACTGCTGCGGCGGCATTACCACCTGCACCTGCTGCTGTCACCGCAAGGTATCGACTGGCATGACGATGGACAGCGCTGCCAGCCGGATCTGACCGAGCGGCTACGGTTTTACGACGACTGCCGAGCCTGGCTGAGCACACATCATCAGCCCTTCGTGGAAATCGGTGGTAACTGGGCTGAGCGTGAACAACAGGTCTTTGCCCAAACGCGCACGCTACTGGACGACTAGCGACTCGGTGAGTCGGGTCGCAGCAACAGCACGATGGCAAAAACCACCAGCAAGGCACCCGGTGCCCAGTGCCAGCCCATCCGTGCTGGCTGGTCGAAGAACAGCAACAGCATCGAGACGAAGGGCACCAGATAGCTGTAGGCGGTGACGGCGCCGGGTGTCAGTACCGAGGTGGCGCGCTGCTGCAGGAAAAAGGTCATGGCGCTGGAAAATACGCCCAGGTAGACCACCAGCAGTAAGTCCAGCAGGTTCATGCGCAGCAGCGCCTGAGGCGCTTCCCAGAACAGCCCCATCAACCCGATCAGGACAGCACCGCAAATCAGGCTCCAGAAGGTACGCAGCCCGGCCTGTTTGGGCAGCACGCCGCGGGCCAACCCCCATTTGCTCAATACCGGATAGAGCGCTGACGCCACACAGCCGCAGAAGAATCCCAGCTCACCTAATCCCAGCTGCATGCCAGCGAAATTTCCACCGTTTTCCGCCCAGGCCAGGCCCAGTGCGCCGCTGGCGCCCAACGCAAGAATCGCCAGGAGCCGTCCTGCCGGTTGCTCGACTCCCAGACCACGCCCCAGGCAGTAGGCCAGCAACGGCACGCTGACGAACAGCGTCGCCATCGATAACGCACTGACCCGATGCGCGGCCCAGAACATGGTGCCGAAGAAGCCGGCCAGGCACAGCCCCATCAGCGCGTAGAGCAGCAGGGTTGCTGCCCTCGGCAAGCCTTCGCTCTGCTTCCACGCCAGCGGAGCCAATACTAGTGCTGCGATAGCGAAGCGCATGCACGTCAGCAGCAACGATGGCAGGCCTTCACTGAGCAAGCCAACCGCCGGAAACGACAGACCGACGAACGCCGCCCATAGCAACATGCCAAGATGGGCCAGCGTGGTGCGTGAGGTTTGTTCAGGCATAGGTAGTGGTAAGGGGCGGGTTTATCGCAGTTCCGAAGGCGAATTGCGCACGATCTTGATGCTATGGCTAAGCGCAGGCTTGCGGGTCACGCTGATCGCCCGGCGCGTCACGATGTCGATGGTGATATTCCAGAAGCCCGTGTTGGGCACTTTGATCTTTGCCGGAAACTTCTCGAACGCACCGCCGTGGTAGGCGTGACGCCCGCCATTTCTGAAACTGCGAAAGTTCTTATCGTTCATCAGGCGAATATTGCAGGGCTGCGAGCACTCGATGATCACGTAATCATCTTCGTTGAGGTGTTCGCGTTGGTGAATGAACTTCATGTACCGCTCCGGACCGCATTGCTGGACAAGGCGGAAGATTAGCATGCGCGGCGTCAGGCCCGGCGCCTTGGTAACTTAGGACCTGTTATTGGAAAGCGGGTTGCATCGGTATTTGCAGCCTTGATTCATAGGATAATGCGCCGCGTTTTTCTTCGAGGTCATGCCATGTCTGCAGCCCCCTGCTCCGCCGATGCCGCATCACCTGCAGCACGCAGCGCTACCCGTGTCGGCTTTTTCATGGCCGGCTTCGGGCTGTCCATATGGGCACCGCTGGTGCCTTATGTACGCGGGCGGATCGAGATGAGCGATGCGCTATTCGGCTCGCTGCTGCTGTGCATCGGCATCGGCTCACTGAGCTGGATGCCGCTTTCCGGCGTGCTGGTGAACCGTCACGGGATACGACCGGTAGTGCTTGCCAGCGTGGTGTTTCTGGCTTTAGCCCTCGCTGCGGTGGCCTTGACCGACTCAATCTGGGTCTTGGCCCTGGCGCTGTTTTGTTTCGGCGGCAGCCTGGGCGTCATCGATGTGGTGCTGAATATCCAGGGCGTGCTCATCGAACGCGAGACCGGCAGGCGCCATATGTCGAATTTTCACGGGATGTTCAGCCTGGGCTCGATCTGTGGCGCGCTGGCGCTGACCATGGCTCTAAGCCTGGGCCTGGCCCCAGAAACCGGCACACTGCTGATGATGATCCTGATCGTGCTGGCGAACCTGCTGGTGGCCCGCGGCTTCTTGCGCGATCGGGCACCTGCGGGTGGCATGGCGTTTATCCGTCCCACGGGCATGGTTTTGCTGGTCGGTGCCTTGTGTTTCGTCGTCTATCTGGCCGAGGGCGCAGTGCTGGACTGGAGCGCGCTTTACCTGATCGAGCAGAAAGCACTGAACACCGCCTTGGGCGGTTTGGGTTATGCGAGCTTCGCCCTGATGGTGACCATTGCTCGTTTCACTGGCGCTCCGGTGATCAATGCCCTGGGTACGGCACGGGTGATCAGCTTTGGCGGTTTGCTTGCGGCTATCGGCATTGCCATCGGTCTGTTCACGGAACACTGGGCCTTTGCGCTGCTGGGCTACGGGCTGTGTGGGCTTGGCTGCGCCAACGTCTCGCCGGTACTTATTTCGTCGTTGAGCCGTCAGCAGCTTATGCCGGTGCATCAGGCTGTAACGGCCGCTACCACCATCGGCTTTGCCGGCGTACTGGCCGGCCCGGCCCTTATGGGCGTGATCGCTCATTTCGCATCGCTGACCGTTGCATTCGGACTGGTTGCCCTGATGCTGGCCGGGCTGGTGCTGGGTAGCCGCCGTTTCGCAGACTGAATCTGGCGCACCACCCTGCTCCCGCATAGAATGCGCGCCCTATGCGTATTCCAGACATCCACCAGCAACTTGCCGACATTGGCGCCAAGCCCGTGCACATCGGTCGGATAACCCGCGCCTGGCTCAAGGGCCAGCCTCTGGATGCCGGTATCCGCCATCAGAAAAGCGAAGACTTCCTGCCGCTATCGGTACGCAACGGCCTGCCTGCGGTCAGTGCCGTCGTGGAGGGACTTGCCCACTTGAGCTCCGAACATCCGGCGGCTGATGGTTCCGCCCGGCTGCTGGTAGCGCTGGCCGACGGCCAGCTGGTAGAAAGCGTGCTGCTGCCGCGTGGCGGTTTGTGCGTTTCCAGCCAGATCGGCTGTGCTGTGGGCTGCGTGTTCTGCATGACTGGCAAGAGCGGTCTGCTACGCCAGCTCGGTAGCGCCGAGATAATCGCCCAGGTCGCGCTCGCCCGCCGCTTTCGCCCGGTAAAGAAAGTGGTCTTCATGGGCATGGGCGAGCCGGCACACAACCTCGACAACGTACTCGAGGCCATCGACTTGCTGGGCACCGAAGGCGGCATAGCGCACAAAAACCTGGTCTTCTCCAGCGTTGGCGATCCGCGGATCTTCGAGCAACTGCCGCAACAGAAGGTCAAACCGGCCTTGGCGCTGTCGCTGCACAGCACCGACGCAACGCTACGAGAGGCGCTTTTACCGCGTGCGCCGAAGATCGATCCAGCTGAGCTGGTAGAGCTGGGTGAAGCCTATGCACGACTGGTGGACTATCCGATCCAGTACCAATGGACCCTGCTCGAAGGTATTAACGACAGCCAGGCAGAAATGGACGGCATTATCCGGCTGCTCAGGGGCAAGTTCGCCATCATGAACGTGATTCCCTACAACAGCCTCGACGATGACCTCTACCAGCGGCCCACTACAGAGCGCATTCATCAGATCATGCGTTATCTGCACGAGAATGGCGTGCTGACCAAGGTGCGCAACTCCGCCGGCCAGGATATCGAAGGCGGCTGCGGCCAACTGCGCGCTCGCGCTGAGCAGGCACTCAAGGCACCGAGAAGAATCACCGCCGGCTGAGGCACATCCTGCGCTTTTGCAGGTCATAGATCGCGCCCGCAGATACCCATCAGGACAGATATGCATACATTGGAACGTCTCAGACGCGGCGAGCTAACGGGTATCACCCGGCTCGATCTTTCCGAAGCACTGACGGAATTTCCGAGGGAAATCTTCGATCTGGCCGATAGCCTGGAAGTGCTCAACCTCTCCGGCAACCAGCTGTCGAGTCTCCCGGACGACCTCTCACGACTGAATAAGCTGCGCATTCTGTTCTGCTCGGACAATGCCTTTGATGAAGTTCCGGCAGTCCTTGGCGAGTGCCATGAGCTGGAAATGGTTGGTTTCAAGGCCAATCGTATCCGTAGGATGCCCGCCGCGGCGCTGCCACCGAAGCTGCGCTGGCTGATCCTCACCGACAACCAGCTTGAGCTCCTGCCAGAGGAAATCGGACACTGCGAGCGCTTGCAGAAGTTGATGCTGGCCGGCAATCGACTGCAGGCACTGCCGGAGACGCTCGCCGACTGTCATCAACTGGAATTGCTGCGCGTCGCGGCCAACCAGCTGCCCGGCCTACCCGACTGGCTGCTGGAGATGCCGCGCCTGAGCTGGCTGGCCTTTGCCGGCAACCCATTCAGCGATGCCATTGAAGCCGAGGTGCTGGCGCAGCATCCGCTGCCGCCGATTCAACGTGAACAGCTGGTTCTGGGCGAGGTGCTTGGTCAGGGTGCTTCCGGTGTGATCCATCGCGCCGACTGGCAACCGCCACAACAGCCAGCCAAAGCAATGGCCGCCAAGCTGTTCAAAGGCAGCCTTACCAGCGATGGCCTGCCCCACAGCGAAATGGCCGCTTGCATTGCAGCAGGCGAGCATCCCAATCTGGTTCGAATCGCCGGGCCGTTGGCCGAGCATGAAGATGCTTCGCCAGGCTTACTGATGGAACTGATCGATCCAGCGTTCAAGGTGCTCGCTGGCCCGCCGTCACTCGCCAGCTGCACGCGCGACTGTTACGCGCCGCAGCAACGCTTTACTGCCGAACAGGTGCTGCACATTGCCACCGGCGTAGCCAATGCCGTCGCGCATCTGCATGCGCGCGGCATTCTTCATGGCGATCTCTATGGCCACAACCTGCTTGTTGATCCGACGGGCAGAGCCCTGCTGAGCGATTTCGGCGCTGCTTCCTTCCACGATCCGCTTAGCAAGCAAGGACTGAAGTTGCAGTTGCTTGAAGCCAGGGCGTTCGGCTATCTGTTGGAAGAGTTGCTGGAATGTTGTGATGAAAGCGCGCACGACCCACGCCTCGAGCAAATGGCCCGCCTCAAACAACGGTGTCTGGACAGCCCGGAGCAGCGCCCCGACTTCAAAAGCCTGGCCCAAGGGCTGCATGCGTTCAGCTAGCGCTTAAGCGAAGCGACTTGATTTCAACAGGCTGGCTGACCTGCCGTGTATTTGTCGGCAGGGTCGATCGCAGCGCCCAAATCACGGATAGCTGTGGCACCAATCAGAAGTGGGTAGCTGAAATGGCTACGGTCGGTGAGGTTCACCTCGGTCTCGCGTAGCTCGTTGCCGATACACAGCTGCATGCTGATGAGCGGACGTTCGACTCGTGGCGCCTCGCCATCAAGATCGACGTCATTCACCTCTTCGGCGCGCGACTTGATCTGACTGATACCGATCAGAGGCACTTCGTAGAGCGTGTCGTCGGCGCCTTCAACAGCCAGACGGAAGCGAATCCAGTCTTCACCGTCGCGCTGGAAACGTTCGATATCGCGCGCCGACAGCGATGCGGTCATGGCCCCAGTGTCCATCTTGGCAGGCAAGACCTTGCCAATTTCTTCAACTTTGATGTGTTCGTAACGACCGTACAGAACGGGTTCGGCCGCGATTGCTGGCAGCGCCAGCAATCCAGTGAGAAATAGAATGCGGGACAAAACAGGCTCCTTCATGTCGATAGTGGAAACTATCGATAGCCGTCCTGCCGTTGCGTTCCATCCATCCCCTTACAAAACGTTTCGTTGAAGCATCACGATTTATGAGGTTAGGGACGTAAACACCCTGTCCTCGCGGCTATCATTCATCCCTTTTCGAGCTTCCGGCCCCAACCAATGAACCCACCTGACTCGTCCCACAGCGCTACGTCTCTGGAGCACGACCCGTTTGTGATCGGACTAAAGCAGCGGCTTCCCGAAGAGCTGCGTGACAGCTTCTCCGATGAACAGCTGCGCGGCCTGCGCAGTGCCCTCGCCACCCGCTCCTGGGCTCGGCACAAGCTGGACCTGCGAGGAACCTTCTCCCTCTGGCGCACCCAGTACTATTTCGTGGTGGTCGGCGGGCGCAACAAGCGCAATCTGTCTCGTGCGCAAGAGAAGCTATCGATAGCAGCGAAGGCCGGTGCGATCACGCTGTTCCTATTTTTCTCTGCGGCGCTGGGCTTCGTCGCTCTCTATGTCCTGAAGTCCGCCCTGGGCATTGACCTGCTGCCCAACCATTCCCTGGGCCTGTGGGACTGGTTCAAGGGCAGCCGTTGAGCTTCAGCCCGCACTAAGCCTCAGCAGTGTGTGACCTAGCCCGATGTCGTCAACCTGCTCGACGATTACAAAGCCGGCCTCTTCGACGATGGCCAGGAAGTCGTCACTGCGATAGAAGCGGCTGTTGCCGTTGGCAAGGCAGGTGAAATAAAGCGAAGTGGCGTTGAGGCTGTAGGCCGCCGCTTCGAAATGCTGACGGTCCCAGAACAGCTCGAGGATGTAAACACTGGCCTCCGGCCGCATGGCGGCGCGAACTCGTCGCAGGATGCGCAAGATCTCCATGGGCGAAAAGCAATCGAGGAACTGGCTCATCCACCAGATATCAGCGTGCTCGGGCAAAGCCTGGCTTTCGTCGAGAATATTCATTGGATGACCATGAATCCTGTCGGCAAAACCCTGCTCGCGAGCATTCTCCATCGCCAGTTCCAACTGACGCGGCAGATCAACAATGGTGACTTCAACTTCTGCATCGTGGGCGCAGCACTGCAGTGACCAGCGACCGGTATTGCCGCCAATATCGACGATACGCTTCGGCTTGTTGGCGAACACATGCCTGAGCAGTTCAGGAAAGGCCTGGTCGCTGTAGAAATGATCAAAGGCGAACCAGCTCTGCCGCGCCGGCTCAGGCAGCTGGGCCAAGCCTTCATAAATGGTCGGCCAGTCGCCCAGCTCTTTCAGCCCCTCAGGACGACCGTTGTGTATGGCCGCGCTTAAATGCGTCATGGCCCGGTAGCAGACGTCTGCAGTGAAATCCATGTTGATGCGCGTCATCGCATCGTGCAGCAGGAAATGACCGATGCGTGCGAGCCGGTAGGTATCTGCTTGAGAAGTGACAATCAACGCACTGAGGCCCATGTCCAGCAGCACCTTGACGCCATACTCAGAAACCCCACAGCTGGCTGCTATCTGCGCTGCCGTAAGCCCTTGAGCACCTGCCTCGTCCAGAACTGCCAGGATGCCCAGCTCTTGCATGCTGCGTGCCGCTTGGAAGGCCACCGGTGCAAAGGCCAGTTTTTGAGCCTGTTCCTTGGCCTGCAGAGCTGTCAGGGGGTCCCGTTCGTAATGACTCAAAGCGCATCTCCTTGCTTGATGAAAACCCTGCGGATGGACATCGCAGAGCGCACGAACACATGGTTATCAGCATTGAAAAACTGATCACCGACGAACGCGGGGATGATGCCCACTTCATGGACTGCATTCCATGACTAGACTCTCTGCTAACTGCAATTATCGCTTCGAGGTAGACCATGAGTGACAAGCAGGAACGCAAGACGCTTACGCTCAGACAGATGCTGCAAAGCATCCTGGCGGGGGCACTGGGAGTGCAGAGTGGCAAGAATCGCGCACGTGATTTCGAGCAGGGCAAGCCCGCACACTTTATAGCGCTAGGATTCGCCTTTACCCTGCTGTTTATCCTGACGATTCTGGGAGTCGTCAAGCTGGTGCTTTATCTGGCAGGCCTATGAAAGGTACAGACGGGTTTTGATGCCCAGATTACTGCTGGCTGACCCAAAACACCGCCGTTGCTACTGCCAGAAGGATCAGTACAAGAATGGCAGTGGCATCTGCCCGGCTATCGTTGCCGCGATTGAAATGTTCGCCCATGTTCTTTTTCCTTTTATCGAACTCACTGCAGAATAGTTAAGACCACCTCGGCAAGGCTCACCACTCCGACAGTCCAAATACCCAAAAAGCATCATTTGGTTCTAAACATATTCCCAAACATCACTTTTGCGTATAACCAGTAACTGGTATCGTGCCGCCCTTCCCTCATTGGGTGCGCGGCCGTGCGCGCGACAAGCTGTAGACAGGACCCCACATGTACGTTTATGACCAGTACGACCAACACATCATCGAAGATCGCGTACATCAGTTCCGCGATCAGATTCGCCGCTATCTAGCCGGCGAACTCACCGATGCCGAGCTCCTGCCGCTGCGCCTGCAGAATGGCTTGTACATTCAGCGTTACGCGCCGATGCTGCGCGTTGCCGTGCCCTATGGCCTGCTGTCCTCCACCCAGTTGCGCAAGCTGGCGGACATCGCCCGCAATTACGATAAGGGCTACGCCCACATCAGCACGCGGACAAACGTTCAGTTCAACTGGCCCCAGCTCGAGGACGTACCGGATATTCTCGCCGAACTGGCCACGGTGCAGATGCACGCAATCCAGACCAGCGGCAACTGCATCCGCAACACCACCACCGACCAGTTCGCTGGCGTGGCCAAGGATGAACTGGTTGATCCGCGCCCTTGGTGCGAGATCATCCGCCAGTGGTCGACCTTCCACCCTGAATTCGCCTTCCTGCCGCGCAAGTTCAAGATCGCTATCAACGGCGCCGTGAGCGACCGCGCAGCGATTGAGGTCCACGATATTGGCCTTGAAGCGGTACAGAACGAAGCCGGCGAGTTGGGTTTCCGCGTATCCGTAGGCGGCGGCTTGGGTCGGACGCCCATCGTTGGCAGCTTCATCAACGAATTCCTGCCCTGGCAACACCTGCTGACCTACCTCGACGCCATTCTGCGTGTGTACAACCGCTATGGCCGTCGCGACAACAAGTTCAAGGCGCGTATCAAGATTTTGGTTAAGGCGCTCACGCCTGAAGTCTTCGCCGAACGCGTCGACGCAGAGTGGGAATACCTAAAGGACGGCCCGAACACTCTGACCGAGGCTGAGGTCGAGCGCATCAGCAAGTTCTTTGTCGATCCGACCTACAAGACCTTGGAAGATCAGAGCGCAGCCCTCGTACAGCTCGACGCCGAGCATCCCGGCTTTGCCCGCTGGCGCCAGCGCAACGTGGTGGCACACAAGAAGCCCGGTTACGCCGCCGTCACCCTGTCGCTGAAGAGCACCGGCGTCGCGCCCGGTGATGTCACCGACAAGCAGATGGACACCATCGCCGACCTGGCTGATCGCTATAGCTTCGGCGAGGTGCGCAACTCTCACGAACAGAACATGATCCTCGCCGACGTCGAGCAGGCGCGTCTGTTCGAGCTGTGGAACGAGCTGCGCGAACTGGGCGTGGCCACCCCTAACATCGGGTTGCTGACCGATATCATCTGCTGCCCAGGCGGAGATTTCTGCTCGCTGGCCAACGCCAAGTCAATCCCCATCGCCGAAGCCATCCAGCGTCGCTTCGAGGATCTGGACTACTTGTTCGATATCGGTGATCTGGACCTGAACATCTCCGGTTGCATGAATGCCTGTGGCCACCACCATGTGGGCCATATCGGCATTCTCGGCGTGGACAAGAAAGGCGCCGAGTTCTACCAGGTTTCCCTCGGTGGCAGCTCGGGCCGCGACGCAAGCCTGGGACAGATCCTTGGCCCATCCTTTGCTCAGGATGTGATGCCCGACGTAATTGAAAAGCTCATCGACGTTTATGTGGAGCGGCGCACTGAAGATGAACAGTTTCTCGACACCTACCGCCGTATCGGCATCGACCCCTTCAAGGAGCGCGTCTATGCAGCGAATCATTAAAGGCGAGCAGGTCATCGACGAAAGCTGGCACCTGCTGCCCAAGGACGTAGCGCTGGAAGATCTGTCCAACTGCGACGACCTGATCGTGCCACTACAGCTGTGGCGCGAGCACGCCCATGCGCTGAAAGCGCGCGACGGCGGGCTAGGCATCTGGCTGGACGCCGACGAAGCAGTAGAAGAGATCGCCGATGACCTGCAAAACTTCCAGGTCGTAGCGCTCAACTTTCCGGTGTTCACCGATGGCCGCCACTACTCCAGCGCGCGCTTATTACGTGAGCGCTATGCCTACAAGGGCGAGATCCGTGCGATTGGTGACGTGCTGCGTGATCAGCTGTTCTACATGCGCCGTTGCGGCTTCGACGCCTTCGCCGTGCGCCCGGACCGTGATCCCTACGACGCACTGCAGAGCCTGAAGGACTTTTCAGTAACCTATCAATCGTCTGTTGATGAGCCGCTGCCGCTTTTCCGCCGCCGTCAGGGCTAATTACCCTTCAGCACAAAAGAAAAACCCGCCAAGGCGGGTTTTTCTTATTGGTACATCCAGAAGTTGGGGTGGTTAGCTGGAGCCATCGTTTCAGCCGGTTTGGAGGCGAAGGTTTCTTTGATTTTCCTGGCCAGTGCTTTCATCGTGCGATTCCTGTTGCTGAGTTGAGAGGTGAGCTAGCTTCCCTCAATCGGCCAGGTTAGTTAAATCGACAATGACTATGATGCTTATAGGTCAGGCTCCGCCATACCCATTAATCCAGACGCACTACGATGCGCCCTGACTGCTGGCTGGCGAGAATGCGTTCGATAGCCTCAGGTAGTTCCTCTAGGGCAATTTCCTGCGCGAGATCGCTCAGGTTCGGCAGCTTCCATTGCAGGGAAAGCTTGTCCCACATAGAAGCTTTGACCACCAGCGGGATTTCCACCGAATCGACACCCAGCAGGTTGACCCCCCGCAGGATGAAAGGCAGCACGCTAGCCTGGAAGCTGACACCAGCGGTCAGCCCGCAACAGGCGACACTGGCGCCGCGCTGCAGCGACTTGACTGCATTGAACAATATATCGCCGCCCACCGTATCCACGGCACCGGCCCACTGTTCCTTGAGCAGTGGCTTCTCCACCCCAGCCTGCAACACACCTCGCTCGACGACCTGACTCGCGCCAATGCTTTGCAGAAAGTCCGCCTGATCGGCCTTGCCGGTCACGGCCGCGACCTTGTAACCGAGGCTGGCAAGCAACATCACAGCGATACTGCCAACACCACCGGTAGCGCCTGTCACCAGCACGGGCGCCTCGCCAGGTTCGAGCCCCGCCTGCTCTAGCTTGTCGACACACAGCGCGGCGGTCAGACCTGCAGTGCCGAGAACCATCGCCTCACGCAGCGAGAGGCCGCTGGGCCGCTTGATCACCCAGGCGGCCGGCACGCGGATGTACTGACCGAAACCACCGGCGGTGTTCATGCCTAGATCGTAGCCGGTGACGATCACCTCGTCGCCGGGAGCGAACTCGGCGACATTGGATTCGGCGACAGTCCCGGCAGCGTCAATGCCCGGCGTATGCGGATAGTTGCGGGTCACGCCACGGTTGCCGCTGGCCGAGAGTGCATCCTTGTAGTTCAGCGAAGAATAGCTGACGCGAATCAGCACCTCGCCGGCGGGAAGGTCGGCCGTGTTGCGCTCGACCACCTTGCTAATGAAACGGCCTTCGGCGTTCTCGCTGACTTGCAGTGCTTTGAAACCAGTCATTAGTTACCCCGTTATTTTTATTGCCAGAATCGTTGTTCGTTAAGCCGGCTCCAGACCTTGAGCAAACCACGGTCCATGACAGAACCCGCTGCCATACCGAAACGCTCGGGCAGGCTTTTCTTCTCTGCATAGTGCAGCTGAAACAGATCTGCCTCCTTAGAGCGTGCGGCCAAATATTCGTCACTGGTCTTGAGTTCATCGACCAGGCGTTTTTCCAACGCAGCGACACCTAACCAGACCTCGCCAGTGGCTACCTCGTCGATATCAAGAGGCTGGCGGTAGCGCGAAACGAAGTTCTTGAACAGCTCATGAGTAGTTTCCAAGTCCTCTTGAAATTTTTCTCGGCCCTGCTCGGTATTTTCGCCGAATACGGTCAGGGTGCGCTTGTACTCACCCGCCGTCAGCATCTCGTAGTCGATGTCATGCTTTTTAAGCAAACGATGAAGATTGGGAAGCTGCGCCACCACGCCGATGGAGCCAAGTATGGCGAAGGGCGCACTGAGAATTTTCTGCCCTATGCAGGCCATCATGTAACCGCCGCTGGCCGCCACCTTGTCCACGCAGACCGTCAACGGTACCCCGGCGTCGCGGATGCGCACTAGCTGCGATGCCGCCAGGCCATAGCCATGCACCATGCCACCGCCGCTTTCCAGGCGCAGCACCACTTCGTCCTGTGGCGTAGCCAAGGTCAGCAGAGCGGTAATTTCATGACGCATGCTTTCTACCGCAGAAGCCTTGATATCACCGTCAAAATCCAGAACGAACACGCGAGGCCGGTTTTGGGGATTCTTCTTGGCCAGCTTCACCGCTTTTGCTTCGCGTTTGCGCTGCTGCTTGAGCTGGTCCTTTTCGATCAGTGACTGTTCCAGACGCTCGCGCATGGCCTTGTAAAAGTCGTTGAGCTTGTGCACCTCAAGATGCCCACCCGCCTGCTTACCACGACCACGCCGCAGCGAAGCAAGTGCAATCAACACCACGACAATGGCGATCACCAGCGTGACGGTTTTCAACAGAAAGCTTGCATAGTCAGCAAGAAACTCCACAGATCCTCCTCGGATTACGTATGGCGCCAGCAACAGCCGGCGAGACTCAAACTGGTCAAGCATACCGACCGCAAGGGCAATGGAGCTAGCACCGGGCAATTCAAACAAACGTATGATTTTTCGTTGACACTCTCCGTGGTTCTCCCTACCCTCGCGAAAATCTGGGTTCGGAGCAGAGCATGGGTAGTATCTACCTGATCAGGCACGGTCAGGCCTCTTTCGGCGCGAAAAACTATGACGTTCTGTCCCCGCTCGGCTTTCGCCAGGCAGCGGCTTTGGGCGACCACTTCGCTCAGCTGGACCTGCGTTTCGACCGCTGCATTAGCGGCGAATTGCAGCGTCAGCAAGACACTGCGCAGGCTACGCTCGAACGGCTGGCAAGCCGGCCTGAACTCGAGATCGATCCCGCATTCAATGAGTTCCTCGCAGACGAGGTGATTCGGGCGCACTTGGACGATCTGCTGAGCATCGAACCCAACGCACTGCGCATTCTCCAGAACGCAGCCGATCATCGATCCGAATTCCAGCGTCTGTTCAGTCAAGTAATTCAGCGATGGGTTTCGGGCGAGCATGAAAAGGAAGGCCTGGGAAGCTGGCAAAGCTTCATTGAACGCGTCGAGGCCGGGTTGAATCGCGTGCTCGAGCAAGCCGGCCCGAAGGACCGTATCGCAATCTTTACCTCGGGCGGGACTATTACCGCATTGCTTCAGCTGATCATCGGGATGCAGCCGATCAAGGCCTTCGAATTGAACTGGCAGATCGTCAACACCTCCCTCAGCCGGCTGAAATTTCGTGACAGGGAAGTCTCCCTGGCATCTTTCAATAATCACGTACATCTGGAACTGTTAAAGAATCCGGAGCTCATCACCTGGCGATAAGCTCCACTTCATGGCGATCACTGACCGCCTGTTTTTTACGATAAAAAGGGACATATCCATGAGCACCGTCGACGAAACCATTCAGGGCATGAAAGCCAAGTTCAACGCCAGCGCCGCAGCCGGCCTGGATCTGGTTTTCCAGTTCAACATTACCGATGCAGAAGATTACTACCTCATCGTCAAAGACGGCGCCTGCGACTTCCACAAGGGCGAATCGGCCGATGCCAACGTCACCCTGATCATGGATAGCGAAACCATGCAGGGCGTGATCAGCGGTGAAACCGACGGCATGCAGGCCTTCATGGCAGGCAAGCTGCGCGCCGAAGGCGACATGATGCTGGCGCTGAAACTGAGCGAGCTGTTCCCGTCCTGATCCCAGCGTTGTAGAACAAAAAACCGGAGCCTGGCTCCGGTTTTTTGTTTGCCCTCACAACGTTAGGGATCGGCTCGATCAAGCAGGCTAGTCAGCTGGTTTACTTCTTGATCTTGAAAAACGTTTTTGACTCTATCTCCATCATCGTCACCGCTACACCGTTCACTGCTCTCGAGCTTGGGCAACTTGCGGATAACTTATCGACTGGCAGCAACCAGACCTATAAGACTCCTGTTTCCTTGAACCCAGGCCTTCTTCGCGATTAGATGAACCGAGGCATACGCCCCAGAAAATCAGGCAAAAGGATAGAGCAACAATGACACTGAGCGATCAGGCCAGCCGGATTCGCGAGGGCGAGGAATTGCCCGCCGAGGTCATCGACCCGTATCTGAAAGCCCATATCCCGGGTCTTGAAGGCACACCGCGCATTTCACAGTTTCCCGGTGGTGCATCCAACCTGACCTACCTGCTGGAATATCCGGGGCGGGAGCTGGTGCTGCGCCGTCCGCCGTTCGGTCAAAAGGCGAAATCGGCCCATGACATGGGCCGCGAGTACCGCATCCTCAATCAGCTCAATGCCGGCTTCCCCTATTGCCCCAAGGCTTATGCCCACTGCACCGATGAGAATCTTATCGGCGCCGAGTTCTACGTGATGGAACGCGTCAAGGGCATCATCCTGCGTGAAGACATGCCCCCTGAGCTAGGATTCACACCGGAGCAGACCCGTGCGCTGTGCAAGAGCTTCATCGACAAGTTTGTTGAACTGCACAACGTCGATTACCAAGCGTGCGGTCTGAGTGATCTGGGCAAGCCCGAAGGTTACGTCCACCGCCAGATCAGCGGCTGGATCGAGCGCTACGAGCGCGCGCTCACTCCCGATGCGCCGAACTGGGAGCCGGTCAAGGCCTGGCTGCGAGACAAGATGCCGGCCGATCACTCAAAGCCCGGCATCATCCACAACGATTACCGCTTCGATAACGTCATTCTCGACCCAGATAACCCGATGCAAATCATCGGTGTGCTCGACTGGGAGATGACTACCATTGGCGATCCGCTGATGGATCTTGGCAACACTTTGGCCTACTGGATCCAAGCTGATGATCCGGCACCCGTGCAACTGATGCGAAAACAGCCGAGCAACGCGCCAGGCATGCTGACTCGCAGGGAATTCGTCGATTATTACGCTCAGCGCGCAGGCCTTCGCATCGACAACTTCGATTACTACTACACCTACGGCCTGTTCCGGCTGGCCGGCATTGTCCAGCAGATCTACTACCGCTATTTCAACGGCCAGACCCAAGACAAGCGATTCGCCAGATTCGTGCAATTGAACGCCCTGCTTGAGCAGATGTGCCTGCAGGTCATCCACAAGTCGAAGCTGTAGACCAGCCCACTTCCCAGGAAAACCGCATTATGAGCAAAACTACTCTATTCGATCTGGACGGCAAGATCGCCTTCGTCTCCGGTGCCAGTCGGGGTATAGGCGAGGCCATCGCTAAGCTGCTAGCCCAGCAAGGCGCGCACGTCATCGTTTCCAGCCGCAGGATCGATGGCTGCCAGGCGGTGGCCGACGCCATCAACGCCGAGGGCGGCAAAGCGACGGCGATAGCCTGCCACATTGGCGAGCTGGAGCAGATCCAGACTACCTTCGCGAGCATTCGTGAGGAATTCGGGCGCCTCGACATCCTGGTTAATAACGCTGCGACCAACCCGCAGTTCTGCCACATCCTCGACACCGATGTCTCTGCCTTCCAGAAGACCGTGGACGTAAACATTCGCGGCTATTTTTTCATGTCTGTCGAAGCTGGCAAGCTGATGCGCGAGCATGGCGGCGGTAGCATCATCAACGTTGCCTCCATCAATGGCGTCACGCCGGGTCATTTCCAAGGGATCTACTCGGTCACCAAGGCAGCCGTAATCAACATGACCAAAGCCTTCGCCAAGGAGTGCGCACCGTTAGGCATTCGCTGCAACGCTCTGCTGCCAGGGCTGACCGACACAAAGTTTGCCTCGGCGCTGGTCAGCAACGATGCCATCCGCGAAGAGGCGCTGCGGCATATTCCCCTGCACCGCGTAGCCAGTCCCGAGGAAATGGCCGGCGCAGTGCTCTACCTGGCCAGCGATGCGTCCAGCTACACCACAGGACTGTCGCTCAACGTGGATGGCGGTTATCTCGCCTGACTGCGGCACTTCGTAGGAGCGAAGTCATTCGCGAGTTTTTTATGGTGGTCAACCATAAAAAACTCGCGGTTTTGCCCGCAAACTTCTAGCGGCCAGGACTGGAACACTCGCCACTAGGCCCGCGTCACCAATCCTTCATTGCTTGCTCGGCAGCGGCGTTCACTGGTTGTGCCAGCAGCCCTGTCGGAGACATTTCGATGGCATATTCGGCGCGGTCGGCCATAGGAAGGAAACTGACCCGCCGCTGCTGCGCCTCGACCAGCAGCGAACCACACTGACAGCGCTGCAGCCAGGTCCAGAAATCTATTCCGAGCTGGCTTTCCCCAAGCTCTATTCGCACATTGCGCGCCCGCTCCTGCTGCTCCACGGCGAGGTAGCGACCGGATAGCCTTTGCAGTCGGAAGCCGCTTTCGAGTCCGATCAGCGATGCCAGCCCTCGCCATTGCAAAACTCGCAGATCAAGTTGCCACAGGTCGCCTTCCAAGGTGACGAAGTCTGTCTGCCCGTTCTGTTCAAGCCTTACCTGATAGCGCTGCGGCCCGTCGGCCTGGAAAACCAATCGGGCCAGCGGCTTGTCCTGCGGCAATTGGCGATAGGTCGTGACATCCCACGCAATCAGCGCAACCAGACCACCCAGCGCGAGTAGCAGTAAGCCACAGGTGCCGCGCAGCCATCCCAGCAACCAGTTGCCGCCTAGCAACACGCGCAGTGCGAGCAGGATCGTAACCAGCGCAAGAAAGCCGACACCCACTGCAAGTCCGAGGTATTGCATCACACGCCTTCCTGAAATATCGGTAGCGCATTATCGATGGCGCGTTGCATCGCATCCAGCGTCAGCTCGGAACAGTGATTACGAGTCGACATTATGTCGTTGCCTTAACCTACGAGACCGTTGGCTTGGTGCTTCGCAAGCGGCATCATGCAGCCCTGCCGCCTCCCTTTTGCCCCATCCCCTTAGCAAAGTGCCCCATGCCCCTTCTCGAACTGTCGATAGATGTACCTGTGCTTGCAGCCCTGCTGGCTGTTGCCTTCTTTGCCGGCTTTATCGACGCCATTGCTGGGGGTGGCGGGCTACTGACCTTACCTGCCTTGCTGACAGCCGGCCTGCCGCCGCATCTGGTGCTGGGCACCAACAAGCTCTGCGCGACCTTCGGCTCGGCAACGGCCAGCTTCACCTTCTATCGGCGCAAGCTTTTTGACCCGTTGCAGTGGCGGCGGGCACTGATTGCAACGGCCATTGGCGCGGCGCTCGGCGCCGGGCTGGCGCACCTGATTCCGGCGCGCTGGCTCAATCAAATGCTGCCACTGGTGGTATTCGTCTGCGGACTCTATCTGCTGATCAACCCTGCCCCGCCGTCGCGTGAAAATAACGCACTAATCGGCAAGCGCCGTCAATGGCCACAGGGACTGGGGCTAGGGTTCTATGACGGCATTGCTGGGCCAGGAACTGGCGCTTTCTGGACAGTCAGCAGCCTGCTGCTATACCCGCTGGATTTGCTCAGGGCAAGCGGGGTCGCGCGCAGCATGAATTTCGTCAGCAACGGTACTGCGCTGGCCGTATTCATCATCAGCGGTCAGGTAGCCTGGGTCTTGGGGCTCGGAATGGGCGTGGCGCTGATGGCCGGTGCTTACCTTGGTGCACGTACAGCCATTCGTGGCGGATCGAAGTTTATCCGGCCAATCTTCATTCTTGTGGTGCTGTTGTTGAGCCTGCGCTTAGCCTGGCAACACTGGTTCGGCACGGCCTGAGCGCCGGGCCAGATAAAGCTCAATCAGGTAGCGGGCTATGGATTTTGGGGCCGGTAGCGCCGGCAGACGGTCGACGTGGAACCAGCCGGCATCCTCGATTTCCTCCGGCTGGATGACGATATCCCCACCCGTATATTCCGCGTGAAAACCCAGCATCAGTGAATGCGGAAACGGCCAGCCCTGGCTGCAAATATACTGCGGCGTATGGATCGCAACTCCGACCTCTTCGTGCACTTCCCGAATCACGCACTGCTCAACCGATTCTCCCGGCTCAACGAACCCAGCCAGGGTGCTGTAGACCCCAGGGGCGAAGCGCGGAGAACGGGCCAGCAGCAACTCGTCACCACGGGTGACCAGCACGATCATGCTCGGTGAGATACGTGGATAGTGATGGATGCCGCATGAGGCGCATTGCATCGCTCGCTCAGAAGGATGCTGGCGCATCGGCTGGCCGCAGCCGCCGCAGAAGCGATGTTGGTTTGCCCAAGTGCCGATCTGCGCAGCAAACCCGAGCATACGAAACCTGTCGATGTCCTCGTCCTGTAGCATGAACTGACGCAATCCCTGCCAAGAAGCGCCAGGCACCTCGGCCTGATGAGCAAGCTCGAACAGGAACACTGGCTCACCCTCGAAGTATCCGAGACCCTGTTCGCTGATCAGTGGCAGGCTCAGACGCTTTAGCCAGTCCCTGGGAAACAGCACACCGCTGTCGTCAAACAGAAAGCCCTGTTGGCAATGCACAAGTGCCCAGCCGCTTTCACCCGTTGGGTCGAGTCGAGCGGGTTGCCAACGCAGGCTCACTCAGGCGGCTACCTGCATACCTAGCGCGCGCACGCTTTCGGCAGCAAGGTCCAGAACGCTGACACGCGAGTCGTCACGTCGCAGGATCGCACCGCCTTCGAGGTAGTACTCGAGGCTGGTCAGGGCGTCAGCAAGGGTTTCGAGTAGCTGCTCTGACGGCATCTGTACACCTTCGAGCATCTGCTTCTGAATGAAATCCGCACAGGCGCCGATCAGCTCGGCAGCGCGATCCTGTTCAAGGAAACGTAGGCCGCCGCGTACCGCCATCAGGCTGAACGGGACATTGGCCAGGTGCAGTTTCTCGCCATTGGATTCCAGATAGGCGGTGATGGCCCGCTTGGCCAACGCAAGGCCGGCGGTGGCCTCACCGATAACCACGATGCAGGCTTCGGTGAGCTGATGGTTGGCGAACGCTTGCGCTTCGTTACCGACTTGAACGGTCTGCGGACGCGTATCACGCCGGCCGCCTCGTTCAAGACTGGCCACCATGCTTTCAACATAGAGCACCGCATCGGCCAATTTGAGCAGCGCTTCGGGGGCCGGTGAGCTCTCTGCGGTCCAGCCAGAAACCTGCCCCAGCTGTGCATGCAGAGCACTGGAGGCGGACGACAAGCCCACCATGCCAAGCGTCTTGGCCAGCTTGCCGAGCAGAGTATGCAGGTTGGCATAGGAGTCAGTCGCTGCAGTCTGACGCTCGATCAGATCCAGCAAGTCCTTGAGGCTCGCAAGCTCCTCGCGGATTGCAGATGACAACGAACGCATTACTGCCTGGCCGGGCCCAGCCAAACGCTGGGACTCGTCTTCGAGAAGATGATCGGTGAAGGGAAGCGAGCCCAGAGAAAATATTTCCCGGACCTGGCTTGCAATCGGTCCCCCGCTTTCCGCCAGGGCAACCAGATACAACAATTCCTTTAGCAAACTGCGCGGCGGTTCATGGGCACTGTTGACGATGAGTTGGCGAAGCTCTCGATCGACCTTGGAAAACAGCTGTTTGCGCGACTGACGAGGCAACAGCTGGCCATCGAGCTGGGCCTCCAGCGCCGCGCTGCCCAGCCAACACAAGCGTCCTGCCGGAGTGTCGGCGTAAAGCATGTCCAATCGGCTGAGCGCGCGTCCCATGAGTTTAAGGCTGGCTGGTACATTGTTTTCACGGATGAAACCGAGCAGGCCGACCTGATACATCTGTCGCAACCGGCGCGACTCGGCGCTGCGCGCCGCCTGCTCACGTGCCGGCGCCGCCATCGCAGGGCGAGCATGGTCGAGGCGAACGCTGAAAAAAAAGCTTTCTGGCAAGGCGGGCTGAGCTGCGGCCAGGCGTAACGCATTGATCGGCGGCAGAAGCAGTTCGGGCATTTCCTGGCGACTGGCATCGACGCTTTCCAGGTAGCGCGCCAGCACGTACAGCGCATTGCTCAAGGCTGCAAGTTGCGTATCGCGCTCCTCCCCTGCCCCAACGGGAATGTCCGTGGCCAGCTGCAGGATTTCCTGGGCGAGCAACTCCGCACCGGTCAGCTCGATCAGACTGAGGGTGCCGCGAACCTGCTTGAGGTTCTCGACCGCCTGCTGCAGCAAACCGCCGTTGTTACGATCGATGATGAAATGTTCGAGGCTCTGTTCGGCCTCTTCCATGGTCGCGAATAGCTCATCGCGAACCAGGCTAAGTGAAGTCGCTCCGGTAACCATGCCTAGCGCGCCCCCCGCGCAACGTTTGGATGATGCATCAGTTGGCGAAGTCCGGTTTCTGCTTGCTCATGTGAGCAGCCATGGCGACCTTGAGATCGGTCGACTGGAGCATGGCCGCATTCCAAGTCGCAACATATTCGAGGCCGTCATCGACGCGGTGGTCGCGCATATAGCGAATCATTTCCTTGGTTCCGCGTATGGCCAAGGGTGACTTGCCGGCGATCTGCGCCGCCAGTTCCAGCACCGCCTCCATCAAGGCCGACTGATCCAGATAGGCACGATTGACCAAGCCAATGGACTGCGCTTCCTGCCCATCGACGGTACGCCCGGTATAGGCCAACTCCCGCATGAGACCATCGCCGATGATACGAGGCAGGCGCTGCAAAGTACCGACATCAGCGGCCATCCCCATGTCGATTTCCTTGATGGAAAACTGTGCGTCGAGCGTGCAGTAACGCATGTCGCAAGCTGTAATCAAGTCGATAGCGCCACCAAGGCAATAGCCGTGGATGGCGGCAATCACCGGCTTGCGGCAGTTGTCCACGGCATTGAAGGAAGCCTGTAGCTTGAGGATTTTACGGCGCAACAGCTCGGCGTTGCGACCGATATCGCTGCCCATGCCACTTGCGGCCTGGGCTAGCAATTGCAGGTCGATACCCGCCGAAAAGTGTTTCCCCTCGCCCGTCAACACGACCACTCGTACCTCGTCGGTGTCATCTACCCACTGGAAGATGTCGACGATCTCGCTCCAGAACGCAGCGTTCATGGCATTGAGCTTTTCAGGCCGATTGATCGCTATATGGGCGACCCGGTCCTTCAGTTCCACACGAAAGGCTTGGTATTCGGTCACGCTATCTTCCTCGACTGCATGTGCCTGAGCGGATTGTTAGGTCTTCTCAGGGGCCTGTCTCAAGCTGGACAACTATAACAACAGCCGGCCGAAAGTCGATGCAAGACCTTGTGATGCAGCCCACGCCCTGCACAACATGTATGCAAGTCATCTGGTCGGTTTATCCCTGCGCAATACAATCGACCGTGTAACGAGGACCGTCGGGGTGCTCCTCGCGCTGCAGCCCGTGGACATCGGCGTCGAAGCCGGGAAAGCTCAGAGCGAACTGCCGTGCAAAGTCGAGGTAATCGAGAATCGAGCGCGTCTCGGCGGTGAAGCGCTCACCCGGCATGATAAGCGGTATACCTGGTGGATATGGCACCAGCATTACCGCTGCGATCCGCCCCTCCAAAGCGTCAATCGGCACCGCCTCAACCTCTCCACGCACCAACTTGTCATAAGCGTCAGCGGGTTTGAGCACCTGCTCTGGCAGTACGGTGTACATGCGCCGCATGGCTTTTGCGGTGGCATTTTCCCGGTAGCAATCATGTAGCGCAGCGCACAGATCGCGCAGCCCCATGCCGGCGTAGAGGTTACCGCCCGCAAGCGCCACGCTGGGCAGCGCATCGCAGAGCGGAACGTTGTTGTCATAGTAGCGCTTGAACTCAAGCAACTCGGTTAGCAGCGTGCTCCATTTGCCCTTGGTGATGCCCATGGTGAACAGCACCAGCATCGAGTAAAGCCCGGTCTTTTCTACCACCAGGCCGCGCTCCCAGAGGAATCGGCTGACCACTGCTGCCGGGATGCCGCGCTCACTCAGCTTGCCATGGGCGGTTAGACCCGGCGTGGTCAGCGTCACTTTGATCGGGTCGAGCAGCACATAGTCCTTGGCGACATCACCAAAGCCGTGCCACTCCGCATGCGGCTGCAGCAGCCAGTCGGCGGTAGCAAGGGCTTCTGCACCTTCCGCGGTCTCCGGCTGCCAAATGCTGAACCACCAGTCGTCGGCCGCCAGATGGCTGCGCAAATTAGCCAGAGCACGACGGAAGCTCAGCGCCTCGTCAAAGGTTTCCTGGATCAGCGAGCGCCCTGCCGGACCCTCCATCATCGCCGAGGCTACATCCAGCGAGGCCAGGATGCCGTACTGCGGCGAGGTGGAGATATGCATCATGAAGGCTTCGTTGAAACGGTCACGATCCAGTTGGCGCTGCTGGCTGTCGAGCACATGGATCATCGAAGCCTGACTGAAGGCCGCCAGCACCTTGTGTGGCGAGTGAGTGGTGAAGACTAATGGCCCCTGCTCGCGGGTATCCATTCCGTAGCGGCCATCGTAGAACTCGTGGAAGGCCGCGTAGGCATACCAAGCCTCATCGAAATGCAGCACATCGACACTGTTGCCCAGAGTGCGCTTGATCAGGTTGGCGTTGTAACAGAGGCCGTCGTACGTCGAATTGGTCACCACCGCGAGCTTGACCCGTGGCGGTCGTCCACGCGCGAGCGGATTGGCCTCGATCTTGGCCTGTATGGACGCTGGCGTGAACTCTTCCAGCGGAATCGGGCCAATGATGCCCAGCTCATTGCGCGACGGTGTGAGGTAGAGCGGAATCGCACCGGTCATGATGATCGAGTGCAGGATGGACTTGTGGCAGTTGCGATCCACCAGCACCAGGTCGTCCCGCGCGACCATCGAATGCCAGACGATCTTGTTCGCCGTCGAGGTACCGTTGATCACGAAAAAGGTGTGGTCAGCGCCGAAGTTGCGCGCCGCACGGACCTCGGCCGCTGCCAGCGGTCCGGTGTGATCGAGCAACGAGCCCAGTTCCGGTACTGATACCGAAAGGTCGGAACGCAGGGTGTTTTCTCCGAAGAACTGATGAAAAGCCTGCCCCACCGGGCTCTTGCGAAAGGCGACGCCGCCACCGTGGCCCGGGGTGTGCCAGGAATAGTTGGAGTCGCCCGTGTGCTGCACCAGCGCACGGAAGAACGGAGGTAGCAGCCCATCTAGATAATTGCGCGCCGCCCGCGCTACCTGCCGCGCGAGGAAGGGCACCGTATCTTCGAAAAGATAGAGCAGCCCGCGCAGCTCGTTCAGATCGGCCATCGCTTCGGCGGGCGCATTCTCGATGGTGATCTGCTCACCGAGCGCAAAGATCGGCAATCGAGGCGCACGACGCCGCGACACGCGGATCAGGCCGACCACATCCTGTAGCAGGCGCTGGTTGTCTCCCGCGCCTTCAGCCGCCACCAAAATGCAGGCCAGGCCGTGATGGGTGGAGGCTACGATGCGCCCTTCGGCGGCGCTCCCGGTTGGCAGGATATGGAAGCCATCCTGCTCCAGCTCAGCGGCAATTTCGCGAACCCGCTCACCGGCTACCGTATCGGCCTTGATGTCGCGGTGAACGATCAGGATGGGGAATTTCAGGTCTTTATGCATGAAGGGTTTCCTGAAGATGCGTTCCTTCAGGGTAGAAGCTTCGCCTTCAGTCACCAAGCTCGAATATTAAAGCTCTGCTCAAGCGGGCGTCGTTTCGCTCGCCTGCTCAAGCTGCACCCACAAGGGCTGAGCGCCTGCCGCCTTCTCGATAGCTTGCATGCGCGCCACATGCGCAGCGAGTTCTTCGGCGCTGGCGCGGAGTATCGGGGTCTGAAGGCGGTCGGTCGGCAAGCGGCGAATCGGTGTAGGTTGCTGACGCCCACCGTTTTCCCCTTCAGCCCCATCACCGGCAAGGGACAGATTGGTCTGCCCGCCGGTCATGGTCAGCCAAACATCGGCGAGAATCTCGGCATCGAGCAATGCGCCGTGCAGCTCACGCCCGGAGTTGTCCACGCCGTAGCGCTTGCACAGCGCGTCAAGGCTGTTGCGCTGGCCGGGATGTCGTTCACGCGCCATCAGCAGGGTGTCGAGAATTCCGCAGTGGTCGCTCAGCTCAGCACGCTCGCGCTGGCCGAGCAAAGCAAACTCATTGTTGATAAAGCCGACGTCGAACGCTGCGTTGTGGATGACCAGCTGCGCGCCCTTGATGAACTCGAAGAATTCATCGGCAACATCCCGAAAGCGTGGCTTATCGACCAGGAATTCATTAGTGATGCCATGCACTGCAATGGCGCCCTCATCCACCTCACGGTCCGGCTGCAGATAGACGTGGTAGTGCCGCCCCGTCAGGCGTCGGCCGATGACTTCGACGCAGCCGATCTCGATGATGCGGTGGCCATCGGTCACCGGCATGCCAGTGGTTTCTGTATCCAGCACTACTGTCCTGTCAGTAGCATGTTTGTAAATCGTCATAGAACGTCCGCCTCAGATCCCCATGGATCCTAACATTTATTGAAAAGAATCGGTAACGGGCTGCACCTGAGTGTAAACCGCCCTTTACATTCCTCAATAGTGCGCCAAACTGACAATATGAAATACAAAATGAAAACCTTCATTGCTAGCTCTGGCGAACGATTTTCTCAGCTTTATGAGGCTGATGAGCCTGGCTTCCCGCTGTTCTACCCAACCGCGTTCATTGCCCGCGCAATCCGACTATCTACCACGCACGAGACTCAGAAGGTCTACCTAGCAACAATCAAGCGAATCTGCGAATGGGAGTCCGGTAGGGGAATAGACTTAGCCATGCGCTTCCATGACCGTAGATTTCTCAGTACCGCAGAGATTGATGATTTAGCCAATCATCTGCGTGCCCGCAAGCTAGGTGATAAGGGAGAAGTAATTGGAAGCCCTAAATACAACACCTATGTCGCATACGCAGCAGATTACATACGTTGGCTGGCGGATGAGGTGATAACCGATTCAAATACCCCTGATGTTAGGGATGCTATCAAAGACCAACACACCAAATTACTGAAGAAAAAAAGGCGAAAAAGCGGGTCAAAGACTGCACGTGAGCAGAGTATTGCTGCGGCAAGGCTATCTGTCGAAGCCAACAACCTATTGCTGGATTTATTCGACCAACCATTTAAGGGCATTCAGCAGCCTCAAGATGTGGGGCCAAGACTGCGCAATGTTGTGATGCTGCGCGTTCTTTACGAAACAGGTATGCGGATCGGTGAGCTGCTAAGCCTGAAACTTAAGAGTTTCATCGAAGCCGTTGGTGGCGATAGCGCTTACCTAAAAATTGAGCGTAACCACCACGATGCTGTCGACAAACGAGTAAATCAGCCCGTCGCCAAAACACTTGGTCGCATTGTACCTATATCGGAAAGCCTCGAAAAACTGATAGAGAATTACCGGGATAGCTGGCGCGCAGAAGTGCCAAATGTCGGCTTTTCAAATGAAGACTTCATTTTTGTTGTGCATCGGAGCGGGGCTAGCCAAGGGTTAGCACTCCCTGCTGCATCCTTTTATGCAAGTTTAGCGAATCTAAAAAAATTAAATCCCACACTCATGCCCGTTCATCCACACCTCTTACGTCATGACTGGAACTACCGGTTTTCTAAGAAAGCAGACCTCGAAGGAATGTCTAAGGAAGAAGAGCGCACTGCAAGGGCAGCATTACAGGGGTGGGCTATTGACTCACATATGCCATCGGTCTATGGCCGCCGTCATACCGAGGAAATCGCACATGATATTGGCAGAAAAATCTCTTCAGATACTACAAGATTAACATCATGAATAACAAACCTGTCCCGCCCGTCAAGGCTGTAACCCATGAAGTAGATCTAAAGCGAACTGAGCGTGTAGACCAACAAGGCGAGGCATTTTTTTGGGATGGTGATGCTCTCGTTCAGGCGGGGAAAGATCGTACATACATGGCAAAGGGCCTGTCGGAGCTGAACCCCACGCTAAAAGCTTCATTCAAACAGCACCTAATCTCGTTCACTAAACAGGGAGATTATGCTCAGAATACTTACAGCACCTTTTTCAGTGTTCTGAGAGCAACACTGAATCTGTATCCACCTAGTGGATTTGACGCAACTTGGATGGCGCAGGCGCTGACTAATCCAGGCTTTCTTCGCCATAAAAAAGTTGCTACCCGCCTCTTCGTGTATTGGCAAGGTCGCGACAGCACCGTCATCAGCCATGATGCCTTGCACTTGCTCGATGATACGGTGGCACACCGCCGAGGCCCGCGCAACGTGCTTTCCGACGACCCAGAGAAAAGCTGGCTAACCGACTTGGAATATGAGGTCTTGCTCAGTGCTGTATGGGCTAACTATGACAACAGGGCCTCCAGCACTCAGGTGACGCTTATCAGACTATTTTCCATGCAATATGCGAGAAGGCCTCTCCAGTTCGCACATCTTAAAGTGGGCGATATCCGTATAAGCAACGGCTCCGATAGCCAAGGCCTCACCGGACGAATAGCTGACTTTCCGGGAATCAAGGATATGACCGCTGAAACTGGCTTTCGAGATGCTGGTTTTGAACCTCACCCCTTGGCTGATCACTTGTGGGATCTATGCGAAGTTCAGCGCCAGGAAGTCAGGATATTGTATGAGCACACGTTTGGCTTTTCGCTCACTGACGATCAATTGAATAAGCTGCCACTCTTTTGCAGCGAGAAGTGTATCAGAAAGGCTCGACAACTCATTGAGGTTCACTACCAACTGGATCTTCGTGAAAATCTAGACAGCGAACAATTTCATCTACACCGACAGCAGATCACCAAAATACTTAGGTGGGAATTGAATACACCGACTTGCGCATTTGGAACTAAGCAGCTTCGACAGTCTTCAAGTTTGAAGCGTCCTAAGCCTCCAATTAGCCTTCGCACCAACGAGCCATTGGTAGTTACCGCAACGCGAATGCGCCACACACGGGCAAGGCAGCTCGCCCGCAAAGGCGTACCTAGGTCAGTACTATCGCACTGGCTGGGCCATACAGAAGGTAGATCGCTGGATGCATACTACAATGACCCAGCAGAGCAGGCGCGTGAACTCGATGAAGCAATGTCCCCCGTGTTAACACCGCTAGCAATGGCTTTTGCCGGAACTCTCATAGAGTCAGAGAATCAGGCAACAAGGGCCAGCGACCCGACTAGCAAACTTGAATTTGCCAGCGCAGGTCAGCTCAAAAACGTCGGGTTCTGTGGTAAGCACAGTTTCTGTACAACAAGCACAGTGCCTGTCCCCTGCTACCGGTGCAAACACTTTGAACCTTTGGTCGACGCACCTCACCAAGAAGTGCATGAAGCACTGGTTAAGCGACAGGAAGCCGAGAAACAAACATTGAAAATAGGCGGCCTAAGAAATCTTTTGATCCCCATTGACTTTTCCGCTGACATTCGCGCAGTTGAAAACTGCATCGCGCACTGTAACGCCAGGCTGGCCGAACGGAAAATCAAAGCATGAGTAAGGTAGTCCGATTCACTCCAAATCGCGATTTGTCGGCTCAGCGCAACCTCGACGCCTATATTGCTTTTGCCCGCAATGATCTGGCGCTATGGTCTGATCTGCCCGGTTTCAACTGGGAGGCTGACAGATGGCCGACGAGCCACAAAGGCGTCCGATTTACTAACCTTAAACACAGCAAGATACATTCTTCGATACACGCCCAAGAACATCAGCTGATGCACCCAATATTTTCAGAATTTGCCAAAGCATTCCTTCGCTACAGTCACACGCTTCGCCCACACAAGGGCATCGGTCGAGATATTTGTGCACTACGCGCGATTGAGTTCGCTCTGCGCCAGGACATGGCTGTGCCCGATATCACCAAGTTCGAACAGATGCACTGGGACATATTAATCAATACCCTTGAGCCTATCACTACACGCCAACCACTGTGCAACATCGCACATAGCATACTGATGATGATGGCTGACCTTTTCATCATTAGCAGCAATCCTCGCTTTTGGAGACACCCCTATCTAGGTCGCCACAGCTACGCAGCGCTCAATGGCACTATGGCACCAGACGAAGTCAAAGAGAAAAAAGTACCCGATCAGAACGCGCTTCTTGCCATTGCCGAGGTTTTCTCACTAGGCGATAGTGAGGTACAGGAAGATATCGACGTCATGGTGACCTGCGTCACCGGCCTACTGCTGACCGCCCCCATGCGTATTGGTGAGACCCCTCGCTTTCGCACAGACTGTATGCGACATGACTATGATAAGAATGGGGCGCTCCAGCACTATCTAGCATACTGGGTGCCCAAAACACGAGAGTTCGCACGCAAACCGATACCCTCAACGATGGCCAATATAGCAACCACGGCAATTCTTCGCCTGACTAAAATCACCGAGGATGCCCGTGAATTGGCGCGCTATTACGAGACTGATTCATCAAAGTTTTACCGTCACGCAAACTGCCCTCCCGTTCCGGATGGCCAGGAACTAACGCCTGAGCAGGTAGTTCAAGCTCTTGGTTATAACGGCCGTAACAGCTGCCAAGAGTTTATAAAGAGACATACCGGAAGCATGTCACTCAAAGGGTTTTCCCTAGAGAAACTTTGGCAGCTGGTACTGGCAGAACACCGATCCCTCAATCCGCACTTCCCCTATCAAGAAGCCCCCGAAAGCTCTACCAATCCTCCACTCAAGATGTCCGAATCGTTGCTGTGCTTTCGTCGTTTCCAATTGAGTCCGCGATACACTTCGAGCCCGGTACTTTTGGCTCCGTTCGACGGTGACGTATATCGAAAACGCTTGTCAACCGGCACTGAACATGCGGAGTCAATGAATTTCTTTGCTCGTAACGGCTACGAGATGCTCAAACTTAAATCTCACAGCGTGCGCCATTTACTGAACAGACTCGCGCGCCATAGCGGCATTAGCTTGGAGTTTCTTACTGAGTGGAGTAATCGTGCCACCATCCGGCAGAGTCTTACCTACTTGCATGATAATCCAGCCAAGGCTGCGGCCAACGGAGCAGTCTTGCTTGGAACAGTGCAGGAACAGGAGCCTAGGCCTCCGATAACTGACGAAGAAGCGACGTTATACGGCCAAGGGCCATTTCATCGAAGCCGCTACGGTATCTGCCGCCGCAGTTGGCGAGCAGGGCCCTGTAACAAGTTTGCAGACTGTCTCAATTGCTCAGAATTGTTGATGTGTAAAGGCGACAAGATCGCCGCCGAGATCATCAAGTTGGATCGGGACAGTCTTGTGCAGACATATACGGCAGCACAACAAGCGATAAAGAAAGGAGAGCGTGCGGCATCACGTTGGACTGAAATAGCAGCACCTCAAATCGAACGACTCGATCAACTACTGGCCACTCTCAATGACCCGTCCATTCCCGATGGCAGTCCTATAGAAATATCCGGAGAAGACTTCAGCCATGAGAGCGTTATCATCGCCGAGAAGGCCGAGGCAGCAGGCGTTAGGCTATTAGACAGGGAGCAGCTAGGCATTTCTTACGGCGAAGATTTGCTGGCATGCCTAGAACTACTTAGGAATCCCGATGATGTCTAAAACTATCACCGAGCAGCATGAGAAAAAAATATCCCAGATGATTAGAAACTGGCCGCTTGAGCACACACTGGATTGGAATGCCATATGTATCGGCGCTCAAGGAATTTTGGGGTGGAACAACCCGCCAACACGCCAAGCGCTTGACAAGAAAATGGCGATCAAGGTCGCGTACAAAACTAAAAAAGAACAACTCAAGACCGAAAGACACAAGCTCAAGGGCATGCCAAAACCCAGGAGTACTTTAGACGCGATGAAGAAAATAACCCAATTACAGGAAGATAACGATTTGCTGAAAGCGGAGCTAAGCAAAATGGCAGAAATTGCTAATCGGCTGATCTACAACGCGTCAATTGCAGGCCTTTCACGAGAGCGTCTCATGGCACCGCTTCCAACAGTTCATGAACCCCAAAAAAAGCCTAACATAGCTAGCTAAGACCGAACAAAGATCCTGCAATTTCTATAGGAATCTTAATTATGGCCAATGGTCGGCAAGTCGCCGAAGAAAACCTTTCAGCATTCATTTCTTGGGCGGCGTCAAAATCCGACGATGATTTCCGCGAATACACCCACAGAGGCAAATTAAAGCGTGCTGAAATAGCGTCTGAATGCGGATTTGGAAAAAGTGCATTGGTACAGAACCCAGCCATTAGAAGCGCACTGGAAACACTTGAGGATAATTTACGGAGCCGTGGCACCCTCCCCCCGCTGGCCAGTTCGCTACCCGAAAGCTCACCGCCCATGCGCGACCGGGAAGCCAAACAACGCCGCCAGGACGCCCAACGAGTGAACTCGTTGGAGCAGGAAAATGCCGCTTTACGCACCGAACTGACCCAAGCCAAGACCATGCTTGAGCGTTACAAACTGCTGTCTTCATTCATGGAAGAAACCGGACGATTGCCACGATGAGCGAATCGTTTCCAAATATTGTCAGCGCCACCGTTCGCCTCTCCCATGTGCGCTTTAAGAGCAGCAAAACATGCATCGCCTTTGGCCATAGAGTTGACCTGGCGACGGGGCTAAATGATCGCGCAAGCGCGCTAGTAATAAGCGTCCCAACAGTAATTGCAGAACCGGGAAACATCACTGTCGGCAGCATCTATGAAGTTTACGGCGAAGCCCAGATTATCAAGCGCACTTATGGATCCTATACCGTTGATGAAACACAGATCGAAGTACAGGAGATAAGATTAGTCCGACCATCTGGCAGCCAGGTAATTCAATGGCTGGCCGATAATGTGACGGGCATTCGCGAAGTAAAAGCCACTAAACTGTGGGACATACTGGGTGAGCGTTTATATAAGGTTCTGGATGACCGAGATCATCACGCCATCCAAGCCGTTATCCCGTCAGAGCACGTGCGCAATGGCCTATTCGATAAGTGGGCTGAGGATGGCGACAGCAAAACCCTACGTTTCGTGCAAGATCGAGATATCCCGCTTGATCTAGCCCGCAAAGTCATTAAGTTTCACAAGCAACACACTATCGCAGCACTCACTGAAGACCCGTATCGACTACTGAGTTTCGAAGGGAGCTGGGAGCGTGTAGACCGCATATCCAGAGACAAATTTGGCGTTGCCATGGACGACCGTCGTCGACTGGCTGCTGCCTTAGAAGAAGCCTTGTACCGGGTTTCTGAACAAGGTCATACCTGCGCCACCCTTAATGATCTACTGAACTCAGTTGGCAGACTCATCAAGCCTTATTCGGCAGCTAGGACTGCCTTAGCAAGGGCGCTGCTTATGGGCAAGGAAACGGGCCAGTTTGTCAGCCGCCAAGCGAACGATGGCGAACTTCTGCTGCATGCTCCCGGAACCTATCTAATGGAGCGTCAGTGCGCTGAGTTTATCCAGTCTCTGTTGAGCACCCCAGATACTCAACAACAACTCTTCCCGACAGACATTGAAGCCCTGATCAGTAGCTTTGAGCACGAAGAGCGGCTGCACCTTGGTATCCCAGCGTTTGCCCTGAATGATGCTCAGCGCGCAGCTGTTAAAACCTCGTTTTGCAATCGCTTCAGCATCATTACAGGAGGTGCTGGCGTCGGCAAAACCACAGTGCTTAAAGCGCTGTATCGTGCGCTCGATACGCTTGGCCGACCGCGTTTTCAGATGGCTCTTTCGGGCCGCGCCACTGCCCGTATGATTGAGGCTACCCAGCAGCAGGCAATGACCATTGCGGGCTTCTTGCGCCACGTCACATCCGAAGAAATGGGCCCGGCTCCAGTTATCGTCATCGACGAAGCCTCCATGCTCGATCTGATGACTTTTCATCGTCTTGTTTGCAAGCTGACGGCAGGAGCACAGTTAATCCTAGTGGGCGATCCGTATCAGTTACCACCTATCGGTGCAGGACTTATCCTGCATGTGCTGTGCAACCTTCCCGGTTTGCCATCAACTCAGCTCAAGGAAGTAAAGCGGCAGGCAAAGGAATCAGCCATTCCCGGTGCAGCGCAGCTGATCCGCGAGGGGCAGTGGCCGGCATTCTCTTCAGATATAACAGCACAGGTCGTATTCTTGCCGTGTGCGGATGCGGAAATTATTCCTACCGTAATGCAGCTTTACGACAATGATCGCGATAAAACACAAATTTTAGGTGCGACAAGATCATGCCCATATGCCGGTGTTGAAACGATAAATAGGGCTTGCCACGTAAAATATGCAGCACATGCTAAACCCCTTCATATAAAAAATAGCGATACGGGTGTTATTGAATCGACGGGGTTTTGCGAAGGCGATTTGCTGCTGTATACAGCAAACGACTGGCAGCGCAACTTACAAAACGGCTGCCTAGGGCGGCTCATTGAGGTTTTTGACGAGCCACGCAAAGTTGATATCGGGGATGAGGACGTGCCCATTATTCGAACGGCTGTCGGCTTGGCTGAATTTGAGGGCGTCCCACAATACGTGCTAGAGACAGATGCCGACCTCATTAGTTATGCCTATGCCATAACTGTCCACAAGGCCCAGGGCTCACAATTTCAGCGTGTTATCGTCCCGATTCGCCGCTCACGTATTCTTGACCGAACATTTATCTATACAGCCATTACAAGAGCACAAGCTCAAGTAATCCTTGTCGGGGACGAATTAGCAATTAAAGACGCTATTCATGCCCTACCAAAAGCTTTTTCAAGGAAGGTTGGCTTAGCCGAGATGCTGAAGCCTGAGCACCAGCGCTGAGATAATTCACCTAATGATGAACTCAAGGGCGTTGCACCCTTGAGCTCACTCATATAGATCATTTACTGGATATTTTGCTTACGCCAATTGTCTACAGCAATCGAGAGGCGCTTGTCTTTGACCGGCTTTTGCCACTCATCCCAGAAATTAACCGTACCACTATTCGGTCTATTCTTGGGTTCATCGATTCTAATCCGACTGGGGAGCAAGCTGGCATCGCCAACGATCAGAGCTTCACCAGTGTCAAGCGTTGGAAGAATATCGCTAAACCCGCCCAGACTATCTGGCAGCAATCTTTTTATGACACCCTGATCTTCAGCGTTTGTAAGCCGCATAGAGACGAAGTTGCTGCATTGGCTCAGCATTGTTTTATTTACTTCAGATGGGCGCTGACTTATGACGACAAGGCTGACGCCATACTTGCGCCCTTCCTTCGCAATACGCTCAAATATATCCAGCGAAATATCATCGGCGGACTCCGCCATATTCCTCTGAGGCATGTAAAGGTGCGCTTCATCACATAGCAGAGCGACTGGGTGACGTAACTCAGAAGGCGTCCATTGCTGGACGGAAAACGAAACTCTTGCAACAAGGGACACAATCAGCGGCAAAACGTCAGATGGAACCTCGGAAAAATTAATTATCTTGATGCCAGCCTTACCATTCTCGCCAAAGCTTCCAAGTACTGCATTTGTGAATTTTTCAAGCCAGCCAAAATCCAGTACATCACCACCGCCATTGAACATGAATCCAAGGCGCCTATCTGAAATTTTATTCTCTAGACGGGAAATCATCCGAGCCAGCTTCCCGAAGAAATCTCCCTGCTTCTCAGTGCCAGCCTTGGCACCTGCAACCATCTCCACGTTGATATCGTTCAGCCTGCCCATCAGGACGTTCAGATCGAATGGAACAGGGCTATCTACGGTGAAGTGCTTCAAAATGCCCTGCTCCCCCCTGCCCTCCAAATAATCTCTTTTGGCTTGATTAATCTCACGCGCCATAATCATGGCCTGGTTTGGAGCATTCTGATCGCTGCGGTCAACGAACATAGATACGAGAGCTTCATAAGAAAGAAGCCAGTACGGTAAATAGAGCACGCCATCATCTATCGTGCGCTTTGCCTCTACGTCAGCAGGGCCCGCGACCTTGAAGTGCTGAATACCATCTTCTACTAATGGCGAGTATTCACCATGGAGATCGAAAACGATGGCGTTTGCGGTAGAAAGGCCTGCCATCTGCTCAATAATTTTTGCCGTTGTCCAAGACTTACCTGAGCCTGTGCTTCCGCCAATGAACGCATGCCGTTGAAAGAATTTGTTGCCATTAAGATAAGCAACTGCATGTTCATCTAGCGTGTATTTACCGAGAGTTAAAGAGTTCCCATCAGCTGCAATACTGGAAAGCGTTCGCATGAAACCTGTGAGGTTTTCGCCCTCTAGCGAAAAGCAATTGGCATCAATCTCTGGAACACTTTCTAAGGTTCGACGAAACACGTTTACCTTTTCACCGTCGCGATCAAGAAATGTTCCGATTAAAGCAATTTTGCAGAGATTAAGTTCTGCACTTTGATCGCTGATTCCATCACTAGTAATAACCTCAACGCTGCGCTTACGGGTGACTTGCGTGATCAGGCCGATAAGGTGTTGCCCAGGTCGACTGCTTTGCAGTACTGCGAGATGGTTCACCTGTAGTCTCTTCAACTGATCGACATTTTCCACGTCAACAATGACGTTAGTCGTATCAACGGACGCGACCTTTCCTAGTGCTTCTTCATCCTTAAAGTTGAAAATCGCCATTTCTTCTTCCTAAGTGATTAATGACAGATAACCTTCAAGACTCCATATATTTTTATTTACCGTAAACGGAGCCGTTTCAAGCGAAGAATAGACTATAGACTGATCATTGGTCGCGCCGCGTTCTATCGCGAGGTAGTTTTGCGCCTTGCCTTCCAGAATCAATTTCTTGGCAGCACCTGAAAGCCCATAGGTAATAATTGTAATCGGAGCATTTTGACGAACACACTTCGCCATAAGCTTTGGTTGAATATGTTCGTCATTGAAACCATACCCAACGCACAAGTACGAATTGGCAGACATTATTGCCAGGTCGGCATTATTTATTATCGAGCGATATGGTTCTAAATGAGTTCTCTGATATTTCTGCGCTCCGGGTGTTACGATCTGAGGATCATATCCTTTAGGTATTCCGTCAATATTTGAAAGCGCAACGATCTCGCCCGTGGGAGACTCAAACCAATCCAAAGAGCCATGAACCTTCCAGACATTCACCTTGCGCGTTGGCGCTATCTCATTCGGAGCAGCCAGTTGACGGAAAAATCCATGTGTGAAACCAGTGTAGTGATGAATTCTTTCTTGCTCACTCGCATATTCGGCAAGTCGGTCGTAGTTTGTGGTGACAATGTTTATTGTGGATAGACTGCTTCTGAGCATATGGCCAAGCAAGCGACTTAGTGGGAAAGTCACTTTACCCTGGAGACTTTCCCTGAATACGTGAACATCCTCAGAGTTAATCAAAGACCATGTTGATTTTATGATTCTTCCGGTGAGATCTTCAGAAACGGAGACCTGATGAAGGGCCGTTTCTAAATCAATACCTTGACCCAAAGACTGGCAAAACTGTTCCCAGGCTGCGACCTCGACAGCAGACAACCCAGAAATATCAGTGTGCGTTACGAGGTGCGTTGCAAGCGCGCCCATTCCAGACATGCCATGCGCCGCCGATGCGCCACTTCCCAAGATAATGAGTGGGGCTTTGCTGTAGTAGTCTTGCGCCTGCTTTTGATAGGCTGATCCCGGCATCTACAAACTCTTAATTCCATTTCGTACTCTTTACAGTTTCCATTTGTATGATGAAAACCGTAAAGAGCACGCAGCCGCAGGCTATATTTTATTTCATATAGTCAAATAAAAAGCGTGTCTTTATTCCGCATACTTCATCATTCCTTCGACATCCACGGCTCGTATGTACTGTGCAGGGTTATCACCGTAAGCCACTTCTTCAAAATGCTTTTCACCGCACTTTATTTTAGCGCCCTCGACGTGGCGTAAATCTCCCCACCAGGTGCTGCCTTTGGTTTCCACGACAAAATATAGTTTCTCCTGGCCGCTATCATCCACGACCACAGCCCAGTCTGGGTTATAGGTGCCAAGTGGGGTCGGAATTTTGAACCAAGACGGCAGTTTCGCGAACACCTTCACGGCTTCATTCTTTTCCAGATCTTCGGCGAATGTCTTTTCTATACCTGCCGAGTCATAGACGACATGCGTATAGACAGACTTCTGCGTTTCGAGGGTATTTTTCAAATAGCCCTTCAGCTCTTCCTGTTGGAAAAGCTCCTGCGCATAGAAGTGTTCGTCGCCGATTTTGCTGTACTTGATACCATTGACTAGGGCTAACCGCTTAGTGCGATTGATGGCCTCTGACGCATAGTCGATGAACTGCTGTGGATTGCGGGCAAAGTCTTGCAGGCGACGGCTTTCCGTGAGGATCTTGACGATGCTGCTGCGTGTGAGCTGCGTTTTGTCCTGCAAATCCGTGATGATGTCAGGAAGCTCAATATCATCCTCATGGATCGTCGTGAAAGCGGACGCGGCAGTCTCTTCCGCCGTGACGCCACCCTTACCTATCGCAATATCAGCCTTCCGGAATTGCGCCCTGGTTTTGGTGATAGGCGGACAGTCTTGAATGGCCTTAGCGCAATCGACGATGAGCTTGTCGTTATTGAAATCAACTCGGTACGTGGTCTTGTACTTTATCCGCTCCCAGAGCGCCTTGAATTCCTCGCTTTGAAGAACGGCCTCACGGGTGCGGATGATTCTGCGGTCATCCGCATTCTTGATATCCAGCTTGCCAGCGAGCTTCTTCAGAATGCCTTGGATGTCTTCTTCAGCGACATCAGATTTGGCACCAAGCTCAGCCTTAATATCGTCCGGCAGCTTGAAGCTGCCATCTTTCAGGGCCGTGCGCAGCGAGTCCTGAACCTTGCCTTTAGCATCAACAAAGCCTTCGTTTTTCAGGAACTTCCAAATTTTTTCTGACTGGCCTACGCCGAGCGGTTTTGCCTCGCCCTGATCGTCGATTACTAGCACCGTCGCGAACTGATGCGATTCAACGATACCAAAGCGGATGCCGGTATCTTCTTCAATTTCCTTCTGAAGGTTTTCGGCAAACTCTTCATAGCTCTCGGTGGCGATGACAGTCAGCGTATTAATGTCAGCCCCACGCAGGCGCTGCCCATCCTGGTTGACGCAGAGACGCAAGCCGCGACCGATTGTCTGGCGGCGCTCCCGCTCTGACCCCATATCGCGCAATGCACAAATCTGGAATACGTTCGGGTTATCCCAACCTTCCTTCAGTGCCGAGTGGGAGAAGATGAATTTAAGCTTGGTGCTAAAACTCAACAGCTTTTCCTTCTCTTGCATAATCAGGTTATAGGCACGCTCGGAGTTGTCACGACCGGCCTGAGTATTTTCCGCTGTTTCGACAAGTTTTTCTTTCTTGTCGATAGAGAAATAGCCGTTATGGACTTCGGAGGCATTTGCCTCCAGATCAATTTCATTGAAGAGACTTTGGTAGTCGCTGGATTTTGCGAGTTTGGTATATTCCTCTTCAAACATCTTGGCGTATTTGCCTTTGACCGCGTTGCCGCCCTCGTCATACTGACGATAATGATCAACGCTATCGATAAAGAACAGGCTCAAAACCTTGATAGGCTGCTTGTTGGCAGCAAAGGTGAGTTCTTTATCAAGGTGCTCCTTGATTGTGCGACGGATCATCAGACGTTTAATTTCATCCGGGCTAACAGCACCAACAGCCTCGCCGAGACGTAGAATTTGATCAATACCCGGCCCTTTGATCTGGATTGACTCGTTGTTCTTGCCGCAGGTGATCGTGCCAATTTGCATGTTTTCGTAGATGGCGCGATTGGCTATTTGCTCAAGATCATCACCATCTTCAACGGTAAGAATCTCTCGCTTGATATTTTTGCCACGCTGCACGTCGATTTCGATTTTTGCAGTGATCGAACCTTTACGGTTATGGGTGGATTCAAGCTTTATATAAGGTTTATTGTTTCCGCCCTCAATCTGGAGGGAGGCGACCTCAATCTGCTTCACCAGCCCTCGGTCATAGGCATCAACAGCATCAAGACGATAGACCATGTGATGCTTATCGACATGCGTCGCAGAATAGCGAAGGGTACAGAGCGGATTCATTGCATCTAGTGCTTTTTTACCCTGCCCTTGCAGACCGCCATCCACGCTTTGTGGCTCATCCACGATAATGATCGGGTTGGTCGCTTTGATAAGGTCGATGGGTCTTTCGCCACCTGTACGTTCATTTTCTTTGTAGAGGTTATTAACGTCTTTCTTGTTAATAGCCCCTACAGTCGTGACCATGATCTGGATGTTAGCGCTGGTGGCAAAATTGCGCACCTGCTCTGGTTTGGATGAGTCGTACAGAAAATATTCGTAACCCTTGGCCTTCGGGTAAATATTCTCGAAGTGCTCACGAGTAATCTTTAGGGTTTTATATGTGCCTTCTTTAATGGCGACAGAAGGTACAACGATTACAAATTTGGTGAATCCGTAATTTTTGTTCAGCTCAAAAATGGTACGCAGATAGACATATGTTTTACCAGTACCCGTTTCCATTTCGACGGTGAAGTCGCCACTCGCGAGGTTGCCAGCAGGGCGCAGGCCATTATCGAGCTGGATAGTATGCAAATTATCGAAAATCTCTTCATCGACCAGTTGCAGACGGTTACCGATACCAAGCTCATTTTCCGCAAGACCAAGTGAGGCCTGCGGCCCTGCGTCTTGGCGGTGAATCACAGTGAATTCCGAGCGCGAGATTTCCTGCCCTTTAAAAAGGCCGACGACAGACTGAATCGCCGCCATCTGATAATCAAGATTGTCTTCAAAATGCAGCTTCATCAATGACGCTCCTTACAAGCTGCGAACATGGGTTATGCCATTTTGTTCAAGGATGGCTGCCATGTTGGTCTTCGCTATATCGTCACTGAATGCACTGTCACGGAAAAAAACATGCGTATCTGAGGACGGGCTTAGCTCCCCGTGCCATTTGAGAATTTCCTGGGCAATATTTTCAACATCGGCCTTGGCAATATACTGATCAAGACAGGCAAACAACACACCGTACCCAATACTGTAAATATTTTTACCCGACACATTTCTGCTTTCGATGGGCACTGCGAGATCGATGCCGCGCTTCAGCAATAACTCATATAGAACATCTTGCTCAGTGCGACCTTCTATCAGATGTTCTTGATGAGAAAGCAATGTTTCCTCAAGATCAGCACGATCAGGATTCCACGCTTTTATATTAGAGTTCGCAAGCCTAAATAGTTTTACGCCATTATCGCAAGACTCTGACGCAAGCTGCTGTGCAGCAGCCTTTATTCTCGCGAGCGATATTTCCGAGATAACTGAATAACCAGCCTTGAAAGCCGCACTTGACTCATCTACTTTTTCCGGCAACTGAACGCAAATATACCTAACAGAAGTAGCATTATCATTATTGAATTGAAGCACCGCATGAGCAGTTGTTGCAGAACCAGCAAAGAAATCTAAAACAATATCGTTATCACTCACGGTCTGTTCAAGTATATAGGTTAGTAGCGCTACCGGCTTAGGGGTATCGAAAATACCTTTACCTATGAGCTCTTTAACTTCCAGTGTTCCTGCCTCATTTGAAAATTCAGGGCCAATCCAAACTGACTTTGGTTTTATACGCTTCTCACCTTCGGCAGTGTCCGCGTAATCAATTTGAAAAACATCCCATCTTTTTTCTTTCCCTACAGGTCTAGCCATCAACTCATCTAGTCGATCCATTGCAGTATCTTTCCCCCAACGCCACCGACCATCGGAGTCGTCAGAAAGCTTTGGGAAAATACTCACAGAAAATTTATCGCTATGCTCCAATGATATTTCGCCGTCTTCAGGATTAACATAGAACGGATAATACATGTTAGGGCGGTCTTCTCGCCTGGCTCCCGAGCCCCGCTTCCTTAGGCCTTGCAGTCGATACTTTCTGCCATTGCTATCAACTTCAGAATACTCATCTAAATAGGCCTCCGGCAAAGGAACCCCCTTAGAAACAAAACCTCCCTTGGTATAGGCTACCAAGTAGTTATGAGCTGTGGCAAAGTACTTATCATCACTTCGCCCCTTGAGATTACTAACCACAGCTATATTTCCAAGAAAGTTTTCCTGTCCAAAAATCTCGTCACATATTTCTTGTAAGTTAGCCAGTTCATTATCATCAATTGATATGAAAATCACACCACCTTGGCTTAGTAGATTTTTTGAAAGCTTAAGCCTTGGGTACATCATATTTAACCAGTTCGTATGCATGCGTCCTGATGTTTCAGTATTGCTGGAGAACTTTACTCCTTCATCGCTAATTTGGCCGGTGTACTTCAAATAGGTATCGAGATTCTCCTGAAACTTATCAGGGTAAATAAATTCCTTACCCGTATTGTACGGTGGATCGATATATATCACCTTAACCTTGCCGGCATAGCTCTTTTGAAGCAGCTTCAACACCTCAAGATTATCGCCCTCAATAAATATATTTTGGGTCGTTTCCCAAGCGACGCTCTCCTCAGGACAAGGAAGTAACGTACCGGTTGATGGCGTCAATGCGATCTGACGCGCTTTCTTTTTCCCATGCCAATTCAGACCGTATTTTTCTTCACCCTCGTCAATAGCCCCAACGTCACCCAAAAGTTGCCGAAGCGTGTCGAAGTTGACCCTACCCTCTCCGAAGGCTTCAGGGAAAATATTTTTAAGCTGTTCAATATTTTCGTTGAAGATGTTCGCGCTTTCACCGTCCTGAAGCGTCACTAAGTCCATAGCGGCCTTGCTCATTAAATGCTCTCTCTAATTTTTTCAATTACGTCATTGATCTGTTTGATCTTGGTATTCAGCTCAACCTGCCGCCCCATCTGCCGTTCTTTTTTCAGCTTATTGGCGATCTCTGTCTTTTGCAGGTTGAGCTTTTCAAGCTCACGGAGCCGTTCAAGACGGCCCTCGCTCGGTTTATTTTCTATATTATCGGCCACGCCCCGCTCATAGCACCCGCTATGGACGGCACAGTTAATAGCTATGACACGTTCGCTCAGACTTTTATAGAAACTAAGGAAGTTGGTGAAGGAAAAGCTGTTGATATTGCAGTCTTCCAGAAAGGCTGCCTGCGCAACTGTTGGTGCGGCCAGGTCGATCCAATCCGTATATAGGAGCTCTTCGACGACCCATTTTTCCTTGTCCGACTGGTTGATGCGCTTGTCGGACAGGCTGAGGCAGACCTGGTTGTCCTGAATAAACAGCAGGATAAGCGGGTATGGAATTGACCGCTGCATAAAGTTCGCAATGCGTTTTAGCCGTTTGTTCGAGGTGAGCTCTACCTGGAGAATTGCGATTTCAGAAAAGTCGCGCTCGCTGTCAACATAGGCCGCGATATTGATCGTGGCGGGCTTCAGGGTGTATAGCCAACGTATCTTATCGACATCGTCCTTCAAGGCCGTTTTATCGGCGATGTCTAGCACTCCGTTTTCAAGAAAAAGCTTCTTGAAAACGGGTTTATTCAATTCACAGGATCTGGGAATTGAAAGATGGTCAATGAAGGCATCCAGTTTACCTGGCGTCATAGCGTGTCCTTGCCTTAGGGAACGTCCGTGATGATGAGGTAGGTTACAACGGCAAAATCTTCAATGCCCTGGCTGCTCGTAGCGGTAAGCACCGTCCCCCCTCTGGTGAAAAGGCTTTGCACTCCCTTTTCTTCACTCTTGCCTGCAATGCTATCCACAGCGACGGCCAGCAACTGCTGGTACTGCTCCATATCGGAACCATTTCTTGTACGGTCGTTTACCTGCCCGACAGCATCTCCATCAATGGATGTTGCCGAGAGGCCGTGTTTTTTCAGCAGGTCGAGCACCTTTTTGCTTTGCGTGAAGTTGAGCTCAACGACGGCTTCGTCGGAGACATAGACCAGGAAGTACGGGGCAAGCGGATAGTTTTCATCCACCTGGACGGCCCGATGGCCATCCCTGACGCTCTTCAAACAGAAGATAACGCCGGGCTTGAGGCCATCGGCTTTGAGTTCTTCATCAATGGTGACAGCGGCGTAGAGGCCTTGTGGAGCCTGAGCCAGCAGGTGCAAGCCTTTCTTCATGTAGCCTGAAAGATCCATACGGAAGTCGTTCAGGGTTAAGTCCGTAATGGAAACGCCGCCTGCCATGTCTTCCAGATCGACCACGGCATCTTTAAGCTGCTGAAGCTGCGTGCGGCGATACGCCAGGTCGTTCATTTCCTGGGCATTGGCGTCGATGACGTTTTCCTCGCCCGTGGCCGAAACGTCCAGAAGCATCATGCGACCCGCCACCCTGGCTTCAAGGTTGATGTACTCGTCAAGCTCCATATTCGGCCAGAAGTTGATGAGCTGAATTTTGGTATTTTTCGAACCCAGGCGGTCAACACGACCAAAGCGCTGGATGATCCTGACTGGGTTCCAGTGAATGTCGTAGTTGACGAGCGTGTCGCAGTCCTGAAGGTTCTGCCCCTCACTGATGCAATCAGTGGCAATCAGGAGATCGATCTCAGCCTTGGCACCGGGATCGATCTTTCCACGCTCCTTCGACACCGGGGAGAAAGCCGTCAGAAGATTGTTAAGATCCGAGCCAGCACCGGCCAAAGTAGTTTTGTTAGTGCCACCGCCAGTAATCAGTGCACTGTGAATTCCCAGCTCTTCCCACGCCCAATCGACAAGATGGGCATAGAGATACTTCGCGGTATCGGCGAATGCCGTGAAGACGATGACCTTCTTGTTTCCGGGGTTTAGTGGTTCCCGGACTTTTTTGGCAATAACCTCTTTTAGCTTATCCAGCTTGGCATCGCGCTGTTCATCTACTGCTTGCGCGGATTCGACGATAGAGGCCAGGAAGATCCGATCAGCCTCAAGCTCCTGCCTGAAACGGATGAGATCCATGTCCTGAAGCAGGACGCGTGTTTTGTTGCCGATCATGAAGGGCTCAAGCTCGGGCGAGTCCATTTCAAAGTCGTGAATATCCTCAATATTCAGGGCTTCGATGTCGCCGCTTTCATGAGCGTCAATCTTCTGTAACAGAACTTCGACCTGAGCCAAGAGCTTTTGCGAGGTGAGCGTGAAGGAGTTGATCGAGCTTTCCATGCGCTTGAGCAGGTTCACCCGCATCAGGTGGATCAGGCTTTCCTCCCGGTCAACCTGTTTAAAGACGCTCTTACCGTCACCTACGGCGTTGTCATAGCGCCGGGCATACTCATCCTTCTTGTCTGTCCGGACGAACTTCATTGGCGTGTAGCCCGCCAGCGAGAGCCTGCGGATCGTCTTGTTCACTTCCTTCAGCGGCGGAAATTCATGCGTTGAATCGAGATCGGCATAAATGTTCTGTGGTGGCAATCTCACAGGGAACTCACCGATATCTGCCGTGCCGTAATACTTCTGAATGTGCTTGCGGGAACGCGCAATGGTGACGATATCGAGCAGCTTGAAATAGTCGAAGCTCATGGTATCCAGTAAGGAAGCCACACTACGGTTTTCAGGCGGTTGCTTGACCCACTGATTGAACTGCTTTTGCGCCAAGCGCAGCGTGCTTTCCACATTCTTGATGCCAACGTCGCTGAAGGCGTCGTCACGCCCCTCGGTGATGAAAGCGACCTGGTTTTTCAGGTCGTTCATACGGTTGTTCACTGGTGTGGCGGAAAGCATCAGTACCCTGGTTTTTACGCCTGACTGGATGATGTCCTCCATCAGGCGGCAATAGCGGTTTTTGGTGCCTTTGGTAGGGTTGTTGTTGCGGAAATTGTGCGATTCATCGATGACGATGAGGTCGTAATTGCCCCAGTTCAGCGTTTCAAGGTTGATCTCGCCAGAACTGCCTTTCGTGCGTGACAGGTCGGTATGGTTCAGGACGTCATAGTTAAAGCGATCTTGGGCTAGCAGGTTGCGCTTGTCGTTGACGGTGAAGATCGTCCAGTTATCCCGTAGCTTCTTCGGACAAAGCACCAGAACACGGTCATTGCGCAGCTCGTAGTATTTGATGACCGCTAACGCTTCAAAAGTCTTACCCAGACCGACGCTGTCGGCAATGATGCATCCGTTGTGCTTCTCCAGCTTGTCGATAGCCCCCAGCACTCCGTCCTTCTGGAACTTATAAAGCTTGTTCCAGACAAGGGTGTCCTTGAACCCTGTTTTTGTCTTGATGATGCTGTCTTCGTCGATGTCAGCGAGGAAGTCTTTAAAAATGTTGTAAAGCGTCAGGAAATAAATGAAGTCGCCTGGTTGATCAGCGGCGATAAACTCCAGCTTCTCAAGGAGCTCGTCCTTGATGTCTCGGGCTTGAGGGGCATCTGCCCAGACAGAGTTAAACCAGGACAGCAGTTGCTTGGTCGTCTCTGGCTCGTTGATGCCAGTATTCATAAGCGGGGTATCGGCCTGCACCTCCCCCAGACCGGCTGGTGTGAAAGCTGAGCTGCCATGAATGGCAAAGCTGCCCTGGCTACCGTCTTCGACAAGGAACATATTCTGGACAGCATTGGCTGACCGTACTTCGGCCTTATTGGCGAGCCATTTGGCGCATTCCCTGGCAATACGCTTCTGGTCGAGTTGGTTCAGCAAGCGCAGGTCGTCATTCGACCCGATGAGCGCCTGAAGATGTGAGTTTTCCCATCCGGACAGCAGCAGCCTCGCACCGTCGATGCGGGAGAGTTCCTTCCTGAGCGCTGAAAAGCCATAAATAGTGAACAGGCCTGAAAGCACGGAAAGCTTCGATCCTGCGGCGAGATGATCTCGCAGGGTGTTCCCTACGTGGCCGTTATTTCTGTTGTCCAGTAACAAAGCTTATCCACCCTAACTCAGAACGTGAACCCAGATAGCCAGTCCTAAGTGATTGATTTAATTATATTAAATTATAAAATATTGAAAAGGCGAAAACCTCAGTCTCCCTTGCCTGGCGTTTCCCAGTACCGCCGTATCGTCCTTACCGTCACGCCCAATTTTTTGGCAATTTCTGGCTTGCTCAGCCCCTCGGCCTTCAATTGGCGAACACCATCACGAGTAGCGTCCGCTTTCAGACCTCGAATGCCCCGCATGGCAATCTCTGGTGGAACAGGTTCAAACCGCCCCTCATCCAGCAGCCCACGAAGCTTCTTATTGCTTGAGGCGAGATACCCTTCAACGCGCTGACCGGCACAACGTGCCTCTACAACCTGTAGCAGTTGGCTCGGGGTAACGCCAAGCCCCCCACAGAGCTTGACAAGCAGGCCCACCCCAATATCAGACAGACCTTTTTCGATCTCACGCAAGTGCGATGCATTGATGAAAGCAGCACAGGTTTCATGAGTCAGTCCCGAATGGAGCCTGACATCTCTGATCACTTCCCCCAGTACTTTTTCATAGCCCATCGTTTTTGCGCCCAAAAGGGAGCATCAAGCCACCTTTGACCGGACATATCCTTATGCTTTAGCATTCATAGTTTCCCAATAGGATATTCGATATTTCTATCAATAAATACCAATGGATATACCTAAATGCCGGTGGATAAATCGGCGGATGTTTGAAGCGGAGAGAAGCAGGATTATGCGATCACAAAAGGGGAAGGCTGATTTTGCGTTCAGCTCTGATGTGCCAGGCATCTGGAGCCTCACCAAGAAAGGAAGTGAGCCATGGATTCATATCACTCTCGCTTGCTCAACCGAGAAAACGGTAGTGAGCACCATTTCAACCAACGACTGCGAGCTCGTTAAGCGGGCACTCGCAGCTCCAGGTGAAGGGCTTTACGTAAGGAGTCTTCAGGCGGTGTTCTCTTGCACCTTTCCTGACAACGTAGGTGTCGGTGTCGCGGACGTTTACCAGCTCAACGAAGGCGAAACAAAGCGCGGAGAAGCATTCCATAGCTTTTATACAAAGTTCGGCATTTTCAGAATCGGCGGCCCTACCGAGCTAATGGCGAACCAAGTGAAATTCGGGTCTGACGTGGTTCTCTACACCGCCAAACGCCCTCAACAACGCTACTTCGGGAACTGACGAAATGGACGAGCTAAAAGAAGTAGCCGACCTTCTTTACAGCGCCGGCATCCCTATGCCGGGCTCGGAGATCAACCAAGAGGAAGCAGTTAGGATCGTCCGCGAGCGCTTTCCGCACTCGGAATACTGCCTCGTCCGGGATTGGATTTGGATTGACCTACATGTGACGCCTGCACAGCGTGCTGAGCTAGTAAGAACTCAGCGTCAGCCGGTACTCGCTTACGCACACACCGTGATTTACGACAGTTCGCGAAGGTGGGACGTAGGCGACTTCGTGCGCACTTCTTACCTGCATGCTTTCCACGACGGCTTTATGTTCCAAACCCTTAACACGGTCTACATCTTGCTCGGTGACGGCGTGCGCAAGTGTGCAAACCTAGAAACGGTTGGGCGGATTTTTTGAGCGCCCTGTCATCGTACGCTGCACGGCGCTTAGCTCAGGCGATTGACTATCGATTTTGTAAGCCGGTAACCGCCTATCTGACTAACGCCACGATTGTTTCTTGTTGCGGTGTGGCCGTGATGCACCGGCATGTAAATGCGGAGTTTTCTGGGCGGTTTCAAGACGGTCATCGGGTGAGAACATCTGACATTCTTCAAGCGGAGCAGCACGGGTCGTTCTGGGCTTTGCGCACGCTCAGCGGGAGTTTTTATGTGATCGCCAGCTTCCACCCGCGCGGCGGACGGCAATCACTTCAGGCGTTCCTCAAGCTTCGCGAACAGGGCGTTCACCTGACACCTCGCCGCGTGCAGTAAGGGTTTACCTGCGGGTATTTTGTGCCCGGCACAGCGCTTTTTTCACCCAGCAAAGGAGGCATCCTCAATGCGTGAAGAATACGACCGCGAGCAGCGGTCGCGCTTGTCGCAACCGATCTGGAGGAGACCTTATCGGCTGCGGCAGGGGGCACGTATCAACATGCCACATCCAGGAGCTCTATGACGTCAGCCCTGCTCATCTGGGGCCGACTTGGAAACGGCTTGCTGCTTAAAGCCTGAAGCCTTTCCGGCTTCAGCAGCACGTTGACCTCCTATCAATTTGCTCGGAAAACAGAATGTAAACCATGAACGGAAAATCAGCCGTTAGTTTACACTTAATAGATAGAAGCCTAAGCAAAGACGCGGAAAAACCAACACAGAAATTGCTATACAGCCCGAATACAGGGCTCCACGGCCTTTCACTCACTCACTCATCAAGCGGTTTACATAAATGCGTACTGTATAGAACGAACCTACGCTGCGCATATTTGCTTCTCTCTCAAACGGTTTCTTTCTTTGCTTGGGTTACGCCCCGGTTGGCAAGCATGTCGGCATGCTCATTTCCGGGATGGCCGGTGTGCCCACGCACCCATTGCCAAGTCACCTGATGGCGATTGACCTGTTCATCCAGCTGGACCCAGAGATCGGCGTTCTTGACCGGCTGCTTGGCAGCGGTCTTCCAGCCGCGTTTTTTCCAGTTGGGCATCCAGTCATTGATGCCCTGCATGACGTACTGCGAGTCGGTGACCAGGCGTACCTGGCAGGGCCTTTTCAGTTCCTCCAGCGCGCGAATGGCAGCCATCAGCTCCATGCGGTTGTTGGTAGTCTGCGCCTCACCGCCCCAGAGTTCGCGTTTTACACCCTTGTAGATCAGCAGCGCGCCCCAGCCACCGGGACCGGGATTGCCTTTGCAGGCACCGTCGGTATAGATCTCGACCGCGTCATCACTCATGAAGATTACTGACCCTAAAGTTCGGCATCGCGGCGGCTGACCTTGGCCACAGGCATCGGCAACAGCTGGCCCATGGGCTCGCGGCGATTTTCTCGCAGAGGCCGCAAGCCCACCATCAATTTACGCGCCACCAGCAGATAAAAGCCGCCTGTGGGTGCCTGCAATCGCTGACCGATAGTTTCCAGCCCGGATAGCCGCGCCTGCCATTGGCTTGAAGAAAGCGGCGGACAATAGCACCCGTACCGTCGTTTCTCCAGCGCAAAGCCGAGCAGGTTCAGCCAGTCGCTGACCCGTGTCGGGCGGATGCAGCGAGCCTGGCGAAAGGCCTTGCGTGACAGCAGATGGGAGGCGCCCCAAGGACTCCATGGATTGACGCCAACGATAAGTAGATGACCGCCGGGCCGGACGCTGCGCGCCGCCTCACGCAACAACGCATGCGGCGACAGGCTGAAATCCAGACCATGCTGTACTACCACAACATCTGCCGCATGTTCGCCAATTGGCCAGGATTGTTCTTCGCAGACAATCTCGACCCCTGGCAGGGGCGGCCCTAGGCGAACACTGCGCTTGAGCTTCTGCGGCTCTATAGCGGTGTTGGCGAAAGGCCCGTAATGCACCAGGTAACTACCGAAAAAACGCTCGAGTTCCTGAGCAAGCACATGCTGTTCATGCTCCAGCAGTTGCCGGCCTGTGAGGCTGTCGAACCAGCCGCTAGCCTCGCTCATCAGTGCCAGCCAGGGAGCGTTGGCCCCGGCGCACGGCTCATCGGTCATGGCTCGACTCCATTGTTCGCTGCGGTCGTTGCGGCCGCGAGCGGCGACCGGTTTCACTTTTGAGTCCGGCTGTTAGGATGCACCTTTGCGATTGACTTGGCGACCTGTACCCATGTTGAAAATAGACGCTCTGCCCGCTTTTACCGACAACTACATCTGGCTGTTACAGGACACGCAACTACAACACTGTGCCGTGGTGGACCCTGGTGATGCCGCGCCTGTTCAGGCCTGGCTGGATGCCCACCCGGGCTGGCAGCTGACGGATATCCTCGTTACTCACCATCACCATGATCATGTCGGTGGCGTGCAGCAACTCAAGGCCCAGTACGGGGCCAGAGTTTACGGCCCGGCCGCCGAGAAGATTCCTGCGTTGGATCAGGGGCTCGCTGACGGCCAGCGCATCCGCATCCTCGAACATGATCTGGATGTGTTCGAAGTGCCCGGGCATACCCTGGGCCATATCGCCTATTTCCATGCTGCGGCCGATAAACCCTGGCTGCTGAGCGGCGACACCCTCTTCGCGGCCGGTTGCGGACGCTTGTTCGAGGGCACTGCAGCGCAGATGTTCGCCTCGTTGCAGCGGCTGGCAGCGCTGCCAGCACACACTTTGGTGTACTGCACCCATGAGTACACCCTGAGTAACCTGCGCTTCGCCCTGGCCGTCGAGCCGAGCAACCGACAGATCGCCGCGCGATTTGAAAAGGTCACCCAGCTGCGCGAAGCCGGCCAGATCTCCCTTCCCTCCGATCTGCACACCGAGCTGGCGACCAATCCCTTCCTGCGCTGCAGCGAGCCAGCTGTTGTGGCTGCCTGCCAGAACAACGGCCACCAAGACCAAAACGCGGAGGCAGTATTCGCCGCTCTGAGGGCGTGGAAAGACAACTTCTGAGGAAAACGGCCAATCTGCCGGAGCTTTACAAGGACGTCCGGCAGAGTCTGCACCAGTCCGCAAAACCGCAGCCTTTACTTGACCCACCGTAGCGGCATTCCTAAACTCGCCCGAATTTTGCGTCAGGGGAAGCCTTCAGCCAATGTCGTCCGACACTTCGAATCGCCCATCTCCGGACGCCTTGGCAGCCTCCGGCCGGGTCCTGGCGCTGGCTATCTGTCTCGCCATAACCGGTTGCCAGAGCACCACAGTTTCGCGAGCGCCGGCGCTCAGTGCCGATTCAATTCCGGCCATCTCTTTAAGCCAGAAGGCGCTGTGGCAGAAGCCAAAGCCTGCCGATCTTCAGCATTCCGATATCTGGGGTCGCATCAGAGACGGTTACAAGCTCCAAGAACACCTGGGCAGCAACCCACGAATAGAACAACAGCGCCTGCTGTTCGCTGCCCGTCCCCGCTCCATCGAGATTGCTGGCGAGCGCAGCAGCCTTTATATCCACTACATCGTCGAGCAGCTGGAAGAGCGCAACATGCCGCTCGAGCTGGCTCTGCTGCCCATCATCGAAAGCGCATACGACCCCTTCGCCTACTCATCGGCCAAGGCCATGGGACTGTGGCAGTTCATCCCGTCGACAGGCCGCCACTTCAACCTGCAGCAGACCAACTGGTACGACGGCAGGCGCGACATCACCGCCTCGACTGCTGCTGCACTGCGCTACCTGTCTTATCTGCATGGATTGTTCAATGATGACTGGTTGCTGGCCCTGGCTGCCTACAACGCCGGTGAAGGCACGGTAAGCCGCGCCATCGAGCGCAACCAGAAGCTCGACCTGCCAACCGATTATTGGAACCTGCCACTGCCCAGGGAAACACGTGATTACGTGCCCAAGCTGCTGGCAGTTTCACAGATGGTCCAGAGCCCCGAGGCCTACGGCCTCAACCTGAGCCCTATCGCCAATGAGCCCTACTTCGAAATGGTTGCCCTGAAGCAGCGGGTGAACCTGGCGACAGTTGCGCAAATGGCGGACCTTGATGAAGACGAGCTTTATCAGCTGAATCCGGCCTTCACCCGCCGCATCACTTTGGATGGTCCGCAGCACCTGCTGGTACCAAGTGCTAAGGCTGAAATGCTCGCCGCCAACCTCGCGCTGATGAAACCGCAGGATGTCGTCGACTGGCAGCAATACCAGGTCAAGCCCGGCGATACGCTGGGCGCCATTGCCAATCGCCATCACCTTTCAGTCAACATCATCCGCGATATCAACAACCTCGGAAATGACCGCCTGCGCATCGGTCAGGTACTCAGCATTCCGCAGTCCCGGGGCGCGCACCCGCTCGGGCAACTGCACGCTGTTGCCCGCAGCCAGCCGGCAACCAGAAGCTACCAAGTCCGCAAGGGCGATAATCTCTGGGATATTGCCAGGGTGCAGAAGGTTTCGGTGCGTGACTTACAACGCTGGAACAAACTTTCCGGCAGCAGCCTGAAGGTGGGCCAAGTGCTGTCCATTCAGGCCGCCGACGACGCTCGCGGCAATAATCCCGAGCCGACCTATTACAAGGTCAGAAAAGGTGACTCGCTGTACCACATCGCCAAGCGCTTCAACGTGCAACTCAATCACCTGCAGAGTTGGAACCCTGGAGGCGCCGCGCTGCTCAAGCCTGGCCAGACGCTGACACTGTATCTTGCGCCCTGAGCGGCGCAGCAACGTTGCTCTGGCGGCTGTCATCTATTGACGCAAAGAGTGATGGAAAGCGAGCTTTTTCCAGCGGATACAAGCTGTTAATGTACCCGGCCGAAAAGCCCGCAAGTGCCATGGATCGGATTTTCCGTTTGATGCGCCCCATCCTGCTGCTATTGATCTGTCTGGGATTGAGCTTTCCGTCTTTCGCCGCCATCAGCGAAAGCCACGGTTATGCCCAGTTCGGCACACTCAAGTACCCTGAGAATTTTACCCACTTCGACTGGGCGAACCCTGATGCGCCCAAGGGCGGGCAGCTACGCCTGATGGGCTCTGGCAGCTTCGACACCCTTAACCCCTACACCTTCAAGGGCACCAGCCCCATCGCCACGCCGGGTTTCTTTCAGTACGGGGTCAGCGAGCTGAACGAGACGCTGATGGTGGGTTCAGGCATCTATGACCCTTCCGGCGATGAACCGGCTGCGGTCTACGGGCTGATCGCCGAATCCATCGAATACAGCGACGACCAGAGCTGGGTAGTATTCAACTTGCGCGATTCAGCGCGCTTTCATGATGGTCATCCGATCACCGCCTACGATGTTGCCTTTTCCTATCGCCTGCTGATCAGGGACGGGCATCCGCGTTACCGCACTGATTTGCAGGGCATCAGGCGGGTCGACATTCTCAACCGCCACCGGATTCGCTTCGTCTTCGACAAGCCCGATAACACCCAGCTGATCATGCGGCTTGGCGAGTTGCCGGTATTGCCCCAGCATTACTGGAAGGACCGCGACTTTGCCGCCACTACGTTCGAGCCGCCGCTGGGAAGCGGGCCTTACCGCATTAGCGAAATCCAGCCTGGACGTCGCATCCAGTTTGAACGAGTGAAGAACTGGTGGGGTGCGGAGCTTGCAGTCAATCGCGGCAAATACAACTTCGACCGGGTCGATGTCGAGTTCTACCGCGACACCACCGTAGCCTTTGAAGCGTTCAAGGTCGGCGAATTCGATTTCTATATCGAGCACCAGGCCAAGAACTGGGCCAACGGCTATCAATTCCCGGCGCTGTCCAGAGGCGATGTGGTGCGCGCGGAGATCCCGCACCAGATCCCGACTCAGACCCAGGCCCTGTTCATGAACGGTCGCAGGCCGCTGTTTTCCGACATCAGAGTTCGCCAGGCTCTGGGCATGCTGTTCGATTTCGAATGGACCAACCGGGCGCTGTTCTATAGCGCTTATCAGCGCAGCGAAAGCTACTATCCCAACAGCGACTTCGCCGCGACAGGCCGGCCGGAAGGCGGCGAGTGGTTGCTGCTGTCGCCGTTTCGAGACCAGCTCCCGGCTGCGCTGTTCACCGAGCACTTCGAACTGCCGAAGACCGAAGGGCGCGGTATCCCGCGCGATACCCTGCGGCAGGCACTGGCGCTCCTTAAGGACGCCGGCTGGAAACTCAAACCCGAAGGGCTGCGTGACAAGCATGGCCGTGCCCTCGAGTTCGAGATCCTGCTGGTCAATCCGCGCCTTGAACGCATACTCCAGCCCTATACCGGAAACTTGGCACGTGTCGGCATCCAGGCGCGTCTGCGTACCGTCGATGCTGCCCAGTACAAGCAGCGGCTGGATCAGTACGACTACGATATGATTCTCGGCACTCTGGGCCAGAGCCTCAGCCCCGGCCTGGAACAATGGCTCTACTTTCATTCGAGCCAGGTGAATATCAAGGGAGGCCGGAACTATGCAGGGGTCGCCAATCCAATCATCGATCAGCTGCTTGAAAAGCTGATCGCCGCCAAGACGCGTGAGGAACAGGTTTCCGCTACCCGCGCCATCGATCGCGTGTTGCTGTGGAACCACTACAGCATCCCCAACTGGTTCATCAGCAATCATCGCCTGGCGTACCGTAACCGCTTCGCCCATGTCACCACGCCGCCCTACACTCTCGGGCTGCGCGCGTGGTGGCTGAAGGACTTGGAGAAGGCTCAATGACAAACAGCTTACGTTGGCCATTCCTACAAGCCAGCATTCTCAGCCTCTGCTTTTTGGCCGGCCTCGCCACGGCAGCGCCCAGGCACGCCGTAACGCTGTACGACGAGAAACCGAAGTACGCGGCCGACTTCAGCCATTTCGAATACGTGAATCCCGATGCGCCCAAGGGCGGTGTACTGCGACAGGCCGGCTTCGGCAGTTTCGACTCACTCAACCCGTTCATCAACAAGGGCGTTGCTGCCGACGACATTGGCCTTATCTACGACACCTTGGCCACTAGCAGTCTCGACGAGCCCTTCACCATCTATGGTTTGCTGGCTGAAAAGATCGAGAAAGGCCCGGACAATCAGTGGGTACGCTTTCATCTGCGGCCTGAGGCACGCTTTCATGATGGCGAGCCGGTTACAGCCGAAGACGTCGTGTTCACCTTCGAAACCCTGATCAGTCAGGGCGCTCCGCATTACCGTGGCTACTATGCCGATGTGGAGAAGGTCGTTGCCGAGACACCGCGCCGGGTGCGCTTCGATTTCAAACATGCAGGCAATCGTGAATTGCCGTTGATTCTCGGCCAGCTGCCGATCCTGCCAAAGCACTGGTGGGCCGAGCGCGACTTCAGCGCCACCAGCATGGAGCCACCGCTAGGCAGCGGTCCCTATCGTGTCGACAAGGTGCAGGCGGGGCGCTCGATCCGTTATGCCCGGGTTGAGGATTACTGGGGCAAGGACCTGGCAGTCAACCGTGGCTTCTACAACTTCGACCAGGTAGTAATCGATTACTACCGCGACAATACCGTGGCCCTGCAGGCCTTTAAGGCAGGGCATTTCGATTACTGGCTGGAAACCAGTGCGAAGAACTGGGCAACGGCCTACGACATCGAAGCCGTACGCAGCGGGCGCATCATCAGGGACGAGATCGCCAATCACAATCCGCAAGGAATGCAGGGCTTTATCTTCAATATCCGCCGTGAACGTCTGCAAGACGTCCGGGTTCGCGAAGCCATCGCGCTGCTTTTCGACTTCGAATGGACCAACCGCCAGCTATTCAATGGTGCCTATACCCGGACCCGCAGTTATTTCGATAACTCCGAACTGGCCTCCTCCGGGCTGCCAAACAAACAGGAGCTGGCTTTACTTGAGCCTCTCCGAAATCAAATACCTGCGGCAGTATTTGAAATGCCTTTCGAACTCCCGAGCACCAACGGAGACGGTGTAATCCGCGAGCAGCAGCGCAAGGCATACAAGCTGCTGACCGAAGCTGGCTGGAAGATTCAGGACGACCGAATGGTCGATAACCTCGGCCAGCCGGTCAAACTCGAGTTCCTGCTGGTGCAGGCCGAGTTCGAACGCGTGCTGCTGCCCTACAAGCGTAACTTGGCAGATCTGGGCATCGAGCTGGAAATCCGCCGCGTCGATGTTTCGCAATACATCAATCGCCTACGCTCGCGCGATTACGACATGATCGTCAGCGGCTTCGGCCAGTCCAGCTCGCCGGGCAACGAGCAGCGTGAGTACTGGCACTCTGCAAGCGCCGATAATCCCGGCAGCCGCAACTTCATTGGTCTGAAAGACCCGGCAATCGACACCATGGTGGAAAAGCTGATCGCCGCCGATTCACGTGAAGAATTGATCAGCCGCACTCGCGCCCTTGATCGGCTGCTACTTTGGGGTCACTACGTGGTGCCCAACTGGCACATCAAGAGCTGGCGTGTCGCCTACTGGAACCATCTGACGCATCCGACCACGACGCCTCGCAACGATATCGGGCTGATGACCTGGTGGCATAAGCCTGATACCGCAGGGCCGGCGGTTGCAGACCAACAGTCGACCGAAGCAGAAGATGCTGCTCCCGTCCCCGCAGAAGCGGAGCGCCAGGAGTGATCGCCTATATCTTCCGCCGGCTGCTCCTGGTTATCCCGACCCTGTTCGGCATCTTGCTGATCAACTTCCTCATCATTCAGGCCGCCCCAGGCGGTCCGGTGGAACAGGCCATCGCCAAGCTGGAAGGCTTTGAAGGCGCTACCAGCCGCATCGCCGGAGGCGGTTCGGAAGTGGCTGTGGCCGGCAACAACTATCGCGGCGCGCAGGGCCTCGATCCCGAACTGATCGCCGAGATCGAGCGCCTCTACGGCTTCGATAAACCGCCAGCCGAACGCTTCTGGATCATGCTCAGCAACTACCTGCGGCTGGATTTCGGCGAGAGCTTCTTTCGCGACGCCAAGGTCACCGACCTGATCATCGAGAAGATGCCGGTTTCGATCTCCCTGGGGCTGTGGAGCACGCTGATTATGTACCTGGCTTCGATCCCGCTGGGCATCGCCAAGGCCACGCGCCACGGCACTCCGTTCGATGTCTGGACCAGTTCAGCGATCATCATTGGCTACGCTATCCCCGCCTTTCTGTTTGCCATCCTGCTGATCGTGCTGTTTGCCGGCGGCAGCTACTGGAACTGGTTTCCGCTGCGGGGGCTGACCTCGGGCAACTTCGACGAACTGACTCTGGGCGGCAAGATCCTCGATTATTTCTGGCACCTGGCGTTACCGGTTACCGCTCTGGTAATCGGTAACTTCGCGACCCTGACGCTGCTGACCAAGAACAGCTTTCTCGACGAGATCAACAAGCAGTACGTGATCACCGCACGCGCCAAGGGCCTGAGCAAGAACCGGGTACTTTACGGCCACGTGTTCCGCAACGCGATGCTGATCATCATCGCCGGCTTTCCGGCTGCCTTTATCGGCATGTTCTTCACCGGTTCACTGCTGATCGAGGTGATTTTCTCCCTCGACGGCCTGGGTTTGCTCAGCTTCGAGGCGGCAATCAACCGCGACTACCCGGTGGTATTCGGCACCCTCTTCCTCTTTACCCTGCTGGGTCTGGTAGTGAAGCTGATCGGTGACCTGACTTACACGCTGGTCGACCCACGCATCGATTTCGAAAGCAGGGAGGCCTGAGATGCGACTGTCCCCGCTCAATCAGCGTCGTTTCGCCCTGTTCAAATCCCATAAACGCGGCTGGTGGTCGCTGTGGCTGTTTCTCGCACTCTTCGTGCTCAGCCTCGGCGCGGAACTGGTGGCCAACGACAAACCCATCGTCGTGCGCTTCGATGGGGAGTGGTTTTTCCCGGTCTTCAAGCGCTACCCGGAAACCCGTTTCGGTGGCGAGTTTCCCCTGCAAGCCAACTACAAAAGCCCTTACATCCAGGAATTGATCGAGGAAAAGGATGGCTGGATGATCTGGCCACCCATCCCTTTCAGCTATTCCAGCATCAACTATGACCTGCAAGTACCGGCCCCCGGCCCGCCCTCGGCAATCAACTGGCTGGGCACCGACGACCAGGGCCGCGACGTGCTTGCCCGCGTTATTTACGGCTTTCGTATCTCCGTGTTGTTTGCCCTTACGCTGACCCTGATCAGCTCGGTCATCGGCGTAATAGCCGGAGCTTTGCAAGGCTTCTACGGGGGCTGGGTCGATCTGGTCGGCCAGCGGGTACTGGAAATATGGTCAGGGTTGCCGGTGCTCTATCTGCTCATCATCCTCGCCAGCTTCGTGCAGCCAAACTTCTGGTGGCTGCTGGGCATCATGTTGCTGTTCTCCTGGATGAGTCTGGTGGACGTCGTGCGCGCCGAATTCCTGCGCGGGCGCAACCTCGAATACGTGCGCGCCGCGCGAGCGCTGGGCATGGGCAACGGCGCGATCATGTTCCGCCACATCCTGCCCAACGCCATGGTCTCGACCATGACCTTCATGCCCTTCATCCTCACTGGCGCTATTGGCACCCTGACGGCGCTGGATTTCCTCGGGTTCGGTTTGCCGCCCGGTGCGCCCTCGCTTGGTGAGCTGGTGGCTCAAGGTAAGTCGAATTTGCAGGCGCCCTGGCTGGGCATCAGTGCATTTATGGTTCTGGCGATCATGCTGAGTCTGCTGGTGTTCATCGGCGAGGCCGCTCGCGATGCCTTTGACCCAAGGAAATGAAATGGCCGAGAACCTGATAGAAGTACGTGATCTGGCCGTCGAGTTTGTCACGCTGGACAGAACACAGCGGGTGGTAGAAGGCGTCAGTTTCGATATCCGCAAAGGCGAGACCCTGGCATTGGTAGGCGAAAGCGGTTCGGGCAAGTCGGTGACCGCACATTCAATCCTGCGCCTGCTGCCCTATCCGCTTGCCAGACACCCAGCAGGCGAAATCCGCTATGCCGGCGAAGACCTGCTCAAGGCGGACGAGAAACGCATGCGGCAGATACGTGGCAATCGCATCGCCATGGTCTTTCAGGAGCCCATGACGTCACTGAATCCACTGCACACAATCGGCAACCAGATCAATGAAGTGCTGCAGCTGCACAAGGGCCTGAGGGGCAAGGCGGCCAGCGCCCGCACTCTGGAACTGCTGGAGCTGGTAGGTATACCGGAGCCGGAAAAACGCATTCGTGCCTATCCACACGAGCTCTCCGGTGGGCAGCGCCAGCGTGTGGTGATCGCCATGGCGCTGGCCAACGAGCCCGAGCTGCTGATCGCCGACGAGCCGACTACGGCGCTGGATGTCACGGTACAGCTGAAAATCCTCGAGCTGCTCAAGGATTTACAGACACGTCTGGGCATGTCCCTGCTGCTGATCAGCCATGATCTCAACCTGGTCCGGCGCATCGCACATCGCGTATGTGTCATGCAGAGCGGTCGTGTCGTCGAACAGGCAGCATGCGAAGAATTGTTTCACCGACCGCAGCATCCCTATACTCAGGAATTGCTCGCTGCCGAGCCCAGCGGAGACCCGGCGCCGGCCCAGCCTGCGCCACCTCTGCTAGAGGTACAGGACTTGCGGGTCTGGTTTCCGATCAAGAAGGGCTTGTTGCGGCGCACGGTGGACCATATCAAAGCCGTCGATGGCGTCAGCTTCAGCCTGCCCAAGGGGCAGACACTGGGAATTGTCGGCGAAAGCGGCTCCGGCAAATCCACACTTGGACTGGCAATCCTGCGTTTGCTTGCAAGTCGTGGCGAGATACGTTTTCAGGACCGGTCGCTGGAAAATATGTCCCAGCGCGCGGTACGCCCACTGCGGCGACAGATGCAGGTGGTATTTCAGGACCCTTTCGGCAGCCTCAGCCCACGCATGTCGGTTGGCCAGATCGTTGGTGAAGGTCTGGATATTCATGGCATGGGCAACGCCGAGGAGCAGGCACAGGCGATCATCGATGCGCTGGTCGAGGTGGGGCTCGATCCTGAAAGTCGTCACCGCTACCCCCACGAGTTTTCCGGGGGCCAGCGACAGCGGATCGCCATCGCCAGAGCCTTGGTGCTCAAGCCTGAGCTGATTCTGCTTGATGAGCCGACTTCGGCTCTGGATAGAACCGTACAACGGCAGGTTGTGGAGCTATTACGCTCACTGCAGGCCAAGTACAACCTGACCTACCTGTTCATCAGCCATGACCTGGCGGTGGTACGGGCGCTGAGCCATCAGATGATAGTGGTCAGGCATGGGAAAGTAGTTGAACAGGGAGCGGCCGAAGCTATCTTTGCCGCCCCCCAACATCCGTATACACAGCAGCTGCTGGAGTCTGCATTCATGACGACGACAGCTGAACAACCAGAAGAGGGACAAGCACATGGGTTTTCTTAGCGGCAAGCGCATCCTGATCGTTGGCGTTGCCAGCAAACTTTCGATCGCCTCCGGCATCGCTGCGGCCATGCACCGCGAAGGCGCCGAGCTGGCGTTCACCTATCAGAACGAGAAGCTCAAGGGCCGTGTCGAAGACTTCGCCGCTGGCTGGGGCTCGGGCCCGGAGCTGTGCTTCCCGTGCGATGTAGCCAATGACGATGACATCGTCCGGGTCTTTGAAGAGCTGGGCAAAAAGTGGGATGGCTTGGACGGCATCGTGCATTCGGTTGGTTTTGCACCGGGCGATCAGCTCGATGGCGACTTCACCGAAGTCACTACACGTGACGGCTTCAAGATCGCCCACGACATCAGCGCCTATAGCCTGGTGGCCCTGGCCAAGGCTGGTCGCCCGATGATGAAAGGCCGCAATGGCTGCGTTTTGACCCTGACCTATCTGGGCGCCGAGCGCACCATGCCCAACTACAACGTGATGGGCATGGCCAAGGCCAGTCTTGAGGCAGGTGTCCGCTACCTGGCCGGCAGCCTTGGTCCGGAAGGCACTCGTGTCAACGCAGTCTCCGCCGGCCCGATCCGCACCCTCGCTGCCTCCGGCATCAAGAGCTTTCGCAAGATGCTCGCCGCCAACGAGAAGCAGACTCCGCTGCGCCGTAATGTAACTATTGAAGAGGTCGGCAACGCTGGCGCCTTCCTCTGCTCGGATCTCGCATCCGGTATCAGTGGAGAAATCCTCTATGTCGATGGCGGCTTCAACACCACCGCCATGGGCGCTATCGAAGACTGATCCTCGCCAAACCCGCCAGGGACGGCAGGCCAAAAAAACCGCACTCAGGTGCGGTTTTTTGTGCCTGCAATCCGGGCGTTCGCATGCAAACACCCGGATCAATCGATGCCTATTAGAAGGTCTCGATCTTGGCTTCGGCGTGCTGCATTTCACGGTAGGCCGCGAAATCCTGCTGACCACTGCGCGAAGCCAGGAAACGCCGATAGCTCTGCTTGTCCTGTTCGGAAAGCTCGGCACCCGGCTCGCTGACACCGTCCAGGCGAATGACAACGAAGTCACCATTATCCAGGCGAACGCTGCCATAGCTCGGTTTGTCATCTGCTGGGCGTGGCAGACGGAACACTTGCTGCAGCACCGCAGGCTCAACGCCTTCCTGGTTGCGCGAGGCGGCCTCGCTGGCTTGCCACTGTTCCTCAACCTGCTCACCGCCACGCAGTGCACTCAGCAGGCGCTCACCCTCTTCGCTCGCCTTCTCGGCCGCCTTGCCCTGCTGCAGCTGGGCAATGATGCCCTCTTTAACCGTATCGAACGGCAGCACTTCAGGTTGCAGGTGCTGCTTGACGCGCACGACTACGGTCGTGTCCGGATCCAGTTCGATAATGCTGCTGTTAGCTCCATCAACCAGGACCTCATCACTGAATGCAGTCTGGATGACCTGACGGTTGGAGGCGATACCGCTGCCTCCTTCACGACCGAAGGCCTCGGTGGTCTGCACAGTCAGCCCCAGTTCCTGAGCGGGCTGGGCCAGATCCGAGGACTCGAAAGCATAGTCTTCCAGCTGCTTGCTGACTTCCACGAAGCGCTGCTCGACCTGTTGCGTTTTCAGCTCACGTACCAGCTCTGGCTTTAGGCTTTCCAGCGCCGGTACTTCGGGCGACTGTATGCCCAACAGCTTGATCAGGTGCCAGCCGAATTCCGAACGTATCGGCTCCGATACCTGATCCTGTGCCAGATCATAGAGCGCATCTTCGAAGTCAGGGTCGTAAACACCGGGACCCGCAAAACCCAGATCACCACCCTCACCAGCGGAACCGGGGTCCTCTGAGAACTCTTTGGCCAGCTTCGCGAAATCCTCACCTGCAGCCAAGCGCTGTGCAATCTCCTCAATCTTCGCCTTCGCTTCAGCGTCGCTGGAGCTGTCCGACTCGATGAGGATATGTGCAGCACGGCGCTGTTGTGCCAGGTTTGCAATACGTTGCTGATACAGGGTTTCGATCTGCTCATCGGTGACATCGACTTGATCGAAGAAAGACTCCTTGCTCAGCAGGATGTAATCCAGGACCACCTGTTCGGGCGAGCGGAAGCGCTCTGCATTCTGCTCGTAGTATTCACGGGCCTGCTGCTCGCTTACCTCAACCCCTGCGCTATCAGCCGGCACCGTAACAATCGAAAAATCACGGGTTTGCTGCTCAAGGCGTGCAAAATTCTGGATCTGCTCGTCAGTGACGAAACCGGAAGCGCCGATACCAGCTTGGAGCTGGCCTACCACCATTTCCCGGCGAAGCAGCTCGCGGAATTGCAGTCGTGTGTAGCCCAACTGCTGGATAAACTGGTCGAAACGGCCGGCGTTGAACACGCCATCAACGGCAAATTCCGGCGTTTGCAGAATCAGCTGGTCAAGGGCGGTATCGGAGAAAGCAAAATCAGCCTTGCGCGCGCCTTGCAGCAACAGGGCTTGGTCGATCAGCCCACGCAGGGAGGCTTCACGCACCAGCCGATCATCCAACAACGAAGCATCAAACTCCCCACCCAGTTGCTGAACCAGTTGGCGGCGCTGCATATTCATTGCTTGATTGAGGTCGTCCAGCGAAATCTCCTCGCCGTTGACCTCAGCAGCATTACGGCTATTGCCAGCGCTATTGAAAATGGCTTCAAAGCCCGTGAGCGCCAGCAGCATGACGATGATGCCGATGATGGTTTTGGCAATCCAGCCTTGTGAATTGTCCCTGATATTCTGAAGCATGCATCCCCCAAGAGTCAGCTGCGCGAAGTCATTGCAGCACGGGTGGAAACCGGAAAAAAGAAAGGCGCATCCGGGGATGCGCCTTCTCGGAGCTTTGGAGCAGCGGAGCTTGAGTTCAAGCCCGACTACAACAGGCGTGGCCTTAGGAGTAACCGCTCCAAGGCCGGGTCAGAGCGAACTGACAACCAGCCGGATCGAAAGCGCTTAGTTGACCGCGTCTTTCAGAGCCTTGCCAGCCTTGAAACCCGGGATCTTGGCTGCAGCGATGTCGATCGGCTTGCCAGTTTGCGGGTTGCGGCCAGTGCGTGCAGCGCGCTCCTTGACAGCAAAAGTACCGAAACCAACCAGCACCACGGAATCACCAGCTTTCAGTGCACCAGTGACGGATTCAATCACTGCATCCAGCGCGCGGCCGGCAACAGCTTTCGGGATATCAGCAGATGCGGCGATGGCATCAATCAGTTCCGACTTGTTCACTCTAAGTCCCCTTATATCTGTTGAGTTATATCTATAATTTTTTGGTGTAGGCAAAACGGTGCTGAAATGCCAGCGACACGAACGGCCGGTTTATATCAAGGGCGCCGAAAATATGTCAATAAAGCCTTTCAGGCTAATGCGTGCTGATTCGCTCCTTGGAATCAGTCTCGCGCTTGTCTTCCTTCGCAACGATATCGGGAGCCGCGTCAGGCAAGGGCTCCGGCGCGTATTGCAGCGCAATTTGGAGGACTTCGTCAATCCACTTCACCGGTTTAATCTGCAAGTCTTGCTTAATATTCTCCGGAATCTCTTTCAGATCACGCTGATTCTCTTCAGGAATGATCACCGTGCGGATTCCACCCCGGTGCGCCGCCAGTAGCTTCTCTTTCAGCCCGCCAATGGCCAGCACCTGACCGCGCAGGGTGATTTCCCCGGTCATGGCGACCTCCGCACGTACCGGAATCTGTGTCAGGGCCGACACCAGCGCCGTACACATACCAATACCGGCACTGGGGCCGTCCTTTGGCGTGGCACCCTCCGGGACATGTATATGGATGTCCTGCTTCTCGTGGAAGTCCGGTGCAATACCCATGCTGGCAGCGCGACTACGCACGACGGTCAGCGCGGCGGTAATGGACTCCCCCATCACATCGCCCAGAGAGCCGGTCTTGGTCAGACGGCCTTTGCCGGGCACAACCGCAGCTTCGATCGTGAGCAGCTCCCCGCCGACCTGGGTCCAGGCCAACCCAGTAACCTGCCCGACCTGATCCTCGAGCTCGGCGAGACCATAGCGGAACTTGCGTACACCCAGGAAGTGCTCAAGCGAATCGCAGGTGACGGACACCGCGAAACTCTTCTCAGCGGCATGCTCCTTGACTACCTTGCGACAGACCTTCGCTACCTGCCGTTCCAGGCCACGAACGCCGGCTTCACGAGTGTAATAACGGATGATGTCGCGTATCGCGTCTTCGTCAAATTTCAGCTCGGCCTTCTTCAGTCCATTGGCCTGCACCTGCTTGGGTACCAGATAACGAATGGCGATGTTGATCTTCTCGTCCTCGGTATAACCGGGAAGGCGAATCACCTCCATACGGTCGAGCAACGCCGGGGGGATGTTCATCGAGTTGGCGGTGCAGAGGAACATCACATCCGACAGGTCGTAATCGACCTCCAAATAGTGATCATTGAAATTGTGGTTCTGTTCAGGGTCCAAGACCTCAAGCAGCGCCGAAGCCGGATCGCCACGCATGTCGTTGCCCATCTTGTCGATCTCATCGAGCAAGAACAGCGGATTACGCACGCCCACCTTGGTCATCTTCTGAATCAGACGCCCCGGCATCGAGCCAATATAGGTACGTCGATGGCCACGAATCTCTGCCTCGTCACGCACTCCGCCCAGCGCCATGCGGACAAACTTGCGGTTGGTGGAGCGGGCGATGGACTCAGCCAGAGAGGTTTTACCAACACCCGGCGGGCCTACCAGACAGAGCACCGGCCCTTTGAGCTTCTTCACGCGCTTTTGCACGGCAAGATATTCGAGGATGCGATCCTTTACCTCTTCAAGCCCATAGTGATCGGCATCGAGCACTTCCTCGGCCTTGGCCAGATCCAGTCGCACCTTGCTGGTGGCCTTCCACGGCACATTGACCAGCCAGTCAATGTAGGTCCGTACCACCGTGGCCTCAGCTGACATCGGGGACATCTGCTTGAGCTTGTTCAGCTCGGCTGTCGCCTTGGTATGGGCATCCTTGCTGAGGCCGGCGTTCTCGATGCGTTTTTTCAAATCATCGATTTCGTTGTGACCTTCATCGATGTCGCCCAGCTCTTTCTGAATGGCCTTCATCTGCTCATTCAAGTAGTACTCGCGCTGGCTGCGCTCCATCTGCTTCTTGACGCGACCGCGTATACGTTTTTCGACCTGCAGCAGGTCAATCTCCGCGTCGAGCAGCGCCATGACATGTTCAACCCGGGCCGGCAGATCGGTCACTTCTAATATCGACTGCTTCTGCTCGATTTTGAGTGCCATGTGGGCGGCCATGGTATCCACCAGGCGCGCCGGCTCGTCAATGCTCGCCAGTGATGACAGCACCTCCGAAGGCACCTTCTTTCCGAGTTGAACGTATTGTTCGAACTGGCTCAACAGGCTGCGGCTGAAGACTTCCGCTTCACGTGCCTCTATCTCCGCCTCATCGATTAGCGATACCTCTGCGCGGCAGTGGTCGTCGGCCTCGATAAAACGCTCCATGGTGCCACGCTGCTCGCCTTCAACCAGCACCTTGACGGTTCCGTCCGGCAGTTTGAGCAGTTGCAGCACGGTCGCAACCGTGCCTACGCGGTACAGACCGTCTTCGGCCGGATCATCGTCCGCGGGGTTCTTCTGAGCCACCAGCAGAATCTGTTTGTCGCCTGCCATCGCCGACTCGAGCGCTTCGATGGATTTTTCACGGCCAACGAACAGCGGTATCACCATGTGCGGGTAGACCACGACATCGCGCAGCGGCAAAAGGGGCAATTCGATGGTTGTCTTCATAAAAATTCAGCTCTACGTCGGCCATACGGCAGTAAACGGGAAAGACCATGCCGGCTAAGATGAGGGCACGTTGGGCAAAAAACAAGGATGAGGCGGAAATGCAAAGGGGCCTTTCGGCCCCTTTGTTATCACGCGTCCGGCGCAGCCTTGGCTGGCGGCTCGCTGTTTTCGTAAATCAGCAGCGGCTGAGAAGACCCTTCGATGACGCTCTCATCGATCACCACCTTACCGACATCCTTCTGGGAAGGAATCTCGTACATGGTATCGAGCAGAATGCCTTCAAGAATCGAGCGCAGGCCGCGTGCTCCGGTCTTGCGCTCCAGAGCGCGAGTAGCGACTGCCTTGAGGGCATCCGGACGGAACTCCAGCTCGACACCTTCAAGCTCGAACAACTTGGCATATTGCTTGGTCAGCGCGTTCTTCGGCTCGGTAAGAATCTGTACCAGCGCGGCCTCATCCAACTCGTCGAGCGTCGCAATCACAGGGAGGCGGCCAACGAACTCCGGAATCAGGCCGAATTTGACCAGATCATCCGGCTCGACCACACGCAGGGACTCACCGATCTTCTTGCCGACATCCTTGCTACGCACTTCAGCATTAAAGCCGATGCCACCTTGGGTAGAACGTGCCTGGATGACCTTTTCCAGACCAGCGAAGGCACCGCCACAGATAAACAGGATGTTGCGGGTGTCGACCTGCAGAAATTCCTGCTGCGGGTGCTTGCGGCCGCCCTGGGGCGGAACCGAGGCAACTGTGCCTTCGATCAGCTTGAGCAGCGCCTGCTGCACACCCTCGCCGGACACGTCGCGGGTGATTGAAGGATTGTCGGATTTGCGCGAAATCTTGTCGATTTCATCAATGTAGACGATGCCCATCTGGGCTTTTTCCACATCGTAGTCGCACTTCTGCAACAGCTTCTGGATGATGTTCTCGACATCCTCGCCCACGTAACCGGCTTCAGTCAGCGTGGTTGCATCGGCAATGGTGAATGGCACATTGAGCAGTCGCGCCAGCGTTTCAGCCAGCAGCGTCTTCCCCGAACCAGTCGGGCCGATCAGCAGAATGTTGCTTTTGCCCAGCTCGATCTCATCTTTCTTATCACGCTGATTCAAGCGCTTGTAATGGTTATACACAGCCACTGCAAGGATCTTCTTCGCGCGCTCCTGACCAATGACGTACTGGTCGAGAATGCCGCTGATTTCCTTGGGCGCAGGCAGTTTTTGCGCGCTGCTTTCGGCCTGAGCTTCCTGCACCTCCTCACGGATGATGTCATTGCACAGGTCGACGCACTCGTCGCAGATAAAGACCGAGGGTCCGGCAATCAATTTGCGAACTTCATGCTGGCTTTTGCCGCAAAAAGAGCAATAGAGCAGCTTGCCGGAATCCTCGCCGTTACGGGTATCAGTCATTCGATCGATCCAATCGGGAAGGCTTGAAACACAAGATGAAGGCATTCATGGGCTTTTTCAAGCCCATGCACTAGCCGGATATCGCAAGAGCAGCGTGATCAGACCGCCAGTTGGCGCCGGGTCAGAACCTGATCGATCAGCCCGTACTTGACGGCCTCCTCGCCACTCATGAAGTTGTCGCGGTCGGTGTCGCGGGAAATCACTTCCATAGGCTGGCCGGTATGCTCGGACATGACCTTGTTCAGACGCTCGCGGATTGTGAGTATCTCCCGGGCGTGAATCTCGATGTCAGAAGCCTGGCCTTGGAACCCACCCAGCGGCTGGTGAATCATCATCCGGGAATGCGGCAGGCAGTAACGCTTGCCCGCAGCACCGCCAGTCAGCAGCAACGCACCCATACTGCAGGCCTGACCGATACAGATGGTCGAGACGTCCGGCTTGATGAACTGCATGGTGTCGTAGATCGACATACCGGCAGTTACCGAGCCGCCTGGCGAGTTGATATACAGATGAATGTCCTTCTCAGGGTTTTCCGCCTCAAGGAACAGCATTTGGGCGACGATCAGGTTAGCCATGTAGTCTTCGACCTGGCCAACCATGAAGATCACTCGCTCTTTTAGAAGACGAGAATAAATGTCATAGGCGCGCTCACCGCGAGCCGACTGCTCGATGACCATAGGCACCAGACCGCCCGCGGCCTGAATATCCGGTGCTTGCATAAACGAATTGCGGGACATGTCCAGCGATACTCCCTAATGTCATGCCTCAAATACATAAGCCAGCGCGAGGCTGGCTTATGAAAGATGTACTCGAACGTTTGAAGAAGATCAGGCCGCTTGCGGTGCTTCCGCTGGCTTAACCGCTTCCTCGTAAGAGACCGATTTGTCGGTCACCTTGGCCTGCTGCAGAACAGTATCTACAACTTGCTCTTCGAGCACAACCGAACGAACTTCGTTCAATTGCTCGTCGTTTTTGTAATACCAGGACACCACTTGCTCAGGCTCTTGGTACGCAGAGGCCATCTCTTCGATCAGTTCACGAACGCGCGCGTCGTCTGGCTTGAGCTCGAACTGCTTGACCACTTCCGCGACGATCAGACCGAGAATGACACGACGCTTGGCCTGCTCCTGAAACATTTCAGCTGGCAGCTGCTCAGGCTTGATGTTGCCGCCGAACTGCTGAACGGCCTGTACGCGCAGACGATCAACTTCATTATCGATCAGGGCCTTGGGTGCTTCGATCGGATTAGTGCTGACCAGCCCTTCCATAACCTGGTTCTTGACCTTGGTCTTGATGGCCTGGCGCAGCTCGCGCTCCATGTTCTTCTTCACCTCGGCACGGAAGCCTTCGAGGCCACCTTCCTGAACGCCGAACTGAGCGAAGAACTCGTCATTCAGTTCCGGCAGCTGGGGCGCAGCAACAGCATTGACGGTAACGGTGAACTCAGCGGTCTTGCCAGCCAGGTCGAGGTTTTGATAGTCCTCGGGGAAAGTTGGCGTGATCACGCGCTCTTCGCCAGCCTTGGCACCGACCAGCGCATCCTCAAAACCTGGAATCATGCGACCTGAACCCAACACCAGCTGGGTACCCTTGGCCGAACCACCAGCGAAAGCTTCGCCATCGATCTTGCCAACGAAGTCGATTGTCAGCTGGTCGCCGTCCTCGGCAGCACGCTCAACGCCTTCGTAGCGGGTGTTCTGCTTGCGCAGAATGTCCAGCATGTTGTCGACGTCAGCTTCGCCAACCTCGGCCTGCTGACGCTCGATCTCAATGGACTCGAAACCACCAACCTTGAATTCGGGGAAGACTTCAAAAGTCGCCACGTACTCTAGATCCTTGCCCTTCTCGAACACTTTTGGCTCGACGGCAGGCGCACCAGCCGGATTCAGCTTTTCGGCCACTACAGCTTCATAAAAAGTCGCCTGGATCAGATCACCCAGTGCTTCCTGGCGTGCTGCGGACTCGTAACGCTGACGAATCACGCTCATTGGCACCTTGCCAGGGCGGAAACCCGGAATCTTGGCACGACTGGCAGTCTGCTGCAGACGCTTGTTGACTTCGTTCTCGATGCGCTCGACCGGCACGCCCACGGTCATGCGGCGCTCAAGAGCGGAGGTGCTTTCAACAGAAACTTGCATGGATTTTCCTCGTTGCACAGACATAAGCCGGCCGTTCCGGCCCCAGAATGGGCAGGCATTCTAGTAGCTCAAATGGCAGAAGTCACCCTGCTCTGACGCTGTGTGTCTATAAAAGTAGCTGCACCGCACGGCGACAAATAGCGCATGCGCCTTCGTACCTATAGATACAGCGGCCCGGACACAGGCATGCGCTGCAAAAATCGCGTCGTCTCGCTACCGGCAGGCTGTCGGGCATCCATTCTATTCAGCCCCGGCTAGCCGCAAGCGGCCGTGAATGGCCGTAAGCGTTAAGGGTAGCGCTCTCGACAGACTAAAAGCAGTAATAATTCAATTAAAATGATTTAAACTGCGATTATTATTCATTATCTGTCATGCAAGTAAGCACGCACACTACATTCGCTCCCTAGCACCTTCACGCCTCCAGATACCACTCCTTCGGAGGCTGTAGTAAGCAGTGCAGTGGAACAAACCTTGTTGCTTATTCTTGCGTGTAGTGGATGTACTCATGTCAGTCGTGATACCTGTCGGCCAGGCCGACGAAGCCTATAACTATCTAATTGTCCGCCAATTCGCCCTGATGACCCTCGCCTGGGGCATTTTGGGGATGGGTTTGGGGGTATTTATTGCCGCTCAGCTGGTATGGCCGCAGCTCAATTTCGATTTGCCGTGGACCAGCTTTGGCCGTATCCGCCCCCTGCATACCAACCTGGTGATCTTCGCCTTCGGCGGCAATGCACTGCTTGCAACCTCGCTATACGTTGTACAGCGCACCAGTCGTGTGCGACTGATCTCGGATAATGTCGCAAGGTTCGTATTCTGGGGCTGGCAGGCGGTGATCATATCGCTGCTGGTCAGCTACCCGCTGGGTTACACAACATCAAAGGAATACGCGGAGATGGAGTGGCCGATCGCCCTGCTGATCACGGTGGTGTGGATCGCATATATGTGGCTCTTTTTCGGCACGATAGCCAAGCGAAAAGCCAGCCATATCTATGTTGGCAACTGGTTCTACGGGGCATTCATTATCGTCACGGCAATGGTGCACATCGTTAATCATATGCTCGTGCCAGTCACGTTGATGAAGTCCTATCCGATTTACTCCGGCGCTACCGATGCCATGATCCAGTGGTGGTATGGCCATAGTGTGGTCGGCTTCATTCTCTCGGTAGGATTTCTCGGGATGATGTACTACTTCGTTCCCAAGCAGGCGGAACGGCCGATTTATTCCTATCGATTATCGATTGTGCACTTCTGGGCGATTATCACTCTGTATATCTGGGCCGGCCCGCACCACCTGCACTACACCGCCTTGCCTGACTGGGCTCAGTCCCTGGGCATGGTGATGTCGATCATCCTGCTGGCGCCAAGCTGGGGCGGCATGATCAACGGCATGATGACCCTCTCCGGCGCCTGGCATAAGCTGCGTACCGACCCGATCCTGCGCTTCCTGGTGGTATCGCTGGCGTTCTACGGCATGTCGACCTTTGAAGGTCCGATGATGGCCATCAAGACCGTCAACGCCCTGTCCCACTACACCGACTGGACCATCGGCCACGTACACGCCGGCGCCCTCGGTTGGGTAGCGATGATCAGCATCGGTACGCTCTATCATATGATTCCCAAGCTCTGGGGGCAGGAGCAGATGCATAGCGTCAGGCTGATCAACATGCACTTCTGGCTTAGCACTATCGGCACCGTGCTTTACATCGCCTCGATGTGGGTCAATGGCATCGCCCAAGGCCTCATGTGGCGTGCGATTAACGAAGACGGCACCCTTACCTATTCCTTCGTCGAAGCACTTGAAGCCAGCCATCCGGGGTATGTAGTACGCCTGGCCGGAGGCGGCCTCTTCGCATTTGGCATGTTGCTTATGGCATATAACACCTGGCGCACCGTACGCGCTGCTGAAGACTCCTCGGGTGTATTGATCGCTGAACTGGCCGCAGCGAAGTAGTCAGCATCGCAGGGCTCGTGGGACAGATAACTGCGCTTTTCTTGGAAGGATTGCGACGCCAATCGAATCCATCGGCAGGCAGCAAATTTGATAGAGGCGTGCTTCACCATCAATCCGGCAGCCTGGCACAGGCGATAGACCCGCTTTTGCTAGCCCGCCGCTGCTGAATTATGCAGGCGCCGATAGCCAAAGCGCCGACACTTCTGTACCAGCTCCACGAGTGTGTTTGCAGCTTGGTGTTTCGCTCGCTGGAGCGGGTTGATAGCGCAGCACCGAACGAAACAGCCCGATTAGCCGACAGGCACGGCGCTCGGAAATGCCGGTTATGGCCTGCATCTCCTGCACCGCCTACCGCCTACCGCCGTGCCGTCGGGCTTACCTTTTCCCTGGCGACCACCTTCCGTGCCTCGACATCCAGATGGACTTCGGCCAGCAGCTTCTTCAGCTGGCTGCTCTCCAGCTTAAGATCCTTGGGCCGCTTGGCGTCCGGCACGCTCGTGCCACCCACCATGGCATGCAGGGCGCTTTTCAGCGCTGCCATCTTTCCAGTCGATTCCTGCTCAGTTTCCGCCGGCCCAAATAGCACCTTATGGAATTTCCAGTCGAACCATAGCCGCGATGCTAAGCTCTTCGCTCTCGTGGCAACCTACCGTACGGATAACATCGCTTCGATAAAGCCTCGATTAAAGCGGCGTATTATCGATTGCGCATCACCCCGCTGGCCCCTATCGCGCCGGTGTGATATCCACTTCTGAACCGTGTTGAAAAAGGCTTCTTCGTGCTGTTCTGGAAACAACCTGCATTTCTGGCACGGCTAATGGTCACTCTGACCCTTGCCGGCGTGCTTATCCTCGCCGTCACGGCATTTATAGGGCGCAACACTTTTGAACGTCTCGACGCGCTCGACGGGCCAGCTGAGATAAGTCCCGTCGTGGAGCAAGATCCCTCCGACTGGAAACTTTATGACAGAGGTGAAACTTCGCGCCTGGCGATCCTGCTCACTAGCGAGGATTCCGCCTGGCTCGGCCTTGCCCATGGGCTCAGGAGTATCGGCGTACCCTTTCGCATCACCCGCGATGTGGCCGAGGCCACGCGCCACGACATGGTGCTGGCCTACCCCCTGCTGTCGGGAAGAACCCTCGACGAGCCGGGGCGCATGGCCCTGCGCCGTTACGTCGAGGCGGGCGGCACGCTCATCGCGACCCAGGTACTCGGTGGCGGCCTGCAGGATCTGTTCGGCTTTTCCTCGGTTAGCGAGTCGCGCGCGCACCACAGCATTACCTTCGAGGTGGCACCCGGCCTTGAGTGGCTGAGCCATCCCCACGAGCGCACCGTGCTGCTCGGCCAGCCCGACCTGCAGGCCAGCTGGGTCGGCACACAGGTGTACGACGGCGCGCAGCAGGTGCTGGCCCGGTTCGACGATGGCTCCGCGGCTTTGGTGAAAGGCGCCAACGAATCCGGAGGCAGTGCTTATGCGTTGGGCTTTGACCTCGGCTTTTTCATATTGCGGGCGCACAACGACCGGAACGACCAAAGCTATCGCGCCTACGCCAACGGCTACGAACCCTCGGTAGACGTCTGGCTGCGCTGGCTCAAGGCACTCTACCGAAAACACGAACCGCTGGCCGTCACGCTCGGTACCGTACCCCAAGGGCAGCAGCTCGCAGCGGTGGTCACCTTCGATGTGGACTACGTGGCGTCGATGGACAACCTGCTCGCTTATCGGGACCTGCTGGTACGCGAAAGCGTACCCGCAACCTTCTTCCTGCAGACCAAGTATTACCGCGACTTCCAAGACGAAGGCTTCTTCAATGACCGCACGCTCGCCGCCGTCGACGCCTTGGTCAAGGCCGATATGGAGATCGCCAGTCATTCCGTCAGCCATTCGGACATGTACGCCTCGGTCCCTCTTGGCGACGGCCACGAGCGCTTTCCGGGCTACCAGCCGCGCGTCAAGGCCATCGGCGATACCCGTGGTGCGACGGTGCTCGGCGAGCTCAGGGTAAGCCGGTTTCTGCTGCAGCAGCTCAGCGGTGCACCGGTTGCATCGTTCCGTCCCGGCTACCTGGCAACACCACCGCGGCTCTACGAAGCGATGGAGGCAGCCGGCTATCGTTACTCCAGCTCCGCAACGGCCGGCAACCTCACCACGCACCTGCCGTTTCGCGCGAATGCGCAACGCTCCTACTCGCACGAAACGGGCATCTTCGAGTTTCCGATCGCTATTGAAGACGAGTTCCTTCCGGTGATGGATCAACGCGTCGACGAAGCGCTGGCGCTAGCCCGACAGCTCGCTCAATACGGCGGCAGTTACGTGATCCTTATTCACCCCAACGAGATCGACCACAAGTACCGCTTCCTGGAGCAGGTCCTGCCGAAACTCAAGCCGTTCGCCTGGTTCGGGACACTCAGCCAGTACGGCAGCTGGTGGGCTGCGCGAGATCAGGTCGAAGTCGATCTGTCGCAGCAGCAAGGCAAGCTGGAGTTGCGCCTGACTGCTACCGAACCGCTGGAGGGATTGACCCTCGAACTGCCGGCGGGAATGCATCCTCCAGCCAAGGCGGGATTTACGCAGTTGCCAGAAAACCGCTGGCTGCTCGACAGGCTTCCAATCGGGACCCAGGTGTTCACCCTGACCCGCCCGTGATGCCAGCTTGAGCGCCGCGCCGGCGAAGCTGCCCTGCACCTTGGCGCAGCGACAGCACGTCAGGCGCTGTGCTTCTCATCTAAGAAAGAACGTCTATAGTGCAGTTTAGTAGGTAGGCCGCCAGCCCGGAGCATGGACGGCTATCTGTTGTCGGTCCGGGCATTAGGAGTACAGGTTTGCTGACACTTGCTACCAGAGGTTGGCATTACCTCGCTTTTCTCCTGGCCTTCGTGCTGCTCGCGGTCCTCGGCTGGCACGGCAAGCGCACGCAGGAAGCGCTGCTAGCTAACAACCGCTCCGTCGCGCAAAGCCTGGAAATCATCACCTCGGTCCAAGCGATGCTGTCTTCGCTGCAGGACATTGAGACGGGCTCGCGCGGTTTCATCATTACCAGCGACCCGGTCTACCTGGAGCCCTACACCATCGGCCTCTCGCATCTGGAACGGGACCGACGGGCCCTGGAACTGCAGCTCCAGGGCCGCGACTTCCCTGGCAGCGCCTGGTTCGAAACGCTCGATGCAGCCATTGCCGAACGGATCAAGATCGCTGCGAGAAACATCCAGTACCGGCGCGAAGCGGGGCTCAAAGCGACCGCTGAGCGCGTGCAGCAGACCGGCGGCAGGCAATTGATGGACCGGCTGCGCGGCCTGCTCAACGCGGTCGAACAGCGGGAGCGCAGCCAACTGGAGGCATCCAACCAGAAGGTCTCTGACACCACGCAGCGCAGCCAGCAACTGGCGCTGCTGGGCAGCATGATCGTGGGGCTGCTCTTCCTCGCTGCGCTGTGGGCGGTTCAGCGAAGCCTTAAAATTCGCCATCAACTGGCTCAAACCGCGCAAGCCGGCGCCGCCCGCCTGAGCGCCTTGTTTGAGGCAATTCCCGACCATCTCTACACCGTGGATGACCAGCAGCGCGTATACAATTTATCCATGGGCGCAACGCCGGGTCCCATGCCGCATGCAATCGAACCCTTGCTGCTCGATCTTCTCAGACAACGCGAAGATGATCGGGCGCGCACGACCCTCTGGTGCGAGCTGCTGGAGAAACGAATATTCGAAGTCCGTGTAGCGCCCACGGGGCTGGGTGATCATCTGGCGATCGCACGTGACGTGACCGAACTGGAGCGAAGCCGTGAGTCCCTGCGCGATCACCAGGCATTCCTGCGGCGGGTAGTCGATACCGACGACAACCTGATCTTCGTCCGCGACCAGGAAGGCCGGTTCTTGCTGTGCAACAGCGCCTTGGCGAAGCTGATCAATCTACAGCCGCACCATCTGGAACAGCGCTTGCCGGGCGATATTGCCTCGGCTCAGCTGTTTGCACCGCTCTTGGTGGGCGATGACGAGCTCTGCCAAGGCATGGGCGAATTGCGCATCAGTGAAGTGGCACTCACCGACCTAAATGGCCAGGAGCACTGGTTTCAGATGGTCAAGCGTCCTTTGCGCACCTCGGCGAGGACTTGCCACGTGGTAACGGTGGCTGTGGACATCTCCCAGCGCCACCGGATGGAACAGATGAAGACCGAATTCATCTCCACCGTCAGCCATGAGCTGCGCACGCCCCTTACCTCCATTCGCGGCGCACTCAGCATGCTCGTCAACGGTGTCGCCGGCCCGATTCCCGATGCGGCGCAGCCGCTCGTGGCCATTGCCAACAAGAACAGTGAGCGGCTGGTCAGACTGATCAACGACATCCTAGACATCGAGAAGCTCGATGCTGACCGCATGGTGTTCGATGCACAGTATTGCGACTCTCTGGCCCTGGTCGAACAGTCGCTGTTCGACATCGCGCCCTATGCCAGTGAATACGGCGTGAGTGTGGTGCTCGCGCCGCAAGCCGGCCCGCAGAAGACCGAGATCAAGGTGGACCCGGATCGCTTCGCACAAGTGATGGCGAACCTGCTGTCAAACGCCATCAAGCATTCGCCGCGCGGCGGGACGGTCACGGTCGACCAGCACGCTGACGACAGCACACTGGAAATCGGCGTACGGGATGAAGGCGCCGGCATCCCCGAAGATTTTCGCTCGCGCATTTTCCAGCGATTCGCCCAGGCGGACTCCTCTGACGTCCGCCAACGTGGCGGTACCGGTCTGGGCCTGGCGATCACCCGCTCGCTGATCGAAAAAATGCACGGACAGGTGGGTTTCGACTCGACACCCGGCCAGGGCAGCCGCTTCTGGCTTCGGCTACCGCTCCAATTGTCATCTTGCGCGGAACCGGAGCCCACTCCCCCTCCCGTTTCTGCACCGTCCGCGCGCCGCACGCTGATCCTGATCGTCGAACCCGACCAGGCTTCTTCCGAGTTGCTGGCCGAGGCCCTGCAACAGCATGGCTATGCCACTCTGACCGCCTCGAGCACCGCTGAAGCACGAGCGCTATTTGCACATCACAACATTGATGCGCTAACGCTTAGCGCGGCACTGGTCGAGGAAGAAAACGGTGCCTTCCTGCAGAGCCTGCGCAGCCAACCGCTCTATCGCTCGTTGCCGGTATTGATCGTCGGCCTGCAACCTCAACGCCGGGACAGCGACGAGACCGCGCTTCAAGGTGGCGCGGTCAGCGTAATCGACTGGCTGCACAAGCCCGTCGACGCGGCGCGAGTGGTGACGATGATTCGGGCCTGCCTGCCTCACCAGGCGGCCAGGCCACGAATTCTTCATGTCGAAGACGATGAGGACCTGCGAACCTTACTGGCCAGAGGCATTGCCACACTGGATGTGGAGCTGCAGGGCGTGGCCACACTTGGCGAAGCCCGGCACCAAATCGATAACCAGCGCTTCGATCTGGTGATCCTCGACCTGATGCTGCCTGACGGCAGCGGCACCGAACTCTTCGACCTGCTGGCCAGCAGCGTACCGGCTCCGCCGGTCATTCTCTTTTCCGCGCTGGACGCGCCGGTCGTGGACAACCGGCTGACGCTGCGCCAGCTGGTCAAGTCTCGCCACGACAGCGATCAACTCGCTCGGCTGATCCAGCATCTGCTGCTGCGTTGGCCCGCCGCGCAGCACAACGACAACAACGAGGTTTAAACATGCAAGGCTCTGCTGGACAACGCATTCTCATGGTGGAAGACGAGGAGGACATCGCCTTTCTCATCCGCTTCCTGCTCGAACGTCACGGCTTCGTCGTCGAGCATGCAGCCGATGGACGCCAGGCGCTGGAACACTTCGCCACGAACACCCCACCCGACCTGGCGTTGATGGACATCATGTTGCCCTACCACGATGGGCTGGAACTGATCGAGCGGCTGCGAGCCCAGGCCGGTTGGGAAGCGGTACCGGTTCTGATGCTCACCGCAAAGGCCCGCGAGGCCGACGTGGTCCGCGCGCTGGAGCTGGGCGCGGACGACTACGTGACCAAACCCTTTCAGCCTGAAGAGCTGCTAGCACGGATTCGTCGTTTGCTGAGGGGGCGGTAATGATCCGTCTCGCCCTGTTGCTGGCGCTGGCATTGCCCTGTGGCAGTGCGCTGGCCGATCTCGCGACGGCGGAGCGCCAGGTGCGCGAACAGCAGCTCGACGCGGCCCGCGCGACGCTCGAAGCACACCTTGCAGAGCAACCCGGCGACCAGGACGCGCGCTTTCTGCTGGCACGTATATACGCCTGGCAAGGCCGTACTGAAGACGCTCTGCCGATCTATGAGTCTCTGCTGAGCAGGCAGTCTGACAACGTCGACTACCTTTTTGGCCAGGGCCAAACTCTGCTTTGGGGCGGCTTCCCGCAACGGGCCCTGGAGTCGCTGGAACGCGCCGCCGTCATCGCACCGGATTATGCCGATATACAAACCGCGATCCAGCAGGCCCGCGCGGCATCGGCCGTCCCGGTGATAGCGACGACGCCCATCGCCAATCTGTCGACGCAGCGGCGCCACGAGCTGCAGATTTCCACGCGCAAGGACTCGCTGGACAATGGCTTCGACGACTGGCGCAGCCATCGCCTGGATTACGCCTCGACACGCCCGGAAGGGCCCGCCTGGTACGGCGCGCTGCTGCGCGAACAACGATTTGGCGAGTGGGACGAAGGTGTCGAGCTGGGCACGATACTGTCGCTAAACGAGAGATGGACGCTACAACCGGAAGTTGGTTACCAGCCATCTCCATTCTTCCTTCCTAAGTGGCACGCCGACCTGCGCTTGCAGCGACGCTTCGACGACGGCTATCTGGGCGCGATCAGCGTCCGCCGTACTGAGTATGAAACCACGCGCGTTGATCGGCTCGCCCTGAATGCCGAGCGATATTTCGGCAACTGGCGCGCCGGTTACACCATCAACATTACAGATGTCGCCAATGCCGGAACGCCCGTGGGCCACAATCTGGGGCTGGATTATTACTACCAAGGCCTCAGCTATGCCGGCGTGCGGCTGACAGCCGGTGATGAAGAAGCTGTCGAGGAACAGCAGCTGATCACCAGCGATGTCCGAGGCATCAGCTTCCTGGGGCGCCACTGGTTCTCCCGGCATTGGGCCATGACCTGGGAGGTCGGTCATCTCGAGCAAGGTGACTACTACTCCCGACAATGGCTCCAGTTCGGCCTGCGCCATGCCTTCTGAGTGGAACCTTCGCTGCCCGGAGCTACTCTGCGAGGCGCCGCTACAGGCGTGGGCGGCGTTGAAGCCGGAAGATGCCGTGCTGCAATTGGCTTTCTATGGCGTGGTTGGGCTGGCGGTCCTCACCGTACTGGTCATGGTGCAGGTGTTGCTGTTCGGTGAAGTCGCCAAGCTTCAGGCCAAGCGCCGGCAGCGCTTCAACGACCGCTGGCGACCCTACTTCGCCCTGTGCAGTCTGTCCGACGATCTTCCCGAGGCCGCCCTGCCGCGCTCACGTTCGCAGCAGCGCTGGCTACTCCTGCAGTGGAACCGTACCCAAATGCAATTGCGCGGCGCCGCCCATGAGCGGATGAACCGTGCATTGATGGCCCTGGGCATGGAGCATCAGGCGCTGGGGCTGCTGCGCGGTCGGGTCCGCGACAAACTCATCGGCCTGACCTGTCTGCGTCACCTGGCTGACCCGATGCACTGGGATGCGGTGATAGCGCTTTTGCAAAGTCGCAACACCATCGTCTCGCTGACCGCTGCTCAGACATTGGTGGCGATCAATCCAGTACGTGCGATGCAAATCATTTTGGTCGCAGCGGCAAGCCGGCCAGACTGGGCGCTGCCTCGCCTGGCCAGTCTGTGCCTGCAAGCCGGCGAGCAGGCGGTAACGGGGCCGCTGCTTGCGCTCCTCAACACGGCACCCGCGTCCGATCATCGCCTGGCCGCTCTGCTGCTCCATAGCGAGCCTCGTCATGCTGCGGGTTGGGCACGTGCGCAGCTCGATGACGACACGTCCATCGAACGGCTGCTCGTGGCACTGCGCTGCCTGGGCGATCTGGGCGACCCCCGCGACCGGGCCTGCCTGATCGCCAAACTGGAACATACCAACCCGAACGTACGCCTCGAGGCCCTGCAGGCCTTGAGTCAACAAGCACGAAGCGAAGATTGGAACCTGTTCATGCCCTTGCTGGAAGATCAGAACTGGCCGGTTCGCCAGGCGGCGGCAAACAGCCTCACCGTACTGCCGGGCATGACCGCCGAGCGGCTGCAGCAGCTGCTGCAAGAGGTCAAGGATCGCTATGGCCGGGACGCCCTTCGCCGGGCTATCGCGGAGGCGGGACGATGAATGCCGATTGGCTGTGGTGGCTGCAACTAGGGTTCATCCTGTATTTCGTGTTGCTCAACGGCACCTACCTGATGCTCAACGTGCTCTCGATGGGGAGCCTGATGGCCTATATGCGCGAGCGCGCGGTCATCGGTGAATCGGCCCCCTACCTGGGTGTCGAGCCGCCGGTTTCCATCCTCATGCCAGCCTTCAACGAAGAAGCGACGATTCGCACCTCGGTGCGCTCCATGTTGCAGCTGCAATACCCCGAGTTCGAAGTCGTGGTGATTAATGACGGCTCGAAGGATCGTACCCTCGATGTACTGATGGAAGAATTCGCGCTGGTGCCCTACCCCGAGTCGCTGCGCCAATCGGTGGCGCACAAGCCAGTGGTCACCATCTACCGATCCCGGCGCTACGCCAACTTGCGGGTGATAGACAAGGAGAATGGCGGCAAGGCCGATGCGTTGAACGCCGGCATCAACGCGGCTCGCCATGGGCTGTTCTGTGGCGTGGACGCCGACTCCATCCTGCAGCGAGACAGCCTGCTGCGCCTGGTGCAGCCCTTTTTGGAGGACGAGCGCACCATCGCGGCCGGCGGCACCGTACGCATCGCCAACGGCTCCCAAGTGCGCGGCGGTTACCTGATCCAGGCTCGGCTGCCGAAGAACTGGCTGGCCCGATTTCAGATCGTCGAGTACCTACGTGCGTTCCTCTTCGGCCGTCTTGGCTGGTCGCCGCTGAACGCCGTGTTAATCATTTCCGGCGCCTTCGGCCTGTTCGATCGCGAACGGGTCATCACAGTGGGCGGCTACCAAACCGACACCGTCGGAGAAGACATGGAGCTGGTGGTTCGCCTGCATCGCTACCATCGGCAACAGCGAATTCCGTACCGAATCCGCTACCTGCCCGACCCCATCTGCTGGACCGAATGCCCCCAGGACCTCGGCACCCTGGGTCGCCAGCGCAGCCGCTGGCAACGGGGGCTGGCCGAAAGCCTGGGCCGACACGCCCGGCTGGCATTCAGCCGACGCGGGGGCACGCCGGGCTGGCTGGCCTGGCCCTTCATGACATTGTTCGAATGGCTGGGGCCGCTAGTCGAGTTGGCCGGGTATTGCTTCATGCTGGGCGGATTCGCCTTGGGGGCGGTATCGCTTTCCGCGCTGACGCTGTTTCTGCTGGTGGCGATCGGAATGGGGATCCTGCTGTCGGTCAACGGCCTGCTACTGGAGACATTGTCCTTCCGCGTCTATACCCGCCGGCGGGACATGCTTCAGCTGTTTCTAATGGCCGTGCTGGAGAACCTGGGCTACCGGCAACTGAATACACTTTGGCGCTGCCGGGGCCTGTGGCAATGGTTTTCCCGTCGACGCCACCATTGGGGTGCGATGCGCCGCGATGGTACCTGGGGACAAAACTGAAGATGGCTCGCTTTGGCAGTAGCGACCGCATACCCACCAGTTCGAAATTGCGTGCGTAGCGAGTTCTCTGTTTCCGGATTTCGCGAGCGTCACGACTTCGAACTTACGTCATTGCAAGCATGACAGCTGAGGGCTTGCACTAGACCGCACGCCAATCGCGTCTGTGCAGAAACCCCTCCCGCCAGTTGGCGGCCTCCTCGCTTGCCGCTTCCTTTCGCGCGTCTTCCGGCGATATGACCGCCTTCGCGTACATGCGTGACGCCTGCATCCACTGCACCAAATGGCCGAAGCCCTCGCGGCCTGGGATAAAGGGCGGCTCAAGTCTGTGTTTGAAGGCACTTGAATTGATCTAGGTCAATGAACTCAAGGCTCCTCGGCTCAGTTCGACTCACATCCTCTATAGTCCCCGCACAGCGTGAGAGTTTTGGCTGGTTGCCGTTCCAAACCACTCAAGAAAGTGAGGAAGGTATGAATTTGAATGCAGTTATCAAAGCCTCGTCCACTGCACTACTGGTTAGTGGCCTCGCTTTTTTCCCCAGCTTTGCAAACGCTACCGGTGACGCTCAGGCCGGCGCTCAGAAAATAACTATCTGCGTGGCTTGTCATGGTGTGGATGGCAAAGCAACAGCGGATATTTATCCCAGCCTTTCGGGACAATCGGCGACCTACTTAGACATGGCGCTCAAGGCCTACCGCGCAGGCGAGCGTAGCGGCGGCATGTCGGCGATCATGACTCCTCAGGCAACCAACCTGAGCGACCAAGACATTGCTGATCTAGCGGCTTATTACAGCCAGCAGTAAATAGGCGAGCCACGCAGGAGCCTGAGCCATCCTGCAACCGGCTACTTAGCGCAGACATCATAAAAGCTCATTGCGTGGGCTTTATACCCTAGCGCATTGCTTCCGCATGTTTATCCGTAGCCACGGCCACGGAAGTGATGGGCTCTGGTTGAAACGACAAAGAGACTCTTTCGGTCAGCGGCTGCCGCTGTCGTAAGCTCGGATGAGGAGAGATTTATGAGTATCTGGAAGGTCAAGCGGCGCGACGTACTAAAGGGCCTGGGCCTGACAGGTGCCGGTGCGATGCTCAGTGGCAACGTCTGGTCACTTAACCGGTTGGAGCCGATAGGCGATACGCTGGCAAGCGAATACCCCTACCGCAGCTGGGAAGATCTCTACCGCAACGAGTGGACCTGGGACAGCGTCGGCCATGCTGCGCATTGCATCAACTGCATGGGCAACTGCGCTTGGAACGTCTACGTGAAGGACGGGATCGTCATTCGCGAAGAGCAGATTGCCAAGTATCCCCAAGTCAACCCCAACGTGCCGGACGCCAACCCGCGCGGCTGCCAAAAGGGTGCCATTCACTCAACGGCGATGTATGAAGCGGACCGCCTGCGCTATCCGCTCAAGCGTGCCGGTGAACGCGGCGAAGGCAAGTGGCAGCGTATTTCATGGGATCAGGCCACTGAAGAGATTGCCGACAAGGTGATTGATATCTTCGAGAAATACGGCCCAGGCAAGCTCAAGACCCACCAGGGCTCGGGCAACCAGACCATGGTGCGCCAGTCCGGTGGCCAGCGTTTTGCCTCACTGGTTGGTGGTATTCAGTTGGACGGCTTCACTGTGGTCGGCGACCTGCTTACCGGTGCTCACCTGGCCTACGGCACGCCGCTGGAAAGCTTTACCTCCGATGCCTGGTTCGACGCCGACTACATCCTGCTCGGCATGATCAACCCCAACGCTACCCGGATTCCGGACGCACATTACATCTGGGAAGCCAAGTACAACGGTGCACGGATCACCAGCACCTCGCCCGACTACAACCCCAGCGCAATCCACACAGACCTGTGGATGCCGATCAATCAGGGCACCGACCCCTTCCTGGCCATGTCCATGGTCAACGTCATACTCGAAGAAAAGCTTTACCAGCCGGACTTCATGAAGGAGCAGACCGACCTGCCCATGTTGGTACGCATGGACAACAAGAAGCTGCTGCGCGAGTCCGATCTGGTAGAGGGCGGTAGCGACGAGGTGTTCTACCACTGGGACCTGAACACCAAGCAGGCGGTCAAGGCCAAAGGCTCCATGGGCAGTGACGAAAAAACCATCAAGCTCGATGGCGTCGACCCCGCACTGGAAGGTCAGTTTCGCGTCAACGGCATCAAGGTCACCACTGTCTTTGAGCAGGTCAAGCTGGAAGCGGCCAGATTCAAGCCCGAGAACACGTTCAAGACCACCAACATCCATCCGGATGTGGTGCGCCAGGAAGCCCGTCACCTGGCCAAGGCCAAAAAAGCCATCGTCATGCTCGGCTACATCACCTCCAGTTATTCCAACTGCCTGTACACCTGCTGGAGCTACGCGCTGGCGCTGGCGCTGACCGGTCACGGCGGCCGCACCGGCGGTCTGGATACCTCTTGGGTTGCCTGGAATCACCCACTGTGGACCGAGGTGGCTACCTTCGAAGGCAAGAAATCCGCGCGCTACGAGCCGGGCGGACTGGGTGAATTCCTGCGTGGCGGCATGATGGAGGGCGCGCGCAAGCACTTTGATAACGCCAAGCTCAAGGCCCGCGTCGGCTTCGACCTGGACGAGATGGAGGAGATGATCCAAGAGTCGCTGGACAAGGGATGGATGCCCTATTACGGCGAAATCAAAGGCATGATCTCGATCGCGGATAATACGTTCCGCCGCAACAAGTTTGCCGACAAGTACCGTGAGGAGCACCTACGCCAGGCCAGCGAGCTGTTTGCCTGTATCAACGTGCGCATGGACTCTACCGCCGAATGGGCCGATTACGTGCTGCCGGCTGCCAGCCACTATGAGGCATGGGATCTGCGAACCCAGGGCTACCACCGCTTCTGCAATATCTTCACCCGCTCGGTGAACCCGGTCGGTGACTCCAAGCCGGACTGGGATATCCTCGCGTTGCTGACCAAGAAGATCCAGGAGCGGGCCATTGCCCGAGGCATCGGCCCAATCCAGGACGGCGACGTCACCCGGGATCTGCATACCATTCATGACGACTTCACCCGCAACGGTGAACTCGCCACCGAGATGGACGTGGCCCGTTATATCGTCGAGAAGTCACCGGAATTCGGCGGAGTCTCGCTGGAAGAGGCTGGTGAGCGTGGCTTTATCGTCATGAACGAGCATGCCGGCGCCAATCAGCCTCTGCTCAAGGACGAACCCTACAACCCGTTCGTAGCCCAGACCGCCGACAAGAAGCCCTACGACACCCTCACCGGGCGAGTGACGTTCTATGTCGACCACCCACGCTTCATGAAACTGAAGTCCACGGTGCCAACCGCACGCCTGTATGGCGGTCCGAAGGCATCCAATTATCCGCTGCACTTTTATTCACCGCATACCCGCTGGGGGATCCACTCCAACTGGCGCAGCAACAAGTACATGCTGCGCCTGCAACGCGGTGAGCCGAATATTTATATCAACCCCAAACTGGCCGCCAAGCGCGGTATCAAGGATGGCGACACGGTACGGCTGTTCAACTCCACCGGTGATTTCTTTGCCCAGGCCAAGTTCTATCCGAGCATTCCTGAGCACTCGATCATGATGGAACACGGCTGGGAGCCGCATCAGTACATTCATCGCAAACCGATGAACAACGCCATGGCCACCTTCCTGCAGCCACTGGAACTGGTCGGCGGCTGGGGCCACCTGACCTACAAGTACGCCATGTGGAACGCCAACCAGCTGCTACACGAGTCGAGTTTCGACATTGAGCTGGCCAAACCCGAAGACATCGCCGACCCGCGGGTTGTTTAAGAGGAGATTGCCATGGCTGTCAAACGCCAACTGAGCATGGTGCTGGACCTGAACAAGTGCATCGGCTGTCATACCTGCTCAACAGCCTGCAAGCTGATGTGGACAAACCGCAATGGCCGCGAATTCATGTACTGGAACAACGTGGAAAGCCAGCCGGGACTGGGCTACCCGCGTGATTACCAGAATATGGGCGGCGGCTTCGATGCCGAGGGCGCACTGCGCCTGGGACGCCAGCCCAGCCAGGACGACTATGGGGTGCCGTGGGAGTACAACTATCAAGAAGCCCTGATGACCGGCACCGACCCTTGGTTGCGCCCCAACGTGAAGCCGACCTGGGGACCCAACTGGGATGAAGACGAGGGTAACGGTGATTACCCCAATAGCTACTATTTCTACCTTCCACGCCTGTGCAACCACTGCGCCAACCCGGCGTGTCTGGCAGCCTGTTCTCGCAACGCCATCTACAAGCGTCAGGAAGACGGCATCGTGCTGGTGGACCAAGAACGCTGCCGCGGTTACCGCTACTGCGTCAACGCCTGCCCCTACAAGAAGATCTACTTCAACGAAGAGATTTCCAAGTCGGAAAAGTGCATCTTCTGCTACCCGCGCATCGAGAAGGGCCTGCCGACCGCCTGTGCACAACAGTGTGTAGGCCGCATCCGCTGGATCGGCTACCGCGACGACGAAACTGGCCCCATTCACTTGCTGGTCGAGAAATACAAGGTGGCACTGCCGCTGCACGCAGAATGGGGGACTCAGCCCAACGTGTTCTACGTGCCGCCGACCTCGCCCTCCAAATACGCCTCTGACGGGCGGACCGTGGAGGAGCACCGCATTCCGCTTGAGTACCTGGAGAGCCTGTTCGGGCCGACTGCCGGTGAAGCACTCGCAACCCTGGCGCGGGAACGCCAGGCCAAGGCCGAAGGTCGCGAAAGCGAGCTGATGGATACGCTGATCGGCTTCAAGCACTCTGAGATGTTCAAGCTGAGCTAAGGCCTAGAGAGGGTTTATGACTATTACCGCAGGTCACATGCCAGCGCCTGTCGAGATTGATCGACTGGCTGCACAGGAGAGCATCTACCGGGTCGCCGCCATGCTTTTTGGTTACCCGCTGGCGGAAACCCAGCAGGCACTTGAAGAAGGCCGGGTTCATGATGTCCTGGCCGCGGCATGGCAAGCAGTGACCAGCGCACCTTGGCCGAAACTGCCGGCCAGTGCCGACCTGGAAGCATTCCAGGTCGGCTACACCGGCACTTTCCTGCAGGGGCGCCGAAAGTGGCGGGTACCACTTGTGGCCAGCGACCACGAGGAGCTGCTACAGGGTGAAACGCCTGGCAACTATCTGCTCAACATACTGGCGTTCTATAGGCACTTCGGCCTGCAAACTGCCCAAGGCGATGAGGGGCTGACCGAGGAGCCGGACCACTTGGTGGCCATGCTCGAGTTTTGCAGTCTGCTGTGCTACCTAGAGCGCCGGGCGCTCATTCACGAACAGGACACCAGCCCCTATCAGCGAGCCCGGCGTGACTTCGTCGCTCGCTATCTGGCGCCGCTCCTCGTTGCGATAAAGGAACGTTTTGCCGGTCTCCGCGACAAGAATCTCGATACGACATTGGCACATCTGATCGAGGTGCTGCCTGACTGGACGCTTGATCAACAGGCAGAGCTTTCATCTCGAGTCGGACCCTGCCCGTTGCCCGGCGCTGTGAAGATCCAGTCAGATGCCGACTCGCACGCAATGTGGGACTGACCATCCAGCTGTCGGGGCCGGAGCCCTGTAAGGAGATTTGCCATGAAACTGAAATCCATATTGCGCAGTTCCCTGGCCTTGCTGGTCGCCTGCGCCGCCGGCACCGCCCTGGCCGAGCATCCGGAAGCCAACCCTAACGTACTGGAGATCAAGCCGGGCGACACCATCAAGGTGGCGCGCCTGCCCGACAATATCTACCTGCGTACCAAAAACGACCCGGATGACCTGATTTGGCAGCGTATACCCACCTACCGTACGCATGTGTTCCCTGCACCGCCGGTACACCAGTCGGTGGCGCTTCGCTTCGATGACGGAGCTATGCGTGGCAAGCACTTGTACTTCCAGGTAGCGCGTACCAGCGAACGTTTCTATGTGCGCCTGCACTGGAAGGACCAAACCGAGGACCGCACCAGCGAAGTCGACGCGTTCGGTGACGGGGTTGCAGTACAGTACGCCCTGAACGGCACCGACACCTCGTACATGATGGGCAGCGGTCCGGAAAAACCGGTCAACATTTGGTACTGGCGCGCCGACAAGCGCGAGGTCGAGAACCTCGCCGCCGGCGGCTTCGGCAGCACCACCCGGTTGGCCGAGCAGAGCGTGTCCGGTGACGGCCTGTATGTATCCGAGCAGATTGCCCTGGATAATGAATGGCAGGTGGTGATGTCCCGCCCGCTGGAGCCGGCCAGCAAACATGAAGTCGATTTCAAGCAAGGCATGGTTCCCCTGTCCTTTGCTGTCTGGCAGGGAAGCGACAACGAGCGCGATGGCAACAAGCGCGTTACCCATACCTGGATTCTGCTGGATACCAGCGACAGCAAACGCTGACGTCGGCTTCCCGCAGTGGAGTGAGCAACAATGTCGGTTTCCCAGTTCAACCCGCAGGATCCGCTGGCGCTCGCGCCAGCGGACTGTGACCGCGGTCACGCCTGCCAGTTCTGTCCCGAAGAGCCAAGCTGCCGGCTGGACAAGGGCCACCACGAGAAGCTGGTACTGGACTCGCGGCTGACCCGCATCGACCAGATCATCATGGTCATGGCCAACAAGGGCGGCGTGGGCAAGAGCACGATATCGGCCAACATCGCCGCCGGCCTGGCAGCCCAGGGCTACCGCGTGGGCGTTGCCGATGCGGATATCCATGGTCCCAACCAGAGCCGCTTCTTCGGCTTTGTCGGCGAGCGCGTGCGCATCAGCAAGCGCGGCCTGTCACCGCTGGCCTTCAGCGCACCCGGTCTCGCGCACCCGATTCAGGTCGGCTCGCTGGCTTTCATGATGGAAAGCGACGACACGCCCATCGTCTGGCGCGACTCCTACAAACACGACTTCATGCACCACCTGATCGGTTCCTTCGACTGGGGCGAGCTGGACTTTCTGATTATCGACATGCCACCGGGCACCGGTAACGAGTTGATCACCCTGTCGGATCTGCTGGAAGGCCAGAACGTGGCCGCCCTGCTGGTGACCACACCCCAGGAAGTGGCGCTGATGGACAGCCTCAAGGCCGTGCGTTTCTGCCAGGAGCGCGGCATGCCCCTGCTCGGTGTGGTGGAGAACATGGCCGGGGTTACCTGCCCGCACTGCAGCGGCGAATTCCACCTGTTCCCCCGGGACCATCTGGCCGAGGCGCTGGATAAAGCCGGCATTGCCTCACTGGCCCAGGTACCCTTCTCGCTGGCATTGGCCAGCGGTTCGGACAAAGGCAGCCCCATCGTGCTTGATGCACCTGAAAGCGCCGAAGCGCGTGCGTTCATGCTGGCGGTGAAAGCGTGTGTCGATCAGGCCAAGGCCAACTTCTCCGCCGCCGCTGCCGACTCGCTGAAAGCCATGAATCAGGAAGCACATCAGGCACCCGAGCTTGAACAAGCGTTGGCCGCTGTGCCAGCCGAGCAGCGCGAAGCGCTGCGCAGCGAACTCGCCGCCCTGTTGGGCGACAACCGGACAACGCCCGCTGCCGTAGACGAAGACAGCTCGCGCTGACCTCGTGCTTGCACCACTCCACGCTGCATCTTGTTCATCCGTGAGGTCGTCAAATCATGACCCAAGCTCCAAACGCTGAACGTCGCCAATTCTTCCGTCAGCTCCTAGGTGGAGACAGCTCCCAGCCTCACCGCGCACCCTGGCGCCGTGTTCCTGAAGTTGGCGCCGGTGATGGCGACGTACTCTGGTCGGGTTGGGCCGGTGACGGCGAAGTATTCGTGGTCGGCGACGAGGGCATGATCCTGCACTTTCGCGGCGGCACCGATGAAGGCAGCCAGCAATGGCAGCACATGGACGTACCCGGCAAGCTGCCCCTGCATGGCATCTGGGGCCTGCGCGCCGACGACCTGATCGCCGTGGGCTGGATGGGCAGCGTGCTGCACTTTGACGGCAGCAGCTGGCAGCAGGTGCGCGGTGGCATAGTCGACGACAACGGCCGTTTTGCCGCCTGTGCGGAAAATACCCCGTTGTTCGCCATAGATGGCAACGCCGCAGGGCAAGCCTGGGCAGTCGGCGATGACGGCATGATCCTGCACTATGACGGCAGCGAGTGGAGCGTTGAAACTGCGCCGACTCGCATCAACCTGCGTGCCATAGCCTGCGCCACAGATGGCACCGTTTACGCCGCCGGCGGCGAAGGTACCGTGCTGCAACGCCAGCTTGATGGCAGCTGGATCAAGCTTGACTGCCCGCTGGGCTCGGGCTTCCAGGCCATCCTCCTGCTGGAGGACGAAATCCTGCTGGCCGGTGGGCGCTATTTCGTCGATCCGGGTGGCTTCCGTGGTGAGCTGGTGCGCTACCGTGACGGTCGCTTCCAGGCACTAAACTTTGATCAGCCGATGCCACGACTTCGCTCCCTCAAAGCCTACAAGGACGGCGTACTGATCGTCGGCGATCAGGGCCACCTGTACTACCTCAAGGACCTGAAGCTCGATCGCCTGGAGAGCAACGTCCCGCATGACCTCATGGACATCATCACCCTGCCTACCGGAGAAGCGCTTGCAGTCGGCGACTTCGGCAGCATCATGACCGCTGCAGCTGACTTCACTGCTGCGTTGGCACCACCGCCTGGCGTTGCTGCACTCAGCCCATGGCGTGTTATGGAGTCGCCAATTGAGCGCCAGCTATGGGGTATTCATGAAGCAGCGGACGGCACCTGCTACACATGCGGCGAAGCCGGGACCGTGCTGGTACTGGAAGGAAACCGCTGGCGTGCTCTGCCGGCACCCAGCGAACTGTCTGTGCACTGCCTCTGGGACACCGGCAACGGATTGTTTGCTGCTGGTCAGCTCGGTCGCATCTATCGCTTCGATGGTCAGCAATGGCATCTGCACTTCGACCTCCACTTGGACCTGACCATTCTATCGATGTGGGGTGACAGCCCGGACTCGCTTTTTGCCGTGGGCGACGAGGGCCTAATCCTGCATTTCGACGGGCTCAGCTGGAAACGCATGCCGAGCGGCACCCAGTCTGCCCTGTACGGCCTGTGGGGCTGGGGCAAGGATCGCATGCTCGCGGTCGGGGACTTCGGCCTGGTGCTGCGCTACAACGGTCTAGATTGGGCGCCGTTCAACGTCGGAACGGAAAGCTTCCTGTACAGCGTATGGGGGACCTCACTTGATGACATTTACACCGTCGGTCTCTCTGGCACCATGGCCCACTTCAATGGCAGCCGCTGGCAACTGCAGCCGACTCGCCTACGCGATGATCTCCTGAGCATTGCAGGAACCAGTACAGGCAGTGCCTATGCCGTCGGCACCCGTGGCCGCATTCTTAGCCTTGAGGGTAATCAGTGGATCCCCGAACCCAGCGGCACTGATGTAGGTCTTCGCGCTGTCTGTGCAAGCCGCAGCGGAGCGGTTTATGCAGTTGGTGATCGCGGCACTATTTTATGTCGAGCTGCATCCCTGTGATTCCACAGTCACCTTGGTCTGCCCCTGAACCGGTGGACAGGTAGTTAAGAGCTACTGCTCGCTTTTCGCCGCTCAAACTCTATCGGACTGATGGTAGCCCAGCGTCGTGGCGACGGCGCTGATTGTAAAAGCGGATGTAAGTCGAACAGGTCGGTTTTCGCCTCCTGGTAGCTGGCATAGCGCGTCAGGTAGGCCCGCTCGACCTTCAGCGAACAGAAGAAGCTCTCCATCGCTGCGTTGTCCCAGCAATTCCCCGGACGTGAATGGCTAGGCACGATTTGATGTCGCAGAAGTAAAGCCCGGTAGTCGTACGCGCATTACTGGCTGCCACCATCCGAGTGCAACAGGATCTCTTCTTTCGGCTGTCGGCGTGCAACGGCCATCTCCAGCGCAGCGTGTACCGAGGCCTGCTGCATGCGGTGGTGCATCGCCCAGCCGACAAGAGCGTGAATAGTGATCGAGCACGACGGCCAGATACAGCCAGTCTTGGGCCGTCCGCACGTAGGTCATGTCTGAGACGCAGTACTGGTTGGCGCGATCCGAGGCGAACTGGCGATCCAGATGATTCGGGGCAATCTGCAGAGCGTGATGAGTGCTAGAAACCAGCCGCCAGCGCTTGCGCGAGCGAACGCGTAGACCGGCTTCGCGCATCGCGTCTCGGCCACATGACGAAGCGGTGTACCGGCAAGCACCTGATCTACCGCCTCGCGTTTGAAGGATTCGGGAAAACGTCGCCTGGTCTGAGTCACGAGCACTCCTTGCGGCGGGCATTATCCACCTTAAGTCAGCATCCACTCAGCCCGGGACAGACCACCTAGCTGAAAGGTTGCTCTGCAAAACTTGGGAGTGTCTAAGAAACCTGGCACAACTCACCCTTTTCGGCTTAGAGTCGAAGAGCAATCCGCCATTCAAACAAGCGCTGAAGGACGGCCGATGATCAAGTGCATGGGCTGTCTATCGCTCTACACGCAACGATAGCAAGATGGCCCTTATTGGAGAATTAGCGAAATTCGATGTTCGCCGTGAGGTGCAGCCGGATATCGTGCGCACGTGAATAAGAGATGTATGGTTTCGATTCAGATGGGTGGTGAGGACAAGACCGCGAAAATTAGTGATTGGTCGATTTACTGGAGCGACAAGTACGAAGCCCTGAAGCTGACCTGTTACTACCCCTCCAAGAAAACTTACACGCGCCCGCTCAGTGACTGCCATGTTTCTCCCACCCGCGAGTTGGGTGAGATGTTGCTGACCAAGCCAGGCAGCACGATAGTCAAGCCCATTGCCAAAGCTACGATCTACGGCGAGCGGTATGCCGTCGTGCACTATCCGGACGCCGACAAGCCTTATGTCTACAAGGTGGATGGTATCGGCTTTACCGCACCAACGGCGATGAAGACCACGCCGGTCTTCCGTTATTTCTCAGCCGTGGCAAATGCCCGGCAGGGTTGCGCCGAGTCGAAGACTGATCGTGAGATAGCAGCCAATGTCGTACGTCAACTGGAAAAACTGCCCGCCAGTGCCGATACCGCCTTGCAGGCCTATTGCACGGGGCGCAACGGCACATTGACGCCGGGCCAAGGGCTGATCTATCCGTTCGGCCTGAATGAGAGCCAGCTCACCGCGGTCGAGCAGGCCTTCCGCGCGCAGGTCAGCGTGATCGAGGGCCCACCGGGAACCGGCAAGACCCAGACCATCCTCAACATCCTCGCCAATATCCTGCTGCGTAGACAGACGGTTGCGGTGCTGTCCAACAACAATGCGGCGGTGGAAAACATCTACCAGAAGTTGGAGAAATGCGGTCTGGGCCACCTAATCGCCAAACTCGGCAATCAGGACAACCGCAAGAACTTCTTCGCTGACCTGCCGCCTTGGCCATCGAGCGAGCCGGAGCTCGCACCGACGCTGGACGAAATTCAAGCCTTGCTGGCCCGCTTGAAGCAGCGCTTGCACGACCACAATCGGGCGGCGCAACTGCAGGTCGAGCTCGACGAACTAACTATCGAGCGACGCCACCTGGAACAGTGGCAGGCAGACAGCGGCATACAGGCTGCCAACTCGCTGGATAAGTACAGACTGTCGCCGCGCAAAACAACAGACCTGATGGCCTATCTGGCTCATCTCGGTGAGCAGCGAATCCGTCTCAAAGATCGCGTTGAGCTGCTGTTCAACTTCAGGATCTTCCGCGCCAAGCCGTTTGCCCAGGGCGATGCGCGCCTGGCCGTTTTCCATGCCCTGCAGATGCACTACTACGACAAGGCTCTGCGAGACAAGGACGCGGAGTTGCAGGCATGCCGCGAATCGCTGGCACGCGGAAATTTCACGGCCTTGCTGGATGAATTGAAATCGGCATCGATGCATCATCTGAAGCAACAATTACAACGCCAGACACCGCCATCGGACAGCTTCGATGCCAACACGTACCGTCAACAATTCGATGCCTTCGTTCAGCGCTTCCCGATCCTGGGCAGCGGTACGCACTCCATCGTCAACTCGATCGCTCCGGGGGCAATCCTCGACTACGTGATCATCGACGAAGCCTCGCTGCAGGACATCGTGCCGGGCATTCTAGCGCTGGGCTGCGCGAGGAACCTGATCGTCGTCGGTGACAGCCGCCAGTTGGCGCACATCCCCGTGAACTGGGTCTGCAGGCGCCTGCTGAGGCTTACGATTGTGAGCGCTACAGCCTGCTCGATTCGTGCATCGGAGTGTTCAAGGAGACTCTTCCCAGAACCCTGCTGAAAGAGCATTACCGCTGCCACCCCAGGATCATTCAGTTCTGCAACCAGCAGTTCTATAACAACGCACTGGTGCCGATGACCGAAGACAAGGGTGAAGCGCCATTGCGCTTGGTTGTGACCGCCAAGGGCAATCACACCCGCAAGAACGTCAACCTGCGCGAGCTGGACTCTCTGCTCAGGTTACTCGAGGACAAAGGAGAGCCGGTTGGGCTGGATGGCGACGGCCGCGGTTTCATCGCGCCGTTCCGGGCACAAGTGACCCTCTCCGGCACGCACCTACCACCGGATTTCGTCAGGGACACCGTGCACAAGTTTCAGGGCCGAGAGTGCGACGAGATCGTTTTCTCCACCGTGTTGGACAAGAAGCACTACAACCAAGAGCGTAAACGCCTGAACTTCGTCGATGACCCACGCATGATCAATGTGGCGGTATCGCGAGCCAAGCACCACTTCACGTTAGTAACGGGTGACGAGGTGTTCACCGGCAACAACGGCCACATCGCGGCCCTGATGCGCTACATCACCTATTACGCGCAGGACGAGCAGATCGTGCGCGCTCCCGTGGTATCGGCCTTCGACCTGCTGTACCGGGAGTTTGACCTGTCCTTGGCGCGTTTGGGCGCCCGCTTGCGGCCTGGCGATTCACGCTACAAATCCGAGCAAATCGTGGCGCAACTGCTGCGCGAGACGCTGTCCGCCCCAGCGTGCCAGTCATTGATGTACCACGCGCAGATCAAGCTGGATCAGATCGCATCGCCAAGCAACCAGGATTGGACAGACCGCGAGCGGGCATCATGGCGCGCGCCAGTTGTGATTTCGTCATCTATTTCAAGGTAGGCAAGGTCCCGGTGGGAGTAATTGAGGTCGATGGCGGCTCCCACGACCAACCCGACCAGGCAGCGCGGGACGCCTTAAAGAATGGCATCCTGGCGAAAAGCGGCATCCCCATTCTGCGCCTGCGCACGGTCGAAAGCAGCATCGCGGAAAGAATCGGCGACTTCATCGCCCAGTGGGCCAGCCAGACCCGCGACGTATAAGGCGAAACCTTCGCCCTTGACCAGACAGACCACCATGCAGCGTCACAGCACCTTAGTGAACTTCAAGCGGAACAGATCTAGGTAATGAGCCCCCAATGTGTCCCATGCCAAAAACGAAAAAGGCCAGTTCATTTCTGAACTGGCCTAAATCGTGGAGTTATTTGGTCGGGACGGAGTGATTCGAACACTCGACCCCTTGCACCCCATGCAAGTGCGCTACCAGGCTGCGCTACGCCCCGACTAGCGTTTTCAGCACTGCTGAAAACGGATCGAACTATACCTTAAGCATCTGAAAATGTGAAAGTTTTTTAGTACTCAGGCGATTTATTTACGCAGAACCTGTAGCACTTCTTCCAGTTCAGAAATCATCTGCCGGATCATCTGCTTGTACTGAGTAGTATCTTCGCGAGCTTCCTCACTAGAGAGCCGTTGTCTGGCACCGCCGATGGTAAAGCCCTGATCGTAGAGGAGCGCCCGGATCTGGCGAATCATCAGTACGTCCTGGCGCTGGTAGTAGCGCCTGTTACCACGGCGTTTCACCGGGTTGAGCTGTGGGAATTCCTGTTCCCAATAACGCAGCACATGGGGCTTTACCGCGCAGAGTTCGCTGACTTCACCGATGGTGAAATAGCGTTTGCCCGGAATCGTCGGGAGCTCGTCGTTATGGCTTGGTTCCAGCATAGGCCTCGACCCTGGCTTTGAGTTTCTGCCCCGGACGGAAAGTAACTACACGGCGTGCCGTGATCGGTATTTCCTCGCCGGTCTTCGGATTGCGCCCAGGCCGCTGGCGCTTGTCGCGCAGATCAAAATTGCCGAATCCGGACAACTTGACCTGCTCGTTCTGCTCCAGAGCCTGGCGAATTTCCTCAAAAAACAGCTCGACCAGTTCCTTGGCTTCGCGCTTATTCAAGCCTAGCTCTTCATAAAGACGTTCGGCCATTTCAGCTTTCGTCAGAGCCCCCATACGCTATTTCCTTAACGTGGCGTTATACCTTTCTTCCAGGGAGGTAAGGATTTGCTGCATCGCACCGCTCACCTCATCGTCGTTTAGAGTGCGCGAAGGGTGCTGCCAGGTCAAGCCGACTGCCATACTTTTGCTAAGCGGATCAATACCTTTACCCTGATAAACGTCAAATAGCTTGAGGTCTGTCAGGTTATCACCCGCGGCTTCGCCGATGCAGGACAGCACATCGCCTGCAGCTACATTGATCGACACAAGAATCGCCAGATCGCGACGTACTTCAGGGAAGCGCGACAGTTCGTTGAAACGCGGTAGCCGCCCTTCACTGATTTCAGCCATCAGCAACTCGAACAGATACACCGGCTGGTCGATTCCCAGGCTAGCGGCCAGCTCAGGATGCAGACTACCGGCGTATCCGACCAGACGCCCTTCCCGCTCGATTCGCGCTGTCTGCCCCGGATGTAGTGCGGGATGCTCAGCTGCGGTGAAGGTATAGGCTGAAGCATCACCAGCGTAGCCGAGTACGGCCTCGATATCGGCTTTCATGTCATGGAAATCGACCGCTTCGCGCCCATTACTCCAGGCTTCCGGCAGACGACTTCCGGTCACGACACCCGCGAGCATCGCTTCCTGCTTCAGCTCACAAAGCTGGCCGACGAAACGCAAACCGCTTTCGAACAGTCGGATCCGCGTCTGCTGACGGTTCAAGTTGTATTGCAGGGATTTGATCAGGCCCGGCCACAGGGTTGCCCGCATCGCGGCCATATCCGAGGAAATCGGGTTGGCCAATTGCAGCGGCTCAACGCCCGGGCTGAACAGCTCGAACAGCTTCGGATCGATGAAGCTATAAGTAATGGCTTCCTGGTAGCCACGCGCGACCAGCAGGCGACGCAACGCCGGAAGTTCTGCACGGGCTTCGGGGCTGGCTTCGGGCGCCAGGCGTGCCTGGGGGTAGCGCACTGGCAGGCGATCATAGCCATACAGCCGCCCCAGCTCTTCAATGAGGTCGACTTCAAGGCTGATATCGAAGCGATGGCTGGGTACGCTGACTTCCCAGCAACCTTGCGATTTCTCGACGACACCCAAGCCCAGCGCAGAGAGCAGCGAGACGACCTGCCCCGCCGGCATTTCCAGACCAAGCATCTGATCGATGCGTTCTGCACGCAATATAATCGGCGCGACATTGGGTAGATCAGCTTCGCTGGCGGCTTCTATCACCGGACCGGCACTACCCCCGACGATTTGCAGCAAGAGTGCGGTGGCCCGCTCCATGGCGCGACGAGCGAGCTGGGAATCCACACCACGCTCGTAGCGATGTGAGGCGTCGGTGTGCAGACCATAGGATCGTGCCTTGCCGGCCAGCGCAATGGTGTCGAAGAAGGCGCTCTCCAGAAACAGATCCTGCGTCGAAGCGCTCACACCACTATGCTCACCGCCCATAACACCCGCAATTGCGAGGGCGCGCTGGTGGTCGGCGATCACTAGCGTATCGGCACGCAGCGTAACTTCCTGGCCGTCGAGCAGGACTATTTTTTCCTGCTCTTCAGCCATCCGCACCCGAATGCCGCCCCGGATATCGGCAAGATCGAAGGCATGCAACGGCTGCCCCAGCTCGAGCATCACATAGTTGGTGACGTCCACCACCGCATCGATGCTACGGATATCGGAGCGACGCAGGCGCTCGACCATCCACAGCGGCGTCGGACGCGACAGATCGACACCGCGAATCACACGGCCGAGATAACGCGGGCATGCTTTCGGCGCCAGCACTTCAAGCGGACGCACCTCGTCATGAGTGGCTGCTACGGGCGCGATATCGACGGGTGCAACCTCCGCGGCGTAAATCGCCCCCACTTCGCGGGCAAGCCCGGCGATAGACAGGCAGTCACCCCGGTTCGGCGTCAGGCCGATTTCGATGCTCGCATCGTCCAGCCCTAGGTATTCGCGCAGATCGCTGCCCACCGGAGCATCCGCCGCCAGCTCCATAAGCCCGCTGTCATCGGTGCCGATCTGCAGCTCGGTTTCCGAGCACAACATGCCATTGGACTCGACGCCACGCAGCTTGGCCTTCTTGATCTTGAAATCGTCCGGCAGCTTCGCGCCGATCATGGCGAAAGGAATTTTCAGGCCGGGGCGCACATTAGCCGCGCCACAGACCACCTGAAAGGTTTCGCTGCCATTGCTGACTTGGCACACGCGCAGCTTGTCGGCATCAGGATGTTGCTCGGTGCTCAGCACCTCGCCTACCACTACGCTGCTGAACTCACCGGCAACCGGAGTCACAGCGTCCACTTCCAGCCCAACCATCGACAGGCGCGCCACAAGCTCCTCGCGGGAAACCTGTGGATTGACCCAAGTACGCAACCACTGTTCGCTGAATTTCATCCTGCTCTCCCAAAGATGTCTTGACTAAACCTGGACCTAGCGAAACTGCGCCAGGAATCTCAAGTCGTTATCGAAGAACAGGCGCAAATCATTGACGCCATAACGCAACATAGCCAGCCGCTCGGCTCCCATGCCGAAGGCAAAACCCTGGTATTTTTCCGGATCGATACCAGACATGCGCAGCACATTCGGATGCACCATGCCGCAGCCCATCACCTCTAGCCAGCCAGTCTGCTTGCACACCCGACAACCTTTGCCACTGCACATCACACACTGCATGTCCACTTCAGCCGAGGGCTCGGTGAAAGGGAAGAATGACGGTCGGAAACGAACGCCCAGCGGCTTCTCGAAGAACACCCGCAGGAATTGCTCGATAGTGCCTTTCAGGTCCGCGAAACTGATGTCTTCGTCGATCAGCAGGCCTTCGACCTGATGAAACATCGGGGAATGGGTGATATCCGAATCGCAGCGATAGACCCGCCCCGGACAGACGATGCGGATCGGCGGCTGTTGCGACTCCATGGTGCGTACCTGTACCGGTGAGGTGTGGGTACGCAGCAGCATGCGGGCATCGAAATAGAAAGTGTCGTGCATCGCACGTGCAGGATGATGCCCCGGAATATTCAGCGCCTCGAAGTTATGGTAGTCGTCTTCGACTTCCGGGCCTTCGGCAACGCTGTAGCCGATATGGCTGAAAAACTGCTCGATCCGCTCAAGCGTACGAGTAACCGGATGCAGGCCACCGCTGGTTTCGCCACGACCGGGCAAAGTTACGTCGATGCGCTCGGCAGCAAGCCTGGCGCTCAGCGCCGCCTGCTCGAGCAGGGCCTTCTTCGCATTCAGCTCATCCTGCACACGACCTTTGGCCGCATTGATCAGGGCGCCGGCCTTCGGCCGCTCTTCGGCCGACAGTTTGCCCAGCGTCTGCATGACCTGGGTCAGCTCGCCTTTCTTGCCGAGGTATTGGACCCTGATCTGCTCCAGGGCGTTGATGTCTTGGCTATGTTGCACCGCCTCAAGCGCTTGCGAGACCAGTGCATCCAGGTTTTCCATGTACAACCTCCAGAGGTTCTTGCAGAACCGCACCTAGCGGCAGCAGCCTGAGCCGCGGCGCCACGTGCACTTTTGCAAAGGCCCCTTCAGATACAAAATAGGGGAAGAGCACAAGGCTCTTCCCCTATCGGTGACGCTACGAACCCGAAGATTCGAGATTATCGATGGGCTTAGGCCAGAGAAGCTTTAGCTTTTTCGACAATCGCAGCAAAAGCTGCTTTTTCACTCACTGCCAACTCGGCCAGAACCTTGCGGTCGATCTCGATGGCCGCTTTTTTCAGGCCAGCGATCAAACGGCTGTAGGACAGACCGTTTACACGCGCACCGGCGTTGATACGAGCGATCCACAGAGCGCGGAACTGACGCTTGCGCTGACGGCGGTCACGGTAGGCATATTGGCCAGCCTTGATTACCGCCTGCTTGGCAACACGGAACACGCGCGAACGAGCGCCGTAGTAGCCTTTGGCGAGTTTCAGAATTTTCTTGTGACGGCGACGAGCGACGACGCCACGCTTAACACGAGCCATGAGTTATTCCTCTATTCTTGACCGATTAACGTACGCGCAGCATGCGCGCTACTTTTGCGTTGTCAGACGGGTGCATCAAAGATGTACCACGCAGCTGACGCTTACGCTTGGTAGACATTTTGGTCAGAATGTGGCTTTTGAAAGCGTGCTTGTGCTTGAAGCCATTAGCCGTCTTCTTGAAGCGCTTTGCAGCACCACTTTTAGTCTTCATCTTTGGCATGTTCGGTACTCCACATTGTGGGTGATTACAAATAACCGCAAGGCCTGCCAGTGCCCTGGTGGTTACTTTTTCTTCTTGGGAGCGATGACCATGATCAGCTGGCGTCCTTCCATCTTCGGATGCTGTTCGACCGAACCGTATTCTGCCAGGTCAGCCTCGACCCGCTTCAACAGTTCCATCCCCAGCTCCTGATGGGCCATCTCACGACCGCGGAATCTCAACGACACCTTGGCCCTGTCCCCTTCATTTAGGAAACGCATCAGGTTGCGTAGCTTAACCTGATAGTCCCCTTCTTCCGTCCCTGGACGAAACTTTACTTCTTTGACTTGAATTTGCTTCTGGTTCTTTTTCGCCGCGGCAACCTGCTTCTTTTTCTCGAAGAGGTGCTTGCCGTAATCCATCACTCGACATACAGGAGGTGATGCATCGGCGGAAATCTCCACCAGATCCAGCTTCGCTTCTTCAGCGATACGAAGCGCTTCATCAATCGAGACGATGCCAACCTGCTCGCCATCAGCACCAATCAAACGGACCTCACGAGCCGAGATATTCTCGTTGATCGGGGCCTTGGGTGCAGCTCGTTTATCCTGTCTCATATCACGCTTAATAATGATTACTCCAATTCTTGGCGACCACGCCGGGAAACCGCTTGTGCGAGCAACCGGGCGAAGTCATCCAGGGGCATGGAGCCCAGATCGGTTCCTTCACGGGTGCGCACAGCAACGGATCGTGTCTCGACTTCCCGATCTCCGATAACCAGAAGATAGGGAACCTTGAGCAAGGTATGCTCGCGGATTTTAAAGCCGATCTTTTCGTTTCTCAAGTCGGACTTGGCACGGAAGCCATTCTGATTGAGAGTTTTCTCCACTTCGGTCGCGAAATCTGCCTGCTTATCGGTGATATTCATCACCATCGCCTGGGTCGGTGCCAACCAAGCCGGGAACGCTCCTTCGTAATGCTCGATGAGAATTCCGATGAAGCGCTCGAACGAACCCAGAATCGCACGGTGCAACATGACCGGATGCTGGCGATCGTTATTCTCGCTAACGTATTCGGCACCCAGACGGATCGGCAGGTTGAAGTCCAGCTGCAGCGTGCCGCATTGCCAGACACGACCCAGACAGTCTTTCAACGAGAACTCGATCTTTGGCCCATAAAAAGCGCCTTCGCCCGGCTGCAGCTCATAAGGAAGCCCCGCACTGTCGAGCGCTGACGCCAGAGCGGCCTCGGCGCGATCCCACAAGTCATCGGAGCCAACACGCTTCTCTGGACGAGTGGACAGTTTCAGCTCGATATCTTCAAAGCCGAAGTCGGCATACACCGCCTGCGTCAGGCGGATGAAATCAGCCGACTCAGACTGCATCTGCTCTTCGGTGCAGAAGATGTGCGCGTCGTCCTGGGTGAAGCCACGCACGCGCATGATGCCGTGCAACGCGCCAGAGGGCTCGTTGCGATGGCAGGCGCCGAACTCAGCCAGGCGCAGCGGCAGCTCGCGATAACTCTTCAGGCCTTGGTTGTATACCTGCACATGGCATGGGCAGTTCATCGGCTTGATCGCGTAGTCGCGATTTTCCGATTCGGTGGTGAACATGTTTTCTGCGTAGTTAGCCCAGTGCCCGGATTTTTCCCAAAGCACACGATCAACAACCTGTGGCGTGCGAATTTCCTGATAGCCATTCTCACGCTGCACCTGACGCATGTACTGCTCGAGCACCTGATAGAGCGTCCAGCCATTCGGGTGCCAGAAAACCATACCCGGCGCCTCTTCCTGGGCATGAAACAGCCCCAAACGCTTACCGATCTTGCGGTGGTCGCGCTTTTCGGCTTCCTCGATGCGCTGGATATAGGCCGCCAGCTGCTTCTTGTCGGCCCAAGCGGTGCCGTAAATACGCTGCAACTGCTCGTTCTTCGCGTCCCCGCGCCAGTAGGCACCAGAGAATTTGGTCAGCTTGAACGATTTGAGAAAGCGCGTATTGGGCACGTGCGGCCCGCGGCACATATCGATGTATTCTTCGTGGTAATACAGACCCATGGCCTGCTCGTCCGGCATGTCCTCGATCAGACGCAGCTTGTACTCCTCGCCACGCGCCTGAAATACCTCGATGACCTCGGCCCGCGGGGTGACCTTCTTGATCACGTCATATTCGGTGTCGATCAGCGCTTTCATGCGCTGTTCGATGGCGACCATGTCTTCAGGCGTAAAAGGCCGCTCGAAGGCGATGTCGTAATAAAAGCCTTCGGCAATCACCGGGCCAATGACCATTTTCGCCGTCGGATAGAGCTGCTTGACTGCATGCCCGACCAAGTGAGCACAAGAGTGGCGAATAATCTCCAGCCCCTCTTCATCTTTGGACGTAATGATTTGCAGGGTTGCGTCGTTATCGATCAGGTCGCAAGCATCAACCAGGCGACCGTCAACTTTGCCGGCGATGGTTGCCTTGGCAAGACCAGCGCCAATGGATTGTGCCACTTCAGCAACGGAAACTGGATGATCGAACGAACGCTGACTGCCGTCAGGAAGAGTAATGATGGGCATGGCGCCTCCTCTCCTAGTGGTGACCCCTACCAAAGGTCACGTGGGTTGGGATGAGCCAGGAAAGCGATTCGCTGGTTGCTCTGCCGCACAATGGCAGTAGCCCTAAGGCCGACCGATGCGAATCGAAGTCACTGGAAGATAAACGAAACTAAATGCCTGACCCGCATAAGTCGAGCAATAAAAAAGGGCCGCTAGCGCGACCCTTTTCTCGGAATTTGGTAGGCACAATTGGATTCGAACCAACGACCCCCACCATGTCAAGGTGGTGCTCTAACCAACTGAGCTATGTGCCTCCGATGGACGCGCATTGTATAGATCCGCATAACAGCGTCAAGCTTTTTTTTCGCTAAGCCACTGATATCTGTGATTTTTGAAAACCTCAGGTAAGGGAGGTGCTATCCCTATGGTGCGAGTTCGTCCATAGGGATAGCATCGCGTCAAATATTCAGAACAGGGGTTAACGAAATGCCGCACACGCCCTATCCCGATTCCTACTACGCGGCCTCCGCGAACCCTGCGCCGAGTCGTGCACCCCTGAACGAAGCCATCGAAACGGATGTCTGCGTGATCGGCGCCGGTTACACAGGGCTTTCTACGGCGCTCTTCCTTCTGGAACAGGGCTTTCGTGTTGTAGTTCTGGAAGCTGCGAGAGTCGGCTTCGGCGCTTCGGGTCGTAACGGTGGGCAGATTGTTAACAGTTACAGCCGCGATATCGACACCGTCGAGCGTAGTGCCAGCCCGGACGCTGCTCGACTGATTGGCGCGATGGCATTCGAGGGCGGGCGGATCATTCGCGAGCGAGTCGCGCGCTATGGCATCGACTGCGATCTCAAGAACGGCGGTGTATTTGCGGCCTTCAATAGCCGACAGCTGCTCCATCTCGAAACCCAGAAGGCACTCTGGGAACGCTACGGCTATAACCAACTGGAAATGCTCGACCACGAAGGCATCCGGAATGTCGTGGCCTGTGAGCGCTACAGCGGCGGAATGCTGGATCACGGCGGCGGGCACATCCACCCGCTCAACCTTGCCCTGGGTGAAGCGGCGGCGGTGGAATCCCTTGGCGGCAGTTTGTACGAGCAAAGCCCCGCGATTCGTATCGAACGAGGTGAAACCCCTTGCGTGCACACCGCCAATGGCCAAGTAAGCGCGAAATTCATAGTCGTTGCGGGCAACGCCTATCTTGGCGGCCTGGTGCCTGAGCTCGCCGCTAAATCCATGCCCTGCGGAACCCAGGTCATCGCCACGGAGCCGCTAAGCGATGGGCTCGCCGCCGGCCTGCTACCACAGGATTACTGCGTTGAGGATTGCAACTATCTGCTCGATTACTATCGCCTCTCGGCAGATAAACGCCTGATCTATGGCGGCGGCGTAGTCTACGGCGCACGCGACCCCGCGGATATCGATTCGATTATTCGCGCGAAAATGCTCAAGACCTTTCCGCAATTGCATGACGTTCGAACGGAGTTCGCCTGGACCGGCAACTTCCTGCTGACGCTATCGCGCATGCCGCAAGTCGGGAGGATCGGGAACAACATCTACTACTCACAAGGCTGTAGCGGACACGGGGTCACTTATACCCATCTGGCCGGCAAAATCATCGCCGAGGCCTTACGCGGCCAGGCTGAGCGCTTTGACGCCTTCGCCGGCTTGCCGCACTACCCGTTCCCCGGAGGACAACGCTTCAGCGCACCTCTGAGCGCATTAGGTGCGCTGTATTACAGCCTGCGCGACAGAATAGGCTTCTGATCAATCTTTTGGGCAAGAGGGAAGAGGTCCACAGGCAGCCCCTTGCTCGTGCCGCGGCGCCAAGCCGGCAGCGAACCGCTTATCCTCCGGCGCCAATTGCATAGCACAGGCTTTCGCCCGGGAAGCCTGTGTCGCACAACCGCGCTCGGCGAGCACCTGGGCAAGATTGAACCAGCCGACAGCGAAGTCCTCATCACTCGCAATACTGCTGCGTAACGCGCGCTCCGCTGATTGCCTGTCGCCCTCCGAATAAAAGCTGTTGGCCAGTGCGAACCAGGACAAACCACCATCCCAATGTTGCGTCGCCGCTTTGTAAGCTCTGAGCGCAGCGTCCTTACGGCCTGTCTGCTCCAGATCATTCGCCGCCTTTAGCCATACCATTTCCCTTGCGTTGGCAGGCAGTCGATCCGGAGCGACCGTCACCACGGCCCAACGATCACTCTTGGCCCAACTACGCTCGAACTGATGAAAACTGCCTGTCCATCGCTGGGTAGTGCCGGATCGCAGAATGAGCGTCTGGGTCGCCAGGTCATATCCCACCACAACCGCGAAATGCCACTGAGGCCAGCGATCGAAGGCCAGGTTTTGTAGCACCAACACAGGGTTCCCCGCTGCCACCTCGGCGAGCAGAGCATCCAGGCGTGGCTCAAGCGGATAGACCAGAAGGTCGTGAGCCCTAGCCGCCGCCACCATCTCAACCTGCAGGCTGCCCTTGCGCTCAGGTAGATATACACGCCCCACCAACTGATCGGGATCCGTGTCGATGCCCCGATGCGTCAGCATGGTCGCCAGCGCCGCCGGCCCACATTGGTAATCCTCCTGGGGGAAAAACGGCACTTCAACCAGCTCGACCTGCTCGGGCAGATCCGGTGTCGTCACGACCACCGGACTGCGCGCGCAGGCGCCGAGCAGAATGGCGCCAGTCAGCAGGAGCAGTTTTCCAATCAACGGTTGATGCAGTTGATGAAGTTAAAGATATTGGTTGCGCAGAGCATGTCCGTGATGATGAAGATCACCAGAAACAGCACGATGACGCCAACTACGCCCGCACCCGCCGGCGCCTGATCAAGCTGCTGGTTGAATTGCGCGAGTTCCGCTGGCGTCAGGCTGTTGATGCGTTGTTCAACCTGAGCACGCTCGACTCCCATGGACTCAAGCTTCTGCTGTACATCAGCATCTTCGAGCATCGTCAGCAGCTGCTGACGATCAACCTGCTGCTGTTGCTCGGCAATCACCTCCGGCGTGCCTATCATTGCAGCCTGAGCCAGAGGGATTTGTGCAAACAGCATGAAATGCATTACGGCCAGAATGCTGGCTACTCGCTTCATCAGGGTCGACTTGAACATGGCGGAACTCCTTATCATTGTTCGTCAGCCCTTGCGCCATCGCAACGGGCCACCGCAGCTAAGACGACGCGGTGGCAGCGCCAGTTCCCTACATGATGTTCTTCGCACTCATCTATATTTGGAGCACGTATGAAAACAGCTCGAACCAACATCCTGATCCTGCTCGGCTTGGCGTTGGCAGGCTGTCAACTCTCGCCCTCTCCCCAGCTACCTCCCGCGGCTGGCGACTGCAGCTCTGCCTCCGTGCAAGACCTGATCGGCAAACCAGCCAGTCCCGAGCTGCTCGACCAAGCCCGGCGCGATAGCGGCGCCAGGATGGCACGCCTGCTTCGGCCTGGAGACGTCGTCACACTGGAATACAACGCACAGCGACTGAACCTGACAACCGACGAAGGCGGCCGCGTTCAGCGCATCGACTGCGGCTAGCAGCCTTTCATTGCGTCGCCACAGCACGCGCGCGCAAGCGGGTCGCCGACATCGGCTGGGGCGGCGATAGGAGAAAGTAGAGGTTGTACCGCTGGATGATCATCTGCGCCAACAAGGGTGCCGCAAGCCCCAGCAGCGTGCCAACCAGAAGGTGCGCTGCTATGGATTCAATACCGAGGAAAGCGATCATGATAACCCGTACTCCGCTGCCGGTAAGAATATGCATCAGGTAGATGGTCATCGACGAGGCGCCAATGAACAGAAGCCACTGGAAACGAAATTGCCCCAGCCACATCGACAGCGTGACAATGAACAGAATCGAGATCGTCGCCAACACAAGCACCGCCAGGCCTCCGACCTCCCAGGTGAGCCCAAGGGACAAATGAAATACATACTGCCCCAGCACGAACAGGGCCGCGAACAACAACATCAACTGGGTATGGCGCGCCAGTAGAAACTCTTTGATCTCGTTGATCCAGACACCCAGCGCAAAAAACACGGCATTACCCAAAACAAACTGAAGAGCACTGTTTGAGGGCATGTCCTGCCTAAAGACATAAAGGCCGGAAAACGCCAGAAGTATTGGCAGGAAGAAGCGGCGACTAGCCTTGGCATAAACAAAGGCGCACACCACAAAGACCAGAAACAGCGCGTAGAGAAACCAGAACTGCGCGCGCGGTGACCAGACCAGGGAAGACAGCACTTGCGAGACGGTCACGCTGCCATTGGTATAGTCCGACAAGGCCACCTCAAACATCCCCTGCAGCAGTGACCAGAGCAGAAACGGATAGACGATGGTGTCGATCTTGTTGACGATTAGCCCCGTTCTGCCTCGCCTCATCAGTGAATCGTAGAAGAACAGCCCCGAAAGGAAGAAGAACAACGGCATATGGAAGCTGTAGATAATGCTGTCCACAAGCACATATCGTCCCTCATCCATCGGCAAGCCGGCATTGAAGACCCCCCGCGCGACATGCCCGTAGACCACCAGAATGATACCGATACCCTTGGCGTAATCGACCCAGGCGTTTCGTTCCCGCATCCCTTCCCTCCTCATCAGCAACCTTTCATAGGGCGATAGCAGACGCACTACCCACCGGTATTGGCGGGATGAAAGGCGTAGACAATGGAAAGCGCGTTCTGTTTATCAGCTGGTTGCTGAGGAGGCTTCGGAGGGCTCGTCGAGCCCTCCGACAGACAGGTGTCAGCCCAGTAGCTCAGCGAAGGACATGAACATCACCGGATCTCCTTCGAGCAACTGACTGTGCTCTGGTATCTCCACTACGCCATCGGCCCATGCCGCACTGCGCAGGATGGAAGAGCTCTGGTTGGGATACAGCACCGCCCTGCCCGCTTCCAGCCTCGCACGCAGATACTCGCGACGGGTTCCCGGCTTGTCCCAGACAAAACCGGCCGGTACCGGGAAGCTCAGCGGTGTCACCTCGGTGACACCCATACGACGCAGCAGATAAGGACGCGCGAACAGCCCGAACGTCACCAGCGTCGACGCCGGGTTGCCAGGCAGACCGATCACCGCCACGCCATGATAGGTGCCGCAGGTAAGCGGCTTACCTGGCTTGATGGCCAGTTTCCAGAACGCCAGCTCACCGTCTTCACGCATGACCTGACCCAGGTAGTCGGCCTCGCCAACCGAAACGCCCCCGGTCGAAAGAATCAGATCGACGTCATGCAATGCCGCCAGGCATCGTCGAACTTGGTCCGGATCATCCGGCACGATTCCGCCATCGATCACCTCACAACCCAAGCGCTGCAACCAGTTGCGCAACAGCACGCGATTGCTGTTGTAGATCTGTCCAGGAGCCAGCGACCGTCCCGGTTCGACCAACTCATCGCCCGTGGAAAGCAGCGCCACCCTGAGCCTGCGAACCACTGTCAAACGATCAATTCCCAGCGATGCGGCAAGCCCCAACTCAATCGGCCCCAGCACCACACCGGCCTCCAGCACCGTGTCACCACGACTCGCTTCACCAGCCTGCGGCCTTACGTGCTGGCCACGCCTGACCGGATTAAGGAAACGCACCCTGCCATCTTCAAGGACTTCGACGTTCTCCTGCATCTCAACGGTATCGGCACCCTCTGGCATGGGCGCGCCCGTGAAGATCCTGGCACAGCAACCCGGCTGCAACGGTTGCGGTTGGGTGCCAGCAAAGATTCTCTGGCAGACCGCCAACGGTTGGCCGTCGAGATCCGCCTGGCGCAAGGCGTACCCATCCATGGCGCTGTTTGGCCACGGCGGCAAATCCAGTGTTGCAACCAGCGGCTCGCCCAGCACACGCCCTGCGGCATCATCCAGCGCTACGATTTCGACATCACGGATCGCTGCTCCATGCGCCAGCTTTAGCAGGGCTTCGCGCGCTTCCTCTACCGACATCAACGCGGCCGGCGGCGCAACCGTCATGAGCGGCTCTCGCACGGCGCTGCCTGCTTGAGGTGTGGGACGAAGTTACAGGGACGATGTCGTGCATCGAGCTGCTCGACAAGGATGCCATCCCAAGCAGTTCGACATGCGTTGGTCGACCCTGGCATGCAGCAGACCAGCGTCGAATTGGCCAAGCCAGCCAGTGCGCGGGACTGCACAGTGGAGGTGCCAATGTCCGCAGCGGAAAGCTGCCGGAACAGCTCACCAAAGCCATCAACCTGCTTATCTAACAGGCAGGCTACCGCCTCCGGCGTACTGTCACGCCCGGTGAAGCCGGTGCCTCCTGTAATAAGAACAACTTGCACGCTGTCCTCAGCGATCCAGTGCGCAACCTGCGCACGAATCCGGTAGATGTCATCCTTGAGCAGCGCGCGCTCGACAAGCCGGTGCCCAGCGGCCAGAAGCTTGTCGACGAGAAGCTGGCCTGAGGTATCAGTATCCAGCGAACGGGTATCACTGACAGTCAGAACGGCAATAGCAAGGGGGACAAAAGATTGTTCGGCAAGATGACTCATAAAACGGCTTCCAGTTGTTGGTCTGCAATGCCGGATGTTATATCACAGGCTTTTGCCGGAGCCTCTGATGCCACAGCACTTGCTTACCGATTGCTCGATACTATTGCTCGCCGGTGGCCGCGGACAGCGAATGGGCGGTAAGGACAAGGGTTTGGTCGAATGGTACGGCAAGCCTCTCGTTGCCTGGCCGCAGCGAGTGGCGCGGCCACTTACCGATGACCTGCTCATTTCGTGTAACCGCAACCAGGATCTGTATGCAGCCTTCGCCGACCGCCTGGTATCCGACAACGAAACGGACTTTCCCGGTCCCCTTGCCGGTATTCGCGCAGGCCTTGCCGCTGCGCGCCATCGCTGGCTATTGGTGCTGCCCTGCGATGCGCCACTGGTCGATGAAGCACTACTGCTCGACTTGTACAACACCGCACGCCAAACCCCAGATATGCCCACCATGGTCCGACGCGGCGAACAATGGGAGCCGCTTTTCTGCATCATTCCGCTCAGCCTGGCCTCTGCAGTAGAAGCCGCCTGGCAAGCTGGCGAACGAAGCAACTGGCGCATGCTCGTGAAACTGGGCGCGCGCAGCCTCGACCTGGCCGAAGACGACTATCGACTTGCCAATCTGAACTCCCCCGAACTACTCGCCCAACAACGCCCACCCTTGGGAACTTGACGCTGCCTGAGAACGTCACAACCACATCCCACCAATGAGGAGAAACACCATGCGCTCAGGAATCGCTCCCACTCTAACCCTGCTGCTCGGTCTATTCGTGCTTGCTGGCTGCTCGAGCCCCAGCGTCATCACACTCAACGATGGTCGCGAAATCCAAACATTGGATCGACCGGACTACGACGATGAATCTGGCTTCTATGAATACGAGGGGCTGGACGGCAACCCCGGCAAGGTCAACAAAGACCAGGTCCGTACCGTCAAAGAACTCTGACCAACTGGGCTCGGCATGTGTCGGCAGCATGTCCCGGCACATTCAAAAAAGCTGGCGCTAAGCTCTTGTGAAACAAGCGTATTTCTGTAAAATGCGCGCCAGCTTCGGAGCGTAGCGCAGCTTGGTAGCGCGTCTCGTTCGGGACGAGAAGGTCGCAGGTTCGAATCCTGTCGCTCCGACCATATCCCGCTATCGAAACACTTATCGTGTTTCTGATACCCAAAAAAAACCGGCCCTTGCAGCCGGTTTTTTTGTTTTCGCCTGGTGCTCTCAGAAAGATCAGTCACGCAGAAACCAGACAACCTGCTCAGTTTCAAACGGCCAGTCCAGCTCCGCGCCGGTATCGACCCTCCTTAATACAGGAATGCGCAGGCCGTAATCGTCAACCCATTCGCTCCTGTCCGCCACGTCCAGCAACTCCACCAGCAAACCATGCTCGACCAGCGGCATTACAACCGCTTCGGCTTGCTCGCACAGGTGACAGCCCAGGGTTCCAAACAGCTGACATTCGGGAAGCATTGGTGAAGGCTCATCGAGATCAATAGAAACGTCGATTCTAGCAGCCCATCTGCCGTGACATTGGCCGTCTGGCAATATCCTTCTTTAGAAGGAGACGCTAAAAAGCGTGACGCCGACCTCACTCAAACGAGAGTTTGACTTCTGCATTCGACTCGTAGCTAGCAAAGCGGTAGGATTCGGCAGCCTCCCAGCACTTGAACTGGCGGGCCGGCAAGGTTGGCCCACCCAATTCGGTAGCGTATTGATATTCGAATCCAAAGCATCAATACGCAACAGCGATACCGAGTGAGCCACTAATCTTGACCTACAAGCCCTAAAGACTAAGGTCTAAAGGCTGAAATAATAATGAAGTGTTTTATTGATTGTCGCCGTAAGAGCGACCTTCAGAGCATCATCCAACGAGGAGAACAAGAAATGCTCAAGACCCCAATCGCCCGGGGCGTGGCCCTGGCCACTCTGGGAGCAACCCTAGCCATTCCTTCCATGGCTCAAGCTGCTTTTATCGAAGATACAAAGGCTGGCCTGGAGCTGCGTAACTTCTACTTCAACCGTGACTACCGCGAAGATGCTGGTCAGAACAAGCAAGATGAATGGGCTCAGGGTTTCATTCTCCGCGTTGAGTCTGGCTTTACCGAAGGCACTGTTGGCTTTGGTATTGATGCCCTTGGCTTGCTTGGGGTTAAACTTGATTCGGGTGGCAGCGGAGATGATCGCCGCACGGGGACAGGCTTGCTGCCGGCTGGCGCATCAGGCGCACCGGATGATTACTCATCTCTTGGTGTAGCTGCGAAATTCAAGGTATCTGAGACTATCCTGAAAGTTGGTACTCTCCAACTCAAGAACATGGCAATCTCCTCCAGCGATTCCCGTCTGCTGCCACAAACCTTCCAGGGCGCACAGATCGTTTCCAAGGAGGTCAACGGACTGACTCTGGACGGTGGTTATCTAAACCGTGCAAACCATCGTAACTCGTCGAATAACGAGGGCTTGGCTTACGGCGGCAAGGGCGTCGGCATCGCCAGCGGCGCTGGTGCTGCAGGTACCGCTGCTGACGCAGCAGATGATTTCTTCTTCGCAGGCGGTAGCTATAAAGTTCTCGACAATCTGACCGCTGCCTATTACTACAGCGAACTCGAGAACATTTACAAGCAACACAGCACCAATCTGGTTCACATTCTACCCCTTGGCGATAAGCAATCGCTGAAAACCGATCTCCGCTATGCGCGCTCAACTGACGATGGTTCCTCCAACATCGACAACAAAGCACTTGGAGCAATGGTCACCTACTCGCTCAGCGGCCACTCTTTTGGCCTTGGCTATCAGCAGATGAGCGGCGACACAGGCTTTGCTTATGTCGGTGAATTTACTGACCCCTTCTTGGTCAACTATGTCCAGATCAACGACTTCGCATTTGAAGATATGAAGTCTTATCAGGCACGTTATGACTTCAACTTCGCTTCTGTCGGCATTCCTGGTCTGACCTTCATGACCCGCTACGTCACAGGCGATAACGTTGATCGTGGTGTTGGCCAGTCCGAAGGCAAAATGTGGGAACGCGATATGGATATCGGCTACACCTTCCAGGAAGGTGCACTGAAAAACCTGAACGTCAAATGGCGTAACGCAACAGCGCGCAATAACTTCCAACGCGCTACTAACGTCGACGAAAACCGTCTGATCGTTAGCTACACCATCCCGCTGATGTAATAGCGGCCTACCGCATCTCGATGCAGTAGTCAGAAAGACCCGCTTCGGCGGGTTTTTCTTTTCAGGAAGGTTGCGTATTACAGGCTTTATCAATTCCGCCTGTGATAAAAGTGCTGTGCAATTAAAGGGTGGAATCACCGCAGGCGTTTCTGAGGCTCACTGCACGCTCAACACAAACCCGAGTCATTTCACTTCTCACCGTAACCGCAGCTTTCCGCTGCTTCATTCAAAACGAAGCGGGAACCTTGCGTCACCGTCATGCTCGAACTTGAAGTACCGTCACCATTCCCATGACTTCACCAAGGAGCAAGCAGATGTCTACCGAATCCACTTTCAGCACCAGTGATAACACCCCTATCCCTGACGCAACCGCTGGCTCTACCGGCTCGCTGATCGACAAGTCAGCCCACCGCCGCAACCTTCAGGCTGCACAGAACGCACTGATCGAAGAATTCCACACGCTTATCGCAGATACCGAGCGCCTGCTCAAACACACCCAGGACACCGCCGGAAGCCAGACTGAAGAATTACGCGGGAAAATCACCGCCAATATGAGTCGTGCCCGGGAAATGTTGAAGGAGCAGGAAAACACGCTGCGCGATCAGAGTGAAGCGGCCATTCAGTGCACGGAAGAATACGTTCAAACGCACCCTTGGCAGTCCATTGGTATTGCTGCGGGCGCCGGCTTTCTTCTTGGCATGATCATGCGCCGCTGAAGGAGGAAAGCAGGCCAATGGAAGCAAAATATTCCGATGAAGCACCCGCACCGTCCCTGAAAAAAATGGGCGGCGCGGTTGTCGGCCTTCTTCAAGGGCATCTGGAGCTGATTGGAATAGAGCTCCAGGAAGAGCGCAGCCGCGTATTCAGGCTATTTCTTCTGGCAAGTATCAGCCTGATCCTGGGCCTGCTGATTCTGGTGGGGCTTTCAGCAGCCATCGTCATCACCTTCTGGGAAACCAATCCCATCGCGGCCATTCTGATTCTCTGTCTGGTGTATGCGATTGTCATGGCCGTGTGTATAAGTCGCGCCATTCGCCTCGCCAAGGCCTGCGCGTCGCCCTTCCAGGCAACGGTCGAGGAACTGGCCCGCAACCAGGAGCGTTTACTGCCATGAGTCTTCCCCTCAGCACTTCCAGTGATCTGGCCCTGCGCAAGGATCTGATTCGACTGCGCATGGAGATGAATCGTCAGCAGATCCTCTATCACGCGCAGCCTTTGGCTCATCCTGTGCAGCGTATCAAGAGCATCATGAGCAACCGTGGCGCAGCTTCCGAGCGCCACGGAAAAGGGCCGCTGATGCTGGCTGCGACCGTTGTACTCGCCGTATTCGGCCCGCGCCTGGGCAAAGTAGGCAAGCTTGCGCGTCTGGGAATCACGCTCTACCCGCTGGTTCGCAAACTGCGCCAGTAGCCCAAGGCACAATGGCGCAAATAACTGCAATCCGGCACGTTCCAAAAAGCAGAAACCGCATTTACAGGCCCTGCCTAATCGGCGACAAAATGGTCGAACCGTAGGGCCGAACCTTTTCGCCCTCTGCTGGCAATCCTGGCCGAATGAACTCGGGCCTATGGGTGCTGGTCAGGCCTGTAATCAATACCTGGAATGCGCCACACTGCGCTGTCGGCGTACCAGCCTCCCTGGCGGCCACAAGGAGATAGCCCCCTTTGGACTGGCATACCCTGCTTAATCGTGAACGGCTCGGAAAGTCTGTTCACAGCACTGAAGAACTTGGTCGAAGTCCGTTTCACAAGGATCATGACAGGATCATCTTTTCCGGGGCTTTCCGCCGGCTCGGACGCAAGACGCAGGTGCATCCTGTCTCCAGCAATGATCACATTCACACGCGCCTGACGCATTCGCTGGAAGTCAGCTGTGTCGGGCGCTCGCTGGGTATGCGCGTGGGCGAAGTGCTGCGCGGAAACCTGCCCGAGTGGTGCAGCCCTGCTGACCTCGGCATGATCGTGCAGTCGGCCTGTCTTGCCCACGACATAGGTAATCCACCGTTCGGCCATTCGGGTGAGGATGCCATTCGCCACTGGTTTCAGCAGGCCGCTGGCCGCGGCTGGCTGGATGACATGAGCGATGCTCAACGCACCGACTTTCTCAACTTCGAGGGCAACGCACAGGGCTTTCGGGTACTCACCCAGCTTGAATATCATCAGTTCGACGGCGGTACACGGCTGACCTATGCCACCCTCGGCACCTATCTCAAGTACCCCTGGACATCGCGTCACGCCGAGGCACTCGGTTACAAGAAGCACAAGTTCGGCTGTTACCAGAGCGAGTTGCCGCTGCTGGAACAGATCGCATCGAAGCTCGGCCTGCCACAACTGGAAGAGCAACGCTGGGCGCGCCATCCGCTGGTGTATCTGATGGAGGCGGCAGACGACATCTGCTACGGCCTGATCGATCTCGAAGATGGTCTGGAGATGGAGTTGCTCGACTATGCCGAAGTGGAAGCGCTGCTGCTGAATCTGGTCGGCGATGACCTGCCAGAAACCTACCGCCTACTCGGGCCCAATGATTCGCGCAGGCGTAAGCTGGCGATCCTCAGGGGCAAGGCCATCGAACATCTGACCAATGCTGCCGCTCACGCCTTTGTTGAGCAGCAGGAGGCGCTTCTGGCTGGCACCCTCGCCGGTGATCTGGTCGAGCATATGCATGGTCCGGCCAAGCAGTGCGTACTGCAGGCCAAAGGCATGGCCCGAGAGAAGATCTTCCAGGACAAACGCAAGACGCTGCACGAAATCGGCGCCTACACCACCCTTGAGATCCTGCTCAACGCTTTCTGTGGCGCAGCACTGGAACAGCACGGCGGGCGCACACCTTCGTTTAAGAACCGCCGGATACTGGATCTGCTTGGCAGCAATGCTCCTGACCCTGACTGGCCGCTTTATCGCTCGTTCCTACGCATGATCGACTTCATCGCGGGCATGACCGATAGCTATGCCACCGAAATGGCCAGCGAAATGACCGGACGCTCGAGCCCTACGTGAGCAGCATGAAGAAAGCCCTGTGGCGCAGAAATAGCTGGAAGCCGGCCCCGCCCACCTGGGGAGCAGCAGCAATAACCGGTTTGGGCTGCGCATTGCCGCTTCTACTCGGGCTATTCAGCGGACACCCCGGTTTTCTCTGGGCAACCCTCGGCGCCTTCCAGGCCGCCAGGGCCAACCCACTCCATCGCCTCGGCATGCTGCGCATGCTGTTGCAGATTTCATTGGGTGCCTGTAGCGCCGGCCTTGGCTTTTGGGCAGCGTCCTATCCGCTGATCAGCATGGGCCTGTTTGCCTGCTACGGCTTAATGCTGGCTTGGCTGCAACGCTACGGTAACGAAGCAGGCAAGCTGGGAATCGGCCTTGCTATCTGCCTGTGTCTTGGCCAAGGCCAATACGGCATTGGTGATTTCAATAATCCGCAGGCGATTGCCATGTTGTTCGTCCTGGGCGGGCTGTGGGTCATGCTGCTGGCTTTCGGCCTGCGCGGCATGAACGCGCTGCGGATGTGGCCTTATATGCCGCGCCTGCTGAGCGTGATCAAGGTCTTGCGGCGCCGGGCACGGCGCACCTCGGCTCGTCAGTGGCGGCTACTGGCTTTGACGCACATGCTGGCAGCTGCTCTAGGCGGTCTGATTGTGGTCATTGGCGATCTTTCCCGCGGCTACTGGCTGACGCTGGCGATACTTGTGGTCTTGCAGATGGATGTGCAACGCAGCCTGGCGCGTGCACTGCAGGCAAGCCTGGGGGTTCTGTGCGCGGCCGCCATACTGATCTACTTGGGCTACAGCCTGGTGGACCCACCATTGATGGTGATGATCCTGCTGCCGCTACTGGTGCTCAGCCGGGCATTTCAGGCGTATCACTACAGGCTTTTTGTTCTGCAAACGACGCTGAGCTTCATCCTGCTGGCCGAAACGCTTGCCCTGGATTGGGGCATGCCGCAAGTGCGCCTGATCAACGCTGCAATAGGCATCGGCGTTGCGCTGGGCGTCACTTTGCTGGTGTATCTGTTGCGTCAGCTGATCGCCCGACTTGCATTGCGCAAAGCCGGGCAATCAGCCTCAACCGCATCTGATCACGACATTAGCCGGGACCGGGACGACTCGATCACGCCTGGACGTTGATCTCGTTTTCTGGATACCAGACGTCCATCAACGGGCTTACGCCAAACTCGGCCAGCTCGCTACGGCCCTTGAGCCATGCTTCGACCTGGCTACGCTGCTCTTCGCTTACCGAGCCGCGCTTGCCCAGGCAGACGAAACCATAGTCTTCGCCACCGATGTAGCCCAGGCCGTTGGCTTCCATGGCTTCAACCAGAAAAGCTTCCAGGAAGGCGTCCACGGCATTGGCTTCGATGCCTTCAACGTAAGTCAGCGTGATTTCAAAGCCCAGTTCCTGGAACTCGTCGACACAGAGTTTTTTGCGCAAGCGACGCGAGCGATTGGTAGCCATTGAAACGGTCCTTTCTTGACGGGATATCGGCGCGCACTCTAACAGCAACGCCGCACTTGTGCGATTGTCGGCGCTCATTGGCAGGTTGCCTGTCTGGAAAAGTCATACATTGCGGCAAATCTCTTTGCAGAAGCTCGAAGCAGCCGGCTACGCTTGGCAACATGTGCAGTAGTTCACTTTTGGCGCGAGCATAGTGTCTCGTTATTTCTTCCCTGAAAGTTGTAGGGAATCTTCATGTCACTTAGTTCATCCCGTTCCATGAGCAGGTTCATACGCCCTCTTGCGATTGCCGCACTGGCCATGCCGCTGGCTTTTCAGGCAGTTGCCGAAACGGTCAATCAACGCTTGCCAGCCAGCGTCGCGAAGGCGCTGCAGGCCAACAAGATCGAGAGCAACGCCCTTTCCGTTGTGCTGTTACCACTCAACGCCAGCGCAGCGCCGACCTTCATCAACGCCGACATCTCGATCAACCCAGCTTCGACCATGAAGCTGGTGACAACCTATGCGGCGCTGGAGTTGCTGGGCCCCAATCACCAATGGAGGACCGAGTTCCACGCCGATGGCCCCATTGAAAACGGCATGCTCGACGGAAATCTTTATCTCAAGGGCGGCGGCGATCCTAAGCTGAATATGGAAAAGCTCTGGCTGATGTTGCGCGACCTGCGCGCCAACGGCGTGGAGACGGTAAAGGGAGACCTGGTACTCGACCGCAGCCATTTTCTGCAGCCGGATCTGCCGGAGTTCGATGACGACGGCAACGACCAGAACAAGCCCTTCCTAGTGAATCCCGACTCCCTGCTGGTCAATCTCAAGGCACTACGCTTCATCGCACGCAACGACGACGGTAACGTGAACGTGCTGGTTGAGCCGCCCATCGCCAGCGTGCGCATCGACAACCGCATCGAAGCCCTGCCCAAGGCAAAGTGCCCCGGCTGGCCGGACATTCGCTATAACCCCATCGAGGAGACCGACGGTGTCCGGGTGGTAGTCACCGGCAAGCTGCCGGCGGGCTGCAGTGGGCAAACCTACCTGTCGCTGCTGGATCATCAGGATTATGCCGCCGGAGCGGTGCGGGCTATCTGGAAGGAACTGGGCGGAAGCATTCTGGGCAAAGACCGGGTCGCCACGGTGCCTGACAATGCCCGGATGATTGCCCGCGCCTGGTCCCCGGACCTGGTGGAAATCATTCGCGACATCAACAAATACAGCAACAACACCATGGCCAAGCAACTGTTCCTGAGCTTGGGTGCGGAATTCCGCAATGAAGCGGACCCTGACGACGCCAAGGCTGCGCAGCGTGTCATACGCCAGTGGTTGGCAAAGAAAGGGCTGATCTCGCCACACCTGGTAATAGAGAACGGTTCGGGACTCTCCCGCGACGAGCGAGTCAGCGCACGCGAACTGGCCAGCCTGCTGCAAGCTGCATGGAAAAGCCCCTTCGCCGCCGAGTTTATTTCATCGATGCCGGTGGCCGCGCTAGACGGCACCATGCGCAAGCGCCTGCACAACACCGGCGTTGCCGGCAAGGCGCACATAAAAACCGGCACCCTGAACAATGTGCGCGCCATCGCCGGCTATAGCCGTGATAACGATGGTAATACCTGGGCCGTGGTTGCGATCCTCAACCACCCTCGACCGTGGGGCGCATCGTCGGTGCTGGATCAGATATTGGTCAGCCTCTACAACCAGCGCAGTGAGAGTACCGCCCAGCGTTGAGTTTCTTGCAGGCCGTAGGGTGGATGACGCTTTTTTCATCCACCGCTAGTTGTTCAGCGCGTGGACAAGCTTCGCGTTGTCCACCTTATGCGTCCCTACCGCACCCGCCCGTCCTGCGGCTCCAGCTCTTCCTTGCTGAAGTCGTCCACATCGATGACTTTACGCCGAGCCACTTCGGCGCTGCGTAGCCGGGCGCCCTCCTCTTCGCTGAACAAGCCAGCCTCCAACGCGGCGCTGATTGGATCCTGCCCTGCAGCAGGAATCAGCTCGCCGCGCTTGATGGCCTGCTGCAGTTTTCTGGTCAGCGGCTGCGTTTCAGCAAGAATGGCAAAGGCATGCCTGAGCGCACCGAGCGGCTCGCTCGCATTATCCGGCCGATAGAGGCCATCGAGAATCTGCTCAAGCGCTGCATCCCCTTCTGGACGGCCAAGAATGGCGGCGATTTCGGCATCCAGCTCATCAGACGGCCCCGTGTGGCGTGCGCCAAAAGGAAACACCAATAGCTGCAGCACACAGCCGAGGAATCGGTTAGGGAAGTTCGCGAGCGTATCAGCCAGGGCTTTCTCGGCTTTACACAGGCAGTCCTCCAGGGCCCAACGCAACAAGGGTGCCTGCTCTGCCGGATGGCCCAGGTCCTGGTGGCGTTTGAGCGCGGCAGAAGCCAGATAAAGATGGCTAAGCACATCGCCCAGGCGCGCCGAAAGTCGTTCGCGGCGCTTGAGTTCACCGCCGAGCAGCATCATGGACAGATCTGCCAGCATGGCGAAGGCCGCTGCAATACGGTTCAACGCGCGGAAATAAGGGCGCATCAGATCGCTGCCCGGCGCTTTGCCGAGCAGCCCGAACGTCAAACCGAGTACCCATGTGCTGGCGGTGTTGCCGACCGCAAAACCGATATGCTGCATCAGTAACCTATCGAACTTCACCACAGCCGACTCGCGATCCGCCTCCTGTGCCAGAGCCATTTCACGCAGCACGAACGGATGGCAACGAATCGCGCCCTGGCCAAAAATCATTAGATTGCGCGAAAGAATGTTGGCGCCTTCGACGGTGATGGAGATCGGGGCGGACAACCACAGACGACCCAAGTAGTTCTTAGGTCCCAGGATGATGCCTTTGCCACCGTGAATATCCATGGCGTCGGTGATGCATTGGCGGCCACGCTCGGTCAGGTGGTACTTGAGGATAGCCGAGAGCACAGAGGGCTTTTCGCCCAGATCCACGGCGCTGGCGGTGAGGATCCGTGCGCTGTCCATCAGCCAGGCGTTGCCGCCGATGCGAGCCAACGGTTCTTGGATACCTTCGAAAGCAGCGAGCGGCACGTTGAACTGCTCGCGGATTTGCGCATAGCGACCACTGACGTAGCTGCAGGTCTTGGCGGCGCTAACGCCCGTAGCCGGAAGCGAGATGGACCGTCCCACCGACAGGCAATTCATCAGCATCATCCAACCCTTGCCGATCATTTCGCGTCCGCCAATGATGGCGTCCAGCGGCACGAAGACGTCTTTGCCCCAGTTCGGCCCGTTCATAAAGGCCGCGCCGAGGGGCAGATGGCGACGGCCGATCTCGACGCCAGGCGCATCGGTCGGAATGAGCGCCAGGCTGATCCCCAGGTTTTCCTCGTCTCCGAGCAGGTGCTCAGGGTCATAAGTCTTGAAGGCCACACCAAGCAGGGTCGCGACCGGTCCGAGGGTGATGTAGCGCTTTTCCCAGTTCAGCCGCAGACCAAGCACCTCTTCGCCCTGCCACATGCCTCGGCAGATCACACCGCTATCGTTCATCGCGCCCGCATCCGAGCCGGCATAGGGGCCGGTCAGGGCGAAACAGGGAATATCCGTACCGCTGGCCAGACGCGGCAGGTAATGGTCGCGCTGATCTTCGGTGCCGTAGTGCATCAGGAGCTCAGCCGGGCCGAGCGAGTTAGGCACCATAACCGTGCTGGCAAGATCACCGCTGCGGGTGGCCAGCTTCATCACGATCTGCGAGTGAGCGTAGGCCGAGAATCCCTTGCCGCCATATCCCTTGGGAATGATCAGCGCGAAGAAACCTTCGGCCTTGATGTAATCCCAGGCGTCCGGCGGCAAATCCAGCCGCTGGCCGATATCCCAGTCGCTGACCATGGCGCAGAGCGTTTCGGTAGGGCCATCGAGAAAAGCCTGTTCTTCCTCGTTCAGCCGGGCTTTCGGATAGCCCAGCAGGGTGTTCCAGTTCGGTCGACCACTGAATAGCTCGCCGTCCCACCAAACGGTCCCGGCCTCGATGGCATCGCGCTCGGTATCTGAGATCGGCGGTAAGACCTTCTTGAACCAGTCGAACATGGGTGCGCTGATGTACTTGATACGCAGGTCAGTGACCAATAGCGGTACTGCAACGGCAACCAGCATCAGCCAAAGAATGACCATCAGCCAGACCGGAGAATCGCCCGCGATGCCCATTAGCAACAGGTACGCGGCGACAATAATCAACGCTGGCACAGGTGAAACCCGCAAATGCGCGATCACTGCGATGCCGAGCAGTAAGACGAGCAGCCAAAGCAAAGTCATAGGTTTTCCTTGGTGAGCGAAGGCTTCTTCCGTGTTTACACGGGGCGGGTGAAGGGTAACGCTGCGTCAGTGCCGCCCTTCCGGTGATCATCGCGTTATGCCCGCGCGTTGATATGGTTTACGACAGTCTGAAACGATCAGCTGTTCCCGATGCTGGAACAGCTGACGGCACCTGCATCAACCGCCGACGATCAGCAACGGATTGTAGCCGGAGCGCTCGTATTCGCCTTTTTCTGCCAGCAGCAGATCGAGTGCCAAGCTGGCCAGGTCGTCTGCGACCGGGTCGGCCCGGCCATGCAGTTCGCGCTGGGCTACCTTCAGGTAGCCGTGGCACTCAGTGCAGGCTTCAGCCTGCACTGGCAGGAAGGGCTTACCCTTTTCGTCATCTAGGCTGAGATAGATCAATTTGGCGCTGTCGCATTCGCTGCACTTGACCCGTTCCAGATGCCATTCGGTGGCACACAGGCTGCAGTGCAGATAGCGCACTCCACTACGGTGCTTCTCGTTATGAATCACACTGGCCACCGGCAGAGCCCCACAGCAAGGACAAAGCCCGCGCGCCTGTGGGTCCGGTTTGCCGGGAGGTTTTGGCAATGACAGCGCCAATCGCAGCCACGCAACCTGCAGGGCGGCGGCCACCAACGGCATCAGCCCACGAGTAGCCTCGCTGCCGGGCTGCGCTTCCAGCACATCCTCGGCCAATGCAGCACGCTGTTGCTCCGACATGCCACGCAGAGTGTTCAGCAAGGGCCGCTGAAGTTCGCCCACGTGCAGCTCCAGAGCATCGAGAACGGCCAGCAGATCGGCCTGCCAATCGACATCACGCCGCAGCGCGCGATGCCCTAGCGGCGGCATGCCGTGCTGCAGTGCGGCCTCGAAAGCATCCGGCGCTGGCCGCCAGGCCGGTTCACGCTCACTCAGCACCTGATGCTGCGCTTGCGCGAGACGGGCCATGAATGCCAAGAACTCGTCTAGCGCCGGCACTTGCTCAACCAGCTCGCGCAGGCGCAACGCGCGTTTGCTGAACAGTTTTGCCTCCGCCAGGATGACCTCGGGCGCCTGCATGATGCCCGAGGGCGCACTTCCGTAGCTGTGTTGCACATCAGCCCCCTTCATTGACGCTCCTGTCATGGTCGTTCCTGCGTTTCACTATTGGGTCTGGCACTCTGGGCGTCGGTCTTGCGGTTGCGCATGATGTCCTCGTACCAAAGCGGGTGATGGTGCTTGGCCCAGGCGTGACTGACCCGCCCCTGGGTCATCGCGCGCACCGAGCCCTTGACCCAGATGGCCGAGTAGATGTGGATCACCAGTGTGATGATGGCGATGAACGCCGCATAGGCATGAATGGTCACCGCCCAGCGCAACGCCCAGATTGGCATGTCGTTGGCGATCCACGGGCGCCAGAGCACGATGCCAGTGACCAGCAGAACGGGCACCGTGGCAAGGAAGATCCAGTAAACCAGCTTCTGCCCGGCGTTGTTCTTGCCTACTGCAGGTAGACGCTCGTCCCTGTTGGTCAACACGTCGCGAATCTGCCGAGTCCACTGCACGTCATAGCGACGGAACAGGTTGTCGCTGAAGAAGCGCACCGCCTGGATCGCAAATAACAACGACATGAACACGCCAATGTAGGGGTGCACGATTCGCGTCTGCTCCGGCCCTCCAAACAGTGCCGTAAGGCCGAAAAACGCCGGGTAGAAGAACGCCAGCCCGCTCAAGGTCAGTAGTACGAAGCTGATGGCAACGATCCAGTGATTGACGCGGGTCCACTTTCCATAGCGCAGGATGCCGTGACGAACGTTGGAGTGACTCATGGCCGATCCTCCTCGCGACGGTCGAATTCACGGTCTGCTTCCGCCTTTTCGATATCCGGGTCGTCCTCCGGCTCTTCCTTCGGCCCTTGGGTGACGTAGTGGAAGAAGCCAGCCAGCACCGAAATACCGAGCGCGACCGACATGATCGGCTTGGTCAGGCCCTTCCACAGCTCAACCGTTGGCGCGATATGCGGGTCGCGCGGCAGGCCGCTGTAGATTTCCGGTTTGTCGGCGTGCTGCAACACGTAAACAACGTGCGTGCCGCCGACGCCCGGTGGATCGTAGATGCCGGCATTTTCATAGCCCCGTCCCTTGAGATGGTTCACACGCATGGCGCCGTAGTCCAGCATGTCGTCCTTGTTGCCAAACATGATCGCCGAGGTCGGGCAGCTCTTCACGCAGGCAGGCTCCAGACCGTTGAACACCCGGTCAGAGCACAGCGTGCACTTGTAGGCCTTATTGTCCTTCTTCGAGATCCGCGGAATATCGAACGGGCAGCCAGCAATGCAATAGCCACAACCGATGCAGTGCTCGGAGTTGAAGTCGACGATGCCGTTGGCGTACTGCACGATGGCGCCGGGGCTCGGGCACGCCTTGAGGCAGCCCGGTTCGGCACAATGCATGCAGTTGTCCTTACGGATCAGCCACTCGAGGTTGCCCTGCTCGTTCTCGTACTCCGAAAAACGCATGACCTCGAAAGACTCGGCTGTCAGGTCCTGCGGGTTGTTGTAGGTACCATCGCAAGTCCCTACTTCGTCACGCAGGTCGTTCCACTCCGAACAGGCCACCTGACAAGCCTTGCAACCAATGCAGACCGAGACGTCGATCAGCTTGGTCACCTTGTCCACGCCGCCGTGGCGAATTTGGGGCGAAGGTACCGTGCTCGCTGAACGGGCGATGATGTTTTGCAGGTTGATCTGGTCACCACGCATCAGGCGGTCCCTCCGATCTTCTCCACATTCACCAGGAACGACTTGAATTCCGGTGTCTGCGTATTCCCGTCACCCACAAAGGGCGTCAGGGTATTGGTCAGGTGGGCTTTCTTAACCACACCCTTGAAGCCCCAGTGGATCGGAATGCCGATCTGGTGAACCGTGCGGCCGTCGATTTGCAGCGGTATCAGACGCTTGGTCACCACCGCAACCGCCGTGATGAAGCCACGCTTGGAGCTGACCCGGACCCGCTCACCCACACCGATTCCCAGTTCGCCAGCCAGCACTTCACCAATCTCGATGAACTTCTCCGGCTGGGCGATGGCGTTGAGCCGCGCGTGCGCCGTCCAGTAGTGGAAATGCTCGGTGAGTCGGTACGTTGTGGCCACATACGGAAATTCAGTGTTGGAGCCGAACGAATCACGGTCCTGCTCGAACACCCTGACAATGGGGTTGTTGAAGGCCAACGGGTTGTTGGGGCTCAGCGGATTGTTGTCCAGCGGCGATTCCATTGGCTCGTAGTGCTCAGGGAACGGCCCCTCGTTCAGCCATTCGGCGGCGAAGAAGTGCCCACCACCGCTCTGGGTGATGATGAACGGCCTAACGCCTTGGGAAGGTGGCGAGGTCAATGGGAAGTCCGGTACGTCGGCGCCGGTCCAGCGTTCGCCGTCCCACCAGATGAAGGCCTTGTTCGGCGCCCAGGGCGTTCCATCAGGTCGTGCCGAAGCACGGTTATAGAGCACCCGGCGGTTCATCGGCCAGGCCCAGGCCCAACCAATGGTATTACCGGTCCCATATGGGTCCGAGTTGTCGCGCCGGGCCATCATATTGCCGTCTTCGTTCCAGGCGCCCGAGTAGATCCAGCAACCGCAGGCCGTACTGCCATCGGCGCGCAGCTCGCTGAAATCCTTCAGCTGCTCACCTTTGCGACGAATCACCTGCCCCTTGTCATCGGTCAGATCCACCAGCGCCCGACCGTTGTATTCCATGGCCAATTCGGCAGCAGTGGGGAAGTTCGGCCGCTTGTAGTTCCAGCTCATGTTGAGGATCGGGTCAGGGAAAGCGCCGCCCTCCTCCTGATACATCTTCTTGAGCCGCAACATCACCTCACCAAGAATTTCCGTGTCGGTCATCGACTCGCCCGGACCCGGCACGGAACGTTCGTGCCACTGCAGCCAGCGCGAACTGTTGGTGATGGAACCGTCATCCTCAGCGAAGCAGGTGGTGGGCAGGCGGAACACCTCAGTGCCGATCTGCGAAGGATCGACGTCATGGTATTCGCCGAAGTTCTTCCAGAACTCGCCGGTTTCCACCTTCAAGGGGTCCATGATCACCATGAACTTCAATTTCGACAGCCCATCGACTACCTTCGCCTTGTTGGGGAAGGCCGCGAGGATGTTGAAGCCCTGACAGAAGGCTCCGGTCATCTTGCCCAGGGTCATGTCGTTGATGGCGTAGAGGATGTCGTAAATCGGCACGGACAGCTTGGGCAGCCAGTCGTAGCACCAATTGTTTTCCGCCGTAGCAACGTCGCCGTACCACTCTTTCATCAGGCTGACGAAGAAGCGCTCGTAGAACTTCCAATAGGAAACTTCGCCTTCCACCAGCGGCGGCTTGATGCGCGTACGCATATAGTCGGCATAGGTCTGCAGATCGACCGAAGGCAGGTTCAGGTAGCCCGGCAGCAGGTTGGACAGCAACCCGATATCGGTCAGCCCCTGGATATTGGAGTGGCCGCGCAAGGCGTTTACGCCGCCGCCCGGCATCCCCATGTTGCCCAGAAGCAACTGCACCATGGCACCGCAACGAATGATCTGCGAACCAATGGTGTGCTGAGTCCAGCCCAAGGCGTAGAGGATGGTCAGAGTCTTGTCCGGCGCCGCTGTCTGGGCAAGCAGGTCCCAAATCTGCAGGACGGTATCCCTCGGCATGCCGCAGATATTTTCGACCTGCTCCACGGTGTAGCGGCTGTAGTGCTGGCGCATCAGCTGGAACACGCACCGCGGGTGCTGCAGACTCGGATCGCTTCGGGCAAAGCCGCGCTCATCCATGTCGAAGTTCCAGGTCTGCCGGTCGTAGGTCTTGGTGGCGGGGTCGTAGCCACTGAACAGACCTTCCTCAAAACCGAAGCCTTCGGCCACAATCAGGCTGGCATCGGTGTACTCGCGTACATATTCGTGGGCGTAACGGTCGTTTTCGATCAGGTAGTTGATCAGTCCGCCGAGGAAGACGATATCCGTGCCGGTACGAATCCAGGCGTGATAATCAGCCACCGCCGTGGTGCGGTTGAAACGCGGGTCGATGGAAATCAGGATCGCATCATTGCGTTCCTTGGCCCGCATGACCCAGCGGAAGCCGACCGGATGTGCTTCGGCGGAATTGCCGCCCATGGACAGAATGACATTCGCATTGGCGATGTCGGCCCAGTGGTTCGTCATGGCACCGCGACCAAATGTTGGGGCAAGACCTGCCACCGTTGGTCCGTGTCAAACGCGCGCTTGGTTGTCCAGCTGAAGAATGCCCAGTGCCCGGGTGATCTTCTGTGTCAGATAAGCGGTCTCGTTGGTACAGGCCGAAGCGGCGACCATCGAGGTGGTCAGCCAGCGGTTGACCAACCTGCCCTGCTCGTCATGAGTCTCGAAATTCTTGTCGCGGTCGTCCTTCATATGCCGAGTGATACGGGTCAGCGCCTCATCCCAGCTAATGCGCTTCCACTCGTTGGTGAAAGGCTCACGCACCTCTGGGTACTTGACCCGCGATTCGCTCTTGATGAAGTCCAGCACACCGGCTCCACGAGGACACAGCGAGCCGCGACTGACCGGATGATCAGGGTCGCCTTCGATATGGAACAGCTCATCGACGACGTTGATCGACTGGTCACCGCGCGCGTAGAACAACATGCCGCAACCTACCGAGCAGTAGGTACAGATGTTGCGCGTCATCCGCGCAGCGCTAAGTTTGAAATGGCGAATGGAAGCGACAGCTTCGTCCGGGGCAAAACCCATCATGGCCATGCTCGACGCGCCGACACCGGCGGCACCGAACTTGAGGAACTGGCGACGGGATACTCTCACGGTCATGGGTATCTCCCTTGTAGTTATTGTTGGCAAGCCAACTGATCCAGTGGACTGCCCCGTTCACCTGGGGTTCCGCTCCTTCGCACGTCCAGTGCCAGCAGGCGAACCCTTAAATAGACTTCGCCTGTTGTTATTGAGCATAGATCAGCAATCACTGGCGTCGAGCCGGCATCTTTGCCAGACAGCCGGTAGCACAAATCAGCCGTTGACCACGGTGCCGCCGTTGACATGAATTATCTGGCCGCTGACATAGGACGAGTCGCTACTGGCCAGATAAACATAGGCAGGGGCGACCTCTTCCGGCTGCCCTGGACGCTTGAGCGGGACGCTGGCGCCGAATTCGGCCACCTTGTCCGGATCGAAGGTGGAAGGGATTAAAGGCGTCCAGATCGGCCCAGGCGCCACGCCGTTCACCCGGATACCGCGTTCAGCCAGATGCATGGCCAGCGCACGGGTGAAGCTGACGATCGCCCCCTTGGTCGATGAGTAATCGATCAGCATCGGGTTGCCCTTGTAGGCCGTCACCGATGCCGTATTGATGATCGAAGCGCCCTCGCCCAGGTGTGGCATAGCCGCCTGGGTCATCTGGAACATGCCGAAGACATTGGTGCGAAAGGTCTTTTCCCACTGCTGCTGACTGATGTCCTCGAGGCGCTCCTGAGGATGTTGTTCGGCAGCATTGTTGACCAGGATGTCGAGCTTGCCGAACGTGGACAGGGTCTCCTCGATAAGCTTCTTGCATACGGCCTCGTCAGCCACATCGCCGGCAAAGGTGAGGCATTGGCGGCCATGCTCCTGCACGACGCGTCGGGTTTCCTCGGCGTCCTCATGCTGATCGAGGTAGAGAATGGCTACGTCGGCGCCTTCGCGGGCAAACAGCACCGCCACCGAGCGGCCGATACCGCTGTCGCCGCCCGTGATGATGGCGACCTTGCCCTGGAGTTTGCCGGCAGCCTTGTAGTCCTCGCCGCGAAATTCAGGGCGAGGCGTCATTTCGCTTTCCTTGCCGGGCTCGGGTTGGTGCTGAGGGGGTAAGGTTTGGGAGTCTTCGGCCATGCTGGGGTCCTCCGTCAGTGAGTAACTGTCAGTGGAGGACTGAGCAGCCGGCCGAAAAGTTTCTACCGGGTGATGAAAGGTGTCTGGCGCGCTATTCGAGACTTAACACAACACGACCCCGCGCCTCTCCGCTTTCCAGGTATTGGTGCGCGGCAACGACCTCTTCGAACCCGAACACCTTGTCGATCTGGGGGGTGACCATCCGATCGGATGTCAACTGGTTGATGTGCCGCAAGGCCCGCCCGACGGCCTCACGGTTCTGCTCGATGCCCAGCTCCGGTTGGCCGGTAAAATCGCACAGGCAATGCAGGAAGAACTTGAAGTTTTTCTTGAACGCGGCGCACGCGGGAAAAGCCGTTTCATTGCCGCCGATCATGCCGTAGAGAATCAGCTTGCCGCGCGGCGCGATGACATCACCAAGCAGCTTCATCTGCGAACCGCCACAAGAGTCGAGCACGACCTCCACACCCTTGCCATCGGTGATCCGCTCAAGGCGGCCGACCAGGTCTTCCTCCTCGGTGGCGATAACAGTCTCGGCCCCAAGACTCAGCAGGAACTCGCGATCTTCACTATGCGCGCAGGTGGCGATGACCCGCGCCCCGAGCGCCTTGGCCAGTTGCACCGCCGCCGGCCCCGTGCAATGTCGAGCCTCGGTTATCAGCACATACTGGCCCGGCTCCAGCTGCGCCAACTCGACTAGCGCGAAGTACGAGATCAGTAACGGCGTGTAATGTACGGACGCCTCGATGGGGCTGAGCATGGCTGGATAGTGCACCAACGCCTGCTGCGGAACGCGCACATGCTCGCCGTAAAGCGGGTAATCATTGAGGTCATGGGCGGGAAAACTGGCGACCTGATCACCGATGGCAAAACCCACAACATCCTGGCCCACCGCCGCAACCACACCGGCCACTTCGCTTCCCAGGCCCGCCGGCAGCCGCGCGTGACGCGGCGCGAGATCCTGCCGCCAGAGCACGTCGTTCCAACTGACGCCGATCGCAGCGACATCCACCAGCACCTCACCGGGGCCGGGCTTGAGGGTCTCCTGCGGTTCGTAGCGCAGCACGTCGGCGGGGCCGAACTGGTGGAAGCGGATGATGCGGGACATTGAAAGACCCCTCGATTACTACTGTATTGAAGACTCTATCTGCCCAGTGGCTACAACTCCAGTAGCCCGGACGCATTCCGCTCGATAGTGCCCATGCCCGCCAATAATGATTATCTGCATGCAAGTCTGTATGTATCCGCAGGCAGCCTCGTGCAGTTTACGAGTCTGCATGCGTGGTCCGCCTCTATCTGACTAGAATGCAGGCGCAACTCCCAGGAACGACTTACCGTCTGACCGCAGCATCAAGTGAATGGTATGAATCGCAACGACCTTCGCCGTGTGGATCTGAACCTGCTGATCGTGTTCGAGACGCTGATGCACGAGCGTAGCGTCACCCGAGCGGCGGAAAAGCTATTTCTCGGCCAGCCGGCGATCAGCGCTGCGCTGGCTCGCTTGCGTTCGCTGTTCGACGATCCTCTGTTCGTACGCACCGGTCGCAGCATGGAGCCCACCGCTCGTGCCGAAGAAATCGCTCAGCTGCTGTCTCCCGCGCTGGACTCGATTTCCACAGCCGTCAGTCGCGCATCGACCTTCGATCCCGCCACCAGCAACCAGGTCTTCCGCATCGGTCTGACCGATGAAGTCGAATTCGCCCTGCTACCTTCGTTACTGCGCCGCATCCGCGCCGAAGCACCGGGCGTGGTGCTGGTGATCCGTCGCGCCAACTACCTGCTGATACCTGGCCTGCTGGCGTCCGGCGAAATCTCGGTGGGCGTGTGCTACACCGAGGATCTGCCGGCCAATGCCAAGCGCAAGATACTGCGCCGCCCGCAGCCGATGGTGCTGCGAGCCGACTCCATTCCCGGGCGCCTGAGCATGGAGGATTACTGCGCGCGACCGCATGCCATGGTGTCCTTTGCTGGCGACCTGAATGGATATATTGACGAAGAGCTGGCGCTGCATGGCTGCAAGCGCCGGGTAGTGCTGGCCGTACCGCAGTTCAACGGGCTGGGGAGTCTGCTCGCCGGCACCGACCTGATCGCCACCGTCCCGGACTATGCAGCTGCCGCCCTGGCCGCCAACGGTGGCGTGCGCGCCGAGCCGCTGCCGTTCGAGACCAATCAGGACTTCCAGCTGTCCATGGCCTGGCGCGGCGCTCAGGACAACGATCCCGCCGAGCGCTGGTTGCGCTCGCGCATTCAGATGTTCGTAGGCGATCCGGACAGCCTGTAGGGTAGAAAACGGCAAAGCCTTTTCCACGCGTCCGTCCGCATCTCCACAACCATCCTCGTCCAGTGCATCCAGGCCATAGCGCCCCAACATAAACGGTGGAAAAGACCTGCGGTCGTTTTCCAGCCCTGGTGCTAGTGATAGCCCGCGGATGATGTTCGCCGCCAATTCATCATCGCCAGTGATATTCATCTTCGCGCCGTTCGATTTCAGCTGCGTGAGTTGACCGAGCAGACTCCCGCCCATCGATAAATCCGAGTTGCGGAGTCAAGCATGGATCGTTCACTCAACGCATTGCGTTTTTCTTTGGTCGCGCTGACCGTGATCTTCGTTGCCGCATGCGGCAAGGCCCCCGAAGCCACGCACGCAGCGACACCACCGCCGGCTGTCAGTGTTGCCGAGGTCATCAAACATCAAGTCACCGAATGGGACGAGCTCACCGGGCGGCTGGAAGCTCCGGAGTCGGTGGAGATTCGCCCACGGGTATCGGGATTCATCGACCGTGTGGCCTTCCAGGAAGGCGCCCTGGTGAAGAAAGGCGATCTGCTATTCCAGATCGACCCGCGCCCTTTCCAGGCACAGGTCAAGCGGCTGGAAGCCGAGCTGCAGCAGGCTCGCGCGACCCAGCAGCGTACGGCCAGCGAGGCGCAACGTGGTGAACGGCTACGGGCCAACAATGCGATTTCCGCCGAGCTTGCCGATGCTCGCGTCAGCGCCGCCAGCGAGGCGAAATCCGCCGCAGCGGCAATTCAGGCGCAGCTGGAAGCAGCACGACTCGACCTCGGCTTCACCCGTGTCACGGCACCCATCGATGGCCGTGTAGGCAGCGCGCTGATCACCGCCGGCAACCTGGTCAACGCAGGCGAGGCGCTACTGACCACGCTGGTGTCTACCGACAAGGTGTACGCCTATTTCGAGGCCGATGAACGTACCTATCTGAAGTACCGCGAACTGGCACGCGAAGGTCAGCGGGGAGAAGCGACGCCCGTCTACCTCGGCTTGTCCAGCGAGGATGGTCATCCTCACCTGGGCTACATGAACTTCATCGACAACCAGGTCGATCCACGTACCGGCACCATTCGAGGCCGCGCGGTCTTCGACAACCGTGACGGCAGCTTCACCCCAGGGCTTTATGGCCGTTTGAAGCTGGTCGGCAGCGCCACTTACGACGCTGTGCTGATCAAGGACGTGGCCGTGGGCACTGACCTTGGGAAGAAGTTCGTCCTGGTACTGGGCGATGACGGCAAGGTCGCTTACCGGGCCATCGAACTGGGACCGAAACTTGAGGGGCTGCGTATCGTCCGCAGTGGACTTGGTGAAGGCGAAACCATCGTGGTCAATGGCCTGCAACGCATCCGCCCGGGTAATGCGGTAGAGCCGCAGAGCGTACCGATGGCGGACGCCGAGACACTCGCGACCCTGCAAGAGCAGCACCGCGCGATCAGCGCAGCGTTCAAGCCGCAGGTGGTCGATCGCAGCGTGGCTCAGCCGCCCAGAAGCTGAGCCCAGCGCTCCACCGCAGCCTTACAACAACAGATTCCGCAGGGTGCGTGAAGCGCACCCTCTCCCCCGGAGTGCGCCATGAATTTCTCGCAATTCTTCATCAAGCGGCCGATCTTCGCCGCCGTGCTTTCGCTGGTGATCCTCATCGGCGGGGCAATATCGCTGTTCCAGTTGCCCATCAGCGAATACCCCGAAGTGGTGCCACCAACCGTAGTGGTGCGCGCCGAATACCCGGGTGCCAACCCCAAGGTGATCGGTGAGACCGTTGCTTCTCCGCTCGAGCAGGCCATCACTGGCGTGGAGAGCATGCTCTACATGTCGTCCCAGGCCACCGCTGACGGCAAGCTCACCCTGACCATCACCTTCGCCCTCGGCACTGATCTGGATAACGCCCAGGTGCAGGTGCAGAACCGCGTGACCCGCACCATGCCGACCCTGCCCACCGAGGTGCAGCGCCTCGGCGTGACGGTGGACAAGGCCTCGCCGGACCTGACCATGGTGGTGCACCTGACATCGCCGGACGAGCGCTACGACATGCTGTACCTGTCCAACTACGCGGCGATCAACGTCAAGGATGAGCTGGCGCGACTGGACGGCGTAGGCGACGTGCAACTGTTCGGCCTTGGCGACTACTCGTTGCGCATCTGGCTCGATCCCGACAAGGTCGCCTCACGCAGCCTCACTGCCACCGATGTGGTCAATGCGATCCGCGAACAGAACCGCCAGGTCGCGGCAGGCTCCCTTGGCGCGCCACCGGCGCCGGGCGCCACCGAATTCCAGCTGGCAGTTAACGCCCAAGGCCGCCTGGTCACCGAGGAAGAGTTCGAGAACATCATCATTCGCGCCGACCAGGACGGTGCAATCACCCGACTGCGGGACATCGCCCGGGTGGAGCTGGGCTCCAGCCAATACGCGCTGCGTTCGTTGCTGAACAACCAACCCGCCGTGGCGATGCCGATCTTCCAGCGCCCAGGCTCCAACGCCATCGAGATTTCCGATTCGGTTCGTGAACGCATGGCGCAACTCAAGGAGACATTCCCGGAAGGCGTGGATTACGAGATCGTCTACGACCCGACCATCTTCGTCCGCGGCTCCATCGAGGCAGTGGTGCATACGCTGCTCGAAGCCATCGTGCTGGTGGTGCTGGTGGTGATCCTGTTCCTGCAGACCTGGCGCGCATCGATCATTCCGCTGGCTGCCGTGCCGGTATCGCTGATCGGCACCTTCGCGGTCATGCACATGCTCGGCTTCTCGCTCAACGCGCTGTCGTTGTTCGGGCTGGTGCTGGCCATCGGTATCGTGGTGGACGATGCTATCGTCGTGGTGGAGAACGTCGAACGTAACATCGGCCTCGGCAAGTCACCGGTAGAAGCCACCCGCCAGGCGATGAAGGAAGTTACCGGCCCGATCATCGCTACCGCGCTGGTGCTGTGTGCCGTGTTTATCCCAACCGCGTTCATTTCCGGGCTGACGGGGCAGTTCTATCAACAGTTCGCGCTGACCATTGCGATCTCCACCGTCATCTCTGCATTCAACTCGCTGACGCTCTCCCCTGCGCTGGCCGCGGTACTCCTGCGCAGCCACGATGCGCCCAAGGATGGATTTTCCCGTCTGCTGGACAGGCTGTTCGGCGGCTGGCTGTTCCGACCCTTCAACCGTGCGTTCGAGCGCGCCAGCCATGGCTATGTCGGCGCGGTGAAACGCATCCTGCGCGGTAGCGGTATCGCCCTACTGGTCTATGTCGGCCTGGTTGGGCTGGGTTATCTGGGTTTCGCCAGCACGCCTACCGGCTTCGTACCGCCGCAGGACAAGCAGTACCTGGTGGCGTTCGCGCAGTTGCCTGATGCGGCCACGCTGGACCGTACCGAAAATGTCGTCAAGCAGATGTCGGAGATAGCCGGTAAGCACCCCGGCGTCGAGAACACGATTGCCTTCCCCGGACTGTCGATTAACGGTTTTACCAACAGTCCGAATAGCGGAATCGTCTTCGTCGCGCTGAAAGATTTCAGCCAGCGCAAGGACGCGAACCTGTCTGCCGGGGCTATCGCCGGTGAGCTTAATGGTCAGTTTGCGGGCATTCAGGAAGCCTATCTCGCCATCTTCCCACCACCTCCCGTACAAGGGCTCGGCACTATAGGCGGCTTCCGTGTGCAGGTGCAGGATCGCGGCAACCTCGGCTACGAAGAGCTCTATGCTCAGGTGCAGAACGTCATCGCCAAGAGCGCGGACTACCCCGAGCTGGCCGGGCTATTCACCAGCTATCAGGTGAACGTGCCGCAGATCGATGCCGACATCGACCGAGAGAAGGCCAAGACCCACGGTGTGCCCATCGACCAGATATTCAACACCATGCAGGTTTACCTGGGTTCGCTGTATGCCAACGACTTTAACCGCTTCGGCCGTACCTATCAGGTCAACGTCCAGGCCGATCAGAAATTCCGCCTGACACCCGAGCAGATCGGCCAGTTGAAGGTGCGTAACGACCGTGGCGAGATGGTCCCGCTGTCGACCTTCGTCAAGGTCAGCGACAGCGCCGGACCGGATCGGGTCATGCACTACAACGGCTTCCTTACCGCAGAGATCAACGGCGCCGCCGCCCCAGGCTACAGCTCGGGGCAGGCCGAAGCCGCGATGGAGCGCCTGCTCAAGGCCGAACTGCCCAACGGCATGAGCTACGAGTGGACCGAGCTGACCTACCAGCAGATCCTCGCCGGCAACACCGCAATGTTCGTCTTCCCGCTCTGCGTGCTGCTCGCCTTCCTCGTGCTCGCCGCGCAATACGAAAGCTGGAGCCTGCCGCTGGCGGTAATCCTGATCGTGCCGATGACGCTGTTGGCGGCTATCACCGGGGTGATCTTTTCCGGCGGCGACAACAATGTCTTCACCCAGATCGGCCTGATCGTACTCGTGGGCCTGGCCTGCAAGAACGCGATCTTGCTGGTGGAATTCGCCAAGGACAAACAGGAGGAAGGCATGGATCGGCTGGCCGCGATCCTTGAGGCGTGCCGGCTCAGGTTGCGCCCGATTCTCATGACCAGCTTCGCCTTCATCATGGGTGTGGTACCGCTGGTGCTGTCCAGCGGTGCCGGTGCCGAAATGCGCCACGCCATGGGCGTCGCGGTATTCAGCGGCATGCTCGGGGTGACCTTCTTCGGTCTGCTGCTGACCCCCGTTTTCTATCTGGTGATCCGCGCCTTCGTCGAGAAGCGCGAGGAGAAAAAGGCAGTACTGAAGGAGGCAAATGCATGAAGACGGTCAACACCACTCCCCTGCTGTTGGCTGCGTTACTGGCGCTGAGCGCCTGTGCGGTCGGTCCCGACTACCGAGCGCCAGAACCGGAGCCTGCGCAGATCGACCGCGCCAGCGCTGCGGACTTTGACCGCTCGCGCTTTCAGGCCGCCTGGTGGCGCCAGTTCGAGGACCCGACTCTAGATGCGCTGGTCAGCCAGGCACTGGCGGAAAACCGCGAGCTGCGCATTGCCTTCTCCAGGCTACGTGCGGCGCGAGCGATTCGCGACGACGACGCCAACGACCGCTTCCCCACAGCGACTGCGGGCGCCACCGCCGAATACGGCAAGGCCCAGCAACCGGGTTTCAGCGAGCAGCGCAGCAATATCGAGCGCTACGACCTGGGCCTGGACATGGCCTGGGAGCTGGACCTGTTCGGCCGTATCCAGCGCCGTATCGAAGCCAGCGAGGCGCAGACCGAAGCGGCAGAAGCCGAGCTCTATCAACTGCAAGTCAGCCTGATCGCCGAGCTGGTAGAAGCCTATGGAGAGCTGCGTGGTGCGCAGCTTCGCGAACGCATCGCACGGGAGAATTTGGGTTACCAGCGTGATTCGCATGGGCTGACCGAACAGCTACGCGACGCCGGCATGGGCAGCGAGCTGGACGTACTGCGTGCCGATGCGCGTCTGGCCGCCACCGAAGCCAGCCTGCCGCAGCTGCAGGCGACGCAGACCCGCGCAGCCAATCGCATCGCGACTTTGCTCGGTCAACGCGCCGACCAGATGAGCATCGATCTTTCGCCGCGGGATTTGCCAGCGGTGGCCAAGGCATTGCCAATCGGCGATCCCGGCGAGCTGTTGCGCCGCCGCCCTGATGTCCGCGCTGCCGAACGGCAACTGGCTGCGGCAACGGCGAGTGTCGGCGTAGCGACCGCCGATCTGTTCCCGCGGGTGAGTCTGTCCGGCTTCCTGGGCTTCATTGCCGGGCGCGGTTCGCAGATCGGTAGCAGCACGGCAGAAGCCTGGGGCCTCTCGCCAAGCATCAGCTGGGCCGCGTTCGACATGGGCAGCGTGCGCGCTCGTCTGCGCGGCGCCGAGGCCGACGCCGAGGGTGCGCTGGCCAACTACGAACAGCAGGTGCTGTTGGCGCTGGAAGAATCGGAAAACGCCTTCAGCGACTACGCCCGTGCGCAGCAAAGGCTGTTGTCGCTCTTGCGCCAGTCAGGCGCCAGTCGGGCCGCAGCGCGGCAGGCGGAAATCCGCTACCGCGAGGGCACAGTCGATTTCCTGGTACTGCTGGACGCCGAACGCGAACGGCTTGCTGCCGAAGATGCCCAGGCACAGGCGGAGGTGGAGGTCTACCGTGGGGTCGTTGCACTCTACAAAGCGCTGGGCGGAGGTTGGCAGCTGAGCAAAGGCTGAGGCTCTAAATCGGGCTTTGTGGCTCAAAGTGTGATCTTTCTCCTGCCCTAAACGGACAGAGTGACCGTTTTCACAACAAAGTGCTTTTGAAGATGCGGCTGATTTGGCATAACACGTCACCTAGGTGCAGCTGCCGTCTGCCTGCACGTTGTTCTGCCAACCGAAAAAGAGAAGAACCGTCCATGATCAAGCCGATCATCACCATCGCCGGCCTTGTGTTTGCCATGGTCGGCACAGCTGCCCTCGCCGAACCCATCGTCATCAAGTTTTCCCACGTCGTCGCTGAAGACACGCCAAAGGGCAAAGGCGCCCTGCTCTTCAAACGTCTGGTTGAAGAGCGCCTACCTGGCCAGGTAAGCGTAGAGGTCTATCCCAACTCCAGCCTTTATGGTGACGCCAACGAACTGGAGGCCCTGAGCAACAACGACGTTCAGTTGCTTGCGCCCTCATTGGCCAAGTTCGAGCGCTACACCAAGCAATTGCAAATATTCGACTTGCCGTTTCTGTTCGATGACCTGGAAGCCGTCAATCGCTTTCAGAAACGCTCCAAGGGACGGCAACTGCTGCGCTCGATGGAAAAGGAGAACATCACCGGCCTGGCCTACTGGCACAACGGTATGAAGCAGCTGTCCGCCACTCGCGCCATGCATCTGCCGAGCGATGCATCGGGTTTGAGCTTTCGCATTCAGCCGTCAGCGGTACTGGAATCCCAGTTCACCCGAGTAGGCGCATCGGCGAAAAAGATCGCCTTCGGTGAAGTTTATAACGCCTTGCAGAACGGCACCGTTCAAGGCGCGGAGAATCCCTGGTCGAATATCTACAGCCAGAAAATGCATAGCGTGCAGCCGTACATCACCGAAACCAACCACGGCGTGCTCGACTATATGCTGGTGAGCAACACGCGCTTCTGGTTCGGCATTCCGCACCAGATTCGCACCGAGCTGGAAGGCATCATCGACGAGGTGACCTTTGAGGTGAACCGCGCAGCTGAAGAAGCGAACCAGACCGATCGATCACGCATCCTCCAGGCTGGCACCTCGACGATCATCGAGCTGAGCCCGGAGCAGCGTGAAGCCTGGCGCGAGGCCATGCGGCCGGTCTGGCAGCAATTCGAGCCGCTAATCGGTGAAGACATCATCAAGGCCGCTCAGGCTGTCAACCGCAAGCAACGCAACTGAGCGTAGGGTGAAGCCCATTGCGAGCACGAAGTTGCGGAAACTCAACTGAGGGAGCAGTTTCAGCCGCGAATTCGGACAAATCCGCTCCACAAACAGCACCGTGGACGCCGCTTTTTACACCCAGCCTGACTCCGCTCGGTGAGGGCTTGTAGGGCAATTCATCCGGATTCGTAAAGGGCCGAACACGTTCGGCCCATCATCCTGTCAGGTCTAAGAAGCGAAACCCGCTCTACGATTCAGGCCGCAGAATCACCACGCCAAGTGGCGGCACGGTGAGTGAAAGAGACAGCGACTGCCCATGCTGCTCGATCTCTTCGGCCAGAATCTCCCCACCATTGCCTTGATTGGAACCCCCATAGCAAGCTGCATCGCTATTGAAGACCTCCCTCCAGCGGCCTTCCACAGGTACACCGATGCGATAGCCGCTGCGTACAACGGGTGTGAAATTGGCCACTACCAGCAATGGATAGCCGCTGGAGCTTTTGCGCAGCCAGGCGAAGGTGCTGTTGGCGCGGTCATCACCGATCAGCCATTGGAAGCCAGCAGGGTCGCTGTCGAGTTCATGTAGCGCCGGTTCTGCACGGTACAGGCGATTGAGGTCGCGCAGCAGATCATGCACGCCCTTGTGTTCGAGCTCGTTTAGCAGATGCCAATCCAGTTCGCGGTCGTGGTGCCACTCGCGCCACTGCGCAAACTCCGAACCCATGAACAGCAATTTCTTGCCGGGATGGGTCCACATGAACGAGAGATAAGCCCGCAGATTGGCAAATTTCTGCCAACGATCACCAGGCATCTTACCGATCAGCGAGCCCTTGCCGTGCACCACCTCGTCATGAGAGATCGGCAGTACAAAATGCTCCGAATAGGCGTAAACCATGCTGAAGGTCAGCTTGTCGTGGTGATAGCTGCGGTGGATCGGATCTTCCTGGATGTACTTGAGGCTGTCGTGCATCCAGCCCATGTTCCACTTATAGGCGAAGCCCAGGCCACCGTCGGCAACCGGCCTGCTGACGCCGGGAAATGCCGTGGACTCTTCGGCGATGATCAGCGCACCCTGAACTTCTTTCGTGACAACGTCATTCAGGTGCTGCAGAAACTCGATGGCTTCGAGGTTTTCGCGCCCGCCGTGACGGTTGGGTATCCACTCGCCTTCCTGGCGTGAATAGTCGCGATAGAGCATCGAGGCGACGGCATCCACCCGCAGGCCATCGACATGGAATTCCCGCAACCAGTGCAGTGCCGAAGCCAGCATGAAGCCATGCACTTCGGTTCTGCCGAGGTTGTAGATGTAGGTATCCCAATCCTGATGAAAGCCTTCGAAGGGATGCGCGTACTCGTAAAGCGCGGTGCCGTCGAACTCGCCCAGACCATGAGCGTCGGTTGGAAAATGCGCCGGCACCCAGTCAAGAATCACGCCGATACCAGCGACGTGACAGGCATCTACAAAGGCTGCGAAGTCATGGGCCGAGCCGTAGCGCGCACTGGGCGCAAACTGCGAGAGCAACTGGTAGCCCCAGGAGCCGCCGAAGGGGTGTTCCATGATGGGCATCAGCTCGATATGCGTGAAGCCCATTTCCACCACGTAGGGAATCAGCCGCTCCGCCAGCTCGTGCCAATTGTAGATGCGACCGTACTCGCCGCCCTCACGCTGCCACGAGCCGGCATGCACCTCGTAGATCGACATCGGCGCGCCGAGGGACTGGCGTGCCGATCGATCCTGCAGCCAGAACTCGTCTTTCCACTCATAATCCAGCGGCCGGGCAACGATCGATGCGGTTCCCGGCGGATGCTCGGTAGCAAGGGCCATGGGGTCCGCCTTCAGCGGCAAAATGCCGTGCGGCCCGAGAATCTCGTATTTATAAGCGTCACCCGGCTGCAGTCGCGGGATGAAGATTTCCCACACGCCCGCCGGAAAACGCAGACGCATCGGATGCCGCCGCCCGTCCCAGTCGTTGAAACTGCCCACTACCGAAACACGCCTGGCATTGGGCGCCCAGACGGCGAAGCGCACGCCCTGTACGCCGTCGACTTCCATGACCTGCGCGCCAAATACCCGGGCCAATTCGCGATGGTTGCCCTCGGCGAACAGGTAAAGATCCATTTCGCCCAATTGCGGACCGAAACTGTATGGGTCTTCGGTGACCTGGACTCCACCAGGCCAGCGGATACTCAGCAGGTAAGGCTGCGGATGCGTCAGTCGTGTGAAGAACAAGCCTGGAACCTGCCCCTGCTCCATGGAGAGCAGTGTGCGACCGCTGTTGCGCTCGAGCACTTCCACACCCAGCGCATTAGGCAGGAAGGCACGAATCATCAAGCCGTCGCCATCGGGGTGAGGTCCGAGAACCGAAAACGGGTCACCATGTTCGGCACGAACCAGCGCATCGACATCGGTGTCACGGGGCAAAAGGTGTTCGCCGTGCAAGATCACCGCAGGCCGATCACTCATTGAAACCTCCACTGGTTAATTGTTGCGCCATTTCCCACAAGCCATGCAGGGGAACCGGGAGCCAGGTCGGCCGATTTTCTGCTTCGTAGAGGATTTCGTATGCAGTCTTCTCGAAGCTGAACAACATCAGCGCCGCCTCGGCACCGTCGGAATCACGCCACTCATGAGGGATGCGGGCAGCCTCCTGCCGATAGGCCTCCAAGAACATTGAACGCGCACTGTGCCGATAGTTTTCGGCAATGCGATGACGGGCATCTTCTGCCTCGACGGACGTGTCGCTACCCTGGGCATTGCGCCGGATCATGGAGGCGGCGTATTCGAAGGAGCGCAGCACACCGGCCACGTCCTTCAAGGGTGAAAGCTTGGCGCGGCGCTCATCCAGCGAGCGTGCAGGCTCACCTTCGAAGTCGATGAAATAGGCATCGCCCTGCACCACCAGTACCTGCCCGAGATGCAGGTCGCCATGCACCCTTGTACGCAGGCCGCCGGTTGCACGCTGCGCGAGACGATCCACCTCGCTCAGCAGCTTGTCACGCATCCCCTGCAGGCTGTCCACTTCGCCGACCGCCTTTTTACCCAGGCCATCGCGGTGGATAGCCAGTACATCCAGTGCCCGCTCGACCTGTTCACGGATGCTTGCGGCCCATTTATCACTGTCGGCTTGGGAAGTGAGTTCATAGGCAAAATCCGGATTATCCGTTTGCGCAGCTAGCGTCACGTGCAACTCGCCCAAGCGCTGGCCAAGCAGACGATTGAAGTTCTCCAGCTCTTCCAGTGCGCTGTATTGGCTTTCTACCTGCGACACACCGCCTGCCAGTTCATCGCGTACAGCACGATCGAGGTTGGTCAGCGTCCATTCCCAAGCATCACCTTGGTTATCCAGGAAGCGCTGCACCACCATCAAGGCATGCTGCTCGCCTTTCTTGTCGTAGCGACTGACCTGGCCGAGCATGGCCGAGATATGGGTAAAGCCCTGCTCTGTCAGGAAACGTCCCATCTCCAGTTCCGGGTGCACGCCCGAGGAAACACGCCGCAGCATCTTGATCATCATCTCGTTGCCGATGATCGCCGAGCTGTTGGATTGCTCCGCCGAGGAATAACGCACGTCGACGTCTTCAGACAGTTCTACCTCAGCCAGTTGCGGCAACGGCTGAAAGCGAATTTCGCCTTCGCCACAGCTGAGCACTTTTTCGTCACGCAAGCCCTGTATTACCGCCAGTACGAACTGTTCGAGGGTGAAGGCGTCGGTCAACAAGCCCACCTGCGGGCCTCGCCGGACACGTGCGATGGCCAGTTGCTGGGGCAATGCCGTACCGAAGTCGGTCTCGGCAAGGAAGCCCAGCGGCAGCTGATATATATCGGTATTGCCACCTGACTCCACGGCAATTTCGCTGAACAGAACCGGACGCTGCGAATCACCAAACGGCACGCTGTAACAGATTTTGATCGAATCGATTGGCGCACCTTTGCTAGCGAACCAGCGCCGTTTTGGCAGGTAGGCCGGCAGTGAGTGATGCTCCAGGGTGCGTTTGCAAGCGCTGTCGAGTGTGTCCAAGCGCTTGAACACCAATGTCTGAAAGTCTGGCATGACGTCCACCGGGGCTTGATGCCAGCTCGGCATCTGATTAGTGGGGGCTAGCTGAAACCAGTAGAAACCATAGGGCTGCAGAGTAAGCAGATAAGGCAGCTGGCCGATTGGCGGAAACGCACTGCCGCCAATCATCTCCACCGGCACCATGCCCGCGTACTGCGATAGCTCCAGTTCAGCCGCCTGGGCTGCGCGTGAAACGTTGGCGACGCAGAAGATGATTTCGGTTGCGCCGTCAGCACCAGTGAACTCGCGCAGATAAGCCAGGATGCGGCGGTTGCTGGGTGCGAGCATTTTCAGAGTGCCGCGGCCAAAGGCCTTGAACTGCTTGCGGATGGCGAGCAGGCGGCGGGTCCAATTGAGCAGTGAATGGGGGTCGCGCTGCTGGGCCTCGACATTGACCGCTTGATATCCGTAGAGCGGGTCCATGATTGGCGGCAGCACCAAGCTGGGCGGATCAGCGCGGGAGAAGCCACCGTTGCGGTCCGGCGACCACTGCATCGGTGTGCGCACCCCATCGCGGTCGCCGAGGAAGATATTGTCGCCCATGCCAATTTCGTCGCCGTAGTAGATCACTGGCGTCCCAGGCATCGACAGCAGCAGGCTATTGAGCAGTTCTATGCGCCGCCGGTCGCGCTCCAGCAGTGGCGCCAGACGTCGGCGGATGCCGAGGTTGATGCGCGCACGCTTGTCCGAGGCGTAGTAGTTCCAGAGGTAGTCGCGCTCCTTGTCGGTGACCATCTCCAGCGTCAATTCATCATGATTGCGCAGGAAAATCGCCCATTGGCAGTTGGCGGGAATATCCGGTGTCTGACGCAGGATATCGGTGATCGGGAAGCGGTCTTCCTGGGCCAACGCCATATACATGCGCGGCATTAGCGGGAAGTGGAACGCCATGTGGCATTCATCGCCTGGGCCGCCGTCTTCACCGCCGAAATACAGCTGGGTGTCTTCCGGCCATTGATTGGCCTCGGCCAACAGCATGCGGTCTGGATAATTGGCGTCGATCTCCGCGCGAATCTGCTTAAGCACCACATGGGTTTCGGGCAGGTTCTCGTTGTTGGTGCCATCGCGCTCGACGAGATAGGGAATGGCGTCCAGGCGCAGCCCGTCGATGCCCATGTCCAGCCAATAGCGCATCACGCTTATCACCGCCTTCATCACCTGCGGATTGTCGAAGTTCAGGTCCGGCTGGTGCGAATAGAAGCGATGCCAGAAGTACTGCTTGGCCACCGGGTCCCAGGTCCAGTTGGAGGTCTCGGTATCAAGGAAGATGATCCGCGTGCCCTGGTATTTATCGTCGGTATCGGACCAGACGTAGAAGTTGCGTGCTGCCGAACCCTTCTTTGCCTTGCGCGCGCGCTGGAACCAGGGGTGCTGGTCGGAGGTGTGGTTGATGACCAGCTCAGTAATGACCCGCAGCCCCCGCCTGTGCGCTTCGGCAATGAAGCGTTTCGCATCGGCCAGGTTGCCGTAATCAGAATGTACGCCGCGGTACTCGGCAATGTCGTAGCCATCGTCGCGCCGCGGCGATGGATAAAACGGCAGCAACCAGATGGTGTTCACGCCCAAGTCGGCGATGTAATCGAGCTTGTCGATCAGACCGGTAAAATCACCGACACCATCATTGTTGGAATCGAAGAAGGATTTCAGGTGTACCTGATAGATCACCGCATCCTTGTACCAGAGCGGATCTTTGATAAAGGCGGCAGACTTGCACGCTTTGGCCATATTCTTCGTTCCTTTCAAGGCTCCGGCAGCCGGTCGGCTCGGCAAATAGAGGCAGTATCAGGGCTATAAAAAGGATTATATTTCGCTATTAACTTTATGATTCCTAAGCGATAACACGTCTGTTCTAGAATTCACTTTAAGTCAGGATCAAGCGCGCCCGCGCTGAATCGCCAGATGCCGAACGGCAGCTGCCAAGGCTCAATGCGCATCCACTGCGTCTTGCCGTACCAGGTCCAGCGATGGCCGTTCATCAAGTCTTCGCCTTGGGTCTGGGCGTCATCCGGCAAACCCAATTCCCACAGCGGCAGCTCGAAATGCGCTTCCTGAGCGTTGTGTGGATCGAGGCTCACGGCCACCAGAACGAAATTCGACAGATCCGCTGTGCGCTTGCCGAAATAGAGGATGTTGTCGTTCCAGGCCAGGTAAGGCTTGAAACCGAGGTGGGTCTGCAACGCTGGGTTCTGCCGGCGGATGCGGTTGAGCTGGGCAATCTCGGCGATGATGTTGCCGGGCGCGTGGTAGTCCCGCGGGCGTATCTGATACTTCTCGGAGTCCAGATACTCTTCCTTGCCGGGGATACCTGCGGCTTCGCACAGCTCAAAGCCTGAATACATGCCCCACAGCCCTGAGCCCATCGTGGCCAGCGCAGCGCGGATGAGAAAACCGGCACGGCCGGATTCCTGCAGGAAGAAGGGATTGATATCCGGCGTGTTGACGAAGAAGTTCGGCCGGTAGCAATCGCGCAGCGGATGCTCGTTGAGCTCGGTGAAATACTCGCTGAGCTCAGCCTTGCCGTTGCGCCAAGTGAAGTAGGTGTAACTCTGGTTGAAGCCGACCTTGCCCAGACGCGCCATCATCGCCGGTCGGGTGAAGGCCTCTGAAAGGAACATCACGTCGGGATCGCGCTCGCGGATATCAGCGATCAGCCACTCCCAGAACGGCAGCGGCTTGGTGTGCGGGTTATCGACGCGAAAGATCTTCACGTCCTGCTCCACCCAGTGCCAGACCACGTCACGCAACGCCAGCCAGAGGTCGGGCATCGCATCTTCAGCATAGAAATCGACGTTTACGATGTCCTGATACTTCTTCGGCGGGTTCTCCGCGTAGCGGATGGTCCCGTCAGGGCGCCAGGAGAACCAGCCCGGGTGCTCCTTCAGCCAGGGGTGGTCCTGGGAGCACTGAATGGCGAAGTCCAGGGCGATCTCCAGCCCATGCTCACGGGCAGCAGCGACCAGTTCCCGAAAGTCTTCCATCGTCCCCAGTTGCGGATGGATGGCATCGTGGCCACCCTCTTCACTGCCGATTGCATAAGGGCTACCGGGATCATTAGGTCCGGCCACCAGAGTATTGTTCGGCCCCTTGCGATGGGCGCGGCCAATTGGGTGGATCGGCGGGAAATAGAGAACGTCGAAGCCCATGTCGCGGATCATCGGCAGGCGCTTATGCACATCACGCAAGGTGCCGTGGCGATTCGGGTCATCGGTTTCCGAACGGGGAAACAGCTCATACCAGCTGGCAAACTGCGCCAGGGGACGCTCGACCTCAATCGGATAGCTGGTGCTGGCGCTGTAATGCTCGCGTGGGTCAGCGTCGGCCATGGCTGCAGCGGTGTCGGCCGCCAGCAGCAGCGACACGCGCTCGTCATCCAGGTGGGAACTGTCGAGCCGATGCAACAGATCATTCAGAATCGCTCTGATTTCACCCTGTGCTCGCTGCGCGGCACCTTCAACCAGCTGGCGCCCTTCGGTCAGCTCCAGGGACACCCCAACACCCGCCGCATGCTTTTTGGACAACTCGTAACGATAGGTCTCGTAGAGGTCCCACCAGGCCTCAATGCGAAACTCGTGAGACGCCACCTGGCTGGCGGTGAACTGGCCCTGCCAAATATCCCGCCCGGCGTCGATACGCTTCAGCGGTGCTTGCCGCCAGCCTTCATCGCCCTTCTGCCGCCAACCAATCATCGCCGTCAGCTGGTCGTGACCATCGGCGTATATCCGGCAACTGACCACCACCGGTTGGCCGATGACTGCCTTGGCTGCAAAGCGCCCATCATCCAGCACCGGTTGTACGGTATCGATGGCAATGCGCGGCAGGCGCAGAGCCTGCTCTAGTCGAGGTTCAATCGTGCTATGAGACGGTGCTTCGGACATCGAACGGGCTCCTGACGCGTGGACGCTGCGATACGGCAGACCCGTCCGCTTCGCTTCAGGAATGATCTTCAGCGGGCCAGGTACACCGAGGGAAAACCCGCCAGACGGGGTTTCAGAACTCAGTTATTCCGAGCCAGGAGAGTGAGTAAAGTTCAGCGAGAAGCCGGCGCCAGCCGACCGGAGAACAGCGCGCCGCGGCTTGGGGAGATCAAGCGGGTCGGGAACGCAATGAAAGCTGCAGCAAAGCCTGGGATGGTCTGCCAAAAAAAGCTGCGAGGAAGCGGCGGTCAGGCTTCGTCTTCCTCGTTGACCCGATCCCGCAGCTCTTTTCCAGGCTTGAAGTGAGGGACGTATTTTCCGTCGAGCGGGACAGACTGGCCGGTCTTGGGGTTACGGCCAATGCGGGGAGCTCGGTAATGGAGAGAGAAGCTGCCGAATCCGCGAATTTCGATGCGATCACCCGTGGCCAATGCCTGAGCCATCTGCTCAAGCATGGTCTTGATTGCCAATTCCACATCCTTGGATGAAAGCAGCCCCTGCTGGGTGACGATTCGCTCGATCAACTCCGACTTGGTCATAGTTTTCCCTTCGTTTTCAAGCGGCTAGATCATTTAGGTTGCGGTCGTTTGTAGCATGTTGTACAGAGTTTGAACAGCCTGTGAGCCTTACATCAGTCCCGGCGCCGTGGCAAGGCAGCGCCGGGATGGTTACCACTTGTTACGCCCGCCCCACCAGCTCCCTGGCTTCCTCCTGAATACGCTTGAGATGTGCTTCGCCTTCGAAGCTTTCGGCGTAGATCTTGTAGACATCTTCTGTGCCGGATGGGCGAGCGGCGAACCAGCCGCTGTCTGTCACAACCTTGAGCCCGCCGATGGCGGCGCCGTTACCCGGTGCTTCGGTCAGGATCTGGGTGATGGGCCGACCCGCCAGCACACTCGCGGTGACCTGTGCAGCGGACAACTTGGCGAGCCTGGCCTTTTGTTCGCGATCCGCCGGAGCGTCGATGCGCTGATAGACCGGCGCGCCGAAGCGTTCGGTCAGCGCCTGGTAGCGCTCGCCCGGGTCCTTGCCAGTGACGGCGGTCATTTCCGCCGCCAGCAGGCCGAGGATGATGCCGTCCTTATCGGTTGACCAGGCAGCACCCGTCTTATCCAGGAAGGATGCTCCCGCCGACTCTTCACCGCCGAAGCCCAGGCTGCCATTCATAAGGCCGTCAACGAACCACTTGAAGCCCACCGGCACTTCAACGACTTTCCGGCCTATGCCGCTGGCCACTCGGTCGATCATGGACGAGGACACCAACGTCTTGCCGATGCCGGCCTGCGCACTCCATTGAGGGCGGTGGGTAAACAGGTATTCGATGGCCACAGCCAGGTAGTGATTGGGATTCAGCAGCCCTGCTGAACGGGTGACAATGCCGTGGCGGTCGTGGTCGGTATCGCAGGCAAAGGCCACGTCGAAGCGGTCTTTGTTCTCGATCAGGCCGGCCATTGCATGTGGCGAGCTGCAGTCCATGCGGATCTTGCCGTCCCAGTCCAGACGCATGAAGCGGAAGGTTGGATCGACCGTGGTCGAGAGCACCTCGAGCGGCAGTCCATAGCGTTCGGCGATGCGCGTCCAGTAATGCACGCCCGCACCGCCCAGGGGATCGACTGCGAATTTCAAACCGGAGCCTCGAATCGCTTCCAGGTCAATCACCTGCTCCAGTCCGCCGACATAGCTGTCGATGAAGTCGAAGCGCTGGGTCGTCGGCGCCTTCAACGCCTGGGCATGATCCATGCGCTCAACTCCGCGCAGCCCGGCGGTCAGCAAAGCGTTGGCGCGGTCCTGAATCCAACGGGTCACGTCGGTATCGGCAGGGCCGCCGTTGGGCGGGTTGTATTTGAAACCACCATCAGCGGGCGGGTTGTGCGAGGGCGTGATGACGATGCCGTCGGCCAGACCGTCGCGCCGGCCCAGGTTGTACTTGAGGATGGCATTGGAAATCGCCGGCGTTGGTGTATAGCCCGGGGCGCCGTCTGTCTCGCTGCAGCCAGCGTCGATGCGAGTTTCGATGCCGTTGGCGGCCAGCACTTCCAAGGCCGAGACGAACGCCGGCTCGGAAAGCGCATGAGTGTCCATGCCGACGAACACCGGCCCATCAATGCCGCGCTCCTTGCGGTAATCGCAGATCGCCTGGGTTACCGCGAGGATGTGCCATTCGTTGAAGCTGTTCTTCAACGAGGAGCCGCGATGGCCGGAAGTGCCGAAGGAAACCTGTTGCGCCGGGTCGGAAGGGTCGGGGCGTTCGCTGTAATAGCGCGAAACCAGGCGCGGAATGTGGGTCAGCGAATGTTCGTCAGGCAGGCGTCCTGCGTTGGGGGCGATGCTCATTGGGTCAGTCCCTGGAGGATGGAGGTCAAAAATCGCCCCAGACTAACGGTCAGCGGCGGTCGAATCCATACGACCTCCGCCAAGCGAATTTATCTCCCAGATCACTCGGTCTGATACAGCCCCGGCAGCTCGTAGCGCAGGCCATAGCTGGCATAGATGCGCTCCAGGCTGCCATCGGCAAGCATTTCTTCCAGCACACCTTCGATGGCATAGGCCAGCTGGCGGTTGGATTCGTGCACGGCCATGCCCAGATCCCAGACCTGCCGCCCCATGTTGGGGTAGGCGTTGTCGGCCAGGCGCAGGTTGCTGTCGTTGGCTTGGCTCAGCAGCCAGTCGATTTCGCCACGCATGCCCATGGTTGCATCCACTTCGCCGGCCTGCATCGCCGCAAAGGCCGCCTGGGTGCTCGGGTAGTGGTGAAGCATCTTCCGGATGTTGCCGTTGAGCACCGAGGACAGATAGAACGAAGGCACGCTTTCCACCTCTACCCCGACCGGGTGGTACTGGAACACCGCGACGCTGGACACTTCCTCCAGGCGACGCTGATCGAATGCCGATTGCCAGCGCTCACGCTGATAGGGGCCGAACATCACCACCAGCTCGTTGATCAGCTCGCCCAGCTCGTTCTGCTTGTATGAAAATTCACGGTCGTAGGGCACCCGCAGCATGACATCGGCCACGATGCCAGGTCGCAGGTAGTGCCCGCGCCAGATGAAGTTGCGCAGGTCACCATCCAACGTTTCATCCGGAGAAACCCATAGCACTTCAACCTTCAGCTCCAGTCCACTCGCCAGTTGCTGCGCAAGCTCGACATCGACTCCACGCGCCTCGCCATCAAGCATGAAGCTGTACGGCGGAAAGTTCTCGTACAGCGCGACCTTGAGCACACCCGAGTCGATGATGTCGTCGAACTCACGCACCTTCGCCACATGCGGCACCTGGGCCTGCACCGAGGCGCAAAACGCCAGCAGACAAAGGCCCACGAGCACCCGGCGCATAGTGATCACTGCTTGGCGGCCTCACTTTCGATATAGGTACGGATTGCCCAGAGGGCTTCCTGGCTGAGGTAGTCGGCCATGCGTGGCATGTACACCGCGCCGTCGCGCACCGCGCCATTGATCACACGCTCCTTGTACCAATCGTCGCCGTCGATATTGGCCTCCAACTCACGCAGATCAGGCGCGATGCCACCGGAAATAGCTTCCAGGCCATGGCAGCGGGCGCAGTTCTGGTTGTAAGCCGAAGAACCGATCTGGACGGCCCTGTCATGAAACTCGCTCGGTTCGCGGTAGGGGTTTTCATCCAGCCATTCTTCGCCTAGCGAAGCGAGTCCCTTGGTTTCGACTTTCTGTGGCGTTACGTCGCCGTGTGCCATCGCAAAGCCGGCGGCGCCGAGCAGGCCAGCAGCAAATAAAGCACGCAATAGGTTTTTATTGTTCATGACTACCACCGTTAAGTTCTGAAACCTGAGCAAGGCGACTCCTACCTCGGAGCGCATGGCAGTCATCTTGGCGATGCGGCAGAGGCGGCAGAATCCTGCTTTGGTTGCCAGCATCTCCTTCCTTGGTAGTAGGGCATTGGGCCGCCAGACACGCCCCGCGGTAGCAAGGCGAAAACACAGATCGTTTGGGAAGTTTTCCCTGAATTGGCGGGAGCTTTTCCGTATCGAGTAGAGGGCGGCGCTCCAATAATCGACGTGCCTGGCCATTGGCTCGCAACGAACACCGACGTTCATGCGACAAGGCCTCGTTCGTACCGACCAAGGGAATCGCAACCATGACAACAAGATCGCACCCCGGCAGCAAACGCCCTCTCGCCCTCGCTGTACACTGCCTGGCACTGGCTGGCGGCCTCGCTTTGAGCGGCCTCGTCCAGGCCAAGAACGTCACCTGGGAAGACATCGCCAACGACCATTTTTCCACTGAAAACGTCCTGCAATACGGGCTCGGCACCAACGCCCAACGCTGGAGCCCACTGGCCCAGGTAAACGAGAACAACGTATTCAAGTTGACCCCGGCCTGGTCGTTCTCCTTCGGTGACGAAAAGCAGCGCGGCCAGGAATCCCAGGCCATCATTCACGACGGCGTGATCTATGTGACCGGCTCCTACTCGCGTGTGTTCGCCCTGGACTCACGCACCGGCAAGCGCCTCTGGAGCTACGCCCATCGCCTGCCAGATGACATTCGCCCGTGCTGCGACGTGGTCAACCGTGGTGCAGCTATCTATGGCGACAAGATTTACATCGGCACTCTCGATGCCAGCGTGGTCGCACTGAACAAGGACACCGGCAAGGTCGTCTGGCGCAAGAAGTTCGGTGACCATGGCGCGGGCTACACCATGACCGGTGCACCGACCATCGTGAAAGATGGCAAGAGCGGCAAGGTCCTGCTGATCCATGGCAGCTCCGGTGATGAGTTCGGCATCGTCGGTAAACTCTTCGCCCGCGACCCCGACACCGGTGAGGAAGTCTGGATGCGTCCCTTCGTCGAAGGCCACATGGGCCGCCTGAACGGCAAGGAAAGCACGCCTACCGGCGACATCAAGGCGCCCTCCTGGCCGGACGATCCCAACCACCCCACCGGCAAGAAGGAAGCCTGGAGCCAGGGCGGCGGCGCTCCCTGGCAGAGTGCGAGCTTCGACCCGGAGACCAACACCATCATCGTCGGCGCCGGCAACCCGGCCCCCTGGAATGGCTGGGCACGCACCAGCGATGGTGGCGAGCCCAAGGATTACGACAGCCTCTACACCTCCGGCCAGGTCGGCGTCGATCCCACCACCGGCGAAGTGAAGTGGTTCTACCAGCACACACCGAATGACGCCTGGGACTTTTCCGGCAACAACGAACTGGTGCTATTTGACTACAAGGACAAGAGCGGAAAGACCGTTAAGGCCACTGCTCACGCCGACCGCAACGGCTTCTTCTATGTGGTCGACCGCAAGGACGGCAAGCTGAAGAACGCGTTCCCCTTCGTCGACAACATCACCTGGGCCAGCCATATCGACCTTGAGACCGGTCGCCCGGTCGAGCGTGAAGGCCAGCGTCCGCCGAAGCCCGAACCTGGTGAAGCACGCGGCAAGTCGGTCGAAGTTTCGCCGCCGTTCCTCGGCGGCAAGAACTGGAACCCCATGGCCTACAGCCAGGACACCGGCCTGTTCTACGTGCCCGCCAACCACTGGAAAGAGGATTACTGGAGCGAGGAAGTCAGCTACAAGAAAGGCAACGCCTACCTGGGCCAGGGCTTCCGCATCAAGCGCATGTACGACGATCACGTCGGCATCCTGCGCGCCATGGACCCCACCACCGGCAAGGTTGCCTGGGAGCACAAGGAGGCACTGCCACTGTGGGCTGGCGTGCTGGCGACCAAGGGCAACCTAGTGTTCACCGGTACCAGCGACGGCTACTTCAAGGCCTTCAACGCCAAGACCGGCGACGAGCTTTGGAAATTCCAGACTGGCAGCGGGATCATCTCTCCGCCGATAACCTGGAACCAGGACGGCCAGCAGTACATCGGCGTGACCGTCGGCTACGGCGGCGCGGTGCCACTGTGGGGTGGCGACATGGCTACCCTGACCAAGCCGGTCGCACAAGGCGGTTCGTTCTGGGTATTCAAACTACCGGAGTGGGATAACAAGACAGCACAGCGCTGAGTGAAGCGGTAGGGCCGAAGCCTTCGCCCCCACCGTCAGTTGCGGGAGCTGACCGGAAATTGGCCAGAGTTGGCGCTCTCGGGTTTCCGGCAGTCCCGTTCAACTGACGCCTGCTGATGGAGCTATCCGGTTTCTGTGAGAGCAATCCAGCTTTTTTTGGAAAGAGCTTGTCCGTGACTTTCGCGGCTGAAGCCACTACCCCAGAGACTCCCACACACCTCAATCCTTAAGCCCAAACGTTACACACCAGGGAACCTGCCATGAAATCACCCAGCCTACTGTTTCCTCTCCTGCTAGTTACCAGCCTCACCGCCCATGCCGACGACGGCCAGCCGCGAAGCGTCAACGGCTGCGTGCTGCAACCGGAAAGCCAATGCCCCAATGCCAACTTACGCGGCGCCGACCTCAGCAACATGGACCTGAGCAAAATCAACCTTGCCGGGGCCAACCTTGCCGGTGCGAACCTGCGGCATGCCAAGCTCGACCTGGCTAATCTGGAGAAGGCGAACTTCACTGGCGCCACGCTCAATCGCGCCAGCCTGCAACAGGCCAACCTGCGTCTTACGAATTTCACCAATGCCAGAATGATCGCAATCCAGGGCTGGGGGCTGTTCGGCCAGGCCGCTCAGTTCCAAGGGGCCGATTTGACAGCTGCCAACCTGGAGTTTGCCCGCATGAGCGGCGCCAAACTGCACGGAGCGAAACTGACGGGAGCGAATCTGGAAATGACCTGGCTGAGCAAGGCCGACCTCATGGGCGCCGACCTTACCGATGCGAACCTGCAGGAAGCCAAGCTGAACGACGCCAACCTGGCCAAAGCCACCCTCACCGGCGCCCGCCGCCACTACGCGACCTTTCAAGGCACCAATATGGAGCAATGCACCGATTGCCCGCTGGATTGGGAGAAATAGCGCAATTGCAGGAAATCATGCCGAGCAGAAAGGCAAAAGCTCGCGGGCAAGTCCACCCACAAAAAGCTGAGCAACAGCACTGTCCCCGTGGGAGCGGACTTATCCGCAAGCTTTAAATCCTTACCCCGCAGCCCGCTCTCCCACCCGCAGCACCCCCGTATCGATTGCCAGGTGCACCAGCTCGGCCTGAGAGCTGACCTGCAGCTTGCTTTTGAGCAGGGTCAGGTAATTGGACACCGTCTTGCCACTGATACACAGGCGCTCGGCGATCACCCGCGCCGGGGTGCCTTTGGCCAGCATCACGAAGATCTCGAACTCACGCTGGGTCATGCCTTGCAGGCGAGGATCATGTGTGTCAGTAGAGGTAGGGTTGCGTGCCAGCTGGGTCGCCAGCGGCTGTTCGATATAGGCGTAGCCGGCCAGCGTGCGGCGTACCGCGTCCACCAGCACCTGCGGTGGAGAACTCTTGGTTATGTAACCGGCCGCGCCGGCATCCAGCGCCTGGCGCACCAGGGGCAATTCATCGTGCATGCTGAAGAACAGCACCCGCAGCTGGGGCAGCCGCTGGATCAACCGGCGAGTGGTTTCCAGCCCGCTGATGCCGGGCAGCCCGACATCCATAATCACCAAACTGGGAATCTCCTCCTGAACCTTCGCCAGGGCCTCCTCACCATCACAGGCTTCGACCACCTGGGCTTCCGGCAGCAACGCACGTAGAAGTGCCGCATAGCCCTGGCGGACCACAGCATGATCGTCAACCAACAGTATCTTCATAGGCCATGGCCTCCGTCAGGGGAATATCCAGCAGGACTGCCCAGCCGTCACCGGAGCGGCTGGCGAGGATCAGATGACCACCCAGACAACGTGCTCTTTCGCGCATCGAGCGCAGACCGATACCCAGCGGGCGCCCCTCACCTGCCCCACAGCCGTTGTCACGAACCAGCAAGCGCAAGCGCTCACCACGCAGACGTAAGCGGATGTGAACGCGGCTGGCATGGGCGTGCCGGGCGACATTGGTCAGTGCTTCCTGCAGCAGCCGGTACAGGTGCTCCTTGATAGCCAGTGGCAGAGTCGGCAGACGAGCATCGATATGCAGGCGCAGTTCTATGCCATGCGCCTCCTGCCACTGCTCCCCCAACAGGCGGATCGCTTCCGGCAGTTCAAGGTGCTCGAGCATTACCGGGTATAGCTCGCGGGTCAGCCGACGGAATCCGTCCTGTAATTGTTCGCAGTTGTCATCCAGCCGCCGCGCAGTGCTGGCGACCAGCTTTGGCTGATCTTTGACGGCCTGCAGCAGGCAGGCCTGAGCGCGGATGCCGGCCAGGTACTGCCCCAGATCGTCGTGCAGCGCCTGGGCCAACTGGGTTCGCTCACGCTCCTGCAAGGCAAGCAGCGAATGCGTCAGCTCATCGTTTTCACGGCGGGCGCTCTGTAGAGAAGTCACCATGCGATTGAAATGCCCGGCCAGCTGACGCGCTTCGGCCAGCGTGTGGCTACCCAGACGGGTTTCGAGCCGACCTAGGGAAACCTGTTCCAGAGCGGCGAGTAGCTCATCCAGCAGCGCCAGCGCCGGTCGCAGCGCCCAGCGGATCGCCAGCAAACTTAGCAGCAGCGCAATGCCGAACAGCGCCAGCAGCCGCAGCAGCGAATCCCAGACCTCTTCGATTTCGTCAGCCGGATCGACGCTCAGCTGCAGGCGCTTGCCATCCGGCAGCGGCAGGATTACCGGCTCGGTGATTTCGGCCGGATATATCTGGTGATCGAGCCAGGAACGCCCATTCAGCGGCTCCGGCAGCTGCCCAGGTTCCAGCCGGCGCACGCGAATATGCCGTAGATTGTCGGTGAGCTCCGCCTGTAGCGCAGCAGAGTCGCGCTCGGCCACTTCGCTAAGGTAAGTGACCATCGCTTGCGCGGCACTCAGCTCGCGGCCCACGTCATGGCTGGCCTGGCGCAGCAGCACCAACAGGCAGACCGTTGCGATCAGGCCGAAAAACAGCGAAACCAGCCAATAGATGCGCCCGAGTGCAGACATAAGGCTTGTCCAGACTGAAGGAAATTACTTGACGATAAATTCGCCTTCCATGCCCTTGTTCTGCAGGCCCTTGCAATAGAACGGGAAGTTGCCGGGCTTGACGGGCAGGAAGAAGACTTCAGCTTCACCGGCGTCCTCAAATTCCAGCTCCAGCAGCGTCACCGCCTTGATCTCGATGCCGCCAGCCTCGACCTTGCGCAAGAAGATCGACTGGGCGAATTCGGGTGCCTGGAAAGCACACTCCTTCTGGCCGTCGGAGCTGATCTTGAGTTGATAGGCAACACCCGTCTCCAGCTCGTACTGCTTCTGGGAGACCGCGTAGTCACTTTCTTCGGAACCGAAGGCGAGATCCGGCAGCGACTTCGTACGCAACGTCAGATCACCCGCCGCATGACTCTGGTCGAAGCCGATCAGGCTGCCGATGAAGAGAATGTTGAGCAGAAAGGGCTTGGCAACGCGCATGAGGCTGATCTCTTTGTTGTTATTGACGTGCCTATCCTATGGGCACGGGCCGGCCCTCCCTTTACTACCTTGGTACACAGAGACTGGTACTTTCTGCATATTCCCCCGCCTCGACAGGGTTCCTATGCTGGCTGCAACGCCACAGGAGCTCCCCATGCGCCATTTCCTTCAACATGCCAGCTGCCTGATTGCCATCGCCTGCTGTGCCCCGCTGGCCCACGCCGCGCCGGCCAAGGAACTGTCCGTGCAGATCGGCTATCTGGGTTATCGCCCCGACCCCGGCCCCTTGCTCTCCAACGTGATCCCCGAGCCGGCTGATGCAGGACAACGCGGGGCTGAGCTGGCCATTGCCGACAGCAACACCACCGGGCGTTTTCTAAAGCACAGCTACCAGCTACAACTCCACAACAGCGACAGCCCCGAGCAACTGCTCGAAGCAGCACGCAAGCTGCACGCCGATGGCCTGCGCCTGTTCGTGGTCAATGCACCGGCCGATTCGTTGCAAGAGCTTGCCCAGACACTACCTGACAGCCTGCTGATCAACGCCGGCAGCGCCGCTGACGAGCTGCGAACCGAGCGTTGCCTGCCTAACGTGCTGCATACCCTGCCCAGCCGCAGCATGCTCGCCGATGCTCTGGGCCAGTTCCTGTCCGTGCGCCGCTGGAACCGCTGGCTGCTGATCACCGGCCCAACTGCCGAGGATCAGGCCTACGCCGGGGCCTTGCGGCGCGCCGCCAAGCGCTTCGGGCACAAGATCGTCGAAGAAAAGGCCTGGAGCTTCGACAACGACCAGCGCCGCAGCGCCCAGGCAGAAATGCCGCTGTTTACTCAAGCCCGCGAGTATGACGTGGTAGTGGTAGCCGACGAGCGCGGCGACTTCGGCGAATACGTGCCCTACCACACCTGGCTGCCGCGCCCTGTGGTCGGCACCCAGGGCCTGACACCCACCGGCTGGCACAAAACGGTTGAAACCTATGGTGCCGCGCAACTGCAAAAACGCTTCGAGGTACATGCCAATCGTTGGATGAACGACCGCGACTTCGCCGCCTGGATGGGGGTACGCAGCCTGGCCGCAGCGGTAACCAAACTCGGCGAAACCGACCCCAAGGCGATCCGCACCCTGTCCCTTAGCGAGGAGTTGCCTCTCGATGGGTTCAAAGGCCGCAAGCTGACCTTCCGTCCCTGGAATGGACAGCTGCGCCAGCCGATCCCGCTGGTGCATCCGCGCGGGCTGGTTTCCAACTCGCCGCAGGATGGCTTTCTGCATCCTTCAAGCGAACTCGACACCCTGGGCTTCGATGCACCGGAAAGCAGCTGCCGGCTGAACGAGGTTGAAACATGAAGCGTAAGACACGCGCTGCCCTGCTGAGCCTGGCCATGCTGAGCAGCACGCATACCAATGCTACTGATGAAATGGGTTACGAGGCTTATGTAGACAGCCCCAAGCGCATCAAATGCATGTACGGCTACGTCACCGCCAAGACCGGCAATTTCTCAGCAGCCAAAGCCATCTTCGAAGACTGCGTGGCGCGCTGGAACGACGTGTATTCGCTGATCTGGCTGGCCCAGATGTACGAGAACGGCAGCGGCGTCGAGCCTGATCTGGCAAAGGCTGCCGCGCTACTCAAGCAAGGCGCCGAACAGGCGGATGACATCAGCTACGTTGGTCTCGCTCGCTACCACTGGGGCGTTGCCCTGGCCGAAGGCCGTGGCGTGCAAGCCGATCCGCAGCAAGCCCGCAAATGGCTGAATCGTGCTGCCGCCGATGGCCAGAGTGAAGCTACCGAATACCTGCAACAGATGGACGCGACGAGCCAGACCGAGTCAGCCCCCAAGCCCTGAGCCGTCACTGCTGAACGGCTGCCAATAGACGATAACGACAAAAGAGAGTCCGACAATGACCCGAACAATCCTTGCTGCCGCGATCAGCTGCGCCCTCGCCTGCGCCAACGCCACAGCCCTGGCCGATACCGCCTACGTCTCCAACGAGAAAGACAACACCATCAGCGTGATCGACCTGAAGACACTGGAAACGGTCGAGACGCTAGAAGTCGGCATGCGCCCACGCGGCCTCACCTTGTCCCATGACAAGAAGCTGCTCTACATCTGCGCCAGCGACTCGGACACCGTGCAGGTAATGGACCTGGCCAGCCGACAGATCATCAAGCAGCTGCCTTCTGGTGCTGACCCCGAGCAATTCGCCCTACACCCGAATAACCGGTGGCTGTATATCTCCAACGAGGACGATGCCCTGGTAACCGTTGTGGATGTGGAAGACGGCGCAGTTCTGGCGCAGATCGAAGTCGGCGTCGAGCCCGAAGGCATGGCCGTCAGCCCCGACGGCAAATGGGCGGTGAACACCAGCGAAACCACCAACATGCTGCACTGGATCGATACCGCCACCAACGAACTGGTGGACAACACCCTGGTCGATCAGCGCCCTCGCCATGTGGAGTTCACCAAGGACAGCAAGATTCTCTGGGCCTCATCGGAAATCGGCGGCACGGTCAGCGTTGTGGATGTGGAGCAACGGCAGATCATCAAGACGCTGAACTTCGCCATCAAAGGCGTACACCCGGACCGCGTTCAGCCGGTGGGCATCAAGCTCAGCTCCGATGGCAAGTACGCCTTCGTTGCCCTCGGCCCGGCCAACCATATCGCCGTGGTCGATGCGCAAACCTATGAAGTGCTCGACTATCTGCTGGTGGGTCGACGTGTCTGGCACATGTCCTTCAACACAGACGAAAGCCAACTATTGACCACCAACGGCGTCAGCGGCGACGTCTCGGTGATAGACATGAAAACCCTCGAGGTCATCAAATCGATCAAGGTCGGTCGTTATCCCTGGGGCGTGGTGGTGACTCCATGAATGTGCTGGAGGTCGAGAACCTCGGCTTCGCCTATGGTGATCGACAGGCCCTACGTGATGTTGGCTTCACAGCCGCCGCAGGGCGCTTCACCGCTCTGCTCGGCCCCAACGGCGCAGGCAAGTCCACGCTGATCGCCCTGCTCACTCGGCTCTACGACTTGCAGCAGGGCGAAATCCGCGTGGCAGGTTTCAGCCTGCGCTCGGAGCCGCGCGAAGCCCTGCGGCGCCTGGGTGTGGTCTTCCAGCAAAGCACCCTCGATTTGGACCTGAGCGTCGAGCAGAACCTGCGCTATCACGCGGCCTTGCACGGCATGCCGCGCTTCCTGGCAAACGAGCGCATCGAGCAGGAACTGCAGCGACAGCAACTTATTGAGCGACGCAAAAGCCGGGTGCGCGAGCTCAATGGCGGCCATCGCCGACGGGTCGAAATCGCCCGCGCCCTGCTGCACAAACCAGGTCTGCTGGTTCTCGACGAAGCCAGTGCCGGCCTAGACCCTGCCAGCCGTCAGGCCCTCAATCTTCACGTACGCTCGCTGTGTCGTAGCACGGGCATGAGCGTGTTATGGACGACACACCTGCTCGACGAAGTGCAGGCTGACGATGATCTGCTGATCCTCAACCGCGGCGTTCTGGTGGCTCAGGGACGTGCTGACAGCATTTCGGCCGCCGACGGCGACCTCGAACGCGCCTTCACCCGCCTGACCGCCGCCAGGGCGGCCTGAACGGGCCGCACCTCGCCTGGAGTATTGCAATGAATGCCTACTGGGAATGCCTGCACGCTATCGTATTCCGCGAATGGCTACGTTTCGTTCAGCAGCGCTCGCGTTTTCTCAGCGCCTTGGTTCGGCCGCTGCTATGGCTGGTGGTGTTCGCCGCCGGTTTTCGTGCAGCCCTTGGCATCGCCATCATCGAGCCGTACGAAACCTACATCACCTATGAAACCTACATCGTGCCGGGACTGGCCTGCATGATCCTGCTGTTCAACGGCATGCAGGGTTCGCTGTCGATGGTCTATGACCGGGAGATGGGTAGCATGCGCGTGCTGTTGACCAGCCCTATGCCACGCAGCTTTTTATTGGCCAGCAAGCTCTTGGCTACCGCACTGATTTCGCTGCTGCAGGTGTATGCCTTTCTCGGAATTACCTGGCTGTACGGTGTACAACCTCCTGCACTGGGCCTGCTCGGGGCGCTGCCCGCTCTGTTGCTAGTGGCGCTGCTGCTGAGCGCTCTTGGTTTATTGCTATCGAACGGCATTCGCCAGCTGGAGAATTTTGCTGGGGTGATGAATTTCGTCATCTTCCCCATGTTCTTCCTGTCTTCGGCGCTTTACCCGCTCTGGAAGATGCGCGAAGCCAGCGACTGGCTGTACTGGCTCTGTGCGCTGAACCCCTTTACCCACGCCGTCGAGCTGGTGCGCTATGCGCTCTACGAGCGGTTGAATATCGTGGCGCTCGCCATTTGCCTGGGGCTGACACTGCTGTTCAGCCTCCTGGCGGTGCTCAGTTTCAATCCACAGCATGCCGCACTGCGCCGAAACGCCTGAGACAGCCGAAGAAAAGCCGTAATTTTTATTTTAAATATCAATCGGTTAGCATCTTCGTCACATATCACTACTACTTTGGTACTGGTTCAGCTGTCGATCGTAGGATTTCATAAAGACGCTCGGTGAACTGTAATAAGACCGACCGAAGTACTGGGGCATTAGCCGCGCAACGATCTGCCCGCCATAATCAAAACAATGAGGTGACCGGTCTTGTACAAAATATTGATCGCAGATGATCATCCGCTCTTTCGCGAAGCCATCCATAACGTCATCAAGGACGGCTTTCCGGGAAGCGAGATACTGGAAACGGCCGACCTCGACAGTGCCCTGGCGCTGACCCTGGAGCACGACGATCTGGACCTGGTGCTGCTGGATCTGAACATGCCCGGCATGCACGGCCTCAACGGCCTGATCAACCTGCGCAACGAGGCACCGACCATCCCCGTGGTGATCGTTTCCGCCGAGCAGGATAAGCAGATCGTGCTGCAGGCCATCACCTATGGTGCCTGTGGCTTCATTACCAAGTCTTCGCCACGTGCACAGATGACCGAGGCTATTCAGCAGATCCTCAACGGTAACGTCTATCTGCCTTCGGACATTATCCGCAGCCAGAAGGCGACCTCTCGCCATAGCAATCATAACGAGTCGAGCATCCCGCCCGAACTGCTGCAGGCTCTCACCCGCAAGCAGCTGCTGGTGCTGGAGCGCATGACCAAGGGCGAATCCAACAAGCAGATTGCTTACAACCTCGACATTGCCGAAACCACGGTAAAAGCCCACGTCTCGGCCATTCTGCGCAAGCTCAATGTGCACAACCGCGTGCAGGCGATTCTTTCGGCTGGGGATATTGATTTCGCGGCTTATTTGCGTCGCTGAAATCCTCCTTGCGGTCCTTCGCCGTGGTCATCCAGCGACTACGGTTCTGTTTTACGCTTTACCCGAAAGTGGAAGACTGGGTGACGGACCGGCAAGAGTTGCTTTCGCGATTTTGGGATTAAACGTCTATTGAGCGTTCTGACACTCCTGGTTTCGGCCCGCTGACCGAGTCACTTTTTCTTGCCTGGCCAAGAAAAAGTAACCAAAAAGAAGGCCACCCCAGCATCCGGGTCTGGCCTGCAGCCAGACTGATTCGCTGCGCTCACCCTTCGGGCCAGCCTTCGGCTGTTACTCAGCTGCGCTACGTTTCCCTCGCTCCGGGGGCCGTCACGAAGGGATATCCCTGTCCGCTCGGCGTCCATGCCTCGCGCCCGCCTGCGCAACACCTCCACTTGGCCTTCGACGGGGAACCGAGTCCGAGTAGCCTGAAACTCGAGCGCTTTGCTTTTTCCTTTGCACAGCCTGCTAGGCGACACCAACCGCCCCTTTCAGAAGGGTGAGCGCAATCGTTGCGTAAGAGGGCGAGCCGCATGGATGCGGCGAGAGGCTTAAAGGGCCATGGATGGCCCTTGTAAGCCGACCCCTGGAGCGGCGATTGCGCGAACGAACCCTGCGCGCAGCGCAGGGCCGGATGCAGGGGCAAGCGTTTTTGGTTACTTTTGCCGCGACTGGCAAAAGTGACTCGCCCAGCAGGGCGAAACCAAACTATCAAGCGACTCGCTAATCGCCATTCAGCACGAAACATCCAATCAGCAGCCTGTATTGCCAGACCGCTAGTAAGCATACTCAGAAATGCTCAGCCACCAGCCTGCCCATGCTCCAACATATGACACATGGCAGTCTTGAGCCTCATCGGCCGAATCGGCTTATGCATCAACATATGCCCCAGCTCCCGCACCTGCAGCTTGAGGTCGTTGCTGTAATTGGCGGTGATCAGCAACACCGGCAGTGCATTGGCACGACGTTCATTGACCGTGGTAACCACATCCAGACCGTTGCAGTCGTTGTCCAGGTGATAGTCGGCAATGATCAGGTCGGCATCAGCGTGGAAATTATCCACCTGCCGCTCCAGATCCTCCTCTGACAGCGCAGTAGTCACCACACAACCCCAGCCTTCAAGCAGGGTTCGCATGCCAGCGCAGATCGCCGCATCGTTATCCAGCACCCAGACCCGCGCGCCTTTGAGCCGTTCCAGCACCAGCTCCGTGCTGCTCGGCTCCGTACGGACCCTGGTGGCACGTCTAGCCAGCGGCACCTCAATAGCGAACATCGACCCCTGCCCCGGCCAGGAACGCACGACAATCCGATGGCCGAGCATGCGCGCTATCTTTTCGACAATGGCGAGGCCCAGCCCCAAGCCGCGATCCTGGTGAGCCTGCATCGCATCCCCGCGCTTGAACTCCTGGAAAATCTCTTCAAGCTTATCCTCGGCGATGCCCACGCCCGTGTCCCAAACCTCGATCGACAGGCTCTGGCGGCGGCGCCGGCAACCCAGTAACACACGCCCTGTAGGTGTGTAGCGGATGGCATTGGTCAGCAGGTTGCGCAGGATTCGTGCAAGCAGCTGAATATCGCTGCGCACCAGCGCCGTGCTGGGCACGTAGTCCAGCTGCAGCTGCTCAGTGCCGGCAATCTGGCGGAACTCCACCGCCAGGTTCTCCAATAGCTCGCTGACAGCGAACGAGGCGATGTCAGGCTTGATAACGCCGGCATCCAGCTTGGAGATGTCCACCAGGGTGCCGAGCAGATTCTCTACATCCTCCAGGGAGTTGCTGATGTTGCGCACCAGCCCGTTGCTGGAGGCTTCCGGCTGCTCCTGCAACGCGCTGGTGAACAGCCGCGCGGCATTGAGCGGCTGCAGCAGGTCGTGGCTGACCGCAGCGAGAAACTTGGTCTTGGACAGGTTGGCCAGCTCCGCTTCGCGCTTGGCTTCGCGCAAGCGCGACTCGGCGTGGGCGCGCTCGTCGATCTCGCATAGCAGCTGTTCATTCAGGCTGGTCAGTTCGGCCGTACGCTCGCGCACTCGCTGTTCAAGGTTCTGATAGGCCTGGTGCAACGCTTCGGCGGTGCGTCGGCGATCGGTGATGTCCTGGATCAGCACGAAGATACCGGCCACTTCGCCACTGGTCAGGCGATTAGGTACGTAGGAGCGCAACATGTAGCGCTGCTGCCCGACATGATTGGGTTCGGCCATCTCGAAACTGATGCTTTCGCCGGACAGCGCCCGCTCGATATAGGGCTCAAGCTGCTGCCAGTGCTCGCCGCTGTGAATCTCGTGCAGGTACTGACCGAGCATGCCGTCTCTGGGCCAGCGATACCATTCCTCGTAGACCTTGTTGGTGAAGGCGTAGGTCAGGTCGGCCGAAACGTAGGCGATCAGCGCCGGCACATGGTCGGTGATCAAGCGTATCCAGCGTTCGCTTTCACGCAGCGCCTCGGCATGCCGGTAGCGCTCGGTGATGTCGGTGAAGGTATTGACGAAGCCGCCGGTGGGCAGCGGATGGGTGCGGATTTCCAGGGTGCGACCATCGAACAAGTGCTGTTCCAGCTCCCTCAACGGCTGGCCGTTAGCGCCGCACGTATCGGGTGTCAGTAGTTTGAGTTCGCTGTCGGCCATGACCTCGGCAAAGGGCCGGTGCGCCTCGATCGGTGCCAGCCCGCATAGCTCCAGAAAGCGCCGGTTCCATAATTCCAGGCTGCCATCGGCGCTGATCATCGCCACACCTTGGGACAGGTTGTCCACGGCACGCTGCAGCAGGCGCGACTTCTGCGCCAGCGCCTGTTCGCGACGCATGGTTTCGCTGATCTTGACCTCGGTAATATCGGTATAGAGCACCACCAGCCCGCCTTCGCGGGTCGGGCGCTCACTGACCTGCACCCAGCGACCGTTGTGCAGGCGATAGACCGTCGGCTCGTTGCCCTTGCCGCGATGCTCCTCGGCGATCAGCCCGCTGCTCTCGGCAAGGCGGCGCATATCTGATAACCGCGTGCCGCCGTTGATGCGGGCGCCGGTACGGTTCCATAGCGACTTGAAACGGCGGTTGAAAAGGACGATGCGCTGATCCTTGTCGAACAGCACAAAGGCGTCGGAAATGCTCTCGATAGCGTCGACCAGATGCTGGTGTGCTGTTTCCGCCCGCATCCGGGCGTCGCTGAGCAGGCGGTTGCTGGCCTTCAGCTCGGCCATTGCCTGATTAAGCGCATCGGTACGTTCGCGCACCTGCTCGGCCAGTTCCACCGAATGCTGGAACGCCGCGTAGGAAGCATCGCGCCCCGAACCGCTGGACTCGATACGCTCTATCAGCGCGGCATTGATGCGGCGCAGCTTGGCGTTCTCGCGCTCGAGCTCGGCCAGTCGCGTCGGCAGCTCAGCGACCGCCCCGGCCTCCGGGTCGGCCAATGGCGACCCCGGTGAAGGTCTGGTTGATATGCGTGCCATTGAACTGTTCTCCGTAGGTGTTGAAGCCGATCACTTTCTGGCGTCGGAGAAAGGCGGAAGTCTGCTCCGTGGTGCCGTTGCCCTCGATTTCCATCCGTCGCAGAAAGCAGTCGCAACCTATGGTCAGTAGGGTTTCACCTAGGCGCTGTTCGAGGCGCTCGAATAGCTGTTCCAGGTTGGGCATCAGCGGACCGGGGCGCATAGCGGTCAGCACGATGCCGTTCTCCACGGCGCAATAGAATGTCAGGCTCAGGTCTTCGTTGACCTTCTGGATGGAGCGCACGTAGTAGTGCTCGTTGATGCGCACTGCCAGCGGGTGAGCGGCGAACAGCGCATGATTGAGGTCGTTGACGCTGACGCCGATCAGACGGGCATATTCTTCGGCAGCGGGTTCGGCGTTGAGCTCATAGACGCGCCGAGCATTGCTATCGGCCTGGGTTACCACCAGTTTTTCGTTACGCGGCAGCATGTGATGGGTGGTAAACACCTCGAAATCCAGCCAGGTATTGATCAGCACCACGATGGCCGCACCGCTGCGGAACTTGCCGTCGTAATAGACGTAGGTATCGGTCAGGTGATTGTCGTCTCCGGCCGAGCCGCCAAAATGCGGAATGCTGCCGAACGCGGCGCTGAGTGCCGAGAGAACGACTTCCTCACGACTGGACAGGCCATCGAGTAAGGTCAGGGCGAAACTATGATCCTTGATGGGGGCGAGCGAGTTACTCCGGCAGTCGGTGCCTAGCCGCTCTACCAATTGCTGGGCATCGATCAGGCTGAAGCGATCCATTTCGACGATCAGTTCGCTGGAAATGGAGAAACTGCGGTGATCGAAGCCGACAGCCGTCACGCAACTGCGGCTATAACCCTGGGCGGTGATCTCCCCCGCCGAGGTACAACCCACCAGGCGCACGCCGCCAAAGTACTGTTGCAGAGCCTCGCCCAGGGCCGGCAGATCGTACTCGGCTGAACAGAAAAACAGCACAAAACCGAGATGAGGGTGAATCAGCTGGCGGGCCAGATCCTGGGCCACAGTTTCAGCATCCCTTGATTCCGACATCGCCGTGCGTATCACATCTGCTCTTTCTTCGATCACGCACCGCGCTCCCGTACCACCCAAATCGTATTGATCTCATTCTTGGACAGGGCACGGGGCAGGCAAATGCTACTTGAGTACCGATGGCGGCCTGCCAAGGTCGTAACGCGACAAAATCACGCATATCGGTAAACGAAAAGGCCGACATTCCTGAGGAATGCCGGCCTTTGATGCGGCAGCAGTGCATGGTGTGCGCTCAGCGCACGGGCCACTGCGATGCAACGGATGGAGCGACCTACGGTTCGGATTCCACCCGCGCCCTGCTTGCTGCGGGTTAGAAGCTCAGCGCAGCACCAACAGCGAAGGTGCGGGTGTCTTCCTGCAAGGTGTAACCCTTGCGCCCACGAACTTCCACTTCATTGAGTTCAGCAACCAGGGTCAGATTATCGTTGACGCTATGAAACAGCCCGATACCGCGGGTTTCGAAGTCCGCAGCGTTGCCGCCTAGGCCGTTGCCTTCATCCTCAGTTTTGCCATAAGACAGCGCTACACGATTCTTGCCGAAGCGGTAGGAACCCTGCAGCAGATAGCCATCGCTGTCGGTTTCACGCAGCTGCGCTTCGCCGGCATTGTTGGTGTAGAAGGGGTTGATGCCTTCGGCCTGGAAACCGGACGCGGTCACCGAAAAGCTACCCATCTTCGCCTGCACGCCGTAGCTCACGCCTTTGGAATCCACGCTGTCGACGGTGCTGTCGGTGTTGTCCGAGCTTTGCTGCATGCCGCCGAGCCAAGTGTGGAACTGTGCGCCGGCTGCTTCGAACTGATAGGTGATCTCAGTCTCGAAGCGCGGCGTGTCTTGATAAGCCTTGTTCAGCGCCGCACTGGTATCGCTGCTGGTGTCCACCGGGTCCATGATGCCAACGGCGACACGCAGGCCGCTCATTACTGGCGAACGGTAGGTGACCTGTGCGGACGGGAACGGATAAGGATAGCCGGTACCGATATTGCCGAAAGAAACACCGCCACCATCCACCAGACCAAGGGTGTCGCTGACCTGGCCATAGCCGGTGAGCATCTCGTCTAGCAGGATGTTGGAGCGGGCGAACAGGCCGAAATCCTTACCGAAGAGCACCTCACCCCATTCGTCGTTGGCAACGGTGGCGTAGAACTGTCGAACGTCGATGCCGCTTTCGGTGCCGTTGGTTTCGCTGTCGTTAATGGTCACCCAGAACGAAGAGCGGCCACCCAGCTTGAGGTCGCCAAGCTGCTTTTTGAAGTTGAAGCCAATGTAGTTGGGCAGAAAGCCCATCTTGACCCGCGACTGATTGCGGTCATACCGCCCGCCATCGACGTTACTGTCCACCTTGCTATGAACATAAAAGGTGTTGAAGTAACCATCCGTGGAAAAAGTGGTGTCGTCCTGATCGTACAGCACGATCTCTGCCATAGCGGACTGACTCAGCCCCATGGCTACCGCACTGGCCAGAGCCAGGGGCAGAATCTTGGTGTAGGTTTTTTTCTTGTTGTACATGGCGCTCTCCGCTGATGTGACGACGGGCAGTCGTGTCGAAGCGGATTATCGAAAGCACCACGGGTAAGCCATACGCTGCCATGGCGGCGTATGGCTAGTACTTTGGCGGCAGACAGGGACCCTAGCTACAAGCAGGTAGAGGGCGCGCCAGTGGAAGCAGCGCTTAGGTAGTAAGCCTTTGCGCTTTGGCAGGTGTTTGCCAGTTATCCGGGGCGGCAGCATTGGCCAGGACTCGCCAGCCACTCGGGCCGTGCTGCAAAGCCTCCAGCGCCGCCAGCACCTGCGCGGCGCTCAGGTTGGCCATGGCCTGCGCCACCTGTGTCTGGTGGTCGTCGTCATAGCCCGCCAGCCAGGCCTGCAGGCTCTGCTCGGCATGGGTACGCAGATCAGCCGCGCCGGCCACATGAAGCGTGGACAGGTCACGGGCGGCCTCTTCGATCTGCACAGTCTGACTTTTAAGTTGCACAGCAAAGTCGTCGAGGAAGCTTTCAATATGCCCAAGGATCTCCGCTGCCGAAGCAGTCGGCGACTGCACGGCGAACAGCATCCCACCCTGCCCCGCAACGAAAGTGAAACGGCTGAAAACGGCATAGCCAAGCTGTAGTTCGCTGCGCAACCGGCGGAAGAAGGCACGCTCAAGCAGGCGCCCCAGCACTCGCCAACTGGCTTCATCGCTGTAGTCGCCCTTTCTCGGCAGCGAACAGAACAGCAGCAAGGCTGTTTCGCCCCGGTTCTCTTGCGAACCGAGCTGATGCCAGAGATGGTCATCCCCGCTGGCCGCCGGCTCAGGCTGCTTCGAGGCGGCTCGCCCCGGCAGCGCTGTAATCGCCGCCTGCAATGGACCGCTGAGATCGGCCGGGAAACCCAGGGCCAGCCCCTGCCGTTCGGATTTCCGCCAATGCTGATCCAGCCCTGTCTGATCGAGCGGAGCCTGCTCAGCTTCGGGCGCTGACTCTTTTTGCACACGCGGCAGCAACGCCAGCAATTGGCGAAGGATCATTTCATCACCACCAAGCCTGAATGCGCGCTCGGCCAGTTGCGGCCCTAGGGCGAGAGCGGCTTGCGGCGGCCTGGCCAGCAATGAGCCCAGGTCTTGCAGAATCAACGGGATGGCTTCGGCAATGCCGTACAAACTCAGCAACCAGGCGTGCCCCTGATCCTCGAAACGCAACTCGACCCCCGCTTGCCGTGCCGTCCAGACCTGCGTTTGCAGGGCATGCTGCAGTGCCTGCGCATAGCCTGCCGTAGCCGTTCCGGGCGTGAGTCGCCAATGCAAATACAACACTGCACGCCCGGCTACGTCCTCCGGGCCGCGCCAGCGTAGCGACGGCTCGAGTGCGTAGGCTTGCCCACGCGGACCGGCTTGCAGCCAGGGATTGGCCTGTGGCGGTTGCCAGTGCCAGGCGATGGGCTCTGCTTGCTCTGGCGCTTCGAATCTCAGGCGCAGAGGAAATCCGGCGGTTTCGATGGGCTTGCAATCGCTCATATCGGCCGTCAGCACAACCGGCGGAGTAGCCAGCATCTGCGCAAGTACGCGCGCCAATGCCTGACGTACTGCAGCCTCATCGCTGCTGTTACTCCAGGCTAGCGGCTCGATCCAATGCCGCAGCCGCCCTAGGGGTTCAGCGACCTGCAGGCTGCGTCGAAGTACGCATAGGTATTGCTCGCGACAAACCTGCCAACGGTCATCTGCGGAAAAGAAGCGTAACCAGTCTCGCAGTGCATCGACGAGCTGCACCCGCTGCGCCAGGCCCTGTTCGGTCAGCACCGCCTCGATCACCACCACGCCCTGCCCCGCATACCAATAAGGTACGCGCAGTTTTAACGTCTGACACAAGCCCTGCTGACGCAATCGCGACAGCAGACTTTCCGGCGCTTCGGATGCGATCCAGCTGGCCAGATAGTCCAGCGCCGGCTGGCTGTATTCGGGCATCCCGTCGAGAGTAAATGCCAACAGAGCTCGCGGCGCAGACTTGTCCAGTTGTAGACGCAACCAGGCCTCTTGCGGATGCTTCATGGACGGCGCATCGCGTTGGATACCAGGTCCTGGGACAAGCGAACCCTCTGCCAGCCGCGCCAGTTGCAGCAGTTCGTTGTGTGTTTTCGGGCCGGCCAGCAGCAGTTCGATCTGCCCCGTGCGGTAGAAATTCTGGTGAAAGTCCAGCAGCGCCTGCTGGAGGCTCGCTTGCTCGACGGGCAGCGTTTCGCGGTTGCCGGCATGGAAGGCGCCAAACGGGTGATCAACGCCAATCACTTGACCCAGTGCCGCATCACACAGAGTTTCGACATCCTCGGCGCGCGCCCGGTATTCAGCGTGCAGCACTTCGCGCTCACGCAGCTGCGCGGCGCGATCAAGCAGCGGCCGGGCAAGCAAATCCATCAGTCGCAGCAGGCCTTCTTCGAGCCGATCGGCGGGTACCTGGAAGAAATAATCGGTATGCCGCTCGCGGGTCGAAGCGTTCAGTTGCCCACCACAGGCCTGGACGAACGGCATCAGGCTCTGCTCGATCGGATAATGAAGGCTACCGAGAAACAGCAGGTGTTCAAGAAAATGAGCCAGCCCTGGATAGTCCGCAGGCGCATCGTGGGCGCCTGCGTGTACGCGAACAAAGGCGGCAGCTTGCGTGCTTTCGGGCAGACTCAGCAGACGAACGCGCAGCCCATTGGACAGGCGGATCTGTGATGGGCGCTGGGAAGAATCGGCTTGCGCAGGCATGGACTGTAACGACTCCGGCAGAGTATTGGCTGGATCGCGCCAAGCCAGTTCGACACAAGGGTGCCATAGTATTGGCAGCGGACCGTTTAAAACCACTGTCCTGGCGGATGCTTCCGGACAGGCCATGGGATAAGCTCATGGCATAAGGCCAGTCAGTCAATCCGAGGTACCGTGATGACCTTGACGCTCCTGCAGAACGCCGCCCTGCTTCTCGCGCTGTGCTGGCTACTCGGCTTTACCCTTCACCACTGGGCCGGCAAACATCCCACGGCTACCCATATCCTTACTGGGCTCTGGTTCGGCGGCGTCTGCGTCGTCGGCATGATGGTGCCTTTCACACTGGAGCCGGGTGTCATCTATGACAGTCGCGCGGCGGTGCTCAGCATGGCCGGAGTCTTTGGCGGGCCGCTGGCGGCTTTGATTGCCGCCATTATGGCCGGCAGTTACCGGTTGTGGCTCGGCGGCGCGGGAAGCTACATCGGCCTGTTCAATATCGCCATACCGCTACTGTTGGGCCTTGGCTTTCGGCTCGGCTGCAAGCGCGGCTTGTGGAAGATCGGATTCTGGCCGCTGCTGGCTCTCGGGCTGATCATGCATAGCATCGCGCTGGGTTCCATGCTCGCCTTGCCTTCGGCATCTTCCCTGAATATTGGTCAGCTGGCCTTACCTACGCTGCTGATCATGCCACTGACAACAGCGATGGTCGGGCTCCTGCTTGATGACCTCTCGCGTCATCACCATGCCGGCAAGGCGCTGCAGGCCAGCGAGGCACGTCTGAGCGCGATCACCCGTGCCATTCCGGACCTGCTGCTGGTTATCGATGAGGATGGCCATCACCTTGAGGTCGTAGCCAGCGACCGCAGCCCGCAGTTCGCCGGCTGTCACGTGCTGGCCAACCAGTGCGCCCACGAGGCGCTGAGCCCCGAGGATTCCGAGCGCTTCATGACTGCCATTCAGCAGGCTCTGGATAGTGATGTGCCGCAGGCGCTGGAGTTTCCCTACCTCACCGAGGAAGGCCAGAAGTTTTACGACGTTCACATTCAGCGCCTGGAAACACCCGCGGACAGCAAACGCGCCGTGGTCGCCATCCTGCGCGATGTCACGCTGCGCAGGACTGCCGAAGAGCGCATCCAGCGACTGGCCTTCTATGACCTGCTGACCAACCTGCCCAACCGGCGCCTGCTTATTGATCGCCTGCAACAAGCCCTGGCTACCAGCGCGCGCCGAGGCTGCCATGGTGCTCTGATGTTCATCGACCTGGACAACTTCAAGCACATCAATGACGCCCATGGCCACCCGGTCGGCGACCTGTTCCTACAACTGGCCGCGCAACGCCTGCGCAGTTGCGTGCGCGGCAGCGATACGGTGGCACGCCTGGGCGGCGACGAATTCGTGGTGATGCTCGAAGAGCTCGACAGTCAGGCCGAGACAGCCATCGAACAGGCCCAACTGGTCGGCGACAAATTGCTCGAGGCTCTGGCCGCCCCTTATCCCTTGGCAGGTGAAATGCTGCAAAGCAGTGGCAGTATCGGCATTGCACTGTTTTGCGGTGCAAGCGTCAGCGCCGACGAGCTGATGAAGCGCGCCGATCTGTCGATGTACGAAGCCAAGAATAACGGCAAGAACGCACTGCGCTTCTACACCTCAACCATGCAGGATGACTTTCAGCACCTGCTGAAACTGGACAGTGGGCAGCCTGAAACCAACCTGTAGGACAGAACTTGTTCAGCCCTTGTACAGAACGAGCGGCTCGAATAAGAAGCGCCTATAGCTCCTGCGGCGCCCGGCGGCACAGCGTGAGAAGGGCCTGCACCCAGCTTTCATGGGTATTCAGGCAGGGAATCAGCTGTAGGTCTGCTCCACCAGCGGCAATGAACTGTTCGCGACCACGGTCGCCGATTTCCTCCAGTGTCTCGATGCAATCGGCGACGAAAGCCGGGCACATTACCAGCAGCTTTTTCACACCCTTGGCTGCCAGCGCATCCAGCTGCTCCTCGGTGTAGGGCTCGATCCACTTGGCGCGGCCCAGCCGCGACTGGAAGGAGACCGACCACTGTTGCGGCTGCAGCCCGGCACGCTCGGCGAACTGCGCACCGCTCTGCATACATTGCGCACGGTAGCAGGTGGCAAGCACGGCACCCTCGGCCCGCTGGCAGCAATCAGCGCTTTTCAGGCAATGTGCGCCGGTGGGGTCAACCTTGTGCAGATGGCGCTCGGGCAGGCCATGGAAACTCAGCAGCAGATGGTCGAAATCCTGCAGATACGGTTTGGCGCTATCGACCAGGGCGTCGAGGTACTCCGGCTGATCGTAGAACGGCTGCAGGATCGACAGTTTGATATCCAGCTTCCTGTCACGAATGACCCGCCGTGCTTCCTCGATGGCTGTGGTGGTGGTGCTGTCGGCAAACTGCGGATACAACGCGGCAAAGGTCACCTTCTGAATGCCCTGCCCGGCCAGCTTGAGCAGCGCACCTTCGATCGACGGCTCGCCGTAACGCATAGCCAGCTCGACCGGCCCTTCGCTCCAGTATGGGCGCACGGCGTCGGTCAGGCGCTGGCTGAGCACCACCAGCGGCGACCCTTCCGGCCACCAAATCGAGGCATAGGCGTGAGCCGACTCTTTTGGCCGTTTGGCCAGGATCAGTGACACCAGCACACGACGCAGCGGCCACGGCAGGTCAACGACATAGGGATCCATGAGGAATTGGTTGAGATAACGACGCACATCCGCGACATCGGTGGAAGCCGGTGAACCCAGGTTGACCAGTAACAACGCCTGCTCAGTCATGCGACATTCTCTGCTTTGTGTTGGGAGATCGTGCCGCGACAACCGGGATTAGTGGCGCGGCGGCGCTATACTGCCCGAGCCAAGCGCTTCGATGCTAGCCGGCAGGCCAAATCCAGAGGATGGTTGTAAGTGTGAGGCTTCTTTACGGATGAGCAGCAACGGGTGGTAAGAGCGATTAGAGATTGAAGATTGCCAGGTGTGGTGAAGTCCTTTCGCCGCACCTGGCGGCGGCGCCATGTGTACTTACGGTCCGACAGGGCGGCGCCGAATGCCCTTCCCTTAGACCTCAGAGGTTATCGGCATCGTGGCGCCTGATCATGGCATCGGCCACCAACAATGCCAGCAGCGGCAACACCCCGATTTTCAAGGCCAGCGCCCAAGACACCAGAAAGCCGATAAGTACCGCACCTGCAACCACGATGACAGCTACGCAGTGCGCATAAAAGCGCCACAACTCCAATGCAACGACCTGAGTATTCCGGTTGTTGATCATGGCGAGCCTCTCTTGTTGTAGTCAGCCTCATGTAGGTTCAGCGTAGTCACCGTAAACATATGCGCAAACATTTCATCAATGTGTCTGGCATGCCGTTTATAGGCTATCCAAAAATCTCCTTCCGGACGGTCTAAGCTCTCATTCAGGACCACAGAGGGCAGCCACCATGACCACCACCGCACTTGGCATCAGGCTCGATGATGCGACCCGCGAGCGACTCGCCGCAGCCGCCCGCAGGCTTGATCGCACGCCACAGTGGCTGGTTCGGCAGGCTGTTTTCGACTTCCTGGAGCAGCTCGACAACACGGGAAAGACGAGCGAGAACCGACACGTCGACACTGGCGAACAGGCAGCAGGCCTCAACATCGAGCCAGCCAGCCAGCCGTTCCTGGAATTCGCCGAATCCATCCTGCCACAGTCGATCCTGCGCTCTGCGATCACCGCCGCCTATCGCCGCCCCGAGCCCGAAGCCGTGCCGGTGCTGTTGGAGCAGGCCCGACTTGCGCCGGACAAGGCCGCGGCGGCGCACAGCCTGGCCATGCGTATCGCTGGCAAACTGCGTAGCCGCAAGAGCGCCGGTGGACGCCAAGGGTTGGTGCAAGGTCTGCTACAGGAATTTTCCCTGTCCTCCCAGGAGGGTGTCGCGCTGATGTGCCTGGCCGAAGCTTTGCTGCGCGTGCCAGATAAAGGTACACGCGATGCGCTGATCCGCGACAAGATCAGCACCGGCAACTGGCAACCGCACTTGGGCAACAGCCAGTCGGTATTCGTCAACGCTGCGACCTGGGGTTTGATGCTGACCGGGCGGCTGGTGGCCACCCACAACGAGACGGGCCTCACCTCTTCGCTCAACCGGCTGATCGGCAAGGGCGGCGAGCCGCTGATCCGCAAGGGCGTAGACATGGCGATGCGGCTGATGGGCGAGCAGTTCGTCACCGGCGAAACCATCGGCGAGGCGCTAGCCAACGCCCAGACCATGGAAGCCAAGGGATTTCGTTATTCATACGACATGCTCGGCGAAGCCGCGCTGACCGCCGAAGATGCACAACGCTATCTGGCCTCCTACGAGCAGGCGATCCACGCCATTGGCAAGGCATCGGCTGGGCGCGGCATCTATGAAGGGCCGGGTATCTCAATCAAGCTTTCTGCGCTGCACCCGCGCTACAGCCGTGCGCAGTACGAGCGGGTCATGGCTGAGCTCTACCCGACGCTACTGTCACTGACGCAACTGGCCAAGCAATACGATATCGGCATCAATATCGACGCCGAAGAAGCAGACCGTCTCGAACTCTCGCTGGATCTGCTCGAGCGCCTGTGCTTCGAGCCTTCGCTGGCGGACTGGAATGGCATCGGTTTCGTCATCCAGGCCTATCAGAAACGCTGCCCACATGTGGTCGATCACCTGATCGATCTGGCCAGGCGCAGCCGGCATCGGCTGATGATCCGGCTGGTCAAGGGCGCCTACTGGGACAGCGAAATCAAGCTGGCTCAGATCAACGGGCTGGAGGGTTATCCGGTTTACACCCGCAAGGCCTACACCGATGTGTCCTTTCTCGCCTGCGCGCGAAAGCTGCTGGCTGCACCGGAGGCGATCTACCCGCAGTTCGCCACGCACAACGCTCATACTCTGGCGGCGGTCTACCAGCTGGCAGGGCAGAACTATTACGCCGGCCAGTATGAATTCCAGTGCCTGCACGGCATGGGCGAGCCTCTCTACGAGCAGGTTGTCGGCAAGGGCCAAGACCGCCTCGACCGCCCCTGCCGGATTTACGCCCCTGTGGGCAGTCATGAGACCCTACTGGCCTATTTGGTGCGGCGGTTGCTGGAAAACGGGGCCAACACCTCGTTCGTCAACCGCATCGCCGACCAGAGTATCGCGCTGGAAGAGCTGGTGGCCGACCCAACCAGCACGGTGGAACAGTTTCTGGCCGATGAAGGCACCCTGGGCCTACCGCACCCGCGCATTCCGCTACCGCGTCACCTTTACGGCGATGCACGGCTCAACTCGTATGGCATCGACCTTTCCAGCGAACATCGCCTGGCTTCCCTCTCTTCTGCCTTGCTCGCCTGTTCGCATAAGCTTTACAGCGCAGCGCCCCTTCTAGGCTGTGCAGAATCTGTAAAAGCTGTTGCCGAGCCGCTGCTCAACCCGGCCGACCACCGTGACCAGGTAGGCCTGGTGCAGGAAGCCACCGACGAAGATGTGGACAACGCCCTGCATTGTGCTCAGGAAAGCACCGCAAGCTGGCGGGAAACACCGCCAGAGGAGCGCGCCGCCGTACTGGAACGGGCCGCAGAGCTGATGGAAAGCCGCATGCAGGAGTTGCTCAGCGTACTGGTTCGAGAAGCCGGAAAGTCTTTCGTCAACGCCATCGCTGAGGTGCGCGAAGCAGTGGACTTCCTGCGTTTTTATGGCGCCGAGGTACGCAGTAACTTCAACAACGACACCCACCTTCCACTGGGGCCTGTGGTGTGCATCAGCCCTTGGAACTTCCCGCTGGCAATCTTCACCGGGCAGATTTGCGCCGCCCTTGGCGCGGGCAATACGGTGCTGGCCAAACCCGCCGAGCAGACGCCATTGATCGCAACCCTCGGGGTGCAGATTCTGCATGAGGCTGGCATTCCTCGGGGCGCGCTGCAGTTGCTGCCAGGCCGTGGCGAAACCGTTGGTGCGCGTCTGGTCGCGGACGAGCGGGTGCGCGGCGTGATGTTTACCGGCTCTACCGCTGTCGCTTCGATCCTGCAGCGCAGCATTGCCGGGCGCCTGGATGCCCGAGGCCGGAGCATCCCCCTGATCGCCGAAACCGGCGGTCAGAACGCAATGATCGTCGACTCTTCGGCGCTGACCGAACAGGTTGTCATGGATGTCATGGCCTCGGCCTTCGATAGCGCCGGGCAACGCTGCTCGGCGCTGCGCGTACTCTGTCTTCAGGAAGAAGTGGCTGAGCGCATCATCACCATGCTCAAGGGCGCCATGGCCGAGGCACGCATGGGCAACCCGCAACGGCTTTCGGTGGATGTCGGCCCAGTCATCGATCAGGAAGCCCGCGAGACCATCGAAAAGCACCTGCAGAACATGCGTGAAAAGGGCCGGACGGTTCACCAGATGGCCCGCGCCGATGAACATGAGTGCGCCCACGGCACATACGTAATGCCGACGCTGATCGAGCTGGAGCACCTTGATGAACTGCAGCAGGAAGTCTTCGGCCCAGTGCTCCACGTGCTGCGCTATCGTCGCGCCGAGCTGGACGCCCTGCTCGACCAGATCAATGCTGCCGGCTACGGATTGACCCTCGGCGTGCATACGCGCATCGACGAGACGATCGCCAAGGTCATCGAGCGTGCCAGGGTGGGTAACCTTTACGTCAACCGCAACATCGTCGGCGCGGTAGTCGGCGTGCAGCCCTTCGGTGGAGAGGGTCTTTCCGGAACTGGCCCCAAGGCAGGCGGCCCGCTGTATCTGTATCGTTTGCTTTCAGCCAGGCCAGGTGATGCGCTGCGCCGCGCCTTGGACTTCGGCGGCACGCTGAGCGCACCGAAAATCTACAGAAACAAGGAGCAGGAAAGCGCATTCAGGATGTTCAAACAGTGGGCGATGAGCAATGGAATGAGCGACCTGGCCGCACTCTGCGACAGCTATCGCGAGCAATCGCAGAGCGGCAGCACCCGCATACTCAACGGCCCCACCGGCGAGCGCAACAGCTATAGCCTGCTGCCGCGCGAGCATGTGCTGTGTCTGGCTGAAAACGAACAGGATTTATTAATTCAGTTGGCGGCCATACTGGCCATCGGCAGCCAGGCCGTGCTGCCAAAAGGGCCGCTCAGCAGTTCTCTGCTTGAACGACTGCCAGCGCCGGTGCAGGCGCGAATCCAGCATGTCAGCGACTGGACTCAAGATAACGTGCGTTTCGATACCGTGCTGTACCACGGCAATGCCGAGCAGCTGCGCAACGTCAACCGGCAATTGTCGGAACGCAGTGGACCTATCATCGGCTTGCAGGGGTTGGCCTCTGGCGAAACGGATATCCCACTGGAACGCCTGTTGATCGAGCGCGCTCTGAGCATCAACACCGCTGCAGCGGGAGGGAATGCCAGCCTGATGACCATCGGTTAACAGGCAGTTGAATACCGCCTGCGTTGACAATACGTCGTTAAAACAGGCTCGTCTTGCCTGCCTCGCCTACGCTTGTTTTCAAAAGCCTGTTTGGCGTAGCGCCCGAATCAACCCGTAGCAGTGCTCCAGTCGATCATGCTGAACTGCCAGGTCGCCAGAATGAAGAGGCCGAAAACGATTCGGTACCAAGCAAATGCCGCGTAGCTGTGATTGCCGATAAATTTCAGCAGAGCGCGCACCGCCAGCATGGCGAAGATAAAGGACACTACGAAGCCGATGGCGAACACCGGAAAATCGCCAGGCTGAAACAGATCCCGGTACTTGTAGCCCGAGTAAACCGCTGCACCGACCATGGTCGGCATGGCGAGGAAAAATGAAAACTCTGTCGCTGCCTTGCGCGACAGACCGAACAGCAGTCCGCCAATGATGGTGGCCCCCGAGCGTGAGGTGCCGGGCACCAAGGCTAAACACTGAGCAAAGCCCACCTTCAGCGCATGACTCCAATGCATGTCATCGACGGTTTCGGCCTGGATGCGATGCGGACGCTTTTCTGCCCAAAGCATGACCACCCCACCGATAACCAATGCAGTGGCAACGGTAATCGGATTGAACAGGTACTCGTGGATCAGGTCGGCGAACGCCACGCCCAGTACCACAGCGGGCATGAACGCAACCAGCAGGTTGATCGTGAATTTCTGCGCCTGCTGGTCCTTGGGCAGTCCCGTGACCACGCTGAATATCTTGCTTCGATACTCCCAGACCACAGCCAGGATGGCACCGAGCTGGATGATGATGTTGAACGCCAGCGCCCGCTCACCACCAAAGCCGATCAGGTCGGCGACGATGATCTGGTGTCCAGTGCTGGAAATGGGGAGAAATTCGGTGATGCCCTCTACTATCCCTAAAATCAGTGCCTGAAAGGCGAGCCAAAGATCCATCTATTCCCCATCAGCGATGCAGTCACCGCATTTGAATGCAACAAAGGTATATGCCCGATAGGCAGCTCGGCGCTGTTCTGACCCATCGCAGACGAGTAAATTCACCGCAGTTGTGGCGCCTCGCTAATTTTTTTCAGCTAGCTGCCGACATAGTGTCCACATGCCATGAACCGTCCCCCGACTGACTTGAGGCTGCATGCCACGCACCTGGACACCAGCGTGCGGATAATAATGAATAAATGCTTTAACAGGAGCTTCCAAGCCAATGAATATGCTGCGCAGTTTTCCCATCAGTAAGCGTCTTTGGCTTATTCCACTGGTGGCCGTGGCCATGCTCTTCTTGCTCGGCATGTTGATGATGCAGCAGGTACGTAGCGATCTGTACAAGGCCAAACAGGTCATGACTCAGAATATCGTCGAGACCTCTCTAGGCATTCTCAGTCACTATCAACAGCTCGAAGCGAGCGGCGCCCTGTCCACGGCCGAGGCGCAAAAGGCTGCGATGGAACAGGTCAAGGTCCTGCGCTACGGCGAGGATGACTATTTCTGGATCAACGACATGGGCCCGACGATGCTGATGCATCCCATGCGGCCCGAGCTCGACGGTCAGGACCTGTCCAAGACCAAGGACCCGAACGGCAAGGAGCTGTTCAACGAGATGGTCAAGGTGTCCCGCCAACACGGTGCCGGACTGGTGGAATACGAGTGGGCCAAGCCTGGCGAAAAGAATCCCGTACCGAAAATCTCCTATGTCGAACTGTTCAAGCCATGGGGCTGGATCATCGGTTCCGGCATTTATGTGGACGATGTGGAAAAGGAATTCCAAGGCTACATGGTTCGCTTCTCGTTGATCGGCCTCGGCATAGCCGTGCTGCTCGCCGTCATCGTCGCCATCCTCATACGCAGCATTACTCAACCACTGCGACACTCCATGCAGGCCATGGCCAATATCGCCAGCGGCGAGGCTGACCTGACCCGTGAGCTCGATGTGTCCGGTAACGATGAGCTGACCGCGCTGGGCCGCGACTTCAATACATTCAGCCGCAAGCTGCGCAAGCTGATCGGCCAGCTTTCGGATACGGCCAACTCACTGGATCAATCATCCGGAACCCTGGAAAAGCTTGCCGAGCAGACACACCAGCAAAGCCAGCAGCAGCAACAGCAGATGGAGTTGGTTGCCACCGCTGTGAACGAAGTGACTTACGCTGTGCAGGAAGTAGCGAAAAACGCTGAACATGCCTCCAACGAAGTTGGTGAAGCGGATAACCAAGCGGGACTTGGCCAGCAGAGCATCGAAGCCAGCCTGCAGCAGATCGACCAGTTGTCCACCACCATCAGCCAGGCAGTCGATGTAATTCAGTCGCTGGCCGATGAAACCACCAAGATCGGTTCGGTGCTGGAGGTCATCGGCTCAATCGCCGACCAGACCAACCTGCTCGCACTCAACGCAGCCATCGAAGCGGCGCGCGCCGGCGACCAGGGCCGGGGTTTCGCTGTTGTGGCTGACGAAGTACGGCTGCTGGCACAGCGCACTCAGCAATCGACAGCTGAAATCCATACGATGATCGAGCGCCTGCAAAAGAACTCCGGCGCGGCCGTCAGCGTGATCATGGAAAGCAACCGTGCTACGCAGGCCACTGTCGAACAGGCCAGCCAGGCCGGCGAGAGCCTTGGCCAGATTGCCCAGTCACTGCGCAACCTGTCGGGACTCAACGCCTCGATTGCCAGCGCCACGCTGCAGCAGAGTCATGTAGTCGAAGACATCAACCAGAACGTGACCCAGGCCGCCGGCCTCGCCCAGGAAAGCACCAACGCTGCACAGCAATCGAGTATTGCTGGCAAGCAGCTGGGCGAGCTGGCTGTTCAATTGAACCGCCTACTCCGGCAGTTCAAGGTCTGATCACTAACGTAGCGGTATAAGACGGTCGAGCCCTTCAGGCCCGACCGTTTTTTTTGCTCAGGACAACCGCGACTTATTGCCACGCCAGATTCAACGCCCAAGCTAAGCAATGCAGCTCGAAAACTTTGGCGAACATAAAATCCCTTTAAAATCAATTTGTTATTTAAACCGAGCGATCGCTGAGTCGATGACAAAAACGTTATACCTTCGGCTAATTGAAAAAACATTCACAACTTCGAACTTTCAATGTGACTTCCCGGTCCCCTGTGTACATCAATGCTATGTAAGTCCAGCGACGACGGCCCGACGCCTGGACAACTTTCGTTTCCGGGTATCACACAGAGAGACACTTGCCCCATGAACAACCCTCTTCGCTTCAATGACGCCCTCTTGATCACTGACCGCGCATTCAAGCCATTCCATTGCGTAGCCTGGACGCTGCTCGAAGGTAACGGCGAGCTCAGCATCACCGTCGTTGATGACAGCGAATCCCGTACGCTAGGCCACTGCAAACTCTCCAGCAGCGTCTATACCGATCCGGTCAAACTCGGACAGACTCTGGAACAAGCACGTGCCGATCTGAGCAGCAAGGGCGCAAATCTCGCCCCTTGGCAGATGCCTGAATAAAGGCCACCCATACACCAAGGCCCGGCTGCGCAAGCGCCGGGCCTTTTTTTGTGTCAACACCCTTTCTCGTTCAAGTGATCGAACGTAGCGTTTCATGGTCCCACCTGTAACTCGAACAGACAGGAGCGACTCATGAAAGGCGCCCAAGCCTACGTTAACGATCAATGGCATAGCAGCGGACTGGCAGACTTGCCCGAAGGCCCGCAAGCGCATTGCATCACTCTCAAATTCATCATTCCGCGCGACGCACAATTCACTAGTCTGATCACCCAGGTCGGCGAGGCCGCGCGGGAAAAGCTGAGCGAGCACTACCCGGACCGTGAGGTGACGCACAAGCCCGTGGTGGGTTCGGTGGTCGGAGACGGCAGTGGCGATGGCATTGACCTCGTATTCGAGGTGGCTGCGGCACATTGACAGCAAGCGGGATGGAAGGCGACTACGGTTTTCGGTCGCTTCCTCGACCCAGTTCAGGTGATCCTTCGCGGAATTGACTCAACATGAGCCCCTTCGACTGGCAACGCATATGGCTGGACGATCTTCCGCTGCTGTTCGTTGCAGAGGTTGCGTTACGCGCGTTGTTCGCCTACGTGGCGGTGTTTCTCTTTCTAAAAATCAGTGGCCGTCGCGGCATTCGCCAGCTCTCGCTGTTCGAGCTGGTGGTGATCCTGACCCTGGGTTCAGCCGCCGGTGACGGCTCGTTCAATGAAGACGAGCCGCTGCTGCCCATCCTCGCGGTGTTCGTCACTCTGCTCCTGCTCTATCGTGTGACGATGTGGGCGATGGCGAAAAACCCGGGGCTGGCGAACTGGATGGAGGGCAAGCCGATCACGATCATCAAGGACGGCCTGTACGAGCTCCACAGCCTCGATCGATTGAACATTTCGTCCGACGAATTTTTCATGGAGCTGCGCCAACAAGGCGTAGAACACCTGGGTCAGGTACGCCTGGGCATCGTGGAGACCGACGGCGACGTCAGCCTTTATTACTTCGAACCGGACAACGTACGACCAGGCCTGTCGGCATTGCCACCCGAACATAGCCCGGTTTTTCGACAGGTTCCGAGCGGTGCTATCTATGCCTGCAGCCGGTGTGGCTTCCCCCAACCGCTCGAAAGCGGCCAGGAAGCCACTTGCCCGCGTTGCCACAATTCGCGATGGAGCCTGGCCCTGAACACTCAGCGTTCGCATTGACAGGCGGGACGAACCGACGCCCGTCATACCTGTCCCTACAACAGACAAGCCCTTTTTCAGCAACCCGGAGGTAGCACTCATGATTGGTGATTACTCAGCGATAAACGAGCACCTTGAAACCGCACGCAAACATGCCGACCACGCCGAAACAAGCGCAGATCCGGCCATTTACCGCGAGGCCATCGATGAGCTGGTCGCCGCGATCAGATTGCTGATGCGCAACAGCAAGGAAACGGAAAGCTGAGCGAATCGCAGCGTTAGCCGAGCCTGATGGTCTGAACTCGCCAGTGGAGGCGTAGATATGCTCTTGCAGGAAAACCAGTGCACTACGCCTCCGCCACCTTCTCTCAGCACCGAGCCTGGTGAGTTCGGCTCAACGGCGTGCCCACCCCTTCCGCCCGACCTGCGCTACGTAAACGATGGCGAGGCGGGTATCAGCCGCAAGCTACTGCGCGGCAAGTTTGCTTACTTCATGCCCGACGGCGAACGTATCCGCGATCCTGAGGTAATCCAGCGAATCAACAAGCTGGCAATTCCTCCAGCGTATCAGGACGTATGGATTTGCCCAGACCCTCAAGGCCACCTGCAAGCCACAGGGCGTGATGCTCGCGGGCGCAAACAGTACCGCTACCACCTCCGTTGGCGTGAAATCCGCGACAGTAACAAGTATGAGCGCATGCTCGATTTCGGTCAGACACTGCCGCGGCTGCGCGCCCGCCTGGAAAAACATCTGACGCTTCCCGGCATGCCGCGCGAGAAGGTCATGGCATTGGTAGTGATGCTGCTAGAGTCCACACTGATTCGCATCGGCAACCAGCGTTATGCACGTAGCAACCGCTCCTACGGACTCACCACTTTGCGCCCCCGGCACGTGGATATCCGGGGCACATCGATCCACTTTCATTTCCGCGGCAAAAGTGGCGTGGAGCACAAGGTCACCCTGCGTGATCGTCGCCTAGCAAGACTCATGCGTAGTTGCATGGAACTGCCGGGGCAACAGCTGTTTCAGTACCTGGACGAAGAAGGCCAGCGCCGAAGCGTGACTTCCAATGATGTGAATCTCTACCTGCGAGAGATGACCGGACGCGACTTCACCGCCAAGGATTACCGAACCTGGGCCGGCAGTGCGCTGGCGCTGGAGCACTTGCGCCGACTGGAACACCTACCCGAAACAGTTGCGCGGCAAAACCTGGTCGAGACGGTCAAACAGGTCGCCAGTCAGCTGGGCAATACACCGGCGGTCTGCCGCCAGTGCTACATCCACCCGGCAATCCTGCAAGCCTTCAGTGAGGGCGCCTTGACCAGTCTGCGTACCGCGCGTAAGCGCAAATGGCTGAGCGCCGAGGAAGCTGCACTACTGCGCTTTCTACAGAGCAAGGTGCAGGGAGATTCAGTCAGGGCGTAGTTATCTCTAGCGCTGTGTCCTCGCTCAAGTCTTGACCCAATGACCCTGAGCCTGCCACAGACAAGGTTGCGCGATTGCGCCCCGCGGACTTGGACATGTACAGGGCCGAATCGGCCCACTTGATCAGTTGTGAGTGATCACTGGAAGGCTGACGAAGGTCGGCAATACCCAAACTGATGGTAAAGCGAATGGTGTGTCCCTCGAATTGCAGCTCGCAGGCCTCGATGGACTGGCGCAAGCGCTCGGCAATTACCAGCGCACCGTGGCTATCGGTGTCAGGTAGCAGGATCACGAACTCTTCACCGCCGTAGCGCCCTGCTACATCAGAGTCCCGAATATTCTGTCGAATCACGTTGGCGGTGTGCTGGATCACCCTGTCGCCGACCTGATGGCCATAGGTGTCGTTGACCTGCTTGAAATGATCGATATCGCACATGACCAGTGCGGAATTGGCAGCGTAACGACGATGCCGCGCGTAGTCCTGGCGCAGCATTTCCTCCCAGTGCCCCCTATTGAACAGGCCGGTCAGGCGATCCGTACTGGATAGCCGCTGTAACTCCCGGTTTGCAGCCTGCAGTTGATGCCGGTTGGTCGCTACGTCTGTCACGTCATAGATGATCAGGCAAACCTGCTCAATCGCCCCACTCACGCTTTTTAAGGGCAGCAGCGTGGTGTTCTGGTACATGAACTCCTCCAACCCAGTGATGGGCTGGTAGTTCTTGAAGCGCAGTAAATAGGGCCGCTGCTCCCACACAGTAAAGGATGGCGTGCCAAGCGCCACGACGTTCTCGACCTTGCGCCGGAACCACGTCTCGTCCACCTCGGGGAATAGTTCGAAAAAGGACCGCTGCCGGGCATCGTCCGGCAGATAGCCGGAGCGGTTTTGCATGAAGGTGTTCCAGACGTCCACTCGATAGTCTCGATCCAGCACCACGACGCCGACATCGATGTTCTGGACAATTGCCAGCAACCAGTGGAGTTCACTCAATTTGATCGAGTCGGTCATGCTCAGCTCATCAGGTAGGCGAGTTTACGAGACAGCAGCTCAACCGAGTCCTCGGTGAACAGCAGCAGCAGATCGAAATGAATGTCGTGTCCTTCGAGGCTATAGCTGATCTCCACTGCCAGCGTGCTCTTCCAGCGCCGCTGGTTGAGGCGAATCAGCTCATTGATAGACGCTTGCTGGCCCAGCACTTGCGGATGCCCTTGGGAAAACACGACATCGATCTGCTCGGCAATGCCGCTCAGGCAGGCGCTGATCAGCAGGCTCGACAGATCGAGCAGCATTTCAAGTTCACAGTATTCGGCGGTGCGCATCAGACGGGCCATCTCGGCAACTTCCGAGTCATGGAAGATCAGCAGCGCCTCACCGGCAATGCCACCGCCGATATATCCCTGGCAAACCGCGGTAAGCCGGCTGCTCTGCTCCGCATCGGCAAGTGCCATATGCAACTCGCCGACCTCCAGGACATTCACGTTCGGTACAGGCAACTGCACAAACACACCAAGCACTTTTGCCAGCAAAGCCGCCGCCCGACCCATCGCGATATTTACAACCTCGCGAAATGCATCGCGAAACTCAACCTCGCCCGACTCCCGCGTACCAAGCGTCGACAGCTCACCGCCCATCAGCTCCAGGCTGGCGAGGGTTTGCTGCAAATGCACGGGGTCGGCAGGTTTGCGGATAAAGGCCAGCGCGCCAAGGTCCAGCACGCGGCGTACCGCTTCGTCCTGGATATCGGCCGAAACCACGATGACCTTGCACTCTAGCGAGTCGGCACGCAGCTCGGCCAACAACTGATAACCGTCCATGTCGGGCATGGTGAGGTCGAGCAACAGGATATCGATGCCACCCTGGCGAATCCGCGTCAGTGCTTCTCGTCCTCCTGCGGCCTGATGAATTTCCAGCGGCCAGGCAGCCGGCAGCGCACGCAACAATTGTTTGCGCGCCAAGTTGGAGTCATCACAAATCAGTAGAGAAACGGCTGGCATGCAGCGCTCGCTTAGCTATCCAGATTGCTGGTTCTGGACAGCTTATCTCAGCAAATGAGCGCTGTGTTGAAGACGTTACGAAATAGTGGCACTTTGCCTACAACTGAAGAAATGAGCCGCTAGAATGGCCAATTTGCATCAATAGTAAGCATTGTCTCGGTTGCTATGGTCGGTCACGTCGCGCACACCCTTGAGCTCGGGGATTCGCTCCAGTAGCGTTTTCTCAATGCCTTCCCGAAGCGTGACGTCCGCCTGGCCACAACCTTGGCAGCCGCCACCGAACTGCAATACTGCAATCCCTTCATCAACCACATCGATCAGCGTCACCTGCCCACCGTGGCTGGCAAGACCGGGATTGATTTCAGTCTGCAGGTAGTAATTGATGCGCTCGTTCATCGGGCTGTCTTCGTTGACCATCGGCACCTTGGCGTTAGGCGCTTTGATAGTCAGTTGCCCGCCCATACGGTCAGTGGCGTAATCGACCAGCGCATCTTCCAGAAAAGGCTCGCTGACCCCGTCGATCCAAGCGGTAAAGCTCTTCAGCCCGATGGCGATGTCGTCGGGCTTTTCTTCACCCGGCTTGCAATAGGCAATGCAGGTTTCAGCGTAGGGCGTACCCGGCTGAGTGATAAAAACCCGGATGCCGATACCTTTGGTGTTCTGCTTTTCCAGCAGATCAGCCAGGTAGTCGTGTGCAGCGTCGGTGATGGTAATGGCGCTCATGGGAACTCCTCTCATACATGATGCGCAGTGTACGCCAACCACTGCGCCGGACAAAGTCCCAGTATCTTAGTAGGACATATAATTGAGGCGGCGGCACGCCAATTCCGGTTACAACATCCGTCGCAAGATATCGTCGCGCTTGACGAAATGGTGCAGTAACGCCATGCCGACGTGGCCGATTACCAGCAAGAGCGTGATCCAGGCAAGCGGCGAATGCAGGCTCCCAAGGCTTGCCGCCCAGGCGATCTCCGGGCCTTTGGCTGCAAGCTGCACACCAAACACCGTCAGGCCATAGCCGTTTCCGATCATGGTCAGCAGGCCGGTGATTGGCATCAGCGCCATGCCGAGATAAAGCGCCAGGTGACCAGCCTTGACCACAAAAGCTGTCGCCGGATCATGTGCAGGACGCTGCTTGAGCTGACTCAGCGCCCAGCATATACGTGCCACGATCAGCACCAGCAGTAACGCGCCGATGGAAACGTGCCAAGGCACTAGGGTTTCACCGACCCAGTGCTCGCCATCGCTGATACGGTCGAAAAATTTGAGGAACTGCCAGAGAATCAGGCCCGCCATGAGCCAATGCAGCCACTTGCTCACGCTTCCATAGTGTTGTTTCGAATCTTGGATCATTTCGCGTGCTCCCTTCCTTACTTTCAAACTCATCAATGCCAGTCGAAGCTAAGGCTCTCGCCCGAAGCCATACGCTGCAGATGCTCCGCAACCACCTGTCGCATTTGTTGCAGTTGCTCGAGACTTTCGGCCTCCAGAGAGACGTTCAGGCCGCTCTCGGCGGCACGCAACCGGCAGATACCGATGCTTAACTCTATTTCACCCTCGCGCTCATCATGGCGCACCGGAAACTTGTGGCTCCAGTGTTTGCAGAGCCGATTGATCAGCCGCGAGGGATTTGCGGTCGCGACTGTCGCTGTCACCTTGTGACGCGGAGTGCTGTTCTCAGGCGATGCTTTCAACGATACCTCCTTCGACGCGCAATGCTGCGCCTGTGGTTGCACTGGCCTGCGGCGAAGCCGCATAAACGCAGAGATTAGCGACCTCTTCAGGGGTGGCGAAGCGCCGGAGCAGCGTCGATGGGCGGTTCTCTTGAAGAAACAGCGCTTCCATCTCGCTCACCGAAACACCTCGTTCCTCGGCCATATTGGCCATCATTGTCAGCGCACCGCTGGTGCGGGTCGGACCGGGAAGGATGCTGTTCACGGTCACCCCACTGCCGGCAAGCACTTTGGCCAGCCCGCGGGAGACTCCTTGCAAGGCCGCCTTGCTGACGCCGTAGTGGACCATTTCCGCGGGTATGTTCAGTGCCGACTCGCTGGAAATGAACTGAATGCGGCCCCAGCCCCTGGCCTGCATACCCTGCGCATAATGGCGCGACAGGCGCACACCGCTGAGCACGTTGACCTGGAGGACTTGCTCCCACTCTTCGTCAGCGATTTCGAAGAAAGGCCTGGCACCGTAGATACCGAGGTTGTTGATCAGGATGTCCGCCTCAGGTTGTGCGGTGATCAACGCCTTGCAACCCTCGCTGGTACCCGCATCGGCGACGACACCCACAGCATCGTCACGCCCGCTGTCGGTCTTGAGTTTGGCCAGAGCAGCATCGATTCGACTCTGCTCACGCCCTACCAGCACCAGGCTGGCACCAGCCCTGGCCAGCCCAGTGGCAATGGCCAAACCGATGCCGTCGGTAGATCCGGTGACGATGGCTTTCTTGCCAGATAGATCAATTTGCATATCTGATTCCTTAGACGCAGCCAAAACCAAAGGCTGACAAAGTGGTTTCCATGACGCGGTCGCTGAACAATTTGCGCCCCTGTGAATCGTTGGCCGCTCCGGCCACAAGCATCAGTGGCAGCAGGTGCTCCTCCCCCCCGACCGGATGGCACTGGCGCGCTGAAGGTGCCTCGTCCCAGTGCGCCAATCCTGCCTCGCGCTGTTCCGCTGGTGCTTCGACCGTTGAGACAAGCCAGGCATCAAATTCATCGGATAGCGGCCAGAAGCGGGGATCGCCGTAGCCGCGCATATTATGAAAACTCATGCCGCTGCCGACGATCAGCACACCATCGTCGCGTAGCTCCTCTAGCGCCCGGCCCGCCTCCAGCAGTGCCTGCGGATCGAGATCCTTGCGCAGTGACAACTGCACGACAGGAATTTGCGCATCGGGAAACATCAGCTTCAGTGGAATGAACATCCCGTGGTCGTAACCGCGGCTGTCGTCACGGCTTGCGTCCAGTCCTGCTGCGCTGAGCAAATCGACGATGCGCGAGGCGAGTTCGGGACTGCCCGGTGCCGGGTAGCGCAATTCATAAGTGTGTGCCGGAAACCCGTAGTAATCGTAAATCAGCCCCGGCTGCGTAGCCCCGGTGACACGGAATTCGGTTTCCAGCCAGTGCGCCGACACCATCAGGATCGCCTTGGGCTTCTCCGGCAGGCTTGCCGCAATGCCCTTGAGAAATCGCGCGGTGGCATCCCAGGCATGGGTGGGGTTCCAGTCCATAAAAAAACACGGCCCTGCACCATGGGGGACAAACAGTGTCGGCATACGTTTGCCGTTCGTTGCAACGCTGGAGGTTTGCATGTTCTGCCCTCTTCAGTGAACGTGGGATTAGTATCTATTATCACCAGCGCTTTTAGAACGAGGCAAAATCGATCAACAGTTAACACTCATAGTAGGAAATGAAATGCTTGATCGCATCACCAGCATGCGTGTGTTCGTTCGTGCCACTAGCGCCGGCAGCCTGTCTGCCGCAGCTCGTCATCAAGGCATGTCACCGGCCATGGCGACCAAGCATGTCGATGCGCTGGAGGCCCATCTGGGTGTGAAGCTATTCCACCGCAGCACCCGCAAATTAACCTTGACCGAGGCCGGTAACCGCTACCTCGATGCTTGCCAACGCATCCTTGCCGATATTGATGAAGCCGAGGCCGGCATCAGCTCGCAACGCTTCGAGGCCTCTGGTCTGCTTCGTCTCAACGTACCGCTGACGTTCGGCATTCATTACATCGCACCGGTCATGTACCAATTCAGCCATCGGCATCCAGCAGTCAAAGTCGAGCTGGGCCTTAGCGACAGCCAGGTCGACCTGATCGATGGTGGCTGGGACATGGCGGTACGCATCGGCAGGCTCGGTGACAGTTCGCTGCAAGCACGCAAGCTCGGTGACGTGCCGCTGGTGCTCTGTGCAGCCCCCGCCTATCTCGATGCCCGCGGCGTGCCACGCCGGGTAGCAGATCTGGCCCAGCACAATTGCCTCACCTACAGCCTGTCCACCACCAGCAGCGCCCATGAGTGGATATTCGGTCGCAATGGCGACATTCGTATCAAGGTCGATGGCGACCTGCTGGCCAACAACGGCGAAGCTTTGCTCGCCGCCGCGATCCAGGGCCAGGGGCTGATTTATTCGCCGCTATTCATCGCTGTCGACGCTATACGCCGCGGTGATCTGGCAGTGCTGGAGCTGGATCACCCGATGCTGACCATGGACGGCATCTACATCCTCTACCCGCCGGATCGCCGCCCACCGGCGAAGGTTCGCGTGATGATCGACTTTCTCGTCGAAACCTTCGGCAGCACTCATCCCTGGATGCTGTGATATGGGTTAAGAAGCTGAAAGCCTCCCAGCACGTCAGGTGAACTGCCGCAGCCCCTCTCAGTCGGAATAAGTGAGGCGGTGATCGCCGTTTCGTTTCCATTGGCACGTGACTACGGTTGGAGACGCTTCCGAATGGCAGCCATTCATGTGGGGATTTCCGGCTGGCGCTACGCGCCCTGGCGGGGAGATTTTTATCCCGAGGGGTTGGTGCAAAAGCACGAGCTACGCTTTGCTTCGCGGGCTGTTAGCAGTATCGAGATTAATGGCTCCTTCTATGCGCTGCAGACGCCCGAGCGCTATGCCGGCTGGTATGAGGACACGCCCGATGGGTTTGTCTTCAGCGTCAAGTGTCCGCGCTATATCACCCATATCCGGCGGTTGCAGAATGTCGAGAAACCTATCGCCAACTTCTTCGCCTCGGGCATTTTCCGGTTGCGCGAGAAGCTCGGGCCGCTGCTTTGGCAGTTCCCGCCCAGCTTCAAGTTCGACGCGCAACTTGTTGAATCCTTTCTGCAGCAGTTACCCCATGACACCGAGGCGGCACTGCAGGTCGCCAAGGGTTGCGAGGAGCGCATGCAGGGCCGCAGCTACTTGGAGATTGACCAGCCGCGGCCGCTTCGCCATGCCATGGAAATCCGCAACGAGAGCTTCGTCGATCCCGCCTTCACCGACCTGCTGCGCCGTTATCAGGTAGCGCTGGTGATCGCCGATACAGCTGGCAAGTGGCCCTATCGCGAGGACCTGACCAGCGATTTTGTGTACCTGCGGCTGCACGGCGCCGAGAAGCTTTACACCAGCGGCTACACCGACCAGGCGCTGGAGCGCTGGTGCCAGCGACTTCGGCGTTGGTACGAAGGCGGCCAGCCGGACGATGCCCAGCTCATCGATCCCAAGGCGAAACCTGCCACCAAGGCGCGCTCGGTGTACTGCTATTTCGATAACGACGTGAAGGTCCGGGCCCCCTATGACGCGCGGCAATTGCTGCGCCGGCTCGGGCTGGAAGAAGGCCTGGAGACCCGTCCCGGCCAGCTTGAAGGAGCTTTCGCGTGACCCTGGACAAGACCTTGCCCCTCGACATCAGCGATCTGGACAGCCACATGGCCACGGCCGTTAAGTCGGTTCGTGTTCTTACCGTCAATACACACAAGGGTTTCACCGCGCTAAACCGACGTTTCATCCTGCCGGAACTGCGCGAAGCGGTACGCTCGGTATCCGCTGATATCGTGTTTCTTCAGGAAGTTCTAGGGACCCATGAGAAGCACGCACTGCGCTTCCAGGACTGGCCAAAGATGTCGCAGTACGAATTTCTCGCCGACAGTATCTGGACCGATTTCGCCTACGGTCGCAATGCGGTCTACCCGGATGGCGATCACGGCAATGCGTTGCTGTCCAAATTTCCCATTACACGCTACGAGAACCTCGACGTGTCCGTCGGCGGGCCCGAGCGACGCGGATTGCTGCACAGCATCCTGCAAGTGCCGGGGCACGACGACTTTCACGCGATCTGCGTGCACCTTGGCCTGCGGGAGTCGCATCGGCAGAAACAGCTCGAGCTGCTCTGCGACCTGGTTGATTCGCTGCCCGAGAACGCACCTGTGGTTGTGGCGGGGGACTTCAACGACTGGCGCCTTAAAGCCGCCAGCACCCTCAGCCGCTGCGCCGGCATGCACGAGGTGTTCGCCCTCTCCCACGGCCAGGTAGCCAAGACCTTTCCTGCACGCTGGCCCATGCTGCGCCTGGACCGCATCTATGTGCGCAACGCCACGAGCCATCAACCGCGAATCCTGGGCAACAAACCCTGGTCACACTTGTCCGATCATCTGCCCTTGGCGGTGGAGATAAAGCTATGAACTTTCACTGGAGAGACGGCAATCGTCTTCAGTTGCTAGAAAATGGCGAAGAGTTTTTCCCGGCGGTTTTCGATGCCATTGCAGCTGCAAAAAAGGAAGTCCTGCTGGAAACCTTCATTTTCTACAAGGACAAGGTTGGCGCCCAGTTGCAGAAAGCTTTGATCGATGCGGCCGAGCGCGGTGTCAGCGTCGACGTCACCGTCGATGGCTATGGCTCGGCCGATCTGAATGGCGACTTCGCGGCTGCTATGGTCCAGGCCGGCGTACGCATTCACATGTTCGATCCGGGCAAGCGCCTGCTCGGCAAACGCATCAACGTCTTCCGCCGAATGCACCGCAAGCTGGTGGTGGTCGATGGCGAGCTGGCGTTTATCGGCGGGATCAACTTCTCGGCGGATCACCTCGGGGATTTCGGTCCCGAGGCCAAGCAGGACTATGCACTACAGGTCGAGGGACCGGTGGTTCACGATATCCACCGTTTCGCCCTTGCCAATATCGCCCCGCCCCAGGCTGGGAGGCGTTGGTGGCAGCGCCGGGTTCGGCCACAAAGCGACGGCTACACGGGAATCAGCCGTGGCGAAGCACGGACACTTTTCGTCACCCGCGACAACAACAACCATCGCAACGATATCGAGCAGCATTACCTGCAAGCCATACGCGATGCGCGCTCGCGCCTGGTGATCGCCAACGCCTACTTTTTCCCCGGTTACCGAGTGCTTCGCGAGATCCGTAATGCGGCGCGGCGTGGCGTGCGAGTGCGCTTGATTCTGCAGGGCCAGCCGGACATGCCCATCGCCAAATTCGGTGCGCGCATGCTTTATAACTACCTGATGAATGCCGGCGTGGAGATTCATGAGTACTGCCGGCGCCCGCTGCACGGCAAGGTTGCACTGGCCGACTACGAATGGTCCACCGTGGGATCGAGCAATCTCGACCCGCTCAGTCTTTCATTGAATCTGGAAGCGAATCTGATCATTCGCGACCACAGCTTCAACCGCAAGCTGCACGAAAATCTAGACCGGCTGTTGCAGCAGGATTGCCGGCGCATTCCCCTCGAACGAATCGTCCGAGGTTTCTGGTGGCGCGCTCCGCTGGCTTTCATAATCTTTCACTTCCTGCGCCATTTCCCGCAGTTGGTGGGCTTCTTCCCGGCACACAAACCAAGGTTGCAACTTCTCGATTCAGAACCTCTTGGAACCGATCCCACCCCGTTGCAGCGAGAGCACCGATGAATCAGCACGCCATGAATGACGAGTCTCACAGCGTCTGGAAACGGCGCTGGCCGACAATCAAAAAAGTCCTGACGTATGTCTTTTTCCTTCTCGTTGCCGGCCTGCTGATCAGCCTGGCACGCAGCCTGGACTGGGCGGAGGTCAGCGAAACCCTGCGCAGCTACAACATGCAAACTCTGTTGCTGGCCGGGGGCGCGGCGCTGGCCAGCTATGCCGTGTATTGCTGCTACGACGTGCTCGGCAAGGCATATGTCGGTCACGACCTTCCGGTCAAACAGGTGGTCCCAATCACCTTCGTCTGCTATGCCTTCAACCTCAACTTAAGCGCCTGGGTCGGTGGTATCGCCCTGCGCTACCGCCTCTATTCGAGGCTGGGTCTGGGCGCCGCGCAGATCACGCGCATTTTCACCATGAGCGTGCTGACCAACTGGCTCGGCTACCTCTGGCTGGCCGGTGCGATTTTCGTTATGGGCTGGATCAAGCCGCCGGCCGACTGGGAAATCGGGGCGACCGCCCTGCGTTTGCTGGGTGTGCTGCTGATCGCGATCAGTCTTTTCTATCTGGGCCTTTGCCGCTTTTCCAAGCGCCGCCAGTGGAGCGTTCGCGGCCACGAAATCGAATTGCCGTCCTGGAAACTGGCGCTGATCCAGATGGTACTGGGCGCTGCCAACTGGTCGCTCATGGCGCTGGTGGTGTACTTCATGCTCTCACGCAACGTCGAATATCCCATGGTGCTGGGTATCCTGATGATCAGCAGCATCGCCGGGGTGATCACTCATATTCCGGCCGGACTCGGCGTCATTGAGGCTGTTTTCGTCGCCTTTCTCGCCGGTGAGATGAGCAAGGGCAGCGTCGTAGCCGGCCTTATTGGCTACCGGGTGATTTACTTCCTCATCCCCCTGCTCTTCGCAACACTTGTCTACATCGTGCTGGAAGCCCGAGCCAAGAAACTGCGTAGCGCCTCAGCTACTTCGCATTCTTGAGTGCCGGAAGAAGCACAACGCAAGCGGCGTGGCGAGAATGATCACAGTGCCGCCGAACAGTGTTATGGCTGTCTGTAAGCCGTAGTGGTCGGCGATCCAGCCAACACCAAACAGCGGCGCGATACTGCCGACGTAGCCACAGACTAGGTAGGTTGAAATCAGCCCGGAGCGCTGTGCTGGGCTGGCGATGCGATTGACCATGCTGATTCCACCCAACAAGCACAAGCCATGACCAAGCGCCGTGGCGCAGACACCGAGGGTAAATATCAGGCTGGAACCGGCCATGAAGTTGAGAACTAGCAAGGCATTACTGACAACGACTGCCAACAAGCCAAGCAAACCGCACCAGCGCACCGGCAATCGGGCGCAAAGCAGCTGGGTGCCAGCCGAGGCCAGCAGGATTACGCCAATGGCAGTTCCACTCACCACTGGACCGTGCCAAGGCAGCATTTTTTCCAGAAACAGTGGCGACATGGATGCATATAGGCCGAACATCCCGAACGCGAAGAACGGACAGGCACAGGTCAGGATAAACGGCCAGGCATCAGCCCGAGAGGTCCCGGTCAAGCGTGGAAGAAACGTCCGCCAGCTAAGCGTTCCGCCTGCGGGTAGTGCCTGAGGCTTGAGCTCGATACGCAGCAGCGCATAGCCCGCCAGCAAGCAAAGTACCAGGGTCGGGATATAAGTCACGATCAGCGGATACGGCAGCCATTGGCCGATAACTCCGCCCGTCAGCGGGCCCAGCCCGAAGCCGAAGGCCAGCAGGAAGCTGGTCATCATCGATACCCATTGAGCGTTGTCGCCTCTGGATATCTGCATCAGTCCCACAGTGGCACTGGTGACGATCAGACTGGAAGAAAGCCCTACGGCGAACCGTCCGATATTCAGGCTCGTCAGGTCCCAGGCAAGCGTGGTCAGCAACGTCCCGCCCCACCCCAGCAGCAGCCCGAGGAGCATTACAGTGCGAAAGCCCAAAGTGTCGGACAGGCGGCCCATGAACAGCAGGCCACATAAGGCACCGAGCATATACAGAACGTAGATCAGCGAAATATCACTGGTACGCAGCTGCCAGGCTTCTTGGTAAAGAGGATAGAGGGGAGAAATAAGCGCTGTTCCCATTACGCCGACGCACATAGCGAAACAGACCCAGGGAAAGGCTGACCAGTTATTTTTCATTGAATGCCCGCAGAACTTGAGGCCGGACAAGCATTATGGACGAATCGTCCAGACGGCCTCGACACATATCATCAAGGCCTTGCAGAAAGGCCCGAACAAAGGGCCTTGAAAATGATGAATATCCGCTATTGGGTCAGGAGGTCACTACCTTGGGAGACTGGCTCCGCTTTACGGCGCTGGCCATGTAGTAGTAAGTGACGACTCCGCGACGTGCGTGCTGCAGAGCAGACTCGGCGAGGTAGACCTGATGCGGGAAATTCACAATTGCCTCCATTGGCATTAACACTGAGTGCCCCGTGGGTGATGGGGCTTAATGAAAGATTGCCTTACCCTGGCTTCTTGTGGAAACAGACAAAAGTCATAGCGAAGATTGATGCAATCTATTCACGACTCTTTTGTCCTGGGCCTGGCTTGGAAAATCATACGGAGCAAGCGAAACGGCGTTCACGGCCATTGATTGACCCGTATGAAAGGTGAGACTTCGCAAAGCTGGAAGAGTCACATCTTCCGCCACCTGAAATCATATTTTTTCAAATTATCTGAGCGCTGATCGCAACGAGGATCGACAGCTGGTAAATCCGTGTGAAATACCGGCTGCGGCAAGAAACGTGCCCGCTACTGCTCGGTTGCCATCACTGGCTCTTCGGCCAGTTGCTCACTATGCCAACCACCACCCAACGCCGTGACCAGATGAACGCTGGAGAGCAGACGACTGCCGAGCAGGTTAAGGCTGGTGCGCTCATTGTTCAGCGCTGTGGTCTGCACAGTGACCACGCTGAGGAAGTCCACGGTACCGGCTCGATACTGGTTTTCGATCAATCGCAGCGACTCCTGCGCAGACTCCATAGCTTCACGCTGCACCTGCGCTTCCTCACCTAGCACACGCAGCTGCACCAAGCTGTCCTCCACCTCGCGGAAGCTGTCCAGTACCGTCTGCCGGTAGCCGGCTACGGTCTGGTCATAGCCAGCCTCGGCCTGCTCGATACGCGAGCGGATCAGCCCGCCGTCAAACAGTGTCATGGCGAATTCCGGGCCGATGGACCAGAAGCGGTTTGGCGTCTGGATCCAGTTGTCCAGCGTGCCACTGCGATAACCGCCCGCCGCGCTCAGGCTAAGGCTGGGGAACCAGGCAGTCTTGGCAACGCCGATTTCAGCGTTGGCGGCCATCACCTCGCGTTCGGCGGCAGCCACGTCGGGGCGTCGCTCCAGCAGGTGCGACGGCAACAACGCGGGCACCTCCGGTAGGAGCGGGATATCCGCCACTTCCGCCACCCTCAGCTCCGATGGCACAACGCCGATCAGCACCGCGATGGCGTGCTCCAGCTGGGCACGCTGATACTGCAGGTCGATGGCCTGGGCCTGAGCGCTCCTGAGTTGGGTCGTGGCCTGGCTGACGTCGGAACGCGGCACGATGCCGGCGCGGTACTGGTTCTCGCTGACGCGCAGCGAACGTTCATAGGCTTGCACCGTGGCCTCCAGAAGGCGCTTTTCGGCATCGAGGACACGCAGCTGCAGGTAGTTCTGCACCAGCTCCGACTGCAAGCTGAGGCGCACCGCAGCAAGGTCGGCGGCGCTGGCCTGCATGCTGGCGCGGCTGGATTCCAACCCCCGACGCAGGCGCCCCCAGAGGTCCAATTCCCAGCTGGCGGCGAGGTTCAGGTCGTAGCTCTGGGAAATCCCGCCTCCACCCGAATTGCTGACTGTGGAACCATCAGGAAGGGTTGTGGTGCCGCCGCCAGCCCCACGGCCCGAACGAGTCTTACCAACATTACCGGACAGGGACGGGAAGAACCCGGCCCTGGCACCGCGCACCAGGGCCCGGGCCTGGCGGTATTGGGCTTCGGCTGCTGCAAGGTTCTGGTTGGAGACGTTCAGGCGCTCCACCAGGGCATTCAGCTCGGCATCCTCATACAGCTGCCACCAGGGCTCGCCGAGGAAATGGTCGGCTGGCGTCGCCGGTTTCCAGCCTTCGGCCTGCCTGAACTCCCCGGCCAGAGGAAGCTCCGGGCGTTGGTAATCAGGGCCGAGAGTACAGGCGCCCATGGACAGGCTCATAACCAGCACGGCCAGGGGACGCAGGGGCAGTGTCATGCGCAACGAACTCATAGCGGGTTTTCCAGTGCGGCATCGGTGCGGACACCGCGCCAGCTGTTGAAACGATGACGCAGACGGTCCAGATACAGATAGACCACCGGCGTGGTGTAGAGCGTGAGGATCTGGCTGAGGATCAAGCCACCGATGATGGTCAGGCCCAGCGGCTGGCGCATCTCGGCGCCTTCGGCACCGCCCATCAACAGCGGCAACGCACCGAGAATGGCCGCCAGGGTGGTCATCAGGATCGGCCGGAAACGTAACAGACAGGCGCGGCGGATCGACTCGGCCGGCGGCAGCTTGTCGTTGCGCTCGAACTGCAGCGCCAGGTCGATCATCAGGATCGCATTCTTCTTCACTACACCAATCAGCAAAAACAGACCGAGCAGCGAGATCAGACTGAACTGCTCGCGCATCAGGATGATCGCCAACAGCGCGCCGACCCCTGCAGACGGCAGCGTGGACAGGATGGTCAGCGGGTGGATGTAGCTCTCGTAGAGAATGCCCAGCACGATATAGACCAGCACCAGCGCGCCGAGAATCATCAGCGGTTGACCCTGCTGGGTGCTCTCGAAGGCACTGCCGCTACCACCCAGGCGCCCCTGCACCTCACTGGGCAGGCCGATGGCAGCCACAGCACGCTCGATGGCGCGAGTCGCCTGATCGAGACTGACGTCGGGGGCCAAATCGAAGTCGATATTTTCCGCAGCGAACTGACCGTCGTGGCTGACACGGTCCTCTTCCAGGCTGCGCTCATAACGGGCGAAGGCCGACAGCGGCACGCGCCGACCATCCTCGGTGATGACATTAATCTGCTCCAGCACTTCAGGGTGCTGGGCGTAGGCCGGATCGACCTCCATCACTACGCGATACTGGTTGAGCGATTCATAAATGGTAGAAATCTGCCGCTGGCTGAAGGCGTTGTTGAGCAGCGTGGTCACGGTACTCATGTCGATGCCCAGACGTTTGGCCTCGTCGCGGTCGATCTTCAGGCTGATCTGCTGCGCGCCTTCGCCATCATTAGCATCGATGCTGGTCAGCTCCGGCAATGCCATCAGCGCCCGCGTCACAAGTGGCGTCCAGGTACGCAGGTCCGCCAAGTCGCTGGCCAGCAGATTGTAGGAATACTGCGAGCTGCTCTGACGGCCGCCGCCGAACTGCAGATCCTGGTCGGCCATCAGGAACATACGCCCGCCGGGCACCTTCGGCTGATTGGCGCGAATCCGTTCGATAACTTTTTGCGCGGAAATCCCACGTTCATCCAACGGTTTGAGACGAACGATCATAAAGGCGTTGTTGATGCCGCCGCTGCCGCCGATGAAACCGGCGACACTTTCTACTGCCGGGTCAGCCAGCACCGCCTGACGGAATATTTCCATCTTCGGCTGCATCACTTGGAACGACAGGCCGTCGTCGCCGCGAATAAAACCGGTCAGCTGGCCGGTGTCCTGCTGTGGCAGCAGGATTTTCGGTACCTGTATATATAGGAATACGTTCAGACCTATGGTCGCCAGCAGGCTGATCAGGGTGATGCGTCGGTGCCGCAGCGCCCAACCCAGGGATCGATCATAGTGGCGCAGCAGCCATTGATGAGCATCATGGCTCCAGCGATACAGGCGCCCGTCACTTTCGGGGTCGTGGGGTTTCAACCAGCGCGCGCAGAGCATTGGCGTTAGCGTCAGCGACACCAGCAGCGACACCAGAATGGCCGCTGCAAGGGTGATGGAGAATTCGCGGAACAGCCGCTCGACGATGCCGCCCATGAACAGAATGGAGACAAATACCACCACCAGGGATAGGTTCATCGACAACAATGTGAAGCCCACCTCCTTGGTACCGATGTAAGCCGCACGCATCGGCGGCACGCCTTCGTCGATGTGCCGCGCGATGTTCTCCAGCACCACGATGGCATCGTCCACCACCAGGCCGGCGGCGAGGATCAGAGCCATCAGCGACAGCACGTTGAGCGAAAAGCCGAACAGATACATCACGGCGAAGGTGCCCACCAGCGACACCGGCACCGCCAGCGCTGGAATCAACGCGGTGCGCAGCTTGCCGAGGAAGAGAAACACCAGCACGATCACCAGCCCCACGGCGATCAGCAGAGTACGCTCGGCTTCGTGCAAGGTGGCGCGGATCACTGGCGAGCGGTCCATCGCCACCGCCAGATTGACGCTACCAGGCACTATGGCCTGCAACGCAGGCAGTTCCTGACGGATGCCTTCGATGGTCTCGATGATATTGGCACCGGCCTGGTGGTTGATGATTAGCAGCACGGCGCGGTCGTTGTTGAAGAAGCCGTCGTTGTAGCGATCTTCCACCGCATCGCGCACTCTGGCCACGTCGCTCAGGCGCAGCGCCGCACCTTCCTGGTGGCGGATAATCAGCGGCAGGTAGTCCTCTGCTCGATGCAGCTGGTCGTTGGCCTGCACCTGCCAGTGGCGATGGTCATCCTCGACCATGCCCTTGGGCCGGCGCACGTTGGCGTTGGCGATGGTCTGGCGCACCTCATCGAGGGAAACCCCATATTGCTCTAGCTGTTGCGGCTGCAACTCGACCCGCACCGCTGGCAGCGAACTGCCACCTACTTGCACCTCGCCAACGCCGGGCACCTGTGAAAGCTTTTGCGCCAGGATGGTCGAGCCGATGTCGTAGAGCTGACCCTTATCCAGCACATCCGATGTCAGTGCCAGCACCATGATCGGCGCCTGCGCCGGGTTGACCTTGCGGTAGCTGGGCATGCTGCGCATGCCGCTGGGCAGCAGGTTGCGCGAGGCGTTGATCGCCGCCTGCACGTCACGCGCGGCACCGTTGATTTCACGGTCCAGGTCGAATTGGATGATGATCCGTGTCGAGCCCTGGCTGCTGCGGCTGCTCATCTGGCTAACCCCGGCGATACTGCCAAGCGAGCGTTCCAGCGGCGTCGCCACACTGGACGCCATGATTTCCGGACTGGCCCCCGGCAAGCTCGCCTGCACGGTGATCACCGGGAAGTCCATGTTCGGCAGCGGCGAAACCGGCAGCAGTCCGAAACTCACCCCGCCCAGCAACAAGATCGCCAGGCTCATCAGCATGGTCGCTACGGGGCGGGCGATAAAGGGTGCGGAAAGATTCATGGAGCAAAAGCCGCTGGAGGCTGGAGGCGGAAGACTGGACGAATGGAGAGCCGGCTTCTTCGTTCAGCCTCCAGCCTCCAGCGCTTGTTCGAAGCGGTCATGCCTCGACCTCCCGCCCTGCTTCATCCTTGCGTGCAAAACGCTGGCCCAGACGGTCGAAGAACAGGTAGATCACCGGCGTGGTGAACAGGGTCAGCAACTGGCTTAGCAGCAGGCCACCGACCAGCACCAAACCCAGCGGCTGACGCAGCTCCGCGCCGGAACCGGAGGCGAGCATCAGCGGTATCGCACCGAAAAGCGCCGCCAGGGTGGTCATCAGGATCGGCCGGAAACGCAGCAGCGCGGCGCGGTAGATTGCGTCCTGCGGGCTCATGCCCTGGTGTCGCTCGGCCTCCAGGGCGAAGTCGATCATCATGATGGCGTTTTTCTTGACGATGCCGATCAGCAGGATGATGCCGATGATGGCGATCAGGCCCAGGTCGTTGCCGGTCAGCAGCAGCGCCAGCAGCGCGCCGACTGCCGCTGAAGGCAGTGTCGAGAGGATGGTGATGGGATGAATGTAGCTCTCGTAGAGCACGCCCAGCACGATGTACATGGTCACCACCGCCGCCAGGATCAGCAGTAGCGTGCTCGACAATGACGCCTGGAACGCTGCGGCAGCGCCCTGGAAGCGCGTCTGGATACCGGCCGGCAAGCCAATCTCGGCCTCCGCTGCTTCGATGATCTCCACCGCGTGTCCCAATGACACGCCGTCGGCCAGGTTGAACGACAGCGTCACCGCCGGGAACTGGCCGATATGGTTGATCAGCAAGGGCGCGTTGCGCTGCTCCAGTCGCGCCAGGCTCGACAGCCGCACCGGCGTGCCGCCCTCGCTCTGCACGAACAGCTGCTCCAGCGCCTGCGGCCCGAGTCGATTGCCTGCCTCGGCTTCAAGCACCACACGGTACTGACTGGCCTGGGTGAAGATGGTGGAAATCTGCCGCTGGCCGAACGCATCGTAGAGCGCATCGGTGATGGCGGAGATCCCGATTCCCAGGCGCGCAGCGGCATCGCGGTCAATGTCGAGAAATATCTGCAGGCCATCGCTCTGCAGGTCGCTGGCGACGTCGGTCAGCTCAGGCCGCTCACGCAGCGCCTCAACCAGACGCGGCGTCCACTCCTGCAGCAGTTCGGCATCCGGCGATTCCAGGCTGAACTGGAACTGGGTGCGACTGACCCGGTCTTCGATGGACAGGTCCTGCACCGGCTGCATGTACAGCTCGATACCGGGCAGCTTCGCCAGCTCCGGTCGCAACCGGTCGATGATCTGGCTGGCAGTCACGTCGCGCTCGCCGTGGGGCTTGAGGTTGATCAGCATACGGCCGCTGTTGAGGGTGACATTGTCGCCGTCCACGCCGATATAGGACGACAGGCTGACCACCGCCGGATCCTCCAGAATGACCCGTGCCAGAGATTGCTGACGTTCGCTCATCTCGCGGAAGGAAATCGACTGCGGTGCCTCACTGATGCCCTGAATCACACCAGTGTCTTGCACCGGGAAGAAGCCCTTAGGCACCATCAAATAGAGCACCACGGTCAGCGCCAGGGTGCCGACCGCCACCAGCAGCGTTAGCGTCTGATGCTTCAGCACCCAGGTCAGCCAGCCGGCGTAGCCGCCAATCAGGCGCTCGACCCAGTCCGGCTTGGCCTTGTCGACGGTTGCGGGCTTGAGCAGCTTGGCGCACATCATCGGCGTCAGGGTCAGCGAAACGACAAGGGAAATCAGGATCGCCACCGCCAAGGTGATGGCGAATTCGCGGAATAGCCGCCCCACCACATCCTGCATAAACAGCAACGGGATCAGCACGGCAATCAGGGAGAACGTCAGGGAAATCAGGGTAAAGCCGATCTGCCGTGCACCTTTCAGCGCAGCCTGCAGTGGCGTCTCGCCCTCCTCCACATGGCGGGAGATGTTTTCCAGCATGACAATGGCATCGTCCACCACGAAACCGGTGGCGATGGTCAGCGCCATCAGCGTCAGGTTGTTCAATGAAAAACCGGCCAGGTGCATCACCGCAAAGGTGCCGATCAGCGACAGCGGCACGGCAATCGAAGGGATGATGGTCGCCGAGAGGCGCTTGAGGAAGACGAAGGTGACCATCACCACCAGCAAAGTGGCCAGCAGCAACTCGTGCTGCACGTCGGTTATGGCAGCGCGGATGGTCTGGGTACGATCGGTCAGCACCACCACGTCGAGGCCAGCCGGCATGCTGGCGGTGACTTCCGGCAGCAGCGCCTGGATGCGTTCGACTACCTCAATGACGTTGGCACCCGGCTGCCGCTGGATGTTGAGCAACACGGCCTGGCTTTCATTGGCCCAAGCAGCAAGGCGCTCGTTTTCGGCGCCATCGATAATGTCGGCAATATCCTTGAGCCGCAGGGTAGCGCCGTTTTCGTAGGTCAGGATCAGCTCGGCGTATTCCTCGGGCGTTTTAAGCTGATCGTTGGCGTCGAGCATCGACACCCGCGTCGGGCCATCGAAGTTGCCCTTGGGCTGGTTGACGTTGGAACTGGTCACCAGCGAGCGCACATCAGCCAGCGACAAGCCATAAGCTGCCAGTGCCTCGGGGTTGACTCGGATACGCACCGCCGGCCGCTGTCCGCCGGCGATACTGACCATACCGACGCCGCTGATCTGCGCCAGTTTCTGCGCCATGCGCGTATCCACCAGATCGTGGAGCTTGGGCAAGGCAAGGCTTTCGGAAGTGATGGCCAAGGTCATCACTGGGGTATCGGCGGGATTGACCTTGTTGTACACCGGCGGCGCCGGCAGGTCGTTGGGCAGCAGGTTGTCGGCGGCGTTGATGGCCGCCTGGACTTCCTGCTCGGCCACGTCCAGCGCCACCTCCAGGGAGAAACGCAGGGTGATCACCGACGCGCCGCCCGAGCTGGTGGAAGACATCTGGGTCAGGCCCGGCATCTGTCCGAACTGACGCTCCAGCGGCGCAGTGACGGCGCTGGTCATTACATCCGGGCTGGCGCCGGGATACAGCGTCATGACGCGGATGGTCGGGTAGTCCACCTGCGGCAATGCCGAAACCGGCAGCATGCGATAGGCGATCAGACCGGCCAGCAGGATCGCAACCATGCTCAGCGTGGTCGCCACTGGCCGCAGGATGAACAGCCGCGAGATATTCATCGCGCCGGACGCTCTTGGCCACCCTGAGTTTCGATAACCGGATTTTCCGCTGCCTCTTCCGCGAGCTTACGCCGGTCGACCACTTCCACCTCGGCGCCGTCACGCAGGCGGTCGGTGCCCTCTAGCACCACCCGTTCGCCCTCGGCCAGCCCCGCAAGGATCACCGTGTGCTCGCCGTTACTGGGCCCCACCTCGAGAACACGCAGCTGGACTTTGTTGTCGTCGCCAACGACATAGGAGAAATGACCACGCGAGCCGAACTGCAGGGCTTCAGAGGGAATCAGGGTGGCATTTTCCAGGGTTTCCACGCGCAGCCGGATGTTGACGAACTGGTTGGGGATCAACAGTTCCGCCTCGTTATCAAAACGCGCCTTGAGCTTCAGAGTGCCGGTGGTCGCGTCGATCTGGTTGTCGAGGCTTTCCAGCACGCCCTCACCGAAAAGCATCCGCTCGCCACGGTCCCATGCCTGCACCTGAAGTTCCTCGCCACGGCGGAAACGGCTAATCACAGGCGGTAGCTCGCCTTCGGGCAGGGTGAAGCTGATTGCCATGGGCTGGGTCTGGGTGATGATCACTAGCGGCGTGGCGTCGTTGGCCGCGACCAGGTTGCCCTGATCCAGCTGACGTAGCCCTACACGACCGTCGATAGGCGCTCGGATCTCGGTGAACTGCAAGTTCAGACGCGCTTCGTTGACCGTCGCCTGGTTGGCCGCCAGGGTGCCCTGGTACTGGCTGACCAGTGCTTGCTGGGTGTCCAGGGTCTGCTTGGCGATACTGTCGTCGTCATAGAGGCCCTGATAACGCTTCAGGTCCACCTCCGCGTTCTGCAGCAACGCGCGATTCTGCTGCAATGTCCCCTCAGCCTGTTGCAGGGCGATGCGATAGGGGCGCGGGTCGATCACCGCCAGCAGGTCACCGGCCTTGACCTGTTGGCCTTCGTCGAAGTGAATTTCCATCAGCTCACCGGCTACTCGGCTGCGCACGTTGACGGTATTTAGCGGCGTGACAGTGCCCAGCGCCTTGACGTAAACCTCGAATTTGCCCTGCTCTGCCGGCGCGACTCGCACAGGCGTGGTACCGCCGAACATGCCGCGCGGCCCGCTGGGACGTTGGGGCTGTTCATCGGCGCTGGGCCAGAGCCACCAGACCAGCAGCACCGCAGCGGCCAACACAAGAAAAATGACCAGCCCACGCCTTAGGGAGCCGCTGGAAAAATTATTTGCCTCGGACATGAACGCTGTTCGCCTGAAAAAGAGCGTGAACCATAAGCAGTCGCGGCCCGCTCGCAAAGGGGATTTACCGCATTTTTACGTATCGACTCTTGTCGACGCTGGATACGCTGCGTAAACGTCTGAAGTACAGGGAACCATGAAGGAAATAATCCAGTCTAGATTTCGCTTCCAGACATGCCGCTCATGGGCCGGATGCCATACACCATGGCATCGATGACAGTCTGTACAGGATCAATGGAATGAACACATCACTGATCATCCTCGTGCTGGCCATCGCCAGCTTTTTACTCGGCTTTCTGCGTGATCTCTTCATCGCCAAGAACTTCGGTCTGAGCTGGGAAGCGGACCTGATATTCGTCGCACTGATCCTGCCGGTTTTCTTCGAGAACTTCCTCGGCCTCGCCCTGCGCGATGCGATGATCCCCTATCTGCAGAAACTGCGCAGCCAGTCCGAGGCGCTGTTTATCTCGGTGGCGCGCTGGCTTTACTGGCGGGTGATGCTGATCGGCGTGCTGGCCAGCCTCCTCGCCATTGTCGGCAGCTATTGGCTGCTCGGATTGCTGGCGCCAGGCTGGAGCGTTGAACAGGTCCAGGCCGGGCAACTGGTGTTCTGTATAGGCGCATTACTGGTCGCAGCCCAGGTGGCGCTCTACTGCCAGGGCGCACTGCTTAACATGGACGAAATATTTCTGCTGCCGATGACCCGCACAGTGCTGCTCAACACGGGCGCAATCATCGGCATTCTGTTTTTCCAGCCCACGGACGTTGCGATCTTCATCGGCATGCTATTGCCCCAGCTGGCACTGATCGTGGTCCAACATCGGCGGATCGCCTACCTGCGTGGCGAAGCCAAGGTCGAGGCGACCGGCCACGGCGCCGGCTTCAGCCTGGCGTTCGTACCCGTACTTCTGGCGGCTACCGCTCAGCAAAGCTGCATCCTCGCTGAACGGGTCTTCGCCTCATACCTGGAAGAAGGCAGCATTACCATGCTGTCGTTTGCATTTCGCATCGTCACCATCCCGCTCACGCTATATGCACTATCGGTGCTGGCGGTGCTGTTTCCGCGCTTCGTGGCGAGCTGGAACGACGGCGATCTGAACGGCTACGCCTCGGCTGTACGCAAGGGGCTGCTGGCGACGCTGCTGTTCCTGCTTCCCGCCTCGGTGGTGCTCTGCTCGTTCCCGGAAACGGTGGTAGCGGTGCTGTTGGAGCGCGGCGAGTTCGGCGCCACGCAAACCGAAGCCACCGCTTCGCTGGTAGTGCTCTACGCGCTGGGCCTGCCGGCAATGGGGTTGGCGCTGCTGTGGGGGCGTACCCTGCTGGCGCAGAATCAGGCACGACTGTTCCTGATAATCACGCTGATCAGCTCGGCGATGACCATCGGCCTCGATGCCCTGCTCTATCGCCACTATGGCGCCCAGGGGCTGGCCATCGCCTTCGCCAGCGGCGCCATTTTGCAGGCGGTGTTCATGGGGTTGTACGTCTACCGCGCCACACCCAATGGGCTGGGGGTCGCCGTGCTGCTGCGCTGGATACTCACGGGGGCGGCCATTGCCGTCGCGCTGCATTGGGCGCCCGTGCCGCATGGGCTGCTGCAGCTGTGCCTGTATATCGCGCTGGTGTTGGCGGCCTATGCTGCCGGAGTCCTATTGCTGGGCGAGCGCGATCTGTTCAAACCGAGCTATTGGTCGATGAAGCGGACCTGAGTGCTCAAAGAGGAGCTATGCCATATACGCAGGCCGAATGAATTCGGCCCTACGGTCAAGCCAGCGAACGGCGATTCAGAGTAGGAGCGGGCCATGCCCGCGAACAAACACCCCACCAGCGTGCAAGCCATGTTCGTGGGCATGGCCCACTCCTACGCAGCGTCGTGCGGAGCCTGGGCGCAGTTCGCAATTCGATGATTACCGGCCGCGGCCGGTAGATGCACTGCTTTGAGGGACCTGTCGCGAGCTTTCAGATAGCCCCTGAAAGCTCGCGAATAAATTCGCTCCTACGAGAACAGCCCGTTTTCGAAAGGGCTCCTCCCGCAAACGGCAGTCACTGCTCAGCCCTTCCCATCAGAAGTTGCGCCGGTAGAAGATATCCAGCGAACTGGCCAGCCCGCTGGCGGCCTCGAGGAAGATGCGCTGGGTTAGCCGGTAGCGCAACGCGACGGTGTTGGCCGGCTCGAACACACCGACGCCATAGCGCAGCGTCAGACGGTCGGTCAGGCGACCGCTGGCGACAACACTGGTATCGGCGCCGCTGCCTTCGGTATCGAGCTGGAAATCCTGGATGCCTAGCTGCTGCGCGACGTTGCCGGTGATCGAGGCACTGCCCATCAGGCCCAGCCCCAGCGCCGCCTGCGCCAGCATGTTGTTGTCGCCGCTGTCGGCACCTAGCGGACGCCCCAGCACCAGATAGGCCAGCGCCTGCTCTTGGCTCATGGCAGGTTCAGCGAAGACATCTATCCGAGGCTGCTCGGTGCTGCCAGTAACGCGCAGGCCGGCGGTTACGTTTTCGGCCTCGATGCGGCGGATAGCCTCGATATTCAGAAACGGCTGACTGAGTACGCCAGTAAACAGCAACTGCGCACGGCGGATGGTCAGACGCTGGCCGTAGGCCCGATAGCGGCCGTTATTGAGGTTGAGCTCGCCACGAGCGTCGAGGTTGTCGCCAATGTGCAGATGCCCGGCCAGATCAGCGGTGAGACCGAAACCGGAAAAGCGCAGGCGCTCCTGACCGACTTCCACATCAATATCCATATGGATCGCCAGAGGAGGCTGCGTCGCTTCGACTTCCTCGCCGATGATCTGCGCATCGCTGCTGACCGTGACGGTGGACGGCGGCAGCTCACGCACGATGATTTCCCCGCGCGGCACGTTCAGCTTGCCGCTCACGGCGAGCTGGTCGCCGGCCAGTTGCAGGCGCAGATCGGGCTCAAACTCCAGCTCGGCATAGGGTTCGACGATCAGCGGCAGACGGCTACCGCGCACGGCGACGTCCAGATCAGGCGTGGTGCGCCAATCCAGGGTGCCGGCAATTTCACCACGCCCTTCCTCGCCGCTGCGCCACTCGCCGTCCAGACGAACGCTTTCACCCTCGATCAGCGCCCGCAGCTGCAGTTGCTCGAAGCTGACCGGCAACTCGCTACCGGCGACCTCACCGCCATCCAGGCGCAATTCGCCGCGTATCCAGGGCCGCTGCAGGGAACCGGAAAGCTCGCCGCTGCCGTTGAGCTGGCCTTCGAGCCGATCAACCACGGTAACGAATGGCCGCAGCACGGAGAGATCGAGCGCGCTCAGGCGGAAGTCGCCTTCGATTGCCTTGGCTTCGCTGCTCGGGTCGATGGCCAGGCGCAGCTGCAACGCGCCGAGTTCGCCGCCCTCGAACTGCAGGCGGCTGTTGATGCGTTGCGGCGATAGCTGGCTGTTCAGCGCCAGGGTGCTGTAGGGAAATTCGAACCACTCCTCGCCTTCGCGCAGCGCCAGCGTACCGGGGCCGGCGTCCAGGCGGATAGTGCCGCTGGGGCCGACGGCTGGCAGGTCTACGGAGATATCGGCATTGACCTCACCCAGCCAGCGCAGATTGTCGGGCAGGTAGCTGGCCAGGGACTGCAACGGGAAGTCGCGCAAGCGATAGCGCAGCTGGGGATCGGGCTGCAGTCGCTGTCTGTCGGCACAGAGCGTCGCCGGGCCGTTCGCCAGACAGTGTGCGCCGAGAGTGAAGGTGCCATTGGCCAATCGCTCTATGGAGGCCGGCTCGCGCAATGCCCAGTCCTGACCTTCGGCCTGCAGCCGCGCGCGACTCAAACGGCCGCGCCAATCACCGCCTCGCAGCGCGCCATCGGCGGCCAGCACCAGATCAAGCAGCCCGCCCTCAAGCTGCAGACTGGCCTGATGCGCCTGTTGCGTACCTTCGCCAGTCAGCTTCAAATTGCCCAGTTCGGTATCGCCTGCTTCCAGGCCAGCAGCGCTCAGGCGTAACTGACCGCGCTGCCCTTCTGACAGCGCGGCATTCAATTCCAGGCGTGCGAGCCGGTTGCCCTCAAAGGCGATCCGGCTGCCATCGAGTGCGAGTGTGCCCTGCGGTGCCTGCGGCGTGCCGGCGAGCGCCAGACTACCGGCCAATTGGCCTTGTAGCCCTGGCCATAGCTGTGCAAGCCGGGAGAGGTTCAGCTGCAGATCGGCGCGAAGCGTCTCAGCCCAGCGGCCATTGCCGTGGATACGATTATCCCCCAGGCGTAGCTCCAGTAAGGGTACGTCCCAGACCGCGTCCTCACCGCTTGCCTGTAGTTGCAACTGCAAAGGCTGACGCCGCAGAGTGCCGTTCAGATCCAGCTGGGCCTGAGCCTGCAGCACTTCATCTTTTAAGGCTCCTCGGCTGGTCAGGCTACCGCCGAGCTGGCCGGGCAGTTCTGCGACCCAATAAGACGGGTCGAAAGCGCTCAGCGCCAACGTCGTGTTCCAATCAATGCCATCGGCGAAACCCACGCTGAGGTTGCCGCTAGCCTTGCCCTGACCGGCCACCAGCTCCAGTTGCGGTAAATGGACGACGCCCAGATCGCCGCTGACAGGACTACGCAGACTGAAATCGCCCGCCGGACCGCTCAGCGCCGCGTCAAAGTTGCCGAGGTAATTGCCGTCATCATATTGCAGCTGCGCATCCAACCGGCGCAGCGCCACGGGCGGCGCTTCAATATCGGGGTAAAGCCGACGCCAGGGAAAGTCGCGCCAGGCCAGCTGCACTTCACCACGCAGTCCATCAGCCCAACCCAGCTGCCCCTGTAGGCCGAACAGCCTGGCATCGCCGGCATCCAGCTGCAGCGACTCGACACGCACCTGTGCGGCATCAAGCAGCGCCTCGAGCACGATGGCGACCGCGCCGCCCTCGCCTTGCAGACTGCCATCGCCGGCCAGCCGGTAGCCGTCTTCCAGATTGCCCTGGGCGCTGAGTTCGAGCCGCTCCATGCGCAGGGCTTCAGGCAGGTCCGGGCTGGCCTTGAAATCGTTCACTGCTAGCCGCAGGTTCGCCGGCAAATCTGCCTCAAGCGGGCGCACCCGGCCGTCGAGCGTGCCATTGAGATAGCCCTGGCTCTGCACGGCCAGCATCAGATGCTCCCGCAGCTCGCCATCAACCGCGAGCTTGAGTGTCCAGGCCGGCAATTCAGGAAGATGAATTGCCGCATCGCCGCGCAGCTCCAGCGGCCAGTCACCATCGGTGCGCAGGCGCCCGGCGAGATTCAACGCAACATCCTCGCGACGCAGGTTCAGCGTCCTGATTGTCAGGCCATCACGACGCCAGTCGGCGCGCAGCTGCAGGCTTTGCAGCTGTTCCACTGCATTGAGCCGCACCTGACCCACCTCAATCCGCTCGATGCGCAACCCCAACGGCAGCTGGATATCCGTCAGGCTGAACGGTTCGCTGGAGGCCGGTTCGTCACTGGGTGGAAATATCAGCTCGATCTCGCCAGCCTGAAGTTCTTCAATGCAGAGCGTCCGACGCAGCAGGCAGCTAGGCGACCAGGCCAGCCGGGGCGCGGTCACCTCCACGCGGTTACCATCCTGCTCCCAAAGCAGCCGTTCGGCCTGCCACCGGCTGGCCAACCGCCCCTGGAACTGCTCGACCTGCAACCCGGGAACCTGTCCCAGTACCCAGCTCCCGCCGGTGGTGGTGCCCAGCAGCATGCCCAGCGCCAACACCACCAGCAACACCAGTGCAAGCGGCAACGCCAGCGACCAGGAAAGGATGCGCAGCCCGCGCCTCATAGCTCAGGCCCCATGGAAAAGTGCAGGCGTACGCCGCCTTCGCCGTCGAGCGGATGGGCTAGGTCGACGCGAATCGGCCCTACCGGCGACACCCAGCGTACGCCCAAGCCGACGCTACTTTTGAGCGTCGGGAAATCCAGAGAATTGAAGGAGTTGCCCTGGTCATAGAAGGTCGCCACGCGCCACTTCTCGATGATTTCGTACTGGTATTCGGCACTGAGGGCGAACTGGTAGCGCCCGCCAATGCGGTCGCCGTCGGAGTTGGTTGGCGACAGGCTCTGGTAGTCGTAGCCACGCACGCTCTGGTCGCCACCGGCGAAGTAGCGCAGTGACGGCGGCACGTTGGTGTATTCGTTGGTCCAGTTGCCGCCAAGCTGCACGCGGCCTAGGAAGCGATGTCGGTCGAACAGCGTAGTCAGCCCCTTGAGCATCGCGTTGGCATGGATCAGGTCGGCATCGGAAAAGACCCCGTCCTTGGCCGCGCTCAGTTCGAACTCCAGCCGGTAGCCTTCGCTGGGGTCGATGCGGCTGTCGCTGCGCAGAAAGCTGTAGGCGATGCCGGGCATAAGCAGATTGCTCAAGCCCGAGTCGTCACCCAGGTTGTATTGTTCATGCCGCCACTTGAGCGACCAGACACGCTGCCAGCCGTTAGGCAGTTTGCGGTGCCATTCGGGGCCGACCGTCAGCAGCCGGCTGAGGCTGTCGTTGTCGCCCAGTTCTTCATATTGATAACCACCGGCGAAACGCAGCTTGTCGGTGAGCGGTGGGTCCAGCGGCACGTCGTACCAGAGGCCGACATTCTGCCGAGGCGCCGAGAGCTCGCTCTCCAGGCCGTAGCTGTGGCCTTGTGGGTTGACCCAGTGGCGACGGAAATCAAACCGCATGCGCGGCCCGACGTCGGTGGAAAATCCTAGTCCCAGGCCCAGGGTGCGCGGGTCGCGCGTGGCCAGCTGCACCACTACAGGAATGCGCTGCTGCTCGGCATTGGCCGGATTGGCGTCGACGCGCACGCCTTCGAAATAGCCGCTGGCCTGCATCGCCTGGTTGAGTTCGGCAACACGCTCCGAATCGTAGGGGGTGCCGGCGTCGAACGGCACCATGCGAGCCAGCAGGTCGGGATCGAACGGCGAGTCGCCCTCGAAACGCACCTCGCCCAGCAAATAGCGCGGGCCGCTGTCGAACACCAGCTCAACATCGGCAGCATTCTCCGCTGGATCGATGGCCAGGCGCTGATAGGCAAAGCGGCCATCGAAGAAGCCAAAGCGTGAAGCCTGGTTGAGGATGCGCTGCTTGACCTCTTCATAACGGCCATGATTGAGCACATCGCCGCGTTTGAGCGTATCGCGTGGAACCTCGAAGACGTCCAGTTGCGCGGCTGATCCGTCTACCCGCACATTGATGTCACGCAGGCGCACCGGCTCGCCGCGGACGATGGTCAATACTAGGCGCGGCTCCTCGCCGCCCTGCACTTCGCTTTCTATCGTTGCGCTGTAATAGCCCAGTGCCTGCAGAGCCTTTTCCGCCTGCTGTCGGGCGATACGGCTATACCGCAGCAATTCGCGCTCGTCACGATCGCCCAGATCACCGATATGGTTTTCCACGTTCTCACGCAGCGCGCGGCTGGAAGGTTCGATTTTGACCTCCAGCCGGGCAGCGAAAACGGATGTTGTGACAAGCAGGGCAAGGCCGACCGTTACGAATCGGCCGAAGAAAGAGATACGCATGGCGCGGAATGCTAGCACGGCATGATTCCAACCCTGACAGGACTATAAAACGTCAGACAGGTATCGGAAGGATTCGCTGCAGACATCCGCCGGTTGGACCACCGGCAACGATAAGAAATTCTGCACAGGATGGCTGCTAGAATCACGCTTTTTTCTGGAGCATCACTGATGAAGCTTGTTTCTTTCAATATCAATGGATTGCGAGCAAGACCTCACCAGCTGGCGGCGATCATCGAAAAGCATCAGCCGGACGTCATTGGTCTGCAGGAAACCAAGGTCTCCGATGAGCAGTTTCCCCTGGCAGACACCGAAGCACTCGGCTACCACGTGCATTACCACGGCCAGAAAGGCCATTACGGTGTAGCCCTGCTGTCGCGCCAGGCGCCGCTAGAAATCCACAAAGGCTTTCCCGGTGATGGCGAAGATTCGCAGAAGCGCTTTATCTGGGGCCGCTTCGCCGATGCCAACGGCCAGCCGGTGACCGTCATGAACGGCTACTTTCCACAGGGCGAAAGCCGCGACCATCCAGTGAAGTTTCCTGCCAAGACCAAGTTCTACGCGGACTTGCAGGCGCTGCTGGAAGAGCGTTTCTCGTCGGATCAAGCGGTAGCAATCATGGGCGACTTCAATATCTCGCCCGAGGATTGCGATATCGGCATTGGCGAAGTCAATGCCAAGCGCTGGCTGCGCACCGGCAAGTGCAGTTTTTTGCCGGAGGAGCGCGAGTGGCTGCAGCGCCTAAAAGGTTGGGGCCTTCAGGATAGCTTCCGCTCCCTGCACCCGGAAGTGACCGATCGCTTCAGCTGGTTCGACTACCGCAGCCGCGGCTTCGAGGACGACCCACGTCGCGGGCTGCGCATCGACTACATCCTGACCACCGATAGCTTGCATCAGCGGGTAATCGACGCCGGCGTCGACTACGAGATCCGCGCGATGGAAAAACCTTCGGATCATTGCCCGGTCTGGATCGAGCTACGCTGATCCAAGCCGCTGTCACACGACCGTAACCTGCCCCCTCTAAGCTCCCCGCGTCTTTAGCGAGGGAGTGTCTAGATGGGGCTTTTCGGATGTTTACACAGGATCGGTAGAACGGCGCTTTGCATCGGCGTGCTCGGGGTCTGGAGTGTCAATACTTGGGCTGCCGGCACACACGAACCGACCCTTGGCAAAAGCAGCGAAGTGCTACGCATCCAGGGCTCCAACACCGTCGGTGCGAAGCTGGCGCCCATGCTGGTCGCTGGGTTGTTCGAGGCTCGCGGCCTGCAATCGGTGCGCACCTTAGCGACCGAGCGTGAAAATGAGCAGCGCGTGGTCGGCACCAACGCCGCCGGGCGCACTTTCCATGCGCTGATCGCTGCTCACGGCACCGGTACCGGATTTGCCGGGCTGAAGGACGGCTCCGGCGACTTGGCCGCCGCCTCACGCCCGATCAAACAGAATGAATACCAGAGCCTCACCGCACTGGGCGATCTGCGCAGCGCCGACGCCGAGCAGGTCATCGCCATTGATGGCCTGGCGATCATCGTCCACCCGCAAAATCCCATCCAGTCGCTCAGCGTCGAGCAGGTCGCGCGCCTATTTTCTGGAGAAATCGTCAACTGGCGCGAGCTGGGCGGCAACGACCTGCGGGTGGAAGTGCACGCACGCGACGACCAGTCCGGCACCTATGACACCTTCAAGGAGCTGGTACTCGGCGCCCAGGCCAAACCGCTTTCCGCATCCGCGGCCCGCTACGAATCAAACGACCAGCTTTCCAGCACGGTCAGCCTGAGCCCCGGCGCTATCGGCTTCGTTGGCCTCGCCTCCATAGGCAATGCCCGGGCACTGGCGATTGCCGATGGGGAGTCACTGCCGATGCTACCGGGTACCGCATCAGTGGCCACCGAGGACTATCCGCTTTCGCGACGTCTGTATTTTTATGCCAATCCCAGTCGGCAATCTCAATGGACACGCGACTTTCTGACCTTCGTTCACAGCCCGGCCGGCCAGGCTATCGTCGACAAGTCTGGCTACATTGCGCAGTCAATCATGCCGATCAGCCAGCCCGCACACGCCGAAATGCCGTCCGCCTATCGAAAACTGGCCAGTGAGGCACAACGGCTGACGGTGAACTTCCGCTTCGACCAAGGCAGCGCCCGTCTCGACAACAAGGCTCGGCGCGATATCGAGCGGCTCGTCGCCTATCTCAATGACAACGGGAAACGCATGAGCGCCGCGACGCTGGTGGGCTTCGGCGACTCCAGAATCGACCCGGCACGAACCGCGCTGCTGTCCAAGCTACGCGCCATGGCCGTGCGCAGCGAGCTGGCTCGCGGCGGTATTCTGGTCAAGGAAATCCTCGGGATGGGCGACGAGCTTCCAGTAGCCTCCAACGAGGGCAGCGGACGCTTGAAAAACCAACGCGTGGAAGTCTGGGTCCACTAGCCAAATCGATCCCACGCAAAAAACGTATCAGTTCGCAAGTGCATCGTACTGTCCGCCGAGGCGAGCGAGTACTTAGGCTCGGTTCAAACAGGTCAGCAATGAGGACCTTGCGCTGCTTTATCCAGATGAGGCACCTGAACGCATCGCCCGGAGCTGGCTCGAAGACCGCTATGAACTGGTAGTGCTCACCCGCAGCAAAGGTACGCACTTTTTCAGCGCCGCCATGGTGAATTTCACGCAGCCGCTAAGCCCACAGTCGTGCGCGACACCGTAGGCGCTGGCGATGCTTTTGAGGCCGCGCTGCTGGAGTATCTGTATGAACAACGTGCCCTGAGCGCGACAAGCCTGGCCCGACTGCAGCAGGGGTCCGGTGATAACGGTGCCTTATCGCAGGACTGCAGCCCAACTCCGCCGGTGTGAATGCGGGAGATAATATACAAGAGCTATTTTCCTATCGCATGATCATTCACAGGCGCTATATTATCAGGGAAAAATATCCCAGCCGGAGCCTGCGGAAATGAACCTGCACAAGGTCGACCTCAACCTGTTCATCGTCTTCGACGCTATTTATACCGAAGCCAATCTGACCCGAGCCGGACAGATCGTCGGCATCACCCAGCCCGCTGTTTCTAATGCTTTGGCACGGCTGCGCGAGACTTTCAACGACCCACTATTCGTGCGTACCGCACAGGGCATGGTGCCTACGCCGATGGCACAGAACATCATCGGTCCGGTACGCAATGCCCTGCAGCTGTTGCGCGTATCGGTGCAGGAGAGCCGCATCTTCAACCCGCGGGAGGCGAACAAGACGTTCCATATCAGCATGACCGACCTCACCGAGGCGGTGATCTTCCCGCCGCTGTTCCAGCGTCTGCGCCGCCTGGCGCCCAACGTGAAGATCGAGAGCATGCTGGCCAAGCGGCGTGAGACGACCAAGGAGCTGGCAGCCGGCCGTCTAGACTTCGCCATGGATGCGCCATTGAATACCGACCCGCAGGTGCGCCACGTCAAGCTGCTGGAGGACCGCTACGTCTGCGCCATGCGCCGTGGTCATCCACTGGCAAAGGACAAACTGAGCATTGAGCAATACCTGTCGCTATCGCACATTCATATTTCCAGCCGTCGCAGCGGGCTGGGCATGGTCGATCTGGCGCTGGGCAAGATGGGGTTGCAGCGCAAGATCGCCCTGCGCTCGCAACACTACATGATGGCTACCCAGGTGATCCCACACACCGACATGGCGGTAACGGTTCCGGAACGCTTTGCCCTTCGCCACGACTTGCATCAGGCTGCTCTGCCTGTGGACATTCCGCCGCTGGAAACGCATATCTACTGGCACGAAAGCACCGACCAGGACCCGGCAAACCGCTGGATGCGCGAGCAGATGATCGAGATTGCCCAGCAGGTCAGCGCCCAGGCGTACTAAGGAACGCAGCGGATCAGGCGCAGTTCACTGTGTTGTAAATGCGCATTTTGAGAGGCTGAATTCAACGCGGCATAGGCTAGCGCAGTAGTCTTTCCCACAGCCTGTTGGTCAGGCGCTCTCGCGCACTACCACCTCGAACCCCACATCAATCCGCCGCTGCGGCGGCTGCTCTCCTCGCATCAGGCTGAGCAGCATCTGCCCAGCCAGCCGACCGATTTCCCCGCGGGTGGTGCGCACGGTCGTCAACGCCGGATGCATCCAGGCGGCCGCCGGCAGGTCGTTGAAACCGGCAATAGCCAGGCGTTGCGGTACCGCCAGCTGCAACTGACGGGCGCGAAACAAGGCGCCCATCGCCAGGTCATCGTTGTTAAAGAACACCGCATCGATTTCCGGCTGCTGCGCCAGCAGGCGGTCCAGCAGTTCCGCCCCGAGCCCGATCGAAGACACCTCAGGTATCAACAGCTCCCGCGCCGGATCATGCTTGCCCACCTCACGCATGGCATGCCGATAGCCTTCGGCGCGCTGCAGGGTGCGCGGATCAAGCTGGGCTGCGGCGAAGGCGATGTTGCGGTAGCCACGCTGCAACAGCTGGCGCGTCATGGCCGCACCGGCCTCGAACTGGGAAAAACCGACACAGTAATCCTCTTCGGCCTCGCTCAGCTCCATCAGGGTAACGATGGGGCTGGTATAGCTGCCAAGCACTTCCCGCGCGGCATCACTGCGCTCGAAACCAGTCACCATCAGCCCGGCCGGCTGGTGAGCCAGATAGGCCCGCAGCAGGCGCTCATCCTCTTCGAGCCGGTAGTGACTGACGCCGATCATCAGCTCGTAGCCCGCAGGCATCAGCACCCGCTGAATTGCCTCGATGGTGTCGACGAACACCGCGTTGGATAACGAAGGGATGATCACCGCCACCAGATTCGAGCGCGCGCTGGCCAGGTTGCGCGCCGCCGTATGCGGCACGTACCCCAGCGTCTTGACCGCCGCCATGACCCGCTCGCGCAGCGCATCGGAAACGAGGTCTGGCTGAGACAACGCTCTCGATGCAGACATCAGCGAGCAACCGGCACTGCGCGCGACATCCGACAGCGTGGCCCGGTCCAGAGAGCGGCGACGGCGAGAACTCATGACTGATTCCAGAAACGGGGAGCAGCGATTCTACAATCCCCGCGCGTCTCGACCGAAGCGCACAGGATCACTTTGGCGCCTTTGCTATTTCAGCCTGGACGGCATTGAACAGCGGCTCGCCTACCCGGTCGATCACGCTTTGAATCGCAGGTTTGGCCTGTTCGCGCATGCGCTGCACCTCTTCCGCGCTGACCTTGTTGACTTGCATGCCCTGCCCCTCGATCTGAGCCAGGGCCTCATGGGCTTCGGCACGGGTGTCTTCGCGTTCGAAATCGCGAGACTTTTTCGCGGCATCCATGATGATCCCCTGCTCAGTCTTGGATAGACCGTCCCACCAGCGCTTGGATGCGGTCACTATCCAGGGGCTGTAGACGTGGTTGGTCACGCTCAGGTACTTCTGCACTTCGTAGAATTTCGACGAGAGAATGGTGTTGTAGGGATTTTCCTGGCCATCCACCGCGCCGGTTTCCAGCGCGGTGAACAGCTCGGAAAACGGCAGAGGCACGGCGTTGGCCTTCATCAGCTTGAAGGTGTCGATGAACACCGGGTTGGGCATCACCCGCAGCTTGATGCCGTTGAAGTCCTCCATTTTTTCGATGGGCCGCGTGTTGTTGGTGAGGTTGCGAAAGCCGTTCTCCCAGTACACCAGGCCGACCAGGCCTTTTTCCGCCAGCGCGTCCATCACCTGCTGGCCCACCGGCCCGTCGAGCACGTAATCCGCCTGTTTCTCGCTCTCGAACAGGAATGGCGTGTCCCAGACGGCCATTTCCTTGGCAATGCCCACCAGGGTCGCTGTGGAGCCCACCATCATTTCCTGGGCGCCACCCATGAGTGCGTTCTGCATCTGATCGTCCGAGCCTAGGCTGGCAGACGCGTAGGTGCGCACCTTGAGCTTGCCATCGGAGGCCTTGGCGATTTCTTCGGCGAAGAGTTTGGCCGCCCTGCCCTGGTTGCTGTTCTCGTTCAGGCCGTAGCCGAAGCGGATCATTCGCGAACGAACGTCTTCAGCCGCCTGGATGTTGACTGCCGCAAGGGTGCTGCCAAGGGTGGTGGCCGCAAGGGCCGCTATGAGGAATCGTTTCATGCCGCTTTTACCTTTTTGTTGTTGTTGATGAAAACGCGTGAACGTCACTGTGAAGTCCGAGCCGGCTCGCCTGCCCTCAACGCAGCCAGGCCAACGGCACCGTGATGATCGACGGCACTGCAATCAGCAGCACGACGATGGACATGTAAATCAGGAAAAACGGCATCACCCCGCGAACCAGGGTTTCCATATCCAGACGACCGACACCGCCTACCACGTTGAGCACCGTGCCCACTGGTGGAGTGATCAGGCCGATAGAGCCGATCAGTACGAACATCACCCCGAAATAAACCGGATCGATGCCCGCACTAAGAGCAATCGGCGCCAATACCGGACCGAGAATCAGGATGGTGGGCGTCAGATCGAGCACCATGCCGACGGCGATCATCAGCAGCATGATCCCAACCATCAGCAGCTTTGGATTTTCTGCCAGCGGCCCGAGCATGGCAGCGATTTCGCTGGGCAATTGCGCCAGGGTGATCATGTAGCCCGAGACGATGGCCGCCGCGCAGAGGAACATTACCGACGCGGTAGTGCGGCTAGCGCGGGTCAATACCTCGACCACGCCACTCCAGCTCAGCTCGCGATACAGCAGCGTCGACACGCCCAGCGCATAAACGGCGGCAACCACCGCGGCCTCGGTCGGCGTGAACAGTCCGAAACGCAAGCCGCCGACGATGATCACTGGCAGCATCAGCGCGGCCGCCCCGTCCACCAGGGTCCGACGGCGTTCGGCGGTGCTGGCTTTTTCCTGACGCGGTTCATTGATGTCGCGTGCGATCAGCGTCCACGCCGCCACCAGCCCGCCGCCCATGATCAAACCCGGAACGATGCCGGCCAGAAACAGCTGACTGATCGAGGTATTGGTCACCACGCCATAGATCACGAAGGGCATCGACGGTGGAATGATCGGCGCAATGATTCCGCCCGCCGCGACCAGCCCGGCGGATGGGCTGATCGGATAGCCACGCTCGCGCATCATCGGCAGCAGCAGTGTCGACAACGCAGCGGTATCGGCCAGCGCCGAGCCGGACATGCTCGCCAACAGCACCGCGGCGGCAATAGCGACATAGCCCAGTCCACCGCGCTTGTGACCGAAATAGGCCTTTGCCATGTTGATGATGCGCCGGGATATACCACCGGCATTCATCAGCTCCCCGGCCAGGATGAAGAAAGGCACGGCCAGCAGAGGAAAACTGTCAGCACCCGCCTGGAGGTTCTGCGCCAGCAGCTGTACATCCCAGAAATCCAGATACCACATCAGCGCCGCGCCAGTCAGTATCAGCGCGAAGGCGATCGGCATGCCAAACGCCATGAAGCCGAACAGTGAAGAAAGAAAGACGACGACAGTCATGCAAGGTCCCTTGGTGGGCATTGCCCATATTGTTATGTGATCAGTCGGCCGTTACGTTGGCGTGCGCCGCCGGTGGCGGTTCCGCTCGACGCCACACATTGACCAGCTGCACCAGTGCCAGCACACCCAACGCAAGCATGCCGGCCATGACCGGCAACATCGCCAGCGCCAACGGGTACCCCACCACTGGGCTGTTGATGCTCCAACCGAACTGCATCTGGTTCCAGCCACCGATTGCAGCCAGCCCGCTAGCCAGCGCGACCAGCACCCAGCTGACCGTGTCCACCAGCCGCCTGAACAGATGGGGGAAACGGTTGCGAATCATGCTGAAGGCCATCAATTCACCGCGACGCATGCTCGATGCGACACCGACGAACACCAGCCAGACGAAGGCCAGGCGCGAGAGCTCCTCGGCGCCCGTCCAGCCGGTGCCGAAGGCATAGCGCAACACGACGCTGCTAAACACCACGATGACCATGAACGCCAACAGTGCAGCCATCAGCCAGTCGGTAATCTGGTCGAAGTGCTGCGCCAGCTTTCCGCTGTAGATCGGCGCGCTGGTCAGCGGAAGGTTGGTCCTGATCGAGCTGTTAGCGCTATCAAACGGCTGCGCGGCATTCGCTTCGGCCGGGCCGATTTCGAGCTCCGGGTCTTGGCGCATCCATTCGACTATTTCCGCGACAACCGCTTGCCGCGGGCGGCTGGCATCTACCGTAAGCACGTCGGGCTCGCCTTCCGGGGGTTCCAGCGTGGCGAATTGGCTGTCCACCAGGGTGGTTGGCATGAAATGGTCGGCTCGCCCGCCAACGCGCAGGCGCGCCGTTTCGACGTCCACCGAAAGATGCGCGAATCGCAGGCCCTCGACAGCGTTGCGCAACAGGTCGCGGTAGCTGCGCTTGAGTGCCGAGCAGGCGAGCACGAAGCCGACACCATCGGCAACCGCGAGCTGCATCTCGACAATCAGCTTGTGTAGCCACTCGATGCGCTGCGCATCGGACAGCGGGATGCCCTCGCGCATGTGCCGGACATTGGTTTCGGAATGGAAGAGATCGGCTTCAATATGCCGGTAATTGAGGGCCGCGGCGACGGCCAAGCTGGTCTCCGTTTTGCCCGAGCCACTGACGCCCATGACAACCAGAGAACACGGAACAACAGCCGTTTTAGATAGGGAATCCGCCATTGGGGCTCCGGCAACATTCAAGTGTTGCGTTGTTATTGTTGTTCAGATGGTAGCGCTAACAATCCGATACCGCTAACTACCGTTCGTCAGAGCTGCGCGTTGCATGGGCAAATCGCAGCGGCATTGGCTGATGTCGATCCAGTCCCCGCTGCTCTACAATCGCGCCCGCATTCCAAGGAGCCTCAACATGCCCAAAGCCATGGCGCGTCACATACTGGTCAAGACCGAAGCCGAAGCGGCGCAGCTGAAAAAGCGCATCGCCGGCGGCGAAGCCTTCGATGTGCTGGCACGTAAATATTCGACCTGCCCTTCAGGCAAGCGCGGCGGCGATCTGGGCGAAATTCGCCCCGGCCAGATGGTGCACAGCATTGACCAGGTGATTTTCAAGAAACCGCTGCGCGTGGTGCACGGCCCGGTGAAAAGCCAGTTCGGCTATCACCTGGTGCAAGTCTTCTACCGCGACTGAGCGTCAGCCGAAGCGCTGCAACTGCATTTCCCGCAACCGACTGAGGGTACGGCGAAACGGAAACGCCAGGTAGCCGTCGGTGTAGAGCTCTTCCAGCACCACCTCGGCCTCGATGTACAACGGCACTCGTCGGTCGTAGCACTCATCCACCAATGCGATGAACCGCCGAACCGCGTCATCCAGCGCTGCAAGTTGAGGCAATTGCCGATCACCGGCTTTTACCTGCTGCGCAGCGTCTTCAGTGCCACGAGCGATACGCCCCTCGCGCGGCTTGCCGCCCAACCTCGGCACATCACTCAGCAAAATCGTCCGGAACTGATCGCACAGTGCGATGAAATCCAGCGCCGAAAATGGCTGCTCACACAGGTCAGCAAAGCGGCACCAGATCACCGATTCGCAACGCCGGACCACCTGCAAGGAGCGACGCCCAAGAGTTGTGGGCGCCTCGCTACTCGCGCCCTCGGACAAGGCCTCAAATACAGCCTTCAACGCGCTGGGCGCTCCGGGTTGCCGCAACCAGTAACGCTGCTGTTGCACGCCGGGACGCAGCCGGTGATCCGCGCCACCGTCCACACCGACGATATCCATGTGCCGCTCGATAGCCTTGATGGCCGGCAGGAAACGCTCGCGATTGAAACCGTCGGCATACAACTGGCCCGGCGGCTGGTTGGACGTTGCGACAATGACCACACCTTGCTCGAACATCACTTGGAACAACCGCCCGAGGATGATGGCATCGCCGATATCGCCGACGAACAGCTCGTCGAAGCACAGTACACGTACCTCTTCAGCCAACTCCCGAGCCAGCGCCTGCAGCGGATCGGCAGTTCCGTTGAGTTGAAACAGCCGCATGTGGACCCAACGCATGAAGTGATGGAAATGCTGGCGGCGAGACGGCACCCGCAAGCTGCCGTGAAACATGTCCATCAGCCAGGTCTTGCCACGCCCGACCGGCCCCCAGAGATAAACGCCCCTTGGAGATTTCGCGCCGCTTTCGGCGTGTAGCGCATCATGGCAACCCTGCAGACGCTCGACCGCGCCCAGCTGCGCCGCATCGCTGACAAAACCTTCGGCAACAGCCTGTTGATACAACGTCAGTGGGGATGCTGATTTCATGAAACCGGCCGACTCAGGAAAACCTGCGATGGTAGCGCAGCGACACTCAATAGCCGAAACGGGCGCTATTCGCCCATAGACGTGAGGGCGGCCTTGACGGCCTCTAGCAACCGATTGAATTCCCCGGCGAAGCTGTCATAAGCATCAGCCCAGGCGCGCTCTTCCCGCAGCAACAATTCAAGCTCCGTGCTCAGCGTCTGCAGCGTTTCAGCGCCAAGTGTGCCCGCCAGCGACTTGAAGCGGTGCAGTATCTCCTGTGCCTCGTCGAACTGCCCCTGCTGCAAGCTCTCGCCGACACGTTGTGCAACGTCTGCATAGTCCTCGACAAAACGGCTCAGCAGATTCAGATACAGATCATGGTTACCCAGCAGACGCGCCAACGCTGTCTCGTGATCCAGACCGGCAATGAACGAGAATGGGTGCTGCGGGTTCATGGATGACTGTTCGGACGACAGGGAAAGCGGCTGGGACAGCCAGCGCTCCAGAAGTAACTCCAGCTGCACCGGATCGATGGGCTTGGCCAGGTAATCGCTCATCCCGGCCTGCAGGCAGCGCTCGCGATCGCCCCGCAAATTGTTCGCCGTCAGGGCAATCACCGGAAGCTCCGGCTGGCTGGTGCGCAGCACGCGGATGGTTTCCAGCCCATCCATGACTGGCATCTGCACATCCAGCAGGACCAGGTCGACGCTTGGATCGTTCGCCAGATACCGCAAAGCTTCGGCGCCATTTACTGCGATCGACACCTGCAAACCTAGGGCAGACAGCTGCGCAGTAGCCACTTCCCGATTCAGCGCGTCATCCTCCACCAGCAGCACGTGCCGGCCAGCCATGGAAACGCGGCGGAGCTCATCGCTACCCTTTTCGCCCTCGGGCTTGCCGGGTACCGCGTCCAGTTCGAGGCTCAGCCGGAACAGGCTGCCGACACCCAGTTCACTACGCGCCGTCAATTGACCGCCGAGCAAGGTCGTAAGCTGTGCGCTGATTGCCAGTCCCAGCCCCGAGCCGCCATAGCGACGGGTGATGGAGTCATCCAGCTGCTGGAAGGGTTTGAATATTTCGCCCAGCCGGTTCGCCGGTATACCTACGCCGCTATCCTGAATTTCGAAGTGCAGACCGTAGCCCGCAGCCTGCGTGTCGCCCAGCAGGACTCGCAGGGAAATGCTGCCGCGCTCGGTGAACTTGATCGCGTTATCCATGAAGTTGATCAGTATCTGCACGATTCGCAGCGGGTCACCGTAGAACTGCCTGGGCAGACGGGGATCGATATCGACGATGAGCTGCAACGGCTTGTCTCGCGCGCGCTCCCAGACGATGTCGACAACGCTGTCTACCAGCCGCCGCAGCGAAAATTCCACTCGCTCGATTCTCATCTCGCCAGCTTCGATCTTACTGAAGTCGAGTATGTCGCCAACGACATTCTGCAAATGCTCTGCCGACTTGAGCATCTTGCCCAGATAGTTTTCCAGCTGAGGGTCACGGTTACTGCGCCGAGCCAGATGCGACAGCCCTACCAGAGCATTGAGCGGCGAGCGAATCTCATGGCTCATGTTGGCGAGAAAGGTGGCCTTGGCCTGGGTGGCGGCTTCGGCCTGTTCCTTGGCCGCGCTCAACTCGGCGGTCCGCGCCTGAACCTGACGCTCGAGATCGGCCGCGAGACCGGCCAGTGAACGTCGATCTCGGGCCTGCGCGGTTTCCACGATAGCCATGCTACCCAGCGCACGGGCGCAGCCATCGACGTCATAAATCGGAAACGAGATCAGCCGGTAGGCGCGGTAGTCGGCTTGTTCCACGTCACCGATCTCGAAGAATCTTTCCTGGGAGGTCCCCTTCTGCAGCGCATCGCGCTGAGCTTCCCAGACCACCCGGCTCACGGGTGGCAGACTGGGGCCCTGATTGGCATCCAGAAGGTCGAGGCTGCCCCACTCGGCCACTTCCGACCCCTGGGTGGCCCGGTTCTCGAACCGAATCTGGCCACTCAGATCCCGGATGCGCACCATCAACGGCAAGTGGTCGAGAACCTGGTGATAGAGCACGTCACGCTCGGCCAAGTGCCTGCGGTATCTAAATACGCGCCGGGTGAGCCAGAGCACCAAGGCGACTGTAATAATGCAAAGCACCAGCATCAGGTTGCGCGCCAGCCGGTACATCTCGTGCAGTTGGGTGGTATCGCTGAACAGCTTGCGCTGCATAATTTCCAGCGCGGCCAGGGTTATCAGCGCTAGCAGCAGGCTCGTGCCGATTGGAATCAGGAGCCAGGAAAGCTCTGCAAAGCGCCGATTCGGTTTCATTCCATGACCCAATCCATGAGTGAGGAGCGACTTTTATGCTGCAGGTGCCAAACGCCAAGCTGCTCCCCAGACATAGGACGAGCAAAAAGATAACCCTGTCCTGAATGGCAACCCAGCTTCTCAAGCAGCATCAGATCCTCCTTGTGCTCCACACCTTCTGCCACACAGGGCAAGCCGAGCTTGTGTCCCATTTCAATGGCCGAATACAGAATCGCGCTTGCACGCCGGTTGCGATGCGCTTCACTGATGAAGGCGCGGTCGATCTTGAGCTCGGTGAAAGGCAGCCGCGAAAGCTGTCGCAAGGTGGAAAAGCCCGTGCCGTAATCGTCGATGGAAAGGCCGAACCCTGCCAGGCGCAAGCGTCCGACCGAGCCGAGCGTCACCAACGGATCGTGCATCAGTGCGCTTTCTGTGACTTCAAGAATCATCTGGCTTGGGTGACGCCCCGCCGCAGCTACACGGTGAATCAGATCGTCGGCGAAATGACGGTTGGCCAGCAGGCTGATATCTACATTTAACGCCATGCTGATGCTGTCATCCGCCAGCCTCGACAGCTCGTCCAGTACCTGCTCCACCAGGCTGAACGTGAGCGCGCCAAGCAGGCCGCTCTCGGTCGCCATTGGTATGAAATCCGCCGGGAATACCAGCATGTCATCAGGTTTGACCCAGCGCGCCAGCACCTCATATCCCGTCACGCTGCCGTTGCTCAGCTGCACCTTCGGTTGGTAGTAGGGCCGAATGCGGCCACTCTCGATTGCCGATGCCAGTTCTACCTCGCTCGGCGTGCAAGTGGCTGGAACACACATCCCAGCGGGACAGGGCTTGCCGCCTGCATTGGATAGCAACCGGTGCAGATCCTGACCGGCGATAGGCTTGCGCAGGCTGCCAAGCAGGGGCATTCCGGCTGCCACCAGCATGCCTTCCACGGTGACGATCAGCGCCTCGTCATGGGAACTGACGATCATGATCTCAGCGCGAATCTGCTCCTCGCTCATGCACTGCAGCAGTTCGATGCCGTTCATCCCCGGCATTTCCAGATCCACCAGAAGCAGCGGCAGCTCGTCACTACAAGCACGCAACACCTCCAGCGCAGCGTTGCCATCGACAACCTGCGTGACCTGGTCGATACCCAACTCGGCCAATAAAGCGCAAAGCAGCTCACGCTGGAAGGGGCTGTCCTCGACAATCAGCACCTTCCGCTGGCGAACCGCATCGGGGAGTTTTGGCAACGCTGTGCGCATAGGTCATTCCAAAGGCATTCAAACTTTCTGGCCGAAGTGAGCGATCCGCTCGGGTATCTCGTCCAGGCTACATATCTGCTCCACTGCCCCGTGGCGAATGGCTTCCTTGGGCATGCCAAAGACCACGCAGCTTTCCTCGTCCTGAGCCAGGGTTAAGGCGCCGGCATCGCGCATGATCTTCAAACCGCGAGCACCGTCATCTCCCATGCCGGTCATGATGACGCCAAGGGCGTTGCGTCCCGCCGCTTGGGCTACGGAACGGAACAACACGTCCACTGAAGGCTTGTGCCGCGAAACCGGCGGGCCGTCCTGCACCACCACCTGATACTGCGCCCCATTGCGTCGCACGCTCAGGTGTAACCCCCCCGGTGCGATCAGCGCCCGCCCTGGTATCACTCGATCGCCGTCTTGGGCTTCGCGCACCTCGATGGCACAGGACGCATTGAGCCGCTGGGCAAACTGCCGGGTGAAGTTAGCCGGCATGTGCTGGACGATTACCAGTCCAGTGCAGTCCTTGGGCATTCGCTTGAGCAGATATTCCAGCGCCCGCGTTCCGCCAGTGGACGTCCCTATGGCAACGATCGCATCGGTGGTACGGCTTAGCGTAGCAGCGGCCAGTGGAGGAACGCTGCTTGTTGCCAACTTGGCGGCGCGTCCCACCCTGCGCATACGACTGGATGCCGCTTGGCGCACCGTCTGCACCAGTTGCACACGTTGTTCCTGGATGAACTGCCCTACCCCGGCCCCTGGCTTGCACAAGATTGCCACCGCACCGGCATCCATCGCATCCAGCGCAACGGCTGAGCCCTGTTCGGCCAGCGAGGAGAACACAATGGTGGGGATGGGGTCATCCTGCATCAGCTGGCGCAGGAAGGTCAGGCCGTCCATACGCGGCATTTCCACGTCCACCACCAAAACATCGGGGCGCAGGGTACGCAGCTTCTGGAAGGCGAATAACGGGTCCGGTGCAACACCGATCACTTCGATATCCGGTTCAGCCTCCAGCTGTTCACGCAGCAACGAGCGCACCACGGCCGAATCGTCGACGATCATGACCTTGATCATGCAGGCACCCTCTGTGGCGCCAGTTGCGCGCTTTCTCGGTAAATCGAAGGCGCAAGCTGCCGCAGCGGCATGCGAATACCCGTCAGGGACTCGCAGTGCCCGGTGATCAGCCAGCCACCAGGACGCAGCGCCTTACAAAGATTGTCGATCACGCGCTGGCGTGTCGGCTGGTCGAAATAGATCAGCACATTGCGCAGAAAGATCACATCGAAACCGCCGCTTTCTGGCCACGAACTGAGCAGGTTGTGCTGCTCGAACCGCACCCGTTCACGTAGGCTGCGGTCGATCATCAGCATGCCTTGGTAGTCGCCTGTACCACGCCGGCAATAGCGCTTTAGATAGTCGATCGGCAGCAGTTCCAGGCGATCCAAGCGATATAACCCTCTATCAGCCTGTTGCAGCGCGCGGCGACAGATATCAGTGGCCACCAGCTGCCAGCCGTCTGCGCCGAGCTGGTCGTCGAGCACCATGGCCAGGCTGTAGGGCTCCTCGCCGGTGGACGCCGCTGCGCACCAGACTTTGATCGGACGACCCTTGAGGCTGGGAATGATCTGGTTCTTGAGTCGAGCGAAGTGCGCTGGCTCACGAAAGAAATAGGTTTCGTTGGTGGTCAGGCGGTCGAGCATCTCTGCCCGCTCCGCCGCCCCGCCCGGCCCGAAGGCATGGGCGAGGTAAGCATCGAAATCCTCCAGCCCCAACGCATCCACACGCCGCCAGAGTCGGCTTACCACCATCGAACTCTTCTGCGCGTTGATGATGATCCCGGCGGTTTGGTAGAGCCATTCCTGGATCGTGCGGAACGCCTCAGGGCTGAGCGATTTCATGAGCATTCCTAGCCGGTGGCCGTTACGGCTGCGTCGGCACCCGTGCCAGCTTCGATAAGTGTTTCCAGCTCGGCCATCGACAGCACCGAGGCGATGTCGAGGATGGGAATGAAGCCCTGCTCGCGGCGCAGCATGCCGGTGACGAAGTCGTTGCGCAGCCCGGTGCCGAACTGCGGCTTGCGCTCGATCTCGGTGGGCTCCACTTCGCGCACCTCGGTCACACCATCGACCAGCACACCCAGCATGTGCAGGCTCTCGCCTTGGGCGACCTCCACCACCACGATGCAGGTTCGGCGGTTGATACCGGTGGGCTCCCGTCCGAAGCGCACCGACAAATCCAGCACCGGCACCACGGCGCCACGCAGGTTGATCACGCCGTGGAGAAACCGGGGCGCCAGCGGTATTGCCGTAACACCCGGGTATTCGATGATTTCCCGGATGGCGTGGATACCCACGCCATAGGTTTCGCCACCCAGATTGAACATCAGGTACTGGCGTACCAGTTCGAGATTTTCCTCGGACTCAGCCATGGAACACCTCAGAAGTTAACGAAGAGTTTTTCGTCGACGGTATCCGTCGAAACGGTCTTAGGCGCAGCGCGGTTAGCGGACTTGCGCATGCTGCGCGCACCGGCTGACGCACGACCGGCGCTCGGCTCGGTCTTGAAGAACTGCATGACGGTCTGCAGCTGCAACGCCTGGCTGCTCATCTCTTCGGCGGTGGCGGACAACTCTTCGGATGCCGAGGCGTTAGCCTGGGTGGTCTTGGAAAGCTCGACGATGGCCCCGTTGATCTGATCCACACCCGAACGCTGTTCCTGGGAGGCGGCGGCGATTTCCTTGACCAAGTCGGCGGTCTTGCCAATCGACGGCAGCATTTCTTCCAGCAAAGTGCCGGCACGCTCGGACATCCTCACGCTGGAACCTGCCAGTGCGCCGATTTCCTGTGCAGCTACCTGGGAACGCTCAGCCAGTTTACGAACTTCGGCAGCTACCACTGCGAAGCCCTTGCCATGGTCGCCGGCACGAGCAGCCTCGATGGCCGCGTTCAGCGCCAGCAGGTTGGTCTGATAGGCGATGTCATCAATGATGCTGATCTTGTCGGCGATGGATTTCATCGCATCGACAGTTTCACGCACTGCCTCACCGCCCTCTTTCGCAGAAGCCGCGGACTGCGTGGCCATGCTGTCGGTCAGGCCGGCATTTTCGGCGTTCTGGGTGACGGTCGCAGCGGTTTCTTCGATGGAGGCGCTAATTTCTTCAACGCTGGAGGCCTGCTCGGTAGCGTTCTGGCTCAGGGTGCCGGAGGAAGCAGAAACCTGCTCGGAGGCGGAGGCCAGCGAATCGGCGGAGGATGTGACCTGGCCAATGACGTCGGTCAGGCGCAGCACCATGCTGTTCATCGCAGCCAGGAGGCTGTCTTCGTCACCCTTGCGCAGTTCGACTTTCACCGTCAGATCGCCTTCGGCGATGCGGCGTACCACATCACGGGCATAGTCCGGCTCGCCGCCGATCTGGCGTACCACAACACGGGTCAGGAACATGCCGAAAAGAATCGCAGTCAACGCAGCCAGGGCAATAACCACAGCCATGACGATCTTCATGGAAGCGACGGTTTCCGCGGCATTTCGCTCGGCGGTAGCTCCCTGCTGCGCCAGTTCGGCGACCAGGGCTTCGAAGTTGTCCTCGATTTCATGGGAAACCGGACGTAGCGAACCGTTGATCAATTCCATGCCTTCCGCACTCCGGCCGTCACGTGCCAGCTCAAGCGCCTTTTGTACACCTGCAATATAGGTATCGAGCCCGGCCTGGATCTTGCCGGCAATCTGGACTTCTGCCTCCAACATATCGGTGGCGAGATAGTCATCGAAAGCATCTTGTGAAATCTGCCGGTACTCGATAGCGCGCCTGACGGTTTGCTCGCGCTCTTCACCTTCCTGGGTCAGGAGCCGAAGAGCGGTACGCGTATAGACCAGATACTGGGAATAGGCGTGTTGCGCCTTACCGCCCGCCACGAGGTTGTTTTCATACATATGTTGCAGTGAGTTGCCGACGGCAACGATATTGCTCAGCGCGTATACCCCCATCCCCCCGGCAATGATCGCCAGGGTGAAGAACGCGCTAAGCAGCTTCTTAGCCAGACTGAGTTTCATGAACCAATTCATCGTTGACGCCTCAAGCTTTAAGTCGAAGAGAAGTTAAGCGACGGGCAATACCCGTCAGGCGACGCTGGTCACCAGCGTCGGTATATCGAGAAGTAAGGCGACGCTGCCGTCGCCGAGAATCGTTGAACCACTGAAGCCGCGCATACTGCTAAGCAGATTGCCGAGCGGTTTGATGACCGCCTGGATCTCGCCGACGAAGCGGTCCACGACGATGCCGGCGCGCTGGTCGCCGCACTGCACCACCACCAGGCACTCGCGGGCACACGGCTTGCGCGGTATGCCGAAACGTTCGGCAAGACGCATGTAGGGCAAGGGCTGGCCACGCAGGCTGAACACGTCATTACCACTCTGTTCGGCGAACTCCAGGCACTCGACCACCAGATCCAGCGGCAGCACGAAGTCGGCATCGCCCACCGCGACCTGGAAACCATCGATGATGGCGAGCGTCAGTGGCAGCTGAATACGGAAGGTCGAGCCTTTGCCGCGCGTGCTCTGGATATCCACGGTGCCGCGTAGCTGCTCGATGTTCTGCCGCACCACGTCCATGCCCACACCGCGGCCTGACAGATCGGTGACCTTGTCCGCCGTGGAAAAGCCCGGCGCGAAGATCAGATTGAAAATGTCGCGCTCGGCCAACTGCGCCTCAGGCTCCACCAGTCCGCGCTCGACCGCCTTGCGCAAGATGCGCTCGGTATCCAGGCCACGCCCGTCGTCGCTGATCTCGATGACCACCGAACCGGACTGGTGATAGGCATTGAGCGCTAATGTGCCCTGCTCCGGCTTGCCAGCGGCAAGACGATCCTCAATCGACTCGATGCCGTGATCCATCGCGTTGCGCACCACGTGCAGAAGCGGGTCAGTGAGCTTTTCGACCATGGATTTATCAAGCTCGGTATCGGCGCCGCTGATCTTCAGTTCGATGCGCTTGCCCAGTTCCTTGCAGACATCCCGCACGACCCGCGGAAAGCGTTGGAACACTTCGCCGATGGGCACCATGCGCAGGTTCAGTGCGCGATCGCGGATCTGTTCCACCAGGTGACCGACGTCTTCGAGCAGCTCGCTCAGGTCCGGGTCCTGGTGGATCGCCGGATGGCTGTTGCAGGCGGAGTTACGAATGACCAGCTCACCGACGGCGTTGATCAGCTCGTCCAGCTTGCGCGCATCAACCTTGATGAAAACCTGTTCAGCGCTCCGGTTACGGCTGGTTTCCACCGCTTCCAGCGGGCCGTTTCGCTCCACATCACTGGAGAGTGCGAGGCGCTCGTCTTCGATCAACTCGTCGTGGCAATCGTCCAGAGCTTCAATCTGGATATCGCAGTCCTGCTCGATAAATTCCAGCGCCTGCTCGATGGCGCTGCGCTCCACGGCGGCCTGAAGCTCCAGCACGAAGCCCAGATGACAGCTTTCCGGGTCCAGTTCACTGAGCGGTGGCAGATCATCCTGCATAACCTGCAAGTCCAGCACCTGCCCCATGTCGGCCAGGTACTGAACGAAGGGAATCGGGTCCAGCCCGTGGGCGAACACCTGGGGCTGCGGACGCAGGGTGATGCGCCAGCGCGTATCACCACTTTGAGCGACGGCGCTTGGCAGCTGCGGATCGGCAGGCGCAAGTGCCACACCCTCAAGGTAAACGTTCAGCTCTCCGCACAGACGGGCGCGCGTCACCGGGTCGGGATCGTCGTCTTCACGGCCATCGGCGACGTTGTCGAACAGACGGCTCAAGTAGTCGCCACAGTTCAGCAGCAGCGAAACCAGCGAGGCATCAATCGATTGCTCGCCGGTGCGCACTTGAACCAGCAGGTTCTCCATCAGGTGCGTGAAGTCGACCACCAGCTGGAGGTTAAACATTCCCGAGGAGCCCTTGAGCGTATGCGCTGCACGGAAGATCGCATTGATGCGCTCACCATCGGCTCCCTGGGTTTCGATAGCCAGCAGCGCCTGCTCCATTTCGGCCAGCAACTCGCGTGCCTCATCCAGCAGCACGCTGCGAACGGCTTGCATATCCATGAGGCTTCCTCAGTTATTCAGCAAAGATGTGAGCCGAACGCGGGCGAACAACTGCTCGACAGCGGGGCTCGGCGCGATCAGCGCGATGGACGGCAGCTGGCGGCGCAGCGCCAATAGCAGTTGCAGGCCCGAACAGTCGATTTCGCTGATGCCGGCCAGGCTGATGGCGTCAGGCATTTGCTGCTGCAGTTCCAGAACCAGCAGACCATGCAGCTCCGCTGCGCGCTCGATGGTAAAGGCGCCGCCCAGCGTCAGCGTCGTATCAGAGTCTCTATGCGTTGCAGTCATAGCGTCAGAGCACCAGCTTGGAAACGGCGTCGAGCAGCATCGGCGGCTGGAAAGGTTTGGTGATCCACGCGCGCACGCCGGCGGCTTTGCCCTGCTGTTTCATGCTGTCACTGCCTTCAGTGGTGAGCATAATTACTGGCGTAAACTTGTATGCGGGCAGCTGTTTGGCTGCTTTTACGAAGCTGATGCCATCCATGTTGGGCATGTTCACATCGGAAACGATGAGGTTGTATTTGCGCCCGTCCAGCTTGCTCAGCGCATCCTTGCCGTCCTGTGCCTCCACAACGGTATAGCCGGCGCCACGCAGGGTCAGACTGACCATCTGACGCATGCTTGCCGAATCGTCGATCACCAGAATCGTCTTGCTCATGCTCGTCTCAACTCAAAAGAAAGTGATGGAAGAAGAGGCGCCAGCGGGCTCAACACTGCGGCCCTCATGCAACGCCTGCTGCTCTAGCGTGGTGTAGGTGCCGCTCAGGCGTGTGAGCCACTGGTTGACGTCTGGCAGCTCGACGCTCTCGTCACTGGTGGTCAGCGCCTGTTCCAGACGCTGCATGTCATCGCTTACGTGCCCCATGATCTGGTCTACGCGATCCTGGAACTGCAGGTGCACCACAAGCTGGTTGATCTCCATTTCCAGCACGCCGCGCTCCTGGTGGAGCTGGTGCAACGAGTCCTGCAATACTGTTGCGGTCTCGTTGAAGTCCTGGACGATGTCGTCGACCAACTGCTGCGATTCCTCGACCACGCTTTGCTCGCGGGTGGCAAAGGAAGCTGAGAGGTCCTGCGCCTTGTGGATCACTTCGGTGACGGTCGCTACCGTTTCGCGGATCAGCTTGCCGGTTTCGCCCGACTCGTTGGAGAGCTTGCGTACCTCGTCTGCAACCACCGAGAAGCCACGGCCCGCCTCGCCAGCGCGGGCGGCCTCGATGGCCGCGTTGAGTGCCAGCAAATTGGTTTGGTCAGCGATCTTTCCAACCCGATCAGCCATGCGGCTGAGTTCATGGGTATGGCTGGCGATGCTGTCGATTTCGGCCAGCAGGAGCGCGCGATACTCCTGGGTCTGGCGCAGGGCGTCGGTGATTCGATGCAGGCCGCGCTCAGCCCGCTGGATGGTTTCGATGGCCCGGCCACTCTGTTCCTGACCATTTTGTGGCGCATCGGTAACCAGACGCTGGCTCAGCTCGGCGAAGCCGGATGACAAGCCCGAAATGGCTCCGCCAACCTGATTGCGAGCCAGGCCCAGATGCTGGCCCCACAAGGGCAGCACGCTGATAACCAACCCCTGCAGACGTTGGCGCAGCTGCGCTTCATCAGCCTGTTCAGAAACATCGCCCTGGGGCATTGTTTCGGGTATCTCGCGACGGCCGCTAAACATCGTCAGCAGCACCAGCGCGCCCCAGGCCACGCCCAGCCACCATGTTTCGGCCAAGATCCCGCAAAGGATGATGTTGGCCAGCGCCAGGGCCCATCCCGCATTCGAATGTCGCATGCAGCTTAACTCCAGCTATTCGCAATAGCCGGCAAGTTTGAGGTAGTGGCGTTTCAATGGCTTGAGTAGAACTACTCAGCTCGTGAGAGGAAATCTACCCTTCACGGTGAAAGGTCAGAGCAGCAGACGAACCAGCTCAACGACCGACGTGACATGCAGCTTGTCCATGAGCCGTGCCCGGTGATTTTCTACCGTGCGTACGCTCAAGTCGGTCAATTCGGCTATTTCGCGACTGGAGCGGCCTTGCACCACCCACTGCGCGATCTTGCGCTCTTGGGCCGTCAGCAAAGCCAAGCGGGCTTCTCGCGCCTGTCGCTGCATACGCTCGTAATGGCGCTCGCGGCTGAGCGTTAGCGCGGCGTTGACCCGGTCCAGCAGATGTTGGCCATGCACCGGCTTCTCGACGTAATCGAACGCGCCCCGGCGCATCGCTTCGACGGCGGTCGATACATCCGCGTGCCCGGTAATAAAGATGATCGGCGTATCTAGGCCCCTCGCCAGCAGCTCCTCCTGCAATTGAAGCCCACCCATCTCGGGCATGCGCAAATCGGAAAGGATGCACTCACAGCGTCGCGGAAGGTACTGCTCAAGAAACGCTCGTGAAGAGCCGAAGCAATGCACCTCCAGGCCAATGGAGCCAAGCAGTTGGGCATGGACCTGAAGGAAGAAGGAATCGTCGTCGATAAGATAAACGCTGCCTGTCGACGTGGCGCTCATGGAGTAATTCCCGTTGAATGCAGGACGGCTCTGGATGGGTTCACTCCAGACGCCTCGGTGTAGAAGGTGGATATTCCAACATGTCGCTTGGCAAAGAACAAAGAAAACCCACAACCAAGCGCCTCCGCCGTCACATGCAACGGTGCGCTACCGCCTCGAGTGGGCTTAGATCTCTTCCAGCTGCGCCTTGGCCTCGGCAACCTGGATTGTGCGCGGCAAGGCCACACCGTTCCGAACGGCGATGATCTCGGCCATCACGCTCACCGCAATCTCGGCTGGAGTTTTGCTCCCTATATAGATACCGACCGGCGCATGTAGGCGCTCCATGGAGGTGCGGGTTTCACCGAAATGTTCGATAAAGCGCTGCCGGCGATTTTCGCTGTTACGCCGCGAGCCTATGGCACCTACGAAGAATGCAGGGCTATGCAGCGCAGCGAGCAGCGCGAGGTCGTCGAGCCTGGGGTCGTGGCTCAGAGCCACAATGCAGCTGCGCGCATCGGGAACGAAACTGCGCACGGCATCGTCCGGCATCTCGCGAGTGATCTGCACGCCGCTCACAGACCAGCTATCCAGATGTTCCGCTCGCGGATCACAGAGCGTGACCGCAAAGTCGTTGAACAGCGCCATGGTGGCCAGATATTCGCCCAGCGAACCGGCGCCGATAAGCAGCATGCGGTGTTGCGGCCCGATCGTGCTGGACAGGCTAGAACCATCGAAATGCAGCGCCTCGGGCGCCGCGAGCGTGGCAAGGGTTACCTCGCCGGTGGTGCAATCAACCGTACGCCGCACCAGCTGCCCCGCCTCCAGCTGCTGCACCAGATTGTCGAGTGCGGCGAAATTAGGCTGAAACTCCAGCAGCAACTCCAGGGTACCGCCGCATGGCAAACCAAAGCGGTGGGCCTCGTCTGCCGTCACGCCATAGCGCACCAACTCGGGCGCGGACTGGGGAATGGCCGCTCCACCGAGGCGGCTGTAGCGCTGGATCAGATCATCCTCGATACAGCCGCCGGAAACAGAGCCCACGCAGCTGCCATCCTGACGCATGACCATCATGGAGCCGGCCGGACGCGGTGATGAGCCCCAGGTCTGCACCACGGTTACCAGCTGCAGCCGATGGCCGGAAGCGAGCCAGTCGCGGGCCGTGCGCAGTACACGCACATCTGTGCTTTCCATCTTCAGAACTCCTCAGGTCGTTGAAAAACCACCTGCGTTAGCAAGACACGCTTTTTCAAAGGCCTGCTATTACCTGGTCTGCAGCAAGGCTTCGGCCCGTGCCAGATCTTCCAGAGTATCGATATCAGTGACGATGCCGGGGTCGTCGAGTTCCAGTACGCGAAGCTGCCCGGCGTCCCGGTAGCCTCGAACGATGGCCGCTGCACCCTGGTCGCCACGAAGCGCCAGCAGCGCGTCACGACACTGCTCGGCAAAGCCGACCGGATGCCCGCGGCTCTCGTTGCAGAACGGCTGCACCACAGGACTCGAAGACAGCTCCTGTGCCACACGGAGCAGGGTTTCAGGCCTGATCAGCGGCAAGTCACCGGGCAGGATCAACCAGCCCGGCGCATCCGCTGTCGCCGCCACACCGCGGGAAATGGAATCGCCCATACCATCGGTTTTAGCCGTGGCGCCTGGACGCACCAGATGGAATGGCAGGCCGGAGGCCACCACGCTATCCAGCACACGCTGTAGAACCGGCACCCCATCTAGCAGGGCATCGAGCTTGTGCGTCGCCCCGCCGGACTGGGCGAAACGCCGGCCGTGACCGGCGGCCAGCACGATCACGCAAGGCAGTGCCGGTTCCGACGCCATCAGGCCAGCCTGCCCACCGGCAGGCTGCGTACGCGCTTGCCGGTCGCAGCGAAGATCGCGTTGCAGAGCGCCGGCGCCACCGGCGGTACCGGCGGCTCGCCGACGCCGCCTGGCGGCAGGCTGTGGTCATCGTTCACCAGATGAGTGCGGATCACCCGAGGCGAGGCCGAGTGACGCAGCACCTGGTAGTCATGGAAGTTACTTTGCTTGGTGCGCCCCTGCTCGAAGCTGATCTCGCCCAGCAGCGCCAGGCTCAGGCCCATGATGGCGCCACCTTCCATCTGCGCACGGATACGCTCAGGGTTAACCTGGGGGCCGCAGTCGATGGCCATGTCGACGGCCACCACGCGCACCTCGCCCTTGTCGTCCACCGCCACTTCGATCACGGTCGCCGTGTAGCTCATGAAGCTGTAGCAGAACGCCAGACCCAGCCCGTGGCCCTCGGGCAGTTCCCGGCCCCAGCCGGCGCCTTGGGTGGCGGCCTCGATCACGCCACGCAAGCGGCCGGTGTCGTAGGGGTAGCGCTGCGGCGACTCGGTGTAGTTCCAGTCATCTCCCAGTTCACCGGGATGGATCTGCCGCGCCGGCCCGATCAGCTCCAGCGCGAAGGCCTTGTGATCCTTGCCGGCACGCTGCGCCAGCTCGGCGATAAAGCACTGCGCCGCGAACGCATGGGGGATGTTGGATACCGAGCGGAACCAGCCGATGCGGGCGTGGGCCGGGACTTCGGCGGTCTCCACACGCACGTTTTCGATGCGGTACGGCATGTTGATGGCCGACATGCCCAGCTCGATCGCCATCTGCTCTTTGGCACCTTCGACGAACAGCGAGCCGATGGTGGGCGCTGCACTGCGGTGCAGCCAGGAACGCACCTGCCCTTCGTCATCCATGACGGCTTCAAGCCGCTGGAAGGAAACCGTGTGCAGGTAATCGTGACGGATGTCGTCCTCGCGGCTCCAGACCAGCTTGACCGGCGTGCCCTCCGGCATGGCACTGGCCACCACCGCGGCCTCGTCGACGAAGTCCGGCTTGGACTTGCGACCGAAGCCGCCACCCAGCAGCAGCACGTTGACCTTGACCTTCTCAGCTGCGATACCCAGGCGTGCAGCCACCCCATCACGCGCGGCCACGGGGTTCTGCACAGAGGTCCAGACCTCGACGCCGCCGTCCTGGATGCGCACGGTGGCCACTGGTGGCTCCATCGTCGCGTGGGCCAGATGCGGCACGTAGTATTCGGCGGCAAAGCGCTGGGCCTCCGCAGCCTTGTCCCACGCAACGGCAACATCGCCATGGTTGCGCACCGCCTTGCTCGGCGTGCGTGCGGCCTTTTCCAGCGTCTGCCGGTAGGCTGCCGAATCGTACCCACCGTTGGCGCCGTCGTCCCACTCAATCTCCAGCGCGGCACGCCCCTGCATGGCCGCCCAGGTATTGCGTGCCACCACCGCCACGCCGCCCAATGCCTGGAATGCCGGAGCGCCCTTAAAAGGTGGAATTTCCACCACCTTGAGCACGCCAGGCACCGCCAGCGCCTTGCTATCGTCGAAACGCTTTACCTTGCCCCCCACTACCGGCGGCCTTGCCACCAGGGCATACACCATGCCGGGCAGGCGCATATCCATGCCGTAGGTAGCCTGACCCGTGCTGATGGCGTCCAGGTCCACCAGGCGCACTTCGCTCTTGCCGATGTAGCGGAATTCATCGCGATTTTTCAGGCGCAGCGCATCGCCACTCGGCACAGGCTGCTTGGCTGCCGCAGCGGCCAGCTCGCCATAACCCAGGCGCCGGCCGGAGGCTTCGTGAACGACTTCGTGCTGGCTGGCGCGCACTTCGGAAACCGGCACTGCCCAATGTGCAGCCGCAGCCGCTTCGAGCATCTGCCGTGCCGCCGCGCCGACACGACGCATGGGGTCAAGGAAGTGGCGCACGCTGCGCGAGCCGTCGACGTTCTGGTTGCCGTAGCGCTCTTCGTTGGCCTCGGCCTGCACCACCTTCACGCGAGCCCAGTCGGCTTCCATTTCATCAGCGATCACCATGGGCAGGCTGGTACGCACACCGGTGCCCATCTCGGCACGGTGAGCAACGATGGTCACGGTACCGTCAGCGGCGATGGAGACGAATACCAGAGGATCGTCCACCGTACCGCCGGGCATGCTATCGGCACCATATTTTGGTTCTTCCTCTGCCCAGGCCGCGCTGATCAGGCCCTGAGTCGAAACCGCCAGGGTCAGTAGCCCCACTCCCTTCAACAAGGTGCGGCGGGAAAGTCCGGTAACGGCATTCATTGCCCTACCTCCTGCGCGAGATTACTGGCTGCCTGAAAAATGGCGGAGCGGATGCGCGGGTAGGTTCCGCAGCGGCAGATGTTGCCGCTCATGGCATCGTCGATCTGTTGCTCGCTCGGCGATGGAGTCTGCTTGAGCAGGCTCACCGCAGTCATGATCTGGCCAGCCTGGCAATAGCCGCACTGCGCCACGTTCTGCTCGGTCCAGGCCTGCTGCACCACCTGCCCTACTGCGTCTTGCTGCATGGCTTCGATGGTACTGACCGCCTGCCCGGCCACCGCCGAAACGGGGGTGATGCAGGCGCGAATCGGCGCGCCATCCAGATGCACCGTGCAGGCACCGCAGAGCCCGGTGCCGCAGCCGAACTTGGTGCCGGTCATGCCCAACTCGTCACGCAGGGCCCACAACAGGGGCATGTCGTCGGGAACGTCGACCTCCAAGGTCTGGCCATTGACCTGAATGCTCGTCATTGGCGAACTCCTCGTATGGATGCGTCCGGCGCGTGCCTGCAACGCAGAATATGGCTGGCGACAATGGGAATTACGAAACAGCCTTCATGGACCGTTTTCTGCCATCGCCCTTTTTTGGTTGTTCTCTATCTGTTCTGCCGGATCAACACCGTCCGGCTCGTGACGCGCAAGGTAGACACTGTTAATGCGCCGTGAGATCACTCATGGCGACTCCGGAGCATAAGAGCGCAGCCGCGGCGCGTCCATCCTCCTGACGTACCGTTTCGCACCGAGAAGGCGCTCTCCAGGGCAGCGCCGAAACATGCGGTATCGACAAATTCCAGCCCAATGCCGACCATGGCGGCCCCCCGCATCCGTTGGCTTGTGGCAGTGTCGAACTCACTTGCAGCCGAACTGGACAACCACCGCTACGCTGCAAGGGCTTCTAATCACTTGCGATCACATTCCCAGGAGGATTCCTATGAGTCTGCAACGCTTCAACAGCAACGAACGCATGTCCGCAGCAGTTACCTATGCCAACCTGGTGTTTCTCGCCGGACAGGTGCCGGATGACCGGAGCGAGGATGCCGCCGGCCAGACTCGACAGGTGTTGGCAAAGATAGACAACTTGCTGGCCGCCGCCGGCTCCGATCGTTCGAAGCTGCTCAGCGCACAGATCTGGCTGAAAGACATCGAAGCAGATTTTGACGCGATGAATGCCGTCTGGAGTGAATGGCTACCAGCCGGCTGCGCCCCTGCGCGCGCCACCGTCGAAGCGCGGCTCGCATCGGCAGACGTACTGGTGGAGATCATGGTCATCGCCGCCCACGCCTGAAAAGACGTGGAGGACCTGCCCGGATTCTTCCATCTGAAGAAAGGCAGGCTCTGAAAACCAGAGCGCCACTCATGGAGTGGCGCTTCAGTTGAGGCTGTAACCAGTAGCGATCCGCGCGCCCGTCATGCCTTGGCTTTCTGAATCATCAATTGCACCTTGCCCAGCAGCTCTTCAATCTGAACAGGCTTGGTGACCATATCCATCCCCTCACTCAGGAACCGGTCACGGCGTACCGCTTCCTCCGTATAACCGGTCATGAAGAGCACCGGCAGCCCGGGGCGCGAGACGAGAGCGGCATCCGCCAGACCTCGTCCGGAAAGTCGCGGCAGACCGACATCGGTCAGCAACAGATCGATCGAGAAGTCGTCCTGCAACACCGATAGCGCTGTAGCAGCGTCGCCGGCTTCGCTGCAGCGATACCCTGCTTCTCTAAGCAGCTCGGCAACCACCATTCGCACCGCTGGCATGTCCTCAACTACCAGTACGTGCTCACCATTGCCCGCCGGTGTTTCGCCTGTGATAGGCATTGCCTGACGTACCGCAACGGCGGCTGGCAATACCAGCGTCACCTCGGTGCCCTGACCTATAGTGCTGCGTATGCGCGCCTCGCCACCCGACTGTCTGGCGAAGCCGTAGATTGAGGACAGTCCGAGGCCCGTGCCCTGACCGAGCGGCTTGGTTGTGAAAAATGGATCGAAGACCCTGTCGATGAGTGCTGCATCGATACCGACGCCATCATCCCTGACGCTAAGACCGACGTAATGTCCCTCAGCCAACCCCGAGCTGCCGCTCGAATGCAGAATGGCGGTAGCAATGGTGATGTTGCCGCCTTTTGGCAAAGCGTCCCGGGCATTAATGACCAGATTGAGCACGGCGCTTTCCAACTGGCTGGAATCCACCTGGGCGATCGCGCCCTCCTCGCACAAATCCAGCGTCAGCGAGATATGCTCACCGATAGTGCGCCGCAACAGTTCTTCCAACGATTGGATCTTGAGGTTCAGGTCGGCCGGACGTGCATCCAGAGGTTGCTGGCGCGCGAACGCCAACAGCCGGTTGGTCATCGACGCGGCGCTACGCGCGGAGCTCAGCGCGGTGTCCGCAAAGCGCAAAGCCGCTTCGGTCCGCCCTTCAACCACACGCCTTTTCAGCAGCTCGATACCGGTGATGATGCCAGTCAGCAGGTTATTGAAGTCATGGGCGATACCACCGGTCAGCTTGCCTAAGGAATCCATTTTCTGCGCCTGGGCCAACTGCGCTTCGGTGCGTACCCGTTCGGCAACCTCCCGTGCGAGTTCGATGTTCACGTCATCGAGTTGTTGCAACTGCGACCGTTCGCGCTGGCGCTGCTCGGTCACATCTTCGACAAAAACCAGACCGAGCTCGGAGGCATGGTAAGGCGACATCTGCCAAGTCGTTTCTCGCAGTTCGCCGTTAACCCGCATGACCAGGGCTTCATGCCAGCGCTCGCCACTGGCAAGACATTCGCGCAAGGCCTGAAGCTTGGCCTCCTGACCTTCGACCAGATAACTCAACAAGGCCGACGGCGCCTCGGGATCGCCCAGCAGCAACTTGAAAGCCTGGTTGCACTCATGGAGTTCCAATTGCGCGTCAATCAATGCGATCGGCGCTGGTACATTGGCGAATATCTCTCGAAAGCGCGCTTCGCTCTCGCGCAGTGCCCGCTCCGTGTCTCGCACACGAAGCAAGGTACGCAAGGTAGCAAGAAGCACATCAGGGTCGACGGGGTGTATCAGATAGGCATCGGCACCAGCATCCAGGCCGGTGATGATATCGCCAGTCAGGATTGAGGCCGCGGACACATGAATTACGGGCAGTAGTCGGCTCTGATGGTCGTCGCGTAGCAAGCGGACGATATCGAAGCCACTCATGTCGGGTAGATTCACGTCCAGAATCAGCGCATCGACATTTTCCTGCATGACGGCTGCAAGACCTTCAGTACCCGTTCCGGCCTCCAGCACGAGATAGCCATGACGCTCCAGAACGCGACGAATCGCGTAGCGCGTCGCGGCGTTATCGTCGACCACCAGGACCGTGCACTTACTCATCGGCTGGCTCCGCTGCAACAGCTAAAGGAATAATCACGAAGAACGTCGAGCCTACGCCAGGGGTGCTTTCGACCCCGACGCTGCCGCCAAGCAGCTCAGCGAAACGCATGCACAGCGACAACCCCAAACCCGTGCCTCGCAGCCGCTTTTGCAGGGGCGAGTCGATCTGTACGAAATCCTCAAACAGATTGCGGTGCAGATGCTCGGGAATGCCGATACCGGTGTCGGTTACTGCGAAGCGGATATTCCCGTCACCCTCAGGGCGCGCGGACACCCTCACTTCACCCTGCTGAGTGAACTTCAAGGCGTTCGAAATAAAGTTACGCAGAATCTGCGCGAGCTTTTTGTCGTCGGTGTACAAGCGCGGAATGTTCTTGGGCTCTTCGAAGATCAGATCCACCGAGTCGCCATCCACGATTGGGCGAAACATGCCCCGCAACGCCGAAAACAAATCGAACATGTCGAACCAGGCCGGCGAAATGGTGATTCGCCCGGCTTCGATTTTCGCCAGGTCGAGCAGGTCATCGACCATTTCACTGAGCTCCAAGGCCGCCCCGCTGATGAACAGCACCTGCTTATGCTGCTCAGCGCTCAACGGCCCGTCCATCTCGTCACTCAACAAGCGTGTGATGCTACGGATCGAGCCCAACGGGGTGCGAAATTCGTGGCTCATGTAGGACAAGAAGCGGCTCTTCAGGTCCGATGCCTGCTTCAGCTGTTCGGCCTGGACATCGAGCTCTGCATACAGGGCGAGTACGCCCTGATTGGTTTCCTCCAGCTCACCACGCAGCAGCTCGTTCTCGCGGCGCAGTCGCTCAATCTCATCAGTCTCCGTGCCCTGTCGCGCAATCGCATCAGTCACCGGATACCTCCAAAGCTATTACCAAAACGGTTACATCGTCGCGGCCTCGACAGTAATCACGGTGCAGCACAGCAGCGATCAGCGCAGGATGACGAAACGCCAACCCCGGGTAATCGCGCAAATCCCACCGTGTTTGAAGACCATCGCTGTACAGCATCAGCAGCTGGTTTTCCGTGATGGGATAATCGAAGACTTGCGCCTTGCGAAACCTCGATCCAACGATGCCGGGATGCGAAGCCAGACCGCGGCTCGTCTCTCGAGTTAACAGACGAGCGCCGATGTTGCCTACGCCGGTAAAGCGCAGAACGCCGGAACCTAAATCGCTTAGCACCAGCGCGGCGGCACCGCCACGCGTTCCCATCATGGCTTGATGCATTTGCAGCATCTGGACAGCGGGATCTGAAAATGGGTCGCCGGCGAACACCGCAGCGCCAGCGAGGCTCGCCTGCTCGGCGTCCTCACCATGGCCTATCCCATCTATGACCAACGCGCTGACACGTTGACCATCGAAGGCAAGATGCCAGACATCACCACAGGCCGGATCGGCATTGAGTGAATGCTGGCTGACGCCGAACCGTAGCGGCAGCGCTGACGTGTGACGGGCATATAGATGTACGAGAACAACCGAGCCTCTTGCGTCGGAGAACATATCGAACAGCTGCGCCTGACGTACCAAGGCACCGAGTCCGTTGCCCGGAGTGCCGCCGGTGGAAAAACCGTCCGCCAGGCACTCGCTGGGGTCAAAGCCCGGCCCGCGATCGATGCTGATCAATTCCATCGCGAATCCCGGCTCTGCGGGAATCGCGCGCAAATGCAGTTCACCATGGCCAGCGTGTTTCAGCAGGTTGGTTGCCAGTTCTGTCGCGGCAAGCGCTACGCGGCCGGCATCTGCTTCATCGAAACCCAGCTTGCTCGCCATTCCCTGAGCAACGCGCCGGGCGTGACCAACCTGACTATCTTCTTCGATCGGCACCACGACCGTCGTGCTGCCTTTAATGCTCAGGACCATTTGAGAATGCTAATGCGAGTACCGGTTCCCGGCGAACTGTCCAGCTCAAATTCATCCACCAGCCGCTTGGCACCCGTGAGCCCTAGCCCAAGACCGCCCCCAGAGGTCCAGCCATCGGTCATCGCCAGTTTGATATCCAATATGCCAGGCCCCTCGTCGCGAAACGTCACCCGGATGCCGGAACGGGCGCCCTGCTCGAGCACATGCCACTGCATATCGCCCCCGCCGCCATAAACGACCGTGTTACGGGCCAGCTCGCTCACTGCAGTGACCAGTTTGGTCAGATCAACCAGACGCATGCCGCAATCCTGGGCCAGCTTTCGAACGACTTGGCGGGCAATCACCACATCCTGTTCGATACGCACTGGCACGCTGCCGCTTGCACATTCGATCATTTTTCGGCCATCCGCTGATGCAGCAATTGCATGCCCCTCTCAACATTGAGCGCGGTACTGACGCCTTGCAGCGTCAGCCCCAACTCAACCAAGGTGATAGCCACCGCTGGCTGCATGCCGACCACGACGGTCTCGGCATCCATGATGCTCGAGAGCCCTGAAATCGAACTGATCATGCGCCCGATAAATGAATCGACCATGTCCAGCGCCGAGATATCGATGAGAACGGCGCGGGCCGATGTCTGGCTGATCCGTTCGGCGAGATCGTCCTGCAGCGTCAGTGCGAGCTGGTCGTGCATATCGACTTGGATGGTGACTAGCAGGAAGTCACCCATCCGCAGAATTGGTATGCGTTCCATTAAACCGCCTTAGTCACAGTCAGCCCCGAACGACGCAATGCAAGCGCTAGCGCGTCAGCGAGGGATGCCTTGGTGACGATGCCCTGCAGGTCTAGCCCGAGGTGGACGATGGTTTGCGCGATCTGCGGGCGCACGCCACTGATGATGCAATCGGCACCCATCAGACGGATCGCAGTAACCGTCTTGAGCAGATGCTGCGCTACCAGCGTATCGACAGTTGGCACACCCGTAATGTCGATAATGGCAATTTCCGAGCCGGTATCAACGATGCGCTGCAGCAGGGACTCCATCACCACCTGGGTGCGCTGTGAGTCGAGCGTGCCGATCATTGGCAACGCCAGAACACCGTCCCACAGCTTGACGACCGGTGTCGAAAGCTCGAGCAGCTCCTCCTGCTGACGCTTGATAACCGCTTCGCGCGACTTCTGGAAGGTGCGCACGGTGTGCAGACCCAGCTCATCGATAAGCTCGGATAATGCCCACAACTGCTCGACCAGCTGCGCCGGTTCGTCGGCGTATTCGCCCTGCAGAAGCGACATCAAGGAGCGCTTGATCGAGAAAATAAAGCCGGCGGTCTGCTGCGAGTCGAAACCGAGCAGAACGCGACTGTGGGAAAGCTGCTCAAGGAACAGGCGCATCTCGTCCCACTTGGAGTCTTTGAAGTCTTCCGATGGAGCACCGATTGTCAGCAGGCGAACGAAGTCCGCAGTCTGCTGGCGAATATCTTCAGTCTTGACGTTGCGGTACAGACCGCTGGCAAGCAATTCGGTAGTCCAGCCGTCGACCAGCTTCTCCTCGTTATCGCGAATGAGATTGAGCGTGCGTGAATGCAATCTAGTCATTTGGCGCGGATCCTGAGCTGAGCGTAACGATGATTTAACGGAAATAAGAGCCGTTCTGAGGCTACGGGTTCGTGCGATGAAGCAAAAAGAAAACCGGCGCCAGAGAGTTTCCTGAAACGCCAAGTGATGCGAGATAGAAAACGAAAGCCCCTTGTGAGCGGCTGCTGTTACAGGGCGTACAGACACACTGCAAGCAGGTCGAATAATCCGAAAGCGGACGCTATTGCGCACTATCCTGACGATGAGGTCAATTAACTTTACGGGACCATTTCAAGCTCTTTCGAGGAGGTTTCATCCCAAAAAACAAGTGAGACCGTACCAATTTTCCGAATATCTTCAGGCTTACCCAGACCAGCATCCTCCCGTCACTCCGGCTGCCAAACAACGCCGCTGAACGCGGCAACTGGCACATGTAAGCCTTAATGAGGCATATAACTGTCGCCGGAGCTATGCGACAATATGCGCGCCAAAAAATGGACCTCCCATTTTCAGTCTCAGTAGAACGGCCATAGCCTGCCGGTCCTGCTGCACCCCTACGCCCGCTGGATCGAGTCGAGCTTCTTAACCAAGAAGCTTGAAGCGCGAACATTTGATACCCGAACCGCATCGCGCAGCTCCAGCCACTCTAGTTATCAATAGGTAAGCAATTGATCTCCACCGCTAACATCACCATGCAGTTTGGCGCCAAGCCGCTGTTTGAAAACGTCTCCGTCAAGTTCGGCAACGGCAATCGCTACGGCCTGATCGGTGCCAACGGCTGCGGCAAGTCGACGTTCATGAAGATTCTCGGTGGCGATCTTGAGCCTTCCGGTGGCCAGGTCATGCTTGAGCCCAATGTGCGCCTTGGCAAGCTGCGCCAGGACCAGTTCGCTTACGAGGACTTCAACGTCATCGATACCGTGATCATGGGTCACGAGGAGCTCTGGAAGGTCAAGGCCGAGCGCGAGCGCATCTATTCACTGCCGGAAATGAGCGAAGAAGACGGCATGGCGGTTGCTGAGCTGGAAACCGAATTCGCCGAACTTGACGGCTATACCGCTGAATCACGCGCTGGCGAACTGTTGCTTGGCTTGGGTATTCCGCTGGAACAGCATTTTGGTCCGATGAGTGAAGTGGCGCCCGGCTGGAAGCTGCGCGTATTGCTGGCCCAATCGTTGTTCTCCGATCCGGAAGTGCTGCTGCTGGACGAACCAACCAACCACTTGGACATCAACACCATCCGCTGGCTGGAGGACATTCTCAAGGTCCGTAACAGCACCATGATCATCATTTCCCACGACCGGCACTTCCTGAACTCGGTCTGTACGCATATGGCCGACCTAGATTACGGCGAGCTGCGCCTGTTCCCGGGTAACTACGACGAATATATGACCGCTGCCACCCAAAGCCGCGAGCGCCTGCTGTCGGACAACGCCAAGAAGAAGGCACAGATCGCCGAGCTGCAGACCTTCGTCAGCCGCTTCTCCGCCAACGCCTCGAAGGCCAAGCAGGCCACCTCGCGGGCCAAGCTGATCGACAAGATCCAGCTGGATGAGGTCAAGCCCTCCAGCCGTATCAGCCCCTTCATCCGCTTCGAGCAGACCAAAAAACTGCATCGTCAGGCGGTGACTGTGGAGAACATGGCCAAGGGTTTTGACGGTAAGCCACTGTTCAAGAACTTCAGCTTCACCGTGGAAGCCGGCGAGCGCGTCGCTATCATCGGCCCCAACGGCATCGGCAAGACCACCCTGCTACGTACCCTGGTTGGCGACCTGCAGCCAGATGCCGGCTCGGTGAAATGGACTGAAAGCGCCGAACTCGGCTACTACGCGCAGGATCATGCCGACGATTTCGAAGACGACATGACGCTGTTCGATTGGATGGGTCAGTGGACCCAAGGCGGCGAACAACTGGTGCGAGGCACCCTCGGCCGCATGCTGTTTTCCAACGATGAAATTCTGAAATCGGTGCGGGTAATTTCCGGTGGCGAACAGGGCCGCATGTTGTTCGGCAAACTAATCCTGCAAAAGCCCAACGTACTTGTAATGGACGAACCCACCAACCACCTGGATATGGAATCGATCGAAGCACTGAACCTTGCGTTGGAGAACTATCCGGGCACGCTGATCTTTGTCAGCCATGACCGCGAATTCGTCAGCTCGCTGGCCACTCGCATCATCGAGCTGTCCGCTTCGGGTGTGACCGACTTCAGCGGCAGCTACGACGACTATCTGCGCAGCCAGGGCGTGATCTAAAAAGATTACGGTAATAGGAACGCCCCGCTGATGCGGGGCGTTTTCGTATCTGCGATCTGTACCGATCAGAACTGTGGCAGCAAGCGATAGAGACGCTGGAGATATAAATAGTCGAGCCACGCTACCTGATGGGCAATGACGATCAGCCAGAACACCAGCTGGAACGACCATTTGCGGGTCTTGTGTCGCAACCACTGCTGAGCGATCAACGCACCCGGCCAGCCACCCAGCAATTCAACCAGATGCAACCGCGACTCAGGCGTGCGCCAGCCGCCACGTAGAGCGTTACGCTTGTCACGCCAGTAGAGCGGGAAGGCCAGCAGACTGGCCAACGGATAAGCCAACAGCGGCCAGTTGCTGCCCTGCTCCGCCGCCAATCGAAGGCTGCCGAGCGCAGGCAGTAGACAGAGCAGGAACAACCCCAGCGCCTTCAGCAATGGTTGCTGCAACGGAACGTTATAGCGCACAGGTGCCCCGGCTTTCATTCGCGGCACAGTCTTGGTCACTGATCTGGCAGGCTTTTGGCGAATGGTGGGCTCGTCTAGCGACAAGGGAGCATCCAGACGGATATGCGTCGCGCGCAGACGCCCTGTAGCGTCGGCCTCGCTCAGATAGAGCACCCGGTCGCCTTGCACGGGGCGCCGTACGCCACGCATGGCCGAGATGTGCGCAAAGACATCGCCATCGCCCCGCTCCGGTCGTATGAAGCCAAAACCCTTCTGGTCGTCCCAGCTTCTAAGCTGACCGCGTAATTCCATGACTGATGATCCGCTTGGCAGGATCAGGGATTCTAATGCGGCGCTCGGCTCAGGAGGAGCTGGTTGGCGTCGTGTGAGCAGCAGCGGTCAGGATTGTTCGCCTTGAAGCAGTGAACGAGATAGCCACAGGTTTTCTCGCGCAGCTATGTTGGACGCTGAGCGCCCCCCGGTACCCACGCAATAGCCTGGGCACCGTTGGGGCAGATCATCCCTGGAGACCGCACCTTCTAATTGACGAACGCCCGGGAGCTCTCGAGGTAGGCCTGGCCCTGACTCTGTACCACCTCGGGCTTGCTGGTCTCGGATGCCACGTGGACCTCTTCCAGCAGCGCCGCGGTTTTCTCTAAGTCCGTCTGGATTCGCTCCAGCGCGTTTTCCAAGGTGTAGGTCAGCATGTGCACCTCGTGCATATCTATAGCTGTCAGCTCATCCTTGGCTAGGAGCGCTTCAAGTTTGGGGTTGTATTCGCTCAGGTTGCTGACCGCCTGCTCTGTGGTTTCCGCTGCCTTCCCCTTGGAATGCGCAGGCCGCGCAGTGCCGTCGTCGGCCCAGCTAACGGCGCTCAGAACAAGGGCAATGGCCCCGGTGAACAGGCGAATGGAAGTCTGCATGGTCATTCTCTTGCTGTGATAAAGGTGCAAAAAACAATAGCGCCAATGAAAACCATTCGCAATCAATCATGTTTCATTCAAAGCGCGGCCCAATGTCGCAACAACCTGCAACTCGCCCGCCGCGCACCTTCATCAACTGCGAGGTACAGTGCCGGTCCATCCGTACAGAGCGAAGGAGTCGGAGCGATGCTCACTCTGAATATTGGCCCGCTGGTAATTGGTATTTCGCAGCTGTTATTGATGCTGAGCCTGCTCTTGGCGGTGCTCACCGGCTGGTGGATGGGCCGGCGGCACCAGCGCAATCCGGAGCGCCAGGTATTTCGGCTTTTGGTGCTGGCGCTTGTGGTGGCAAGGCTGGCCTTTGTCGTCGTCTATTTCGACGAATTCAGCGATAACTGGTGGGCCATGCTGGATATCCGTGACGGTGGATTCATTCCCTGGCCTGGGATTCTCGCCGCGTTGCTGGCCAGCGGCTGGCTGCTCTGGCGCAACGCCGATCTGCGCAGGCCATTGGGCGCCGCGCTGGCCGTGGGTGTGCTGAGCTGGGGTTTCACCAACCTGGGCTGGCATGCATTCGAACAAGGCACGCGCCTGCCTGAGATGGCCTTGCGCGACATATCAGGCGCACCGGTCAAGCTGGAGGACTACGTCGGCAAACCACTGGTGATCAACCTCTGGGCCACCTGGTGCCCGCCCTGCCGCCGTGAGATGCCAGTACTGGCCGAGGCCCAGGAGAACCATGATGAGTTTGTCTTCCTGTTCGTCAACCAGGGTGAAGGCGAAGGCCAAATTACTCGGTTTCTGCAAGGCAGCGGTCTCGATCTGCGCAATCTGCTGATTGACAGCGGTGGCCGGCTTGGCCAGCACGTCGGCTCGCAAGCTCTGCCGACAACCCTGTTCTACGATGCACAAGGCCGGCAAGTGGGTAGCCATCTGGGCGAGTTGTCGCGCGCCAGCCTATCGCATGCGCTAATCGCCTTGCAGCAAGAGCCTAAGTAACTACCAAACCGGCATCTTTTCTCCAATGCCGATTAATATGCGTCGGCACGCTGCCGCCTACCGACGCCGGCAGCATTCCGTAACGACACCACCTAGCCGGCTATGAATATGGCAACGGCTGAGATCCTTGGATGAAGTCTCGACTGGCACGCTACCTGCCCTGCCTGCAGTGGGGCGCAACCTATGACTGCCATGCCGCAGGCCGCGACAGCCTGGCGGCGGTGATCGTCACCCTGATGCTGATTCCGCAGAGCCTCGCCTACGCCATGCTGGCCGGCCTACCGGCGATCAATGGCCTTTATGCCAGCATCCTGCCGCTGGTTGCCTACACCTTGTTCGGCACCAGCCGCACGCTGTCGGTCGGCCCGGTGGCGGTAATTTCGCTGATGACCGCGGCGGCGCTGGGGCCGCTGTTTGTCGCCGGCAGCGCTGAATATGCCGGGGCTGCGCTGGTATTGGCATTACTGTCCGGCGCCCTGCTGCTGGCCATGGCGCTGTTGCGCCTGGGTTTTCTGGCGAATTTTCTTAGCCATCCGGTGATTTCCGGTTTTATCAGCGCCTCGGCCATTCTCATCGCCTTGAGCCAGCTCAAACATATCCTCGGAGTCGAGGCTCAGGGCGACAACGCTGTGATGTTGCTGCTCAGGCTGCTGCAGGGCCTACCCCAAATACACTTGCCGACCCTGGCCATCGGCGCGGCTAGCCTGCTGTTCGTCTACCTGTCGCGATGCCATCTGGGCCGCTGGCTGGGCGCGCCGCCACGGCTCGCCGACAGCCTCGGCAAGATCGGCCCGATCATTGCCCTGCTAGGCTCGATTCTGCTGGTCGGCACTCTGGAACTGGGCGATGCCGGGGTGAAGGTCGTCGGTCTTGTGCCTCAGGGGCTGCCGACGATCAGCCTGCCAGAGATGGATATCGCGCTGCTTCGGCAACTGCTGCCGGCCGCTGTGCTGATCAGTCTGGTGGGCTTTGTGGAATCGGTTTCGGTCGGCCAGACCCTGGCCTCCAAGCACCGTGAACGCATTGACCCCAACCAGGAACTGGTCGCGCTAGGCAACGCCAACATCGCTGCGGCACTTAGCGGCGGCATGCCGGTTACCGGAGGCTTTTCCCGCTCGGTAGTGAACTACGATGCTGGCGCAAAAACCCCCATGGCCGGTGCGTTGGCGGCTGTCGGCATTGCCATCACCGCGCTGTATTTCACCCCACTGCTGCACGACCTGCCACACGCCGTGCTGGCCGCGATCATTATTGTCGCGGTGCTGAGCCTGGTCGATCTTGGCGCGCTCGGACGTACTTGGCGCTACTCCTCGCAGGATGGGGCAGCCATGGCGGCCAGCATGCTCGGCGTGCTGCTGATTGGGGTCGAAGCAGGCATTCTGCTGGGCGCCGGTCTGTCCCTGCTGCTGTTTCTCTGGCGCACCAGTCAGCCGCACATCGCGGTGGTCGGGCAGGTGCCGGGCAGCGAACACTTCCGCAATGTCGAGCGCTACGCGGTGGTCGAAAGCAGCAAAGTCCTGTCGGTTCGGGTGGATGAAAGCCTCTACTTCCCCAACGCGCGCTTTCTCGAAGATCACATAGCCAAGCTGGTCGGCCAGCGTCCAGCCGCCGAGCATCTGGTACTGATGTGCCCCGGCATCAACCTGATCGACGCCAGCGCGCTGGAAAGTCTGGAAACCATCAGCGAGCGGCTGCGAACCGCGGGTATCCAGCTGCATCTTTCAGAGGTCAAGGGGCCGGTAATGGACGGGCTGCGCCGATCCGACTTTCTCCGAGCCTTTGGTGGCCAGGTGTTTCTCAGCCAGTTCGATGCGCTGAGAACCCTTGATCCCGAGACCACACGGGAGGCGCTCGAAGGCGCTCATCTGCCTCCATCTGCAAATAGCAAAGGTTGAAATCACCCGCGTAGCGTTCTGCCAGCAGCTGAACCCGCGCTAAGAAGGACTGTCCAGAGCACAAGCGCACCCGCTCTAACGCGCTGCGCTGGGCGCATGCGCTACCGATATTGGACACCGTAGTCGTTATTTTTTGAAAAAGAGGGAATTTGCCGCAGGCGACAACGCCCGACGCTGCTTATACTGACCACCCCATCCCATCTGGAGAGCCAGACCTGTGAACAAAGCCGAGTTGATTGAAGCCATTGCCGCCTCTGCGGACATTCCAAAAACCACCGCCACCCGCGTACTCGACGCCTTTACTGAAAGCGTTACCACCACCCTACAGAACGGTGACAGCGTCACCCTGGTCGGTTTCGGCACCTTCGCCGTCAAGGAGCGCGCTGCACGTGACGGCCGCAACCCGCAGACTGGCGCCACCATCAAGATTGCCGCCGCAAAGCTGCCAGGCTTCAAGCCAGGCAAGACACTCAAGGATGCAGTGAACTGATTCCGCTGCTCAGGCGCTGGCGCTTTACACGAGCGCAGCGCCTGACACCTCCCGTCTCACAGCCCCGCCTTTCTCGCGTCACTCCTTGTCGCGATCAACCATAAAGCCCGCCCACGCCTGCCGCGACGGCATGATTTCCAGCCGATTGATATTGATATGCGCCGGCAACGTGGCGACATAAAAAATCTGCTCGGCGATATCTTCTGCAGTCAGCGGTGTAGTGGTCCTGTACAGCGCATCTGATGCCGCCTGATCGCCCTTGTTGCGCACCAGAGTGAACTCCGTCTCCGCCAGGCCAGGTGCAATATCCGTGACCCGCACACCTGTTGCTACCAAGTCGCAGCGCAGGTTGTAGCTGAACTGCTGCACGAACGCCTTGCTGGCGCCATACACATGGCTGCCCGGATAGGGCCAGCTGCCTGCAACCGAGCCGATATTGACGATGCTGGCGCCCTTGCCCGTCTCGATCAGCGCCGGCAGCAGCGTGTGGGTGACATTGACCAGCCCGGTGATATTGGTGTCGATCATCGTGTGCCAGTCGTTCAGATCGGTCTTCTGAGCCGGCTCGGGCGCCAGAGCCAATCCGGCGTTATTCACCAGGCAGGTCACTTTGCGAAAACCTTCGGGCAGCTGCTCGATCACGCCCTTCACCTCATCGATGCTGCGCACGTCCAGGCTGGCGATATGCACCGGCACCTTGGTTTGCAGCTCGTCTTGCAGCGTTTGCAAGCGCTCGAAACGGCGGCCGGTCAGCACCAGCGACCAGCCGGCCTCAGCAAAACGACGTGCAGTGGCACGGCCGAACCCGGACGTGGCACCAGTGATGAAAACGACCTTGGTGTTCATGCGTATCCTCTCAATGGCGATGCTCGTAGAAGCATCACGGTTGTCTGTAGGTTGGCTATGGTCGGCGCTCAGGAGGAAAATTTCGAGCGTTTCGCCTCCCGGGACTGCTAGCAGGCCGTTGAAAAATGTAGGCGAGGCAGGCAAGACAAGGCAAAAACAGGCGAGGAAGCGGAGTTTAGTGGTCTAAATGAGCATTCCGAGCCTGTTTTTAACGCAGTATTGCCAACGCAGGTAGTCTTTCAACGGCCTGCTAGGCTCAGAACATTACAAGAACAGGACATCTCCATGCACATCGGCTTTCTCGGACTCGGCAACATGGGCGGCCCCATGGCGCGCAACCTGCTCAAGGCCGGCCATCGACTCAGCGTCTTCGACCTTTCTCCCACGGCGCTTGCCGGATTGGTGGAAGCCGGCGCGCAGCAAGCGGCTTCCCCGACAGCGGTTGCCCAGGCGGGCGCTGAAGTCATCATCAGCATGCTGCCGGCCGCGGCGCATGTACGGCAGGTCTATCTCGGTGATGACGGGCTGCTAGCCCATGTCCCTGCGGGCGTGCTGTTGATCGACTGTTCCACCATCGATCCCATGACCGCCCGTGACGTCGCGACGGAGGCAGCCAGACAGGGCAACCCGATGCTCGACGCGCCTGTATCCGGCGGCACGGGTGGTGCGGCAGCCGGCACGCTGACCTTCATGGTCGGCGGCAAAGAGACGGACTTCCACCAGGCTGAACCAATTCTCGCGGCCATGGGCAAGAACATCGTTCACTGTGGCGACAGCGGCAATGGTCAGGTGGCGAAGGTCGCTAACAACCTGCTGCTGGGCATCTCCATGATTGGCGCTGCCGAAGCCATGTCTCTTGGGGTAGCCCTGGGGATGGATGCCAAGGTACTGGCTAGCGTGATCAACTCCTCCAGCGGCCGCTGCTGGAGTTCGGAAATCTACAATCCTTTCCCCGAGGTCGTGGAAAACAGCCCGGCCTCTCGCGGCTACAGCGGCGGTTTCGGCACCGACCTGATGCTCAAGGACCTGGGCCTGGCCAGCGAGGCCGCCAAGCAGGTGCGCCAGCCGATTATCCTCGGCGCACTGGCGCAGCAGCTTTATCAGGCCTTCAGCCTGCAGGGCAACGGCGCGCTGGACTTCTCCGCAATCATCAAACTCTACCGTCAGGAACACTGAGCATGTCCCAAACCGAAGTACCGGTACTGGTCGAAGTCAGCAACCGCGTTGGCTATCTCACCCTCAACCGCCCCGCCGGCTTGAACGCCGTAACCCTGCCGATGGTGCGCATCCTGCACCGCCAGCTACAGGAATGGGCGGACGATCAGAACATCGTGGCCGTGGTCCTGCGCGCCGCAGGGGAAAAAGCCTTCTGTGCCGGCGGGGACATTCGCATGCTGTATGACAGCCACAAGAACGGTGACAACCTGCGCTGGGACTTTTTCGAGGAAGAATACGCGCTGGACCAGTACATCCATGCCTACAGCAAGCCACTGCTGGCGCTGATGAACGGCTACGTCCTCGGCGGCGGCATGGGCCTGGTCCAGGGCGCTTCGCTGCGGGTGATCTCCGAGCGCACGCGCATGGGCATGCCGGAGGTTGGCATCGGCTATTTCCCCGATGTGGGCGGCAGCTACTTTCTGCCGCGCCTGCCAGCCAATCTTGGCATCTATATGGGCGTTACCGGCAATCATGTGGGCACAGCCGATGCGCTACACGCGGGGCTCGCCGATCATTGCCTAGCCCATCAGCGATTCGCCGAGTTCCAGCAGCTACTCGATGTGCAGGACTGGCACCTCCCGGCTGGCGCAACCCTTGCCAAGCTGCTCGCTTCGCTGGCGGCCACTGACCTGCCGGAGGCTTCGTTCAAAGCTCTGGAGCCGGCCATTGGGCAGCACTTCTCACACGCCAGCATTCCGGCCATTCGGGACTCTCTGGCGGCAGAACAGCGCCCCGCGTATCGCGACTGGGCCGCCGAAACTCTGAAGACAATCGACAGCCGATCGCCGCTGGCGGTCAGCGTCACCCTGGAAATGCTCCGGCGCGGGCGCGAGTTGTCGCTGGCCGAGTGCTTTGCCATGGAGCTGCATCTAGACCGCCAATGGTTCGAGCATGGCGACCTCATCGAAGGCGTGCGCGCGCTGATTGTCGACAAGGACAAAAACCCACGCTGGAATCCGCCTACGCTCGCCGAAGTGACACCACAGCGCATCGCTGCTTTCTTCGCCGGCATTTGAACCAGGAGCCTCCATGCACGACCTCGAACTTACCGGAGAGCAGCGCATGATCCGCGACATGGCGCGCGACTTTGCCCGTGCAGAGGTCGCACCCAACGCCGAAGGCTGGGCCAAAGCCGGCTGGATCGACGACCGAGTCATCGACCAAATGGGCGAACTCGGACTGCTCGGCATGATCGTGCCCGAGCGCTGGGGCGGCAGTTACCTTGATCACGTGGCCTATGCGCTGGCGGTTGAGGAAATCTCTGCCGGCGATGGTGCTCTCGGTGCGCTAATGAGCGTGCACAGTTCAGTCGGTTGCGCGCCGATCCTCAAATACGGCACAACCGAGCAGCAAGACCGGTGGCTGCCCGAGCTCGCTACAGGTCGCGCCATCGGCTGTTTCGCCCTGACCGAACCCCAGGCCGGCTCCGAGGCCCACAACCTGCGCACTCGCGCCGTGCTGGAGGACGATGAATGGGTGATCAACGGCAGCAAGCAGTTCGTCAGCAATGGCAAGCGCGCGAAGATCGCCATCGTCTTTGCCGTAACCGACCCCGAACTGGGCAAAAAGGGCCTATCAGCCTTTCTGGTACCCACCGACAATGCGGGTTTCTGCGTTGATCGTATGGAAAAAAAGATGGGCCTACGCGCTTCCGATACCTGCGCGGTGACCCTGAACAATTGCCGCATCCCCGCAGCAAACCTGCTCGGCCCGCGCGGCAAAGGCCTGGCCATCGCCCTGTCGAACCTGGAAGGCGGCCGCATAGGCATCGGAGCCCAAGCTTTGGGTATCGCCCGCGCGGCTTTCGAGGCGGCGCTTGGCTACGCCCGCGAGCGCGTCCAGTTCGACAAGCCCATCATCGAGCACCAGAGCGTGTCCAACATGCTCGCCGACATGCACACCCGGCTCAACGCCGCACGACTGCTGATTCTGCATGCCGCACGCCTGCGCAGTGCCGAGGTGCCCTGCCTGTCGGAAGCCTCCCAAGCCAAGCTGTTCGCTTCGGAAACCGCCGAATACGTCTGTTCCAAAGCGCTGCAGATTCACGGTGGCTACGGCTACCTGGAGGACTATCCGGTAGAACGCTATTACCGCGACGCGCGAATCACCCAGATTTACGAGGGGACCAGCGAGATCCAGCGCCTGCTGATCGCCCGCGAGCTGAGCAAGTACGACCTGTAGTTGTACAGATGTGAGGGTTGCGGGTACCCGCAGCCTTTTTTAAACCACCGAGTCATGGTGGATGTAAAAAGCGACATCCACCCTACAAATGCAAAAAGGGCGGACTTTTCAGTCCGCCCTTCGCTTTGACGCCTTTAAAACCTAGCCGAGTCGGCTAGGTTTTAATCTTCGCGATACCGGCGCAGCTTGAGCTGCTTGCCACCTACGCGAGTGTCCTTGAGCTTGCCCAGCAGGCCCTCAAGGCCTTCTTCCGGCAGTTCGACCAAGCTGAAGCTGTCACGCACCTGAATGCGGCCAATGGCTTCGCGGGCCAGACCGCCCTCATTGAGGATGGCGCCAAGCAGGTTGCGAGCAGCAATGCCGTCGCGAGCGCCTAGCGGCGTGCGGCAGCGAGCACGGCCTTCACCCAGCGGGATCGGCGCGCGACGTTCGCGATCACCACTACGCTCGGGACGGTCGGAGCGCTCGGTACGCTCACGTGGGCCGCTGCTGGGAACCAACGGCTGCTCTTTTTCCACTTCAGCCAGAGTCAGCGCCTGACCATTGGTTGCCTTGCGCAGCAGTGCGGCAGCCAGGGCACGCAAGCTGGAGCCACTATCTGCAACCAGTTTGTCGAGCAGTTCACCATGGCTGGCTTCGGCATCGGCAACCAGCGGCGTGAGACTGTTGGTGAGTTTCTTGATGCGGGCCTCGAGCACTTGCTGACCATTGGGCAGGCGTACTTCGGCAACCTTCTGGTTGGTAACGCGCTCGATGACCTGCAGCATGCGGCGCTCGCGCGGTGTGACCAGCAACAGCGCACGGCCTTCACGACCGGCACGGCCGGTACGACCGATACGGTGTACATAGGACTCAGGGTCGTAAGGCATATCCACGTTGAATACGTGGGTGATGCGCGCCACGTCCAGACCGCGTGCGGCCACATCAGTGGCAACTACGATATCCAGACGGCCGTCCTTGAGCGATTCGATGACGCGCTCACGCTGGTTCTGGGCGATATCGCCGTTCAGCGCAGCGGCCTTGTAGCCCTTGGCTTCCAGCGCAGCGGCCAGATCAAGAGTGGCCTGCTTGGTACGCACGAAGGCGATCAGTGCGTCGAAATCCTCGACTTCCAGCAAACGCAGCACCGCTGAAATCTTCTGGTCAGCATGGACCATCAGATGCGCCTGCTCGATGCGGGCTACGGTCTGGGTTTTGGTGGCAATCTTGATGTGCTGCGGCTCGCGCAGGTGCTTCTCGGCGATGGCACGAATCGAGTGCGGCAGCGTGGCGGAGAAGAGGACGGTCTGGCGGCTCTCCGGCATAGCTTCGAAGATGACTTCCAGGTCATCCATAAAGCCCAGCTTGAGCATTTCGTCCGCTTCGTCGAGCACCAGGAACTGCACGGTCGACAGCAGCGCGCCGTTGCGGCTGAGGTGATCAACCAGGCGGCCGGGTGTTGCCACGACGATCTGCGCGCCCTGACGGATGGCCTTGAGCTGCGGCCCCATGGGCGCGCCGCCATAGATGGCGACTACGCTGACAGTCGGCATCTGCTTGGAATAGGTTTCGAATGCGGTGGCAACCTGCAGCGCCAGCTCACGGGTCGGGGCGAGGATCAGCGCCTGTACTTCGCGACGGGTCGGGTCGATCTTCGACAACAGCGGCAAAGCGAAGGCTGCGGTCTTGCCGGTGCCGGTCTGAGCCTGGCCGATCATGTCGTGGCCGCCGAGAATTACCGGAATGGCCTGAGTCTGGATCGCCGAAGGCTCTTCGTAGCCCACTGCAGCAACAGCAGCAAGTACAGCGGAATGAATACCGAGTGCGGCAAAGCCGCCGATTTCTTGGGTCATGGGTCTTTTCCTGATGCTCCGCAAAGACCCATGTTCCGAAGCTGCGCATGCCATGTAAAACCCGGAAACGGGTCACCCTGGCAGCCTTGGTCGGCGGGGTTTGCGAAAACGAATGAATGATGAATCGTCAAGGATAGCCGCGAAAGCGGATAACAGCCGAAGCAGCGCTTCGTGTGTTGCAGTACCTGAACGCAGGCTGGGTTTCAGCCGGCGCGTACTATACCGGAATTATGCGTGCCTGTGCACGCATTTTGCTTACGCACCTGGAGCCTGGCGTATCTGCACAAGAGAGGCCAGAGAGAATCTCGCCACCCGTGGTCTGCGCTTGAGCTTTATATGTCGGCGGTTTTAACTGTTGGCGACACTGCCTGTACGCAAAGGTACTGACTGTGATCGTCGCGCCGCATGAGCTCTCGAAACTGCACGCCACGATCCCAGTGCTCAGAAAAAAGAAAAACTTACCGCAAGACGTACAGACGGGTCGCTCAACTTGCCGGTCGCAGCGCCTCGATCAGCGAATCGAGCGAATATCCCAGCCGTGGAGCCAGCGCCGCAGCGCGCCGCCGCAACTCGTCCAGATCCAACATTTGTTCCAGGTCCTCTGGCACGAACAGCACCACGTTGCCCTCCTTCACCGGGCACTCCCAGTAATGACGGTGATACAGACCCCGGAAGAGCGCCGCGCCTAGCGGCTTGTCATCATCGGTACCCCACTGGTTGATCACCAGCCACCCACCGGGGCTGAGCTTTTCCTGACAACGCTTGAGAAAGACCCAAGCCAGATGAGCCGCCGCCGGCCCGACATCGGTATACAGATCGACAAAAATAAGGTCTGCCGACTCCGCCGTCTCCAGCAGCTCCACCGCATCGCCAATACGAATGTACAGACGTGCATCGTTCTGTAGCCCCAGATAACGCATCGCCAAATCCGGCACCGCCGGCCGCAGCTCAATCGCCTCGACATCTTCTAGTGGCAGGAACTCAAGGCAAGCCTGGGTCAGCGTACCCGCGCCCAGTCCGAGAAACAGCGCCGTCTCGGGTGCAGGATGCATCAGCCCGCCCATGAGCATAGCGCGGGTGTAATCGTACTCAAGCCAGCTAGGCGCAGCAGTGAATACGCAGCTTTGCTCGATGGCCGCGCCAAACTCGAGAAAACGGTAATCACCCACCTCCAGTACACGAATCAAACCAAACTCATCGTGCACCTCGGCCAGCACTACTTCCTGCCTGCCCACTACGCTCACTCCCGACGGAACTGATGAACTGCAACGCGCTGCCAACACCTTGTTTTTGGCAGACGCCTGATAACCGAACAGGCAATGCTACTCGCCCATGAGGCCATCACAGCGACGCGTTCAGAAAGCATCACATATTACCCCGAGCGCGCCAGCCAGGCCCGCTACGCGGGTCCTGATCCAGAAAACAATCAGCTTGCAGATAACTTGAAATCCGCATTGCAGTGCACATATTCAGGGGGGACACAAGCACAGCGCCGAACAGGCACCCATCATTCATAGGAGGTAACGCCATGAAATCTCTGATGACTCGCGGAAATCTGTTCGATGAATTCTTCAAGGAGTTTGCATCTCCCGGCTACTTTATCCAGCCTTTACATGGTGATGCGCTGCCCGCCCCCTCGCAGATCCGCGTCGACGTCAAGGAAACCGACACCGGCTACAGCCTCGAAGCTGAGCTTCCCGGTGTAAGCAAGGAGAACATTCAGGTTTCCATCGAAGGCAACCGGGTCAGCCTTAGCGCCGAGGTTCGACAACTCGATGAGCAAAAGGATGGAGAAAAAACACTACGCTCCGAACGCTACTACGGCTCCGTCTCTCGCAGCTTCCAGTTGCCCGCGGAAATCGACTCGAGCCAAGCCAGGGCCCGCTACGAAGATGGCGTATTGAAACTGACTCTGCCAAAAAAGCAGAGCAGCGCCTCGCACCAGCTGACCATCGACTGATTGCCAGCCGGCACAGGCAGTGCCGCATCGAGTTACATCTTCAAGCCAAAGGGGGCAGATCGTTCAGTTCTGCCCCTTTTTTATCCTCTCCTTCGATGATCATCGACCGCAATCAGCGCAGCTTCATTCATGTCAGGTAAAATCCACGGACTTTTCCCTGGAAATCCCTCAATGAATCCGACCTGGAGCCCGGCAAGCTGGAGAGATAAACCCATCCAGCAACAACCCACCTACCCCGATATGGCGCATTTGCAGCGCGTCGAGCAGACACTCGCGGAGCTGCCGCCGCTGGTATTTGCCGGTGAGGCGCGTGAGCTGCGGCGTCAGTTCGCTGAAGTTACCCAAGGCCGTGCCTTTCTATTGCAGGGCGGCGATTGCGCGGAGAGTTTTGCCGAGTTTTCGGCGACGAAGATTCGCGACACTTTCAAGGTGCTGTTGCAAATGGCAATAGTCATGACCTTCGCTGCCAGTTGTCCGGTGGTGAAGGTCGGGCGCATGGCCGGGCAGTTCGCCAAGCCGCGTTCGGCGGGTGAGGAAACCATCGCTGGCGTCACCCTGCCCGCCTACAGAGGGGATATCGTCAACGGCATCGAGTTTGACGAAAAAAGCCGCGTGCCAGACCCCGAGCGGCTGCTGCAGGCCTACCACCAGTCCACCTCCAGCCTGAACCTGCTGCGCGCTTTCGCCCAAGGTGGTTTTGCCGACCTACATCAGGTGCATCAGTGGAATCTGGACTTCATTGCCCACTCACGGATGGCCGAGAAGTATCACCAGTTGGGCGCGCGGATCGACCAGGCGCTTAAGTTCATGCGCGCCTGTGGCATGGACAACATGTCGCAACTGCGCGAAACCAGCTTCTTTACCGCCCATGAAGCTTTGCTGCTCAACTATGAGCAGGCCTTCGTACGCGAGGACAGTCTCAGCGGCGATTGGTACGACTGCTCGGCGCACATGCTCTGGATCGGTGACCGCACCCGCCAACTGGACGGCGCACACGTGGAGTTTCTCCGCGGTGTGGGCAACCCAATCGGGGTCAAGGTAGGTCCAAGCATGGCCAGCGAAGAGCTGATCCGCCTGATCGACATCCTCAATCCCGCGAACGATCCGGGCCGCCTGAACCTGATCGTGCGCATGGGCGCGGACAAGGTGGAAGCCGGCCTGCCGAGGCTGATCCGTGCCGTCCAGGCCGAAGGCCGCCAGGTGCTGTGGAGCTCCGACCCGATGCACGGCAACACCATGAAGGCGTCTAGCGGCTACAAGACCCGCCCCTTCGAACGGGTACTGGCCGAGGTGCGGCAGTTCTTCGATGTACATCGTGCAGAAGGCAGCTATCCGGGCGGCATCCATATCGAGATGACCGGGCAGAACGTCACCGAGTGCACCGGCGGTTCACGCGCCATTACCGAAGACGGCCTGGGTGATCGCTACCACACCCATTGCGACCCACGACTGAATGCCGACCAATCGCTGGAGCTGGCATTCATGATCGCCGAAACCCTGAAGCAACTGCGCCCGAACGATTAGAGCTCCTTCCTTACCCTTTTTGTGTCTATCAGGCCGACCGTGTTCGGCCTCGCACAACCCATCTGTGTCGTTAGCACGCCTGTCGAATGGTTGAACCAACGCATCGGATAGCCTGCTAATAATCTGCATAACTATTAATTCGCTAGCTAACGAAGCGCTGGTAAACTCCGCGCCGCATTTGCGCCCGGAGCCGCATTACACCCTCTCGCAACCGGGTTACGAACAGAGGAAAATTTTTCGCATGACCGATTCAAGCACCCCAGGCGCTGCTCGTGCAGCCTTCATTGGCCTGTTTCTCGGGCCATTGATTCTGCTGCTCTGCCTGCTCACCTCTCCACCTGCCGGACTTTCCGAAACGGCCTGGCTGACTGTCGGCATGGCGGGTCTGATGGCGGTCTGGTGGGCCACCGAGGCCATCCCGATCCCGGCTACTTCGCTGCTGCCCATTCTGCTGATCCCCTTGCTGGGTATCGATACGCTGGGCAAAGCAACCGCACCCTATGCCAACCCGACGATCTTTCTGTTCTTCGGCGGTTTCCTGCTGGGCCTGGCTATGCAGCGCTGGAACCTACACAAGCGCATCGCCCTTTCGACACTGCTTGCCGTCGGTAATGCGCCCAGCCGGCAGATAGCGGGCTTCATGATCGCCACGGCCTTTATCAGCATGTGGGTGAGCAACACGGCCACCAGCATCATGATGTTGCCCATCGGTATCTCCGTTATTGCCCTGCTTACTGAAGGTAGCGAAGAGAAAGAAGGCGCTCGATTTGCGACCGCTTTGCTGTTGGGTATCGCCTACGCCGCTAGTGTAGGCGGCATCGCCACCCTGATCGGCACACCGCCCAACGCCTTGCTCGCAGCCTTCCTGCGTGACAGCTACGACGTGCATATCGGCTTCGGCCAATGGATGCTGCTGGGGGTTCCCGTCAGTGTCGGCATGCTGCTGTTCACCTGGTGGTGGCTGACCCGCGGCGGTTTCAAACTGTCCGGTGGCGACAGCCGTGCCATGCTGGAGCAGGAAATGGCCGCGCTCGGTCCTATGTCCAAAGCCGAGAAAATGGTCGCTGTGGTATTCAGCCTGGCGGCCGCGGCATGGATCTTCCAGCCGTTTCTGGCTCAGCACATCAATGGCGTCAACGACACCAGCATCGCCATCGCCGCGGCGCTGAGCCTGTTCCTCATTCCGGTCGACATCAAGAAGCGGGTGTTCCTGATGGACTGGGAAACCGCCAACAAGGTGCCGTGGGGCGTGCTGCTGCTGTTCGGCGGCGGATTGTCGCTGGCCGGCGTAATCGGCGCTTCCGGGCTCGCCACTTGGATTGCCCAGAACCTGCAGGGCTTCGGCACGTTGCCACTGATCCTGATGATTGGCCTGGTGGTGCTGGTGATTACCTTCCTCACCGAGATCACCTCCAACACGGCCACTGCCGCTGCCTTCCTGCCGCTGCTCGGCGCATTGGCCGTTGCCCAGGGCTTGCCGCCGGAAATGCTTGCCATCCCGGCAGCCATCGCCGCCAGCTGCGCCTTCATGATGCCGGTGGCAACCCCGCCGAATGCCATCGTGTTCGGCACCGGGCAGATGCGCATTCAATCGATGATCAGAGCCGGCTTCGCCCTGAACCTCTTTGGCGTGTTCCTGGTGACTGGCCTTTGCTATCTGATGATCGGCTGGCTCTGGGCCAACTGACTCAGTATCTGCGGATGCCTATTGGCTCCGCAGACGTTCGGCGGCATCGTGCAGCAATTGCTCGGTGCCGTTCCAGCCAAGGCAACCATCGGTGATGGAAACGCCATAGAGCAGATCGCCACCCAGCGACTGGCAACCATCGAACAAGTGGCTTTCCAGCATCACTCCGCGCAGGCTGATATCCCCTGCCAGACGCTGGTCAATGACGTCATTCAACACGTCCGACTGACGCAGCGGGTTCTTGCCGCTGTTGGCATGGCTGCAATCAACCATGATCCGCGCATCGATACTCTGCTTTTGAAGCGCGGCGCGCGCAATTGCGACGCTGGTGGCATCGTAGTTGGGTGCCCCATGACCGCCGCGTAAAACCAGATGGGTGTCGGGATTGCCCGCGGTTTCCATCAGCGCCGGATGTCCCAGATCATCAATGCCGAAATGCCGATGCGGATGCGCCGCCGAGCGCATGGCATCGCAGGCGATGCCCAGACCGCCATCCGTACCGTTTTTGAAGCCCACCGGCAAATCCAGACCACTGACCATTTCACGATGAATCTGCGACTCGCTGGTACGCGCACCAATGGCAGCCCAGGCAAGTACGTCATCGAAGTAGCCGGTAGCCAGTGGTTGCAGCAGCTCACTGGCGATGGGCAAGCCGATTTCCAGAATGTCCAGCATCAGCTTGCGTGATATACGCAGACCTTCGGCCATATCGCCGCTGCCATCCAGATGCGGATCGTAGAGCAAGCCTTTCCAGCCAACAGTTGTTCGTGGTTTTTCGACGTAAGCACGCATCACCAGCAGCAGCTGGTCCTCAACCTGCGGCGCCAGTTCGGCCAGACGCTGGGCGTATTCCAATGCAGAAACCGGGTCATGCAAGGAACAGGGACCGACGACCACCAGCAGGCGCGGGTCGCGACCATCGAGCACTGCGCGAACGGAGTTGCGGTCATGATGGATACGTTCGGCGAGGGCAGCATCCAGCGGCAGGCGCTGGCGCAACAAGGCGGGGCTGGGCAACGGCTGGGCGCTGCGGCGAGCGGGGGTGGAAATGGTGGCCGAAGCTTCGGCGAGGTCAGGCTGGATAGCGGCGTTTTGAGCATTCATGAGCTGGCGGTTCCTTCGGCCATCGCGGGCAATCCCGCGATGGCGCTAATCGTGTGTTCGTTCAGGCGGTGTTGGTACGGTGTCCAAGCAGATAAATCGCCAGTCGTAGCGGTAACGGTCGGTGCGGTAATAAGTAGTCATGCTGTATTCCTCGTGTGTTCGGTTCATTTGGCCAAGAAAAGAAAAAACCCCGGTCGGGTAGCCGACCGGGGTTTTGAAAAACGTTGGTGGCGACCCTGTTTCTGGGGCGCCTGTTGGGTATCAGACGCGCCTGCGGCTAAACCAATACCCAAAATAATAATCTTCAGCTGCAACCACCTGCCCACACAACGGCACGGCGCGCAGGGCACCGAGGCTGATAATGGACTGGGAGGCCGAACTGAAGGTCATGCTGTTCTCCGAAATATGTGCCGAACCATACTCCAGCGCGTCACCGGCTTGCAACTGCTCTACAGGCTCATCACATCGACAAAGCGCGGCGTGGCATCGTTGTCAATGCGCAGGCTCTTGAAGTCGAACAGGTTGCGGTCGGCCAGTTGCGAGGGCACCACATGCTGCAGGGCGCGGAACATGATTTCGGTGCGGCCCGGCGATTTGCGTTCCCATTCGCGAAGCATGTCCTTGACCACCTGACGCTGCAGGTTCTCCTGCGAGCCGCAGAGATTGCAGGGGATGATGGGGAATTCCTTCATCTGCGAATAGGCTTCGATGTCGGTCTCGCTGCAATAGGCCAGCGGGCGAATCACCACATTACGGCCATCGTCGGAAAGCAGCTTGGGCGGCATGGCCTTGAGCGTGCCGCCGTAGAACATATTGAGGAAGAAGGTTTCCAGGATATCGTCGCGGTGATGCCCGAGCGCCATCTTGGTCGCGCCGATCTCATCGGCAAAAGTGTAAAGCGTGCCGCGGCGCAGGCGCGAGCACAGCGAGCAAGTGGTCTTGCCTTCCGGGATCTTCTCCTTGACCACCGAGTAGGTGTCCTTCTCGACGATGTGGTACTCGACTCCCAGACTCTTTAAGTACTCGGGCAGCACATGCTCGGGAAAGCCCGGCTGCTTCTGATCCATGTTTACCGCAACGATCTCGAAGCTGATGGGCGCAACCTTCTGCAGGTACATTAGGACATCAAGCATGGTGTAGCTGTCTTTGCCACCGGACAGGCAGACCATGACCTTGTCACCCTCCTCGATCATGTTGAAATCGGTGGCTGCTTCGCCGGCCAAGCGGCGTAGGCGCTTCTGCAGTTTGTTCTGGTTGACCGAGAGGTTGCCCATGTCTGAATCCGGTTGAAATACGAAAGGCGCACATTTTACGCGCAAAGCGTGCGGCACCCCAGCCCATCTATCCTGCTCTTTGCTAGGCTTGCCCGTATGAACAACGAACTCGCACCCGAGATGGACCTGGCCGAGCAGATTCTTGTACTGCTGCGTGAGCAACCGGAGGGTTGCAGCGAATACGAGTTGATCCAACAACTCAAGGCCCGCCACAGCACACACATCCCAAACCTGCCGCTGGACGACAAGTTAGTACTTTTCCGCACGCATTTTCTGGTGTTCAACGCGCTCTATCATTTGCGTGACCGCCTCTGGCAGCAGAACAGCCACTGTCTGCAGATCTCGCCGCTGTGCGTCCGTCTGCTGCCCTATATCGCGGCAACCAGCGAGGTCAGCGAGCCGGACCCGCTGCGGGCCTATTACTTGGATATGAACAACCTGCGCGACACCGACGAACAAGAAGTGGAACGTCTACTGGCCAGCTTCTGGTCGCGCATGCGCGGTGACTATCAAGGCGAACCACAGGAATCCTGGAACCCCGACCAGAAGCGCGCCGCGCTGGAGTTGTTCGAGCTGGAGCAGGAAGAATCCTCGCTGAGCCTGCCGGCCATCAAGCGGCGCTACCGTCAGCTGGTCAGTATTCACCATCCTGATCGAGGCGGCAGCACGACGCGAATCCAGTCAATCAATTTGGCCATGGAGATACTGCAGCGCTATTACCAGTGACGGGATAGCTTCCAAACGCTCTAACCAGCCCGGTGCGGTTGGCTTTTGCCCTCCTATACTGCGTCAGAAGGTCGCATGCCATCACGCTGGCGCAAGCCTGGCAAAGCGGCCCTTCAGAACCGAGGAGACGCAGACATGATCAATCACGTTTGGGGGTTGTTCGCTCATCCTAGTCAGGAATGGCAGGAAATCACTGGAGAAGAACGCGGCGTAGGACGCTTGCACCTTTGGGAAGTGCTGGTACTGGCTGCGATTCCACCAATTGCAGCTTTCATCGGAACCACCAAGTTCGGCTGGAGCATCGGCAGTGGTGGAGCCGTGATGCTCACTGAGGCAAGTGCCTTGCAACTGACCGTACTGTCGTACCTGGCCATGCTTGCCGGTGTGGCCGTCATGGGCGCCTTCATTCACTGGATGTCTCGCACCTACGACGCCAGCCCTACCCTTACCCAATGCATCATGTTCGCCGCCTACACCGCAACGCCGCTGTTCATTGGTGGCCTGGCTGCGATCTATCCCGTCCTCTGGCTGGGCATGCTCGTCGGCACTGCGGCGATCTGCTACACCGCCTATCTGCTCTATGTCGGCGTGCCGACCTTCATGAGCATTCCGTCAGACGAGGGTTTTCTGTTCTCCAGTTCGATATTGGCCGTTGGACTCGTGGTACTGGTGGCGATCATTGCGCTGTCAGTGATCATGTGGGGCATGGGCGTGGGTCCGGTCTACATTCGCTAGACCACTGACTGCTCAAACTGCGCATACAGGGCCGCCCTCAGGCGGCCCTGTTCTTTGTTGCATCTGCTGCCAGGCGAAACCCTTGGCGCATCTGCCGTTCTAAAGGGAAACGCCAGCCAGGGCGCCCGCCGTGGCCAAGCCATCCGAGGCAGAAGGAAGACCCCCCATGATTCCCCACTTTTTTACGCTGATGACACGCCCTGATCAGGCCTGGACAGAAATTCGCAAGGATGAGGAGCGCAACAGCTCCAACTACATCGTGCATCTCTTCCTTTGGACGCTGCTGCCAGCTGTCTGCATGTTCATCGGCACTCGCTACGTGGGCTGGAGCCTGGTTGAGGGCGAGCGGGTCTGGCTCGACACCCGAAGCGCCCTGCAACTGAGCGCGCTGATCTACATCAGCATCATTCTCGGCACCTTTATCATGGGCGCCTTCCTACGCTGGATGTCGCGCACTTTCGAGGCACGTCCGACTTACAACCAGTGCGTGGGCTTCATTGCCTATGTCATCACGCCGTTCTTCATTTCAGGCCTTGGCGCGCTCTACCCCAGCCGCTGGATGGCCATCTCCGTGCTGGTGGCTGCAGGTATCTACTCCACCTATCTGCTGTTCGTCGGCCTGCCGAAGTTCATGCGGATCGACAACCGCAATACCTTCCTCTACGGGGCTTGTACCTGGGCCGTAGGACTGCTGGTGCTGGTGAACATCAAGGTACCGATGATCCTGTTCTGGGTACTTTCCATGGACCCGACCTATCAGCGCGATACCGTACAGAGCCAGAGTCACGGCTTCGAGGAAAATCGTCCGCAGGAGGCTCCAGGCGGGGTGGACAACGAGCGGCGTTTCAACGAGCGCCCGAACGAGTGAGCTAAAGCACACACACCTTGGCATAATGCGGCGCTCTGTAACCGGAGTGCCCGATGCCCGAGCGACTCAATTCCCGTGTCGAAGCCTGCTATCAGCTGGCCGAAGAATTCTTCAAGCAGCGCTTCAAACGTCCCCAGATCAGCCTCAAACTGCGTGGTCAGAAGGCCGGTGTAGCGCATCTGGACCAGAACCTGCTGCGCTTCAACGAGCACCTATACCGGGCCAACACCGAGCACTTCCTGCAACAGACCGTGGCCCACGAGGTCGCCCATCTGGTGGCGCACCAGATGTTCGGCCCGCGTATCCAGCCCCACGGCGAGGAATGGCAATTGATCATGCGCGGCGTCTATGAGCTGCCGGCTGATCGTTGCCATAACTACGAAATCACCCGCCGACAGGTAAACCGTTACATCTACCGTTGCGAATGCCCCGAGCGGGACTTCCCATTCACCGGCCAGCGTCATGCGCTGGTAAGCAAAGGCCGCCGCTACTTCTGTCGCAGCTGCCGCGCCACGCTGGTGTTCAGCGGCCAGCAGCGGCTGGAGTGACTATCACCCCTCACAGGCGTCGCACCCGCCAGGCGGCCAGCACGAACAACGCAGCCAATGCGGCCATGAGCGGCAGCCAGCCCGCATGCTCCCAAACATAACCTGCTGAATACCCCACCACGCTCGAACCTAGATAATAGGCGCACAGATACAACGCCGATGCCTGAGCTCTGGCCCCTTTGGCATGCTGTCCGACTTGTCCGCTTGCTACCGCATGGGCAGCAAAAAAGCCCAGGGTGAACAGCGCCAGGCCGAAGATGATCGCAACCAGCCAGGGCAGTGAACACAGACCCACACCCAGCAACATCAGGCCAATGCCACCCTGCAACACCGCCTTGGCGCCGAAGCGCGGCACCAGACGCCCCGCCCAGCCGGCACTGAAAATACCCGCCAGATACACGGTGAACAGCAAGCCGATCACTGTGGACGACAGGCTGAAAGGCTCGCCTGCCAGACGAAAGCCGATGTAGTTGAACAGCGCAACGAAACCGCCCATCAGCAAAAACGCCTGTAGAAACAGGCTGCGCAATACCGGATTGCTCAGGTGTTGGCGGAAGTTGTCCAGCAGCCCGCTCAGCGAAAGTGCCTGAGCTTTGAAATGACGTGACGGCGGTAGTAGCCAGACGAACAGCCCCAGGGCCAGTAGGCCCAACCCGGCCACTCCGCCGAGCGCCATCTCCCAGCCGCCGATGTCGCTCAACAGACCGGACAGTAAACGCCCAAGCAAACCGCCCAAGGCCGTGCCGCCGATGTACAGCCCCATCGCCGCTGGCAGCGACTCAGGGTCGAATTCCTCGCCCACGTAAGCCATCGCCAACGCCGGCAAACCGCTGAGCGCCAATCCCAGCATTGCTCGCAACACCAGCAGCAGATTCCAAGAGTCCACCAGCACACAGGCAAGCCCCAACAAGCTGGCCAGCGCCAGGGCTGCAACCATCACCGGCTTGCGCCCCCAGCTTTCGGCCAGCGCCCCGGAAATCAACAGGCAGACCGCAAGCGACAGGGTTGTCAGCGACAACGCGAGGCTGCTGCTGGCCGCGGAAACGGAAAAGTGTGCCGCCAGCAAGGGCAGCAGTGGCTGCACGCAATAGAGCATGGCAAAGGTAGCGAAGCCGGCGCAGAACAAGGCCAGCGTCGCGCGCTGGTAAGCGGCTGTACCGCGTTTGAGATGGGAAGAAGTGGTGCTGTAGGCGTGCATGTCAAAGCCCGAAATTCGACCTTCAACAGGTCTCGGAAAACTGGGCTTTCGCTGCGGACCGCAACGAAAGTTCAATAGTCCGCAAGGATACTCTTGTGCTTAGTCAATTTCGCCACCTTGACGGCACGATACGGTGATCTGACTGATTTCTCGTTGAGTTACAAAGCGTGCATATCCACATGTGAAATATGGATATCATCTGCCATACTCTTTTACCTGAAAGGTAATAAAGCGTCTAAAGGGTGCTAGATCAGCTACTTAGCAGAATTTCTTAGCCTGAACCGATTGCGCTGCCTAGACTTCAAACACAAGAGCAGAACAAACAAGGTGAACACCCGTGCCGAATGACACCGATATCGCCCCTCGCAAAAGTCAGGAAACGCGCCTTCTTCTGTTCCTGCTGATTTTTCTGTTTCCGCTGCTGAGCATTGCGCTGGTCGGCGGTTACGGCTTCATCGTCTGGATCAGCCAGCTGACATTCCTTGGGCCACCCGGCCCGAGCTGACCCATTACCGCGTTGTTCGAAAGGCACACGCGAACGCCATTTGCCGTTATAGGCGGAGCTTGATAACCACAATGAAGAATGATGCTTTGCATATAGCAAGCCTGCTGGTGCACTGCCGACCTGAGCTGATTGAGGCGGTAAAACAGAACATGGCGCTTCTGCCCGGCCTTGAAATCCATCAGGAAAGCGCTGCAGGAAAAGTGGTGGTGGTCCTCGAAGCCGAGCATGAAAGCCGGATCCTGAGCACCATCGATCATATCCAGCAATTGCCCGGGGTACTCAACGCCGCCCTGATCTACCACGAACTCCTCTCTCTCGAAGGAGAAGCCTGAATGAGTCTTACCCGTCGCCAATTCGCCAAGGCCAACGCCGCCGCTATAGCAGCTACCGTAGCCGGCATTCCGATTGCCACCAGCGCCACCAACCTGATTACCGATCCACAGGCCACCAATCTCAAGTGGCACAAGGCGCCCTGCCGCTTCTGCGGCACCGGTTGCGGTGTGATGGTCGCCACCAGCGGTGATCGTGTCGTAGCCACCCATGGCGACGTGAAGGCCGAGGTCAACCGTGGCATCAACTGCGTCAAGGGCTACTTCCTGTCGAAGATCATGTACGGCACTGACCGCCTGACGCAGCCGCTGCTGCGCATGAAGGACGGCCGCTACGACAAGCAGGGCGAATTCCAGCCGGTCAGCTGGGAGCAAGCCTTCGACATCATGGAAGAAAAATACAAGACGGCGCTCAAGGAAAGCGGACCGAGCTCGATCGGCATGTTCGGCTCCGGCCAGTGGACCATCTGGGAAGGTTATGCGGCCAACAAGCTGATGAAGGCCGGCTTCCGCTCAAATAACCTCGACCCCAACGCCCGCCACTGCATGGCCTCGGCGGCGGTCGGCTTCATGCGCACCTTCGGCATGGACGAGCCCATGGGCTGCTATGACGACATCGAAGTCGCCGACGCCTTCGTGCTCTGGGGCTCGAACATGGCTGAGATGCATCCGGTGCTCTGGACGCGCGTTACTGACCGCCGCCTGACTGCACCGCACGTCAAGGTCGCCGTCATGTCGACATTCGAGCACCGCAGCTACGAACTCGCCGACATCCCGATGACCTTTACCCCGCAAACCGACCTGGTGATCCTCAACTACATCGCCAACCACATCATCCAGAGTGGCGCGGTCAACCAGGACTTCATCAAGAATCACACCCGCTTCGCCAAGGGTGCGACGAACATCGGCTACGGCCTGCGCCCGACCGATCCGCTCGAACTGAAGGCCGAGAACGCCGGGGTAGCCGGCAGCTGGACCGACATCAGCTTTGAGGACTACGCCGAGTTCCTCAAGCCCTACACCCTGGAACACGCTGCTCAGGAATCCGGTGTACCTGCCGAACGCCTGAAGGCGCTGGCTGAGTTGTATGCCGATCCCAAGGTCAAGGTGATGTCCTTCTGGACCATGGGTTTCAACCAGCACACCCGCGGTGTCTGGGCGAACAACATGATCTACAACATCCACCTGCTCACCGGCAAAATCAGCGAGCCGGGCAACAGTCCCTTCTCGCTCACCGGCCAGCCTTCGGCATGCGGCACCGCACGGGAAGTCGGCACTTTCTCCCATCGTCTGCCGGCAGACATGGTGGTCAATAATCCGAAACACCGCGCCATCACCGAAGAGATCTGGAAGCTGCCCGAAGGCACCATTCAGGAGAAACCGGGCTTCCACGCCGTGCAGCAAAGCCGCGAGCTGAAAGATGGCGGCCTCAAGGTCTACTGGACCCAGGTCACCAATAACATGCAGGCCGGCCCCAACATCATGGAGGAAATCCTGCCCGGCTGGCGCAACCCGGAAACCTTCATCATCGTTTCCGACGTCTACCCCACAGTTTCCGCGCAGGCTGCCGACCTGATCCTACCCGCCGCCATGTGGGTGGAAAAGGAAGGCGCCTACGGCAACGCCGAACGTCGCACCCACTTCTGGCACCAGCTGGTCAGCGCTCCGGGTGAAGCCCGTTCCGACCTGTGGCAGCTAATGGAATTCTCCAAACGCTTCACCACCGATGAAGTCTGGCCTGCCGACTTGCTGGCCAAGAAGCCAGAGCTCAAGGGCAAGACCCTGTTCGAGGTGTTGTTCAAGAACGGGCAGGTTGACCAGTTCCCCACCTCGGACATCGCCGAGGGCTACCGCAACCAGGAGTCCGAGGATTACGGTTTCTACGTGCAAAAGGGTCTCTTCGAGGAGTACGCCCAGTTTGGTCGCGGGCATGCCCATGACTTGGCCGACTTCGACGTCTACCATCAGGAACGCGGCCTGCGCTGGCCTGTGGTCGACGGCAAGGAAACCCTCTGGCGCTACCGCGAAGGCTACGATCCCTACGTCGAAAAAGGCACCGGTGTGCAGTTCTACGGCTACCCGGACAAGAAGGCGATCATCTTCGCCCTACCCTATGAAGTTCCTGCTGAAATGCCGGACGCCGAGTACCCCTTCTGGCTCAGCACAGGACGCGTACTGGAACACTGGCACACTGGCAGCATGACCCAGCGCGTAGATGAGCTGCACCGAGCGGTCCCCGATGCACTGGTGTATATGCACCCGGACGATGCTCGCGAACTCAATGCCCGGCGCGGCAGTGTCGTCAAGGTCATCAGCCGTCGTGGCGAAATGCAGGCGCGGATTGAAACTCGTGGCCGCAACAAGCCGCCGAAAGGTCTGATCTTCGTGCCCTTCTTCGACGCCAACAAACTGATCAACAAGGTCACCCTCGACGCCACCGACCCGATCTCCAAGCAAACCGACTACAAAAAATGCGCCGTGAAGATCGAAGTGGTCAGCATTGCCTGAGGAGGGCCATCCATGAAATTACGTGTACTGACATTGACCCTCCTGGCCGTTTGCGGCCTGGCCATCGCTGCCGAACCCAACTACCCGCTCGACGCTCCGGCGCCGGATGGGCGACGGGCGGGTGGCACCATCACCCAGGAGTTCACCCCGCCACCGCTGCGTGACGAGGAGAACAAGGACCTCAAGCGCGAGCGCAACTACCCCGAGCAGCCGCCGACCATTCCGCACGCCATCCGTGGCTATCAGGTGGACATGAACAGCAATCGCTGTCTGGCATGCCACAGCCGCGCCAACAGCGCGCGCACCCAGGCGCCCATGATCAGCATTACCCACTTCACCGACCGTGACAGCCAGACGCTCGGAGCGGTCGCCCCGCGCCGGTATTTCTGCACCCAGTGCCATGTGGTGCAGCACGACGTGAAACCGCTGGTGAACAACGACTTCGAGAACATCGACCAGTTGCTCTATCACGAAAACACTCAGAGCCAACAGTGAGGACGCCTGGATGAAGTCGCTACTCGCGTTTCTCAAACGCTACTGGAATGTGCTGCGCCGCCCCAGCGTGCACTACAGCCTGGGTGCCCTGACGCTTGGCGGATTTATCGCCGGTATCATCTTTTGGGGTGGGTTCAACACCGCTCTGGAAGTAACCAACACCGAGACCTTCTGCATCTCCTGTCACGAGATGGAAGACAACGTCTACATGGAGATCAAGGACACCATCCACTACTCCAACCGCTCGGGCGTCAGGGCTACTTGCCCTGACTGTCACGTACCGCATGAATGGACCGACAAGATCGCTCGCAAGATGCAGGCTTCCAAGGAAGTCTGGGGCAAGATTTTCGGCACCATCAACACACGGGAAAAATTTCTCGGCCTGCGCCGGGAAATGGCCGAGCGTGAATGGCGTCGTCTGAAATCCAATGACTCGCTCGAGTGCCGCAACTGCCACAACTTCGATTACATGGACTTCACCCGGCAGGCTCCCCGCGCCGCACAGTTCCACTCCACGGCCCTGGCCAGCGGCGAAGCCACCTGCATCGACTGCCACAAGGGCATTGCCCACAGGCTGCCGGACATGCACGGCGTGCCGGGCTGGTAAGTCATTGACCGAACAAGTTCGGCCCTGCGCAATCGGTAGGGCCGAATTTATTCGGCGTTTGCGTGTCGATCCGAATAGCACCCTCTCCCCGCTGTGCTCAAAACAATAAAGGAGAACCCCGATGCGTTACCGCCTGCTCGGCCTACTGATGGCCTCCAGCTTCGTCGCTCACGCTGAAGTCCAGACCCAGGAAATCCATTATACCGCTGCCGATGGCACCAAGATGGTCGGCTACTACGCCTATGACGACGCCATCGAAGGCCCACGCCCCGGCATCGTCGTGGTACATGAATGGTGGGGGCTCAACGATTACGCCAAGCAGCGCGCCCGTAACCTCGCCGAACTGGGCTACAGCGCCCTGGCCATCGACATGTACGGCGAAGGCAAGAACACCGATCACCCCAAGGACGCCATGAGTTTCATGCAGGCCGCAACGGCCGATGCTGATGCCGCCAAGGCCCGCTTCAATTCCGGTCTAGACCTGCTCAAGCAACAGCAACAGACCGATGCCGCGAGACTGGCCGCTGTCGGCTACTGCTTCGGCGGCAAGGTCGTGCTGGACATGGCCCGCCAAGGCGTACCGCTGGACGGTGTGGTCAGTTTTCACGGTGCCCTCGCCACCCAGATGCGCGCTGTTCCCGGCAGTATCAAGGCACGTGTACTGGTCGAGCACGGCAGCGCCGACAGCATGATCACCCTCGAAGACATCGCAGCCCTGAACTCGGAGATGGTTGCCGCTGGTGCCGATTACCAGTTCGTCAACCACCCCGGCGCCAAGCATGGCTTCACCAACCCAGGCGCAGACGAATTCCAGAAAAAAGGCGTAGACGTGGCCTATGACAAGCAGGCGGATGAGCGCTCTTGGGCCAACATGCAACGCTTCCTAGAAGACACCTTTAAGAACCCTCGGCCATAAACTTCGTTCGTCGTATTACGCCGTCCTTGACGGCCCCGAACGCCTTCGGAAACCCGTATTACGCCTTCGGCTAATACAGGCTACAAAATATGGGACGCCGTGCAATCCCGTAGGATGGAATCGCCGCAGGCGCTTCCGTCATGATACCCACGCGAGGGCCTGACCTGACCGTGCTAGCATTGCCGCCACCGCAACCTCTCAATCGAACGCGAGTCATGGCCGAACACGATTTCCGCTACACCCTGCTCACCCCTGCCCATACCCTTACCGAATGCCGCGCGCTGGCGCCGGGCCGTTATCAGGTCACCGGCAACGGCGGCTCAATTCGCATCGGCGACGTACTGATCGTCACCCTCAAGGGCAGCCGTGATCTGTCACAGCGATTGGTCGTGGACAAGGTTCGTCATCTGATCAACCCGCCAGGCCAATGGACAGCCATGGCTAGCGGCCCGGTATTCCGCGAGCTGGCGATCCACAACTGGCAGGTCGATTGCGACGGCTGCAGTAAGCAGCTGGATTTCGAATTCGCCGTGGATGCAGCAAAAGGTGAAGTTGCCCGCGCCCCTGCCGCCGAAGCCCGCATTGCCGAACTCGGCTGGACCAACGACGCCGGCCGCCACCTTTGCCCGGCCTGCAAGGGAGCGCAGCAATGAAGAATCTCCTGCTGACTGCATTGGCCGCTTTGTTCGTCAGCGGCTGCGCGAGCGATGCACAGAAGCTGCAATATGACGTTACCTACATCACCGAGTGGATCGGCGAAGAGCCCGTGGTTGGCCGCAATCCCGTCTCGCTGACCTTCAGCCACGACCGCGCCTATGGCAATGCCGGCTGTAACCACTGGTTCGCTAGTTATGAACTCGACGGCCAGCAGATCCGCTTCAGCCAGATCGGCAGTACCCGCAAAATGTGCGCCGAGCACCTGATGAAGCAGGAACAACACTTCCTGCACCTGCTCTCGCAGATTGAGCGCTGGGATATCTCCAACATCGATCAGCTGCGCTTCTGGCCCGCCGAAGGTACTCCGATCCGCGTCTGGCCGGAACAAAACTGATTCCACAGGATATGGGCGTTCCGATGGTCCTGCACCATTGGCATGCACTACGAGCGCCCCAGCCAAACACCTCTCCGCCTCGAAGGCCGCGCCAGTGTTGGCGTACCGGCTTAAAACCCTGCTCACTGAAACTGGCACACGCAATGCATTGCGTAAAGCAATCCAGTTTTGGGGTCCTCGGTACAGGCAGGCCGGGGCAACCCCTCTTTTCTTCACAGCTCAGAACTATGCTCAGGGAGCATCGGCGCCCAGCCTGCTCCACATCGCACGGGTGATCCGTTGGCGATTGGCGTAACCCTCCCACGGGTCCCGCTTGAGTCCGTCCAGACGCTGCTCCAGATTGCCAACCGTCCATTGCCCGGCACTGCGCAGGCCATCCAATTCATCACGCGCAATAGGCACCGAAACCGGCAAGCCCGGCCGTGCTCGCACCGAGTAGGCAGCCACCGTACTGGCGCCACGGCCATTGCGTAGATAGTCCAGAAAGATCTTGCCGACTCGATTCTTCGGCCCGGATGTAGCGGTAAAGCGCTCGGGCAGCTGGCGGGCCATGAACTGCGCCAGTGCCTTGGCAAAGGCCTTCACCGTATCCCAATCGGCACGTCGTGCCAGCGGCACGATGATGTGGATCCCCTTGCCGCCGCTGGTCTTGAGAAACGCCTGCAGACCGATCTCGTCGAGTACGGTCAGGGTCAGCTGCGTCGCCTCCAGCATGCTGCGCCAGGGCAGTGCCGGATCAGGGTCGAGGTCAAGCACGAAGTGATCCGGCGTTTCAATGCGATCACTGGTAGCACCCCACGTGTGAAATTCGATGCAGCCCATCTGCGCGGCACCGACCAGCGCCGGTAAGCTGTCGATCTCCATCAGTCGTGCGTGACCGGGGTCCAATGCCTGGTCCAGATGCTTGATGTTGGGAATCGCCAGGCGCTCGGCGTGTTTCTGGAAGAACTGCTCGCCACCCACGCCCTCTGGCGCCCTCAGCAGCGACACCGGGCGATTGTTCAGAAACGGCAACAGCCAGTCGCCGATGGATGCGTAGAACTCGACCAGCTCCAGTTTGGTTATGCCACTCTCCGGGTCGATCACCCGCTGCGGGTTGCTGATCGCCACGCCGGCGACCACTGGCTTGCCGCTCGCTTTGGCTCCGTTCCTTTTAGCGCGCTTTTCAGGCTCCGCTGCGGGCGTAGCGCCAGGTCGCTCGCGAATGATCTGCGCAGCCGGCTTGTCGCTGCGCAGGGCGATAAAGCTGGCCTGGCGCACGATGCCTTCACGCGTCCACTCGGCAAACTCGACTTCGCCCACCAATTGCGGCTCCACCCAGCTCACGCCACGGGCCTGCGTCGTGCTCAGCTTGCCAGCCAGGGGCGAGTCGGCGCGAGCCAGCTTGTGTAGACGCTGGTGGATATCTTTAAGCGCCGCCTCGCCAAAACCGGTCCCGACCCGCCCTGCGTAACGCAGACCGTCGTCCTCGTTCACCGCCAGCAACAACGCGCCAAAACCACTGCGACTGCCTTTTGGACTGGTATGGCCGACGATGACGAACTCCTGCCGCAGACGGCACTTGAGCTTGATCCAGTCCGGATTGCGGCGCGATACATAAAGGCTCCCGGAACGTTTGCCGATCACGCCTTCCAACGACATGGCGCAGGCGCTTTCGACGATGTCACGATGGTGGGCGGTAAACGCATCGGAGAAACGCAGGGGCGTATTGCGCGTATCGCCAAGAATCGCCTTAAGCTGCTCGCGGCGCTGTTCCAGAGGAGACTGTCGCAGGTCTTGACCGTTGACGAACGGCGCGTCGAACAGAAAGTAGATGAGATCGTGGCTGCGACCGATATCAAAGGCATTCTGCAGTTGCTGAAAGTCCGGCAAGCCTTCTTTATTCAGCGCCACCACCTCGCCATCTAACCAACTGTCCTCCAGCCCCAGCTTGGCCAAGGCCTTGGCCTGCTGCGGCAGACGCTGCGTCCAGTCGTGGCCATTACGGGTGAACAGTCGCACCTCGCCGTTCGTGATGCGGGCAAGGATGCGGTAACCGTCGTACTTCACTTCGTATAACCAATCGCCTTCCGGAGGGCGGTCAACGAGCGTTGCCAACTGCGGCGCCAGGCTATCGGGAAACGCCGGTGAGGCAGCTTGGCTCTCCTTGGTCTTACTCGCCCCTTTGCGCTTGGGCGCCTTGCTCGGTCCCCCGACCAGCGTACCGCTGATCACGCTCTGCGGCTGCGCCTCGACGATGTCGTATTCGTCGCTGGGTCGCGCAATGTCGTCGCGCTCCTTGATCAGCAGCCATTGCTGCTTCTCGCTGTTGCCGGGCAGGCGGGTACGCACCAGCGTCCAGTCGCCAGTCAGCTTCTCGCCAACCAGAGTGAATTTGAGTTTGCCTGCTGCATAGGCGGCTGCCGGGTCGCCTTGCGGCTGCCAGATGCCGTGATCCCAGACAATTACATCTCCAGCGCCGTAGCTGCCCTCGGGGATGCTGCCCTCGAAACTGGCGTAGTCCAGAGGGTGGTCTTCAACATGTACGGCCAGGCGTTTGTCACGAGGGTCCAGGCTTGGGCCCTTGGGCACCGCCCAACTCTTTAGAGTGCCATCCAGTTCCAGGCGGAAGTCATAGTGCAACCGACGGGCATCGTGCTTCTGCACCACAAAGCGCAGCGCACCAGCCTTGCTACGTCGTTTGCCGGGGCGCTCGGGCGGTTCGCTGGTGCGTTCAAAATTGCGCTTGCGGTTGTATTCGCTCTGCTCCCTGGCCACGGTCGTACTCTCCGCTTACTTGCGTGCGGCCCTGGCGGGCTTGCTGGGGCTGGCACGCTTGCGCGCCGGCTTCTTCGGCTTGTCGTTGGATGAGTCTTCGGATTTGGCCGCTGGCTTGCCGCCCAGGCTGCGCTTGAGCAACTCGGTGAGGTCGATGACGTCGGCGCCACGTCGCTCCTCTTCGCCTTCAATTTGCTCGACAGCCTCGATCTTACCGGCCTTGGCCTTCTGCTCAACCAAATCGAGAATGCGGTCCTGGAAGCTGTCCTGATACTCCTCCGGCCGCCACTCATCGCTCATATCCTTGATCAGGCGCTTGGCCATGTCCAACTCGCTCTTGGCCAGCTTGGGCTGGGTCACAGCCGACCCAAGTTCCAGCGCATCAAGGCTGCGCACATCGCCGGGCCAGCGCAACATCACCAGCACCAGGGCGGACTCCAGCGGGAACAGTGCCGCCAGATGTTGACGGGTGCGCAGGACCACATGCGCCAGGGCGACTTTGTCCGTACTGCTCAGTGCTTCGCGCAACAGCGCATAAACCTTTTCGCCTCGATTATCAGGGGCGAGGTAGTACGGGGTGTCAATGTTCTGCAGCGGTATCTGCTGTCTGTCGACGAAGGAAAAGATATCGATCGTCTGGGTCGACTCCGGGTGAGCGGCGCGAATCTCCTCCTCGCTAAGCACTACATAGCGCCCCTTCTCATAGGCAACGCCCTTGACTATGTTTTCCTTGGTGACTTCCTTACCGGTGACCTTGTTCACCCGCTTATAGCCGACCGGATCCATGCTGCGTTTATCCAGCCAGTCAAAATCCACCCCCTGAGAAGAACTGGCAGAAACCAGCGCGACCGGAATATGGACCAGACCAAAACTGATAGCGCCTTTCCAGATGGCTCGGGGCATGGCGGTCGACTCCTGAGGCAATCAATAAAGAACTTTGCGAACGTGGCGCCCGCAGCTTTGGAACCGCGCGTCAACGCGCAGTCTCTCTACCCAGAGACCGCAGCCCACAAACAATCGACCATTGGCCGGCAGAAATGGTTTTATCTGAAGGCCGAGCGGTGTGGAGCGACTGTTTTCTTCCATCATCCCCGCCAAGTATCTCCGAGACTCTGAATTTAGCCGAGCGGCACGCTAGAAAAGCCGCAGCTGTTCGAAACCGCTGCGCAGATCGATCAGGCGCACGCCCACCCCGATCAACCGCACCGGGCGCTTGCCGCGATCAAAGGCGACTGCCAGCAAATCGGTGTAGTCCTCCAGTTCCAGGCCAGCGCCGGACTGTTCGAGGGTGGTTTGGGTGAAGTCGTGGAACTTGAGCTTGACGAATGGCTTGCCGGGCCGATAACTGTCATCGAGTCGCGCCATCCGCTTGCTGAGCTGCTCGAGCAGTTCAGGGAGCCGCTCAAGGCAGGCGGCGAGATCTGGCAAGTCGCGCTCGTAAGTGTTTTCGACGCTCACCGACTGTCGCCGGCTATCGACCTGCACCGGGCGCTCATCAATGCCATGAGCAAGGCTCCACAGGCGCTCGCCGAAGGAGCCGAAATCGCGAAGCAGATCCAGACGCTTCCACTCTCGCAGATCGGCACAGGTGTGAATACCACGCTTGTTCAGCTTTTCGGCGGTGACACGGCCAACACCATGCAGCCTGGCAACCGGAAGCTCACGCACGAAATCATCGACCTGTGCGGGTGTGATCACGAACAACCCGTCAGGTTTTTTCCAGTCGCTGGCGATCTTGGCGAGAAACTTGTTCGGCGCTACGCCCGCAGAAACCGTGATCCGCAATTGCTGCCAGACACGTTGGCGAATGTCTTGGGCAATCCGCGTGGCACTGCCGGAAAAATGTTCGCACCCGGTCACGTCGAGAAATGCCTCGTCCAGGGACAAGGGCTCGATCAGATCAGTGTAGGTGCGGAAGATGCCGTGAATCTCACGCGAGGCCTCGCGGTAAGCCTCCATGCGCGGACGCAGAATCAGCAGATCGGGACAAAGCTTGAGCGCGTGCCCCGAAGCCATTGCCGAGCGTACGCCATAGGCACGCGCCTCGTAGTTGCACGTAGCGATAACGCCGCGACGCTCGGCCAGCCCACCCACCGCGATGGGCCGATTCGCCAGACTGGGATCGTCACGCATCTCGATGGCTGCATAGAAACAGTCGCAATCCACGTGGATGATCTTGCGCGGGCGCGAATCACTCACTGCGTCTGCGCTCCACAAGGAACGAAGCAGGAATGCGATCTGTCATCAATACTGATGTCGAGCGGTTCCCCACCCGCAGCCGGAACAATCGGAGGCTCACATGAAAATCCTGAACGCTGGAACACTGATTCTTGCCGCACTGTTCTGCACCGCGAGCATGGCGCAGGCTCAAGACAAGGATATGCAAACCGAACGGCCCGTGCAGAACAAGGCCACCAACCCCCACATCGAAGCCCGCGAAGAAGCCAAGCGCGAACACATGAAAAAGCAGCAGCAGGAACAGTGGCGTGAAGATGCCAAACAACGCAAGGAGAGCGACATGAAGCGTCCAGAGGGCGGCGGCTAGCGGGAACGTCGATCAACAACGCCCTTCCATGTAAGAGCGGACTTGTCCAAGAGCAGTGTTTTCCTTCGGACTAGCCGCTCCTACGCCATTGTGGCATCCGCATACAGGGTCGATAACCCGACTCAACCTAGAGCTGCAAAGGGTAAGGCTCGACCAGCGCTTTGCCATAACCTTCGAGAAACTCCGGCGGCATTCTTTTCGGCTTGCCGCTGGTCATCTCTATGCAGACGAATGTGGTTGTGGCCCGTAGCAGCGTTACGTTGTCGGTAGGCCTGACCAGCTGGAAGTGACGCTTCATCTTTAAACGCTGATCGGATTCGACGATCCAGGTGCCGAGCTGTAGCCGTTCCCCTTCGTAGGCCGCCGCTAGATAGTCGATCTCGTGCCGCAGTACCGCCATCGCGCGATTCAGCCGCTGATAGTCTTCCAAGCCAAGCCCTAGGCTCTGCGAATGCCGCCAGGCGCATTGCTCCAGCCATGTCACATAGACCGCATTATTCGCGTGACCGAGCTCATCGATGTGCTCGGGCTCGACGCTGATATCGCAGATGAAGACATCAGGCTGATCCCAGATCATTCATACCTCTCAATCCATGCGCCGCGAGATCACGGCAGGAGAACCTATCTTGCATGGAGCATATGACGCCGTCATGCATGATTGATCATTCACAGACTTTGTCGCCGCTGCGCCTGAGTGTTTTCGGCAGCCTACTGACTGAAAGCCGAGCTAGAAATTCCGCACAAAACAAAAAGGGTCATTTCGTGAGAAATGACCCTTTGGCGCCCAAAACGGGCAATAAAAATGGCGTCCCCTAGGGGACTCGAACCCCTGTTACCGCCGTGAAAGGGCGGTGTCCTAGGCCACTAGACGAAGGGGACGAAACCTTCGATACGATCCGGCAATGCCGAAGCGCGTGGAAATTGGTGGAGCTAGACGGGATCGAACCGTCGACCTCTTGCATGCCATGCAAGCGCTCTCCCAGCTGAGCTATAGCCCCGGATTTAACGTCTCCCGACTCGTAATGCTTGCGCATCACTGCTGGATATGGCGTCCCCTAGGGGACTCGAACCCCTGTTACCGCCGTGAAAGGGCGGTGTCCTAGGCCACTAGACGAAGGGGACAAAACCTTCTGACGCGACCCGCCGTTAGGCGTGTCGGTGGCAATCATTGTCCGAGATTGGTGGAGCTAGACGGGATCGAACCGTCGACCTCTTGCATGCCATGCAAGCGCTCTCCCAGCTGAGCTATAGCCCCATCTCGTGGACGGGGCGCATATTAGGGGCGGGCCGGCGCAGTGTCAAACAAATTTTCTTCGTTCGATGAAGAAATTCGACATCAGAACAATCACTTACCGCCAGCGGGTGGCGCGTTGGCTTCACTCTGCTTGCCATGATGACAACAGAAAGGTAGCCGGTACCTCGTCATAGGCCCGCACGTGTTTGGCCTTGGTACCTGCGGCCGAATTAGTTCGACCGCAGGTGACTGCTCTGCAAAGCTTCAGGCCTGGCGAACCATGGGAGTCAGCCCATCGCTGCCAGCAGCTTTTCCCACTCCTTCACTTCCTTCTTCGACGCACCACCGAGCAACTCCAGGGCCTGGCGCAGGCGGAAGCGCGTCAGGTCCGGACCGAGGATTTCCATTGCATCGAGCACCGAGACCGAACTGGCCTGGCCGGTGATAGAAGCGAACATCAGCGGCATCGCATCACGCAGTTTCAGTTCAAGATGCGCAGCGACCCCCTGGATGACCTCCGTGATGCGTTCCTTGTCCCACTGGCGCAGTGCTTCGAGCTTCCACAGCGTCAATTGCAGCACCTGGCGCACCTGAGTGGCATCGAGCTTCTTGTGCTCGAACAAGGCTGGGTCAAGATTCAGCGCACCGGAGAAGAAGAAGCCGGCCAGCGGCGCGATCTGGCTGAAGGTCTCCACCCTACCCTGCACATGCGGCGCGATCTTCATCAGGTATTCGGGATTCAGCGCCCACTCCTGCACCTGGTTGGCGAAAGCTTCGACGCTCAGCTCGCGGATCCACTGGCCGTTGAGCCAGGACAGCTTCTCGACATCGAAGATCGGCCCGCCCAGGGACACGCGATTGATGTCGAAGTGCTCGATCATCTCCGCCAGGGTAAATTTCTCGCGCTCGTCGGGCATCGACCAGCCCATGCGGCCAAGGTAGTTGAGCATCGCCTCGGGCATGAAGCCCATGCGCTCGTAGAAGGTCACCGAAGTGGGGTTCTTGCGCTTGGACAGCTTGCTCTTGTCCGGATTGCGCAGCAGCGGCATGTAGCACAACTTCGGCTGCTCCCAGCCGAAGTACTCGTAGAGCTTGATCAGCTTGGGCGCCGACGGCAGCCATTCCTCACCCCGCAGCACATGGGTGATGCCCATCAGGTGGTCGTCGACCACGTTGGCGAGGAAGTAGGTCGGAAGGCCGTCGGCCTTCATCAGCACCTGCATGTCCATACGGTCCCAGCCGATCTCGACGGTGCCGCGCAGCATGTCCTGCACCTGGCAGATGCCTTCAGTGGGAACCTTCATGCGGATCACATGGGACTCACCGGCAGCAATGCGCTGCTGCGCCTCGGCGGGGGCCATGTGCATGCAATGGCCGTCATAGCGCGGGGTTTCCTTGTTGGCCATCTGCTCGGCACGTACTTGGTCCAGGCGCTCGGCGCTGCAGAAGCAAGGGAACGCATGGCCTTTGGCGACCAGTTCGTCCGAGTACTTCTTGTAAATCTCGCCACGCTCGCTCTGCCGATATGGACCGTGCGGCCCGCCGACGTCGGGGCCTTCATCCCACTCGATACCCAGCCAGCGGAGTGCGTCGTAGATTTGCTGTTCGGATTCGCGGGTCGAGCGCAGCTGGTCGGTGTCCTCGATACGCAGGATGAACTGGCCACCGTGCTGGCGGGCGAAGCAGAGGTTGAACAGCGCGATATAGGCAGTGCCGACGTGCGGGTCACCGGTGGGCGACGGCGCGATACGGGTACGAACGGTGGTCATGGCGGCTCTCGAAAGCGGAGGGACGAACAAGGAAATCAAAGGCGCGATATTAGCAGGCGCGATGCTGCTCGCTCCAGCCGCAGGCGGCGGTTGGCAGTTGGCGACCCCGACTGGACACCTGGCTACTGACTGTTACGAACACCTGAGGCGTGAAGAATTACCCGTGGGAGATTCAGCCTCAAAATCTATCCCCAAAAGCACGATAGCTCCATCAACATGCAATTGGAGCATGGCCATACTTTGCGGCTTGCAACCCAATCACCCCGACAAAACGCTCTAAACAAACCCCTGAGCCAACCGATAACCCGGCATCGCCAACCGCCACCAGAAGCGCCAAGGGAAGCCCGACCATGCAACTGATCGATAACAAAGCCCTGATCGACGAAGCCCTCAGGCAGTCCGCAACATTGACAGGAAGCCGCTTCGATCATCGCTACTGGTTGCACAGGGTCAGCGACGTAAAGCTTGTGATCATTTCCAAACCGGAAGTGCTTTTTGATCTCTCGATCAAGGTCTTCATTCCTCTCGCGCCGGGCCAGGCGGCGGCCGGGAGCTACGATGATGGCTGGTTCAGCTGGCACTTTCTCGGCAGCAAAAACGCGATGGTGACCATCGCCAGAGAAATCCTTGGCAGCGCCATGCGCAACCAGAAAAGCCATTCACCTGTGTTGCAGGCATGGCTGGCGGCGCTGGTCTCATTCAGGCGCAGCGACCAGACCATCGCCGTACTGGAACCGCAACTGCAGCAGGATCTGGCTGGCCGCTGAGGCCTTTCTACCGCTGCGCACTATCAACCTACAGGTACAAAAAGCAGCGGCTTTCTCATATTTGTCATGCACGTGCAGTATCCACGCCCTGCCAGTCCAAATTTATGGACTTACTTTCCAGATTTATGGACATTGCTAAAAAAGCGCTGCCTGGAATGTCTGCCGAGTTGGACTGAATGCTCTCCAACTATTAAACAAACCGCTCTAAACAGGCCATTACAGACGAAATCTAAAGTCAGGCACAGAACCTGCTAAGTAACTGAGGCTAGACGCCGGAGCGCTTGAGGGAACGAAGCAGGCGCGCAGGGATTACCAGCTCGCTCGGTAATATGCCGCTGCCTTGGTCCGCAATTTTTCCGGTTACCAGAACAAAAACAAATAAAGGAACTCGTAATGTCGATAACAAAAAAACTTTCCCGCCTCGCCTGTGCCATCGGCGCGACCACGGTTCTGGGTGCCTGCCTGATCAGCACGAACGCAGCCGCCGCAGAAAAAATTCGCTGGCAGGTGCCGCTCGCTTTCCCTTCTCACCTAATCGGTCTGACCACGCCGGTCAAACATCTGTCCGAGTCGCTCAAGGCGATTTCCGGTGGTGATATCCAGCTGCGTTACTACGAGCCCGGCGAACTGGTACCGCCCTTCGAAATCATGGATGCGGTGAGCAACGGCAAATACTCGGCTGGCTATACCTGGATCGGCTACGACCAGGGCACCATCCCCGCGCTGCCGTTGTATTCCGGTGCCCCGTTCAACTTGGAGCCGCCGGCCTATCTGGCCTGGTATTACCAAGGTGACGGTAAAAAGCTGCTCGAAGAGATTTACGCCCAGCGCAACATCCACCCCATGCTGTGCAGCATCATCGGCCCTGAAGGTGCCGGCTGGTTCGCCAAGCCCATCGAGAAGCTGGAAGACTTCGACGGACTGCGCATCCGCTTCGCCGGCATCGGCGGCAGGGTGCTGGAGAAACTCGGTGCCTCGGTGACCATGGTGCCAGGCGGCGAGATCTACCAGGCATTGGAGCGCAAGACCATCGACGCTACCGAGTTCTCGCAGCCGGCGGTGGACAAGATGCTGGGCCTGGATCAGATCATCAAGAACTACATCATGCCCGGCTGGCACCAGACGCTGACCACCTCGCACCTGTTGGTGAACAAGGACGTCTTGGAACAAGTTGCAGCCGCAAAGCCGTGCATTGATCGAGATGGGCTGCGAATCCGCCACGCTCAAGGGCTTTGCCGAAAGCGAGTGGGCCCAGCCTACCGCCCTGCGTGATTACGAGAAGCAAGGCGTGAAGGCTCAGGTGCTGCCCGAAGAAGTGCTGCGCGAGCTTGAGCGCGTGACCAACGAAGTACTCGACGAGATGGCTGCCAAAGACGAGATGTTCAAACGCGTCCTGACCAGCCAACGCGAGTTCATGGAGCACCACTCCATCTGGCACGGCAAGGGCTATCTGCCGCGCGACTACTACAAGTACGAGTAATCGCACCAGTACAGGGGCGTAGCGCGGCTGTGTCCCTTATCTCAAGCGGGCCGTTGCGGTACCTGCGTGGTTCTTTAGCTATGTAGCCGCGACGCGTGCCCGTGCTGGATTTGCCGAGGTCGTCATGTCCGTTCATCCCGTTTCCCCCAACGACGCAACGCCGGCCCCTGCCGAGACTGCGTTGCCACATAACCGGCTGTCCTATTGGCTGGACAAGGCTCTGGTCGCCATAGGCGAACTCAGCGCCTGGCTCTGGGTGCTGTGCCTGCTGGTGGTACTGACGAATGTGTTCAGTCGTTTCGTGCTGGCACGTGGCTCGATTGCGCTAGAAGAGTTGTCTTGGCACCTGTTTGGCGCCGCCGTGCTGCTTTCCCTGGCATACGCGGTGGTACGCGACGATCACGTACGAGTCGATGTGCTGAGCGAGAAATTTACCCTGCGCAGCCGGACCATCATCGAGTTGCTGGGGATTGTGTTCCTTGCCTTACCAATCGTTGTGCTGATGGTCGATGCGCTGATTCCCTTCGCTTATCAGGCGTTCATCTACAACGAGCGTTCACAGGCGCCAAGTGGCCTGCCGTATCGCTTCATCTTCAAGAGCGTGCTGCCGCTGGGTCTGGCGCTGCTGGCCCTGGCCCTGTTCTCCAAAGCCACCCGCTGCAGCACGCTGCTGTTCAATTTCCCACGGGCTTTCTTGGCCCCTTCGAATGACCGTGAACGCGGCCATTCGCAGCCCTGATGGAGTAGCTGTAATCATGGGTCTGGAGCAAATTCTCGTCATTGGCATGTTCGCCAGTTTCATGGTGTTCCTGCTGCTTGGTTTCCCCGTGGCCTGGTCACTGGCCGGCATCGGGTTGGTATTCGCCATCCTCGGCTATGTCATGGTCGAGCACTTCGGTGCCGATCTCTGGTTCACCTGGGAAGGCACCATCGGCGTGCTGGACGCGCGCATCTACGGCATTGTCGCCAACGAACTGATGGTCGCCCTGCCGCTATTCATCTTCATGGGGATCATGCTCGACCGCTCCGGCATCGCCGAACGGTTGATGCACAGCCTGGTGCGGGTCCTCGGCCCCTTGCGTGGCGGTTATGCGATAACCGTGGTGCTGGTAGGCATCCTGCTGGCCGCTTCCACCGGCATCGTCGGTGCCTCGGTAGCCTTGCTCGGCATGCTCTCGATCGGCCCGATGCTGCAGGCGAACTACAACAAGAGCCTGGCCGTCGGCACCGCCTGCTCGGTCGGCACGCTGGGCATCATCATCCCGCCGAGCATCATGCTGGTGCTGATGGCTGATCGTCTCGGCACTTCAGAGGCCTCGGTGGGCAAGCTGTTCATGGGCGCACTGATTCCGGCCTGATGCTGGCGCTGATGTACATTCTCTACATCGTCATCGTCTCCTGGATAAAGAAGGACTTCGCACCCGCGCCGGCCAACCGGCAAAAGCTTGATGCCCGCGCGCTGCTCGACGTGTTCTGGGCTGTGGTGCCACCGTTCGCGTTGATCCTTGCAGTACTCGGTTCGATCTTCTTCGGCATCGCCACGACCACCGAAGCGTCCGCTGTTGGCGCGTTCGGCGCGATACTGATGGCTGCCTGCAGCCGCAAGCTGAACCTGGCCGTGTTCAAGGATGCGCTCTACCAGACCAGCCGCACCTCAGCCTTCATCTTCGGCATCTTCATCGGTGCCACGGTGTTCGCCGCGGTGCTGCGCGGTCTGGGTGGCGACGACGTGATCCGCGATGCGCTCACCGGGCTGCCGTTCGGCCAGACCGGCGTCCTGCTCACGGTGCTGTTCATCTCCAGCGCGGATCGTTCAGGGACCGGGATCCTGCAGAGGGATTCATCCGGCAACCCCGAAGATGATTACGCAACGGCGGGCCTGACCGCCAAGGCGAAGCTGTCCAGCACCACGCTTCATGTCGGCACCCTGCAACCGCTCATTCCAGTGCTGATGCGCAACGACAGCCGCCTGCTGCCCAATATCTACCGGGGCGCCTGGTTGCAAAGCAAGGAAGTTGAAGGCCTCACCCTCGACCTGGGCAGGCTCGACCGCGCCAGCCTGCGCGACTCTTCCGATTATGAAGAGATGGCCGTATTCAACGGCGGCGCGAGGAACATCCAGCTGGGCAACACAACCACCAGCGATGAGTTCATGTTCGCTGGCGGTCGCTATCAATTCATGCCTGAACTGACCGGCAGTTATTACTACGGCGGCCTGGACGGTATCTACAAACAGCACAACTTCAACCTGGTGCACGTACTGCCAATCGGTGACAACCAGAGCTTCAAGACCGATTTGCGTTATGTGCGCTCCACCGACGACGGTGGCAGCAACGTCGACAACAATGCCTTCGGCGCGCTGTTCACCTATCGAATCGGTGGTCATGGCTTTACCGGCGGCTACCAGAAAATGAGTGGCGACACCGGCTTCGCCTATATCTCGGGCGCCGATAACTCGCTGATCAACCTGTTGCAGATCAATGATTTCGGCAATCAGGATGAGAAGTCATGGCAGGTTCGCTACGACTATGACTTCGCCGCCATCGGTATTCCTGGCCTGAGCCTGATGACCCGCTACGTGACCGGCGACAACGTCGAACGCGGAGCTGGCCTGAGCGAGGGCAAGGAATGGGAGCGCAACACCGATATCGGCTATGTCGTCCAGAGCGGCCCCCTGAAAAACCTCGGCCTGAAGGTGCGCAACGCCACGGTGCGCAGCAACTTCGGCAGCGATCTGGACGAAACGCGGGTGATCCTCAGCTACACCCTGGCGCTGTGGTGACAGCCCGCGTCTGATTCACAAATCTCCTTGTTGGTACTTTACCGGGCCGTATGGCCCGGTTTTTTCGTTCTGGTCAAGCGAGCGCTATCAGCCACACAGAAATTCCAACACGCGCCGAGTAAAGGCCTCGCCCGCTTCGACATTGGACAGATGCGCCGCCTCGAACTCGACCAGCTCAGCGCCTGTGATGCGGTCCTGCATGTAGCGGCCATGTTCAGGAGTGGTGACCGCATCTTGGGTGCCGCAGATGATCAGCGTCGGCACCTTGATAGCGCCCAGCTGCTCACGGTAATCGCCATCGCGCACGGCTGCACAGTTGGCGGCGTAGCCTTGGGGTGAAGTGCTGGCGATCATCTGGGTGATGCGCTGGGTCTGCGCAGGCTGCTGCTCGGCGAATGCAGGAGTAAACCAGCGGGAAATGGAGGCGTCGCGCATATCACGCATGGTCTGCTCGCCGCCCTTGAGGACGCTGTCGATACGCTCGTTCCAGCCTTCTTCGTTACCGATCTTCGCGGCCGTGTTGCAGATCACCAGCCGCGTCAGGCGTTCGCCGGCGTTAATGCCCAGCCACTGGCCGATCAGCCCGCCCATGGACAGGCCGCAGAAGGCGAAACGGTCGATACCCAGCGCATCCACCAGGCCGAGCACATCGCGGCCCAGCTGTTCAATGCTGTACGGCCCCGGCGTAACCGACGAACCGCCATGACCGCGCGTGTCATAGCGCAGCACACGGAAATGCTCGCTGAGCGCTAAAGCCTGGGCATCCCACATATGCAGATCGGTGCCCAACGAGTTGGAGAGCACCAGCACCGGTGCATCGACCGGGCCTTCGAGACGGTAATTCAGTTCGCAGTCGTCAAGTTTTACGGTGGTCATGGAAACTCCATCGAGAAGCTAGAAATAAAAAGATGATCTGCACCCGGCGGCGACGCAGAGCGCAGCTCATCGCAAACCTGTCACACCCGTTCGACCACCAGCGCCAGTCCCTGGCCCACACCCACGCACATGGTCGCCAGTCCCAGCTTGCCGCCGGTTCTCTCCAGCTGGTGAATCGCGGTCAGCACCAGTCGAGCACCGCTCATGCCCAGCGGATGCCCGAGAGCGATTGCGCCGCCGTTGGGGTTCACCTTGTCGCTGTCGTCGGCCAGGCCGAGGTCGCGAGTGACGGCAAGGCCTTGGGCGGCGAAAGCTTCGTTGAGTTCGATCACGTCGAAATCATTCACGGCGATGTTCAGCCGCTCGCACAGCTTGCGTACCGCCGGCACCGGACCATAGCCCATGATGCGCGGGGCGACACCGGCACTGGCCATGCCGAGCACCTTGGCGCGCGGCTTGAGACCGTATTTCTGCACCGCTTCGGCACTAGCGAGAATCATCGCTGCAGCGCCATCGTTGACGCCCGAAGCATTGCCAGCGGTGACGGTCTTGTCCGGGCCATTGATCGGCCGGAGTTTGGCCAGCGCTTCAGCGCTGGTGTCCGCGCGGGGATGCTCATCGAACTCGACGACGGTATCGCCCTTACGACCCTTGATCACCACTGGCACGATTTCCTCGGCGAAGAAGCCGGCAGCCTGTGCGGCGGCTGTGCGCTGCTGGCTGCGCAGGGCGAAGGCGTCCTGATCCGCACGGCTGACCTGATATTCCTCGGCCACGTTATCAGCGGTCTGTGGCATGGCATCGACGCCGTACAACTCCTTCATCTTCGGGTTGATGAAGCGCCAGCCGATGGTGGTGTCTTCGATCTTCTGCGTGCGCCCGTAGGCCATTTCGGCCTTGCCCATCACATAGGGCGCGCGGGACATGGACTCAACGCCACCGGCAATGGCCAGCTCCATTTCGCCGCAGGCGATGGCGCGAAAGGCGCTGCCCACTGCATCCATGCCCGATGCACAGAGGCGGTTAAGCGTCACGCCCGGCACGGTTTCCGGGATGCCTGCCAGCAGTGCGGCCATGCGCGCGACGTTGCGGTTGTCTTCGCCGGCCTGGTTGGCGCTGCCCATGAACACTTCGTCAATGGCCGAAGGGTCAAGCTTCGGATTGCGCTCCAGCAACGCCCGCAGTGGAATGGCCGCCAGATCGTCAGCGCGCACCGTCGCCAACCCGCCACCGAAGCGGCCGATGGGCGTACGTATGGCGTCGCAGATAAAGACTTCGCGTGTCATTCGTCACCTCCTGCCTGGCCATGGGCCGCCGCCGTGCGGGCCTCTAGCGCACGCAGCGCTTCAAGCTCCTCGACACGTGGCGCTTCGGTGATGAGAACCTTCTCAGCGAAACGGATTTCCCAGCCGGTATTCTCGATCACCTGCTCGCGGGTCACGTCCGGGTGCAACGAGGTCACCACAAATTCGTTGGTGCCCTCTTCCGGCTCCATAATGCACAGGTCGGTAATGATGCCGACCGGGCCATTGCCGTGCAGCCCGAGCTGCTTGCGATGCTCGCCGCCTTCCCCGAAACCTACCGAGGTAATGAACGCCAGCTTGTCGACGAAGGTACGGTGCGACTGCTTGAGGATGATCAGCACCTGCTTGGCCGAACCGGCAATTTCCGGCGCCCCGCCCGCTCCAGGCAAACGAACCTTCGGCTGGTGATAGTCGCCGATGACGGTGGTGTTGATATTGCCGTACTTGTCCACCTGCGCGGCGCCGAGGAAGCCGACGTCAATCCGCCCACCCTGCAGCCAGTAGCGGAAGATCTCTCCGGTGGGCACTACCGTGTCCGCGGTTTCAGCCAGCTCGCCGTCGCCAATGGAAAGCGGCAGTACCGAGGGCTTGGCACCAATCGGACCAGATTCGTAGATCAGCACCACTTCCGGCGCATGAGTCAGGCGCGCCAGGTTGGCCGCCTTGGATGGCAGGCCGATGCCGACAAAGCAAACACTGCCATTGCCCAGGCGACGCGAGGCGGCAACGGTCATCATTTCATTGGTCGAGTAAGTCATCACTGGGCCTCCTGCTGCGCGGCCAGCTTGGCCTGGAATGCACTGAAATCGGCGGTACCGCGGATGAATTCATCGATCCAGGCGGTGAAGGTTTCACGGCTGCGGGCAATCGGGTCCCACGCCTGATAGAAGCGATTGTCGCGCTCGTAGTAGCCATGAGCGTAGGACGGATGCGCGCCGCCCGGTACCACGCAGACGGCCGTCAGTGCCCAGGTTGGCAGGACGCAGGAATTCATCGGCGCCTGCAGATCGTCGACGATTTCCTCGACAGTAACGATGCAGCGTTTGGCTGCCAAAGCGGCTTCCTTCTGTACGCCAAGAATCCCCGAGATCAACACATTGCCCTTGCGATCGGCCTTCTGTGCATGGATTACGGTGACGTCTGGACGCACGCTTGGAACGGCCGCCAGGGTCTCTCCGGTGAACGGGCAGTCGATGAACTTGATCATCGGGTTGACCTTTGGCAGGTCGGAACCGAGATAGGCGCGCAGTACCGCAAACGGCAAACCCGAGGCGCCGGCGACGTAGGCGTTGGCCAAGTCGGCGTGGCTGTGTTCTTCAATTTCAAGCGGCTGCGGCCACTGCTTTTCCACCGCATCACGCAGGCGATGCAGCGAGCCGACGCCGGGGTTTCCGCCCCAGGAAAAGATCAGCTTCTTTGCGCAACCTGCGCCGATCAGCAGGTCGTAGACCAGATCGGGGGTCATCCGCACCAGGGTCAGCTCTTTCTTGTCCTGACGAATGATTTCGTGGGCGGCAGCGGTGGGAATCAGATGGGTGAAGCCTTCAAGGGCGACGGTATCGCCGTTCCTGACGAAGCGATTGATTGCTTCGCGGAGAGAAAGAATCTCGGCCATGGGTCATGTCTCTTGTGGTCGTGGGTGCACCTGCTATAGGCGCTTGCGATCCACACTACCTATCGCCCCGCATCAGAACAATCCGATAATCGATTAACTGTTCGGTAATCGAACATATTGATAGATTGAATCATGCCTGCGCATGGTTGGATTAAGCCAATCAACCCACAAAGCGGGGCTTCGGGCAGGTCGCTTTATCGAACCGTCGGGGCGGGATGACGCTCCGCATCGTCGGATTACGCCTTCGGCTAATCCAACCTACAAAAAACGGGGCCGTGAAAACGTAGGATGGAATCGCCGAAGGCGCTTCCGTCATTTACTGCACGTCCGTTGAATCCTCAATGAAACAACCGAGTACTCAGTTCCTGGCTTGCCTCCAGCAGCACAGGCAGGAAGCGGGTTTCCAGTTCCTGGCGGGTTACGCGGCTGATATGAGTGCCGACGTTGAGTGCCGCCAGGACCTGGCCAGCGGAGTCTTTCAAGGGCACGGCCAGTGAGCGCAGCCCAACTTCCAGCTCCTGATCGATGATCACCCAGCCCTGTTGGCGGATCTCGGCAATCGAGGCACGAATGGCTTCCGGCGTGTGCAGTGTGCGGGTCGTCTTGACCTGCAGATTGGCGTGTTCAAGGTATTCGTCCAGCGCTGCATCATCCAGCGCTGCCAGGAGAATGCGGCCCATGGAGGTGCAATACGCCGGTAGCCGGCTACCGACGCTGAGGTCGACGGATATCAGCCGCTGCGGCGTGGCCGAGCGTGCGACATAGAGCACTTCGTCGCCTTCCAGCGTCGCCATGGAGCAGGCTTCGTGGAGCTGATTGCTGAGCTGGTCGAGAATCGGCTGCGCAGTCACTGCCAGCGGCGTCGAGGACAAATAGGCGTGGCCGAGGGTCAGCACCTTGGGCAACAGTGAATAGGTCCGCCCATCCGTGGTGGCGTAGCCGAGCTTGATCAGCGTGTACAGGCAGCGCCGCACCGCGGCACGGGGAATCTCGGTGCGGTGGCTGATCTGGGCAATGGTCAGATGGCGTTTTCGCTCCTGAAAGGCATGAATCACCGCCAACCCGCGTGCCAGCGAACTCATGAAATTCGGATCACCGGTAAACGCTTCGATACGCTTGGCCGGCGAGGCGATGATGGCTGGCACCATCGGCGCAACACCTGAACGGATTTCGTCAGTCATGGCGGACTACCTTGTCAGTGAGTAGTGCGCGATTATCGAACAACAAACCGATAATCGCAAAAACCTTCTGCTCGTCGTGCTGCTAGCCCGCACAACCTGAAGGGTCGAATTCATCGTCCGAGGCACGCAAAGGCCAACCAGTTTGCCCTTGCCCTACCGCGAGCCGGTTTCGTCATCGCATCACTCTATATCCGCTGCGCCGAACACACTGTCTGACCCGCAACCAGCGGCTGCGGGGAAGCGTAGGTCGTTACAGCAGCTGCCAGGTGTAATTGAAGATCAGGCGGTTCTCGTCGATGTCGCTGCGGTAGTTGGAACGCGCGACGACGTTGCGCACGCGCACGTTGAGGTTCTTCAGCAGGCCGCTCTGGAAGGTGTAACCCACGTCCAGATCGCGCTCCCACTCCTTACCCTCGAAGCCCCTGCCGGTGTCCACGTTGTCGCCGGTGATGTAGCGCACCGTGGTCGCCAGACCGGGCACGCCCAGCGCAGCGAAGTCGTAGTCATGGCGAACCTGCCAGGAGCGCTCATCGGCTCCGGCGAACTCATAGGTGGGCACTTCGTTGCCCAGCGGCGTGATGTTGTTGAACACGCGCGGAAAGGCGTCATCGCCGAAGATGGCCTGATAGCCGACCATAAAGGTGTGCCCGCCATACTTGGCCGAAAGCTGGGAGAACGCCGCCTGGTTGTCGATATTGCCCAACAGTTGGTCGCCGTCTTCCTTGGAGTCATAGAAGCCGATGTTGGCGCCCAGTAGCCAGTCACCCACCGGCTCGCTGTGCTTGAGACTGTAGAAGCGCTGGTTGTAGATGTCTTCCAGCTGCGCGTACCAGACGCCCACCGAGGTGCGCTTGTCGTTGAAGGCATAATCGGCACCGGCGTAATTGAAGCGATCGCTAGCCGCATCGCCGCCCAACTGTGGCGTGTGGCCGAGTTTTGCGCGCATCTTGTCGTCACCCGCCGCATTCAGCAGGCTGCCGGAACGGAACTGACCACCTTGCAGCGTCAGGCCGTCGATCTCGCGGGAAACGATGCTGGCGCCCTGGTAGGTCGGCGGCAACAGGCGGATGTCGCTGAAGGTGAGCACAGGCAGGTTAGGCGTTTGCTCCCCAATCTTCAGCTCGGTCTGCGACAGCCGCACCTTGAGCGCCGCGCCGAGACGGCTGTAGTTATCCACGGCCTTGCCATCGCTGTCGGTCGGCAGCAATCCGGTATTGACCCGGCCACCACCGCTGTCGAGCTTGATGCCCAGCTGCCCGAGCAGATCGACACCAAAACCGACCGTGCCCTGGGTGTAGCCGGAGTTCACCTTGAGGATGAAACCCTGCGCCCACTCTTCGGACTTGGACTGTTGGCTGGGGCCGACGATATCGGAGAAATCCCGACTGAAATAATAGTTGCGCGCCTGGAGGGTTGCCGTGGTGTCCTCGATAAAACCACCCTCGGCAGCGAAGGCAGACGGCAACATGCAGGAGGCTCCGACAGCCAGGGCCAGCGGGGAGATTTTCAGCATTTTGGTCATGTCTTTTCTCGTTGTTGTTGTTTTTTGGGTACAGGCCACCGCGCTCCGCGCACAGCTGCGCAAACGGATGGCACGTTCGGTTTGCTCTTGCGTTGCTTTTTTAGGGTGAAGCTGTGCAGGTTTCAGCTCGCCGGCTGTTCCCTTTCGGTAACGGCGGGCGGATGAGCCGAAATACTTGGCCGGGGTTTCTTCAGCCCCAGTAGAAAATGGGCAGCAAGGCCAAAGATCAGTCCCCAGAAAGCGGCAGACAATCCCAGCAGCGACATGCCCGAAGCGGTGACTAGAAAGGTGATCAGCGCAGCTTCACGATCCTTCGGGACCGCCATCGCCGAACTCAGTGCGCCGCCAATCGCCGCCAGCAGCGCAAGGCCTGCCAGGGCGGCGATCAGCGCGGCAGGAAAGGCGGTGAAGATCGACACCAGGGTCGCGCCGAAAATGCCCAGCAACAGATAGGACACCCCGCCCGAAACGCCCGCGACATAGCGCTTACCGGGATTTTCATGAGACTCCTTGCCAGTACAGATGGCGGCGGTAATGGCGGCCAGGTTCAGCCCGTGACAGCCGAACGGGGCCAGCAGCAGCGAGCCCAAGGCGCTGCTGCTGATCAGCGGGCTGGCCGGTGTCTGGTAGCCATCGTTGCGCAGCACCACCATGCCCGGCACGAACTGCCCGGTCAGCGACACCATGACCAGTGGCAAGGCGATGCTGAGCATCACCTGCCAGCTGAATTCCGGCGTGATCCAGACCGGCGTGGCCAGCCCGATCACCAGCGCTCCGCTGTTCAGTTCTCCGCTGGCGAGCGTCATCAGCACGCCACCACCAGCACGGCGAGCACTGCATAACGGGGCAATACCCGCTTGAAGATGAGGTAGGTGATGAACATCGCAAGCACCAGCCAGGGCTGATCCTTGACCGAAACAAACAGGCCGATGCCGAAGGAAAACAGGATGCCGGCCAGCATCGCCGCGGAAATCGCAGCAGGCAGTTTGCCGATGATGCGATCGAAGGCCCCCGACAGGCCGACCAGCAGGATGATCGCATTGGCCACCAGATAGGCGCCGACGGCCTGATTAAGGGTGATACCGGGCAATAGCGTGACCAGAAGCGCCGAGCCAGGAGCGGACCAGGCGATGACGATGGGCACCCGATAGCGAAGGCTCAGAAGGATTCCGAGCACGCCGCTTCCGATGGAAATGGTCCAGATCCACGACGACAGAGCGTCACGAGGCATATCGGCTGCCTTGGCCGCCTGGAAGATGATCACCAGCGGTCCGGCGTAGGAAATCACCGTCGCGATAAAACCGGCGACAACAGCAGAGACCGAACAATCCTTCAGTAGCGCTTTCATAGTGCCTCGCAAGTCAGGCATGGCTATCCGTGGCTGTGCCCGGATTGCTCTTGTTGTAGGTAACGTAAGATCGGTTATGCAGCGGACCGCATTGCCTTTGGTGTCGCGTACGCTCGGGACTGACTACACCCGGCGCGTTTGAAACTTGCGTAGGGTTGATGACGCTCTTTTCATCCACCGGCTTTCGTGAAAAGTCTGTGTGGATGGGTGAAACGTCATCCACCCTACGCAGATTCAGCTAAGCACCGGGTATACAGCAGGTGCGTAGCTATCTTCCGGTCAGGCGCTCTGCAATGCGCGTGGGCGTTGGCTGCGTTGCTCAGCTTGTGGCGCTGGAGCGCTCTGCAGCTGGAAGTCGAAGTCCACTTCGGCGAAGCGGCCTTCAACACCTCGGGCCCGAGCAGCTTCGGCGTCTTCGTTGAAGCGGATGTCGCCGACCAGGCCGTCGCGGGTGGCGTAGGCAAAGTCATCCCACAGATACTTGTCGCCGGACAGGTTGATCTGCGTGGTCAGGTGGCGGTGACCCGGCGCGGAGATGAAGAAGTGGATGTGCGCCGGACGCTGGCCGTGACGACCCAGCAGATCGAGGCATTCCTGGGTCGGGCCATCCGGCGAGCAGCCATAGCCGGACGGTACGATGCTGCGAGCTCGGTAGCGGCCTTCAGCGTCGGTGATGATGCGACGACGCAGGTTGTAGTCCGATTGGCTCTTGTCGAAGTAGGAATAGTTGCCCTGGGTGTTGGCGTGCCAGAGGTCGACAGTGGCGCCAGCGACCGGCTTGCCATCGGCATCGGTAACCTTTCCCTGAAGGAACATCACGGTGGCGACGCCGTCTTCGCTGCCGTCGTCCATGCGCACTTCACCTTGGGCAATCGGCGCACCGGCAACATACAGCGGGCCTTCGATGGTGCGCGGAGTGCCGCCGGTCAGGCCGGCCTGCTCGTCCTTGGCGTCCTGCAACAGGTCGAGGTAGTGCTCCAGACCGAGGCCGGCAACCAGCAGACCAGCCTCATTACGGCCACCCAGACGGTTGATGTAATCCACCGCTTTCCAGAACTCGTCCTGAGTGATTTCCAGGTCTTCGATGATCTTCGCAGCGTCCACTAGGACGCGGTTGACCACTGTCTTCAGGCGGCTACTGCCGGCGTCGTTGCCGAAGCCGCTGGCTTCCTTGAAGAAGTTCTGTACGTGTTCGGTATGGGAAATTTGGACAGTCATGGTTCGGGCCTCATTTTGTATTTGTCGTTACACGGTTGCGCGCCGGGACGTACCCGGCCTCTAACGATTGATCAGCTGTCGTCGTCACGAATCGAGGATGGATGACGGCACAACGGGTTGACTTCGATTTCCATATAGGGAAACAGCGGCAGCTGCATCAGGGTGTCGTGCAACTCCTGCACGCTGGCCACATCGAACACGCTGTAGTTGGCGTACTGGCCGGCAATGCGCCACAGGTGGCGCCACTTGCCCTCGCGCATCAGGTTTTGCGCCAGTTCCTTCTCGTCAGCCTTGAGCTTGGCGGCCTTGGTCGGGTCCATGTCGAGTGGCAGATTCACGATCATTTTTACGTGGAACAGCATATTTTCAGCCTCCGGTTATTTGCGGCTGAAGAACGCCAGGCGCTCTTCGTCCAGGGTCAGGCCGAGGCCCGGCGCGCGTGATACTTCCAGCTGGAAGTCGCGATAGACCGGCGCCTCGGTGACGATTTCTTCGGTGAGCAGCAACGGGCCGAACAGCTCGGTGTGCCAGGTCAGTTTGTTCAAAGTGACGAAGGCATGGGCTGAGGCCAGAGTGCCAATGGCACCTTCCAGCATGGTCCCGCCGTACAGCGCGATACCCGCTGCTTCGGCAATCTGTGCGGTGCGCAAAACGGCGCGCGGGCCGCCGTTCTTGGCAATCTTCAGGGCGAAAATGCTCGCCGCGCCGTCGGCAGCGAGGCTGAAGGCATCTTCCACGCTCTCGATGGATTCGTCGGCCATGATCGGCGCGATGCTGCTCTGGTTCAGGCGGATCTGGCCGCCGCGATTGATTCGCGAAATGGGCTGCTCGATCAAGTCGATGCCGTTCTCGCCCAGTACCCGGCAGCCACGGATGGCCTGGGATTCGTCCCAGCCCTGGTTGACGTCGACGCGCACGCTGGCGCGATCACCCAGCGCCCGCTTGATCGCCACCACGTGCCTGAGATCCTGCTCCAGCGGGTTGGCGCCGATCTTCAGCTTGAAGATGCGGTGGCGGCGGATGTCGAGCATCTGCTCGGCTTCGGCGATGTCCTTGGCGGTGTCGCCAGAAGCCAGCGTCCAGGCCACTTCCAGGCTGTCGCGAACGCGCCCGCCAAGCAGTTCGCTGACCGCCAGCCCGAGGCGCTTGCCCTGGGCATCGAGCAACGCGCTTTCCAAGCCGGACTTGGCGAATGTGTTGCCCTTGGCAATCTTGTCCAGACGCAACATGGCGGCGTTGATATTGCTCGCATCCTGACCGACCAGCATCGGCGCCAGATGGCTGTCGATGTTGGTCTTGATGCTTTCCGGGCTTTCGTTGCCGTAGGCCAGACCGCCAATGGTGGTGGATTCGCCGATGCCTTCGACACCATCACTGCAACGCACACGGATGATCACCAGTGTTTGTTTCTGCATGGTGTGCATCGCCAGCTTGTGCGGGCGGATGGTTGGCAAGTCGACGATGACCGTCTGGATGCTTTCGATCAGGGTGTGGCTCATATCGGCTCCCGGAGTCCTGTTTCAGTGTTCAGGCCTTCGCCGCCGACAGACTGGCCGACGCAACGTGGCTGCTGCGTTGACCGGAGGCGGCGAAGATGGCCATGGCCAGCGCGGCGATCACGCCGGGGATGGCAAAGGCGATGAAGTTCAGTTGCAGCGGCAGGTTGATGCCCAGCAAAGCGCCGCCCAGCAGCGGACCGACGATGGCGCCGTTGCGGCCGATGCCGGACGCCCAGCCCAGGCCGGTGGAGCGAATTGACAGACCATAGAATTGCGCCGCGCTGGCATAGAGCAGGATCTGCGTGCCGATCACAGTGGCGCCGGCAATGGTGATCAGCGCATAGAGCACCGGCATCGGCGTCTTGAAGCCCAACAGACTGATGGACACTACTGATACCGCGAAGAACACCACCACGACTTTGGCCAGGTTGAAGCGATCACCCAGCCAACCGCCCAGAATCGCGCCAAACATGCCGCCCAGGTTCAGAGCTACCAGGAACGACAGGCTCGACCCCAGGCTGTAACCGGCGTTGGCCATCAGCTTCGGCAGCCAGGAGCCCAACGCGTAGACCATCAGCAGGCAGCAGAAGAACGCCACCCAGATCGATATGGTTCGCACCGCGCGGCCATTGCGGAACAGCTCCATCACCGACGCGCTCTTGCCCTTCACCTCGGTTATCACCAGCTCGTCGCTTGCACCAAGCACAAGGTTCGGATCGATCTGGTTGAGCAGCTTGCGCGCCTGGTCGGTACGCCCCTGGCGCACCAGAAAGCCCACTGATTCTGGAAGCTTCCAGATAATCACCGGCAACAGCAGCAGCGGCACGGCAGCGGCGAAGAACATTGCCTCCCAGCCGAAGCGCGGCAGCATGTAAATGCCCAGCCCAGCTGAGAACATCCCGCCCAGGGAATAGCCGCTGAACATGATGGCGACCAGCGTGCTGCGCAGCTTCTTCGGCGCATACTCGTTCATCAGCGCCACCACGTTGGGCATCAGGCCTCCGCAGCCGAGCCCGGCGAGAAAGCGGAAGATGCCGAATTCAGTCGGTGTGCTGGCAAAGCCATTGAGCACCGTCGCGGTGCTGAACAGCAGAAAACAGATGGCGATGCCCATCTTGCGGCCGATGCGGTCGGCAAGGGTGCCGAAGATCAGCGCGCCGAACATCATCCCGAACAGGGCGTAACTGCCGAGCGCGCCGGCTTGCATCGGGGTCAGGCCCCATTCCGCCATGATCACCGGCAGTACCACGCCGTAGATGAACAGGTCGTAGCCGTCGAAGATCAGCAACAGTGCGCACAGGCACATGACCAGCCAGTGAAACTGGCTGAAACGGGCGTTATCGATAACTTCATGAACGTCAACTGTACGCATGGCAAGACTCTCTATTGTTTTTGTTAGTCATGGTTCGTTGCGCAGCCCCGTGGCGAGGCTGTGCGCACTGCGGTACTTCGTACATGTGCAAATTCCGCTGTAGCGAACTCGCTCAGCCGAGATCGCCACCGCCCACCGGCAGGGTCACACCGGTGATGTAGCTGGCATCGTCGGAGGCCAGGAACAGGATCGCTCCGGCCTGCTCGTCGATGGTTCCGTAGCGCTTCATCAACGTGGAGTCCACGGTCTGATCGACAATCTGCTGGTACCACAGCTTCTCGTCTGAACTTTGCTCGGCAGCGTTGCGCGGTATCCGCCGAGGCGGCGCTTCGGTACCGCCAGGCGCGGTGGCATTGACGCGAATGCCGCGCTGGGCGTTTTCGAACGCAAGGCAGGCCGTCAAGGCGTTTACACCACCCTTGGCCGCGCCGTAGGGCACGCGGTTGATACTGCGGGTGGCAATCGAAGAAACGTTGACGATGGCGCCAGCGCCCTGCTCCAGCATGTGCGGCAAAGCGGCGTGGCAGCACCAGAGCGTGGGGAACAGCGAGCGACGCACTTCGGCTTCGATCTCGTGCTCCAGGTAATGCTCGAAGGGCTTGGCCCAAATGGTGCCGCCGACGTTGTTGATCAATATGTCGAGGCGCCCGAAATGGGTCTTGGCGGTATCCATCACCCGGTGGCAATCGGCGAACTGTTCGAGATCGGCGGTAAGGGTCAGCACCTGCGCACCTTTGGCGCCAAGTTCGTCGGCCAGTTCGTGGACCAGTTCGGAGCGGTCGACCAGCAGCAGGCATCCGCCCTCCTCGGCCATCCGTTCTGCCACGCGGCGCCCGATCCCCTGGGCGGCACCCGTGATAACCGCAACTTTGTTTTCAAAACGCTTATTCATCTTTCCAACCTCAAGGAGTGGGTGGAGGTCCGTGCCCATTCGCCGCGAGGGCGCGCCTCCCACAGGTACGGAGCGCACCGCATACTTTTTGTGGGAGTCCGGCCCTCAGGGCAAAGCTTTGGCTATTCCTGGCGCCCGTTCGTCGCGAGGCGCAGCTCCCACAGGCACGTGATGCACCTGCTGCCCTTGTGGGAGGCCCGCCCTCGGGGCGAAGCTTTTGCTTTATAGCCGCTGAGCTAACTCAGGCGCTGGCGGCGAATTTCTCGTAGTAGAAGTTCGCTGGCTGCAAGCCCTGCTCACGAATGAACTGGCTGACCGCCTCGACCATTGGCGGCGGGCCGCACAGGTAGACATCCACCTCGCCATCGTTGAGATGCTTGGGTTCGATGTGCTGGGTGACGTAGCCCTTGAGCGGATACTGGCTATCGGGGCTGGCCACGCAGGCGCTGTAGGTGAAGTTCGGAATCCGCGCTGCGAAGGCCTCGAGCTTGTCCAGTTCCACCAGATCGTGGTCGTGGGTCACGCCGTAGATCAGGTGCAACGGATGCTCGCTGCCCTGCTCGGCGATCTTTTCCAGCATGGCGGTGAATGGCGCGAGACCCGTGCCACCGGCCAGCAACAGCAGCGGGCGCTTGATGTCGCGCAGATAGAAGCTGCCCAGCGGGCCGACCATGCTCAGGCTATCGCCGGATTTAGCCAGGCCAGTGAGGAAGCTGCTCATCAGCCCGCCCGGTACGTTGCGGATCAGGAAGCTGACTTCGCCGTCGCGCTGCATGGAGCTGAACGAGTAGGCGCGGGTCTGATCGCTGCCCGGCACCTTGAGATTGACGTACTGCCCCGGCAAGAACGCCAGCTGGCTCAGCGAGTCGCCCTTGATCGACAGCGAAATGGTGCTTTCCGAAAGCTGGCGCACGTTGCTGATCGCCGCCTCGTAGCAGACCTGCTCGGTCTTGCACACCTGGGACGATGCCGGCACACGAATCACGCAATCGCTCTCGGCGCGCATCTGACAGGTCAGCACGTAGCCCTGTTCGGCCTCGTCTTCACTGAGGGCGTCTTCGATGTATTCCTCACCGAGGTCGTACTTACCCGCCTCGGCGAAGCACTTGCAGGCACCGCAAGCGCCGTCGCGGCAGTCCAGTGGCACGTTGATGCCCTGGCGATAGGCGGCGTCGGCCACGGTTTCGCCGATATTGGCGTCAATGAAGCGAGTGACGCCGTCTTCGAAGTTCAAAGCAATTTTGTGAGTCATGGCGGCGCCCTCAGAGGTGGTACACGTCGATCATCTGGCGGATGTAGTCGTTCTTCAGCACAACCTTCTTGGCCTTGATCAGCGGGTTCTCGCCGCGCACATCCAGGGTGTAGAAGTTGGTGCCGTAGAAGTGATCGACGGTCTTGTAGCGGAAGCTCATGGTGTGCCAGTTGTAGCGCAGCTTGCAGAAGCCATCGGCCTGCTCGAGCAGCTCAAGGTTGCTGATGTTGTGCGTGGTCCGGGTGTCCGGGATGGTGGCACTGGAGCGCTCGGTCTTGATGCGAAAGACGCGGTCTTCCAGGCCACGACGGTTGCCGTACCAGATCAGCGATATTTCACGCTGGGGGTCTTCGGTAAGCCGGTCGCGGTCATCCCAGGCGGGCATCCAGAAGGTGGCATCCGGCGCGTATAGCTCCAGCCACGCATCCCATTCCTTGTCGTCGAGGTAGCGCGCTTCGCGGTAGAGAAAGTCCCGCGCGGCTTCGTAGGTAATAGCCATTTACGCGCCCTCCACGTGAATCAGCTTCGCCTGTTCGGCCTCGGCAGCCTTGACCATCTGCTCCTGCCAGTAGCGGTGCTGCATGACGAACAGCCCTTCATCTTCGGAGCGCACGCCGCTGAGCAGCGGATGCAGATCGATCTCCTTGGCGCTCTCGTCAGGACCGTCGATCCAATGCTTGGCACCGCGGGACATGTCGTTCCACTCCATGGCGCGACCCTGGAAACCGGCCTGGCAGGCGCGGAACTCTTCGAGGTCGTCCGGCGTGGCCATGCCGCTGACGTTGAAGAAGTCTTCGTACTGGCGGATGCGGGTGGCGCGCGCTTCGTCGCTTTCGCCTTTTGGCGCGATGCAGTAGATGGTGACTTCGGTCTCGTCCACCGAGATCGGACGGGCAATGCGCAGCTGCGAGCCGAACTGATCCATCAGGTACAGGTTCGGGTACAGGCAAAGGTTGCGCGAGTTGCCGATCATCCAGTCCGCGCGAGCCTCGCCAACTTCGGCAACCAGCTCGTCGCGGCGGCTGTACAGCGGACGGTCTTCCGGGTTGTCCCAGCGCGTCCAGAGCAGCATGTGGCCGTTTTCGAAGGAGTAGAAACCACCGCCCTTCTTGCCCCAGCCGCCGGCGCTCATGGTGCGGATTTCCTCACCGGACTCACGCAGCTTGCGCTGGTTCTGAGTCGCAGCGTAGTTCCAGTGCACAGCGGAGACGTGATAGCCGTCGGCGCCGTTCTCGGCAGTCAGCTTCCAGTTGCCGCCGAAGACGTAGCTGGAGGAGCCGCGCAGCACTTCGATGCCTTCCGGGGACTGGTCGACGACCATGTCGATGATCTTCTTCGACTCGCCGAGGAATTCTTCCAGCGGCGCAACATCGTCACGCAAGCTGCCGAAAAGGAAGCCGCGGTAGGACTCGAAGCGGGCAACCTTGGTCAGGTCATGGGAGCCGTCGCAGTTGAAGCTGTCCGGGTAGCCGGCTTCCTTGGGGTCTTTGACTTTGAGCAGCTTGCCGGAGTTGTTGAAGGTCCAGCCATGGAACGGGCAGGTGTAGGTGGCCTTGTTGCCGCTCTTGAAGCGGCACAGCATCGCACCGCGGTGACTACAGGCGTTGATGAAGGCGTTGAGCTCATCTTCCTTGTTGCGCGCAATGAAGATCGGCTGACGACCCATATAGGTGGTGTAGTAGTCGTTCTTCTCGGGAATCTGACTTTCGTGGGCAAGGTAGATCCAGTTGCCCTCGAAGATGTACTTCATCTCCAGTTCGAACAGACGCTCGTCGGTGAACATCTCACGCTTGCAGCGGAAAATGCCTTTTTCTGCGTCGTCTTCTACCAGCGAATCAAGGTATTCGAATCCCAGGGACATGGCCGGGGCCTCCGTTGTTATTGTTTCAACGTGATGAAGGCTATGCCGCTGAGAGGGGTACCAATATCCGTTTCCTGCAGCACCTCTATCCACTTTCTGCAATGTGACACGAGGCCGCAGGGAAGGCCCGAGCGGTAGCTCTTACCGGGGGCGCATAAAGACGGGAAAGGGAGAGCCGCTGCTACTCGCGTCGGGCAGCAGCCTGGGGGATCTAGTGATGGCGACGCAGCGTATCGGAAGGCAGCTCGCCAAAGGTGCTCTTGTAGCTTTCGGAGAAACGGCCCAGATGCAGGAAGCCGTAATCCATGGCGATCTCGGTGATGTTGCGGACCTTGGCCGCAGGGTCGCTGAGGCGGCCGTGAATCTGCTCGAGCTTCTTCTGGCGGATGTAGGATTTGGGCGTCGTACCAACCTTGCGCTCGAACAGGCTATAGAGCGAACGCGGGCTCATTCGCGCCAGCTGCGCCAGCTGCTCGACGGAAATGTCCTTTTTCAGATGCTCTTCAATGTAATCGGCGATGCGCCCGAATGAGGGGCAGCTTTCGCCCAACGACTCGTGCCGCACATTGCTGGCAAGAGTGCACAGCAGCTTCGAGGCGATGATGCGCCCGTACTGCTCCTGCAGCTGCGCAACGCAATTCTCGGACTGTGCTTCCTGACAGATCAGCCCGAGCAGGCTCTCAACACCTTCGAGCGCTTTGAGGTCATAACGACTCGCACTGAAACGAATGCCCTCGCTCGGCGAATACCATTGATTGTCGGCACAGGCCTGCTGGAGGAGCGAAGCAGGGAGTTTGACGATCAGCTTTTCGCAATCGTCGGAATAAGTCAGGTCCACCGGATCGTCAGGGTTGATCAGCAGCAGCTCGCCCGGAGTGAAGTAATGCTCCTCGCCATGCCCACGCCACAGGCAATGGCCACGCTGCAGCAACTGCAGGTGGTAGATGGTCTCCAGCGCTTCAGAGGTGACATGCACACTCCCGCCGTAGCTGATCTGGCACAGATCAAGCTTGCCGAAACTGCAGTGACTCAGGCTGGCCTGAGGGCTGCCGGTGCGCGGCAGTTGAATGCAGTGCGTACCGACATGTTGATTGACGTAGTCCGACACCGCATGGGGGTCGGCATGGTCGAAGACCGTATTTCTTGCACCAATCAAACTGACCATCACAAGGCACTCTATTTATATTTATTGGTGATCCGACACCTCCACGCCGCTCTCGATTACTACATAAGGGCGGGCATCCGGCTCGTGCCGGTCATCGGACAGAGTAACGCTGGCCTAGAGCGTAGAAGATACGACCAAGGGACAACACCAAGCCGTGCGGTAATCGCACGCTTTCGGAAATGAATGACCAGCGGGTCACTGGTTTGTCATAACCGCCGCTTCGATATCCGGATATCCCTTCGCCGCCAGTAAGGTATCGGCGATGGCTTGGGCCGCGACGGAAAGCTCATGACCAGGCTTGGTAATAATGCCCACCGATCGCTCGATCACCGGCTCTGTCAAAGCGACGCAGCTGGCGCCCAGCTCAAGCATTTGCGCGCGGCACAACGCCGGTACAGCGCTGACTCCCAAGCCGCTGGCGACCATGCGCCCGACCGTCGCCAGCTGATGGCTCTCAAACTGCACTTGCAGGTAAAGGCCACGCTGGCGGAGATGCTCTTCCAGCATGAAGCGCACTGTCGAGGGGCGCTGCAGGGTAATGAACGGGAAGCCAAGCAACTGCTGCCAAGCCAGCTCAGTGCAACCCGCCAACTCCGAATCAGCGGGCACCACGGCCACGAAGCGATCGCTATACAACGGCGTAAAATCCAACGGCATCCCCGGCTCCGGCTCAAAGGAAATGCCCAGCTCGACCTGACTGTCTCGCACCATTTCCATGGCCTGCTCGTTGATCACGTCATGCACGGTGACGCTGATCGAGGGGTACTGCTGACGAAACGAGCGCAACACAGGTGGCAGCAGGTTTCCGGCGAAGGAAGGCATCGAAGCCAGCGCCACGCGCCCCTGCTGCAGGGTAAATCGCTGGCGTAATTCATCCTCGGCATTGTCCCAATCAGCCAGCAGACGTCGTGCCAGCGGCAACAGCACTTCACCTTCCGGCGTCAGGCTGACGGCGCGGGTCGTGCGGCTGAACAGACGCCCGCCAAGACCTTCCTCCAACGCCTTGATGGTCAGGCTCAGCGCCGATTGCGATAGGTGCAAGCGTTCGCACGCCTGCACGAAGCTCAGAGATTGCGCGACGGCAAGAAATGCTCGCAGCTGCTTGACTGTCATGTGTTCGCTCTCGAATACGCTTGGCAAGACGACAATCCGCCTGCAGATTGTTTCGAATTAACAATCAATAGTGCTTAAAAATCAACTTAACAAATTACTTGTTCAAGGAAACACTCAGCTCTGCGAGTCTCCAAAAAACAAGAAGGACTTACTTATGGCTGGTTTTGACAAACGCGTCAGCAGTTATGCCGAGGCGCTGGAAGGACTGCAAGACGGCATGACCGTTCTGGCTGGCGGCTTCGGCCTGTGTGGCATCCCGGAAAACCTGATCGCTGAGATCAAGCGCAAGGGCACGCGCGACCTGACAGTAGTTTCCAACAACTGCGGTATCGACGGCTTCGGGCTTGGCCTTCTGCTCGAAGACCGGCAGATTCGCAAGATGATCGCCTCTTATGTCGGCGAGAACGCGCTGTTCGAAAGACAGCTGCTCGATGGCGAACTGGAAGTCGAACTGACACCTCAGGGCACTCTGGCCGAGAAGTTGCGCGCCGGCGGCGCCGGGATTCCGGCTTTCTATACCGCCACCGGTTACGGAACGCCCGTCGCTGAAGGCAAGGAAGTTCGCGAATTCGATGGCCGTCCGTACATTCTCGAAGAGTCCATAAAGGGCGACTTCGCCATCGTCAAGGCGTGGAAGGCCGATCACTACGGCAATCTGATCTACCGCCACACCGCGCAGAATTTCAACCCGTTGGCTGCAGCTGCCGGCCGGATCACCGTGGTCGAAGTCGAAGAAATCGTCGAACCCGGCGAACTGGACCCCGCGCAGATCCACACGCCCGGCATCTACGTCGACCGGCTCATCTGCGGCACCTTCGAGAAGCGCATCGAGAAGCGCACCGTGCGCGACTGAAACCTGTCGCCGTCTAACAACAAGAGGTTCAACCCCATGGCACTCACCCGCGAACAAATGGCCCAGCGCGTCGCCCGCGAATTGCAGGACGGCTTCTACGTCAACCTCGGCATCGGCATCCCGACACTGGTCGCCAACTACGTGCCCGAAGGCATGGAAGTGATGCTGCAGTCGGAGAACGGCCTGCTCGGCATGGGCGCCTTTCCCACCGAGGCGGAACTGGACGCTGACATGATCAACGCCGGCAAACAGACCGTCACCGCCCGCATCGGCGCCTCCATCTTCGACTCCGCCGAATCCTTCGCGATGATCCGCGGCGGCCACATCGACCTCACCGTGCTCGGCGCCTTTGAAGTCGACGTCAACGGCAACATCGCCTCCTGGATGATCCCCGGCAAGCTGGTCAAAGGCATGGGCGGAGCGATGGATCTGGTGGCTGGCGCCGAGAACATCATTGTGCTGATGACTCACGCCTCCAAGGATGGCGAATCCAAGCTGCTGCCACAGTGCAATCTGCCGCTGACCGGCGCAGGCTGCATCAAGCGCGTGCTGACCGACCTGGCTTACCTGGAAATCGAAAATGGCGCGTTTGTGCTCAAGGAGCGCGCACCTGGCGTGAGCGTTGAGGAAATCGTCGCCAAGACCGCCGGCAAGCTGGTAGTGCCGGACAACGTACCGGAAATGACCTTTTAATCTCTCTGATTGGAATTGAGCCGGAGCCAGAACATGCAAGATGTTGTTATCGTTGCCGCCACCCGTACCGCCATCGGCGCTTTCCAGGGCGCGCTGGCCAACATCGCCGCGCCGGAACTGGGCGCCGCCGTCATCCGCCGCCTGCTGGAACAGACCGGGCTTGACCCCGCTGAAGTCGATGAAGTGATTCTCGGCCAGGTACTCACCGCCGGTGCCGGGCAAAACCCCGCACGACAGGCCTCGGTCAAGGCCGGACTGCCTCATGCCGTGCCCTCCTTCACCCTGAACAAGGTCTGCGGCTCCGGCCTCAAGGCCCTGCATCTGGCGACCCAGGCGATTCGCTGCGGCGATGCCGAGGTGATCATCGCCGGCGGCCAGGAGAACATGAGCCTGGCGCCCTATGTGTTGCCCAAGGCGCGCACCGGGTTGCGCATGGGCCACGCCGAGCTGGTCGATACAATGATCAGCGATGGTCTCTGGGATGCTTTCAACGACTTCCACATGGGCATCACCGCTGAGAACCTGGTGGAGAAATACGACATCAGTCGTGAAGCCCAGGATGCCTTCGCCGCCGCCTCGCAGCAGAAGGCCGTTGCGGCCATCGAGGCCGGGCGCTTCAAGGATGAAATCACCTCCATCGAAATCCCCCAGCGCAAGGGCGATCCGCTGCGCTTCGATACTGACGAACAGCCACGCGCCGGCACTACTGCCGAAGCGCTGGCCAAGCTGCGCCCGGCATTCAAGAAAGACGGCTCGGTTACCGCCGGCAATGCCTCTTCACTCAATGACGGTGCCGCTGCGGTACTGCTAATGAGTGCAGAAAAGGCCAAGGCGCTCGGGCTGCCGGCACTGGCGCGGATCAAGGCCTACGCCAATGCGGGTGTAGACCCTGCAATCATGGGCATCGCCCCGGTATCGGCCACTCGTCGCTGCCTGGACAAGGCCGGCTGGTTGCTGGACGAACTGGACCTGATCGAAGCCAACGAAGCCTTTGCTGCCCAAGCGCTGTCGGTCGGCCAGGAACTGGGCTGGGATGCGAGCAAGGTCAACGTCAACGGCGGCGCTATCGCCCTCGGCCACCCCATTGGGGCATCGGGCTGCCGGATTCTGGTCAGCCTGCTGCACGAAATGATCCGCCGCGATTCGAAGAAAGGCCTCGCCACACTGTGCATTGGCGGCGGCCAGGGTGTAGCGCTGGCACTGGAGCGGGACTGACTTTCACCGGTAAGCACTCAAGGAGGCCAACTCAGCACTACCGCCAACGGGCGACGTCTTACCAAGACACCAACAGAGGCTCGCTTCGCCGTGTTACGACGCGGCAAGCGATGCTTAACAAAAAGAATAAACAGGAACACGACAATGATTAACAGCATAACTGCGTTGAGCGTTAGGCTCGTCCAGCGCTATCTCCCCTCACCTTTTGTATTCGCGATTCTTCTCAGCCTGTTCGTGCTGGCCGCGAGCATAATGACCACCGGTCAAAGCCTGCCCTCCATGGCCAAGCACTGGGGCACGGGTTTCTGGACGCTGCTGACCTTCGCCATGCAGATGGCGCTGATCCTGGTCACCGGCCATGCACTTGCCAGCGCGCCCGTGATCCATCGCATGCTGGCCAGGCTCGCTCGCGCAGCCAAAACACCTGCCCGCGCCGTAGTGCTGGTCACTCTGATTGCGCTGGCGGGCTCGTGGATCAACTGGGGCTTCGGCCTGGTGATCGGTGCGGTGTTCGCCCGCGCCCTGGCCCGCGAGGTCAAGGGCGTCGACTATCCGCTGCTGGTGGCATCCGCCTATTCAGGCTTCCTGATCTGGCATGGCGGCCTGTCCGGCTCGGTCCCGCTGTCGCTGGCCAGCGGTGGTGCCGACCTGGAACGCATGACCGGCGGCGTTATCGCCTCCGCCATTGGCGTTGGCGTTGGCGATACCCTGTTCACCACGCTGAACCTGAGCATCATCGCCCTGCTCGTCATCGGTCTGCCAATACTCAACTGGGCCATGCATCCCAAACAGCCGAAGGTCGCCGACCCGGCCCTGCTGGTCGACCCGGAGCACAAGCCGCTACCTCGCGAAACCATCGCGCAGCGCCTGGATGACAGCAGCATTCTGAACTTGCTCATCGTCGCCGTAGGCGCTGTTTACTTCGTCTACTACTTCGCCGAGAACGGCTTTGCGTTGACGCTGAATATCGTCATCGGCCTGTTCCTGTTTTTCGGCCTTGCGCTGCATGGCTCGCCAGAGCGCTACATGCGCGCGGTACAAGACGGTATCGGCGGTATCAGCGGCATCGTCATCCAGTTCCCCTTCTACGCAGGGATCATGGGCATGATGGTCGGCGCCAATGCCGACGGCCTGTCGCTGGGCAAGCAGATCACCGACACTTTCATCGCCTGGTCGACGGCCGACACCTTTCCAATGCTGGCCTTCCTCAGTGCCGGCCTGGTCAACGTCTTCGTACCGTCCGGCGGCGGCCAGTGGGCGGTGCAAGGCCCCATCATGCTGCCAGCTGGCGAAGCCCTTGGTGTAGCACCAGCGGTCACGGCCATGGCGATTGCCTGGGGTGATGCCTGGACCAACATGATCCAGCCATTCTGGGCGCTGCCGATCCTGGCCATCGTCGGCCTGGGTGCACGCGACATCATGGGCTACTGCCTGCTAATCCTCGTGTACTCCGGCCTGGTCATCTCCGGCTGCTTCTATTTCCTCACCTGACAAACGTAGCCGCAGCACACGAACCCCGCTTATGCGGGGTTTCGTTTTTTAGCGCGAACGTGCTTCTCTCCCAAGTGACGAGCGGCGAAATCTTTTTTTACAAAGACGTGTCCCAGCTAACAGATCAGGATCAGGTTCTGTAGTAGCGAACGAAACCTGGCGCGCGATATTCATCGCAATTGAAAGTGGTATTCGGATCGAATATTTGCAGGCAGCTACCGCCTCGACTGAGCGGCAATGAAGACTCGAAAGGGAAATAACGATGCTCTTCAACTCCATGGAATTCATCGCCGGGTTTCTGCCGGTAGTTCTGCTGGGCTTCATCCTGCTTGCCGGAAGTGGCAGGCATCGCCACGCGGCCATCTGGCTTACGCTGACGTCACTGGTTTTCTACGGCTGGTGGAACCCTACATACGTACCACTGCTGGTTGGCAGCATGCTGTCCAACTACCTGATCGGCGGATACCTGATACGCCATCAGTCACGCGCCGTACTGGTGCTAAGTGTCGCCGCCAACATCGCATTGCTTGGTTATTACAAATACACGGGCTTCCTTTTCGGCACGCTCGATGAGGCCTTAGGTCTTGGCTGGTCTGTGGGCGACATTATCCTGCCGCTGGCTATTTCCTTCTTTACCTTCCAGCAGATCGCCTATCTCGTCGACGCCCATGACGGCCAGGTGAGCGAGCACGACTTCGTCAACTACTGCCTCTTCATCAGTTTTTTCCCGCAGCTGATCGCCGGTCCAATCACCCATCACAGGGAGATGCTCCGCCAGTTCAAGGATCCCGACACCTTTCGCCCGCGACTGGACAACCTGTCCATCGGACTGACGGTCTTCCTGCTCGGGCTGTTCAAGAAGGTGATCATTGCCGACCCACTGGGCGCGCAGGCCTCACCGGTCTTCGCGGTCGCCGCCGATGGTACGGTGCCGGCGCTCTATGACGCCTGGTTCGGCGCGCTTTCCTACACGCTGCAGATCTATTTCGATTTCTCTGCCTACAGCGACATGGCCATCGGCCTGGCGCTGCTGTTCGGGATGCGCCTGCCGGTCAACTTCAACAGCCCGTTCAAGGCACATAACGTCATCGACTACTGGTCGCGCTGGCACATGACGCTGACACGCTTTCTCACTGCCTACATCTATAACCCCATCGTCATGCAGATCACCCGTTCACGCATGGCCGCCGGTAAACCGCTGCCGCGCCGCGGCAAGATGAGCCTGAGTACCTTCGTCGTCCTGGTGGCCTACCCCACCGTACTGACCATGTTCATCTCCGGCATCTGGCACGGCGCGGGCTGGCAATTCGTGGTGTTCGGCCTGCTGCACGGCTTCTATCTGGTGGTCGCTCACGGCTATCGGGCCTGGAAGGCAAGTCGGGGACTGCCGCTCGACAGCGACAAGCGCTTGAATCACTGCACCGCCGTGCTGCTGACCTTTTTCTGTGTGGTGGTGGCCATGGTGTTCTTCCGCGCCGAAAGCGTGCAGGCGGCGCTGGCGATACTCACCGGCATGGTCGGCCTGAGCGACCTGAGCACCAAGTTCGATAAATCGGATTACCTCACCCTGGCACTGCTGCTGGCCTTCGTCTGGCTGATGCCCAACGTCCAGCAGTGGATGGCGCGCTTTCGTACCGCCTTGGATGCAAAACCGCAGGAAAGCTGGCTGCTGCGCTGGCTACCCGCCGCCTCATGGAGCCCGACACCCGCCATTGGTGCGGCCATCGGCGTGCTGGGTTTCTTCGCCCTTGCCGTGGCGTTCTCGGTGGCGCCTACCGAGTTTCTCTACTTTCAGTTCTGACCCTCAAGGAGAACACAGGCAATGGATCAGCTTCTCTGGCTAGCCGAACATCCGAACTTGAGCGAAGCCATAGGCGAGGCCAAACGCGAGATCGATCCGCTCGCGCGGCTTGTAGCAACCACACGGCTGGCCGGTTTTCGTCGGGACTTTACTCTGACAATGCGCTTGGATCGGCTGGCAAACGAAGGCTTGCAGGTGGTGACCAGCAACGAAGCACCGGTTGCGGGTCTGCGGCCTTTGCGTATCGCCCTGCTCGCCTCGCATACGGTGGATCATTTGCTGCCAGCGATCCGCGTCGCCGGACTGCAACGAAACCTGGCGCTCAAGGTGCATGTAGCGCCGTATGGCATGTACCGCCAGGCGCTGCTAAAGGACGATGCGGAGCTGACGAGCTTCACGCCGCAATTGATCGTGCTGGCACTGGATGCGCGCGATGCACCCCTGCAACTACCTCTGGAGGCATCGGCCGAAGAGGCGGAGGCTGCGGTGAATGCGCGTGTCGAAGAACTGCGCCTGCTCTGGCGCCGCGCCCGTGAACGTTATGCCGCGCAAGTAGTGCAGCAAACGATCGTGCCGGCCGATCCGCCGATTTTCGGCTCGTTCGAAGCGCTGGTCCCTGCGTCGCCCTGGGCCCTGATCGAGCGCCTCAACGCAGCCATCCGCCATGCCGCCCGGGAAGACGGCGTGCTGCTGATGGATCTTGCCTGGGAAGCGGCACGCGGCAGCTACGGCGATGGTCTGGCCGAACCATTGCGCTGGCACCAGGCCAAGCAGCTAATCAGCCCAAACCTGGCGCCTCTGTACGGTGACCAGTTGGCCCGTATTGCCGCTGCCAGCGTAGGGCTGTCACGTAAATGCCTGGTGCTAGACCTGGACAACACGCTCTGGGGCGGCGTGGTCGGTGACGACGGCGTTGAGGGCCTGCATCTGGGACAAGGCTCGCCCAGCGGCGAAGCATTTCTCGCGTTCCAGCGCTACGCAGCGCTGTTGGCTCGCCGCGGAGTCATCCTCGCGGTGTGCAGCAAGAACGATCAACGCGTCGCCGAGGCGGCATTCAACCATCCTGAAATGGCGCTCAAGCGCAGCGATATTGCCGCCTTCGTCGCCAACTGGGAGGACAAGGCCGGCAACCTGCGGCGCATCGCCTCGATGCTGGATATCGGCCTGGACAGCCTGGTTTTCGTCGATGACAACCCCGCCGAGCGCGATATCGTGCGACGCGAGCTGCCGGAAGTCGCAGTACCGGAGCTGCCCGATGATGTCGCGGACTATCCGGCACGCCTCGCAGCAGCGGGCTATTTCGAAGCTGTCTCCTTTACCTCAGACGACGCCACGCGCGGGCGCAACTACGCGCTGAACGCCGAACGCAAGGTCGCCCTGGAGCAAGCCACCGACATGGAAGGCTACCTGCTTGGCCTGAACATGGTGCTGCATGCCAAGCCGATAGGCGACGCTGAGTTGGCCCGCAGTACCCAGCTGCTTAACAAGACCAACCAGTTCAACCTCACCACGCGCCGCTACAGCGAAGCGGAAGTCGAACGTTTCGCCCGCGAAGCGCCTCGGTCGCTGGCGTTAGCGTTCCGCCTTGCGGACAAGTACGGCGACAACGGGCTGATCAGCGTGGTACTGGCCCGCCCCGACCCCGCCTTCTCCGACCAGGAGCTGCTGATCGACAGCTGGCTTATGAGCTGCCGCGTACTAGGTCGCCAAGTCGAGGAAGCCGTTCTCGAAGTGCTTGTCGATGCCGCCAGGGCAGCCGGCTATCACGCTCTGGTCGGCGAATACCGTCCCAGCGGACGCAACGGCATGGTTGCCGAACACTACCCGAAGCTGGGCTTCGCTCAGTACCCAGCACCCATCGAGGCTGCCAGCGATGCAACGTTCTGGCGCTACGACCTGAGCGCCAACCGGCCCACCCGCCATTTCATTGAGATAAAACCATGACCGAAGCAGAAATCATCAACGCACTTACAACGGTCTTTCACGACGTGTTCGACGACGACAGCATCGTCCTCTCGCCGGAAATGACCGCCAACGATATTGACGGCTGGGATAGCCAGACTCACGTCATGCTCACGGTCGCGGCGGAACAGCGATTCGGCATCAAATTTCGCACGGCAGAGCTGGAGTCGCTACGCAATGTCGGCCATTTCGCGCAGGTTATCAGCGCCAAGCTCGAAGGACGGTAGCCGTGCATCAGAGCGCTGGAGCATCCAAAACCGGGAGCGAGGATGAGCAGGCCGCCGCTGGCGCAACGGACCGGGCAGCACGGTATCTCCTGGCAATACTGGCCGGGCTGATCGGTGCTCTTACCTTGTTCTGCCTGACGTTGTTTGGTTTGGAGCGGACCGGCAACCTGCCGCCACCTGCGTTCTCAAACAGCCTGTGCGTTGACGAGAAACTCAACTTCCTGCGGGACAACCCTATCCTCTCGCCCAACCTGCTAGTCATCGGCTCATCGGTGGCGTGGCGGCATGTCGACGGCAATGCGTTGATCCAGGCGATGCCCCAGGTCCGCCCGATGAATGGCGCGTTCTGTGGTCTGTTCGCCAACCAATCCACCTATGTTGGCCACTGGTTACTCGACCGGGAACCGAGCATCCGCAATGTTGTGATGATCACCAACCCGCAAGATTTCACCGGTTGCTGGAAAGCGCCGACAGCTGTTTTCGACCGCGAGGACGTCACGCCCTTCGTGTTTGGCGGCGCGCCACGGTGGGGCTATTACATGCGCTATTTCGCCCCGCAGTCGTTGGTGCGCAACGCGCTGAGCGTCAAGGCGCAGCGCGCCGGAGAGATCGAATGGGACCCGCTGGTGTTCAACCGCTTCGGTGATGGCCCGCTGCAGACCAGTAATACCCGCGAACTGCTTTATGGCCGCCCGGACGCGCTGGACCACAACTGCTTCGATGCGCTGCGAGACATGAGTTCACGTCTGCAGCGCGAAGGCCGCACGTTGATGGTGGTGTCTACACCGCTGCACCCGCAATGGAAGGAAACATACGACCCGGACGGCACCTTTCTCGCTGATTTCGACGCGCGCGTTACCGCCGCTTTAGAGCCGTCCGGTAGCACTTACTGGAACGCCGACAAGGATTGGCTAACGCCGCTGGATTCATTCGTCGATGCAGTGCATTTGCGCTGGTCTGCGGTGCCGGAATTCACCATGGCACTGGCCGAGCAGATAAGCCAAACCGCCAGTGAGACAGCTGCACCAAAAGTGGCCAACCGTTCCGCCGAACGGCAATTGCCGGCCTTTTGACGCCGTGCTATTTAAGTGACTGTATTACGTCGTATCTCGTAACATTCCAGGGAAGAAAAGCCGATGGACACTAAAACGGTTGCAATGAAAGGTGCCGAGCAGTGGGGAGTCGTCTACTCGTACGGCAGCGTATTGGCGATATTCGAAAACGAGCAGGATGCTTTGCTCGAAGCGAACAGCTTCGGCGGCGCAGCAGTAAGGATTGTGCAGAAGGCATTGGGCGTCTGCGACGGCGGAAAACCCGACGCAACTCTACAATTGCAGGCGACCCAGGCGATCGCCTGAGCCGCGAGGAGGGACAGGGCCGGCGTTACCGCATCGCCGCCCTGGCATAGCCGCTGACTCTCAACGCAGGCTTTTGTCTGATGACACCCTGGCGCTGCTGGAAAATGATGTCCAGTACACGGCTTGGCTGAATCTCAATGTCATCGAAGGTGATCATCTGGCCAGGTTCAAGCGCACGCTTGAGCACTGTATGGCGCAGCAACCCGATCGGAACATGATCTGGCTCTTCCACTAGACGTACAGCCTCACCGCGCACATCGAACCCACCGATACCACGCACGATGGTCTCACCAGGCTTCATGGCACGCTTGGCGATGGCCGCGACGCCAAGCGTTGGTTTCGTCGAATTGTTCAGCAGCACGCCTCCTCCTGCCAGCACCCGCCGTACGGTTTTGCCAACTTCCAGCGAGCAGAGGTGGAAAGGCCGCGTAAGCAAGTAGTACGGCCCCGAACCCAACTTGAAATACTCCAGAGCCGGGGCCTGAATTTCATCGTGGCGACAAACCAGGAACACTCCACCTGCCGGATAACCGCTGGGTATGACGTAATCCACGATGGGCTGACCAGCGGCTTCGGCAATCAGCCCCAGCACATTTGCGCTGCGATTGAGGTCCGTAGAGCCCAGACCCTCCAGGCCGGGCTTAGAGATGGTCGCGCCAAAGCCATTGCCCACCACCACCTGCTCGATCTGCACCTTGGTGCCGTCAGTGAAGGATGTGGTCTGTTCGATACTGATCCCCTGCCGTTTAGACCAATAGGCCATGTCTTCACGGGTAGGGTTATGGTCGAGATAACCTTTCATATTGCCGTACACAAGGGGCTTGAAGCCCATCTGCACGGCATCCTCATGCAGCGCGGCGAGCGAGCCGGGCTGATCACCTTCGGCCTCGGTAAGCAGCCCTTTTCCCGCAAGCCAGGAGCCTGTAGTGACTTGCAATTCGGCGTTCACGGTAACCACCGGCAAGCCAGCTTCAAATGCACGCTCGATGACCTTGGTGCCAAAGAACACGTCGCCGCTGCACTCGACAATAAGGTCAGAATGCTCGACAAGGTCGTCAATAGAGTTGGTCAGCGCTCCCGGGAGCGGAAAATCACTTAATGCATCCACCTTTCGGCGTGTCAGCACACGACTTATCCGCAGCTCAGGATAGTGCTGCATGATAAGACGCACGAAGCAGCGCGAAATCATGCCTGTACCGGAAACGCCCACTCTTTTCTGTGTTGTGGTGGCCATCTGGAAAATCCCTTTTTAGCGACCCTGTATCGGACCGTTCCCTAGAAAAAAAGTTTGTATCTAAACATCAACAGACTGAGCCAGCGGCGATCAGGCGGCCGATACACCGTCATGGTGCAGCGCTAGCTTTCAAGCGGCTCCGCTACCGGCGCCTCGCTTTTCAGCACAACTGTTGATTCACAAAGCCACTGACGAACGGTAACCCCGAGCGCTTCAACAGGCGCGTCAGCCGCCTCGACCTCGGGCGAGAATTTCCAGGCTTCCAGAAGCCCGCCGAATACCGCGCGGGCTTTGACAGACTGACCGCGCCACAGCAGGCGCATGACCAGTTTCAGGCGCGAAAAAGCCAGCAGCGGCACACGCCGCCAATGGTGATAACTGCGGGCGATGAACAATTCGTTGCGAATGAAATGCCGGTGCAGCGCGATTCGCTGTGGGTCGGTCTCACGATGGATGTCAATCGAACCGCTGACCCTGCGCAGGTGCAGCACGCGGCTTGCGGCAACCAAATAGCCCGGCGTTTCCTGACTGATACGCAGGGTGAACTCGGTGTCGTCACCCCACATGAACATCGGTGCGAGCGGCAACCCGTGGCGCTGTAGTGACACACGGGGCACCAGGATCGAGACGTAGGTCGCCGGACGAACTGGAATCAGACCGAACTGCAACAGGGCTGGCCAATTCTCATAATCGATGGCATTGGTGCGCGCATCCACCTGAGGCACGTTGGTCAATAAGCCATCATCGGTATAGGCCGTGGAAAGCAGGAAGGAATGAGGCTGCCCTCGGGCATCGAGCGTTTCTCCGGCATCGAGCAAACGCTGCAGTGCGTCCGGCTCGGGTATGACATCGTCATCCATCATCCAGACGTAATCGGCCCCCAGTTGGTAGGCAATGCGAAACCCGGCGCTGAAGCCGCCCGAGGCGCCAGTGTTGCGTGACAACTCGTAGACCCTGAGGGTCGGAAGCTGCATTTGCAGCAGCATCTCTAGCGTCCCGTCGCCACTGGCATTGTCTACCACGATGATGCCGTCACAGGGGCGACTCTGGGCATTGATCCCCTCCAGACAGCGTTTCAGCAAATCCTTGCGTTTGTACGACAGTACGACTGCGTAAATTTTGTCCATGGTGCCGCTCTCTGATCTGGCGCTCTGCTCCGACCAGCGAAACAGAGCCGGGTTCAGGCATCTGTAACAAATCGTGATGTTCGTTCCTCTTGCTGCCCTAAAAAAGGACCGCCGACGGTCAGCCGCACCCATTTGGCCCATCGTTCATCCGCACCCAGACCTGCTGAAAAGCTAAACGAACCCCGCACAAGTCGCGCCCGCACTGGGCTGCAGCCAATTTTTCCTTGCCTGGCACACAAGCTGCTATTTCCCGTTCAGCGATAGGCCGGCGATTTCGGAACGGCTTCGATTGAGGATCAGCTTATGAATGCAAGCGTCACCCCGCCCTCCCGCGAAATCCTGGTCATCGTCGGCAACGGCATGGTTGGTCACCACTGCGTTGAACAGCTGATCGCGCGCGGCGCGGCGGAGCGCTATGAGATTCATGCTTTCGGCGAGGAGCACCAGCGCGCCTACGACCGCGTGCACCTTTCCGAATACTTTGGCGGGCGCGATGCCGATAGCTTGGCGATGTGCGAAGCGGGTTGGTACGCCAAGCACGGCGTGCAGCTGCATCTGGGCGTCCAGGTGCTTGAAATCGACCGCGACCGGCACGAACTCGTCACTACCCAAGGCCGCCAGCCTTATGACCGACTGATTCTCGCGACCGGCTCCTACCCGTTCGTCCCGACGATTCCAGGGGCCGAAGGCAGCGCTCGGCTGGTCTACCGCACGCTGGACGATCTCGATGCGATCCGTGCCGCCGCAGCCAATGCCCGTCGCGGCGTGGTGATTGGCGGTGGCCTGCTGGGCCTGGAGGCTGCCAACGCGTTGAAGTCCCTGGGGCTGGAGGCCCATGTGGTTGAATTCGCGCCGCGTCTGATGCCGGTGCAGCTGGACGAAGAAGGCGGTGCGGCGCTGAAGGCCCGGATCGAGGCGCTGGGAGTGGGGGTACATCTGTCGCGCGCCACCCAGGCCATCGTCACGGGTACGGAGCACGCCTGGCGCCTGGTTTTCAATGACGGCGAGTTTCTGGAAACCGATCTGGTGGTGTTTTCCGCCGGCATTCGCCCGCAGGACACACTTGCCAAACAGGCCGGACTGGAACTCGGGGCACGTGGCGGCATCGCCATCGACAACGCCTGCTGCACCAGCGATCCGGCCATCTATGCGGTAGGAGAATGCGCCGCCTGGAATGACAGCCTGTTCGGCCTTGTAGCGCCAGGCTACAGCATGGCCCGTACAGCGGCAGCGCACCTGCTGGGCGAAACCCAGGAAGCTTTCACCGGCGCGGACATGTCCACCAAGCTCAAGCTGCTCGGCGTCGATGTCGGCTCCATTGGCGATGCCCAGGGCGCCACGCCGGGCTCGCGGAGCTACCGCTTCATCGACGAGGCAACCGCCAGCTATCGCCGCCTGGTGGCCTCGCCGGACGGCAAGCACGTCATTGGCGCGGTACTGGTCGGCGACAACAGCTACTACGACACCCTGCTGCAATACGCACAGAACGGCATCAAGCTGCCCGAGGAGCCGGCCAGCCTGATTCTTCCGCAATCCGGCGGTGCCCCCGTGCTGGGCGCTGGTGCCTTGCCGGATACCGCCACCATCTGCTCCTGCCACAACGTCAGTAAAGGTGCGGTGTGCTGCCAGGTCGAGGCCGGCGTCACCGATCTCGGCGAGCTGAAGGCGGCGACCAAGGCCGGCACCGGTTGCGGTGGCTGCAGCGCATTGCTCAAACAGGTGTTCGAGCATGAGCTGGCCGCACGCGGCGTCGCGGTGGACAAGAGCCTCTGCGAGCATTTCGCCCATACCCGTCAGGAGCTGTTCGGGATCGTCCGCGTCGAAGGCATCCGCAGTTTCGACGAGCTGCTGGTCCGTCACGGCCGTGGTCATATCGGCTGCGATATCTGCAAGCCGGTAGTCGGCTCGATCCTCGCGTCCTGCTGGAACCAGCCGATCACCGAGCCACACCTGATTGCGCTGCAGGACACCAACGACACCTTCATGGCCAACATGCAGAAGAACGGCACCTATTCGGTGGTGCCGCGCATCGCTGGCGGCGAGATCACCCCTGACAAGCTGATAGCGCTAGGGGCGGTGGCGAAGAAATATGACCTCTATACCAAGATCACCGGCGGCCAGCGCATCGACCTGTTCGGCGCCCAGCTGCATGAATTGCCGGATATTTGGAGCGAGCTGATCGAAGCCGGTTTCGAGACCGGCCACGCCTACGGCAAATCCCTGCGCACAGTGAAATCCTGCGTCGGCAGCACCTGGTGCCGCTACGGCGTGCAGGACAGCGTGGCCATGGCGCTGCGCCTGGAGGACCGCTACAAGGGCCTGCGCGCACCGCACAAGATCAAGTTCGGCGTCTCCGGCTGCACCCGCGAATGCGCCGAGGCGCAGAGCAAGGACATCGGCGTGATCGCCACCGAGAGCGGCTGGAACCTTTACGTAGCTGGCAACGGCGGCATGCGCCCACGCCACGCCGAGCTGTTCGCCACCGACCTCGATGACGAAGCGCTGGTGCGGACCATCGACCGTTTCCTGATGTTCTACATCCGCACCGCCGACAAGCTGCAGCGCACCTCGGTCTGGCGCGAGTCCCTCGAAGGCGGGCTCGACTACCTCAAGGCCGTGATCCTCGACGACAGCCTAGGCCTGGCAGCCGAACTGGAAGCGCAGATGCAGCAGGTCGTCGACCGTTACGAGTGCGAATGGACCAACGCCCTCAAGGACCCGGCAAAGCTCAAGCGCTTCCGCACCTTCGTCAACGACCGCCGCGACGACCCGGACATTCATTTCGTGCGCGAACGCGGGCAGCGTCGCCCTGCCCGCACCAACGAACTTCACCTGATTCCCGTCACCGAGGAAATGCCCTGATGAGCCAATCCAATGCCCTGCGTCTGTCATCCGTCGAACCCATTCACTGGCGCGCCCTGTGCAGCCGACACGATCTGGTCGCTCATTCCGGCGTGGTTGCCTGGCTGGATGGCAAACAGGTCGCCCTGATCCACCTGCCCCACGGAGAAGTCGGCGAACAGGTGTTCGCCGTCGAGAACCGCGACCCCAAGTCCGGCGCCAACGTCATCGGTCGCGGCATCGTCGGCCAGCTCAAGGGCGAGTTGGTGATCGCTTCACCGCTGTACAAGCAGCATTTCAGTCTTGCTGACGGGCACTGCCTGGAATATCCCGAGCAGCAACTGCAGGTCTGGCCGGCGCGCCTGAATGGCGATGCGGTGGAAGTCGCGACTGCCTGACCCGAACGGCACACAACCCCACTGACCTACTAAAGCCGACCTAACAGAGAAGCGAATCATGTCCTATATCATCCCTGCGGAATTCGTCACCAAGATGGTCGACGCTGGCGAGTCGAAGATTTTCATGTCCACCCGCGACACGCTGATCCGCGCCTTCATGGCTGGCGCGATACTCGCTCTGGCAGCCGTTTTTGCGGTAACAGTTACGGTGCAGACCGGCTCGCCATTGCTAGGCGCCATGCTGTTCCCGGTGGGCTTCATCATGCTCTATCTGATGGGTTTCGACCTGCTCACCGGCGTCTTCGTACTGGCGCCACTGGCACTGCTGGACAAGCGCCCCGGTGTTACGGCGAACGGTGTGCTGCGTAACTGGGGGCTGGTCTTCCTCGGCAACTTCGCCGGTGCGCTGGCAGTGGCATTCATGATGGCTTTCGTCTTCACCACCGGTTTCATGACAGACCCAGGCCCCATCGGCGAGAAGATTTCCCACATCGGCGAAGCCCGTACCCTTGGCTATGCCGAGTACGGCGCGGCCGGCTGGGCAACCATTTTCCTGCGCGGCGTGCTGTGCAACTGGATGGTATCAATGGGTGTGGTCGGCGCCATGATCTCCACCACCGTGGGCGGCAAGGCCATCGCCATGTGGATGCCGGTCATGCTGTTTTTCTACATGAGCTTCGAGCACTCGGTGGTGAACATGTTCCTGTTCCCTTCGGCGATGATCATGGGCGGTGATTTCTCGATCATGGATTACATGCTCTGGAATGAAATCCCCACCGCGCTAGGCAACCTTGTCGGCGGCCTGGCCTTCACCGGCCTGACGCTCTACACCACCCACATCAGAACCGCGCCGAAGCGTGCCTTCAACTGAGTTCGAGCGAGTGCTGGCCTGATGAGTCAACTGAGCGTTTCACTGGGTCAGCACACCGACAAGGGACGCAAAGCCAGCAACCAGGATTTCCACGGCGCTTGCCTGCCCGACGAACCGCAGCTGATCGGCAAGGGCATCGCCCTTGCCGTAGCGGACGGCATCAGCAGCAGCGCCGTCAGCCATATCGCCAGCGAAGCGGCCGTGAGTGGGTTTCTCGCCGACTATTACTGCACCTCGGACGCTTGGTCGGTAAAGACCTCGGCGCAACGCGTACTGATGGCCAGCAACTCCTGGCTACACGCCCAAACCCGACAAAGCCAGTATCGGTACGACTGTGATCGTGGTTACGTCTGCACCTTCAGCGCCCTGGTGCTCAAGTCGAACACGGCTTATCTCTTTCACGTCGGCGATTCACGCATCTACCGTGTCCACGGCAAAGCGTTGGAACAACTGACCAATGACCACCGGGTCTGGCTGTCCGAAGACCAGCACTGCCTGAGCCGCGCGCTTGGCGTCAATGATTCTCTGGAAATCGATTACCGCACTGAGCAGCTGGCGGTGGGCGACGTATTCATCCTGGCCACCGATGGGGTTTACGAGCATGTCAGTGCCGGCTTCATCACGGAAACCATCGAGCGACATTCTGACGATCTGGATGCTACCGCACGGCTGATCATTACCGAGGCCATCGGCAATGGCAGCCCGGACAACCTCACACTGCAGATCGTGCGCATCGACGCGCTGCCCGCACAGGCAGCCGATGAGTTGTATCAGCAGCTGACCGAGCTACCCTTCCCACCCGTACTGGAAGCCGGCGCACGCTTTGACGGATACCGTATCCAGCGCCGCCTGCATGCCAGCAGCCGCAGCCATGTCTACCTGGCAGTGGACGAAGACGACGGCACGACGCGGGTGATCAAGACACCTTCAATGGACCTGCGAGAGGATGCCGCCTATCTCGAGCGGTTTCTTGCCGAGGAATGGATTGCCCGGCGCATCGACAGCACGTACGTGCTCAAGGGCTGCCCACAGCAACGCCCGCGCAACTTTCTATATACCGTCAGCGAGTTCATTGAAGGGCGCACGCTCAGGCAGTGGATGATCGACCATCCCCGGCCCGACCTAGAGACAGTACGCGGTATCGTCGAACAGATCGCTGGCGGCCTGCGCGCTTTTCATCGGCAGGAAATGCTGCATCAGGACCTGCGCCCCGAGAACATCCTTATCAGCGCTACTGGCACGGTGAAGATCATCGACTTCGGCTCGGTACGGGTGGCGGGGCTGCTGGAAATCGCCTCACCCATCGCCCGCATAGACCTGCTAGGCACGGCCCAGTACAGCGCACCGGAATACTTTCTCGGGAAAAGCGGTACAACCCGCTCGGACCAGTTTTCCCTGGCCGTCATCACCTATGAAATGCTCAGCGGCAAACTGCCCTACGGCACCCAGGTGGCCCACTGTCGTACCCGTGCGGCACAGCACAAGCTCAACTATCGACCGATCCGTGAACAGAATCTCGATATCCCTCCATGGATTGATGGCGTGCTGCACAAGGCGCTGCATCCCGATCCGTACAAGCGCTTCGAAGATCTTTCGGAGTTCGTCTTCGAACTGCGCCAGCCGAGTCAGGCCTTTCTCGACAGGACACGGCCGCCCTTAATGGAACGCAATCCGGTGCGGTTCTGGCAGTTGCTGTCGCTGTTCCTTGCCATCGCACTGGCCGCGGCACTGGTGCGCTGAGGCACGCGAGCTCGCCACTGATCCGCTCCGCAATGCCGAGCGCCTCTGCCCGTGGTCATAAGGCCGACAGGTGCCATTTTCCGGAACCCATACATGTACCTGACCCAACTGCTGCTCCCGCTCTACGACAACGCCGGACGAAACCTGCCCAAGGCACTGTTTGCCGAGGTTCGCGATGAACTCACGCAGCAGTTTGGTGGGCTGACTGCTCATTCCCGCGCCCCCGTCGATGGTCTGTGGCAAGAAGACGATAGCCATACCGTACGCGATGATTTGATCATCTACGAGGTCATGAGCAATGAGCTCGATCACGCTTGGTGGAAGACATACCGAGCTTCGCTGGAAAAGCGTTTTCGCCAGGATCAGGTGCTGATACGCGCGCATCCAATCGAAATCCTGTAGCGCCTTACAGTCCACGGGCGAACAGCCTGTAGGTCGCGTCACCGCTCTAAAATGCTCGGGTTTTAATGAACCTTGGGCGCAATTCATTGTCACTCCTGACTGCAGCGTGACGGGCCGCAGGCGAGACCTTGGGAGAAAACATCCTCCTGTCGCCACATCGAGACGCCTGCCCGCTGATTCATCGCAGCACGCTGCAGAGAACTCACTGGTTCCGGATCCGCTTTCGCGCAGGCCGGCTCAGCATCGCCTCCATCATTTTCAACGCGAAGAATCCTCATGCCCCAATCCCGTCATCTGCTTGCCCTGCTGTCCCGCATTTCTTCGCCCTCTCGACGCAACGTCTTTCGCGCCGGCGTACTGGGTACGTTACTGGCGGTCGTCGCACCGGCCCATGCGCAACAGGCAGATAATGAACGCTGGGTCAGCGACAGCCTGACCACCTACGTACGCAGCGGCCCCACCGACGGTTACCGGATCGTCGGCACGCTCCGTTCCGGTCAGAAGGTCGATTTGCTACAAAGCAGTGGCGACTACAGCCAGGTACGCGGAGAAAACGGCGATCGCGTATGGATTCGCACCAGCGATCTGCAGGAAGTGCCCGGCCAGGCGGAGCGTTTGCCGCAACTCGAACAGCAGGTTGCCGAGCTCAGCGAAGAACTGCGCACCATTGATGACAGCTGGAAGACCCGCGTGCAGGGCATGCAGGAAACCCTGGACTCACGCAAGGCGCTGATTGAGGAACTGGAGGCACGCCGTACGGCGCTCGACGAAGCACTTACCGCAGCTCAGACGGAACTGCGCGAAACCCAGGCGAAGATGGGTGACGAGAACAACCAGATGCTGATGCGCTACATGGTCTATGGCGGCAGCATTGCCGGCGCGGGCCTGCTTGCCGGGCTGATTCTTCCGGCCATGACTCGCGGCCGCAAGCGCAACGACCGCTGGTTCTGACCAAGCCACCAGCCTGGCCTCAGCCAGGCTTATGGTCAGGATTATCCGTGGCGATCAGGTCGCCCCAGTCGCCGTGCAGGTACCAGTCCTCTCCTATCATTTCCGCTGGGTGCTGAGTTCGATCAGCACCGTTGCCGCAGGCGAGCGAATCCGCTGGGCAGTAGCGGTCGCAGCCCCAGCAGATGCGCTCGGGATGCGGCGGATTCAGCGGAAACTTCTTAGCCATTGGCAGCCTCGGCCTGGAACAGGTGGATGCCGTCAGGTTATCGGGCGCGCCTTGGCTAAAACTTGATCAGACTCAAGAAACCACAGCTAAGGAACAACCGGTAGGAGCGCGCCGGATCGACTGTAGGGCCCAATTCGTTCTGCGGAACGCATGCCTCAGAACAACCCCATCTGCTCGTCGATCAGCGCGCTGAAGCTGTCATCCACGAACGGCAGGATGGCATCGGCAATCGGTTGCAGCTGCCGCGTCACGTAGTGATCGTAGTCGATGGCCGCCCGGCGCACCTCCAACGGCTCCGGCCCGGCCAGCGTCATCAAATAGCTGATCCATCCCCCGCTCTGATACTGCCGCGGCCGCCCTTGCTGCAAGTTGAATTCATCGGCGATCCGCGCGGCTCGCACATGAGGCGGCACATTGCGCTGGTAGTCATCCAGCCGGCGTCGCAGGCGTTTGCGAAACACCAGCAGTTCGTCCCGCTCGCCGGCCAGCGTGCTGCTCACATAGTCGCGCACATAATCCTGATACGGCTCGCGCATGAAGATGCGCCGGTACAGCTCCTGCTGAAACTGCTGCGCCAGCGGTGACCAGTCGGAGCGAACCGTTTCCAATCCCTTGAACACCAGCCCCTCGCTGCCGTCAGCCTGGGTCACCAGCCCGGCATAACGCTTCTTGCTGCCCTCTTCCGCGCCGCGGATAGTGGGCATCAGGAAACGCTTGAAATGAGTCTCGAACTGAATTTCCAGCGCACTGCTCAAGCCAAACTCCAGCAGCAGATGTTCTCGCCACCACTGGTTGATATGCCGCACCAGCGCCTGACCGATCTGCGCGGCCTCCTCGTCACTGTGCGCGCGTTTGAGCCAGACGAAGGTCGAGTCGGTATCGCCGTAGATCACGCGGTAGCCCTGGGCCTCGATCAGCTCGCGCGTCCTACGCATGATTTCGTGCCCACGCAGGGTGATGGATGAGGCCAGACGCGGATCGAAGAAACGACAGCCGCTGGAACCCAGCACGCCATAGAAGGCATTCATGATGATCTTTAGCGCCTGCGAAAGCGGCTGATTGCCTTCGCGCTTGGCCATCTCACGGCCCTGCCATACACGCTCGACGATAGCCGGCAGGCAATGCCGCGTCCTGGAGAAGCGCGCCCCGAGAAAACCCGCCACCGAATCGCTTTCCGCAGGCTGGCACATGCCTTCGACCAGCCCCACCGGGTCGATGAGAAAGGTGCGGATAATCGATGGATAGAGACTCTTGTAGTCCAACACCAACACCGATTCGTAGAGGCCAGGCTGCGAGCTCATGACGAAACCACCGGGGCTGGCCTGTGGTGGTCGCGCACCCAGGTTCGGCGCGACGAAGCCCTTGCGATGCATCAGCGGAATATAAAGATGCTCGAACGCCGCCACCGAGCCGCCACTACGATCTGCCGGCAAGCCGGTGACCGTGGCCCGCTCCAACAGAAAGGTCAGCAGTTCAGTTTTGGCGAAAATGCGCGTGACCAGCTCGCAGTCCTTAAGGTTGTAACGCGCCAGCGCCGGCTTGTCCTCGGCGAACATGCGGTTGATTTCATCCATCCGTTGATACGGCGTATCGATGGCCTTGCCTTCGCCGAGCAGCGTTTGCGCGACGCTCTCCAGGCTGAATGAGGAAAAACTCCAGGTCGCCGAGCGCAACGCTTCGATGCCATCGATGATCAGCCGCCCTGTTGCCGATGCAAAGAAGTGATTGCGCCCGTTGCCATGCTCGCGCCAGCCCATTTCCTCGCCACCTCGGCCCAGACGCAGCGGTACCTGATGACGCTGGGCCTGTTCGCGTAGCACGCGCAGGTCGAACTGCACGACGTTCCAGCCAATGATCGCATCGGGATCATGCAGTGCCATCCAGTCGTTCAACCGCTCGATCAGCTGCTTGCGGCTGTCGCAGTATGCCAGCTGAAAATCCACCTCTCGGTCGTCACCATTGGCCGGGCCGAGCATGTACACCTGACGCTGACCGCAGCCTTCCAACGCAATGGAATACAGCTCGCCCCTGGCCGTGGTTTCGATGTCCAGCGAGACCAGCTTCAATTGCGGACGGTACTGCGGAGCGGGCCTAACTTGGGCATTTACCAGCACACCATCAGCATCAGGCGTACCGGTGAAGCTGACCGGCGCCGTGATAAAGCGCTCCATCAGATAGCGTTCCGGCGGGCGGATGTCGGCTTCGTAAACATCCAGCCCTGCCTGTCGCAGGCGCTTTTCGAGGTTCATCAGCTGACGATGCTGGCGACAATACAGGCCGACCACCGGACGCTGGTGGAAGTCGCACAGATCAAGTGGGCGCAACTCGATGTCGCGCTCGCCCTTGAGCAAGGTCCGCGCCTGTTCGCATTGTTCAGCGGGAATAAAGGCGACCGAGGTCTGATTGGGCACCCGAATCCTGCGCGGGCCCGCGTCGGTCGCCAGCCAGAATTCCACCTCGGTGCCTGCAGCCGTGTCGCGCCAATGCCGGGTCAGGACAAAACCCTGCTCTAGATCCACCGCTGCTCACCTGCAACCTATGTCGTAGCGGTTCATTCTACGCTGGACAAAGACCTAGGCGCCCTCACCCAGATGAATCGTCCGTGCAGCCTGCAACATGCACCTGGTTATTTCCGGGGGTGAGAACTTGGTGAGAATTGCATTAGCCCCGACCGCTCTGGCCTTGTCAGCGCTAATGGTGCTGTCCAGCGAGGTGTGCAACAGCACGTAAAGAGTGGCGTGATCAGGATGGCTACGCAGCAGCTGGGTAAAGGAATAGCCATCCATTTCGGGCATTTCAATATCCGAAACCACCACGTTGATCGCCTCGGCGGTGTCTTTCAGGCGGTCGAGCGTCGCCAGACCTTCGCGCGCACTACGCACCGCATGACAGGTAATGCCCATCTTGCCGAGAGCCGCCAACGTCATGTGCAGCGCTACCTGGCTGTCATCAACTATCAGCGCACGGGTTTCCCCGAGCAGCCTTGCATCCTGGTCATCGAGCTCGGACATATCGACTTCAGCCGGAGCCGGCATGATATTCAGCAGCACCTTTTCCACATCGAGGATCTGCACCAGCTGTCCATCGATTTCCGCCGCACCGGTGATAAACGAGTTGACGCGAGTACCGTAGGGCGGCGGCAAAATCTTCGACGAAGGGATATGCACGATCCTAACCACCGATTGCACATGCAGCCCCTGCTTGGAGCGGCTGAATTCGGTGACGATCAGGCAGCCACCCTGGGCGTCCTGCAACGGCGGCATGCCGATGGCCATGCTCAAGTCGATTACCGACAGCGGCTGGCCACGCAACGTGGCAACACCACGCACATGCGGATGCGATTCTGGAAGACGGATCAGTCCGGGAGTCGGAATGATCTCGCTGACCTTCAACAGATTGATCGCCATTTGTTTGCCGCTACGCAGCGTGAACAATAGAAGCGACAGAGAGCCGGTGGCCGATTGAGTATCCATGCATAGTCCTGTGGAGAAAGCCGGTTCGTCACCGGGAAGTCATCTCGATACAGGACACTATCGGCTGGCCTGGCGAAATCTTCAGGCGGCCGGTGATACTTTCATCTCATGCACTCGGCAACGCGGCATCGGTAGCGATCAGGTCCGCCTGTTTTCCAGCTTTGTGCATCTTCTTGCGGGCGCTGATGCTGGCCACGCACTGGTCCTCATTGTTTAGGATGACGATGCATTCCAGGCACTGAATGCACTCGTCGTAATCGATGCGGCCATCTCGCCGAATGGCGCCAATCTCGCAGTGGTTCCGGCAGTGCTGGCAAGGCTTGCCGCAAGCATCGATGCGCTTAAGCCAGGAGAACAGCCGCAAGCGGCCGAGCACCGCCAGCCCGGCGCCCAGTGGGCAGACGTAGCGGCAGTAGAACTTGTGCACGAACAGCCCAAGCCCGAGCAGCACCAGCGCATAGAGCACGAACGGCCAGGAGCGCACGAAGAACAGCGTGATGCTGGTCTTGAATGGTTCAACCTCCGCCAGCCGCTCAGCCAAGGTCAGCGAGTAGAAGGCCACCGGCACGAGGCTAATGAGTACCAGGTATTTGATCCACTGCAGGCGCAGGTGAACAGGTTCGGAGATTTTCCACTGGCGAATACGCAGGTGTTTAGCCACCCAACCAAGAATTTCCTGCAACGCACCGAAGGGGCACAGCCAGCCGCAAAACACCCCGCGCCCCCAGATAAACAGCGTGATGAAGGTGAAACTCCAGAGAATGAAGATCACCGGGTCCATCAGGAACACCCGGATATCGAAATCCTCCGCCAGCGCCAGCAACAGGGTGAAGATATTCACCACCGACAGCTGGCCTTGGGCGTATAGCCCGATGAAAACCAGGGTGAACAGCAGAAAACCCGCACGAAACAGATGAAAACCCCGGCTCTGCTGGCTGATGCGGTGCTGCCAGATAAATATCCCGGTGAGCGCCATCAGCGACAGGCCGAGCAGGCCGATCTGCCACCAGCGCTCTTGCCACATCCGCAGCCAGATCGGCACAGGCTTGGCTTCTACAGTGGCCTCTTGGATATCGAACAGCTCAGGATCGAGCTGAAAGTCATGAGTGAAATCGACCTTGGTTTCTACCAGATGATTACGTCGCAACTGCGCAATCAGCCGCAATCCGACGGGCTCCGCCGGGTTGAATGCGGCGTGTGATTTGATACGGAAGACATGTGCTTCGCCCTCGTCCAAGGGCGAATTGACCACATCCAGTACCGCGCCGTTATTGAAGTTCATGTCGTGCAGTTCGATGGCATGCTCGTTCTGCATCAGCACAATGCGGTTGGGTGAGGTTGCCGGCACGAAGTCGTCAGGAACGTGGGGATACATGCCGGAAGACATCACCAGCAGGGCCTGCTCGCCGGGTTTCAATTCCTCATTGAGCCGCTGGAAGCCCGCCTCACCAAGCAGGTTGCGACCGATAAGAGGCGCATTCAGGTAAGCGAAATGTAGATCGGCGAAGACCGGCTGGTCCAAGTCCAGCTCCGGATATCCATCGAGTTCGTGCCCTAGCCTCTTCTCTACCTCGGCGCGGGTCAGGGTCCAGTGCTGGACGAGGCCGCGCTCGAGCAGCTGGCTCCAGTCAAGCGGCTCGTAGATATCCATCTTTGGCGTTGCCAGTGGGCTGCTAGCGAAACCGTCCAGCAGCTTGCGTGCGACCGTCAGGGCCGACAGCAGAACCGTCTCGTTGAGGATGACCACCGACACCGTGGCCTTGCTGACGTTGTCTATTCGCGTAACCGAGTCACCTTCGCTGGCGCCCTGCCGTCCACCCACAATGATCGGCTTGCCAACGGTTTTGAGACGATACTGATCCACGAAATCGAACAATGACTGCTCGCCCAACCCATGCAGAAACACGGGTTCGTGATGCTCCAACACCCTAACCCCGGCAAGCACGCCTTGGGGGTCCATGCCGATTAGCAGACGTATCGGCTTTCCGGAAAAGCCCTGCAGGTTCGAGTAGTCATTGGATTCAAAGGCATAACCGATCAGCTCGTCCAGCTGATAGACGCTATAGACCGGCGGCTCCGCCTGTTTCGGCTCGATGCGCGTGGCCTTGGGAAACAGCTGCATGATCCACGTGTCCAGCTCCTGAGCATGGAGCGACGGGCTGAACAAAGTGCACCACAGCAAAAGCGCGCGCACGCATGATAGAAGGCTGGCGCTGCGTGTCATGGGGGCCTCGAACCTTGTTCTTGTTCTTCCATGCTATCCAGTGGCCGGACCAGCACCATGCGACTTGCCGGTCGATAAAGCAGTACTTCAGTGCAAGATGGGGTCTACCTGAAACGCTTGCACACTCACGAGGACAGTATCCATGAGCCATCAAGACACAAAGGTTCGACACGACGAAGATCAGCAGCGCTACGTTCTGGAAGTAAACGGCCAGGCCCTGGGCTTCGCGCAGTACCAAGAGGAAGGCGACCGCCAAGTCTTCACTCACACCGAAATCGACGAAAGCCTGGCCGGCCAAGGCATGGGCAGCACGCTGGTCCGCGAATCACTCAACGACGCTCGCCAGCGGGGCAAGCGCATCGTGCCGGTTTGCGAGTTCATCGCGGCCTATGTGAAGAAGCATCCGGACTGGAACGACATCGTCGAACAACCCGACTGAAGCCCACAGGGCAGGCCACACGGGATACCATGGCCGGCCCAACGGCTCGGAACACAGCACTCAATGGACCGCACCAACCGCAAGATCGATCAGCTGAGACGGCAGATTCCCGGCTTCGCCTGCGAGTCCGGCTGTCATGACTGCTGCGGCCCGGTGACGGCTTCATCGGAAGAAATGGCGCGCCTGCCCCATAAAAGCGACGCCGAACACGACGCCGCCCTGGAGCACTGGAATTGCGTGCACCTCGGCCCGCAGGGCTGTGAAGCCTACGACGAGCGGCCACTCATCTGTCGCCTATTCGGAACCACAGCCAGCCTACCCTGCCCTCGCGGGCGTGGACCGGAAACGCCCACCACGCCCCAGGTAGAAAAGCAGGTGCACCAATTGATCGCCAGCACCCGCCAGGTGCTGGTCTGACAGCTTTAGCTAAGAAGTCCCCAAACGGAAACCCCGCCTTTCAGCGGGGTTTCAAGAACACGTCGGTCTGCTTATCAAGCAGCTGATGACTGCCGAGCGTTGGAGATAGGCACCACTACAGACTCAGGCAAACCCAGCGACTGGCCTACCACATCGCCGATCATGTCCGCGGTGACGGCGCTCAGGGTCCAGCCAAGGTGGCCGTGGCCAGTGTTGTAGAACACGCAAGGCGACTTGCCGCGCCCAACCTTGGGCATCATGTTCGGCATCATCGGGCGCAATCCGGCCCATGGGACGACGCTCTGGGTGCTGACACCGGGGAAGCACTCGTTCACCCACTCCACTAGCGGGCGGATGCGATCGGCACGAATGTCGCGGTTGTAGCCATTGAACTCGGCGGTTCCCGCAACCCGGAAGCGATGATCACCAAGACGGCTGGTTACCAGCTTGGTTTCATCATCCAGCAGGCTCACCGTCGGCGCGGCAGCGCGGCTGGCTTCGTCAGCAAGATTGACGGTGATGGAATAACCCTTGACCGGATAGATGTTCACTCGGTCGCCCAGTTGTGCGGCCAGTGCCCGGCTCGCCGTGCCGGCGCAGATCACCATGCCATCGAAATGCAGGGTTTCCTCACCACTGGCGGTGCCAATGGTAACGCTGGCCTGCTTGTCATCAGTCGACACGCGCTTCACGTCTTGGCCATAGCGGCAATCGACGCCCAGGCGAACCGCTGCGGCTGCCAGGCCATTAGTAAATAGGTGGATATCACCAGTGGAATCGCATTCGGTGTAATAGCCGCCGTAATACTGCCCTGCCAGAGTCGGCTCAATGGCGCGCATCTCGTCCGGCGTCACACTGCGGCGCGGCAGGCCGCCTGCAGCCAATAGCTTGGAGACTTCGCCAGCATGATTGAAGCTGGCCCGGTCACGGTAGATATGCAGGATGCCGGCCTTCTTCAGATCGAAGTCGATGCCTTCTTCCTCGGCCCAGGCAAACAGGTGCTCACGCGCGGCGATAGCCAGGCGTGCGGTTTCAGTGGTGTTATTGCGATATTGCGAGATGGAAGCAATGAACTCGGCGAACCAGGAAAGCTTGTGCCAACTGGGCTTGGGGTTGACCAATAGTGGCGCATCGCTTTTGAGCATCCACTTCATGCCCTTGACGATAGTCGACCAGTGGTTCCAAACCTCGGCGTTCGACGCGGAAAGCTGCCCGCCATTGGCGAAGGAGGTTTCCATCGCGGCATAACGGTGCTTTTCGAAAAGGGTGACGTCGAATCCGCGCTTGGCCAGCGCATAGGCCGTAGTGATACCCGTGATACCACCACCAATGACAGCGATTGTTTTCATTGTGTCGCTCCAGAACGTCATAGGGATTGGAACCCTATCCGCGATATGCGGATCAGGCGCCCCCTCTGTCCTGGACCTGAGAGTTTTCACGAGCGAACTCGCTTGCTCCTTCGGTGCGCCGGGCTGACGATTGCCCGGCGGCTCTTCAGAGTTCAACAGCGGTATCGGTCCTTTTGCCTGAGAGTTTCCGGGGCGGTTGCTCCTTCGGCGCTGTCAGCGGCTATGCCGTTACAGTCTCTCCCGATACCACATCGTGCCGGTTACAAAGCACCCGGCAAAACAGCCTTTCCCGTCCGATTTCTTCCGGAACTGACTGCTACGACCATGTCCCTGCGTTTCTACAGCAGGTTCACGATAAAGGATAGTCCAGAAAACGACGATCCGACAGCCGTACTTTCGGCTATCGGACCGGACTTGATCACTGCCCCTCCCCGGCGCGAATTACCTAGGCAGCCTGAAGGTAATGAAACTGGCTTGCCCCTGGCGCAACACCCGCATCGATACCGAGCGATTGTGTGGCAGCTTTTCAACGACCTGACCGAAGGTCTTCACCGAATCGATTGCCTGATTGTTCAGATGAGTGATTACATCACCCGGGCGCAGGCCGATCATTGCTGCCGGACCGTTGCCAACTTCGCTGATGACCACTCCACCCTCCAGATCAAGCGCCCGCTTTTGCTCCGCATTCAACGCGCTCACCGTCACACCCAGGCGGTTGTCACTGAGCTTGCCCGAGCCACTGGCCGCAGCAAGTGGTTGCCCCTCATCTGGCAAAGCACCGATCTTCAGCTTGAGATTCTTGCGGCTGCCATCGCGGATCACTTCGAACCTGACCGTGGTATCAGGCTTCAGCGTACCAACCTGATGCGGTAGATCTCCGGACCTGTCGATGGACTTGCCATTAATACTCAGGATCACGTCACCCACCCGCAGCCCGCCCCTGGCTGCCGGCCCGCCATCCATCACTTGCGCTACCAAGGCTCCAGCGGGACGTTCCAGTCCGAAGGATTCGGCCAAGTCTTTGTTCACATCCTGAATCACTACGCCAAGCCAGCCACGGCTGACCTTGCCGTCCTCACGCAGCTGATTGGCGACATCCATTGCAACATCGATAGGGATCGCGAACGAAAGCCCCATGAAACCACCAGAGCGGGTGAATATCTGCGAATTTATTCCTACTACTTCACCGGCTAAGTTGAACAGTGGGCCACCGGAGTTGCCCGGATTGATCGCCACGTCAGTCTGAATAAAAGGCACGTAACTCTCGTTAGGCAGGCTGCGGCCAATGGCGCTGACCACGCCGGCCGTCACCGTATGATCAAAGCCGAACGGCGAACCGATGGCGACCACCCATTCCCCAGCCTTGAGCTTCTCCGAATTACCCAGCTTCACTGTGGGCAAGTTGTCACCTTTGATCTTCAGCACCGCCACGTCACTGCGTGGATCGGCTCCGACCAGTGTCGCCTGCAGCTCGCTGCGGTCTGGCAGGCGCACGATGATTTCATCGGCATCGGCTACCACATGGTTGTTGGTCAGGATGTAGCCGTCATCGGAAATGATGAAGCCGGAGCCCAGCGACTGCCCTTCGCGGCGACGATCCGGTTGTTGCGGCATCCGCCGCTCGAAGAACTCCCGGAACATTGGAGGTATGCCCTCTAGATCGGGCATTTGTGCGGAAGCACCGCGCACCGGCTGGTTCTGCCGAGTACTGATGTTTACTACCGCCGGTGAGGCGTCCTCCACCAGCGGCGTGAAGTCAGGTAATGCGGCCTGGGCAATGAGCGCCTGCCCAAGCAGGGCGACACCCGCCACAACGGCCAGGAAATTACTGCGAAGAAACATGATCGATGATCTCCCGACGTCAGTAGTAATTGATCCGCCCGAACAGACCGGGCAAACGAGCAATAATACAGTGGCTGCTCAAGATGGCCGACAAACACCGGCCACTGAGACGCCTCGACTAAATGTACGGCAACCACGGTCAACTTCGTGTGAAGCGGATGTAAAGGGAACGTAAGCTCTCGACGCGATCCGAAATAATATTTTGACACTGTCAACAGGCTGTAACTCGAACCGGGCAATCTTTGCAGCATGGAAGGCCAGGATGGCCGGTGCAGGGATGCATTAGACCTATATTCGACCGTACGACAGGAGACGTCATGAGCACCAAGACACTTGAAAACCTGGTCCGTCAATTTGCTCCCAACTCCCAGCCACTCGACGTGTGGAGGCTGCTCCACAGAGGCAAACGTGGTTATCGTCCGAGTGCTGCCGCGCTGGTCCGCCGCGCTACGCTGGATGCCGAAGGCTGGAGATAATGCTCGGCAAGGCAATCACTGTTCAACGCCGCCCCTCCGCTCCTGCACACGCAGCACCCAAACGATACCTAGGCTGCCGACGGCCACCAGTGCGGCGCCAAGAAAAACCTTCTGCAAGCCGATCCAACTTGCCAGCACGCCCATGACCAAGCCTGACAGGCCCAGGGCAAGATCGAAAAACATGGCAAAAACGCTGAGGCCCGAACTGCGGTTGGCCTCACCCACCCTGGCGACTACCGCTACTCCCAACGCCGGATAGAGTAGCGACAGACCGCACCCGGTCAAGGCAGACCCGGCCAGCGCTCCGCCTGGCGTTTCAGCCAGCCAGAGCAACAGCAGCCCGAGAATCTCCACCACCAGGCACGCCAGTGCCACCCTATAGCCGCCCAATCGGTTGACCAGATCACGGCTCAGTAGGCGTGTACCGATAAAGGCAAAAGCAAACGTCGAAAGGCACCAGGCCGCGCCATCCCAACCGCGTGCGGTGTAATACAGCGCGATAAAGGCGGTCAGGGTTCCGTAACCGACTGTTGCGAACGCCAGGCTGAAACCGGGTGGCGCGACGTTCCACAACACCTTGCCGAAGGGCAATCGCTCGCCGGGATTGAGCGGCGCTTCACCGCGGCGCCAGGCCAGTGCAAGCCCCGTTGTTGCCAGCAGCATAGTTACGGCGCCCAGGCTCCACATCCCCAGGGTTTGAGCCATGAATACGCCCAACGGCGCGCCAATCCCGACGCCACCGTAGGCTGCGATACCATTCCAGGAAATCATTTGCGCGGTGCTCTGCGGGCCAAGCCGGGAAATTCCCCAGCTGATGGCCGAAATCCCGATCAGGCTCTGAGCGCAACCAAGAACCAGACGACTCGCCAGCATCACCCCGAGACTGAGCGACGGCCAGGGTTCTAATAGGACCGCAGCCAATAGCAGCACGCCGCTGAACAGACCACATGTCATACCGACCAGCAAAGCCTTCCGCGCGCCCCGCTCATCCACCAAACGCCCCGCCAGCGGACGACAGAACAGCGTAATCAGGTACTGCACTCCGATCACCGCCCCCGCCACCACGGTGCTAAAACCAAGGCTTTCGTGGATATACCCCGGAAGCGAAGCCAGGGGGATGCCAATGGATATGAACGAAATGAAACTGAAAACCACCAGCGAGAGGATAAAGGGGGTGTCCCTTGCAGAGGTTTTCACAGCGGACATCGATACGCCTGCCTGAAGTGTGGAGGAAGGTAAGTCTGATCTACTGGGACCCTGTTTAAAGCAATTTCATTCTGCAGAAACGACGAAGGCCCCGTAATACGGGGCCTTCGTTTGCGATATGGCGGAGGAGGTGAGATTCGAAATCACCGCCCACCCCGCTGGATAACGCATAGAAGCTGGCCTCGCCGCCGCAGATTATGTTTTTGGGAACGATTTGGGAACGATATGGGAACTGGCAGAGCGCTGCAGGCCGCTGAAATCAGGCCCTGCAGCGTGGTTTGGCTGGGATCGGAGGGTTACAGGCCGAGGCGCTGCTCGATGATGCTGGTCATGTCGGTGGCGTCCTGGCTGATCCAGCGCCCGTAGTGCCGAAGGATCATCTCGGTCGAGGTGTGGCCCATCTGCGCGGCGATCCAGTCGATCGGTACTGCGCAGCTGGTCAGCATCTGGCTGGCGAAGGTGTGCCGGCAATGGTTCGGGCCTCGGTGGCGCACGCCGGCACGCTTCAGGTGCTGCAGCCACCAGCCATTGCGCAGATTGTCAGAGGTCGAATAGGCCGCGTTAGTGTGCGAGTTGTGGAACACGAAGCGCACCAGCTGCTTGCGCTTGGTCCGGTTGTCGCGGTCGGTGACCAGGATCTCCACCGGCGGCAGATCCTTCGTCCGCTCCTTCTGGTCGCGCAATGCTTCCAGGGCAGGTTTGAGCAGCCGCAGCTTGCGCGTCGAGCGCCGGGTCTTGGTCACCTTGTAAGCGCTGCGCACCCTCGCCCGCTTGAATGTCACCTCACCCGTTTCGAGGTCTACATCCTCCCAGGCCAGCGCTATCGCCTCAGACACACGAGGCCCGGACCAGATCATGAACTTGATCAGGTTCAGCTCCTGCGCCCGGTCGGGCGACTCCGCGCTGAGGATGGCTTCAATCTCCTCGCGCGTGAACGGATCAGGGTCTTCCGCATCAGGTTGGCGGATGATGATGCCCTCGGTCGGGTCATACGCTGCCTGGTTCTTGGTGCGGTACAGCTGGAATACCTGCCGGGTCAGCGCGACGATCTCGCGCACCGTCTTGCTGTGCAGCTTCGGCATCAGCACCTTCTGCACCCAGGCCTGCATCTCCAGGTAAGTGATGCTCTCGACCTGCCGCTCGCCCCACTGCGGCCGGATGTGGTTCTTGATGCGGCTCTCATGGCTGCGGATCGCCGACGGCGCCAGCTCGTTGCGCTTGATGTCCAGGAACAGATCGAGCCAGTGCGCATACGTCCCGGATTTCACCCTGGCTGAATCAGGAAACCAGCGCGCATAGACGAACGTGCCGGCCTTGATTTCATGCCGGATGATCGCCGCCTGCCGCGTGGCCCGCTCTATCGTGCCGGGCGTTGGCTCGCCCGGAAATGGCTCCTTGCAGAGCTTGCCCTCAAACCGAAAGTAGACCCGGACGGCCTTGCCGCGAACCTCAACTCCATCTGCCATATGCGTCCCCACGCCGTTGCTGACGCCGGCACCGTACAGCCGCCCCGCCAGCAACAATAGAAAAAGGCCCGTCGCCGGGCCTCGAATTGATGGTGGTATTTTCTAGGTGAGCCACTCCGAACGCCGCCGCCACTGCCGGCGCATTTCCTCAACCAGGCGCGCGGCGCCATCCAGGCCGCGCTTCTTGCTGATCAGCAGAGTGAGCTCCTGAATGCGCGCCGGCGTGTTATAGCCGTTGCGCAGCCAGGTGCGGGCTTCGCATTCGAGCATGTGCCGGCTAACGTCTTCAGCCAAATCACGCCTCCTCAGCGTAAAAGTGCAGCGCCAGCTCGGCGACCTGGTGCGGCGAACGGCTCCGCCGCGCCTGCTGCAGGATCAGGCTCACCGCCGGGTCCTTCGAGCGCCGGGCCAGCCGATCGAACACCCCGCGCAGGCGTTTTGCTCCGCTGTGCTCGCGCGCGGCCAGCACCAGGGCCAGCAGCACGTCGAGCTTGCTCAGCGGCCTTGCGCCCATTCGCCACCAGCGATGCGCCTGGCCGACAGTCCCGCGCTCTCGCACAGCACTGCCTGCCGCCTCCAGGGCGACCAGTTCGGCGCGGACCTGGACAACCGACGCGCCGGTGCGCACGGCCAGCTCGGCGGTGGTGATGCCTTCCGGATTGGTCAGATAGCGGAGCAGATTCATCGGGGAACCTCCTTTGCAGCCACCGTTTCCGGATGCACAAACAACTCCACCCCACTGCGCAGCAGGTCGCGTTGGGTTTCGCGTAGCAGGGTTGGGTCCAGGCCCAGCTTGCGCGCCAAGGCTTCGGCGGCCCAGCGGGCGCCCATGGTGTTGCTGGCGGTGCGCTTCTCGCCGCGCACGGTGGCCACGTATGTCCCGGTGGTGAAGCGGGTGCGGATTTCAACGGGCATGCTGCACCTCCTGCGCATCGGCGAACAGCGTCTCCCAGGGCGAACTGACCTGGTTCAATTTCTTCTTACCGGCGTTGCGTTTGATCATGCTCGGCGTCTCTGCGTAGCAGGCCTTGCACATGGTTCCGAGGCCGTCCGGACAGGACGCTTGGCGAAAGAAAAACTCAGTATCGGCGGGCCAGCACTCGCCGCATTTGCGGCAGAGCTTCTCGGGCACGGCGGTGATGGTCACAGGTTGATAGCTGGCGGCTGGGTTATGCTGCGCCCCGCCCTCCTTCGGTTGATTCACTTGCATGGTGCTTCTCCTTGAGGTTGGTCAGGCCCTGGTGAGTTGCCGCTCACCGGGGCCGTTTTGTTTTCAGCGTGCGATCAGCAGGAACAAGTCCGGCAGGTGGTTGGCTGCGGTCAGCAGGCCGGCCAGGCCGGTGCCGACCCAGCCGGTCATGGCCAGGCGTTCGCGCAGGCTGGGGCTGGGTTCGTCATCGTCGTAGTGCATGGTGCTTCTCCTTGAGGTCGGTTCCGGTTGCCGCCGGCGGTCAGCGAACGCGGAGTTTCTGCCCGTTTTCGATCACGTACAGGTTCACGTCGGCCAGGCGGTACTGGCCGCCGGGACCTCCTTTCACCACGTATTCGCCACCTCCGTCTGAGGCAATGCGCACAGGGAACGGGTACGGCCAGCCCTCGCGCTTGGCCCAATCGGCCTGGCTGGCGTATTTGCTGGATTTCTTGATTTCGGCATAGAGCTGCTGCCCGCCTGGGCTGACCGGTTGCGGTTTGCCGAGGATGTCGCCGGTTTCGACGAAGGCGTGCAGGTACTTCATCAGCGCTTGCGCCTGGTCGAGCGATAAGTGCATACGGCTGGGGATGACAGCTCCCTCGGGCAGCTCGACGTCGGTCCAGCCGTTCTTGCCGAGGACACGGGGGCGTGGGTTGTCGATGCCGAACCAGATGGCACGTTGCTCAGCCAGGCTGCTGAGCTGGAGGCTGCAGGATTCGTTGTACAAGTCCTTGAACTCAATACGCGGAAAGCCCCGCTCAGTTACTCCGATTTTCAGTTCGAACATTTGCATGGTGCTTCTCCTTAGGTTGGGTGTTACAGCCCGCTCAAGCGTTGCCGCGCTTGGCGTCGGGGTTTTGGAAGGTCCAGCACTTCACGGTTGTGCAGCGGCTGGACATGGGGTTGCGCTGGTTGAAGGCAGCGCGCACGGCGCTGTCGACGGATTTGTTTTTCTCGATGAACTTGCGGCTGCGGCTGTTGGGCAGCAGGTTGCGCAGCGTGCCGATGTCGGCCAGGCGCTGTTTGTGCTCGGCGGCGCGCTCGCAGAATTCGTTGAGGTTGATGGCGATCAGGTCGGGGTTTTTGCTGTGGTCGACCACGGCGTCATCGCTGAGCGACTGCAGGTAATCGAACACCTCCCAGAACTCGGCCACTTCGCTCGGGTCGGCGTTGACAGCGTGCTGGCGCACCAGGGCCATGGCGGTGAGCTCGCGCTGAGCAGCGGCGTGCTGGTGGTCGGTCAGCGGTACTACTAGGCGCAGCGCGTCGACTAACGCTTGCAGTTGGGAATGGCACTTGATGATCCGCTCGATGCGAATATCTTTCAGCTCGCGTAACGCCTGCTCATGCACCTTCACCTGGGCCCGGAAGGTTTCCAGTACCTTGGCCTCCGCGCGGGTGGCCATCAGCAGGAAATGGCTTACGTCCATCGCGCCCAGGTGATTGAGGTTGTCCGCTGCGGCGCGGCTCTGGCTGGTGACCTGGGGCCGCACGAAGTGCAGCTTGACGATACGGGTGAGGATCGCCTCATGCGCTACTACCGTAGCGTTCTGGCTGATGACGATGGCGCCGCGAAACGGCGGCTCGTAGGTTTCGTTGCCGGCAGTCTTCACACCGGTCACGCCCAGGGTGCCACCGTTGTACAACGGTTTCAGTTCGTCCCAGTCATAGGATTTGACCGTCCCACGGTCGTTGTCGCTGCGGTCGGCCTCCAGCAGTACCAGCGGCATGCCGGACACCTGCCCCATCCAGCGGCGCAGGCCGGCCTTGGACATTTTCGACGGGTCTTTGCCCTCTTCTTCCGGGCGGCCGAACAGCTTCCACAGGAACATCAGCAGCGTCGTCTTTCCCGCGCCGGCCTCGCCCGTCACTTCCAGAAACGGAAAGGACTGGTACTCCGCACGAATCTGCTCAGCGAACAGCGAGCCGAACCAGTAGGCCAGCGCGACGATGCCCTGCGTGCCGAAACAGGTCCACAGCCAGTCTACCCACTCGGCGCGGTAGCCCTCGTCGGTACGGGCGATTTCCAGGCGGATCGACTTCTGCAGGGTCTTCAGGCGCAGCTGCTTGAATTCGAAGTAATCCTCGGCGTTGGCCTTCTCCACCACGCCGCCGCGCACGGCCAGGTCGCCGAACACATAGCAGCCGTGCTCCTTGCTGTAGCCGATGTAGTCGATGGTCTTGACGGTTTTCAGGCCGAACAGCTGGTCCTTCATGATCTTGTCCAGCTGCGTGCCGGTACCGGTGAACACCGCGCCGGCGGCCATGCCCAGCAGGCGCTTCTTGAACTCGCTGGCGGCCGCCACCTGGCCACCGGTGAAGGTGTTGCGCACCGTGGGTTCGTCGTGCGGGAAGTCCACGCGGAAGTAGTACCAGGACTCGTCCGTCACCTCGTTGCGCTGGAAATACAGCGCACGCGGGTAGCAGTTGGCGATTTCCACCACGCAGCCGCTCTGGCGCAGGGCCTTCTCGACCATCTGCCGATCATTCAGCAGCTTGTCGTCGTTGTGCTCGCTGTCCTCCAGGGCCTGCTTGGCCTTGTTGAATTTCTCCAGATCGAGCTTGAACCAGTACATACGGTTGCCGAAGCCGAAATGAAATTCGTGCCGCTCACGCCATTCGTACATCAGCGTGGCCTTCTCCACCGCGCTCTCGGCGATCAGCAGCGCACCCTGGTAACGGGCCTCTTTCAGGTCGGCCTCGACCTGCTCGGCGCGCTTGTCCTCGTCGAGGAACATCCAGCGCTGGTGCAGATCGTTCCAATCCGCTTTGCGGTCGCGCTGCGGGATCTGTGCGGCTTCGCACACAAAGCCCAGCTCGCGGGCCTGCTTGACCCAGCGGCGGGTGTAGCGATGCGCGCCCGGCTCGTTGTCCAGCGCCCAGACCAGGCGCGGCAGCTTGGCCCCGGCTTCGGTGCGGGCCTTGGCCAGCGCCTTGAGCGATTCCGCCGGGAAGGCGTTGCTGCTCATGGCCGACACGGCGGCAATGTCGTGATGCAGCAGGCTGATGGCGTCGAAGATGCCCTCAGTAATCCACAGCTCCTGGACCTCCAGCAGATCCACACACGGCGGGCACCACCAGTGGCCGCGCATGCTCTGGCCGGGCGCGAAGCGCGCCTTCTGCTTGCCGAAGCGATGCGGGCGATCGATCAGCCGCTCCCAGTAGCCGCCCTGCTCCAGCGCAAAGCGCACCGTGGCCGAGCCGATGCCCAGCTCGCGGCTCCAGTAGTTCTCCTGGGTGTACCAGCCATCGATCAGCTCCAGGTGAAAACCGCGTGCGGCCTGCAGGTAACCCTTGGCTGTGGCGGTCGGGTCCTTCTCGGTGGCCGGGGCGCGCTTGCTCCAGTCGTCGAACAGGTCATCGAACAGCTCTTTTACGTGCCACTGCTCGCCGCACTTGCTCTCGCGGCCACATTTGATGAACCACGGCTGGTCGTAGCGTGAATACAGCTCGCGCTTGCCGCAGCTGGGGCAGGTGCCGCCGCGCATGTAGTCGGTACCGGCGCGGCGCTTGAGGCCAAAGTCAGCCTCGAAACGGCGCAGCACTTCCTCGCGGATCTGGCGGTCCATGTCTTTCATGGGCGCGGCCCCCAGACGAAGTTTGATATTTCATCGCGCATAACCGTGTACTCGGCGGCAGTGATGACCTGGCACTCCATCAGCCCACCGAGGTAGCCGCCAATCCAGCATGCTGACGTTTGTTTGTCTGCGCTCTCTTTCGCGCTGAGCAAATCCTGGAGCATCCCGCTGAACAAATAGCGCGCCTCGGCAGCCGCCAGCGCCTCACAGGCCGGCATTGCAGGATGGATGCTCATGCCTGCACCTCCTGCTGCTTCAGCTCTTTCACCAGCACCCGCATGGTGCGATTCAGCCCGGCGATGTGCGGGTGGTCGTCAAGGATGCGGCGGCCACGCATGCCCTGGGGCGTGTAGCGGTACTTGTCGTCGTACCAGCAGGCTGCCATCAGCAGCTCATACTGGCTGGTCAGCCAGCGCAGGTAGGCGTCGGCCTGTTGCGCATTCAGCTGTATTTCAATGGAAAGATTCGTGCTCATGGGGCCACCGTTCGGGCGCAACTTTCCCCTACCCGCGCAAAGGCGGGCATGGAAATGGGTAAATTCAAGGGGTGATCAGTTAACGGCTGCTGCAGCCAGGTGCGCCGCGGGCGGCTGAAGCCTCGCCGGCAAATGGCGCAGGGGGATTAATACCGCCTCGCCCGAAAAAAAATCGATCAGCGTCACGCGCGCTTCGTCACCGCCTGTGCCGTAGTCGATACCGATCACAGGGCGCTTGAGGCAATCCAGCTCGCTCATGGCCAGATACGCCAGGCGGTCCGCCATGAACGCCGGCACCTCCAGCGAGTTGACCAGGTAGCTCACGGTGCGGTCGTACAGGTGGCCATCGTCGAGCAGGTGCTCGCCCTGGTGGCGTTGAAGGAAATGGCGTGCCGCCAGCTGCATGCTGCTGCGGTACTCCTGGGCGTCGCCGTTCTGAGTGATGCTGTTCATGCGTTTGCTACCTCCGCTTCCATTTGGTCCAGCATGTCGAGTTGATCGGTTTTCGGGCGGCTGTCCCGCAGCGCCTGCATGCGCAGCACTGACGGGGCCAGCGGCAGCGAAATACGGGGGCTGTCCAGGCCGGAGGGGCTCAGGGCGAAGTCCCAGCTCAGCGCGCCGGTATAGGTCGCCCCGCAGGCCAACGAGGTGCACTGCGCGTACATGGTCTTGAACACCGGCGTTTGCGCCACGCTGTTGCGAATCCGCATGCGCTCGCCGCAGGCCGGGCATAAACACTTGTAACCACCGTTATGGGCAACGCTCACTTCATCCTCCCCTGCCGCCAGTCGCGGCTCCGGCCTAGGCCGGTAAATGTTGTTCAGTTCTGCCCAGGCTTTTGCGCCAGGTGCAGCAGGATCACCGCGTTAATCTCCGAATGCCGCGCCGCCACATGGCGCCGGTGCGCCGCCAGCAGCAGGTTGCGCTCGGTATCGTCAATCTCGCCGTCGCTCAGCGCCTCCTGCAGCAGCTGGTCCACGGTGCCGCGCAGAACAGAAGTGCGGACTGAGCGCTGGTAGAGCTCCACGTTGTCCAGGTCTACCGGGTTGGCATCCGGTACGAACACGCCGCCGTACATTGCAGCGACATAGTCTGGAAAGTGCGTGGTGCCAGCCTGCTGCTCCAGCAGCTGGATCTGCTCGTCAGTTAGTGGGCGGCAGCCGGCGTTCTCATACAGCTGGTTATCGAAACGCTTGAGGTCCAGCCCCAGGCGCGCCGCCGCACACTCGCGCCCGCCTGGGTAGGCAGCGACTACGGCACTCATCATCTGGCGGCGGGTTTCTAGAATTGGGCGCTTCATGTTCTGGTTTCTCGCTTGGGCCGGTGCCATTACTGTGGAATCACAGCGCCGATGTCAGTCGCGCGGCGGCCGTATTCGTCCGGCACCTCGGCAACCACACCTTCTTTTATGCCGAGCAGTACGGCGGCTCGGTGGGCTTCACCGCGCAGACATTTCTTCTGGCCGTTGAGTACGGCGTACACGGTCGAGGAGCTGAGATTGTTCTGCTCGGCCCATTCCTTGGCGGACAGGCCGAGCTGGCTAAGGCGATTTCGGGCGGCGGTGCGCGCTTGCTCGCTTGGGTATCCGTTCGGCATAGTTCAACTTCGTGTGGTTTCGTGTGATGACGAGTACAGGTTATTCAACGCATGTTGAACTGTCAACGCTTTTTGGAGTCGTTTTGTTGAATATCGGCGAGAGACTGAGGGAAGAGCGTGCGCGCCTGGGCCTGAATCAAGGCGATTTCGCAGCGATGGCGGGCGTGTCAAAAACGACCCAGTTCAACTATGAGAAAGGCGAGCGCAGCCCAGATGCCGACTACCTCGTCGCTGTAGCCGAGGCAGGCGTTGACGTGCTGTACCTGCTCACTGGCCAGCGCACACCCACCGCAGCGGAAAGTTTCTCAGTAGAAGAAACGCAGCTGGTTCAGCGCTACCGCGTCATGAGCCCGGAAAACAGAGAGTCGGTAAACCGGGTAACCGAGGCGTTGGCGAACTACAGGTTGAAGGAATGAGGGGGAAAGGATGCGTAAGGGACTTTTGGCTTTATCACTTGTTTCGGCGAGCGCATTGGCTGCGCCGGCGCCCGAAGTAATCACGCGCAACCTTGGCGCCTGGGCTCCACAGACCGTCACGCTGGACAGCGGCGTGCTCACGGTTGTAACGCCCCAAGACCGGGTGACCGATCAGATCTATATGGCAGTCCTGCGCGACGGCGTATGCGGCTCACTCTGGATGAACCCCGACAGCTGGTCTGGTGTTAGCGAAGTGAAGGTGCTCAACCGGCACGCTCACCAAGGCTATGTATTCGAGGGTGGCGAAGTCGAATGCAACAAGCTCGGCGAGCTGGCTGCAGACAAAACCGGCCCGTTCATTCTGATCCGTACACGCCTCAACTGATGCGCCTGTTCGCGCTTCTGGTGCTGGCCTTCGGGCTGGCACTGCCCAGCTATGCCGCTAACTACCCATGCTCAGGCAAAAAGGGCGGCGTCGCCCGCTGTGACGGTCCGGTATTCGTCTGTAACGACGGTTCGATCAGCGGCAGCAAACGCAACTGCAGCGCCGAGCGCAACGGTGGCAGATCCGCCCCGCTACGCTCGGTCGGTAATGCCAGCAGCGAATGCCCCTGCGGCAGCGGCAAGCTATGCACAGGCCCACGCGGCGGCCAGTACTGCCTCACGGCCAGCGGCAACAAGAGCTATCAGAAGAAATAATCCAGTCCACCAGGAAGGCAAGCCATGTCAGCACAAACCCCGCTCGACCTCCCCGCCCAGTTCGGCGCCCGCCTTACCGAAGAGCGCGAGCGCCTGCGCCTGGAGCCGCACGAACTCGCCCACCTTGCAGGCATCACCGACTACCAGCAAAAACGATTCGAGAACGGCACCTCGGTGATCCCTATCGACTATTTGCAGGCTGTGGCGGCTCGCACTGATGCCGACTTGATCTACGTCATCACCGGCACGCGTAGTCGCTGAGGCATCTGGGTTCTCCGGGTACGGTCACTTTTCGTATCCACAGGAGTGACTCAATGAGCAGTAACGCCAACCTACCCACCGCCCCCACCACAGACCAGGAACGGGAGGTGCTTCGCCTGTTCCGGCTGCTCTCCCCCCGAGACCAGCAGCACCTGCTGCGTCTGCTCGATGCGTTGGAGCAAGTACCGGAGTAGGAGGCGAATACTAAAAACCCGGCGCGTGGCCGGGTTTTTCTTTACATGCACATGGGTGCGTCGCCCTGCTCTGCCCACTCTTCATCGATCAGTTCCCAGGCGGAGCGGGCGGGCTCTGTTGGCGGCTCGGGTTCGGTCAGGCGCTGGCTTGTTGTATCCGTTTCCATTCACGCTCCACGGCGCGTACTGCGCTGGATTTCTCGGCATACAGATGGACCAGGCGCTTGGGGTTGGCCTGGTCGCCCTCGGTGAGCTTGTTTTGCTTGCCGGTCTTCTCGTCGCGGTACCAGGCGAGCACGCCGGTGTAGTTGCCGCCCTCGACCAGATCCGCCAGCTCGTCGTCGGGCAGTTTGGATTCCAACTCCAGGGCGGTGGTGTAGCTGTCCGGGGTGAATGAATGGCGCACGTTGGCGCCCACCCAGACCACGGCGGCGATTTCGGCCTTGATGCCGGTGAGGCTGTAGGTGAGTTCCGGCGTCAGCTCCGGGCGGCCCTTGGCCAGCTGGTAGCTGAGCGTGGCGGTACCGCGCTGCAGGCGGCTCCATTCAGCGCGGGCTGCACGCGCAGCGGACTCGCGGTCGGTGTAGCTGTGACGCAGCTCCTTGAGGTTGTCGCCGGCGCCGGCGATGGCCTCTTTCTTCTCTGCACTTTCCAGCTCGTAGTAGTAGGCGCGCACGCCGCTGTAGCTGTCGCGGTCGGCCTGCAGGTAGCGGTGCTGGTCGCCATCGGCACGGGTCAGGGTGATATGTGGCAGCGCCAGGCCGCTGGCGGTCACGCTTTTGCCCGCCGGCATAAACAGCAGATTGCCGGACTTGATGCTGGCAATGGCGTCGAACTGCTGGCCGAGGCGGCTGAGCAGGTTGGCGTCGGATTCGTTGGCCTGATCAATCTGGACCAGCTCGATGGTTTCCAGCGCGGCGCTGATCACCGGGCTCAGGCCGTAGGCAGCGGCGATCTGGAACACGATGGTGCCGATGGTTTGCCCCGTCCAGGAGCGCTCCCGCTTGTTCTTCAGCCCTTCGCGCAGGTCGGCGCTGCGGGCGCGGATGCTGAGCACGTCCGGCGCGCCGCTGTGCTCGGTTTCATCCACCGTGTAGCTGCCCTTTTCAACCAGGCCGGTGTCGCTCCAGCCGAGCCAGAGGCTAACGGTGGCGCCGCGCGGCGGTATGGCCAGCAGGCCGTCGTGGTCGCTTAGGGTGATTGTGAGTTGGTCGGCCTCCATGCCCCGGTTGTCAGTGAGCTCGATGCTGATCAGGCGCTTCTCGATCGCTTCGGTGATATCTCTTCCGTTGACCATTACCCGGCAGATGGGGCTTGGGTAAGCGGTGGCCTCGCGGTAGGCGTCTGCCGCCTGCTGGGCGTAGCCCTGGGCTTGGCCAACGGCAGCGCCGAGTAGGCCTTTGCCCTGGGTGATGAGTGAGTCGATCACCGCAGCAGCCCTCGCAGGATGTTGCCGCCGGCGCTGATGGCGCTGCCGAGCATGTCCACGCGCCCGTCATCGATGCGCACCAGTTTGAGGGTGAACTCGATGCGCCGCGCCTGGCCATCACGGAAGAACAGCGTGCGGGTTTCGCTCAGGCTCTCGATCACCCAGGTGCCGTAAATCTTGCCGGTGCCTTCCACCAGTGGCCACGCCTTGCCCGTGTCTGCCATAAAACGCAGCGTGTCGAGGCTGATCTGCGCGCCTGCCAGCGCCGGCAGCAGCACGCCCGGCAGGGTGATGCTGTCGTCACCCCGCCCCAAGTACTGGCGCGCCGGGTTGGTGCCGATGCGCGAAGTGCTGCCGTGGCGCCAATCGGTTTGTCGCTGGAATTCCTGATAGGCGAGCGTTTCCAGACTGAAAACGAACATGCCGAGGGCCATCATCATGGGTGGTGCTCCTAGTCCTGGTCGTACAGCGCGGAACGGGCACGGGTGAGCTTGCCGCGCTCATGCTCTTCGAGGGCGCGCTTGATCTGCTGCGCCACGTCCTGCCCCTGCCCGCCCTGCACGATGATGGTGATGGTGTCGCCGCCGATGGTGATGCCGCCTGCCCCGCCACTGCTGGCAGCCGCAGCAAGCGGTGCGCGGGTGTCGTACTCCACTGCCGCTGCCGCTGGCATTGCCCCGGCGGCCATGCTCAGCCCGACCGCACCGGCCGCCGTCAGCCGCTTGGCGGTGCTGGTCAGCTGCGACAGCGGGCCGCTCTCACCGCCGGCCAGGCCCTGCTCCAGCCCCGCCATGGTGTCGCCACCGAGGCCGGCGAACACACGGGACGGCGAATGGATGCCGAGCATGCCCTTGAACGTGCTGATCACGCTGGTTGCCGCGCCGCTGATGGCAGCGGTCAGGTTGGGGAACATGTTGGTAAAGCCGTTGATCAGGCCCTGGATCATGTTGCTGCCGAACTCGCTGAACTTGCTCGGCAGGTCCACGCCGAAGTAGCTCATCACGCCGGCAAAGGCGCGGTAGAGCATGCCCAGCGGGCTGAAGTTGAGCAGCAACGCGCCGATGCCCGCCAGGCCACCGCTGACGCCCTGCTGGATCTCCGACCAGAGGCCGAGGAAGAAGGTTTTGATGGGCTCCCAGTTGCGGTAGATCAGGTAGGCGCCGGCGGCAATCGCGGTGATGGCCAGCCCGATGGGGTTGGCTGCCAGCGCGCGCCCGATAAACAGGATGCCCTTGCCCACCAGCGGCAATGCCGTCTTGCCCAGATTGAACAGGGTGGTGGCCAGGCCGCCGCCCTGGATGCCGAACAGCATCATGCCGTAGCGCACCATCGCGAACGGGCCGAGGATGCTGGCAATCGCCAGGGTCAACCCGCCCATGCCGGCCATCAGCAGGCCGACGCCGGCGGCGGTTTTGACGATGTTGGCGGCCAGTTTGGGGTTCTCGACGATCCAGCTCTTCACGCTGCCAACCACATTGGCGAGCGATTGGGTTACTTCGCGCAGCGGGCCGTTCTGTTGCTCCTGCAGCTGAATGCCCAGGTCTTCCCAGGCGGATGACAGCTCATCGAGGTCGCCGACCAGGTTGTCACCCATGACCTTGGCAGTGCGCTGCGCCTCGCCCTGGGTCTCACGCAGGGTGCCGATGAATTCCTGCAATGCGCCACTGCCCGCTTGAGCGACCAGCACCTGCATGCCGGCCACCGCTTCCTCGCCGGCAATGCCCTTGAGCAGCCCAGCGCGCTCGGCGTTGCCCATGTTCTTGGTCTTTTCGTAGATCTCCTGCAGCACGCTGGGCATGTCGCGCATATTGCCCTGCGCGTCCTTGGCGCTAACGCCAAGCTTGTCCAGAGCCTTAGCCGCTGCTGCCGGCGGCGCGGACAGGCGGTTGAGGATTGAGCGCAGAGCCGTGCCGCCCATGCTGCCCTGAATACCGGCATCACCCAGCTTGCCGGCCATGGCGGCGACGGTCTCGATGTCCTGGCCCACGCTTGAGGCAACGGGGCCGGCGTACTTCATCGTTTCACCGAGCATCTGCAGGCTTGTGTTGGAGCGGGTGAAAGCGCCCACCAGCACATCACCCAGGCGCCCGGTTTCGGAGGCCTTGAGGTTGAAGCCGGTGAGGATGTTGGAGGCGATGTCCGCCGTTTCCGCCAGGCCGCTGTCGCCGGCCTTTGCCAGATCCAGCATGCCGGGCATGGCGTCGAGGATCGATTGCGGGTCAAACCCCGCCATGGCCAAAAAGCCCTGCCCCTGGGCCGCATCGGTGGCGCTGAACATGGTGTCCGCGCCGAGCTGCCGTGCTTGGGCGCGCATAGCCGCCAGCTGGCCATCGTCCTTGTTCAGTCGCGTGAGCGCCTGCACCTTGCTCATGTCGGCGTCGAACTGCACGCCGGGCGCCATCAGTTTCGCGCCGGCATAGAGAATGCCGCTGCCTGCTGCCAGCCCACCGGCGCCGGTGGCGGCCATGCTGCCGGCCAGCTGCTGGGTGCGTTCGTACTGCTCTTTGGCCCGCCCGAGGCTCTTCTGCTGGGCGGTGACCTTTTTGAGGCGGTTTTCCTGCTGGGTCAGCGCCTGGTTGGTCGCGGTGATCTTGCTGCGCAGGTCGCGCTCATGCTGGCCGAGGCTGCGGGTGCTGATACCCGCCTCGCCCAGCTTGCTGCGCAGGCCCTGGAGCTCGCGCTGCTGTTGAGCGTGGGTCTGCTTGAGGTTGTGACCCTGGCGGACTGCGCCCTGGAACTCGCGGGTGAGCGCCTTGGTGGGGGTGGCGGTGTTGGCCATTTCGCGGGACAGCGCCTTGACGCGCTCGCGGTTGGCCTGCATGGCCGCGCCGGTTTGCTCCGACGCGCCCTTGAGGTTGCGAAAGCTGGTGACGTCCTTCTGCAGGGCCTGCAGGCCCTTGAGTTCGCCACGGGTGTCCTTGAGCGCACGGCCCAAGCCCACCGCACCGCCGGCAATTGCGCGCAGCGGCTTGGTGGCGTTGTCCAGCGCCTGGAGATTGACCTTGAGGCTTAGATCACGCGCCATGCGTGCGCTCCCATCGTTCGATGGCGCGCTCGCGCCAGTCCATCAGTTCATCCAGGGGCATGGCGTTCATCTGCTCCGGCGACCAATGGAAAACCAGTGCGATGTCGGCCATGACGTCATCTACGCTTCGAGGTAGACGGTCGTTTTCTGCAAAAAACCGGCAATGGTATCCGCGCAGCCCAGCAGGTCGGCGACGTCCAGGGCGGCGACTTCCTGCTCGGTGAGGGTCGGCTGGCTGATGCGCGGCACCAGGCGAATGGTGGCGTTGACGTCACCGTTGATCAGATCGGCCAGCTTGAGGCCACGCAGCTCGCCAGCGGCGGGTTTGCGCAGGGTGATCTCGGTGATGCTGTTCTTCTCGCCGCGCGGGATCGGTTGTTCCAGGACGAGGGGTTCGCTGTAGGTGGGCTTGCTCATGGGGTGGCTCCTTGATGTGCGATCAACCGCGCCTGGCAGGCGCGGCATGGGTGGGTACCAGGGCATTACAGGCCGATGGCGGCGCGGTGCTCAGCCAGGCGGTCTTCGCCGTTGACGACGAATACGAAGTTGAGCAGGTCGATTTCAATCTCGACGTTGCCGTCCACGCTGAGCTTGTAGTAGCTGCAGGTGGTGGTGAACGAATGCTCGGTGTCTTCGCCGGACTCGGCATCGCCGAAGTCGATTTCTTCATGCCGACCACGGGCAACCACCTCAACGGCGGAGACTTCGCCGGTGTCGTCACGCTGTACGGCACCGGCCCAGCGCAGCATCACGCCATCGGCCTGTACGGCGCCGAACTGGCGCAGGGCGGTCAGATCCCAGCCGCCGAGGGTCCATTCGAGCTGGATGCCGTCGTCACCGTGGCCTAGGTCGACTTTTACCGGGCCGTCCATGCCTGCACCCCGGAAGCTTTCCAGCTTGCGGGTGAGGGTTGGCAGGGTGACGGACTTGCACTGGCCAACGTAGCTTTCGCCATCGTTGAACAGGTTCATGTTCTTGAGCTTTTTGGGCAGGGCCATGGCGGCGCTCTCCTACGGCGCGGCGAGGCCGCGCGGGTTGTGTGGGGTCAGGCTTTGATGCCGGCGGCGAAGTCGACGAGGTAGCGGTCGGTGATGCGCTGGCGCAGCATCAGATCTTCCAGCGGCGGCACGGGGGTGTAGTCGTAGTCCAGGAAGAGCTTGCCGGCCTTGAGGGTGTCCTTGTCGTTGGCCGCTTCATCGAACCAGCACTCGCCGCCGATCAGGTAGCCGCCGCGGATCAGCTCGCGGAACTTGGCATTGATGCCCTCGACGATGTCGCGCACCAGGCTCGCGTGCATGGGTTTGTCCACGGCCCAGAAGTGCGCGTCGGCCATGGTGTCGGCCAGTACGTGCGCGGTGCGGGTGTAGTTCTCGAAGGCAAACAGCGGGTCGGCGCTGCAGGTGCGCGAGCCCCAGAAGCGGAAGCCTTCGCGACGGATCAGCGTGGTGACCTCGGCTGCGTTGAGCAGGCCGGCATCGGTGGCGGGGTTTTGCAGGTCCCAGTAGATATCGCGGCTGAGCCCGGACACGCCGTTGACCGGCACGTTGGACAGCGTCTTGTGCCAGCCGACTTGCTGGTCCAGCTTTGCGCGCAGGCCCAGGGCACGGGCGACGGCGCTGGCCGGTGCGTTGGCGTTGGTGGTGGTGTCCCAGTTGACGAAGTCCGGCCAGATCAGCATCAGCTCGCGGGCGCCAAAGCCATCGCGGTAGGCAATGGCATCGCTCACCGTTTCGCAGCCGTAGGCGTTGGCATAGGCAAAGGCGCGCAGCTTTTCAGCCATGGCCACCAGCTCGGTGGTGACAGGCAGCGAATCCAGCCCCGGCACGCCGAGGATGCGCGGCTTGACGCCCAGCTGCGCCTCGGCGGCCAGCAGGGCCTTCATGCCGGTGTACTGCCCGCCAGCGGTGACGCCACCGATGATGTTGGAGGTGGTTTCTGCCTCGTCTGCGCCCTCTTCCACCCGCACCACAACGGTGACGGGTGACGCCTGGTCGGCGATGGCATCCAGGCTGCGCGCCAGGGTGCCCTGCTCGCCGGCGGAACCGGAGGCGGTGAGCACGTCGGTGAGCAGTACGGGTTTGTTCAGCGGGAATTTGTCCGCGTCAGCATCGCTGCTGGTGCAGACCATGCCCACCACGGCGGTGGAAACGGTGCGAATGGGGCGCGTGCCCTCGTTGATTTCGAGGACGCGGACGCCGTGATGGTATTCGGTCGACATGCGGGAGGCTCCTGCGGGCGTGTGCCGGATCAGTGAGCCTCAAGGGTGACGCGCGCGCGCGACGATGCCGAGCGCGCCGCGCTGTAGCGGGGGGTGTTACAGCGGAGAAAGGGTAAAAAGGGCTAAAACCCTGCCACGGCAGGGTTGGTTTTCGGGTCCAGGTCAAGCGGCGTTATTGCCAATGCCCGCCACCGCAGCCTCGATCGCTGCAACGGTCTGCTCGACCACCTGCTGCGCCTGCTCGACCTCTCCCGCGCCCATCAGGTTGCGAACCTGCTCTTTCGCCGCTAGGCGGGTTTCACGCAGGGCGATAAGCGCGGCGGTGTACTGGGCGGCTTCGTGCAGGATGTCGTCTGCAGCATCCTGCGCGGTTCGGCCGTTGATGGCCCAGGCGGCGACCATGGGTGGAGCGTCGCCCTGGTAGTTGGCTGCTGCGAACTGCTCTGCTTCAGCGCGAGCGCGGTCGTACTCGACTGCTCGTAGTGGGTCGCCGGCTACTGCACGGCGGGCGGTGTCGGCGGCGGTGTCGATGCGGGTGCAAAGATCGTCGGCGGTGGGGATATGTGGCGGCGGGTCGATCAGGATGGGCAGGCCGTCGCTTGTTGAGCTTATCACTCGGCCATTCGACTGCCCTTGCATAAGTGCGTCGTGGTGATCCTTGCTAATCTCAACAGCATCATCAGGAATGACATGGACGCCCGACAGATAAAACCCGCCAGTCGATTTAGAAAAATACATATTCATTCCTCAATTAATTTCCAACAGCAAACCATGCCGCTGGAGATGCGACTGTTCCCGACCCTTCACGGTCTAAGGTGATGGTCATCTGCGTTTCCGTGTACCCGCCTGCGTAAGCAGCGTGAACGCCCGCAGTCGGTCCCACTCGCTTCGGAGTCGCTACCGCCTGGAAGCATTGGTTAGGGAATGCAATCGGAAATATGACTGTCGCAGTGGATTCCGTGATTGATGCTGACTCCCCCCACTGGAAAACGATTCCACCGAGCCAAGTCGGCAAAACCAGATAGCCGTTACCAGAAAGACTGTACCGAACCCCAAACCGCAATTTCTTAGGCGTCACCGCCACGTCATCCAGCTCGCCGTCATCGACCTCCGCCTGCGTTGCGATCCGCAACGATCCACGCAGCGCTTCGGTCGCATTCGCAGCAGCAGCGCGCAGCGCCTGAAATACCCTCAAAGCAGGCATCAGCTTCTTGTCATCTTCGCCGAGCGCTGCATCCTCTTCGGTAGCAATGGGAATCTTGTACTGCGGGTGCGGATTCGCTGCCGCAGCATGCGCTGCAATCAGCCCATCGCAATACGCCCGCGTCGCCAGCACCACGCTGGGGTCGATCTTCAGCTGGATGTTGGCCGTGCCGCTGGTGATGACGTGCATCCGCACCACCTGGTTGCGGCCGCTGCCTTGGGCCAGCAGGGGTTTGTAGCTCGGCGGGCATTTGGCGACTGCCGAGAACACGCCGTCTTCATCTTCCAGCGCCAGTTCGCGGATCCACCAGCCGCCGACGTTGGGCGGCAGCACCAGCTCGGCGATGAGCACGTTTTCATCCACTGGCGAGGGATACAGCTGGTTGAGCTGGGCGCGGTAGACCTGATTCACCAGCGCGGTTTGCCCTGGGCTGGGAGCCGGGTCGGTGCCGTTGGCATCGCCGAGCAGCATGTGGGTCAGCTTCCACTTCTCGCCGAGGGCGTTCGCGTTGGTGTTCTTGGCGGCGCCGAGGTTGGTCAGGAAGCCGCCGAATTGGGTGTTTACGTCAACCATGTGGGTACACGTCCATTTCGTCGAGGATGTAGTCGCTCACGCCGATGTATCGCTGCACCAGGACATCGATATCGGCGTTTTCCCAGGGGTACACGTCGAGCTCGTCGCCATCGGTGACGGCGACGCCGACGTAGCGTGTGAGGTGGGTTTCGAGGCTGATGTCCAGCCCGATCAGGTGGCGGCTGACGGGCTTGGCGTCGTCAATCAGCAGGCTGAGGGATTCATAGGTTTCTTCACTGATGCCGGTTTGCAGCACGCCGATTTCCAGCGAGAAGGTGCCGGGCACGCCTTCGGGTATTTGCTGCCACCATTCGGTTACGCGGAGCAGATAGCCCAGCGGCTCGACCACGCGGCGCAGCGCGCCGATGGTGCCCTTGCGCGAATGCACGAAGTACGAGGCCTTGATGACTTCGCGCTTGATGGCCTCGGACCAGGTGGAATCCCAGCGGTCCACGGAGAAGGCCCAGGCCAGGTATGGCAGCAGCTCGACCGGGCAGCGGTCGGGGTTGATCAGATCGCGGATAGGCACCGGTACCCGCTCGATCTGCGCGAGCGCTTCGGCGGCCAGCTGCTCGAGCTGGCTGGCGTTGGGCGGCAGCAAATGCCGGGCGGTCATGCCTGGGCTCCGAGGGTGACGCTGTAGCCGGTGCAGTACGGTGCCTGTGCTGCGGTGGCGATGATGTCGACCCAGCCGGGCAGCTCGACGCGGCGCACGCCCTCGATGTGCAAGGCGGCGTCCAGGGCGGAGCGGTTGACCTCAAGCCCTAGCCGCCGGCGCTGGCTGACCAGGGCGGCGAGGCGCTGCTCGGCGGTGGCGCGGATCGGCTCGGCCTCGGGGCCTACGGTGTTTAGGTAAAGCACGGCGTCGACGCGGTATTCCAGCACCTCGGCGGATTGCACAGTGAGGCGGTCGCCCACCGGGCGGCGGTCTTCGTCGCTGAGGTAGGCGGCTACGGTGTCGAGCAGCGCCTGGTCGGCTGCGCCGTTGCCCAGCAGGGACTGGACGGTGACGACCACCACGGCGGGCGATGGGCTTTCAGCGGTGGCGTCGGCCACGCGGCCATCGGCGCTTCGCGCGTGGAGGATGTAGCTGTTGCGCGGGCCGGCGGTGCTGAGCCCTTCCCAGGCCATCTGCGCGCGTTCGCGCAGGCTCTCGTCGGATTCCCACACCGCCGGGGTCGGCGGCACGGTGCTGTTGTCTGCCGGGGTGACCACTAGGCGGCTGACATTGACGTTGGCCGCGAGCTGCTCGAGGTCGGCGCCCTTGGCCTTGGCCAGCATGGTGCCGAGTGCGGCCTCATTGACGCGCTGGCGCAGCAGGGTTTCGCGGTAGGCGTTTTCCTGAATGAGCTTGGTCAACGGCTCGGATTCCAGCGCCAGCGTGGCGGCCACCTCGGCCTGCTGTTCGGCGGGCCAGAGGCTGATGGCGTAGGCCTTGCGCGCAGCGAGGATCTGCTCATAGTCGATCTGCTCGACCACGTCGGGGTCCGGCAGCTGGGCCAGGTCGATGGGCGTGAAAGTATTCATGCGCTGGCCCCCAGGCGCAGGGGCACGCTGAGCGAGAGCGCTTCGTTGGTATCCACGCGGGTGCCTTCGAGTTCGAGCACCACCTGCCCGGGGCGCTCGCCCAGGAACAGTTGCACACGGCTCAGGCGGATGCGGGTCTCCCAACGCATCAGGGCCATGGCGGTGGCGGCGTAGGCCTGCAGGCGGGTGGTGTCGTTGGTGGGTGCGTCGATCAGGTCGGGCAGCTGGCTGCCGTATTCGCGGCGCATCACGCGGGTGCCGATGGGCGTGGTGAGAATGTCGGCGATGGACTGCGCCAGGTGCACCGAGTCGCTGACAGTACGGCCGGTACGGGCGGACATGCCGATCATGGCGTCGGCTCCAGGGAAACGCCGTTGCCGGGCGTGACGCCCTTGGTGCGGTGGTTGACCAGGCTGATGTCGCCGGCGATCACGTCTTCGGTGACGGTCACGGTGCCGGTGACGTTCTGGTTGCCGGTCTGGGTGTAGTCACCCTCGTGGGTGATGGGACCAACGACATGCAGCCCACCGGTGGCGGTGATCTTCGCCTTGCCGCCTTCTGGCAGCGTGGCGGTGAGCGTGTGCGTGGCGTGGTCGTAATCGATCACAGCCCCGTCCGGATACATCCGTCGGCGGATATTTGCGCTGTTCGACGGCGCCGGGCGTTGCTGTGAGTAGAGCCCGACCAGGGCAACGCCAAGGGCCGGTTCGCCGCTTGGGCTGAATAAGATGCACTGCTCGCCGACCGTGGGCGGGTCCCAGTCGCTGCTGCTGCCGGCGCGCTGGGCGAGCCAGGGCAGATTCGGGATGCTGAGCCCGCCACTTTTGACCGTGCAGCGCGCAGCCTGATGGTCCACTGCGGCGATGGTGCCGAGGCGGATCAGGTTTTCGAGGCGGCGCAGGAGGTCGGTTGTGTTCATGCCGCCATGCTGGCGGTCGCGCGCGTGGGGCGCATTCGCTGGGCTGTGTAGCGGTGGCCGTTACAGGGTCAGGCCGCCAGGTGAGCGACGAGCTGGTCGCGGATCATCTCCAGCTCGGCATCGCTGAAGCCGAGCAGCTGCCGGCGTTGGTACTGGATATCGGGCGAGTTGCGACCGGGTTTGTCGCGCAGGCCGTACTGGTGGATGCGGGCCAGGCGCGAGACGCGGCCGGCGAAACCGAGAGCGATTGAGCTGGCATCGCTTTGCAGGCGTAGGTAACGGGCGGTGCGCAGCTTGGCGAACATCTTGCGCTGTTTGATGCGGCCGGCTTTAGCGCGCAGCTGCTGGCGGGGTTTGCGCGGGGCGTAGGGGGTGCCGTCCGGGTTGCGCTGCGCGGCGATGCGCTGCTGCTGACTGCGGCGCAGTTCGCGGGCGATGGATTGGGTGACCTTGCGCCGCTCGGCAGGCTGCACCTGGTTGAGCAGTGCGCCGGCCCAATCTTCCAGGGCGCGAAGGTCGTCAGCCATGGTCGGCCCAGTCCGGAACCGGCTCGGCCGGGTGGGTGATCTGCAGGCTGCCATCGTCCAGGCGATGGACGATAACGCGCTCGGTGAGCGGCAGGGTAATGGATAGGTCGACCTTGCTGTTGTCGAGGATGTCGGCCTCGAACTTGATGGCGTCCTTCCCCTTCTCCAGGTTCTCCATCAGCTCGCGCTGGTTGACCAGCACCCAAGCGAACAGCGGGACGGCGACGGCATCCGGGCTGCCGGAAAAGTCGGTGAGGATCAGGTTGAGCGTGTAGCTGTATTCGAACGAAAGCCCCGGCGCGGCAGTGCTGCGCATGCTGCCGGAGTCGACAAATACAAGCAGGCGGTCGGGGTTGCGCTTGAGCTCGGGGATGGCGGCCAGCAGGTGGGCGCGCAGGGATTCGGGCTTTTTCATGGCTGGGCCTGCTGGTGAGCGCGGATCATATCGACCTGTGCGGCGCATTCGGCCCAGGCGGTTTCGAGCGCCTCGGCATCGGCCAGCAGGTCGCCGTTACTGCTCGGCGCCGCCGGCGGCAGTTGACAGGGCGTCACGACGGGACAGCCAATGCTGATAATCAGCGGCTCCGGTGATTGCGGGGCGCTGGCGCAGCCGGCGAGCAGCAGCAGGCAGCAGCTGGTCAGCCCAATCGCGTAGTTCGGCATTTTCACGGCGTAGCTCCTGGATGGTTAGTTGGCGGGCGGCGAGCGCTTGGCGCAGTTGGCCGTGCTGTTCGTGCAGGCTGGCCTGGGCAGCACGCTCGGCGCCGAGCGCCTGCTCCTGCACGACGATGACGGCAGCCTGCCGGGTGTTGCGTTGTTCGGCCTGCTGCTGGCGATCGCTGGCGAGATCCGCGCGGGCGGTTTCCGCATCGATGCGCTGGGCCTGAAGATTCAGTGCTACCAGCAGCGCGATGAACACGCCTGCGGCAACGAGCCAGAGGCGGGGCGAGCTCATGCCGCCTGCTCCTGCGCTTCGGCAAACTGGGCGTAAGCCCGGGCCAGCTTCACGTCGTAGAGGTTTTTGGCGTAGGCAGGGCCGTTGTAGATCCGGGCGAACTGCTTCCAGCTGCGAGCCTTGAGCGCCTTATGCAGTGCCGGGTCGGCCTCGATAAAGCTGACGAAGGCGTCGAGCTGGGCGGCCTCGCTGAGGGCCATGGTGTCGGCGAAGTGCTGGGCGTCCAGGTAGCCGAGACGCTGCCAGTGGTAGCCCATGATCTGGAACAGGCCCCAGCTGGCGGACTCAAGCGCGGCGATGGCGTGGATCTGCTGGGCCTGGGCGAGGCGTTGGTGTTCGGCGGTACCGCCGATGTAGCCGCCGGTCGACCGATTGACCAGGGCGGGATACTTGGCGGCGTGCGCATCGGCCTCGGCTGCGCTCAGGCCGTTGGCCTGCAGACGGGCGTGCATGACATGGCGCTCGAAGAGGATCACCGGGCGGCCATTGCTGGCGAAGCCCTCTCCCCTGCTTTCCACCTGGTTGACAGCCATCACGCTCGCCAGCGGCACGCCGAGGCGGTCGGCTGCTTGCTGCAGGTCTTGCCGCTTGAGGTAGCGCGAGGTGTCACGGCCCTGGAGCGCGGCCTGGGTTTTCGGGCCGGCGACGCCATCGTCCACCAGGCCGATTTTACGCTGGTAGTCGCGCACGACGGCCTCGGTGTTGTCGCCGAAGTCGCCGTCGATGTTGATCTTAAAGCCGGCCAACGCCAGCGCGGCCTGCAGGTTGCGCACGGCGAGGCCGCGCGAGCCGTTACGAAGTAGCTCGGTCATAGCTGGTCTACCTTCTTCTGCAGCACGCGCTTGGCTGCGGCCCGGCTGGCCTCGACGCCAAACAGGCCGACCATGCAGGCAAGGAAAACGCCGGCCTCCTGGGGGGCGCCGATCAGCGACGGGGCGTAGGAGACGCCGACGCCGAGCATGCCGCACAGGGGCGCTTCCAAGGCGAGCTGGCGGATCTTGCCGCCGCTGTAGATGATCTGCCACATGGAGATCATGAGGGCGAGCCCGCCGGCGTAGATCGCAGGGAAGTTGTGTTCGAGCCAGGCGCTGAGCCAGGCCCATGTTTCTGGTCTGTCAGGCATGCGCTTCATTCCACTGTCCGTTGGCTGTGAGGGTGTTGATGTGCTGCGCGACTTCGCCCAGCTGGGCCGGGCTGTAGCGTTGCGGCATGGGGAAGCCGAGCGCGGCGGCGCAGAACTCGCTGCAGAACCAGCGGCGCCGGCTGTGCAGGCCAACCGGCAGCAGTTGGCTGCCGAACAAGCCCAAGAAGTCGTAGCCCCTGCCCTGATTGAGGCAGAAGACGTGGAAAATCTGGCGACGATCAGCCCAGGGCAGCGGGATTAGGTCCCAGTGTTCTAGATCCAGCTCAATGCGCTTTTCGCGCACGCCGCCGTCCATGGCCGAGGCGGATAGCCAGCGGCCATCGGGCATGACGATTTCGCAGTGGCTGTAATCGGAGCGCGTCCAGAGGCGGACCAGGCGGTTGAACAGCGTGCCGCGACCTTTGTAGAGGGCGAGGTAGATCAGTCCCATAGGTTCACCACTTGGCGTTGCTCGGCGCGCACGGCCTGTTCGGGCAACTGGATCAGGGTGCCGTGCGGAATGATCGGGCCGAGGTCGGCCAGGCCGGGGTTGGCATCGAGCACCTGCTCGACCACGCCAGCGGTGCGCCCGTAGTGCCGCCAGCAGAGGGCGTCGAGGGTGTCGCCCTGTTGGGCGCGCAGGCTGGCCATCAGATCAGCTCCACGGTGGTATGCACGCGGCCGAGAATGCTGCGGATGGCCCAGCGGACATCGCGGCGGTACTCGTCGGCGGTTGGGGTGAGAGCTTCGGCGCGCTCGGCACCGTCGCCGGTGGCGCTGTAGTCGCGGTAGCGTTCGGCCAGTTCGGCGCCGGCGCTGCAGTAGATGGCGCGGCGGTAAAGGTGCTGCAGCTCGGACTCGCCCTGGATCTGGTCAGCGGGCACATCGGCCAGGCTTTCGTACCCGGCGGCGTGCTGCCGGAATTTCCAGGCTTTGAGCTCGCGGTTGATCTCGATCACGGCGTTGACGGCTGCGGTTTCGAGACGGGCATCGGTGATGCTGCCGTCCAGGCGCAGGGCTTCGCGCATGTGCTGGCCGTCCATGTCGGGGAACCAGCCGTCGTTAGTGATCGGGTACGGCTCAGCCGTGACGCCGCTTGCGATGAATGCGCTCATGCCGATAGCCCGTAGAGATCGGTGCGCGAGATCTCTTTGAGAAGGTCCGCACGGGTGAACAAGTGGGCATTCTCGATAACGAGCCTGTGCAACAAATTGCTTGAAAAACGGGTGGACAGCGCTCTTTCGCGGGGACTGGCCGGCATAATTCCGTCACGCCCGATCGGACCGGTGCAGATAGTTCTGTCGTAAGCCTCGGTATCGTGGACGTATCGAAGAGCAGCTTCCCGCAGCTGCTGGTCAGCCTCGGTCAGCTCGAAGTTGCAAAGGAACTGTTCGGCAAATGCGTTCATGGTTCAGGCCCTAGTTCGGCGGTGGTCGGGGCGTCACAACTGGGGAGGAGAAACCCCGTTGATCAGCCCCGAGCCGCCGAGTGCGTGGGGGACGCTCAGTTAGCGGGTGGCGCGCCGGTACCGGGTTCGGCTGGCTTGCTTTCCGCGTGTTTCTTCAGGAGGCGATCAACGCGCTCCAGATCCTTTTTGCCGCCGCAGTTGCTGTGCAGATCGATGGCGCGGGCCAAATTGGCGCGGGCTTCTTCCAGTCCTTCGGCATTCGGCGCCTCTTCGTCCAGTTCGGCCAGGTAGGCCTTGCCCAGGGCAAGGTGCAACTTGGCTCGGGCCTGGTCGGGCATGTCGTGCTCGGCAGTGATGTCCGCTGCCAGCGTCAAAACGAAGCGGTCGAACGGTTCGCCGGCCTTCTGCTGCTTGAGGGCGGCGTTGGCTACCTCTTCAGCCAGCAGGCAGCCAGTGGTGCGTGCGAAACGGTCGGGCATTTTCAGGTTGTGCTGCAGCACGTAGCGGCCAATGTTCAGCGCGCTGACGAAGTCACCAGCATCGATGCTCCAGACCATGATAGTGGTGAGCACATCGTCCTGGGCGCCGTGGCCGGCGGACAGCACACCTTCGATATAGGGCGCGTAGGGCGGGATGAGCAGGCGCTTGAGCTCAGCCTTGCCCTGCTCCGACTGCACCTGCTTGAGGCGCAGCCGGTCCTGGTTGAGTTGCATGAGCTGCTGTTCGTAGGCAGTGGCGCCGGCCATGGACCGCTCCGGCGCTGCCTCAGCGGCCTGCAGGGCTGCGCGTTTGCGCAGCTGGTTGCGTTGGGCTGGGCTGAGCATGGCTTATACCGCCTCGATGTTTTCGACCAGGGCGACCAGGCCGAAGTCTTCGATCACGTAGGCGTCATTGCTCGACTGGTAGTCGGCGACGCGGTCGTACTCCGGCTCGTCCTTCACGTGGCGGCGGCGAGCGCCTTCCTGGAAGTAGATGGAGAGGTTGTTCAGCGTGGTGACCAGCACGGTGCCAGCCGGGAAGAACGGTGCGTCGACGATCGGCAAACCGCCCAGGCGGGCCTTTGTGACGATCTGGTCGGCGGCGTTTTCTTCCTGGTTGGAGGTGGCGCCCTTCTCCACTGCAGCGAGCAGTTTGTCGTGCAGCAGGTCGCGGGAAACCATGACCACCAGGTTGGGGTGGTTGCGGTGCCACGGCTCGAGCATCTGCACGGCGTCGAACACCACGCCGTCCAGGGTTTTGTAATCGCCAGCGGCGCCGATGGTGACCTTGCCGGAATCCTCGACGACTTCGTCCAGGACGCGGTCAGGCGCACCAATGCGGATCTTCTCCAGCCAGCCGATGTTGACGTCTTGCAGCATCGGGTTGGTGGCGATATCTGAAGCGGCCGCAGCGCTGGTGCCGTTGAAGCCGATCATCAGGCGATCAAGGGCCTGGCGCTCGGTGATGGAGGCCGACAGTCGCGCCTGGAAGTCCTTGAACTTGGCCCAGGCATCGATCAGCGCATAGGGGAATGAGCTGTCGAAGTTGGTCTGCTTGCAGGAGTAGGTGTCTTTGCTCAGCGCACTGCGGTCGGCCGGGTTACGGCGCCCGCCGGTTTTGGTGTTGGTGCGGCTGGCAATTGGGCCGTTTACGCCCAGCAGCAGCGCTTCGCCTTCCTGCTGCTCGACGCCGATGATGTTGACGCGCTTGAGCAGGCCGCTGGCCTCCTGGATGGCGCTTTCCAGCTTTTGCTGGACGGTCGGGGCGACGTTGAATTTCTCGGCGGCGTTGTCTACGCCGTTGAGCTTGGCCACCTGCTGCAGGTAGCCGTTGAACAGTTTGCGGGTTTCGTTACGCATGGGTTACTCCGATGATGGGCGGCTGCTGGCAGGTGCCTTGGGGTTAAAACTCGGCGAGGACGATGCCGTCGCCGCCGGATACTGGCGGGCGTTTGCGCTGGCTGGGGTCTTCGGCGGCGCCGAGCTTTTCGGTCAGCTCAGTGATGGTCGCTTCGAGCTGGGTGACCTTTTTATCCAGGGCAGCAGCGTCGGCGCTGTGCTTCTCCAGGCTGGTCTGCTGCGTTTCAGCAAACTCCACCAGAGCGGTGACGGCTTCGCCGATCTCGGCGAACTGGCCGTCGACCTCCTTGCCCTTGGTGAAGAGGGCCTTGACGCGGTTGGCCAGATCCCCGAAGGCGCCGGGTTTCTCGGTGACTTCTTCGAATTCGAGCTCCGCCTCTTCGGCGGCAGTGAACAGGTTGTCCGGGTGCTGTTTGCGATTGGCCAGGGTGCCGTGCTTGGCGCTGAATTCCAGCGCTTCGGTGCCCAGGCTGGCGGGGCTGTCGGTGATGGCCAGGCCGATGAGGTAGGCCTTGCCGGTGTCGGCGAACTTGGGCTGGACCTCGATCGAGGTGTAGACCTTCTGGCCTTTTTTGTTCAGGGCCAGCAGCGCCTCGTTGGGCTCGATCTGGGCGTAGAGGGCAAGCTTCTTCTCGCCGGCGATCTCGACTTCTTCAGCCTTGACCGCCAGTACGTCGCCGTAAGCGCCAAAAGGTGTATCGGGCGCGATGCCCTTGATGTGTTCGCAGTTGATGCGAGCGCCGTAGGTGGCCGGGTTGTACTGCGCGGCGATGTCTTCGATCCAGGTGCGCTCGATGGTGCGGCCATCGGTTGTCGCGCCTTCGACGGCGATACGCGTCCACTTGGAGCGGAATTTCTTGGCTGCTGCGGCCATGCGGTTTGTCCTCGGTAGCTGCTGGGTGCAGGTGCTGTGAGGGGCATGGTCGGCACGCCGCGCGATGCGGGCAATGTGCCTGCTGTGGATGGGGCGCAGGTACAGGGTGAGGCGCTAACAGGCTACGCGCGCGGGCGACACCATCTGCGCCATGAATGCACCTGCCGAACTCCCCGTCCAACGTGATAACCGCCGCCAGGCCAAGTTTTTGTACTGGACGGGCTGGCGCATCACGGATATCGCCGACTACCTGGACGAGAAGGAAAAGACCGTCCACAGCTGGAAAACCCGCGACGAGTGGGACCGGGCCGACAACGTCGAGCGCATCGGTGGTGCGCTGGAGGCGCGGCTGGTGCAGCTGATCCTGAAGGACGGCAAGAGCGGCGGCGACTTCAAGGAAATCGATCTGCTGCATCGGCAGCTGGAACGGCAGGCGCGCATCGAGCGGTTCAAGGGTGGCGGTACCGAAACGGACCTTAACCCGAACCTGGCTAAGCGCAACGAGGGGCCGAAGAAGGCGCCGAAGCGAAACGAGTTCAGCGAAGAGGACATCGAAAAGCTTGAGGAAGCCTTCCGCGATGGGTGCTTTGGCTATCAGCTGGACTGGTACCGGGCGGGCAATCAGCGCACACGGGCGATTCTCAAGAGCCGGCAGATCGGCGCGACCTACTACTTCGCACGCGAGGCGTTGCTCGATGCACTGATCACCGGGCGCAATCAGATCTTCCTGTCGGCCTCGAAGAACCAGGCGCACATCTTCAAGGCGTATATCCAGGCGTTTGCCCGCGAGGTGTGCCAGATCGAGCTGACCGGCGACCCGATCATTCTGGCCAATGGCGCCGAGCTGCACTTCCTGGGTACCAACGCGCGCACGGCGCAGGGCTACCACGGCAACTTTTACTTCGATGAATTCTTCTGGACGTTCAAGTTTAGGGAGCTGAACAAAGTCGCCAGCGGCATGGCGATGCAGAAGCAATATCGCCGCACCTATTTTTCGACGCCCTCTTCCATGGCCCATGAGGCCTATTCGTTCTGGACGGGTGAGCGGTTCAACAAGGGCAAGCCGGCGGCGCAGCGGATCAATATCGACGTGTCGCACGACGCGCTGCAGCAGGGCCGGCTGTGTGAGGACAAGGTCTGGCGGCAGATCGTGACCATCCTCGATGCCGAGGCGCGCGGCTGTGACCTGTTCGACCTGGAAGAGCTGCGCCAGGAGTACGACGCGGAGGCCTTCCAGAACCTGTTGATGTGTCAGTTCGTGGATGACGGCGCTTCGATCTTCCCGCTGGCCGTGCTGCAGCCCTGCATGGTGGACAGCTGGATTGAGTGGGATGAGGACTACAAGCCGTTTGCTGACCGGCCTTTCGGTGACCGCCAGGTGTGGGTGGGTTACGACCCTGCCGAAACCGGTGATAGCGCCGGCCTGGTGGTTGTCGCACCGCCGCTGGTACCGGGCGGCAAGTTCCGCGTGCTGGAGCGCCATCAGTTCCGAGGGATGGATTTCGCCGCCCAGGCCGAGGCGATCCGCCGGGTGACGCTGCGCTATTGGGTGACCTACATCGGCATCGACATGACGGGCATGGGCTCGGGCGTGGCGCAGCTCGTCAAATCATTCTTCCCTGGACTGACGACCTTCTCATATAGCCCCGAGGTGAAGACCCGCCTGGTGCTGAAAGCCTACGACGTGATCCACAAGGGCCGGCTGGAGTTCGATGCCGGCTGGACGGACCTCGCCAGCTCGCTGATGGCCATCCGCAAAACCACCACTGCCAGCGGCCGGCAGATGACGTACACCGCCGGGCGCACCGACGAAACCGGCCACGCCGATCTGGCTTGGGCGCTGTTCCATGCCCTGCACAACGAACCGCTTGAGGGCATGACCGCCCAGAACACCAGCTTTATGGAGATCTATTGATGACCACCGACATTGCCGCCGTACCTGCTCCGGGCTTTGAGGCCTTCACCTTCGGCGACCCCATGCCGGTGCTCGATGGGCGCGAGCTGCTCGACTACCTCGAATGCTGGCTGAATGGCCGCTGGTACGAACCGCCGCTGTCGCTGGACGGGCTGGCGAAGTCGACCAGGGCGAGCGTGTTCCTGCAGAGCGGGCTCAACTTCAAGCGCAACATGCTCGAGCGGACATTCATTCCCCATCGCCTACTTTCGCGTCAGTCGTTCGGGCAGTTTGCTTTGGATTGGTTGTGGTGTGGCAATGCCTACCTGGAGCGGCGGCAGAACATGCTCGGCCAGCCGCTGAGCCTGCAGCCGACTTTGGCCAAGTACATGCGGCGCGGCGCGGACCTGGAAACCTACTACCAGGTGCGCGGCTGGAAAGATGAGCACGTGTTCGCGCCGGGCACGATCTGCCATCTGCGAGAGGCGGATATCAACCAGGAGGTGTACGGGCTGCCGGAATGGCTGTCGGCGCTGCAGTCGGCGCTGCTCAACGAGTCGGCCACGCTGTTCCGCCGGCGCTACTACCAGAACGGGTCGCACGCTGGATTCATCATGTACATGACCGATGCGGCACAGAAGGAAGAAGACGTCGACGCTCTGCGCACCGCGCTGAAGTCAGCCAAGGGCCCGGGCAACTTCCGCAACCTGTTCATGTACGCACCGGGTGGCAAGAAGGACGGCATCCAGCTGCTGCCGGTGAGCGAGGTAGCGGCGAAGGATGAGTTCGGTTCGATCAAGAACATCAGCCGCGACGATCTGCTGGCAGCGCTGCGCATCCCGCCTCAGCTGATGGGCATCGTGCCGCAGAACGCTGGGGGGTTCGGGTCATTGCGGGAAGCGGCTGAGGTGTGGGCCGTCAACGAGCTGGAGCCGATTCAGGCAAGGCTGCAGCAGGTGAACGAATGGCTGGGGGATGAGGTAGTGCGGTTTCGGGAGTTTGAGCTGCACCCGGTCCGTTAGATCATATAATCGGCGGATATCTTGAAAAGGAGTTTGAATGAACAACGATCAGCTGCAAGTTTTGGCCTTGATACTCGAGATTACTGGCTTTGGGCTTGCTTTTTTGCACGCATTTAAACCTCAGATATCGACTCGATTGAGCGACATGATCAATTCCGTATTGCTTGCTGTCGGAGCCCGCAAGATGGATTACGCCATGCCAGGTGTGGATTACGACGATGAACTAAAGGACGAGGAGCGCGGGCCAGCTGCGCTGGGCTATTTCGTTTTCGGCATGTTCAGCCTGTTCATCATCGTGCAGCTGAGCTTGTTGTTTGATTTCGGTGACGGGTTTCTGTGGGCCTGCTTGGAGATCGCGTTGGCCATCATGGCTGGCCCCATCGTCGCAATAATGCTGCACGCAACCCTATCCACTGCGCTTAACGCTTTAGACAGCCTACTGCTTTCGGCAGGTAACGGTGACTACGCAGTTAGTTTTGGCTTCATCCTCGCTGCGATAGGTATGGGCATAGAGGTCAAACAAGTCTTTGATAGCACTCTCGCTTGGGTGCTTGTTATCTTTCCCCTGCTCGCTTGTCTTGCGGTTTACATGGCGATCGTGAGCCATCGAAAAAAATGACATTGCCAGAAAAAGAAGCCGCCTACGGGCGGTTTTTTTGTGCCTCTGAACGGGCGTTTTTGCCGCCCTACAAGCAAGCAAGGCCCCAGCAAACCATACCAAAACGAGCCCTTCGAGTCCATCCTTAAAGGCTCGAAAACCCCAGTATTCATGCGGCCTGCAGCCAACCCAGTACCTGCGTGCCAGGCCGTCGCCCGCTGACCTGCCGCCGCGCACCACCTATGTCACCAGAAGCCGACCGCGACCGGCCGGCCAGCACACCCAGGCCCAGCCACCACCCGGCGCGCGCCGTTGTCCCCCCACCTCACCTGCGGGCTAAATAGGTCGCTTTCACTGCAGCCCTGCACATAGCCCCAGGCGGCCCAGTGCCTGCGCTGGCGAGGTGATGAGCGGCAGGGGAATGCCTGCGGAACCCTGCGAGGGCAGGCCTCATACGCACGCACTCGCGGCCTCCGAATTCAGAACCGATTCCTGAAATAGGTAATTTTGGTAAGCGGGGGGATTTTCACGGCTGTAAGCCACGTATTTGCTGGGCTTGAGCGATTACCTGGAAAGGTAATTTGAGGTAAGGCAAAAGGTAATTTTTCTGTAAGTGCCTGATTTTAAAGGATTCTGCTTTTCAAGCTGCTGACCTGTGATTTAGGTAATTCGATTACTAATTTATTACCCTATTATTACCTTTAACAAATCCATTCAACACCTTGATTCTAAAGGGATTATGACCGTTTCAGTATGTCGATTACCTAAATCACCCGTTTCAGATGGGTCAACCAAAATCGCGGCTAACGCCTGGGGTGGACTATTTGCGCCCTCCACACACGCTCTCTTGGGAACAATATGGGAACACTCTCTCGCTCATTTCCCAGGCCTTGAAACGCCGAAGGCCCCGGAATACGGGGCCTTCAGTGTGCGATGTGGCGGAGGAGGTGAGATTCGAACTCACGGAAGAGTTTCCCCTTCGACGGTTTTCAAGACCGTTGCATTCAACCGCTCTGCCACTCCTCCGCAGAGAGCGGGCGCAATAGTACCGGAACGAAACACACTGTCAAACTCTGTTGTCAGCTGGTTACAAAAGCTCTGTTATGATCCGGTGCAATTAGTCTCAGGCTGAATACATCTACAGGAGTGTCGCAATGCTCAAGCAACAGTACGCATCTACGCACACGCAGGTTGAACAACGGGAAGTCAGCCGCGTCTTGCGCAACACCTATGGCCTACTGGCCCTGACGCTGGGCTTCAGTGCGCTGGTCGCTTACATGGCCATGCAGGCCAACGCCGCCTATCCCAACATATTTGTGGTGCTGATCGGCTTCTACGGCCTGTTCTTCCTCACTGCGAAGCTGCGCAACTCTGTCTGGGGCCTGGTTTCCACCTTCGCCCTGACTGGCTTTATGGGTTATACGCTCGGCCCAATCCTGAACATGTACATGGGTCTGTCCAGCGGCGGCGAGCTCATTGCATCGGCTCTATCGATGACCGCTTTGGTGTTCTTCGGTCTGTCCGCATTCGTGCTGATCACCCGCAAGGACATGAGCTTTCTCAGCGGTTTCATCACAGCCGGCTTCTTCGTCCTGCTGGGCGCCATGGTTGCCAGCTTCTTCTTCCAAATCAGCGGCCTGCAACTGGCGATCAGCGCCGGCTTCGTGCTGTTCTCTTCGGTCTGTATCCTCTACCAGACCAGCGCCATCATTCATGGTGGCGAGCGCAACTACATCATGGCCACCATCGGTCTGTACGTTTCGCTGTACAACCTGTTCATCAGCCTTCTGCAGCTGATGGGTATCATGGGCGGCGACGACTGATAGTCGCCCGTTGAATTGGCCCGCTTCGGCGGGCTTTTTCGTTTTTGCAGCTGACGTATCATGTCGCTCAGTTATCAAGGTGCCTCATGAAATTCGCAATTGCCCTCTATGCTCCCGCCCACTCCCCCGCTTCGCGACGCGCCTTGCGTTTTGCCGAAGCGGTGCTTGCCGGTGGGCACGAGATCGTTCGGCTTTTTTTGTATCAGGATGGCGTGCATAGCGCATCGGGCAATACTGTTGCCGCGCAGGATGAACTCGATATTGCCAGCCAATGGAGCCAGTTTATTCAGGCCCACCAGCTCGACGGAGTCGTCTGTATTGCTGCCGGACTGCGCCGTGGCGTGCTGGATGAGCAGGAGGCCAAACGCCATGGGAGACCTGCAGCCAATCTCGCGCCAGGCTGGGAGCTTTCCGGGCTGGGTCAGTTGCACGAAGCAGCGCAGCAAGCCGACCGTCTTGTCTGCTTCGGAGGTCACTGATGGCCCGTTCGATGCTGATCATCAGTCGCCAGTCACCCTGGTCTGGCCCCTCGGCCCGCGAGGCACTGGATATCGTACTGGCCGGCGGTGCCTTTGAACTGCCGCTGGGCTTGCTGTTTCTCGATGATGGCGTGTTTCAGCTGGCACCGCTGCAACAGGCGACACCCGTGCAACAGAAGGACCTCACCGCCAACCTGCAAGCCCTGCCGTTGTTCGGAATAGAAGCGCTGTACGCGGCCAGACGCAGCCTCAATGAGCGCGGGCTGGACGAAGCCTCCCTTGGGCTACCCGTCGAGGTGCTGGACGACGATGCCCTGCGCGCACTTATCAACCGTTACGACCATGTGATTACCCTCTGATGGCTACCCTGCATCTACTTTCGCATTCACCGTTTGCCGACAGCCGTCTCTCCAGCTGCTTGCATCTGCTTGGGGTCGGTGATGGGCTATTGCTCAGCGGCGACGCCGTCTACGCACTACAACGCGGCTCTGCCCAGCGTCAGGCGCTGGAACTGCTGCCGGAAGGTATCGCCCTCTTCGCCCTGGACGAGGACATCGACGCACGCGGGCTGGTGGATCTGCCCAGACATCTACAACAAGTCGATTACCCCGCCTTCGTCGAGCTCTGTTGCCGCTACACGCGGACCAATGCCTGGCTATGAGCGAGCTCGTCGTGGGTGGCGCCGAGATTGCCATCGATAAGGAAGGTTATCTGCTGGATCTGGACGATTGGAGCGAACCGGTCGCCGAGGCATTGGCACAGGCCGAAGGTCTTGATCTGCAAAACGATCACTGGGAAATCCTGCTGTTGCTGCGCGAGTTCTATCAAGAATTTCAGCTCTCTCCCGCGACTCGCCCGCTGATCAGATATGTCGCATTGAAACTCGGCCCCGACAAGGGCAATAGCATGCACCTGAACCGTCTATTCAAGGGCACACCCGCCAAGCTGGCCGCCAAACTGGCGGGCCTGCCCAAACCGAGCAACTGCATATGAGCATCGTCACGCCTGCCGAACATCCCTTTGCCGTGTTCGTGCGTATCCTTGGTAAAGGCAAGCGCGGCGCCCGCGATCTGACCCGCGAGGAAGCTCGCGAAGCTATGAGCATGCTGATCGACGGCAAGATCGAAGACACTCAGCTGGGCGCTTTTCTGATGCTGCTGCGGCACAAGGAAGAGAGCGCCGAAGAGCTGGCAGGCTTCACCGAGGCCGTACGCGAGCGGCTGCAAGCACCCGCGATCACCGTGGATATCGACTGGCCAACCTATGCAGGCAAGCGTCGCCATCTGCCTTGGTACCTGCTGGCGGCCAAATGCCTGGCGCAAAATGGCATTCGCATCCTGATGCATGGCGGCGGCGCACATACGGCGGGACGCCTGTACAGCGAGCAACTGCTCGACTTGCTGAAGATCACCCGTTGCAACGACTGGAACGCCGTAGCTCATGCACTCGACAACAGTCAGCTGGCTTTCATGCCACTAAGTGCCTGGATGCCCGCCCTGCAACGCATGATCGACCAGCGCAATATTCTCGGCCTGCGCTCACCGATTCACTCGTTGGCACGCATTCTCAATCCGCTGGATGCGCGCTGCGGCCTGCAGAGCATTTTCCACCCCGGTTACCAGCCCAACCATCGCGAAGCCAGTCGCCTGCTTGGCGATAACAGCATCGTCATCAAGGGTGAAGGCGGCGAAATCGAGGTCAATCCGGATGGCGTGTCTCATCTGTACGGCACCACGGCTGGCGTCGCTTGGGATGAAGAGTGGCCCGCCCTCTCGCCACAACGCCATGTAAAACCTGCGCAACTCGACCCGCAACATCTGCTTGCCGTATGGCGAGGCGCCAAAGATGCCTATGGTGAGCTGGCCGTCGTGGCGACCATGGCGCTGGCCCTACGCGGCCTGGGGCAGCCCCGCGAGGCGGCCTTCGAGCAGGCACGGCAGTACTGGGAGCAGCGAAACCCATCGGCCTGATCGATGGTTTTGATCCGGCATTACGCCCCTTCGATCGAACCTTGCCCCCTAAACTGCCTCCAAGATTCGAATTAAGGAGGCAAGCATGGGACTTCTGGTTGACGGGAAATGGCACGACCGCTGGTATGAAAACAGCGATAGCGGAGAATTCCAGCGTGAGCAGGCCCAGCGCCGCGACTGGGTAACCTCTGACGGCTCGCCCGGGCCGGACGGCCAACGCGCCGTCAAGGCACAATCCGGGCGCTATCATCTATATGTATCGCTCGCCTGCCCCTGGGCGCACCGCACGCTGATCTATCGAAAGCTCAAACAGCTCGACTCACTGCTCGATGTGTCCGTGGTCAGCTGGCTAATGGCCGAGCATGGCTGGACGTTCGACAGGAACATCGGCTCCAGCGGCGACGCCCTGGACGACCTGAAGTTTCTACATCAGCGCTACACTGCCGATGATGCGAACTACACGGGCCGGGTGACCGTTCCTCTGCTCTGGGATCGGCAAGAACAGCATATCGTCAACAATGAATCCTCTGAGCTAATCCGTATTTTCAACAGCGCATTCGACGAGCTGACCGGTTCGAAGCTGGATCTGTACCCTGAGCCACTGCGCGCAGAAATCGACAGTCTCAACGAGCGGATCTATCCAGCGGTCAACAATGGCGTCTATCGCGCTGGCTTTGCCACAACGCAGCAGGCCTACGAAACCGCCTTCGACGAGGTTTTTAGCGAGCTGGACTGGCTGGAGCAGCGCCTCGGGCAACAACGCTACCTGGCCGGTGAGTACCTGACCGAGGCGGATTGGCGGCTATTCACCACAGTGGTTCGCTTCGATGCCGTCTATCACGGCCATTTCAAGTGCAACCTGCGGCGAATCGAAGACTATCCGAACCTATCGAACTGGCTGCGCGAGCTGTACCAGTGGCCAGGCATCGCTGAAACCGTAGATTTTACCCATATCAAGAGCCACTACTACGTAAGCCATCGCCAGATCAACGCCAACGGCATCGTCCCAAAGGGTCCGCAGCTGGAGCTGGAACGCGCCCATGATCGTAAGCGACTGCCGGGCAAGGGTATCTGGTCGCGCTGATACCTAGGGCGGCTTTCAGTTCATCAAGAGCTGTAAGCCGCCGTGGTCAGTTAGTTGCTTCACGACCTTCAAACCAGGCGAGCTTTTCACGCAACTGCACCACCTCGCCAACAATGATCAGGGTCGGCGCCTGAACTTGTTGGTTCGCAATGCGCTCGGGAAGATCAGCCAGCGTGCCGGTAAAGACTCGCTGATTGCTGGTAGTACCCTGCTGAATCAAGGCGACAGGCGTATCGGCAGCGCGGCCATGAGCGATCAGTTGCTGACAGATCATCGGCAACCCCACCAACCCCATGTAGAACACCAGCGTCTGGCTTGAGGCAACCAGTTCCGGCCAGGGCAAATCGCAACTGCCATCCTTTAGATGCCCGGTGACGAAGCGCACAGACTGCGCATAGTCACGATGGGTCAAGGGAATGCCCGCATAGGCAGCACAACCACTGGCAGCAGTAATGCCAGGCACCACTTGAAAGGGAATACCGTGGGCGGCCAGCTCCTGGATTTCCTCACCGCCACGACCAAATATGAACGGATCGCCACCTTTGAGGCGCAGTACCCGCTTGCCCTCTTTGGCCAGCGATACCAGCCGTTGGTTTATCTGCTCCTGGGGCAAAGCATGCTCTGCGCGTTGTTTGCCCACATAAATGCGGTCTGCATCGCGGCGGCATAGATCAAGAATGGCCGGTGCTACCAGACGGTCATAGAGCACCACATCAGCCTGCTGCATCAGGCGCAGGGCACGGAAGGTCAGCAGATCCGGATCACCCGGCCCGGCGCCGACCAGATAGACCTCGCCCAATGCCTTGGTGGCAGCACCGGACAGCTTTTCCGCCAACAGCTGCTCTGCCTCGGCAGCACGTCCAGCCAGCGCCTGTTCGGCGATATTGCCCTGGAAAACCTCCTCCCAGAACACCCGCCGCTGCTGAACATCGGAGAGTTTCGTTTTGACCTGGGCACGGAATTTTTTCGCCAACCCGGCCAATTGGCCGTAGGCCGCGGGAACCCATGTTTCGATCCGCGCGCGCATCAGCCGCGCCAGCACCGGAGCATCACCACCGCTGGAAACCGCGATCATCAGTGGCGAGCGGTCGACGATGGCCGGGAAGATCACCGTGCACAGCTGCGGCGAATCCACCACGTTGACAGGAATGCCGAGCGCACGGGCATCTTGCGAGACAAGGGCGTTCAGAGATTCATCATCAGTGGCGGCGATGACCAGCACACAGCCGCTTAAGTCGTTACCAGCGTAACCTCGAAGCAGCGTCTGCCCGCCGCCCTGCTCAACCAGTGCTGCCAGCTGTGGCTCGATCTCGGGAGCAATGACTCGAAGCACCGCACCCGCCTCGGACAGCAGCCGGGCCTTGCGCAGAGCAATATCGCCCCCGCCCACGACCAGCACCCGGCGGCCTTTCAGGTTGTGAAACAGGGGAAGGTATTCCATGCGGCTTGATCCTGATTTCAGCGAAAAAAGATAGGGGCATCACAGCCGATCAGCACTGGCTTGCCCCTGTCGAAAATCAAGGACGGGCCTTTTGCCGCAATGCCGCGTGTAGAACACTCGCGGCATCCGCTTCTTACAGCTGCTTTAGCCGATGACTTCGATGCCGCCCATATAGGGCTTCAGCACTTCAGGCACCCGAACACTGCCGTCGGCCTGCTGGTAGTTTTCCAGCACCGCAACCAGGGTACGCCCCACCGCCAGACCGGAGCCGTTGAGGGTATGCACTAGCTCAGGCTTGCCAGTTTCCGGGTTGCGGTAGCGCGCCTGCATGCGGCGTGCCTGGAAGTCGCCACAGTTGGAGCAGGAGGATATCTCGCGGTATTTCTCCTGGCTCGGTACCCAGACTTCCAAGTCATAGGTCTTGGTTGCGCTGAAGCCCATGTCGCCGGTGCATAGTGCTAATAGCCGATACGGCAGCTCCAGCAGTTGCAGCACTCTCTCAGCATTGGCCGTCAGGCTTTCCAATGCCTCGAAAGACTGGCTCGGCTCGACGATTTGCACCATCTCAACTTTATCGAACTGATGCTGGCGGATCATCCCGCGGGTGTCGCGGCCGGATGCGCCAGCTTCGCTGCGGAAGCACGGTGTGTGGGCAACGAACTTCAGCGGCAGCTGTTTGGCATCGAGTATCTCGCCAGCGACGATATTGGTCAGCGAAACTTCGGCGGTGGGAATCAGATAGAAATCGGCCTCGCCTTCACGACTGATCTTGAACAGATCCTCCTCGAACTTGGGCAGCTGGCCAGTGCCCTGCAGGGCCGGCGCCTGGACCAGATAAGGAGTGTAGACCTCTTCATAACCATGCTCGCGGGTGTGCAAGTCAATCATGAACTGCGCCAGCGCACGGTGCAGGTGGGCAATCGGTCCGCGCATCAGGGCAAAGCGCGCACCGGACAGCTTGGCCGCGGTCTCGAAATCCAGCCAGCCATGCTGCTCGCCCAGCGCCACGTGGTCCTGCACTGGAAAGTCGAAAGCCTTCGGCGCGCCCCAGCGGCGCACCTCGACGTTTTCGTCCTCATCCTTGCCCACCGGCACCGATTCGTGTGGCAGATTCGGCAGGCTCAGCATCAGCTGGTCCAGCTCGACCTGGATGCCCTCAAGCTCCACTTTGCCGGCGTCCAGCTCGGAAGCCATACGATCAACGTCAGCCAGTAGCGGCGCGATGTCTTCACCACGCTGCTTGGCTTGGCCGATGGATTTGGAGCGTGCGTTACGCTCGGCCTGTAGTTGCTCGGTGCGGGTCTGCACGGTCTTGCGCTGGGCCTCCAGCGCCTCGATACGCGCCACGTCCAGCTGGTAGCCGCGAGTTGCGAGGCGACCGGCTACATCCTGCAGCTGTGTGCGTACCAGTTTTGAATCAAGCATGGTGGGTCTCGTCTGTGAAAGCCTGGATAAAGGGCAAAAAGATAGTGAAGTTTACTGTGAACAGGCGACGGTTCATAACCTGGCGAGCGCCAATCCTGCCCAGGTGGCCAGTAGCCCACCCAGCACACTGGTGCCGATATAGCCGAAGGCCGTCGCAACCTGGCCACTCTCCAACAGTCGAAGGGCGTCCAGAGAAAAACTGGAGAACGTCGTCAGGGCACCGAGAAATCCAATTATCAGGGCTCCACGCAGTTCTGGAGAAATATCGGGACGCGTCAGAAACACTGCGTACAAGTAGCCGATGAGCAGGCAGCCGAGCAGGTTAACCGCCAGCGTTGCCAAGTAGAAATGCCGAGGCCATTGCGTACCAACCCAGGTGGCGACTGCGAAGCGCAGCAGGGTTCCAATCACACCGCCACAGGTGACGGCAAGCACCATACGGATCATTCCTTTCTCCGCTGAATCGGGCTTTCGCGGTCGAGCCGGGCCAGATGATCGAGCTTGTCGCGAATCTTGCCTTCCAAACCTCTTGGCACCGGCTGATAGTACTGGCGCGGCGTCATGGCTTCGGGGAAATAATCTTCACCGGCGGCGTAGGCCTCGGGTTCATCATGGGCGTAGCGGTACTGGTTACCGTAGCCCAGTTCTTTCATCAGCTTCGTCGGGGCGTTGCGCAGATGCAGCGGCACCTCATGGGAGCCGTTTTCGGTCACATCGCGTTTGGCGGCATTAAAGGCGCTGTAGACGGCATTGCTTTTCGGCGCGCAGGCCAGATAGACAATCGCCTGGGCCACAGCCAGCTCACCCTCGGGGCTACCCAGACGCTCCTGCACATCCCATGCATTGAGACAGAGCGTCAGCGCCCGCGGGTCGGCATTACCAACCTCCTCGCTCGCCATACGTACCACACGCCTGGCGATATACAGCGGATCGCAGCCGCCATCGAGCATTCGCGCGAACCAGTAGAGCGAAGCATCGGGATTGGAGCCACGAACGGACTTGTGCAGCGCGGATATCTGGTCGTAGAAGGCCTCGCCGCCTTTATCGAAACGCCTCCGCCCATCACCCAGCAGGTCCTGCAGCAACTCGACACCGATCTCGCCACCTGCTTCGGCCAGGTCCGCAGCATTTTCCAACAGGTTCAGCAGGCGCCGGCCATCACCGTCAGCCGCGGCCAGCAGCATCTGAAAACCCTCTTCGGTCAGCCTGAGCTTGAGTTCCGCCAGGCCTCTAGGTTCGTTCAGCGCCCGGGCGACCAGCTTACGCAGCGCCGCTTCGTCGAGGCTTTTCAGCACATAGACGCGCGCCCGCGAGAGCAGTGCATTGTTGAGTTCGAACGAAGGATTCTCGGTGGTCGCGCCAATGAAAATCAGCGTGCCATCCTCGACATAAGGGAGAAAGGCATCCTGTTGGGACTTGTTGAAGCGGTGCACTTCATCGACGAAAAGGATAGTGCGCCGACCGTACTGCGCCGCCTGCTGCTTGGCGATTTCCACGGCCTGACGAATTTCCTTGACCCCGGCAAGCACTGCCGAGACCGTCTCGAAATGCGCATCGGAGACCTTGGCCAGCAGCCGTGCCAAGGTGGTCTTGCCTACGCCCGGTGGTCCCCAAAAGACCATTGAATGCAACGCGCCCTGCTCCAGCGCCTCGCGTAGTGGCTTGCCGCGTGCCAGTAGGTGTTCCTGCCCGACATACTCGTCCAGGCTGACAGCACGCAGACGGGCAGCTAGCGGTTGAGCGACGGGATCGCGACTGAACAGGTCCATCGTGGCTGCAAAACCCTCATGCAAACGGCCTGCAAGAAGGCAGGCCGTATCGGTTGACTGAGTGTGCGAGCAGAATCACTCGGAAATGACGTCGGTGCCTTCGGGAATCTCGAACGTGAACAGATCGGCAGCCAGAGGTTCGTTTACCCGGACACCATTGAACAGGATATTGGTGCGCTGGCCAACGCCATCGATCATCTGCATGTCATTGATCAGGCCACTGCGAAAGGACAGCCGCAGGTTATCGAATAGGGTGTCCTTGGCTTTTGGTCGAAGCGTGAAATCAATCACCTCACCAGCCTCCTGGTAGGACACCTCAAAGTTCTCGCTGATGGTCGAGACGTCGCCGGAAAGTAGCAGCGCCGGGGTATGGGTCAGACGCTGGTCCAGAGTCTGAATGGTCACTTGCTCAAGATCCGGGTCGTACAACCAGACCTTCTTGCCGTCGGATACCAGCAGCTGCTCCATCGGCTCATCGGTGTGCCAGCGGAACTGTCCAGGACGCTTCAGAGCGAGCTCGCCGGAGGTTTCCTGCAGCTGGGTTCCGGTGCCGTCGAGTGACAGCTGCGAGAAACGTCCGGTCAAGGTTTCAGCCTTTTGCAGCAAGCCGGTAAGACGCTGCACAGAGGCGGTCTGGTCGGCTTGAGCCGGCAACAGCGTGAACAACAAAGCAGAAGCAAACAGCAAGCGAATCAAATGCATAATTCCTCGGTGCGATCAGTCGCGCATGGGCGGCGGCGCGAGTACTTCGCGCGAGCCATTGGTATTCATTGAGGTAACCACACCAGCCATTTCCATGGCTTCGATCATTCGCGCGGCGCGGTTGTAGCCAATTTTCAGCTTACGCTGCACTGAGGAAATCGATGCGCGTCGGGTTTCGGTGACGAAACGTACAGCTTCATCGTACAGCGGGTCTTCCTCGCTGCCTTCACCGCTGCCCTCACCACCGCTACCGTCGAAGCCGCTGCCGGAATCTTCGACGCCAACCAGGATTTCCTCGATGTAATCGGGGGCGCCTCGTGCTTTCCAGGCGTCCACCACGCGGTGTACTTCTTCATCGGAAACAAAAGCACCATGCACGCGAATCGGCAACCCGGTGCCTGGGGGCAGATAGAGCATGTCGCCATGCCCCAGCAACTGCTCGGCGCCGCCTTGGTCGAGAATCGTACGCGAGTCGATCTTGCTCGACACTTGGAACGCCATGCGGGTTGGGATATTGGCCTTGATCAGGCCGGTAATCACGTCCACCGATGGCCGCTGGGTGGCGAGGATCAGGTGAATCCCCGCGGCACGGGCCTTTTGCGCAATACGCGCGATCAATTCTTCGACCTTCTTGCCGACGATCATCATCATATCGGCAAATTCGTCCACCACCACGACGATGGTCGGCAGCTTCTTCAGCAGCGGCGCTTCGTCTTCCATGCTTTCGCGGCGGTACAGCGGGTCGGTCAGCGGTGCGCCAGCCTCCTCCGCCTCCTTCACTTTGCGGTTGAAGCCTGCCAGGTTGCGCACACCCATTGCCGCCATCAGCTTATAGCGCCTCTCCATTTCGGCGACGCTCCAGCGCAGTGCGTTAGCCGCTTCCTTCATATCAGTGACGACCGGACACAGCAGGTGTGGAATACCTTCGTAGATGGACAGTTCAAGCATCTTCGGGTCAATCATGATCAATCGCGCATCCTCGGGCGCCGACTTGAACAGGATCGACAGGATCATCGCGTTGACCCCCACAGACTTGCCCGAACCGGTGGTGCCCGCCACCAGCAGGTGGGGCATCTTCGCCAGATCGGCGATCACCGGCTTGCCGCCGATATCGTGGCCCAGTGCGATGGTCACCGGCGATTTGGCATCGTCATAAGGCGCTGACGACAGCACCTCGGAGAAACGCACAATCTGCCGATCCTCATTGGGGATCTCGATGCCGACAGTGGTTTTACCGGGAATAACCTCAACCACACGGACGCTGATCACCGCCAGCGAACGCGCCAGGTCTTTAGCTAGGTTGGAGATGCGGCTGACCTTTACCCCTGCTGCGGGTTGGATTTCGAAACGGGTGATCACCGGGCCCGGATGCACGGACTCAACGATCACCTCGACGCCGAACTCCTTGAGCTTGATCTCCAACAACCGGGACATGGCCTCCAGAGATTCGGGCGAATACTGCTTTGGCTGCTTTTCAGCGGCATCCAATAGCGAAATTGGCGGCAGGCTGCCTTCGATCAGCGGATCGATGAATAGATTGGCCTGCTTTTCCTTCATCACGCGCTTGCTCGGCTCTGCCGTCTTGGGCGCTGCTGGCGGCGTAATCACGGGCGCCACGCGCTTCTCGCGCTCGCTCATGTGCTTGTTCAGCGAACCTTCTCGCTCCAGCAGGCGCTCTTTTACCTTGGCCCGCTCACGACGATCCGGCAACGAGCCGGCCACCTCGTTGACCACCTCATCAGCTTCACGCAGCTGAGCGATCCTCTGCTTGCGCTCGGCACGGCTCGCCCACCAGCGACTGAAGAAACTCTGGATCAGCTCGATCAGGTCCAGGGTGATCTTGCCGGTCAGGTCCATCACCCGGAACCAGGACAGATCAGTGAACACAGTCAACCCGAACAGAAAAACAGCGATGCACATGAGCGTGCTGCCCTGGACGCCCAGAGCGTTCTCAGTCCACGCTCCGAGGCTGTCACCCAGCATGCCGCCGCCAGAATCCTGCATGCCTTCCTGAGCGACAAAGTGAATGTCCGCCAGGACTGTCCCAGCAGCGATCAGGCATACCAGGCCCGTCAGGTGCCAGAGGAACTGCAAGCCATTCCACTGCCACTGTTGATGCCTGTTGCGGAAGATTCGCCAGGCACGGATGCCGAGCAACAGCGGAAAGAGGTAAGCGAAATAGCCCAGGCTTGCCAGCAAGATACTGGATAGCCAGGCACCGATCATGCCGCCAGCATTCTCGAAGGAATGTACCTTGACGCTGACATCCCATGCCGGGTCGTTGCTGCTGTAGCTGAGCAGTGTCATCAGCAGGAATAGGCACGCGGCAACCGCTGCGATCAGGGCGCCCTCTTTGAGACGGTAGTGCAACTGCTGTCGCCAGACGGAAGCCGGCGCGGTAGAGGAGATATTCTTCAAAACGCTTTATTTCCTGCGCCAGCGGCGCGCTCTGTGAAACCGTGTAATCAGCCAGAACCTCGGCATTGTACGGCTTTGTCGGCTCGATGACATGCCGGTTCCGTGCCGGCTCGGGTTTTTCCTGATGCTTCGGTGTAGCATAAACGCCAGTTTTCACAGCGTGGCTCGACTGCAGCACGCTTCTTTATTGGCAACAAAGGCTTATGAGGGCTTTTTATGAATGAAGTCAAGCATTCACGTCTGATCATTCTCGGCTCGGGCCCGGCCGGTTATACCGCCGCGGTATACGCTGCCCGCGCCAACTTGAAACCACTGATGATCACCGGTATGCAGCCTGGCGGTCAGCTGACCACCACTACCGAAGTGGACAACTGGCCTGGCGACGTCGAAGGCCTCACCGGCCCGGCTTTGATGGAGCGCATGCAGAAGCATGCCGAGCGCTTCGATACTGAAGTGGTGTTCGACCATATCCACACCGCAGAGCTGCGGCAGCGTCCTTTCACGCTCAAGGGCGACAGTGCCACCTACACCTGCGACGCGCTGATCATCGCCACAGGCGCTTCGGCACAATACCTTGGCCTGCCTTCTGAAGACGCATTTGCCGGTCGCGGAGTCTCGGCCTGCGCTACCTGTGACGGCTTCTTCTACCGCAATCAGGTGGTTGCGGTTGTCGGCGGCGGTAACACGGCTGTCGAAGAAGCGCTGTATCTGTCCAATATCGCTAAGGAAGTCCATCTGATCCACCGTCGCGACAAGCTGCGCTCGGAGAAGATCCTGCAGGACAAGATTATGGACAAGGCCACCAACGGCAATATCCGCCTGCACTGGAATCACACCCTCGAGGAAGTGCTGGGCGATGCCAGCGGCGTCACCGGCGTACGCTTGAAGAGCACTCTTTCCGGTGAAGAATCCAAGCTCGACCTGGCCGGTGTCTTCATCGCCATCGGCCACAAGCCCAACACCGACCTGTTCCAAGGTCAGCTGGAAATGAAGGACGGCTACCTCACGATCAAGGGCGGCAGCGAAGGCGACGCTACCTGCACCAGCATTCCAGGCGTGTTCGCCGCAGGTGATGTGGCTGATCACGTCTATCGCCAGGCCATCACGTCCGCTGGCGCCGGCTGCATGGCCGCGCTGGATGCTGAGAAGTACCTGGATCAGTAATCCCTCTCGGCGGTTGCCCGCAACCGCCCTTTTCCGACTTATCAATATGCTGACCTGGCTGCAGCGTGACACCCTTTCCTTCCCGCCTCTAGAGCAGGCCCTGCGCGAGCCAAACGGCCTGCTCGCAGCCGGCGGTGATCTGTCGCCGCAACGCTTGCTGGCGGCCTACCGCCACGGCTGCTTTCCCTGGTATCAGGAAGGCCAGCCGTTGCTCTGGTGGTCACCAGACCCGCGCACGGTCCTGTATCCGCAAGAGCTGCATGTCTCGCGCAGCCTGCGCAAAATTTTGCGTCAGGGGATCTTCCAGATCACCTTTAACCAGGCCTTCGAGGCAGTCATCGAGGGCTGCGCCGCACCACGCAGCTATAGCGACGGCACCTGGATCACGCCGGCGATGCAAGACGCTTACCTGCAACTGCATCACATGGACATCGCCCAGTCGGTAGAAGTCTGGCATAACAGTAAGCTGGTCGGCGGGCTTTACGGCCTGGCTATGGGGCAGCTTTTTTTCGGCGAATCCATGTTCAGTCGCGCCACTGATGCCTCCAAGGTGGGTTTTGTTACCTGGGTGGAACATCTTCGCGAGAGGGATTTCAAATTGATCGACTGCCAGATGCCAACGCAGCACCTGGCCAGCCTTGGCGCTCGAACAATCTCCCGAAAAGCCTTTGCCGAAGCGCTCGCCAGGTATCTCGGCGAGCCCGACACCCGCTGGGAGCCCTAGTCGACCCTGCCAGGCTGTCCTACACTGAGCTCATGATTTGCGAGAGTTGACCATGACTTCACTGGCTCGTCTCAAGTTCTACGCCACCCAGCCTCATGCGTGCAGCTACCTGCCCGAGGAGCAGGCGACCACGCTTTTTCTCGACCCCAGCCAGCCGATGGACGTACACGTCTATGCCGAGCTGTCGGAAATGGGCTTTCGCCGTAGTGGTGATCACCTTTACCGTCCCCATTGCCAACGCTGTAACGCCTGTATTCCCGCACGTATTCCGGCCGAAGGCCTTCAGCTCAATCGGCAGCAGAAACGTATTCTCAAGCGCAACGCGGACCTGACCGTCACGGATGTACGCCCCGCTTTTACCGAGGAATATTACGAGCTGTATGCAACCTATATCGAACAGCGTCACGCCGACGGCGACATGTATCCGCCAAGCCGTGAGCAGTTCCATACCTTCCTGGTGCGCGACCTGCCCTTCTCCCGCTTTTACGAATTCCGCCTCAATGGCCGTCTGCTGGCCCTGGCCGTAACCGACGTGCTGCCCAATGGCCTGTCGGCGGTGTATACCTTCTACGATCCCTCCGAGGAGCGCCGCAGCCTTGGCCGCTTCGCCATCCTGTGGCAGGCCGGTGAGGTAGCGCGACTGGGACTTAAGGGGTTATATCTGGGTTACTGGATCAAGAACTGCCGCAAGATGAACTACAAGACCGAGTACCGCCCCATCGAACTCCTGGTTAATCAGCGCTGGATTACCCTCAGCTAGCGGCTGTTCCCATTTTTGTACGCACTCGAGACGGGAACAGACCTAGCCCCCTTGGCTCCCGGTGCCCTTTCAGGCACAATGCTTGCCGCTTTTACCCGCGCATTCTTGCGTCGGGTCAATCATTGGATACCGAGGGCTTTACTGAATGTCGAAAGAAGACAGCTTCGAAATGGAAGGTACTGTCGTCGACACCCTGCCTAACACCATGTTTCGCGTGGAGTTGGAAAATGGGCACGTCGTTACTGCGCACATCTCCGGAAAGATGCGCAAGAACTACATCCGGATTCTCACCGGCGACAAGGTGCGTGTCGAACTGACGCCTTACGATTTGAGCAAAGGTCGCATCACCTACCGCGCTCGTTGATACGAGGCGCGAGAAAGAATGCCCGGCTAGTGCCGGGCTTTTTTGTTTATAGCTGCTGGCAAACCAAACGCTGCCCTGCATCCCGATGCGGGCAGCAAAACGCCCGGCAATTGTGAATTGCCGGGCGTTCCGATTTCACCTGTGTGAGGGTCCGTTATCAGGCAAGCTCGACGCTGGTTTCGAAATCGAAGACCAACTCGCCCTCCCTAACATCGACGTAGGCCACGCCGCCATGTTCGGCCAGTTCGCCAAAAAGGATCTCCTCTGCCAGAGGCCGCTTGATCTTGTCCTGAATCAGTCTTGCCATTGGCCGAGCCCCCATCTGCACATCGTAACCGCCCTCTGCCAGCCAGCCGCGAGCCGCATCCGAGACCTCCAGCGTGACGTGCTTGTCCTCCAGTTGCGCCTGCAACTCGATGAGGAACTTATCGACGATGCTCTTGATCACCTCATGGCTCAAGCGACCGAACTGAATGATGGTATCCAGACGGTTGCGGAATTCCGGTGTGAAGCTCTTTTTAATCACTTCCATCGCATCCGATGCGTGGTCCTGATGCGTGAAGCCAATCGAAGCCCTCGCGGCCGTTTCCGCCCCGGCGTTGGTAGTCATGATAAGGATGACGTTGCGGAAGTCAGCCTTGCGCCCGTTATTGTCCGTCAGCGTTCCGTGATCCATCACCTGCAGCAGCAGGTTGAAGACTTCCGGATGCGCCTTTTCGATCTCATCGAGCAACAGCACGCAGTGCGGCTGCTTGGTGATTGCTTCGGTCAACAGGCCGCCCTGATCGAACCCTACATATCCGGGAGGTGCACCAATCAGGCGCGATACCGTGTGCCTCTCCATGTACTCGGACATATCGAAGCGCACCAGCTCGATACCCAGCGCCCGTGCTAGCTGCCTGGCGGCTTCAGTCTTGCCGACACCGGTAGGACCGGCAAATAGGAACGAACCCACCGGCTTGTCCGGCGCCTTCAGCCCGGCACGGGAAAGCTTGATCGCGGTTGACAGTGAATCAATCGCATCATCCTGACCAAAGACCGTCAGCTTCAGATCGCGCTCAAGATTGCGCAGCAACTCCTTGTCGGAGGTGCTGACGTGCTTCGGCGGAATCCGTGCGATCTTGGCCACGATGTCCTCAACCTGCTCCACATCGATACGCTTGGCGCGCTTTTCCTCAGGTTGCAGTCGCTGGTAGGCGCCCGCTTCGTCGATCACGTCGATGGCCTTGTCAGGCATATGGCGATCATTGATATAACGCGATGCCAGTTCGGCAGCGGCACGCAACGATTCGTCGCTGTACTCGATATTGTGGTGCTGTTCAAAACGACCTTTGAGGCCGCGCAATATTCCAATGGTGTCCTCTACGGAAGGCTCGCTGACATCGACTTTCTGGAAGCGCCGCGCCAGCGCCCTGTCCTTCTCGAAAATACCGCGAAACTCCTGAAAGGTTGTCGAGCCAATGCAGCGAATCTCGCCCGAGGACAAGAGGGGCTTGAGCAGGTTGGAAGCATCCATCACTCCACCCGACGCAGCGCCTGCACCGATGATGGTATGGATTTCATCAATGAACAGAACCGCTTGCGGTCTCTTGCGCAGCTCATTCAACAGCGCTTTGAAGCGTTTCTCAAAGTCGCCGCGGTACTTGGTACCGGCAAGCAGAGCTCCCAGATCAAGCGAATAAACAACGCTATCAGCCAGCAGCTCCGGCACCTGGTCGTCGACGATGCGCTTGGCCAGGCCTTCGGCAATCGCTGTCTTGCCTACGCCTGCCTCACCCACCAACAATGGATTGTTCTTGCGACGGCGGGCCAGAATCTGTGCGACGCGCTCAACTTCGTGCTCGCGCCCAACCAGCGGATCGATCCGCCCCTGCCGCGCCAGCTCGTTGAGATTGCTGGCATAGGCGTCCAGCGGATTACCGGATGCGGAGGCCTCTCCACCTTCCTCATCCTGCATCTCCGAGTCGTTTTCAGGGTTGCCGCTGCCCGGCACCTTGGAAATGCCATGAGCGATGAAATTGACGACATCGATACGCGCGACATTCTGCTGTTTGAGCAGGTACACAGCCTGGCTTTCCTGCTCGCTGAAAATCGCCACCAGCACGTTGGCACCGGTGACCTCGCGCTTGCCGGAACTCTGTACATGAAAAACGGCGCGCTGCAGCACCCTCTGGAAGCCCAGAGTAGGCTGAGTCTCACGCTCTTCATCATGTTGAGGAATCAGCGGCGTGGTGGAATCGATGAATTCCTGCAAATCATGCCGCAGTTTGTCGAGGCTGGCGCCACAGGCGCGCAAAACGGTTGCAGCAGCCTCATTGTCCAGCAGGGCTAACAGAAGATGCTCTACGGTCATGAATTCATGACGTTTGGTACGAGCCTCTTTGAAGGCCAGATTCAGAGTGACTTCGAGCTCACGGTTCAACATAGCTTTCACCTCTTACCCAGCAGTCGGGTTAACCGTCCTTCTCGATCTCACAAAGCAGGGGATGCTGGCATTCCCTTGCATATTGATTGACCTGCATCGCTTTGGTTTCAGCAACATCCCGTGTGTAAACGCCACAAACGGCTCGTCCCTCAGTATGAACAGTCAGCATGATCTTGGTGGAGAGCTCCCGGTTGTGATTGAAAATCCCTTCCAGCACCTCCACGACGAAATCCATCGGCGTGTAGTCGTCATTGAACATGACAACTTTGAACATGGGTGGTGCCTTGAGTTGCGGTCTGGCTTCTTCGATCACCACCCCGGAGGCGTCATCGCCCTCGGTCTCTGGCCGATCCTGATTGAATATTAGACGAATCATGAGTGATGCACGCATGCGAATGAACGGTCTACGTCGGGGCACCAAGGCCGGGTGAATTGAAGGGCTTCACAGCCACCTGACGAGTCGCCTTGACTATCGGCAAAACGATGATACAAACAGTATGTGCCACAAAGGCAACAGGTTGCGCGCAAGGTGTCATGCAGTGCCTCACCCGCGCGGAATGAAATGGATGTTACTCCAGTGACGGACTCCTTTGCAGAGGGATAAGAGCATGCTAAGCGGTAAGGTCAAGTGGTTCAACAACGCCAAGGGCTATGGTTTCATCGTAGCAGACGGCGACGATGAGGACCTGTTTGCCCACTACTCTGCCATTCAGATGGAAGGGTATAGAACTCTCAAGGCCGGGCAGGCGGTAAGGTTTGAAATTCTGCAGGGACCCAAGGGCCTGCATGCAACCAATATCAGGTCGCTGCAGGCAACCGAGGATGCAGTCGCGCCCATCTCCCAACATTCGGCTGTAGAAGCCTGATCAAGTAACAAAAAGGGCCGATCAGTGATCGGCCCTTTTTGTTCTTTCCGCTTTTACATGTGGGAGATCATGGCATCGCCGAAGCCAGAGCAAGACACCAGCTTCGCGCCATCCATCAGGCGCTCAAAGTCGTAGGTCACCGTCTTGGCAGCGATGGCCGCCTCGGTGGACTTGATCAGCAGATCGGCTGCCTCCACCCAACCCATGTGGCGCAGCATCATCTCGGCCGAAAGAATCAGAGAGCCAGGATTGACCTTGTCCTGGCCGGCATATTTCGGCGCGGTACCGTGGGTGGCCTCGAACATGGCTACCGTATCGGACAAGTTGGCACCCGGCGCAATGCCGATACCGCCGACCTGCGCCGCCAGCGCGTCGGAAAGGTAATCGCCATTGAGGTTCAAGGTGGCGATAACATCATATTCGGCAGGACGCAGCAGAATCTGCTGCAACATGGCGTCAGCGATGGCGTCCTTGACGACAATGGTTTTGCCGCTATTGGGGTTCTTGAACTGCATCCAAGGACCGCCGTCCAGCAGCTCGGCACCGAACTCATCGCGCGCCACCTCATAGCCCCAATCTTTGAAGGCACCTTCGGTGAACTTCATGATGTTGCCCTTGTGCACCAGAGTCACTGAGCTCCGATCATTATCTACTGCGTACTGCAGGGCCTTACGCACCAGACGCTTGGTGCCTTCAAGAGATACCGGTTTGATGCCAATGCCGCAGTTTTCCATGAAGCGAATCTTCGTGACGCCCATCTCTTCAGTGAGAAACTTGATGACCTTCTCGGCATCGGGACTGCCAGCCTTCCACTCGACGCCAGCGTAGATGTCCTCGGAGTTTTCGCGGAAGATCACCATATCGACGTCGCCGGGCTTCTTCACCGGACTGGGCACGCCTGTAAACCAGCGAACCGGGCGCTGGCATACGTAAAGATCCAGCTCCTGACGCAGCGCCACGTTTAAGGAACGAATACCACCTCCCACAGGAGTCGTAAGCGGCCCCTTGATGGACACCACGTAGTCGCGCACCACCTCCAGGGTCTCCTTCGGCAACCAGGTGTCCGGGTCGTATACCTGCGTAGCTTTTTCGCCGGCGTAGATCTCCATCCAGGCGATCTTGCGCTCACCGCCGTAGGCTTTTTCCACGGCAGCATCGACGACATTGATCATTACCGGACTGATATCCACACCAATACCATCGCCTTCTATATAAGGAATGATCGGATTGTTTGGAACATTCAGAGTGTTATCGGCATTGACAGTGATTTTGTCACCGCTGGCTGGCACCTGGATCTTTTGGTATCCCATGCTGGACTCCGTTTTGCTGGATTGAAAACAGTGAGAAACAGTGGTCATCCTCGAGAGTACCCCAGTTGAATCGGCCGAAACCATCTCGGCCATCGTCTTATGGTCTAGGCGTTCAGGGAAAGTGACCTACGGTGATATACTACTTAGGTGACTAACGAGTCATGAGGAGCCGGCCGGTCTCTAACGAGTCCTTTATCTCCTGTAACCATCCGACTGCCAACCGCAGCCGAGTGGAGTCAACACTCTAGTGGTGTACCCAACATCATCGCGGCGAACCTCGAACTGGCTCAACGAACGCAGCCAGAGCGTCTACCCACGCGCTTCGAGATTCTGTGCACGCACAGCAAGAGAGAGCCAACACCAATGTCCACCCGCTCGAAGATCATCTACACCTTCACCGACGAAGCCCCCGCGCTGGCTACTTATTCGCTTCTGCCCATCGTGGAAACCTTTGCGGCCTCAGCTGACATAGCCGTCGAAACCAGTGACATCTCTCTTGCAGGACGCATTCTTGCAAGCTTTGCCGACCAACTGGACGCCGACAAGCGAATCGAGGATGACCTCGCCAAGCTGGCAGTCCTGGCGACCAACCCGGAAGCCAACATCATCAAGCTGCCGAACATCAGCGCCTCAATTCCCCAGTTGCGCAACGCCATCGCCGAACTGCAGGCGCAGGGCTACAACCTCCCGAACTTCCCGGAAGATCCGCAAACCGACGCTGAAAAAGAAGCACATGCCCGCTACAGCAAGGTACTGGGAAGCGCTGTGAACCCCGTCCTGCGCGAAGGTAACTCGGATCGTCGCGCACCTGCTGCCGTCAAGGCATTTGCACGCAAGCATCCGCACTCAATGGGCAAGTGGAGCAAAGCCTCGCAATCCCACGCGGACTACATGCGCGGCGGCGATTTCTTCTCCAGCGAGCAGTCCGTGACCATGGACAAAGCCGGTGACGTGCGCATCGAGTTCATCGGCAAGGATGGTCAGGTCGAGCTCAAGAAGCAGCTTTCCCTGCAGGAAGGCGAAGTACTCGACGGCATGTTCATGAGCTGCAAGAAGCTCCGTGCATTCTTCGAGGAAACCCTGCAGGACTGCAAGGAAACCGGCGTTATGTGGTCCCTGCACGTCAAGGCCACCATGATGAAGATCTCCCACCCGATCGTCTTCGGTCATGCCGTCAGCGTTTACTACAAGGAAGTGTTCGACAAGTACGGCAAGCTGTTTGAAGAGCTGGGCGTCAACCCGAACAACGGTATCAGCAGCGTCTACGACAAGATCAAGTCCCTGCCCGCCTCGCAGCAGGAAGAAATTCTCGACGACATTCACGCCTGCTACAGCCAACGCCCGGAAATGGCCATGGTCGATTCGGTCAAGGGCATCACCAACCTGCACATCCCCAGCGACGTCATCGTCGACGCCTCGATGCCCGCGATGATCCGCAGCTCCGGTCAGATGTGGGGTAAGGACGGCAAGCTCAAGGACACCAAGGCAGTAATGCCAGAGAGCACCTACGCCCGCATCTACCAAGAGATGATCAATTTCTGCAAGACCAACGGCGCCTTTGACCCAACCACCATGGGCAGCGTACCGAACGTCGGCCTGATGGCGCAGAAGGCCGAGGAATACGGCTCCCACGACAAGACCTTCGAGATGAACGCCGATGGCACCATGCGCGTCGTACTCGCCGATGGCACCGTACTGATGCAGCATGAAGTCGAGAAAGGCGACATCTGGCGCGCCTGCCAGACCAAGGACGCCCCGATCCGCGACTGGGTCAAGCTGGCAGTCAACCGTGCACGCCAGTCCGACACCCCTGCGATCTTCTGGCTGGACCCCGAGCGCGCCCACGACCGCGAGCTGCAGAAGAAGGTCGAAGCCTACCTGCAGGAGCATGATCTGAGCGGCCTGGACATCCGCATCATGGGCTACAACGAAGCCATCCGCGTCAGCATGGAACGCATGATCCGCGGCCTGGACACCATCTCGGTGACCGGCAACGTCCTGCGCGACTACCTCACCGATCTGTTCCCGATCATGGAACTGGGTACGTCGGCCAAGATGCTGTCCATCGTTCCACTGATGGCCGGTGGTGGCATGTATGAAACCGGTGCTGGCGGCTCGGCTCCCAAGCACGTTCAACAGCTGATCGAAGAGAACCACCTGCGCTGGGATTCGCTCGGTGAGTTCTTGGCGCTGGCGGTTTCCCTGGAAGAAACCGGCATCAAGACCAACAACCCCAAAGCCAAGCTGCTCGGCACGACTTTGGACGCTGCGACCGGCAAGCTGCTCGACAACAACAAGTCGCCTTCGCGTCGCACCGGTGAGCTGGACAACCGCGGTAGCCACTTCTACCTGGCGCTCTACTGGGCACAGGAACTGGCCGCTCAAACCCAGGATCTGGAGCTGCAGGCTCATTTCGCTCCGCTGGCGAAAGCCCTGAGCGACAACGAGCAGACCATCGTCGCTGAACTGGCCGCTGTTCAAGGCAAGTCGGTCGATATCGGTGGCTACTACCGCTCCAACCCGGAGCTAACCAGCGAAGTCATGCGCCCCAGCGCAACCTTCAACGCTGCGCTGGCCGCTCTAGCCTGAAGCCTGGCTCGCGCCTGACGGCGACGTGCTAAACGAAACCCCAGCCTTGCGCTGGGGTTTCGCGTTTCAGGCGTACCATAGTCCTACATCAATATTCCGCGAGAAGCCCATGACTTGGCATCCCCATATCACCGTCGCCACCATCGTAGAGCGAAACGGCCGCTTCCTGCTGGTCGAAGAATCTCAAGCCGGCCAGCAGGTCCTGAACCAACCGGCCGGGCACCTAGAACCCGATGAAAGCCTGCAGCAGGCAGCGATACGCGAAACTCTCGAGGAAACAGGCTGGGAGGTTGAGCTGACCGCTGTCGTCGGCATCTACCTGTACACCGCGCCGGCGAACTGCGTGACCTACCAGCGCATCTGCTTCGCTGCCCGCCCCGTCCTCCATCACCCACAACGCCCACTCGACAACGACATCACCGCTACCCATTGGCTGAGCCGTGAAGAAGTGTTTGCCGAGCCGAAACGCTGGCGCAGCGAGCTGGTACCGCGCTGTATCGACGACTACCTTGCCGGCCCGCTGTACAGCCTGGACATATTGCGTGGCCCCCGCCCTTAGCCTTTGCCTGCTTCAGCCTGTAGAATTTCGTATTTTTGGCAGCCCGCTCCCGAGATCCCATGTCTGATCCAGCCCTCCAATCTCCCGAAACCCTGCGCGTCATTGTTGGCATGTCTGGCGGCGTTGACTCATCGGTTTCTGCACTACTCCTGCTCGAACAGGGCTACCAGGTCGAAGGCCTGTTCATGAAGAACTGGGAAGAGGACGACGGCACCGAATACTGCACCGCCCGAGAAGATCTGGCAGACGCCCAAGCCGTCTGCGACAAGATCGGAATAAAGCTGCACACGGCGAACTTTGCTGCCGAGTACTGGGATAACGTATTCGAGCACTTTCTCGCCGAGTACAAGGCGGGACGCACGCCAAACCCGGACATCCTCTGCAACCGGGAAATCAAATTTAAGGCTTTCCTCGACTACGCCATATCGCTTGGCGCAGACATGATTGCCACAGGTCACTACGTGCGCCGCCGAGATGTCGAAGGGCGCTGCGAGCTACTCAAAGGGCTGGACCCGAACAAGGATCAGAGCTATTTCCTTCACGCAGTAAGTGGGGAGCAATTAAGCAGAACGCTGTTCCCGGTAGGTGAGCTGGAGAAACCGGAAGTTCGAGCGATTGCAGAGAAATACTCCCTGGCCACAGCCAAGAAGAAAGACTCTACCGGCATCTGCTTCATCGGCGAGCGCCGCTTCAGCGACTTTCTCAAGCAGTACCTCCCCGCCCAGCCCGGTGAAATCGAAACAACCAGCGGCGACGTCATCGGCAAGCACCACGGTCTCATGTACCACACCATCGGCCAGCGTCAGGGCCTGGGCATCGGCGGCCTGAAAGACGCCGGCGACGAGCCCTGGTACGTCCTGAGCAAGGACCTGGAGCGCAACGTGTTGCTGGTCGGCCAGGGCAACAACCATCCTCTCCTGTTCGCGCGTGCCCTGCATGTCTCGGACATCTACTGGGTCAACCCTGTCGAACTGGCTGAACCGCTGCGTATCGCGGCCAAGGTACGTTACCGCCAGGCTGATCAGGCTTGCAGGCTTGAAAAGACGGCAACAGGCTATCGGGTTGAATTCGACGAGCCTCAGCGTGCCGTGACGCCCGGTCAATCCGTTGTGTTCTATGACGGCGAAATCTGCCTGGGTGGCGGCGTGATTGAGAGCGCCGAGCTCTGGCTCGACGGAGAGCGCCCATGACCCCCATGCAGGAACAGCTGGTCGCCCTCGGCGCGGTATTCGAAGCCGCGACATTGGTAGACCGGATCGCCCGCACCGGCCAAGTTTCCAGCGCCTCCCTGGCCTGCATGTTCGAGAGCCTGCTGGTACGCGAGAGCAAGCCAGTCGTAGAAATCTACGGTGGCGATGATCTCAATCTACGCGACGGCTACCGAGCGCTCGCCAGCGCTCTGGAACGCGATACCAACAGCCTGCAGCGTGAACCGCTGCGCTATGCGCTGGCGATGATCGGCCTGGAGCGCCAGCTGGACAAGCGCGGCGACATGCTGCAGGTCATCGGTAGCCGCTTGGACCAGATCCAGCAGCAGGTCGACCACTTCGGACTAACCCACGAAAACGTGATCGCCTCCTTTGGTGGCCTTTATCAGGACACCATTAGCACCTTCCGTCAGCGCATCCAGGTGCAAGGCGATATGCGCCACCTCCAGCAGAGCGACAACGCCGCAAAAATACGCGCGTTGCTGTTCTCTGGAATCCGCTCCGCGAGGCTCTGGCGCCAACTTGGTGGGCATCGCTGGCAGCTGGTGTTCAGCCGCCGCAAAATGCTCGACGCACTCTATCCGATGCTGAGACCTGAATAGTCTGACCATGCGCAGGTCGGCAGCCTTCGGCCGACCCAGTCTCTTTCATGTATAATCTGCGCCCTCTTTTCGTGCTCGATTGTCTGAGAATGCCTTCTATGCAGCTTTCCTCGCTCACCGCGGTTTCCCCCGTCGATGGCCGCTATGCCGGCAAAACCAGCGCCCTGCGCCCGATTTTCAGCGAATTCGGTCTGATTCGCTGCCGTGTCCAGGTCGAGGTGCGCTGGTTGCAGCGTCTCGCCGCCCACAGTGGTGTTCCGGAAGTTGCGCCCTTCTCTGCCGAAGCCAACGCGCTGCTCGACAGCCTAGCCGAGAACTTTCAGTTGGAGCATGCCGAGCGCGTCAAGGAGTTCGAGCGCACCACCAACCACGACGTGAAAGCCGTGGAGTACCTGCTCAAGGAACAGGCCAAGCAGCTGCCTGAGTTGGCGAAGGTCAACGAATTCATCCACTTCGCCTGCACCAGCGAAGACATCAACAATTTGTCCCACGCGCTGATGCTGCGTGAAGGCCGCGATGCCGTACTGCTCCCGCTGATGCGCCAGCTGGCCGATGCCATTCGCGCTCTGGCTGTGCAGTTCGCCGATGTGCCGATGCTGTCGCGTACCCACGGCCAGCCAGCCTCGCCGACCACCCTCGGCAAGGAACTGGCCAACGTCGTCTATCGCCTTGAGCGGCAGATCGCACAGATTGCAGCCGTACCGCTGCTGGGCAAGATCAACGGTGCCGTGGGCAACTACAATGCGCACTTATCGGCTTACCCTGACATCGATTGGGAAACCAACGCCCGCGAGTTCATCGAGAACGATCTCGGCCTTGCCTGGAACCCCTACACCACGCAGATCGAACCGCATGACTACATCGCCGAACTGTTCGACGCCGTGGCGCGCTTTAACACCATCGTGATCGATTTCGACCGCGACATCTGGGGCTATATCTCCCTCGGCTACTTCAAGCAGAAGACCGTCGCAGGCGAAATCGGCTCCTCGACCATGCCACACAAGGTCAACCCAATCGACTTCGAGAACTCCGAAGGCAATTTGGGTATCGCCAACGCCATCCTGCAGCATCTGGCCAGCAAGCTGCCGATCTCCCGCTGGCAGCGCGATCTGACCGACTCCACGGTGCTACGCAACCTCGGCGTCGGCTTCGCGCACAGCGTCATCGCCTATGAAGCCAGCCTGAAGGGCATCAGCAAGCTGGAGCTGAACGCTGCGCGCATCGCCGATGATCTGGATAACTGCTGGGAAGTACTGGCCGAGCCGATCCAGACTGTCATGCGCCGTTACGCCGTGGAAAATGCCTACGAGAAACTCAAGGACCTGACTCGCGGCAAAGGGATTACCCCTGAAGCGCTGCAGACCTTCATCGAGGCTTTGGACATCCCTGTTCAGGCTAAGGCCGAACTGCACAAGCTGACCCCAGCGAACTACATCGGCAACGCCGCGGCCCAGGCCAAGCGGGTCTGACGACACTCCCTTTTTTGCACGCCCGGCTGTGCCCGGGCGTTTTTTATTACAGCTCTGTCAGCAGAGCAAGGTACACGGCATGACATCCGATATTCCCCTGCAAATCCTCGGCGGCATAAGTGCGCGCGAATTCCTGCGTGATTACTGGCAAAAGAAGCCGCTGCTTATCCGTCAGGCCATTCCATCATTCGAAAGCCCGATTTCCGCCGATGAGTTGGCCGGATTATCTCTTGAAGAAGAGGTCGAATCCCGCTTGATCGTGGAGCATGGCGACAGCCCCTGGGAGCTTCGTCGCGGCCCATTCGCCGAAGATACTTACCAGAACCTACCCGAGCGGGACTGGACACTGCTGGTTCAGGCCGTGGATCAGCTGGTTCCGGAAGTCGCCGAACTAGCGGAGCATTTTCGCTTTCTGCCCAACTGGCGCATTGACGACATAATGATCAGCTTTGCTGCTCCCGGCGGTGGTGTTGGCCCGCATTTCGATAACTATGACGTCTTCCTGCTCCAGGCCCACGGCCAGCGCCGCTGGCGTATCGGGCAGATGTGCGACAGCGAAAGCCCGTTGCTTGAGCATGGCGATCTACGCATTCTCGCTGACTTCCAAGGCACCGACGAATGGGTCCTGGAGCCTGGCGACATGCTTTATTTGCCGCCACGCCTGGCGCATTTTGGCACCGCCGAAGATGCCTGCATGACCTATTCGGTAGGCTTCCGGGCACCTAGCGCTGCGGAAGTCCTCACCCATTTCACCGATTTTCTCGCGCAGTTTTTGCCCGATGAAGAGCGCTACAGCGATGCTGATCTGTTGCCCGCCGAAGATCCCTACCAGATCCAGAGCGACGCACTGGAGCGCCTGCGGGGCATGCTCAACGAACACATGGGCGACGAGCGCCTGCTGCTGACCTGGTTCGGCCAGTTCATGACCGAGCCTCGCTATCCCGAGCGCGTCCAGGGCCCCGAGATCGACGAGCAGCAGCTGCTTGATGCCCTTGAGGAAGGTGCCATCCTAGTGCGGAACCTTAGCGCTCGTCTTGCCTGGAGCGAAATCGACCTCGGCCTGTTGTTATTTGCCAGCGGTCAGAGCCGGCTGCTTCCGGCCCATCTGAAGGAGTTACTGAAACTGCTCTGCTCTGCCGATGCGCTGCACAGCGAAAATCTTGGCCAATGGCTGAATGATGAAGATGGGCGTAATCTAGTGTTGCAACTAGTAAAACAGGGAAGTCTGGAGTTTGCTGATGAGTGAAATAGCCGTTCGAATCGCTGACTGGCAACAAGACAACGCAGACCTACGCCGGATCCGAGACGCGGTCTTCGTTGCCGAGCAATCAGTCCCGCCGGAGCTCGAATGGGACGGCGACGACGAAGAGGCCATCCATTTTCTCGCTCTGGAAAATGGTTACCCCATCGGCACTGCACGCCTGCTGACCGACGGTCAGATCGGTCGTGTCTCGGTTTTGCGCGACTGGCGCGGGATGAACATTGGCGATGCCCTCATGCGCGCGGTCATTGCCGAAGCCGAACAGCGTGGCCTTAGAGAGCAACGACTTACTGCCCAGGTCCATGCTACAAGATTCTACGAGCGACTCGGTTTTGAAGTCGTAAGCGAAGAGTTTCTAGAAGCCGGCCTCCCTCATGTCGACATGCTGCGCAAAAGCAGCTGACCAAACATGAGTTCTAATGAGCGAGATCATTCGATGGCCGCAACCGAACTGGCGGCCATCGAATTCGTGTCATTAGGCCGTTACCCCATCAATAATCCTCAACGGCAACAACCGAAAAAGCTATCCAAAGTCGCCATGCCTGATGGCAGCGAGACTCTCCAGCCAATCGCTTCTCGTGAAGATGCGCGCCGGCATACGCTCTCGTTGTTTTGCCAGGCGCGGCACTCGTTGCGCCTGTACAGCCCCGACCTGGAGTCCTGGCTCTACGACCAGAGTGACATAATGCAGGCATCTAAGCGCTTCCTCTTGGCGCATCCGCGCAATCGTCTGCGCATCTTGCTAGCAGACCCGACCCAGGCCATCAGACAGAGCCACCGACTGCTGACGTTGGCGCGTCGATTGACCAGCAGTCTGCAGATCCGCACACTCAATCCCGAATATCCCGCGCAGTCATCGGCCTTTTTGGTCGTCGATCATTCCGGACTGCTAGTCCGCCCCGGGCCAAAGCACGCTGCAGGCTATGCGCTATACCAGAGCCCCGGCAGAGCCCGCGCCCTGCGACACCAGTTCGACAGCGCTTGGGACCATAGCCTGTCCCATCCGGATCTGCGGAGCTTTCTATTATGACTTGCCGCCTTCTCTTTCTCGTATCGCTCCTGTTCAGCATGACTCTACACGCTGCGACCGAGGTGATTCCGCTCAATTTCCGTATGGCACAGGACATGCTGCCCATCGCCGAGTCGGTAGTCGGCGATCAGGGCAAGGTGAACGCCTACGGCAATCAGCTGATCATCAATGCTCCAGCTGCAGTGATCGCCGAACTGCGGCAGGTCCTGTCTCAGCTAGACAGCGAACCCAAACGGCTGCTCATCAGCGTGGATACTCAGAATACGGCCTTGAGCAATCAAAGCGGCTACCGCGTTGATGGTTCGGTCGTCATCGGCGACACCGAAGTGCGCGCCGGGCGTGGTGAAGCAGGCGGCCGCGATCAGCTTCGTATCATTCGCCGCAACACGAGCAGCCAAGGCGATGGCATTCAGCAGGTACAGACAACCGAGGGCTACCCCGCCCTGATTCAGGTCGGACAGAGTGTGCCGCTCACCGCTAGCGCCACCGACGAGTATGGACGGCTCTACCAGCAGAGCCAGTATCGCGACGTCACACGCGGCTTCTATGCCACCGCAACGGTGCACGGTGATCGCGTACAGATCAGCATCAGCAGTCAGCAGGATCGAATAAGCACGTCCAGGGCAGACGTCGTCGATATTCAGGAGACCGATACCCGCGTCAGCGGGCGCCTCGGTGAATGGATTTCTCTTGGCGGCATCGACCAAAGCGCCAGCTCCAGCCAGAGCGGTACCCTGCGTCGTCATTCCACCCAAGGCCACCAGGATTTTTCGCTACGGCTAAAGGTGGACCTGCTGCAGTAATTTCCTCGAGCTACCTAATTGCCAGTCATCGAATATGTAGTGCCATAAAAAAAGCACTACAAAACATTTGACGAACCAATTCTGGCAGCGCATCATTGCCCCGCTCCCGCTAACCAGAGGCCCTGAAAAGGCCTCCGGATCACACTCAGCCAATCAGCAGAGACGATCCGTGACTGGACTGCCCACAAGGCGGACTGACGAGGTTGCGACTGGAACGAGTCGTCCTGAGGGACGGGGAAGCAACTAACGTATCAGCTCGAAGATGTCAGCCTACTTCACGCAGCGGCCACACCCCCGTAGCGTATCGGAATGCCACGATCATTCCGCGGTGAAACGACTTCCCTGATGAACGTAACTGCGCACCCTCCTCTGGTTCAATCCTCGCTCTGGTCGGTATTTCGACGCTCTGCCACGTGCTGTTTTGCATGATCAGCGTAAGCACGCAGGTCTCGGTGGGAAAAAGTCGGTGCTCAACCAAAAACGAATATTTTTTGAAGGATTGACCATGTCCGCTTACCAAAACGACATCAAGGCCGTTGCCGCTCTGAAAGAAGTAGCTGGAAGCAGCTGGAGCGCTATCAACCCTGAGTCCGTCGCTCGCATGCGTGCTCAGAACCGTTTCAAGACCGGGCTGGAAATTGCCCAGTACACCGCCGATATCATGCGCAAGGACATGGCCGAGTACGACGCTGACTCGTCCGTTTACACCCAGTCGCTGGGCTGCTGGCATGGCTTCATCGGTCAGCAGAAGCTGATCTCCATCAAGAAGCACCTGAAGACCACCAACAAGCGCTACCTCTACCTGTCCGGCTGGATGGTTGCTGCGTTGCGCTCCGAGTTCGGTCCTCTGCCTGACCAGTCAATGCACGAGAAGACTGCCGTCTCCGACCTGATCGAAGAGCTGTACACCTTCCTTCGCCAGGCTGACAGCCGCGAGCTAGACCTGCTGTTCACCGCACTGGACGCTGCCCGCGAAGCTGGCGACACCGCCAAGGCTGCTGAGATCCAATCGCAGATCGACAACTACGAAACCCACATCGTGCCGATCATCGCCGATATTGACGCCGGTTTCGGTAATCCGGAAGCCACCTACTTGCTGGCCAAGCGCATGATCGAAGCAGGCGCTTGCTGCATCCAGATCGAAAACCAGGTTTCCGACGAGAAGCAGTGCGGCCACCAGGACGGTAAAGTGACCGTTCCTCACGCCGACTTCCTTGCCAAGATCGCTGCTGTTCGTTACGCGTTCCTGGAGCTGGGCATTGACAACGGCGTAATCGTTGCTCGTACCGACTCCCTGGGTGCTGGCCTGACCAAGCAGATCGCCGTGACCAAAGAGCCGGGCGATCTGGGAGATCTTTACAACTCCTTCCTGGACTGCGAAGAAATCACCGAAGCCGAGCTGGGTAATGGTGACGTCGTGATCAAGCGCGAAGGCAAACTGCTGCGTCCCAAGCGTCTGCCGAGCAACCTGTTCCAGTTCCGAGCCGGCACCGGCGAAGATCGCTGTGTTCTGGACTGCATCACCTCGCTGCAAAACGGCGCCGATCTGTTGTGGATTGAAACCGAGAAGCCGCACGTTGGCCAGATCAAGACCATGGTTGACCGCATCCGCGAAGTGATCCCTACAGCCAAACTGGTGTACAACAACAGCCCGTCCTTCAACTGGACCCTGAACTTCCGCCAGCAGGTGTTCGATCAGTTCGTCACCGAAGGCAAGGACGTTTCCACCTACGACCGCGCCAAGCTGATGAGCGTAGAGTACGACGAGACCGAACTGGCCAAGGTAGCCGACGAGAAGATCCGTACCTTCCAGAAGGACGGCTCCGCTCACGCTGGCATCTTCCACCACCTGATCACTCTGCCGACCTACCACACTGCTGCGCTGTCCACCGACAACCTGGCCAAGGGTTACTTCGCAGATCAGGGCATGCTGGCCTACGTCAAGGGCGTGCAGCGTGAAGAACTGCGTCAGGGCATCGCCTGCGTCCGCCACCAGAACATGGCTGGCTCCGACATCGGCGACAACCATAAAGAGTACTTCGCTGGTGAAGCGGCTCTGAAGGCAAGCGGCAAAGACAACACCATGAACCAGTTCCACTAAGGAACGGTACAGCCTGACCGATTGGCCAGGCCAGGTGCTGAAACAGAAAGCCCCAGTAGTCTTGGGGCTTTCTGCTTTCCGTACTCTTAAAAAGGACGCTCTGGTTAGTCTGTGAGCTCAAGGAGCTGCTATGTCTGGCAGGTGTTCGCTACACCAGCTCGCCAAGGTGTCACTGGTGTTTGGAGGCAGAGTCGTCGTTCGGAGTCGTGAACAGTCCCCAAGCCGATATGAACAACGCCGCAATCAAGGGGCCAATGACGAAGCCGTTCAAACCGAACAGACTCAGTCCACCAAGGGTCGAAATCAGCACCACGTAATCAGGCATCTTGGTGTCCTTACCCACCAGAATGGGGCGCAGAATATTGTCGACCAGACCAATGACAAGCACGCCATAAAGGATAAGGATCACACCCTGCGCGATCATGCCCTTGAGCAAAAAATAGACCGCTACGGGCGTCCAGATCAGCCCTGCGCCTACTGCAGGCAGCAACGATAGAAACGCCATCAATACGCCGCACAGGACCGCACTCGGAATCCCCAATATCGCAAAGATAACTCCACCCAGAGCGCCTTGAGTAGCAGCTACAACGATATTGCCTTTAACTGTGGCGCGTACCACGCGGGTGAACTTGCTGAACAACCGCCGCTTCTGAGTATCGCTCAGCGGCATCGCCCTCCGAATCCGCGCAACTAGCTCTCGGCCGTCGCGCAGCAAGAAGAACAGCAGGTAGAGCATCAAAAAGAAGCTCAGGACGAACTGGAAGGTTCCTTGTCCGAAGCTGAAAGCCTTGGTAGCCAGAAACTGGCTGCCCTCCAGCGCGCTGGTAGCCAGCCGCTCCCGAATCTGCTCCAGATCTCCTAGACCGAAACGCTGCATCTGCACTTGCCAGGAAGCCGGCAGCAGCTCCTTCGCGCTACTCACGATGCTGTCTATGTCGATCTCACCGCTCTCGATTTGCGTATAGAGCGTCGTTCCCTCCTGCACCAGAATCCCGGTTATGAGAATCACGGGTATTACCGCAACCAGCAAGCAGATGAGCAAAGTAGCGAGGGCCGCCAGATTTCGCCGAGGGCTGAAACGGAGCTGCAGACGACGCTGAACCGGCGCAAAAATAATCGCCAGGATCACCGCCCAAAACACGGCGCCGTAGAAAGGCAGGAGTATCCAGCCAAAGGCCAGCGATACGACAAGCAACAGAGCGAGGAATACTTTCTGTTCAAGCGTCGAATTGGCCATCATGCACCCTGCTGCGGTAGTAGTACCTGTTAGTCAACGAACGCAGGAAGGAGTGCAGACGAGCCGGATACTGTCTCGCGGCAAGACAACATCCGACTTTTGATGAAGCTACAGCAGCGACTGGCTCAAAGCACCATGGCCGCGACCCAACCGAATGCCAGCAAGGGCAAGTTGTAGTGGAGAAAGGTAGGCACGACTGTATCCCAAATGTGATTATGCTGGCCGTCCACGTTCAGCCCTGCGGTGGGGCCCAGCGTCGAGTCGGACGCTGGTGAGCCGGCATCGCCCAGGGCGCCGGCGGTTCCGACGAGGCTAACGATGGCCAAGGTGCTAAAGCCCAGCTCCATGCTGAGCGGAACGAAGATCGCGGCAATTATCGGAACAGTCGAAAATGACGAGCCGATACCGATGGTCACCAGCAGGCCAACCAGCAGCATTAATAGCGCGCCTACCGCCTTGCTGTTGCCTATCCATTGCGCCGATGCGTCAACCAGCGTCTTCACCTGGCCAGTCTCGCGCATAACTTCGGCGAAACCGGAAGCGGCGATCATGATGAAGCCGATCATCGCCATCATTTTCATGCCTTCAGTAAACAGGTCATCGGCTTCCCGCCAACGCACAACACGCGAAACCGAGAAAATCACGAAACCTGCCAGTGCGCCAATGATCATCGAATCGAGCCACAACTGAAAGGCGAAAGCGACCGCAATCGCAACGCCCGCAACCAGCAGCGTCAGCGGGCTGTACCGGGGGCCAGGCTGAACCGAACTATCGACTTCCTGCCAAGCATAAGCCCGCGGTTTGCGATAGCTATACAGCGCTATCAACAGTCCCGCGACCATGCCCAACGCCGGAATCAGCATGGCTTGGGTGACCGCGACCCCTCCTACATCCAGCCCGCTCTTGGCGACGTTGGCTAGCAGTATTTCTTTGAGGAAGATGTTGCCAAACCCAACCGGCAGGAACATATACGGTGTGATCAGCCCGAAGGCGAGAACGCAAGCGATCAGTCGACGGTCAATCTGCAACTTGGTAAGAACATACAGTAGAGGCGGAACCAGCAACGGAATGAATGCAATATGAATCGGCAGTATATTCTGCGAAGAAACCGCCACCGCCAGTAGCAACCCAACCAACAGCCACTTCACCGCGCCTGCGCTGTCAGCCTCTTGCCGGCCAAGCATGGCCAACACCTTGTCCGCCAAGGCATGCGCCAGCCCGCTCTTGCCAATCGCCACGGCAAAAGCGCCAAGCAACGCATAGGAAAGTGCTACCGTCGCGCCGCCACCCAAGCCTTTATTGAAAGCGGCCAGGCTGCCTTCAATTCCCAAGCCGCCCAACAACCCGCCCGCAACGGCACCCGTAATCAACGCCACGACCACGTGAACTCGGCATAAGCTGAGAACCAGCATGATCCCCACTGCTGCAACTACAGCATTCATATCATCCCCTTTCGCCACATAGCAGCACTGATAAAAAGTTGCGTACTTTGCATTACGAACACAAGAGAGTCAAAGAACATGACCGAACAGAATACCTCTCGGATACAACAAGCACTCACCGATGCTCGCTGAGCGGCACCTGTCATGAAGAAAAGAAGATAAAATAACTATCTTCGGCCTTTGAGGCCTGCCCGAGCGAGACAACAAAGTGGAAATATTCAAAGAGTTTACATTCGAGTCTGCACACCGTTTGCCGCATGTGCCCGAGGGACACAAATGTGGGCGTCTTCACGGCCACTCGTTCCGAGTAGCGCTTTATATCGAAGGCCAGGTAGATCCAGTCACTGGTTGGATACGCGACTTCAGCGAGATCAAAAGTATATTCAAACCACTCCTTGAGCAGCTTGATCATAATTACCTAAATGATCTGCCCGGTCTCGAAAACCCCACCAGCGAGAATCTCGCAAAATGGATCTGGACTGAACTGAAGCCGCTACTACCCGAACTGTCGCGCATTCGCATTCATGAAACTTGCACAAGCGGTTGCGAGTATCGCGGAGACTGAGCATAGTCTGATACACCCTTGAAAAAAACCAGCTGCAATGCGACTCAATACTTCCTCCGCCGCTTCGTATCAATTGCTCTAACGAAGCGCGCCCGCTCTGTTCTTGCTCGCGATAAGCAGTATGCGTAGCAGTACTCTCAGGCCTATTTGCTTCAGCCGGTAGTGATTTCTCAAATAGAAAGCAACTTTTCTTTTGCGCAAAGA
>DDVX01000017.1 GCA_002345575.1 Stutzerimonas stutzeri
GGCTACTTCAGACCATCCCTAGGAACTCAATCCTGGTGGCTGCATACCTGGGGTGGCATATCCTCAGTCACGTGCAGTTCATGGGGGCTAAAACTTACTGCCCGAGCACACAGCGTGGTTCAGTCGCTACTCAATTACGTACGTAGTAAGAATAATCGACTCGGCTTTGAGGGTTTTCCTGTATCACCAAAAGCTAAAGAGTCTTGCCAACGACAGCTAATGGCTGCCTTCAGCCTGTTGCGACAGGCAACTGTTGGCCAATTGCCGCCGGTCGCCAACGACGGCTTTCGGCCGAGGCTGTGTAAAAACGTTGTCGAGTGCGACAGGTACTCAAGACCGAACTGAAAATCGCGCATCTGGGCGAAATCCGCATCTGCTGACGTGCCGATAAATTACAGATTTCACGTAGATGCGCACACTTCAGTTTTGACGAAGCGTTTCTACACACTCTGGGCCAAAAGCAGTCATAGAGTGTCTGCAAAAGCTGGGGCGATTCACTCCTCAACTTGTATAAACTGAACACGCACCGGTTTGCTGTCCCCCATGATAATCGGGGCCTTTATCCCATCCTTGTGTAAGGATTTGGCTAGCATTCGGATATCTATCAGAATATCTGTGATCTTTAGACGCAATCGTTCGCGACCACCAGATCGGACTGTTCCGGACTGATCGATGACAACTTCTTCGATGCGGGAGCGTGTCAGCTGAGCCACCAGGCTAGTGATGTCCTCTCGGTCGAGAGAGACGCCGGCCCAGTTATGGGCGAATTCATTTCGAATTTTCCTCAAAATTTCAAGCGTTTGATATCCGTCTTTGTGTATCAAACCTAGAACGAATGCTGCCTTGATCCTCGCAGAGAAGGTACCCAGCGGAGCGTTGAAGCCATTCACTAGGTCTTTCGCTTGCCGCGCTTCACGCAAGTAGGCGAGTAAAAGCAACCCAAGTGTATCCTCGGCGAAAGCAGCCATGGTTAGGACCATGCTTCTGTCGTCATGCTCATGCAGCGACTCAAGCATGCTGTTGAGCTCATCCACAAATGGTTCGTTGTGCGGGTTGGCTGGCGGCTTTGCATAGCCCTTCTTCTCAGATGCCATTGCCTTCTTTCCTTATCAAAATATTGGTGCCGCTATATAGGGACGACCAAAGGGACTTTTTAGCCAGTATTGCGGCACGCCTGAGGGATATCCGTGGATTTCTGGCAAGTCGAATTCTACGTACATTTCTTAAGCTGCCTAACTGTAAGTAGCCGACGTATGTATCGTAATGATTTTCGCCGTTCATGTCTGATAACGTTCCTTGTTCATGCATAACGCTTTATATGCTTGAGTGCCGCGCCAAGAACGCGACATGAGGCGAGGACGAAAGGAGACCTGACAAGTATGCACTTTACTGACGAGGCCACAGCATGTCATGGTCTGCTTTTGGCCAATAACTGACGCTCAGCCTAAGGAGGCTAGCGACAAAGAATGAGTTCAAAAAGTGTCTAGGAGATACGAGGTGATTCCCATTTACACCTGCAAGATTGACCAATCAAAACGCCCCAGTCACCTTGGCCAAATAACGCGCAACCGATCCAATGTGATAATCAGCCATTTCAGATTCCTCGCCCCAACCACACTCTACTTCCTCCAGTACCTTTTCATTGATAAGCCACGTAATCGGTATCGGTCGGCCGCTTTTCAGGAAATAGGCCAGTAAATAATAGTCCCCACGATCTTGGTGCTTGAGAGCGGACTTCCCTTCACGAGTGACAATCGACCAAAAAAGCTCATCAATCTTGGGAGTCTCTTCGGTGCTAAATTCGTGAGGTCTCCCTACTGCACTTTCCCATGCATAATAGGATAAATATGACTGCATATCAGAGACTTGAATGCAGAGCGGTAAAATCTTACTAAGTCTGTCGTGCAAGCGGTCAACATCGAGTATCGTCTCGCCGTGTATCACATCACCTGAAAGAGGTAAGTGATAGCTATAAAGCTCACGGCAAAAACGTAACTCATCAAGCAATCGCACAACCTCTCCATCATAGACACCTATTCTGACGTAATAGTTTTCAATATCTCTAGCCAGTGCGCTATGGGAAATTTCTCTTACTTTATCCAGCTGGAAATCCGTGTTAAGCAATACATTGGCAGACAGCGCGCTAAACAACGAATAATAACAAGCGTAAAAAGAAAGATTTTTCATTCCTTGGCCGAGCAGGACTTCTGACTGGGTAAAATAAAGAGCTGCCAGCGAAATTTTTTTTGATGCGAGATAATGTCTAGCTATCCATTCTGCGGTGATAAATGGCTCGTTGACTCCTAATATTTTTATTAGTTTCTCGTATTGTGCTCTAGAGAAACGGGCTACATTATCGCTTGGTCGACTGTCTCTTATAGCTGAGAACTCACCGTAATCTTCTTCGATTTGCTTCAGGATTGATAGTTTTGCCACGTTGTATTCCTGTTATGCCGGACAATAGTGAAATCGTTAGCCCTTCGGTGCTACGGTACTTCTATTGGAGCAACAGCAGCCTATGAAACAGTACCGGGCCATCTTCGATCCGTCTCTTCCATTATTTCGCACGCTTCGATAGAACCAGACATAGAAATCATGGGTGTCGTCAGTGGCAGTATCGTCCCCCATTACGAACTTTTACAGCGGGACATAGTAGGGAACGGGCATAAGCTTTTGCAGGCATTCCTTTACGGTGTTTGCTGAGAGCACATCTCCAACCATTGCGCGGCAAAACCTCATCCCATCAAACGACCTATGCACGTGACTGACTGGACTGTCTGCCCTCAAAAAATAGTGTTTGATCTTCTCTGATATGCCCATGTAGACCCTCGCGACCTCTTGGTCATTGGTGCCGAGATGTGAGCTATTGCAATAGGTTGCAGATGGTTCTGAACTTACTTCGTTAGAAGACTTCACGCCAATGACGGATCAGAATTGATGCCCATAACCTCAGTCAGGTGAGCCTGCTCAACTTTGGTAATGGTGACACTGCCTTGGGGCGGAACATGATCCCAACAAAGAGGGCCGAAAGCTCCACAGATCAGGCAGTACACCTCCTTGAGCTGTGTGTGATGGCGGCGCTCGGTGAGTCCTTTCGTGTAGTTTCCCATCACTGCCTGCTTTGCGTAAGGTAGGTGCCTCGACCTTAGCAGGTTGCCCCTAAACCGCCCTTGGTTTGTAGGCGCATTGAGAGCCCGCTCTTGGCCGACTTCCTCCGCTGCCGACCGGCGGGTTCCGACCTATCGCCGCCCTTCGGAACGGCAGAGATTGGGCCAGTAACAGTCATGCAGCGATGTCCGCTCTCTCGAAGCAGAAGTCAATTGTTATGCGGTATGTGCATAGTTCCTCTTGCTATTGATAATTCGGTCGAGCGTTGATTAGTTCGCCCTACTCGATATGGAGCCCCACTTCGTTGAGGGTGTATTTGATTCTACCTGACGCGCGGCCAGTGCTTAGTATGTTAAGTAAAAGCGAGTCATTTACTCCGCATAATTTTAGAAGTATAGCTGGGTAGATATTACTAAGTGCGTTGTTTAGTGAGTAGATTTTTCCTAGAAAATCTCCGTAACTTCCTGGCGCACGCTGCCCTCCAAAATGCGAAATGTCATTACGTCTGTCAGCACATTCGTTACAAAAATCACGAAGTGATTCTGCTGAAAAATTTAACGGCAAAAGCTTTATACATTCAACCAAGCGTTCGGCGAGAGCGGGCTCGGTAGTATGCTCAAGTTTAGCTTCCAACCATTTTCGATCCTTGGCCAAAGTTATTTGCTCAATGATGCGTTGAGCTTTCAGTTCTAGCTTCGTCGGAGGTACGTCTTTATTTAGTGTACGATGCAACGATTCGAGCCCCCATATTAGGTTAACAAAACGGTGCTCAACATATAGCTCGACACCTCGTCGCGTTCCTAAATACAGGCTCATTCCGGGCCCTAATTCCTCCCGCTTAAGTTGCCACTGTTGAAAAAGCTGACCAAATTCTTCTTGAATAATTGGGAATGTTAGCAAGCAATTATGGCGTGCGGGCGGAGTGGCTGTGTTTCTAGATCTTAGAAAGTAAAACCTATATGACTTGGTGTTGCTTGCAGCGCGGCCTATTGTTAGTGATGGCCACTCCATATTATAGTCAGAGCCCGTTAGAATTAAGAAAAAATCCGAGATAGAGAAAAAGTATTTTCTAAGCTCTGATGATGTGCTCTTGGTTTTTGATAGATATTTAAAGCTGATTTTTCAGTGATGTTTATTGCGTGATTTTTTTGTTTGCCAAACATAGGGGCAAGCAAATCAAATTCTATTGATATAGTACTGCTATTTATTAGTGTATATTTTATGTTTTTCTGTGTCTTATGGGTTGCTAGTAGCTTTCTTTTTGTTCTAATCGTCTCTATGGAGCTTAAGCCTAGCCAGTCCTCAAATCCAGTCAGCGGAATTGAAAGACCGTCGAACATTATCTCCCCTTTCGCTATGGGGAGCGGTTCAGAACCAATTAAGCAACTTGTTGCTCCATAGTTTTCATAAGAAATCCCACCGAAGGATGCTTTTCCTCCTTTGGTATAGACGTCTGTCAATAACACATACTCGCTTGAGTTTTTTAGCCGGCCTTCAATATCAGGGCATGAATTGCCCGATCCCACAAAAATTCTGGACATCGGGTGATCCGCTGAAGGTAAATACCCATGCAGCTCTAGGCTTATTTTTCCGTCATCAGTAATTATCAAATCACCAGCTACTGCTGAATCCGGGACAATGTCGTCCTCAGGAAGAGGCTCGTTCCGCCACCAAAAGTAGCCGCTTTCTTTGATCGTATTGTTTTCCATAACAAACCTATTTTTCATGTCTGGGTGCTTGTAGGCTTGGCAGGTTACTCAGCGAGGCCTCAAGGTAGCCAGCAAAAAGACTCACGTCGACTGTGCTACTGATTGCTCCAACGCGACTAATGCAGGAACAAGGAAGGTCGTTTCGACCTCTCTCATGCTGTGCATTCCTTGACAGGTGGCAGCGTTCGCCAGCTGACGAAACCAGAAACGCGCTGGTCGTCTGCTTTTGGCCGTTAGCTGCCTCTTACCGGCGACAGCGGGGCGAAGACCGTGGCCAGGTGAAACAGCCGTTTCCCGTCGCGATTAGCGATCAGAGTCAACAGATATTAGCTGCTGGTCTATCAGAAATTTGAGGGCTTCGATTGGATCAGATGGCGGCAGTGGATGGTGTTGACGTTCGTATTCCACGATCAGTTTCGCCAATAGTTCCAGCTCGCTGCCCTCTGAGCAGTCGGATTCTGCACCCCAAAGTTGCGTCAAGCGCGCTAAGGCGGTGGCTAGCTCCTCATCGGAGCGAATCGGCTTTTTGTTAATAGCGCTGTCTCCTTCATAGATCTGGTTGTAACGCTACCTGCGCTGGCTTTTGCAAGCCACTGCTATCATCGCGGCCCTCGATAATTCAGCGCGCCGTGCTCTCGTTCTATCGAAGGAGACGCAACGAATCGCTGCAGAATGATGTGGCTCGATAAATCCTGGGCTCAATAACTGAGTTCAGCATATTATCCGCCGAAGCGCTTGAGGCCATCGACAGCTATTGACTGGTTACTGTATTTCGTGACAACAGCTGTAAGTCGATAACGACCCGCCCAACGCCGTCCGGCTCCCGTACAGCTCCCTCAGATTGGCAGGCCTGGACAAGGCGTGGCTATCTCGCCCGGCGCGCAGCCCTTATCGCAGTTTGGTGGCTGGCATGGAGAGTTTCAGGACTGGCGCCGGGCAGCTCAACTGCGCAGTGCGAAATGAGCATCCCGAATGGGCGTCAGGTGATGCGCATAATTGATTCAGACGATGAACAGAGCGATGTCATATCAAGCACCTACTGCCTATGGTGCCGAACAGCGCTACATTCATGTCATTTTTCGCATCTAGAGGTGGCGCTATGGATTCCGCGTTTGCTCGTACTCGCAGGGCAGCGGCCGCCCCCCGCAAGCCAACGGAATACCTTCTCCAAAAAAGTGCTGACCAGCTCAGTCCTGTCATCGTCTACAGGCTCACGGTCAAAGGCTTTGATCTGAAAGACGTTAAAGACATGCTTGCGATATCTGATCTGTATTCAACCAAGAAGATCATGAGTCGCATTGTTGGTAAGTCCATCAGGACAATTCAGCGCCAGGGCAGCAGGCAGCCAGCACACCTGAACTCTCAACAGAGCGCCGTTGCTTTCCAGTACGCGAAGGTGCTGGAGCACGCGATGAATGTGTTCGGCACCCAGAAGCTGGCTGAAGAATGGCTAGGGCGCCCTTGCAAGCACCTGGATGGCGACGTGCCGCTGGACGTTATCGACAATCCGTTCGGCTTTCAGGCGGTCGAGGATTATCTGGAACGTATCGAATACGGGGTCTATCAGTGAATTTAATGGGTATCCGGATTAAGTGGTTGATGGGCCTTCCAGCCCCATCCAACCCTTAGTCCTTCCAGAAGGTTGATAGATCGACACCGAAGTTCTTCTCAGGCTCGGGGAGTCCCATGTTGTAGGTCATGGTGGCTCTGCCCAGAAACGGGGATTCCTTGACTTGTGGCGCCTTCTTCTTGTGCTTCGTGGTATAGAGCATCCGGGCTCGCATTACCTCGAACGAATAGCCCCGGCCATCACGGTTTTTGTCCTTGGCTAGGCGGTTTATCGACTACGTGAAAGCGTTGGTGATCGGGATGTCGGTCTCAAAGTAGGTCAGCATCTCTTCACGCCAGCCACTGACGGCGCTGACGAGATCCTTCCAAACCTCCTTCTGCCCCTGAGGGATGTTGTCAATCCAGGTGGCGAGAGCCTGTTCGGCACCACGCCGATTGGTACAGTCCCAGATATGGTAGAAGCGCTCCTTGTGCTCGTAAGCCGCCAAGAGCTGGGGGGAATGCTCCTGTCCAGGTCTCCATGATGAGCCGTTCGCGGTCTGAAACGTCGTGAGCGCGCTTCAGCAGGATTTTCCGGTCACCTTTGAGGGTCCGGCGCTGATTGGGCTTCAACTCCTTCCTTAGGCCTTTGCGGATCTTCTCTAAGGCCTCGTTGGCCATGCGCACGACGTGGAACTTATCGACCACGATACGGGCCTGTGGCAGCACCGTCTGGAAGGCGCGGCGGTAGGGCTTCCACATGTCCATGCTGACGATCTCGACCTGGTGGCGGTTGGCCATGCTCATGAGGCGTCTTGTCACCCTCTCTTGCTGACGACCGGGTAGCAGGTCCAGCAGGGTGCGCTCTTCCAGATTGGTTAGGATGCAGCAGAGCCCTTGGCAGCAGTCGTGCATCAGGAACGTACAGCTGGCTCATGAAGGCGTGCCGCCTTATCAAGGCCCAGGACGCGCCTATTCCGGAAGTCAAGCATGCGATAGCGAAGACGCTAGGCGATTCAGCGGCGGCGGCTGCCTGGTTGATGTCGTATTTCCGCCCAAATAAAGAGGGCGACACCGAGGAAGATCCATACGTCCGCTAGGTTGAACGATGGCCAGTGCCACTGGGCATAGTGAAAATCGAGAAAATCCTCTACGTAGCCTAACCGCAAGCGATCTGCGACATTGCCCAACGCGCCGCCGAGGATCGCACTGAGGGCGAGCCGATAACTCAGTACGCGTGGTGAACGCCAAAGCCAGTACACCAGTAATATCGAGATAACCAGGGCCAGTCCGATGAAAAGCGGCTGCTGCCAACCGCCGACATCCGCGAGAAAGCTGAAGGCCGCCCCCGTATTGTGGCGGTGGACCCAATTGAAGAAGGGTGCGGCAGGCACGCTTTCACCATGCGCTAGCATGGTGCTGGCAAGGTACTTGCTCGCCTGATCGACAAACAGTAACAGGAGCGAGAGCCACAGCCAGCGCATCGCCTTTCCCGGCTCGTGGGCTTTCTCTGCGAGCCGACTGCCATAAGTAGACATATCCCCTTCCTCCTGACCCAATCTAGAATTTGCTCGCTGCTAAATAACAAGCGTCATGTACCCAACCGATGATGCCGACGAATTCGACGGAGCAGGAGCAGGCCGAGTCCGAGTGCGGTCAGGCCAAGGACAGGCCAATCCCGCCAGCGCACATAAGGGGGCGCGCCAGTTCGCGGTGTCACTTCGGCGCTGAGGGTGGCCACTTCGAACTGCGGAGCACGCTTGAGCACTTTGCCCTCATGATTGATGGCTGCTGTGATACCGGTGTTCGTGGCTCGAAGAAGGTCACGTCCGGTTTCGATGGCACGCATGCGTGCCATCTGGAAATGCTGGAGGGGGCCGAGCGAGCTGCCGAACCAGGCATCGTTGCTGACATTCACCAGTAACTGCGCTTCGGGCAGAAGCTCAGTGACTTCGGCACCAAAGACCGCCTCGTAGCAGATGAGTGCCCCTACGGGCACCCCTGCTGCATTCAGGACGTGCGCTTCCCGTCCCGGTGTGAAGTCGGACATGGGCGCCCCGAGCACGTCGAGGGCCGACCCCAAAAGATCCCGAAACGGAACATATTCACCGAAGGGCACCAGGTGGCGTTTGTAGTAGAAGCCTGAGGGATCGGAGAGGCTTACCACGGCGTTGTAGGTACGGCCCTCCGCCTCGCGTACCGGGACGCCAATCATTAACGATGTGCCTGCCTGATCGGCTAACGCCTCAAGCTCAGCAAGATATGCTTTGGCCTGGTCATGCCACATCGGGATTGCCGCTTCTGGCCAGATCACGATATCGGCTCCGAGATGCTGCGCGGTAAGCGCCTGATAGCGCTCAAGTGTGATGTCCCGGTATCTCGGGTCCCATTTCTTGTCTTGCGCGATGTTTCCTTGCAAGAGGACGACATCGATCGGGTCAGCGGCTGGCTGCGTCCATTCACGATCCAGCAGTTGCAAGCCGGCGAGGGTAGCGACTAACACGGCACCGACTACCGCAGCACGGCGCAGGCTTGGCCCCTGGACAACCCAGGCAAGCCCGCCAGCGAGAAGTGCCACCAGTAAACTCACGCCAAGCACGCCAAAGACGGGAGCGATAGTGGCAAGTGTGGTGTCGGTCTGGCTGTAGCCAATGAAGAGCCAGGGAAAGCCGGTCAAGAACCAGGTGCGCATCCATTCACTCAGCACCCATGCCGCAGGTAGCCCTAGCCAGAGTGCCATTGCATCCATCTCAGGGCGCAGGCAGCGCACGAGGTACGCGACGCCCCATGGAAAGAGGGCGAGCAGCGAGACAAAGGCCGCCGTGACTAACACCGCCACCACGGGGCCATTGCCGTACTGGCTAATGCTGATAAAGACCCAGGAGACACCCACGCCGAAGTAGCCAAGGCCAAAGAGGTAGGCCGACCACAGCGCCTGACGCCTTGAAGACTGCGCGGTCAGGACAAAAAATGTTGCCAGAGCGATCACCGCAAGCCATGCCCAGCCCACAGGGGCAAAGGCAAGCGGCATGGCGCCTCCAGCAAGTAGAGCCATCCCCCCTGTCAGAAGCGGCTTATAGCGCACGCCCGTGTATAGGCTAGAGGGTAGCGCGCACTTATCACCCAATGCTCTCTCGCCTCCGAATCCAGGATCAACCCTGTGGCTCATGCTTTCTTGCTCCGCTTAATCAAGCTGCGTCAATTCATTCGGCCGGCTGGCCAGGGTGGCAAAGTGAATGTTTCTGGACTCGACTAGGTGCGCCGTAAGCTGGGAGCTGCTTCGTATTCGGCCAGCACGACAGTGGCTGTGTTGGGGAGCAGTACGTTAGCTTTGCGATACCACCCCTTCCAAGCCCGCTGATACCAGAACGAACAGGACGAAGCCGCCTATGAAAGCCAGCGGTGAGATGTGCGTATCGTCACCGCTCTCGTGAGCCTCGGAGACCATATCTTCGATGGCAGCGACCGTGAGAAGGCCTGCCGTGAACGTCAGTGCCGCTAGCTTAAATGCCTCCGGCTGGTTCCTGAGTACGAAGTAAGCAAAGACGGCTGCCGAGAGCACAGGAATCGCGAAGGAAGCAGAGAGCAGTATCCGCTTGCTACGAGGGATTCCTTTATCTTTCATGGTGGCGATCGTCGCAAAGCCCTCAGGAACATCGGCGAGAACCTGACCCGCCGCCAGGATTATCGCGACCGACGGTGAGACCGCCGACCCCGCCCCGATCAGGAGGCCATCGCTGAACAGGTCGATGGATACGGCGATATAGATCATCCAGACACTCGTCTGACCGCCTTCTCCCTGCTGGCCTTGTCGCTTCTGGAGACTCTCAACGAGCTTCTCGATACCTACGTAAGCAATGCCGCCCAGCGCGAAAGCGAGGGCGATTACCCAGGCTGAGAGGTTCTCTAGCACGCGCGGCATGATTTCAACCGCCACCACCGCAATGACGAGGCCGGCAGCGCCGTGAAGGGCGTAATTGAGACGGCGCCCGGTAGTTCGGGAGGCCTCCGCAGCGAGCCCACCACTAAAATTGCCTAAGGCGGGCAACAGCGCCAGGCCGAGTACCAGCCAGATACTATCCATCATCTTCCTTCCTTGGTTGATTCCTAGATACGCTACCTTGCTGGCTCCGAGCCTTCGCGCTATATGCTGTCGTTCAGGCCTAGCGCGCTTGTACAGCCACTTCGATCAAGTGTCCCAGGCATCGATAGCTGCGTACCGTGCAGCCTCACCCCTTGAGCGCCAGGATGCGCCGAGCGCCGTTGAGGACGATCAGGCCCACGATGGTACCGATAATCAGGTCAGGGTAGCTGGACCCCGTCCAGGCGACCAAGGCACCGGCGGCGATGACGCCCATGTTGATCACCACATCATTGGCCGAGAATATCCAGCTTGCCTTCATATGCGCGCCGCCTTCGCGGTGCTTGGATATCAACAGCAGGCAACCGGTATTGGCGATCAACGCGACGAAGGCGATCGCCATCATCATCAGCGATTCAGGCTCACTACCGAAAACAAAGCGTCGCACCACCTCGACGAGTACGCCGATAGCCAAAATCAGTTGCAGTACCCCTGCCAGATGCGCGGCACGTACCTGCATTTTCGCACTGCGCCCTACGGCATAGAGAGCCAGGCCATAGACGGCTGCATCGGCAAACATATCCAGGGAATCAGCGATCAGGCCGGTAGACTGGGCGATCAGGCCAGCAGTCATTTCCACCACGAACATGATCGCATTGATACCGAGCAACACGCGCAGAGTGCCTGACTCCTGCGTAGCAGAGACTGCCGAGCTCTCAGCGGCCTTGATCGTCTCTGGGTCGGCAATGACGGTTTCCTGAAGAGAGGCGCCTAGCCCCAAGGTCGCCAGTTTCGCGGTAATGGGCTCAGCCTCGCCGTCATGCACGACCTCCAATCGGCGGTTCGACAAGTCGAAGGACAGCGTTCGAATCTCATCAAAGCCGTTCAGCGCCAAGCGGATCATCCGTTCTTCTGAGGGACAATCCATCTTCGGCACAGCATACACGCTGACCCATTCCCCTGACGCTTCGGAGGAGACCGGCATATCGGTATCCGCTGCAGGCGTTGCATCGCAGCTACATGGGCCACCACAGGCTTTACTCACGATACGGCTCCAGTTAACCAACATAGATTGCTAGTATTAAAAACTATATAGCTACTATAAGGTCAATGGGACAGATGATCCGTTGAGGAGTAAGCCTGATGCGCATTGGTCAGTTAGCCCAGATAGCGGGTATCGACACGCAGACGATCCGCTTCTATGAGCAGCAGGGCCTGTTGCCGCCGCCAGAACGGCAGGAGAATGGTTACCGTGTCTATACCGAGAAGCATGGCGAGTGGCTTGCCTTTATCCGCCGCTGCCGAATTCTGGACCTGTCACTGACAGAGATTCGCGAGCTACAGAGCTATCAGGACGACCCTCGCCAGCCCTGTACCGCCGTCAACGCCATGCTCGATGACCACATCTCTCATGTGCGGTCGCAGATAACTGCTCTGCAAGCGCTTGAGCAACAACTCGTTTCACTGAGGGCGAGTTGCAACGAGGGTCGGGAGATCAATGCCTGCGGCATCCTGACGGGGATCAGCGAGGAGAGCAAACAACAGCTGTATAGGGCTAGCTCAGGCCGTAAGGACTGAGCAGAGACATGCCGGACCTTGCAGTGACATTGTGAATGCATGGTGTGTTGATCGCGAAGCCTCACTGCGTATCTCGGCATGCGAACCTGGGCGTTGCTGCAAACTTGCAGGGGCCGTGAAGAAGAGTCGTCATCAACCAGGTAATCCGCTGAGCTGATGGTTGGTTCCGTCATCATGATATGAGCCAATCAACCAAAAAATCCGGATACCCAATTTAATTCACTGGTCTAGCTCTTGGTACGCATGGCGCCTCGACCGCGAGCTCTACCAGGACACCTGGGACTGTGGAATGGGTGCGTACAAGATGTGGGGCCGTTGGAATCCTCCGGGACGAAACGTCGTGTATGCCTCCGTGGACCCCTCAACCGACATTTTGGAGGCAGCCCAAGTTGGCGGAATGACGGGAGGCAAAAATGGGGCGTAATCGTGTCGAGCGCTCTGAGTCGTAGAAAGGCCTGGACGAGAGTCAGCGGCTGGTTAGAGCAAATCGTCGCTGCTGCGTGGCTTCTATCACGGCGCTTCATCGCAGCGGCAACTGTCGTACCATGCCATCGGAGCAAGCGTGAGCACGCGAGGTTTCGATGAAAAAGCGGAAACGTACATCTGAAGCTGAAATGATAGCTCGATTCCGAGAAGAAGCGCGCTTGGTGTTGGCTAAACGCCATGGTGCTCAAGGGCGCTTGTTAGCTATTGCCGCTGCCGCGGGTCGAGATATGGAGCCGGTCGGCCGCTTGGCCGGTTCTACCCTTAAAATAAAGGATATCTAGGGCGGAAACTGGTTAGAGGCGCTCATGATTCGTAGTTGCGCCGCTACAAGTTCCGTATCGAAGCTAGGTAGCGGTGCACCTCCGCCAGTTCAGCAGTGCGCCCTGACAGCATGAACTGCAGAGCGCTTTGGCCGTTGAAGAGGGGTGTTTTGTTGGGTTTTCTAACCCAATGGTAGCCGTAGTCGGCATGATTGCTGAAGATCACCCTCAAGGATCTGTGGATCCCCATCAGGTAGGAAATCCTCTCCATGAGATCGTGGCACAGGCATACCTCTGGCAAACACTTGTACTTGTGATAGGCGGCGTCGCCTATTATTCCCAGCAGAACTTTCTGCTCAGCTTCAGAGCAGTCCCATTTTTCCATAAGGCCGATGGACCTGTCATTCCTCTTGTACATCTCTTCTGTGCAAGACTACACGGCCGGCGGCATGCTCACCCTGTTCCGTCACTACCTTCAGTCCTGGTTTGACGACGCCTCCATGTACGCTTTCTCATGTCCTTTCGATCCGGTATGTACGGATTCAGGGGGCGCGTGCAGCGGTTGTGTGCAGACCGAGCTGGCTGCAAGACATTCAACTATGGACTGTCCCGCGCTTACCTGCATGGCGGCAACACGAGTCGTAACGGGACGCGGTATCCTCCAAGGGATACTGGGATGGGTCGCACGGAGACGCATGATGTCCTCGTGGAGTGTGTAAACATCTGGTTCCCAGTCCCACCTCCGGAGCGACCTTTACACTTCTTTTGCGAGCGATCTCGCCGTTTCGATCTGGGAAGTGATCATCGAAAGCTGTGTTTGCAGCAGTATACGACACTCCTCGAGCGAGCTGATCCCAGAATCAGACAAAGTCATTGCGATAGCCACATCGACATATGATCTGAATGTTGTAGAAACTTTTTTATGACCCGCTTGCTGAGTTAGCCGCAACTCGATGCTACGCCTGTCTATTTCGGCGTTCTCGCCGGCTTTGTAAAGCGACAGCTGAATGCGATACAGATAAGCAGCATAACGTGTCAACGCATAGCGCCGCAGCGCGTGCGGCGAAATTTCACTATCTACAGAATCGAGCAGGTCGGTGATAGCTTGCGCAGTAAACGTGCCGCCGTTTGCATTATAAGTGCTGACAAACACAACGCCAGGATCATGGCCAGCATGGCACTTTCGGACTATCTCCGGACGCTCATACGCAATGTAATCAAGGGTCTCTTGAATCAGAGAGGACTCGACCTCAACGTCACGTACCTTGCTAAACTTTGTGCCTTTGGTCAAAGTGACCATCACCATGGTTCCGGGCTTGAACTTGGTCGGAATTGCACTCACAGGCAGGGATACAACCTCCAAGCGCCTCAGTCCTGCCTCCGCCATCCAACGAAGCATCAATTGATTGCGCACATTAATTTCTTCGGCGAGCGGGTGCCCACATTCCAAAGTTTTATTAGCAATGCCATCTTTCAGGGCTGCAATTTCGTCTGCGGACGGAATACGCTTTCTTGCCTGCTGAACAGTTCCAAGCAAAAAAGGAATTTTATAGTTCGCACTACTCGCTTGCGTCGTCAGATTTACGACGATACGAAACACTCGACCGCTTAGCATGTCGTTAGAACCGATCACTCCACGACACAAGCCCGTGTTTTCGGCATACCAATAGAAGGCGCAGACGGATGAAACTCGGTAATTAATAGCTTTTGCTTCAAGGTCGCCAGAGATCTTTAGCTCATCACGATACTTGCACAAAAGCCTGTCTGTGACATCGTAAATATCGCGTGCACCAAGCCAGTTCAACCACGCCTTGAGTCGATATGCGATCTGACGAACATAGGATTTCTCATGACACTGTACGCTTTCAAGATCAAGCAAATATTGAGTTACGTGACGCTGAAGCACTCCCGACTCATCAATAACGATGTGCTGTCCATTTTTCGTCGGCAATAGCTCATACATTTGAGCCTCCCTTGAGCTTGTTGACACTGAATTGCTTGTCTGCCCATTGGGCTTGTTGCAAGGAGATGCGCTGCTCAAGTTCACGCACCTGATCAAGCAATTCAACGATGGTTTGCGACAAGCCAGGCACCATCGTTTCATATTTTTTTACCTTCGCGTCAAGTTCGCTAATTCGCTTTGACTTGAGACAAATGCCCTGCTCAGCCCTGCCGTTCTCCAAAACCGACTGTGCGCTCGCCAGTGACGAGATCACACGCTCGTGAGTGGCTGAACCCGTCCTAAGTTGATCACCGGCCTTAGAGACGCTCTCGTAGGGCTCAGAAGCCAAGGCAGCAAACCAGTTGAGGGTGAACTTCTTCGGAATTGGAAAATCGGCCACCCCGTTTTCGATGTAGTGCTTCAGACCGTTGAGCTTGCGCTGTATCTTCTGCTCTGTCTTTTGCCGGTTCGCTTCACTAACATGCTTAGACATTGTGAGCCCCCTGTCTGTCGGCAAACGCTTTAAGCATCGGTGACGATGCAGGATCAAGAACCAAGCCGACATCTTCCGCACTGATGCCAGTCTCAAAGCCCAGCAAATTAGGGCATCCAACACACGACCCTCGGCAAGCCGAAGATGTTTGAACAGCATCATCCATGAGGCACTTACTGCGCTCTAATAAGGTCGGCGTCTGGCCAAAACATGCACCGTCAGGCACAAAGTTAAGAATGTAGCCGATTTCCTCAACCTTCCCAATCATTTTTTCTGCGCGACTCTCTGAAACAGCATCAAACGAACTGAAAAAATCACCCAGTTCTTTCTGCATATTTCCGCAGAGCGCTTCAGTTCTTGCATTAGCAGCAGACTGTGCAAATGATACAATGCGTTCTGCTTTGATCTCTTCAAAAGCTCTGCGGAAGTCTTTGTCCGTGATGTACTTGGCGGTCATTTCAAAATCTGTGTGACGCAAGTGCCAGGACAGCGTTGCAAGATCACCGGACTCAAACTTGTAGAAAAACATCATAGCGAAGAAGCGGCGGAACTGGTGCTCGCTAAACTGCCAAGGGGTTCCTTCATTGTCTGGAACGCCGACGTACTCAGCGAATTCGTTGACTTTGCCGCTTGACCAATAATTAATTTCTCCACCACCTAGCGCCGGGAAAGTAAGTAACGACTGGCTTTCTCCATTGCGAACCGGCTCAGTCAGGGCCTCAAGCACGCGAACCGCTTTAGCAACAAGCTTCGTGACCGGAAAATACTCGTGTTCTTGATAAACCTTGGCAGAGTACATGCGGATAACCGGGCCGTTCGGAGTATCCACACAGCATCCTGCTTGCAACGATTCGACTTCGAATTGCCGCCTGGCGGTGAAACAATAGATAACAAGCAAGCAGGCGGTTGGGAGTAAGTGATACAGACATTTATTAAGCGATGCACCGCTAACAGCAACCCCCTTAGTAATAAGATTATGTGCTGTTGCTTTGCTCACACCCAAGCGCTCGCCTATCTCCTGATATGTCAATCCTTGAGCACGAAGTGCGTGACCATTTTGAATTTGCTCAGCAGGCAAGACCGATTCAAATTTCTTGGCAGAAGTATCTTTTGTAAACCCACTTATGGGATATGGACTGCCCGGATGGCCATCCAGCCACTCAAGTTGTTTGCTAAGCCAGAAGCGCATTTTTTTCGACGCATAGTGCACCTTATGCACTTCTTTCCCGCCGCGCCCTACTTGACTAACGTACTCTTCGTACTGCGCGAGCGCTTGAGAGTCAAGTTCAAGCAGCGGCTCGGCATAATCCACAACCCAGCGAATAGCCCGATCCATCAACTCAAAGAAAATTGGCTGCGGAATATCGCGCGTGCGCTCGCCGGCCCGGCCCATATTTTTGGATATTTTTTGGGGATTGATATTATTTTTCTGAAAGTAATCCTCGGGTATCCGCTGGCTAACAGGAAAAAGGTCTTTGAATATCTGGCACTGACGATACAGCTTTGATATAGACGTCAGTTCTTTGCGGATTGAGTCTTGACTGCTAGTCTCTGCAGTTTCCTTGACACTACCCCCTGCATAACGATCCTTGATACTATTTTTAATGTAAAAACCATTATGCTGACGAAAATTGGTTAACATCACTACCATCGGTGATCCGGCGCTTCCTAGAAGCCTATCACTAACACCGAGAGCTTCGCTTAGTTTGTTATTATTAAATTCGACATGACCAACCCTGCTTCGGAACACTTTGTATTGCTCAAGACAAGCAGGAATACCCTGCAATTCGTCAAGCTTTTCTCGCAAACGATCTTCAAGATTCAGGCGCACATACAACGGATTAGCAATTGAATCCCTAAAAAATGCAAATACGCCATCATTCACACTGGAAAGATGATTAACACCTTGGAGCCTGAGCCAGCGAACGTGGTTAATAATGTTATTGACATAGTTATACTGAGAAGCACCGGACAAAAGGCCGCCTGTCTTTCTGTCATGAGTAATAGCGCGCGCAAGGTATGCCGAAAGCTTAACCGCATAACAGAGATCTTCATTATCCGTAAGCAGTTCATTAGGCGCCACGGCAACATCAAAGCGGATAATCTGTTGGCCTGTTTTATCCTCTACAACCCATTGATTATCTGGAAAACGCGACGCACCGACAAACCAGGATGCGTAATAAGAGCCAAGATCACTTAGGCCGCGCTCATCATCGAAGTAACTTCTGTAAGCATTCAAACTAATGACACTCATACTGTAGCCTCTTCGATGACGAAAACAGGGATAACATCAATATATGGATTCTGATGGCTATTGCAATACTCTTCTGCTTGAGTAAGCAATCTGCGTTGTTCACGCGCACTGTAGAGCCTGTCGAGAATTGAACTCACGAACAACTTCCACAGACTCCACCTTGAAAACTCCACTTCCCCTAAGCTCTCTTCGGCTTTTGCCAGCACCTCGCGCCAGTGGATAACATTGGCAATATTTTCTTTTGTGGCAAGAAACAAACTACGGCGATTCGAGCAACTGACGCACTTATCGATGCGATGACAGACTTCCCCCTCTATCGTGCCAGGCTGTACGCCGGCCATGGGATCTGAGCAATGTATGCCGCCGAACTGCTGATTGAGAATCCTTTGCTTGCGTATATCATAAGCCTCGGGATCAATACCGACTTTCTCTGCAAACTGATCAATATTGACGGTCAATACTGTTTCAAACCAGTCCAAAAATTCGCGAACCTTTTTTTCACGGCGCAGTATTTCAGGCAGGTGGTGGGTGTACTTCGCTGCCATCGTCAAGTCACTATGACGACCGACCAGCATTACCTGCATGGCATCTCGGGTTACAAGGCCAGTCAACAAAAGAACGCTGCCACGCAGCGCTTTTAGTGTACTCGACCAGCGCTCTCCGGAGACCTCTCGACAGAGCGATTTGAAACTATTATTGATTGTGTTAAGCGCGAGCTTTGACGGCACATACACTCGCTCACCGCCAGTTCCTTTTGTATAGTTTTTGTAGAACCCAATAAACAAACTATTGCGATCTTCATCGCGTGTAAAAGCGCGAATATGCTCAGTGCATACCTTCAGATACTCAACAACATCAACGGCTGTCAAGGTATCGCAAGTAAGTGTAACCCCGTCCATTCGCGAATTTACAACTACTGACTCCTGATTCTCAGTCCCTTTGCGTAACTTATTCCAGACAAGCTGATACTGACCATCATTGCCCGTGGAAATAAGGCAGTTCGTTGTGAGATTTAATAGAGCATCGGGGTTGATTGCATATTTGATCGAGAGCCATACAAACGCAGCCACACGAGCTTCACGCGAATATCCAAGGGCGCTTCTAACATCAGATATGGTGATACTGCTTTTTTGTATGCGGCTAGACAAGAATGAGTAGGAAGCATCCTCATCTGAAGGATAAATTCCGCCATGATAGATATGACAGTAAGTAACTATCACTTGCAGAGCACAGCCATCCATTATGATGGCGTATTCCTCACCCCTAACTTTTGCCGCCTGGCCACCAATTACCCCGATGCCAGGCTGATCAAACATATCCCTCAAGCCTTTCGCTTTCCGTTGATATGCTTGACACTTCACCCACTGCTCTGCATCCTGAAGTAATTTATAGTGCTGTACGACTAAATCCGCACTGGCGCTTTTCAATACTTCCAAGCGACTATCTAAGACGCGAGCAGATGCCTCAATAATATCAAACGAATCTTCCAGCGGAGCACAGGCACCTGCCTCATTAAATAGATTTGAAAGAAGGCTTTCCATACCTTCGAGATCATCAAGCCCTTCGGAAATCAACGTATCCTGATGCTGAGAAATCAGCGCTTGGATGTCAACCTCTTTATGAATGGTCACATCAAGCAGAGTGGAGCCTATTCCACGCTCAAACTTGAAGCCTTTGATGTACAAGCCATGTGGTACGACACCACGATTTGCAAGATGGCGAACGAACGCTCGTACGCCGGCCGCATAGGTATTTTTTGTTCGATTTTCAATCTCTAACTTATCAAGATTACTGCGAAAGCCGCTCATTAGATTATGGAAAAGCACAACGATGTACGATTCGCCTAGATCTGAGATCTCACCAGTTTTCAAGAAATTCCTGAGTTCTTCTTGCGAACCATCTTCGGCCAAGAAATCTAAAAATTTAATGATGGGATAAAAATAAGTGACCTCAGTTGAGCTATTATCTGGCCAGAATATTTCGTATGCAGATACGAGAGCATTGCAAAAGTAATGACCAAGGCTTTCAGTATACTTACCGAAATCGCGCTCGGTGTATCCCTTCTTCAGTTTGAGCATAGTGCCTTCCTGCAATACTCATGGCGGTTAGAGAAGCTGAGTGCAATACGGTTATCGAATTGAAGCTGGAGCATCATGCCGCATGCATTACCTCGCCCATAACTTCGATAGGACACTTGAAGTCGAAGCGATTACGCGGACGCATGTTCAATTGCAGTGCGATGGCATCCAACTGTTCTTTGCTGTATACCGACAAGTCCATTCCTCTGGGCAGGCACTGGCGTTTCAGGCCGTTGATGTTTTCGTTGCTGCCACGTTGCCAAGGGCTATGCGGGTCAAAGAAGTAGATCGCCACGCCGGTCTTCTGGGTGATATCCACGTGTCTCACCATCTCCCGACCCTGGCCGTAGGTCATGCTCCTGTGCATCGCCAGCGGCATGCGATTGAGCGCCGGACTGAAGCCTTCCAACGCCGAGGTCGCCGTCGCGTCGTTCATCTTGTTCAGCATCAGGTAGCCACTGGTGCGTTCCACCAAGGCACTTACCACAGAGACGTTGGCCTTGCCCTTGATCAGGTCGCCCTCCCGATGGCCCGGCATCAAGCGGTCTTTGATCTCCGTCGGGCGCACGTGGATGCTGACTATCTTGGGAATCAGGCCGCGCCGATCTACACCACCAGAACGCGGCCTGCATGTCGTCTCACCTTGACGCAGACAGATGATCAGCTCCTTGCGCCGCTCACCGACGGGCAGGGGATAGATCGCGTTGTAGATCGTCTCGCGACAGACGTAGGCATTTCTTAGGTTGGGTATGTTCATGCTGCGCAGCTTGCCGGCAATCTGCTCGGGAGACAAACGTTCACGCAGCATATGAGCGAACCGTTCGGAGCGCTCACAGCCTGGCAGCAATTTGCGTCTGGGGCGGTAGGCTTTGCGCCAGCGCTGCATCTGCTGCCGGGCTCCGAGGACCGATCAGGTGCCGCAAACCTCGCGTTTACGACGCAGCTCCCGGCAGATGGTCGAAGGGGAGCGGTTGATCAGGCAGGCAATCCTTCACTGACTGAAGCCTTGGGCAGGACCGATTTGGATAGTGGCGCGCTCTGCAACGCTGAGTTCGGAATAGGACATAGGGGCAGCACCGTACCGGAATGGTCAGGTGTTGCACTCAGCTTTTGCGGCCGCCCATACTATCTAGGCAGCACCAGATGGTGCTGCCTTAAACGTCGATCAATATTCGACTTCTGGAACTTCAGAAATAGGGCTGCCAGTTGGTTTGGCTGCTGGAGTGACACTAAGCAGCCTGTCCCGGATCTGCTTCTCAAGCTCTTGTGCGGCCTGCTCGTTATCTTTCAACCATTGCGCAGCGTTTGCCTTACCTTGGCCGATCTTGTTGCCTTGGTAGCTGTACCAAGCACCTGACTTTTCAATCAGTTTTTCTTGCACACCTAGATCGATAAGTTCGCCCATCTTGTAGATTCCAGCACCGTACATGATCTGGAACTCTGCCTGCCTAAACGGTGGGGCCACCTTGTTTTTTACGACCTTAACGCGGGTTTCGCTGCCAATCACGGTCTCGCCATCCTTAACGGCACCGGTGCGGCGAATATCAAGTCGCACAGAGGAATAAAACTTAAGTGCATTTCCCCCAGTTGTAGTTTCGGGGTTGCCGAACATCACACCGATCTTCATGCGAATCTGGTTAATAAATACCAGGATGGTATTGGTCTGTTTTACACTTGCAGTCAGTTTGCGCAGCGCTTGAGACATCAAGCGGGCTTGCAGGCCCACGTGCGAGTCACCCATTTCGCCTTCGATTTCAGCCTTCGGCACCAATGCAGCTACCGAGTCGACGATAATGACTCCGATAGAACCGGATCGCACGAGCATATCGGTAATTTCCAATGCCTGCTCGCCCGTATCCGGTTGCGATACCAACAAGCTATCAAGATCAACTCCAAGCTTTTCAGCATACAGTGGATCAAGCGCATGTTCGGCATCTATAAATGCACAGGCCTTTCCAAGTTTTTGTGCTTGTGCGACAATTTGCAAACACAAAGTGGACTTACCGGAACTTTCTGGACCGTAAATCTCAATTATACGCCCCTCGGGTACTCCACCAATACCAAGTGCAATATCAAGTCCGAGAGAGCCAGTTGAAACAGCCGGAATAGGTTCTCTTGGCTCCTCGCCCATACGCATCACTGCGCCTTTACCGAACTGCTTCTCGATTTGCGACAAAGCCGCATCCAGCGCCTTCTTCTTGTTGGCTTCCATCGTCTTGCCCTCGCTTAAGCTGATATATGAACTGGTTTTGGTTTTGCTACCGGCCTGGAGGCCAGTTAAAATCAGTCACTCACTCACATGAACCGTTTTTATGGGCGTGAATAATAGATCTCGACGATCCGGCCTTTCGGCAGGCCGCCTATGCCCAGCGCGATATCCAGCCCGAGCGAGCCGGTGGAAATGGAAGGAATCGCCTGGCGGTCATGATCGCCCATGCGCATGACTGCGCCCTTGCCAAACTGCTTTTCAATCTGGCCCAGGGCAGCGGCCAAGGCGCGCTTCTTGTTCTCGTCCATTACAATCCTCACTTGATCAAGAGGGCCAAAGGCCGCAACAACTGTATAAGTAGACAGTATTAGAGCATAGGCAAATTTGATCGCCTAGCCCTGTAGGGGATTTTCTCCATCCGTTAGGCGGATCAATCCGACCAACGCCGCTTCCACGCTCTGCTCACGCACCGCTTGGCGGTCACCGGCAAATACAAAACACCGGGCAAACAGCTGATCGCCAGCCGCCCACGCCAACCATACGGTGCCGACTGGCTTTTGCGGCGACCCGCCGCCCGGCCCAGCGACGCCACTGACCGCCACGGAAAAATATGCATCGCTTTCTTGCTGCGCTCCTAGCGCCATGGCCTCGACTACTTCCCGGCTGACCGCACCGACTTTCTCGAACAGATATTCCGGTACCCCCAACAGACGGGTTTTCTGCACATTAGAGTAAGTGACGAAACCGGCCTCGAACCAGGCCGAACTGCCGGCGATACGCGTGATGGCTTCAGCGATACCGCCGCCGGTGCAGGACTCTGCCGTAGTCACCTGCTGCTTCAGTTGCAACAGCCGTTCGCCAAGCTCCGCGGCCAATTCAGTGAGATCCAAAATCGTCACTCCTTCTCATTCCAGAAACCCAGACTACCTCAGACCCCGGCAGTTTCAGTGGATCGACCACGATCGCAAGCGTTACGCGTCCAGTTCCTGATCCACCTGCGAGATGCCCGGACTGCATGCTAACCTTGCGCTCTTTTCCGCCCTGCTTCACGGGCTACTCCAAAGTCGAATCACGCCAGCCTCATGCCCAAAGACACTCAAGACCTCTCCAAACACACGCCAATGATGCAGCAATACTGGAGGCTCAAGCGCGAGCATCCGGACCAGCTGATGTTCTATCGCATGGGGGACTTCTACGAGCTGTTCTACGAGGACGCCAAGAAGGCCGCCAAGCTGCTGGATATCACCCTCACCGCCCGCGGGCAGTCGGGTGGCAATGTCATCCCCATGGCCGGGATTCCCTTTCATTCGGCCGAGGGCTATCTCAGCCGTCTGGTAAAGCTTGGCGAGTCGGTGGTGATCTGCGAGCAGATCGGTGACCCGGCGACCAGCAAAGGCCCCGTTGAGCGTCAGGTGGTGCGCATCATCACCCCCGGCACGGTGAGCGACGAAGCGCTGCTGGATGAACATCGCGACAACCTGCTCGCCGCTGTTGTTGGAGATGAGAAGCTGTTCGGCCTCTCGGTGCTGGACATCACCAGCGGGCGCTTCACCGTGCAGGAGTTCGGCGGTTGGGAAACCTTGCTGGCTGAAGTCGAGCGCCTGAGCCCTGCCGAGCTGATGATTCCCGATGACTGGCCTACCGGGCTGCCGCTGGAAAAACGCCGGGGCGTTAGCCGACGTGCACCCTGGGATTTCGACCGCGACAGCGCCTTCAAGGGCCTCTGCCAGCAGTTCGCAACCCAGGATCTGAAAGGCTTCGGCTGCGAAAAGCTGACCCTGGCCATCGGTGCGGCGGGCTGCCTGCTGACCTATGCCAAGGAAACCCAGCGCACCGCCCTGCACCACCTGCGCGGCCTGCATCACGAGCGTCTTGATGACAGCGTGGTGCTCGACGGCGCGACTCGACGCAACCTGGAGCTGGACATCAACCTCGGGGGCGGGCGCGACAATACCCTGCAGTCGGTGGTCGACCGCTGCCAGACGGCCATGGGCTCGCGCCTACTGAGCCGCTGGCTGAATCGCCCCTTGCGCGACCGCCAGGTGCTGGAAGCCCGACAGGACTCGATCACCTGCCTGCTGGAACACTACCGCTTCGAGCAGATCCAGCCGCAGCTCAAGGAAATCGGCGATCTGGAGCGTATCCTCGCTCGTATCGGTCTGCGCAACGCCCGCCCGCGTGATCTGGCGCGACTGCGTGATGCCCTGGCCGCCCTGCCGCAGCTGCAGATCGGCATGCAGGAGTTGGTGGCACCGCACCTGATCGAGCTGGCTACGAGCATTCGCACCTACCCGGAACTGGCCGAGCTGCTGGCCAAAGCGATCATCGACAATCCACCGGCGGTGATCCGCGAAGGCGGCGTGCTCAAGACTGGCTACGACGCCGAGCTGGATGAACTGCAGTCTCTGTCGGAGAACGCGGGTCAGTACCTGATGGACCTGGAAACCCGCGAGAAGGCACGCACGGGCCTGGCCAACCTCAAGGTCGGCTACAACCGCGTGCATGGCTATTTCATCGAGCTGCCGAGCAAGCAGGCCGAGTCGGCGCCGGCCGATTACATTCGTCGGCAGACACTCAAGGGCGCCGAGCGCTTTATCACCCCTGAACTCAAGGAGTTCGAGGACAAGGCACTGTCGGCCAAGAGCCGCGCTCTGGCCCGTGAAAAGCAGCTCTATGAGGAACTCTTGGAACTGCTGATAGGCCATCTGGCACCGCTGCAGAATTCCACCGCGGCGCTGGCCGAGCTGGACGTGCTGAGCAACCTCGCCGAACGCGCGCTGACTCTGGATCTGAACCGTCCACACTTCGTCGAGCAACCTTGCCTGCGTATCGAGCAAGGTCGGCACCCAGTGGTTGAGCAGGTGCTGCAGACGCCCTTTGTCGCTAACGACCTCAGCCTCGACGATGACACCCGCATGCTGGTGATCACCGGGCCGAACATGGGCGGTAAATCCACCTATATGCGGCAGACCGCGTTGATCGTGCTATTGGCACAGATTGGTAGTTTCGTCCCGGCCAAGGCTTGCGAGCTTTCGCTGGTAGACCGCATCTTTACCCGCATCGGCTCGAGCGACGACCTGGCCGGCGGCCGCTCGACATTTATGGTGGAGATGAGCGAAACCGCCAATATCCTGCACAACGCCAGCGACCGCAGCCTAGTGTTAATGGATGAAGTGGGCCGCGGCACAAGCACCTTCGATGGTCTGTCCCTAGCCTGGGCCGCTGCAGAGCAGTTGGCCAAGCTGCGCGCCTTTACCCTGTTTGCCACTCACTATTTTGAGCTGACCGTGTTGCCGGAAAGTGAACCTGTAGTGGCCAACGTGCATTTGTCGGCTACCGAGCACAATGAGCGCATCGTCTTCCTGCACCACGTGCTGCCCGGGCCGGCCAGTCAGAGCTATGGGCTGGCGGTGGCGCAACTGGCCGGTGTCCCGAGCGAAGTGATCCAACGTGCACGCGACCATCTGTCGCGGCTGGAAACCACCAGCCTGCCCCACGAAACGCCGAGAATGGTGCCCGGCCAGCCCGCTCCGCCCATGCAGAACGACCTGTTCGCCAGCTTGCCGCACCCGGTCATCGAAGCGCTGGGCAAAGTCCAGCCAGACGACCTGACGCCGCGCCAGGCGCTGGAACTGCTATATAAGCTGAAAACGCAGATCTGACGAGCCGCAAAAAGCTGCTAGAATCGCGCGCATTTTTGGACATATGCGGCATTTGCCTGGTGCCGCTGAAGCCTGCCGAGCCGAGGCGTCATTGCAACGCCATCTGAAACGCCTGAGGAGATAATAGAAATGACCTTCGTCGTCACCGACAACTGCATCAAGTGCAAATACACCGATTGCGTAGAAGTCTGTCCGGTGGACTGTTTCTATGAAGGCCCTAACTTCCTGGTCATCCACCCGGACGAATGCATCGACTGCGCCCTTTGCGAGCCAGAATGCCCGGCCCAGGCGATTTTCTCCGAAGACGAGGTACCGGACGATCAGCAGGAGTACATCGAGCTCAACGCCGATCTGGCAGAAGTCTGGCCGAACATCACCGAGAAGAAGGACTCGCTGCCAGACGCCGAAGAATGGGATGGCGTGAAGGACAAGCTGCAGTACCTGGAGCGCTAACAGGCGCTGAAAAACACCTGCGCTGAACGAAAAATGCCCGCCTTTTACAAGGCGGGCATTTTTGTTTGTGCAGACTGATCAGGCCTTGTCGACGCCCTTCTTCACTGCATCTTTTACATTGCCCTTGACCTGCTGCGCATCGCCTTTGACTTCCTGGCGCTTGCCTTCGTTCTTCATGCGCTCGTTATCAGTCGCCTCGCCCAGGCCCTGCTTGGCCTTTCCGGCGGCTTCGTTGAGGTTACCTTTCATCTTGTCGGTAGTACTGCTCATAAGGATCTCTCACTCTCCATGGGTTACATGTAGTTGAGCGGATCCGCGGGCATATAGTTTCACCCGTCCGAGGAACGGTCGGCATCGTCAATGCGTTTGTCACCCGCATCCTTGCCCTCTTGAGAGGCATGTTCGATCACCGCATTCATCTCCGCACCGAACAGCAGGACCGCTGCGGAAATATAGAAATATAGCAGCAGCACAATGACGGCGCCGATGCTGCCGTAGGTCGCATCGTAGTTGCCGAAGTTGTTCACGTAAATACCGAAGCCTACCGAGGCTGCGATCCATACGATCACTGCCAACACCGAGCCAGGCGTGATGAAGCGGAATTTCTGCTCCACATCCGGGGTGACGTAGTACAGCACCGCCACCACCAGCATCATCAGAAACACCACTACTGGCAGGCGCAACCAAGTCCAGAGAATGACCACGATGTCCTTGAGCCCTACGTGGGAGGCTAGCCATTCGATCACCTGCGGGCCGACGATCATCAAGCCCGCCATCATCAGCAGGATCACCGCCAGCCCGATGGTGTAGAGCACGGAAAGCAACATCAGCTTCCACGCCGGACGCCCCTCCTCCACACCGTAAGCCTTGTTCATGGCGTTCATCAGCGAGCGCACGCCGATGGAAGCCGACCACAGTGCGACGAGAATACCTACTGACAGCAGCCCGCTTTTTTGATGCTGCATCTGGTCGATGACCGGATTGACCAAGTTAAGCGCGTCAGGCGGCAGCATCATCGACACCTGCTCACGCAACCAAGTGAAGAACTCCTGCAGATCGAGCATTCCCAGCATGGCGATCAGGAACAGCAGGAAGGGAAACAGCGAGAAGATCGCCCGGTAGGCCAGCGCCGAAGCATAGGTGGTCATATCGTTCTTGCTGAACTCCTTCACGGTGCGCTTCAGCAGCTCGAAAACCCCAACGCCTTGCAAATCCAGCAATGCCATTGCTCATCCCCACCCTAGAACGAAATCGATTAAAAATGTGACGGCCGACCTTAGCAAGAGTTCGTCCCAGGCACACCGATACATCGCCCAGCGCCAGAATGAATTAATCCTCAGCCGTCTCGTTCCGGAACTTTCAGCCCGCTCCTGGGCTCTTGAAGAGGTCCCGACTCAGTCGGCTTTGGACGAAACGCGCTGTTTATGACACTCAAATCCGCCTTCGTGAGGGGCACTCCGCAGAACGGTCTGAAAGCTGATCTGCTCAAATACGTCCGACTTATCCTCACCAAGGGCAGTGGTGCAGGAGCTGCGCTCGGCCTGAACATTCTGCTGGCGCGCCTGCTGGTACCTGACCTTGCTGGCCTGCTGTTCTTTTGTATCGCACTGGCCACCTTCGCCTCGCTGGCTTCGCGAATGGGGCTGGATGTCGCCTGCCTGAAAAACATTTCGGCGCTGCCTGAAGACCAACAACGCAGCTATCTAGACCGGGCACTGCTTCTCACCCTGCTGGCGAATATCCCGACGATATTGGTCGGCGCGTTGGTGGTTCACTTCTCACCCAGTACACAGGCCGATCTCACTGCTGCCACGGTGCTGTTTGCAGTCGCCGCGCTGAGCCTGTCGCTGACCAACATCGCCAGCGAAACGCTCAAAGCGCGACACAGGACCGGCGAAGGCCTGTTCTGGCAGACCGTCTTCCAGCCAGCCTTGACCCTGTCGCTGATCGCCCTGCTGGGCAGCGAGCTGCACACGGTGGTTGCCTGCTTTGCGGCAAGCCATGTGCTGGCGATGCTGGGTTCGACGTGCCGTGCGCGGATGAGCCTGGAGCCAGCCAACGGTCAGGCCCTCGTCGAGTGGCGCGGCATGCTCATGCTGGGCGCACCGCTGATGATGATTGCGCTGATGAACAGCGTGATCGAGCTGTCCGATACCCTGTTGCTAGGCATGCTGCGCTCGGCGGGCGAGGTCAGTATCTACTACGTCGCCGCCAAGATTGCCGCTCTGTCCACCACCCTGCTGTTCATCATCAACGGCACCATTGCACCGGATATTTCCCGACGCTGGGCGCACCACGACCATGCGGGCGCCTTTGCCGTGGTCAGAAAATACTCACGCGTCATGTTGGCCCTGGCTGCGCTGATCCTGCTCGCCATCGGCCTGCTGCACGACTACATCCTGACGGTATTCGGCGAGCAGTACCGCGAGCAGGGCGCCTTTGCGCTGCTGGTGCTGGCCAGCGGCTACTTCTTCGTCCTGGCCGCCGGACCGCTAGGCATATTCATGACCATGACCGGCCACCATCGCCAGTACCTGCACAACAACATCGCAACCTGCGTAGTCAACGTGCTGCTGAACCTGATCCTGATTCCACGCTATGGCGTGAACGGCGCCTGTTTCGCCACAGCCGTGGCGCTGGCCCTGAAAAACATCCTGCTATATCTCCAGTTCAAGAAAATAGAAAGGAGTTCGTCATGACTATTCGCATCAATGGGCCGTCGCACGATACAGCCAACAAAGTGAAAGTTATTGCCTATGGCGCCTACGACAGACACAACTACGGCGACCTGCTTTTTGCCATCGTCCTCAAGCACTACCTAGAAGCTAATAACGGCTTTCACGTGCTGGTCGCGGCCACCAAGAAGTCTGATCTCTCCAGCTTCGGCGCATTACCAACCATTTCTCTGAAGGCAGCGCTAAGGGCCACACGCCAACAGCGCAACACCATGCTGGTGGTCGCTGGCGGCGAATGCCTGACCGCGCAATGGGAAAGCATCATTGGCTACCTAGCGCCACAGGCCATCTATTACCCGATCAAGGCGAGCCCCTACCTGATCGGCCACCAGCAGTTCATCCGCCTGAGCCGCCGATTCACCTCCATTCCATCCGACCTGCCACTGGTGCTGGGCGAGCGCGAGCTGCCGGGCTATCAGGTGATGTACAACAGCGTCGGCGGCAACGAAATCAGCCGCAAAAAGCCACTGATCCACGCCGCCATCAAGCGCAACCTCAAGGACTGCACCTATATTTCTGTGCGCGACCGTGAAACCTCCGCCGAGCTGGAAAAGCTGGGCGTCGAATACCGGCTGGTACCGGACAGCGCCGTGCTGATTTCCGACATATTTCCACAGCAGCCGAACCCGAGTGAACCGGGCCATATCGTATTCCACATTTCCGAACATCACTCCAGGAGGCGCATCGAAGCCATCGCCGAACAGCTGAGCGAACTCAGCGACAGCACCGGCCTGAAAATCACCCTATTGACCATCGGCAAGGCCCCCGGCCACTCTGATGACACGCCGCTGGACAAACTGCAGACTCTGCTGGGCGAACGTGCCTTTCGCGTCGACAGCGGGCATATCCAGGACATCATTCGCTGCATCGCCACCAGCAAGCTCTACTGCGGTACCAGCCTGCACGGAGCCATCACTGCCCTGACTTATGCAGTTCCGCAGATCGCCCTGCTGCCCAGGCGAGTGATCAAACTGTCGAGCTTCCTAGAAACCTGGGCGCCCAGGCAGTCATGCGGATTCGCCGAAATCGACCAGATCAGCCAGACCGCCAGCGCCCTGCTCACTTCGTTCGGTGAGCCCCAGAAAAAAGAGCTGCAGACAGTGGTGGCATTACTGAAGAGTCGCGTGCGAAGCAACCTAGACCACATGATCGGACTTCATAAGAAGGCTTCGATAAAAAGCGGCACAGCCATCTATAAGTTTCATCGACGGCACCCCATGCGCAGCCCCCTCAAGCCAAGCCGCCCAGGGAAGATGCCTCGACCAGCCCACCAGGCGCGTACCTGAGTCAGAGCCCTGGCGCTGCGGTCTTCGAATAGCACTGACCAGGCCCGGCCCGTAAACGACAAGGCCCGCATCACTGCGGGCCTAATTGATGGTGCCGGAAACAGGAATCGAACCTGCGACCTTCGCGTTACGAGTGCGCTGCTCTACCGACTGAGCTACTCCGGCAATGAGCGGATTATCGGGGGACTACTGCGCCAGGCTCAAGCCCGCCCCCGATAATCCGCACGGCCGACGACGCCCTGCCTAGAGCCCCGGCATTGGCTCAGGCCGGTTTTCGGCAGAGTCGTGTTTTATCTCGTGCTGGACTTCACCGGCGACCTGCTGGCCTATATCCGCCGCCTTCTGATAACCCTCCTCCGCCTTGTGACGAAGACCGTCGGTCACGCTGTCGCTTGTCCGGCCCAGCATCTCATCTTCCTTACGCGTCGGCGGTACGGAGGCCGCCAACAGTGCGCCCAAGGCAATCCCGATAGCACCCAGCGCCAACGGCTGCTCATTGAGCAAATGATTGAAGCCGCCACGTGCACGCTCGCTTTGCTGGCGCAACGTGTCCGCCGCATGCCGACTGGTATCGCTGACACGGTGGCGTGCATCGGTCAGGGAAGCCGACACGTCATGCCCCACCCGGCTGGTTCGTTCGCGCAGATCGCTACCCTGCTGCTTCAGGCCAGAAGCCTTGGTGGACAGCTTGTCGGTCAACGACGGACCGCCAGTGCTGCTGGCGGGAGCTGGCGGCTGACGATTCTGCCCGGCCATCAACCAGAGCAGGCCGATGGAGGTCAATACTGTCGGCACTGGGTTGGCTTTGGCTGTGTTGCTCAGGTTGCTGAAGAACTCGCCACCGCCGCCTTTCACGTAGCTCAGCGCCGTATCGATGAGTTCGCCGGGTGACAACTTGTTTTCCAGCGCATGGACAATGTCGCCGATCTCGGCGCGCTTCTGATCGATCTCGCGTTCCAGTTCTGCGGGATCTTTCTGCGCTTCGATATTTATCTGGTTGCCTGTGCTCATGACGTATGCCCCCTAACGGCTTCTTTATCCTTCTGCATGGAATGAAGGGTGCGTTCGGGTTTGAACGACGATGCTTCGAACTTCTTCTTACCGGCCGAAACCATGATCAGGCCGATAACCACCACCACACCGCCGACGATCAGCGCGGCGAGCCAGGGCGCCATGATTTCGCTCAGGCCGTAGACCGCAGACATGAGCAGGACAATGAAGCCACCAAGCAGCACCGCACCACCGGTAGCGACGCTCGCCGCGCCCGCCTTGGTAGCGCGCATGGATTCGCTCAGTTCGGCCTTGGCCAGCGCCAGTTCCTTAGTTATCAAGTCAGGCACGTCATGGGTCAGCTGCCGTAACAGCCCACCCACGGAGCCGTCATAGTCGGCTCGCTTGCCCGATTCCGGAGTAACGGTCGTAGTCGCCTTATGTGCCTCGCTCATGGGTAGAGCCCTCCGTCAGTGTCTTTGCCATTGCGGCCAACCTGGGAAGTCGCACTGCCCGTTGCGCCTATGCCGGTAGTTTGAGTAGCAGTTGAAGCAACTCCAGCATTACTGATGCTGCCGACTGTGCCGGGCTCGCCGGTGTCGAGCTTTTGATTGAGCTCGTGCTGTTCTCTCGCCTGGCGGCTTGCCGAGTTGGCGGTCGACGAAGCAACGTCGCTCGAGGTGCTCGGATGCCGATAGTCATCCTCGCTATGCCTGGCCGAAGCCTTGGCAAAACGGGTCAGGCCAAAGCCCAGCGCAACACTGCCGGCAATGAATAGCGTGGGGTTGTCGCGGGCCAGTCGATTCACATCCTGGAACAGCTCATCCACGCTCTTGCCACGCAAGTTGTCTGCCAGCCGAACCATGCTCTGGGCCATATCAGAGACATAACCAGATAGCCCCAGAGTGTCCTCTCCTTCGAGTTCCCGGGCGGCGGCTTCGGCGCTGTGGGCGACCTTTTCGATCTCATCGGCAGCGGTTTCACGATAGCCGTCGAGCTGGCTCTTGCCTTTGGCCTTGATCTCTTCCGTAGCCTGCCGGGCGGTAGCGCGGACGTCATCGGCGGTCGTATGTGCCACCGAGTCGGAAGTCGCGGTGTTATCAGGTCGGGAGCTAATATCGGGGCTGGTTTTACCCATGCCACCGTAACCTGTGATTTCTTCGTCGGGTGTCGTCATCGGGGTCACCTTTAATATGGCTTGGCCGCAGGACCAAAGTCCTATGGAACACAGTCACGGCGAGGATTCGCCAAGGCTGAAATTGCAGCGCTCATCTAAGGTGACCGGGGCCATTTTTTTGAGTTCCCCTGTTCAGACCGCTGCCGACCGCAGCAAAAATGCGACCCCTAAGGCTCGCACCAGACACATCCAATAATGGCGGCTTGCCCATCGTTTACGTCTATGCCGCGGGTGCTCTGGCTTTTAGCGAAGCGCCATTTCGATAAGCGAAACGGCATCTCGACGTGTTCCATCGCGGTGCTCGAGCCTGCTAGAAGGCAGCTGGAGCGGGTACAACCGACGAACAGTCGCATTAAATCGCGGGCACAAAAAAACGGGCCGTAGCCCGTTTTCCTGTTGCCGGTTTCCGTTACTGGATCGGACCGATGGTGGAGCAGTTGTTCTTCGTAGCAGCGTGTTTCTGCAGCATCGACAGCTGGGGACGATGCTTGCCGCTCTGAACGTCCAGCGACATGCTGTCTTCGCCCCAGCGCGGACCGGCTGCCCAATAGCTGCTTGGGATGCAGTTCTCGGCCAGGTACGCCAGCATCTTGTCGGTGGCGACTACACCCGAGGGGGCGAAGTCCGGGATGCCGTGCTCACCCAGGTAGCCACGCAGCTTGTGCTTCTTCAGCCACTCGACCCAAGGCTTGACCAGATCCACACCACGCATCGGTGCGAAGGTTTCGTTACGGTTGCGGTACGAGCCCGAGTAGTCATGGTCCCAATACTGGTGTGCTTCGAAGACCAGGTTGTTCTTCGGATCGCGCATCCAGGGATCACTGATCAGCTGGGTGTTGACGCTTTCCCAGAACAACGCACTGGAGTAGCGGTCGCCAGCGACCATGATCCAGGTGCTCGGATCGACCTTGCGGATCGCCTTGCTCGCCTCCAGAGCAGTCTGCGGCCAGAGGTTGTTGCCAGTGTTGTACGGCTCGTTCATCAGACCATAACCCCACAGTGCCGGATGGTTATGAACCTCCACAGCGATCTTGCGCCAGGTTTCAGTGAACGCGGAACGCGGGACTTCAGGAGAGTTGATCACCTTGCCGTAGTAACGGTAGTAGTTGTGCATATCAAGGATGACTTTCATGCCGTACTTGTTTGCAAGGTCCAGCGAGGTCTTGATGCGTGACAGTTCGGCGGCATTCAGCGGAGTGCCGAGCTTGGGCTGGATACGCTCCCAGAGGAAGCCCAGGCGGATCAGCTTGAAGCCCAGCTCGCTGTGACGCTTGTAGTACGACTCGTCGGCGTAGGTGTAGCCCTGGTTATAAATGCCAGGAACCCTGCCCGGATCGAACACGCCGGAAGCAAAGTTCACGCCTACCAGGTCGATGCCTTTGCCATTACCGGGCTTCGGATTCGGCTTCGGAGTTGGAGTCGGTGCAGGTGTCTGCGGCTGGCCACCGGTATCGCTCGACACAACGGTCAAAGTCTTCGGATGGCCGACGCTGCTGGGCGACAGCTTGTCGCCATTGAGCAGGACCGTAAGATGCTCACCGATGTCATAGACCGCGATGACTTTGCGAACCTGTCCATCGGCCAGGCGTACCGAGGCGCCCTGCTTGAAAGCGGCCTTGTTGCCCGACGTGTTGCGGATGGAGAAGCCGGCCTGCTTGCGGTAAATGCCGTTGTCCCAGTCCTCGTTGGTGAAGCTGTTCATACCGGTGCTGTAGCTGTTCTCGCTCGGAGCCTCTGGCGTAGGCTTGGGTTCCGGCTGGGGCTTGGGTTCCGGCTGGGGCTGCGGTGCAGGGGCTGGCGTGCCCGGCTTACTGGCGCTGACCAGGGTGCTGATGGTACGCGGCGCACCGACCTTATTGCCGTCGAGCAGAGCGCCGTCGAAGTAGACACTGAGGTTGCTGCCCACCACGAAGACCTTGCTGATCTTACGTACCTGGCCATCGGCAAGGCGAACTTGCACGCCCGGTTTGAAGGCATCACGGGCTGCAGTGGAGTTCGGCACGGAAATACCAGCCTCACGGCGCCACACACCATTGAGCCAATCGTTACTGGTGAAGCGGTTGATCTGGCTGGTGAAGCCTACTGATGCTTCCGGAGCGGGCGTCGGATCCGGAGTCGGAGTCGGAGCCGGAGTCGGAGCCGGAGTCGGCTCAGAAGTACCGGGTGCTGTATTGGAAACGGTCACAGTGCTGACGGTTTTCGGCGCACCGACCTTGCTGCCATCAAGCAGAGGCCCATCGACATAGACGCTGAGGTGTTGCCCAACAACGAAGACCTTGGTGATGTTGCGTACCTGGCCATCGGCGAAGCGCACCTGAACGCCCGGCTTGAAGGCATCGCGGGCTGCAGTGGAATTCGGCACGGAAATACCAGCCTCACGGCGCCATACGCCATTGAGCCAGTCGCTGCTGGTGAAGCGGTTGATCTGGCTGGTGAAGCCTCCAGCCGTTTCCGGAGCGGGCGTCGGTGCAGAAGTGCCCGGCGCGGTTTGGGAAGCGACTACGGTACTGACCTTGTTTGGCGCACCGACCTTGCTGCCGTCGAGCAGAGGCCCATCGACATAGACGCTAAGGTGCTCACCAACAACGAAGACCTTGGTGATCTTGCGCACCTGACCGTCCGCAAATTTGATCTGTACGCCCGGCTTGAAGGCGTCACGAGCAGCAGTGGAAAACGGCACTGAAATGCCGGCCTCACGGCGCCAGACGCCATTGAGCCAGTCACTGCTGGTGAAACGATTGATATCTGAAGTGAAAGCGGTCGCGGAAGTTGCGCTGATATTGATGGCCGCCGCGGCTTCACCACCGACAACCAGCGAACTCAATACCGCGGCCATCGCAATGGAGCGTACAAGCGCCTTGGGGGCGCTTGTGAATACAGTGATAGACATTCAGTCTCTCCGGAACTTAATACTTCTAAAGGCCGGTGCCTTTAAAAAAGTAGCGGGAGTTAATAGATTTTCGTGCAGGCGCTTGATGGGGCTGAAACCCTCATTACGCGCAACTGAACGAACCGCGCACAAGGGCCGGATTACCTTTTGAAATCCGGCAATCCGTTGCGTGGCGCCTTTATAATAGCTTTAGAAATTTAGTCCAAACCACACCGACGAAATAACTCCGCCAAATAGCCGGCACATTTATGACATGCCATTGATACGCTATTAAAACATGGCTAAATGACATCTCGGCAATTGCGCTCAATCGCGTAAAAAGGCTAATGCGGCGTCATTTTTTTGAATTATTGCGGGACTATTAAACAAGCGAAACGGCTATAGCTGCCCGACGAACGGATATAAAGTAATTGGCATATATGCCGAATGGCGACAAAGAAACAGCCGAAGTCTCGGCCTAGCCGCGGGGGCTGGTCGTGCAGAAAGGAGCGCAAGAGTGTGAAGGTTCAAGGCACGGGCCCCGGCCGTGGAAACCGGGGCCGGGGATGTGCGGCCTACTTGTAGCTCGTGGCTTGCCGCTTGCTGCTGCGCGCTGCGCTGCTTACATGGCGAGGACGCGTGAGAAGACTGCGTGACAGGTAATAAAAGAACAATGGAATCCCTACCGCATAGCGTTTGAACAAGCGTCTCGGCTCGATCAGCATACGGAACGCCCACTCCAGGCCGAAGCGGCGGAAGAACAATGGCGCGCGAGGAAAGCGCTCAGCGGCGAAGTCCAGGATAGCGCCACCACAGATCAACAACGCCGGCGTATCCATTGCGTCCTGCAGGTGGAGCGCAACCTGCTCCTGCTTTGGCATGCCCATGGCCAAGACAATGATTGGATAACGTCCGGGCACATGGTGCGCCCGGTAAAACGCCAGGTACTCTTCCCTGCTCTTGAAGCCATCAACGGCGTGGAATTTACGCTCACCAAACAGATTTCGCGCGCCGTCGCTCAGCCAGGGTTCGCAAGTGCCCATGGCGAAGAGCTCATAACTGCCCTCCGAACTGCCCACCAGCTCCTCGATCAGCTTGGGTATGAAATCCGACCCGTTGAGGTTGGCCTTCGGCTCCCGCCCGTTGAGCCAGCAGGCCATCTTGATGCCTATGCCGTCGCGCAGCAAATAGTCCACGTGCATAAAGCTGTCTCGGATCGAAGCATGCCGCTGCGCGATGTTGTAGCCGTGCTGATTGAGAAATCCAAGAATAGTTGGCGACTTGCGTTGTCGAAGCTCACCAATGAAGGGCGCTATATCAGCCTCTTTCAGGAGCTTCAGCTTCCCGATCAAAGGATCCATCCTTCTGGTGCGGGGATTTTTCATAAATATCTTCTCTGTCGGTCACTCAATTCAGGAGCGATTGGATTTCAGGCCATCCGATTCGGTGTTCACGACCCAGGTTTACACATAGAAAAAACTGAACAATGCATGCCGGTGCCGGACAAAGTTAGCAGTCGCTATCGCGACCTTTCCCAGAGGCAAAAAGAGGCAGTAAAGATGATAAGGACACGCGGCAAACCGAAACGCATAAAAGGAATACTCCTCGGACTCGCACTTGTGCTCAGTAGTGCCGCAAGTGCGGCAGAAAAAATCGATCTGATCGGGCTGAACATCGGTGGTGCCGCATTTTCCGGAAACTCCATACCTGGGAAATACAATACAAATTATTTCTTCCCCTCCCCAGACTACCTTTCCACCTGGAAAGAGCGCGGCATTCGCACCATTCGCTTTCCGATCATGTGGGAGCGCCTGCAAGCCGAACTCAATGGCGAGCTGCAAGAAGACTATGCGCAACGCATAGACGCTTTCATGCAACAGGCTGCAGACCATGACATGCGTGTCATCCTCGATATCCACAATTACGCCCGTTACCGAAAGCAGATAATAGGCTCCGACGCAGTTCCAATACCCGCCTATGCAAACTTCCTGGAACGCATTGCCAAGCGATGGAAAGACCACGAAGGACTTTGGGCTTACGACATCATGAATGAACCCCATGGTGCCGATAAGTACTGGCCCGCTGCCGCTCAAGCCGGGATCGATGCAATCCGCAAATATGACCAAGAGCGTCCGCTGCTTATCGAAGGCAACTTCTGGTCTAGCAGTTATCTCTGGCCGAAATTCAACGATCCACTGCTTGACTTGCACGACCCCGCCGACAAGTTGATATTTTCCGCGCATCTTTATCTCGACAAGCACGGTAACGGGCAATATCGAGAACCGTTGGACGATGATTTCGACACCATGCTCGGCGTGAAACGGGTCAAGCCCTTCATCGACTGGCTGATCAAACATGACAGGCAAGGCCACATCGGCGAGTTCGGCATACCGGCTGATGATTCGCGCCTGCTGGAAGCCATGGATAACCTGTTGGCTTACCTACAGAAACATTGCATACCCATGACTTACTGGGCGGCCGGTCCCTCTTGGGGAAACTACAAATTATCGGTCGAACCGACCCGCGACGGCCAAGACCGCCCGCAATGGACTGTGCTTGAAAAGTATGTCGATCAGGGTGATTGCAAGCGTATCGGTCCATGAACTCACCTGCCTCGCGACCCGATGCTGCAGCGGGTCGCCATGCGCTCAGCTTCAGGAATGCGACATTGGCATCCACTTGGCCATTTTCGACTTCACCTTGCCAACCAGCCGCTCTTTCAAGCTATGGCTTTTGCGCAAGGTACTGGCCTTCAGGTTGTGTACCTGACCTGGCACATACATCTCATTTGTTTCGATGCAGAACACCGGTTTGCCACTGAGCCTCATGATCTCGACGGCCTGGCGCTCCTCGCTCTCGACGAAAAGCCTCGTCTGGGGATACCTCTTATAAACCTCGGCCTTGAATTTGTGATGGATCTTCAGGCGGCGCCGCTCTTCTGCCGAGGGCAGGTCAAGCATATGCAGGGTGCCGTACTGAACGCCGTTTCGCTGGAGCCACTCTTCGGTTTCCGGGCGATATTTCTCCAGCCGGCTGGTTACCAGATGCGCCACCTTGAGTGATGGAATGAACAATGGGCGCGTGCCGCTGAGAAAAGCCCGGTAGTTTGCTCCGTCATCGTTCTGTTCAGCGGTGGGGTCGAGGCAGAGCACACCATCGATATCCAGGCAGGCCTGTCCCATGAAGGGGTGATGCATGATGTTCCACTCGAACACGCGAGGCTGCTCAACCAGTTCCAGATACATATCCACCAGATGACGGTTTTGCTTTTCGGCAAACGCCGCCAAGGTCACCACTTCGCCCTGGTATACGGCCCGCACCTGCTCCAGAGCGGCGTGCATCGACTTGGCAGTGGCGATACTGTCGTCCACCAGCAGCACTTTCTTCGCATCTCTCGGCTTGCTCAGGTTGGCATGCTTGTAGGTGCGCGTACTGCCTTTCTTCAGATCATCATTGCGCAGAAACGAATAAAGGTCGGTCAACGGCAGGTTCTGTTTCAGTGCAACGATACTGGCGACAAGCATGCCGCTACGGGGAATACCAATGACCAGATCAACATCATGGGGAATCTTGCCGGCACACTCGTTACTCAGTAGCGATAGATGACTCAGACTGCGGTAATTCATCGAAACCTCTCCTTCGTCCTGTTCTTCCTGAAAGTCCTTTAACGCCCCAATGCCGAGCGCAATTGTTTGCTATGCGTATGCAGGTAGTGCAACACGTACAAGGCAAACGCATTAGGTCTTGAAAAGTTCAGGAAGCGCTTGCGGATATCCATGTCTTCGCGAATTGCTTCAAAGCGCCGTTTGTGCGAAACACCCGTGGTATCGAAGATGCATAAAGGAAATGCCAACTGCATGACATCACGCTGCAAGTCGAGCCCCTGCAGAAACTCTAGCAACAGGCAGTAATCCGCAGACAGCTTGTAATCAAGGCGAAACTTGTACTGGCGCAGCCGCTCATTTTCAAAATACATGGTCTGATGGCTGGCCGGCAGACCAAGCGGAGCACGCTCAATTGGATGAGCGCTCACAGGTTTGATACTGCCGCTGGCATCCTTCCGATAAAAGTCACCATAAATAAATTTCGGTGCAATGGCAGCCTGGGACAACTCGGCATCTATTCTGGCCAGCACATGGGGACTGGCAAGTGCATCGCCGCTATTTAGGAACAGGGTATAACCATCGGTTTCAACGGCACGCCGCCGGCCTTTATCCATCGCATCATAGATCCCCCTGTCTGACTCTATGGTTATTTCGGCCTGCTTGTCGTCCAGTTTGTGCAGCCATGCAACGCTGCCATCGGTTGAGTTGCCATCAATGACAATCCAGCGGAAATTTCTAAACGTCTGCCCAACCAGACTCCGATAAGTATCTTTGAGCCCATCCAGATTATTCCAGTTAATGGTGACGATACTGAAGTTGACCATAACTCATCTGCCCCGGATTTTCTGCATAAGAAGAATGTGCTGCTTGCGTCTTGGCGTAATAAATAAAGAAGGCCGCCGCCATGCCATAAAGATCGCCTGAGAAGGTCAGCGCGTTTGACAACATGAAGTTCATCATGCCGAAGACAAATGTCAGTTGCAGGGCTGACAGCAGGCTGCCTTTATCCTGGCACTGGCGCATGATCCAGATAAAACCACCGTAAAAAATGAGCACCACCAAAGGCATCAGAAAGCCATAGCGGTGATAGACGCCAAAGATTCCGACATCAGAAAGATAGAAGTGCGAGTTATATATTCTAGAGAAACCACCATTCCACTGCAGGGACAATGCTCCCATACCGAAGTAGTTGTTAGCGCTTACAGCCCCGATAATGGTGTCGATGGTTCTTTCTCTAACACCTGGCCCCGAAGTGGCTTCGAACAATAGCGCATGGAAGCGCTCGTACTGCTGAATATAGAACTCTGGTACCAAAAACCAGGAAATACCGAGGATGACGACGCCCAGCACTGACATCTTCATCAGCGAGTCAACACGCTTACGGAAGATCCACAGACCGGCGAACGCCCAGATCAGCATGGTTTGTCGGGTTTGCATGACCAGCCAGAGGTAAGCCACGAAATACAGCAGAATCAGCAGCCCGCGCAGAGTTACGCGGTCGCGCATGCCGTACATGACTATGAAAGCTGCTAGTGAAACGGTGGCTGAAGCGATCCGATAGCGATCGGGACGCAGGAGATCTTCGTATTGCGTCCAGTCGTCCACGGTGAACGAAGCGATCGTATTTTGCGGAATGATGCCCAGGTAATAACAGAAGCCGAAGGTCGAGCAGAACAGCGCGATATAAACGAAATAGCGCCCCAGTTCTTCCTGACTGGGCTGCGCCATGAGCAGCAGGAAAAGCACCGGGAAGAACACCAGATACTCAAGGAACCGGCGCTCCTCGAACAGGCCATAAACAAGCGGCTGGCCGAAATTGAGGTTAGCCAGTACGGCGGACATCACGGGCAGCATGATGCCCATGAAAATAATCCACAGGCTGGTCCTGGACTGGTAGACCCACTTCCAGGCAACGAACAGACACACCGTGGAAGCCACCACCAGGAACAGGAAGACCTCCCGGAAGTAGGGAATTCCGGCACGCTTGTCATCCGTGAGGAAGAAGCAACCCGAATTCAGCAACAGCAGGACAATAAGTAGATTTTTGTACGCCAGTATTTTCCTTAACAAGCGCTATCTCCAATATCCAATTGACGTGGCGAACACAAAATCGAGACGGCATGCCGCGGCGGGCAATCACTTCAGCGAAGAAAACATGTGCCATGGATGGACAACGCCTGCGGCGAAAAGGTCCACCCCTGGTTCATCGGCACTCTCGCAACTTCACTGCCGGATCTGATGCTGATTTTCGACGAACCATCGATAGGCATTGCGCAAGCCATCTTCCAGGCTAATGCTGGCCTGCCAGCCCAGCGCCTTCAGGCGGGATACATCCATCAGCTTGCGAGGCGTGCCGTCCGGTTTGCTGCTGTCGAAGATCAGCCGCCCTTGGTACTCAGTGACCCTCGCGATGGTTTCAGCCAACTCGCGGATGCTGCAATCAACGCCGGTACCGACATTGATATGCGAGAGCATCGGCTGGGTATAGGTCTGATAGGTCGCATCATCCAGCTCCATCACGTGCACGCTGGCGGCGGCCATGTCATCCACATGAAGAAATTCGCGCTGCGGTTTGCCACTGCCCCAGATCACCACTTCGTCATCGCCGCGCCGGGTCGCTTCATGGAAGCGCTTGAGCAAGGCCGGCACCACGTGGCTGTTTTCCGGGTGAAAATTGTCGTTGGGGCCGTAAAGGTTGGTCGGCATCACGCTGCGGTAGTCGCGCCCATATTGCCGGTTGTAGCTTTCGCAGAGCTTGATCCCGGCAATCTTGGCCACCGCATAGGGCTCATTGGTCGGTTCCAGCACACCCGTTACCAACGCCTCTTCCTTCATCGGCTGCGCAGCGAACTTGGGGTAAATGCAGGACGAGCCGAGAAACAGCAGTTTCTGTACATCGTTGCAGTGCGCAGCATGGATGATGTTCGCCTGAACCATCAGGTTCTGGTAGATGAACTCAGCCGGGTAAGTGTTGTTTGCGTGAATGCCGCCAACCTTGGCCGAAGCCATGTAGACCTGGTCGATCTGCTGCTCGGCGAAGAAGGCATTCACCGCTGCCTGGTCGATCAGGTCAAGATCCTCACGCCCACGCGTGAGGATGTTCTTGTAGCCCAATGCCTGCAGACGCCGGACGATGGCCGAACCGACCATCCCCCGGTGACCCGCGACGAAAACTCGTGCGTCACGATTCATTGCTTAACTCTCCAGCGTCACGGGAATCTCGAAACCGTGCTCCTTGAGCAGGGCGTGGCGCTTGGCGACCTTGAGGTCTTCACGGACCATTTCGGCGCACATTTCCTGCACGCTGATTTCCGGCGTCCAACCGAGCTTTTCCTTGGCCTTGGTAGGGTCGCCCAGCAGGGTTTCCACCTCGGCAGGACGGAAGTAGCGAGGATCGACACGCACCACCACATCACCGACCTTCAGCGCCGGCGCCATGTCGCCTTCGATGCTTTCGACAATTGCGCGCTCGTCAACGCCGCTGCCCTCGAAGCGCAGTTGTACGCCCAACTCAGCCGCCGACCAGCGGATGAACTCGCGCACCGAATACTGCACGCCAGTGGCGATGACGAAATCCTCAGGCTGCTCCTGCTGCAGCATCATCCACTGCATGCGCACATAGTCCTTGGCATGGCCCCAGTCACGCAGCGCATCCAGGTTGCCCATGTGCAGGCACTGCTCCAGCCCCTGGGCGATGTTGGCCAGACCGCGGGTGATCTTGCGAGTAACGAAGGTCTCGCCCCGGCGCGGTGACTCATGGTTGAAGAGAATGCCGTTGCAAGCGTACATGCCATAGGCCTCGCGGTAGTTCACCGTGATCCAGTAGGCGTAGAGCTTTGCGACCGCATAGGGCGAGCGTGGATAGAAGGGCGTGGTTTCCTTCTGCGGAATTTCCTGTACCAGGCCGTAGAGCTCGGAAGTGGACGCCTGGTAGAAGCGGGTCTTCTTCTCCAGCCCCAGCAGCCGGATGGCTTCGAGGATGCGCAGCGCACCCATGCCGTCGACATCCGCGGTGTATTCAGGCGACTCGAAGCTCACAGCCACGTGGGATTGCGCACCCAGGTTGTAGACCTCGTCGGGCTGTACTTCCTGGATGATCCGCGTGAGGTTGGAAGAGTCGGTCAGGTCGCCATAGTGAAGGACGAAATTCTTGTCCTCGACGTGGTGGTCCTGATAGATGTGATCGACCCGCTGGGTATTGAACAGCGAAGCACGGCGCTTGATGCCATGCACCTCATAACCCTTTTCCAGCAGCAGCTCTGCCAGATAGGAGCCGTCCTGACCTGTGACGCCTGTGATCAACGCTTTCTTACGTTCCATAGTGTTCACCTTTTCCATGAATGAGTGAGGGGTTGAGTCAATCCAGTGAGTCAGCTTGAGCGAGCACTTTTAAGCAGCATTTGCACTCGCTCGATAAAGCCGACACAAATCACCGGCAAGGAGGGAAATTTGTAGAAGAAACGGAAGGTGTCGTACTGAGTTCGCGGCGCCCGCAACGAGGCGCTGTCGAACTCGGCGGTATCGATCAGGGCGATACCCTGCCCCGCCACGTCGTGCAGCACGCTCAGCTCCATGGGCTTCATCGACAGACTGAAGCTGTACAGCCCGGGCTTGTCGGTTCGCGTTAGCTGCAGGCCGCTGCGACAGTCCTTGCAGCCGAACAGGTTGACCTGGAAGTCATGCCCGGCCAGCTTCGGATTGAGCTTTTTCAAGGTCTGCGCAGAGAGCTCGCAGAAAGCGTCGTAACGCGCCAGGCTGTCATCGAAATGGGCGAACTGGTAGTCGATCCGCTGTTGCTGAATGGCGACCTGAAAACGCGACGAGGCGATATAGAAATGCTGGCCGGGGTCGCCGAAGTTTGTGGTCAGCGAGCGGTAGGGATAAACGAAATAGCGGTCGCTGCTGATAATCCAGGCGTTGTACAGCTTCAACCAGGATGATTCCGGCCAGCTGCGGATATCCCCGGGAATATTCTCAATGCGGCTGATATCGGTCCCATTGCCTATCAGCCATTCACGAAATCCCTGCCAATGCCGGCGTGACCAAGCCTGACCCCAGGACGCCGCCAGCTGCATGAAATAAATATCCGAATTGCCATCGTCGATGGGCGTAAACGGAAGGTTGGCAGTCTGGTTGAATTGCTGGCTGTAGAGACTGATACCAGCCACGCGCGGATCATTCTCATAGAAGGCCAGCGCGCGGGCCGTGTACTCGTAAAAATACGGCGAGACGAACAGGTCGTCCTCGAGTACCACCACGTCACCGTATTCCTCGGTCAGGTCACCACAGGCCAACACATGATTGCGCAGTCCCAGCCGCTGCTCGTGGTGAATCACCCGTTTCTCGCCGTGTGGCCAGTCATAGGCCTCCGCAAGGCTCAACGGCTCCAGGGTTCCGGAATTGTCCAGGCTGATCACCAGGCGGATATTGCCCTCCGGGTAATGTGCCTTGCTCAGCGAGGTCAGCAAGCGCTGCAGACTCTTCGGTCGGTTGTAGCCGATGACGATGATGGTGGGCAGCTTTGCTGTCATGTGTGCATCCATAGCGCTCAAAGAATGTACCAACTGGCTCATGCCGCAGCTCCTTGCCGTGCATGCCAGCGCCGTGCCTGGAAGACCACGATCACTACCAGGCTCAGGTAAATCACCACACCGGCGGCGGAGAATGCCTGCACCGTGGCCAGCGCATCTCCGATCAATACTGCTCCGCCAAACAGCGCCAGCACACGTAGGCTGGTGCTGAAAACTTCGAATATCAGGAACCGCCCTTGCAGCGACAGCGCCGGCACCGCCACTACGCAAGGCCGCGAGACAAACACCAGATACTCGGCCAGTGCCAGCCAACGGGCGAATTCACCGGCCACCTGCCATTGCTCGCCGAACACCAGCGCGAACAGCCAGGGGCCGAATGCCACCACCAGACTGAACGGCACCAATCCGACCAGGGCCAGCGCCGCAGTCGCTTTGATCAACATTGCGGCAACTGGTTCACCGTCATGGATCGCCCGACTGATACGCGGGTAATAAACGTCGGCCACTGACTTGCCGATGAGGTTGGTCGGCATGCTCATGGCCTGCCGGCACAAGGCGAAGAACCCCGCGGCTGCCGGGCCGAAATACACCGCCAGAATTAGCGTGGGTAGATGCTGCGACACCGCGTTGATCAGCATCACTGGTGCCCGGAACAGGGGAAAGTCACGATGCCGCTGCGCCAGAGCGAGCAGGCCAGGCTGCACGGCGACGCTCTCAACCGCCTTTGTGTTCTGATCAACCTGGTTGTGGTTGTCGACATGGGGTTTGGCCCGCAGCATGGCCAGACCAAGCATCGCCGCGTGTAACGCATGCTGCAGCGCGGTGCTACAAACCAGAACCAGCGCCGTAGGCTGCACCAGCCCGGCCAGGGTACGAATCGAGTTGAACAGCAGCGAGTGGCCTACCGCGACGCTTGCGGTGATGTGGAAACGCTGCGTACGGAACAGCCACTGCTGAGAGATTTCCAACGCCGCGCCGCTGAACATTACTAGCGGCACCAACATCAGGTACGGCTGGATAATCTGCATCTGTAGCCGGGTTGTCAGCGCCTCGCCGGACAGGAAAAGCAGCAGCGCCACCATCAGTGCCATCAGCAAGGCGATCAGCAGTGACAGGCGCACCAGCCCCCGCGCATCGCCATCACGCTTGGGCAGAACGATGGCGATGGGATAGGTCAGCGCGGCAATCGGAATCAACATCAGGGTCACGCTGAGAAAGGTGCCCAGCACGCCGTAGGCTTCCGGCCCGTAGATGCGCGTGATCACCGGCATGAACGCCAGCGTCAGCGCTTGGGCACCGGCGGTACCGCTGACCACGGTGAGAATGTTGCGCAGCAGCCGGCTGTTGCGGCTGCCTTGCACCAGTGCGGCCAACCGTTCGCGGAACATGGGCGGACCGTCGCTCTGCTCGATGACACTCACTCAGCGATCCTCGCTCACACCAGCACCGGCTGGCGGCCAATTCCGTAATAGGCGAATCCTTCGCGTTTGAGCTGCTCACGGTCGTACTGGTTGCGTCCGTCGATGACCAGCGGCGTGTTGAGCAGGCGCTTCAACGCGCGGAAGTCGGGACGGCGGAAGGGTTTCCACTCGGTCACCAGGCACAGTGCATCGGCATCGATGGCGGCCTCGTATTGGCCCTCGACGATCTGTAGGCGCCCATCAGCGAACCAGGCTTCGGGGAATTCGCGGCGGGCTGTCTCGCGCGCCACCGGGTCGAAGGCGCGAACCTTGGCGCCGGCATTGATCAGGCTGTTGATCAGAACCACGCTCGGCGCCTCGCGCATGTCGTCAGTACCCGGCTTGAACGCTAGACCCCAGATCGCGAAAGTGCGACCGGCTAGATCGCCATTGAAATGGCTGGACAGCTTGTTAAACAGCGTGTGTTTCTGCTGCTCGTTTCGCGCTTCCACCGCCTGCAGCAATTTGGGTTCGAAGTCACTTTGATGAGCGATGTTGATCAGCGCCTTCACGTCCTTGGGGAAGCACGAGCCGCCATAGCCACAGCCGGCATAGATGAAGTGGTAACCGATACGCTCGTCCGAGCCGATGCCCACACGCACGTTCTCTACATCCACATCGAGCCGCTCACACAGGCCGGCAATTTCATTCATGAAGGAAATCTTCGTCGCCAGCATCGCGTTGGCGGCGTACTTGGTCATTTCCGCGTCGCGGATACCCATGAACAGGGTCCGCGGACGATTGCGGATAAAGGGCGCATAGAGCGCGCTCATCACCTGCCGCGCATGCTCGTTGTCGGCACCGATGACGATTCGGTCCGGGTGCATGAAGTCATTGACCGCTGCACCTTCCTTGAGGAACTCGGGGTTCGACACCACCGAGAACTCGATCTCTACGCCGCGTGCCGCAAGCCGCTCGCGGATCGCCTCACGCACCAGATCAGCGGTGCCCACCGGCACCGTGGATTTGTTCACGATGATGGCCGGGGAGCTCAGGGTGTCGCCTATCTGCCGTGCGACTTCCAGCACGTAACGCAGGTCGGCCGAACCATCCTCGCCGGGCGGCGTGCCGACCGCGATGAAAAATACCTCGGACTGCTCAACGGCCTCAGCCAGCGATGTGGTGAAGATCAACCGCTCGGAAGCATGGTTGTCACGCACGATATCTTCGAGGCCCGGTTCGTAGATCGGCAGAATTCCCTTCTTCAGGTTCTCGATCTTGACCTTGTCGACGTCGACGCAATAAACCTTGTTGCCCATCTCAGCGATACAGGCGCCGGTCACCAGCCCTACGTAGCCGCTTCCAACCACGGTGATATTCATAGCAGGTTCCTCGAAAAGTCATTCATACAGGCGTGCCACTGCTCGACCCCAATCGGGGCCGTTGCGCAATCGTCTTGCTGGGCAGATTCAGGGTCCGGCCAGATTTGCCTGGCCGGACTGGTCAAGAGCGAGGCGGTTTACACCGTCTGCTCGCTGTAACCGTAATGGTCGTAGTAGCCACGGAACTGGCCATTCTTTCTGGCCTTCTCGATATCCACATGGTTGAGCACCACACCGGCTAGCGGCGCACTGCTGTTCTGCAGCTGGCTCACACCCTTCTGGACATGCGGGATCAGAGTGCTGTCGGACTTGACCACGTAGATCACCGCGTCAGCCAAGGTCGACAGAACGGCCGCATCACTGACCGCCTGACTTGGCGGCGAATCGATGATGATCCGCTCATAACGGCCCTTGAGCACTTCCAGCAACTTGCCGAAGCGCGGTGAGGAAAGCAGTTCCAGCGGGTTGGAAGGCACCGGTCCGGCGGCGATCATGTCGACGTTTCCGACCGTGTGAATGCAATCTTCCAGACGGGCATTGCCGCCGATCAGGTTCACCAAGCCTGGCGTGCCGGGCTTCAGGTCGAAGTTCTTTTCCAGTGTTGCGCGGCGCAGGTCGGCGTCGATCAACAGGACTCGATGCAGCTGGCCCATAGCGAATGCCAGGTTGGCCGAAACCGAACTCTTGCCTTCTCCCGGCGCGGTGGATGTGATCACCAGAACCTGGCGCGGCTGGCTGGCTTCACTGAGCAGCAGGTTGGTACGAATGGTTCGCACGGCCTCGCAGAAGCGTTTGTCGCCGCTGCGCTCGAACAGATGACTGACATCCTTACGCAACTTGCGCGGCACCTGCGGCACGATGCCCATCACCGGCAGGTTCAGCTTGCTCTCCACTTCCTCGGAGCTCTTGAAAGTGTTGTCGAGAATCTCGCGGATGATGGCCTGAGCGATGCCTAGTACCAGCGCCAGGAACAGCGCCACCACCAGAATCAGCTTGACGTTGGGCGCACTCGGCTCGGTCGGCGGAATGGCCGCATCGACGACGCGGGCATTGGTAGAGCTCAGGTCCGAAGTCGCCGTGGTTTCCTGCAGGCGGGTCATAAAGGTTTCATACAGAGCGCGGTCGCTTTCAACCTGGCGCTGCAGATCACGCACCTTGAATTCCTTGCGCGAGATGTCCTGGATGCGGTCCTTGTTCTCGTTGAAGGAAGCCCGCAGCGAATTCTCGTTGGCCATGGCCAGCTGATAGTTGCGCTCGATACTCGCAACTACCTGCTCGACCTGCTGGCGTAGGCTGGCGGTGGCGGCGTTCAGGTCCGAACGTGCCGAAACCATGGACGGATGGCGGTCGCCGTAACGGCGGGAAAGGTCTTCAACACGCGAGCGGGCATGCGCCTGATCGGCCTTGAATTGCTGGATCAGTGGATGACCCAGCACCGCCGGCACACTGGACAGGCGCTCCCAGCCCTGACTGCGCATGGATTGCACCTGGCGATACTGGCTCTCGGCTTCGGCACGCTGACGGCGCGCATCGATCATACGGTCACCGGTGAGCGACAGCTCGTTGGCGCTGATGGTGCCAACACCACCCAGATCCACCAGCCCCTCAGCATCCAGATATGCCTGCAGCTGATCCTCGGACGTTTGCAGTTTCTCGCGCAGTGACACCAGGCGGTCGTTCATCCAACCGGCTGCCGTCATCGACATATCGACCTTGGCTTCTAACTGGGCCTCGATATAAGCCTGCGCCAACTGGTTGGCCGCTTGCGCAGCCGTGAAGTTATCGGCCATGGAAACCGACAGGTAGACCAGCTGGCTCTTGCCCTCGACCCACACCGAGGTGCGCTCCATAAAGAGCTGAGTGGCGTAGTCCATAACCTGGGCCTCACTGATCGGCTCGGGCTCTTCGCCTGTAAACATGGCGGCCAGCGCGCTGAAATCGATCAGCGGCCCGGGCTGCTGCCGCAAATCGAACTCGGGATGCTCGGTCAGGCTCAAGTCGCGCACCACACGCTCAGCAACGCCACGGCTCTGCATCAGGCTGAGCTGGGTTTGCAGGTATTCGCTGAGCTCGGGCGACTCAATCATTGGCTGGAACGAAACTACCGGAGCGGACTTGGTCTCGATAAGCACCGAGGCGACCGCCTTGTAAATAGGCGTCATACGCATTACCAGCAGAACCGTCAGTACACCGACGATGCCGACCAGCAAGGCGATGCCCCACTTGCGCGACCAGATGGCGTGCCAGATTTTCTTCAGGTCGATGAAGTCGCTATCGGTAGTGTTGATGGGGCGCTGCCATGGTCGATCCGGGCGAACGGGGCTATTCATGATCAGAAGAATCCTTCATCGATATTGATCGTATCGCCGGGGCGAACCAGGGTATCCATCGTGGCTTTTTCCGCGTTGCGTCCATTTTCGGAGCCGCGCACGATGGTCATGCGTTTGGTCGAGGCGCGCTCGGTCAACCCACCCGCCAGGGCGATCGCACGGTCCAGGGTGAGGCCTGGCTGATAGGGATAACCGCCGGGCAACTTGACCTCGCCGGAGATGTAAAACTCGCGGTAGTTGACCACTGACACTGAAACCCGCGGGTCGACCAGGTAGCCGTCTTTGAGTGTTTCGGTCAGCAGGCTGCGCACCTGGCCCGGCGTCTTGCCGTTGGCGTCCACCTCGCCAATGAAGGGGAAAGTGAAGGTGCCCGCATCGGTCAGGCGTATCTCGTCGAATGAAAGATCCGGCTCACCGTGGACGCTGACGCGGATTACATCGCCCGAACCGAGTTGGTACTGGGCGGCGCTGGCCACGCCGCTGAACGCCAGCAGCACTAGAAGCGAGAGGTATTTGAAGATGTTCTGAAAGGTCATGCTTTGCTTCTCCTTGGACACTGATGCACTCCTGACCGGCCTTAAAGGCTCATGTCGAAACTCAGCAGATAGACATTTCTGTCGTAAGTTTCCCGACTGAAGGTGGAATCGTTTTCGGTGCGCAGGTACGACAGGGTCACGTCGATCCAGCGGTCTGGCGACCAAGTCATGCCAACGCCATAGGAGGTGCGTTCGTCGTCGCGATTCAGGCCCTTGTACTCGCGATCGGAGTAGCGATAGAGCAGCTCGCTGGAGACACGGGAGGTCCATGCGTGCTCCCAGGTAGCCAGGGTGGTCCAGTCGTTGATGGTGCTGGCGCCGTCGTCGCCCTCGTCGAAGGCTCGGCGGGTGTTGAGCTTGAACACGGAGTAGCTGCGCGGCTCCCAGGTGACCCCGGCTTCCCACATGGGACTGGTGAAGTCATCGCGCCGATTGCTGTCGAAATCCTTGCGCTCCATGCCCAGCTTGACCGAGCCGGAGGTCTTGCCGCCCGCCTCCCATGAAAGCCCGCCGAGCACTGCCTTGTTGGTGCTGTCGCGCAGTGCAGTGGATTGGATGTAGTCGTGATCGGTGTGCCGCAACTCAAGCAGCGAATGAGTGCTAGCACCGAGGCGGTGGAACCAGATGGTGTTGAACATCAGGCTGTCGCGCTCTTCCGAGGCGTTCAGGGTGCCGCTGTTGTGATAGCGCCGTTCTTCGTAACGGGTACCGAATTCCAGCTGGTTGCGAGCGGTGCGAGCGCCGTATCGGTAGGCAGCACGGGCAACCTTGGTGCTGTACTTGTCGTTCTCGGTTATATCGTCGGTGTCGGCTGTCTCTTCGACACGGTGGTAGGCCAGGCCCCAGTTCAGGCGATGCCGGGAACTAAACTCCAAGGCGCTGCGAAAGCTCAGGTGGTGATCGGTGTTGGTGGCTTCGGAGTCGGAATGAAAATTGTCGTGATTGAGGGAGTATTCCAGCTCGTACTCGCTGTTGCGGTTGCCGGTTGCAAGTAGAAAGGTCGGATTGATCCCTGTAACCCAAGAGGCCTGTTCGTTCTCCGACAAACCACGGTAGTTGTCGTCGTAGCTCTCGCGCACCACCAGTGTGGGCGTGAACTCGAAACCACCGATGCGCACGTACCGCGGATCGCTCTCAGCCCAGACTTGAGTAGTCGCGAGGCAAAAGAGCGATGCCCCCGCAAGCGTGATTTTCCTCATAACGAATCCCTTCCCGGAGATGAATTTTGGTTCATGCCTCGATTCCAGCCGCTACGCTTCACTTGGCTTGTGAGGAGTCATAGACACGCAACAGACCGCAAATATCCACGACAGTTGCACAATCGATCAGAGGGGATTCAGAGAGGGGGCGTTGCAGGCGGCGTACGCGCAAAGCCGAGTAAATTCGGCCTTGCGGAGGTGTTTTAGTGCGGCTGCGGCTCTGGCCGAACGGAGTCGGCCGTGGTCAGGCGAGGGTAATCTGAGGGATCAAACGCGTTCAATACGGTCCGGGTGAATCACGATGCACCCCTGCTTGTAGAGCCCGCCGATGGCTTTTTTGAAGTTGCCTTTGCTGACCCCAAATAGCTGTGCGATTTCGTCAGCAGGAGTCTTGTCACCAACAGCCAGGCTGCCTTGGTTTTCTTGCAACTTCTGCATTATCAGCGCCTGCAAGCTGTCAGCGGCCTCACTACCCAGAGGCTGCAGGCTCAGGCTGATCTTGCCGTCGGCACGCACTTCGCGGATGTAGCCCTTCTCGCGCATGCCGCCGCGCAGGAACTTGAAGGCCTCATTTTTGTGAATCAGCCCCCAGTGCTCGCCATTGATAATCGCCTTGTGGCCCAGGTCGGTACGTTCCACCACCAGCAGATCAACCGCCTCGCCCACTTTGTAGCGAGGTGGAGTCTTGTCCAGGTAGCGGTCCAGCCGCGCCGTGGCGGTGATGCGGCGGGTGTGTTTGTCGAGATAGACGTAAACGACGCAGTAATCACCCTCGTTGAGCTGGCGCTTTTCTTCCGAATGCGGCAGCAGCAGATCTTTGGGCAGCCCCCAGTCGAGAAATAGCCCAATGCGGTTGATCTGTACCACTTTCAGGCTGGCGAACTCACCAACCTGAACCTTGGGTTTTTCGGTGGTGGCGATCAGCTTGTCTTCGCTGTCGAGGTAGATGAAGACGTTGAGCCAGTCCTCAACTTCGGTGGGCGTATCTTTCGGGATATAGCGATTGGGCAGCAGGATTTCGCCATCCGGGCCGCCGTCCAGATAAAGGCCGAAGCCGGTGTGTTTGACGATTTGCAGGCTGTTGTAGCGCCCGATTGCGGCCATGGTGAAAAATCCTGTGAGTCGAGGCCGCCGATTCTAGCAGGCCGGCACTTTATCGGCTCTTTATCGGCTGCCGGGATCAACGCCCAACCAGACCGTTGAAAAACGTAGGCGAGGCAGGCAAGACAAGGTAAACAGGCGAGGAACGGACCGGGCTCGCGTCCGAGTTTAGTGATCTAAATGAGCAGTCCGAGCCTGTTTTTAACGCAGCATTGCCAACGTAGGTAGTTTTTTCATCGGTCTGCCAGGCCGACCCGAAGCACTCTCCCCTTCGACGAATCCGTCAGCAGGTAGAGGTAACCGTCTGGCCCGACGCGCACATCGCGAATGCGCTCCTCCAGATCCTTGAGCAGGCGCTCGTCGTGGACCACCTTGTCGCCCTCAAGCTGCAGGCGAATCAGCGATTGATCAAGCAGGGCACCGACAAACAGATTGTGCTGCCAGGGTTCGAAACGCTCAGCGTCATAGAAAGCCATGCCGCTAATGGCAGGTGACTGGCGCCAGACATGATGCGGAGGCTCGGTGTCCGGAGCGGATTCACCAACCGCTTCGGAAATAGCCCGTCCGCTGTAATCAATGCCATGGGTCGCCAGAGGCCAGCCGTAGTTGCGCCCCGCCCGAGGAATGTTGATCTCGTCGCCGCCACGCGGGCCGTGCTCGTGGGTCCAGACTACGCCGCTCCAGGGGTTTAGCGCCGCGCCTTGCTGGTTGCGGTGGCCGTAGGACCAGATCTCCGGGTGCGCGCCGTCGGTTTTCACGAAGGGATTGTCCTGCGGTACCTTGCCGTCAGGCTCAATCCGCACCACCTTGCCTTGATGCTTGTCCAGATCCTGCGAAGTGGGTCGCTGGTTGTTCTCGCCTAGCGCGATGAACAACCGGCCCTCGCGGTCGAACACCAGACGTGAACCAAAGTGCAGGCCGCTGGAAAGCTTCGGCTGCTGTTCGAAGATCACTGTGAAGTCTTCCAATGAGCGCCGATCATCCGCCAGCCGTCCGCGCCCCACAGCCGTTCCCGCCTTGCCGTCGCGTCCTTCCTGCGCGTAGCTGAGATAGACCAGGCGGTCGCTGTCGAAGTCGGGCGAAAGCTGCACATCGAGCAGGCCGCCCTGACCTTTGGCATACACCTGCGGCAGCCCCTCGAGGGGGGCGGACAAACGTCCCTCGGCATCGACCAGGCGTAACCGGCCCGGCCGCTCGGTCACCAGCATGGCGCCGTCCTCAGGCAGGAAAGCCAGCGCCCAGGGAAACTTCAGGCCTTTGGCTACCTCCTCCACGCTAATCCGGCCCAGTTCGCTGTCGTGATACTCCACCTCGGCCTGGGCCAAGGACGAACAGGCAAGCGCCAAACCACAGAGCAGTGCGCGGGGAACAAGGTGCGGCATGGGTAATCCTCCAGAACGACTAACGCATCTTCAGAAAAGACCATGGACTCGGCAAAACGCTTCAGCAAATGTTTCGTGCGTTGCCGCCCGAATCACTAGCTATAGGCCATGCCTGCAACCCTTACAGCTGAAAAGTCAACAAAAGTCTGAAAAAATCTGTACAATGCCCGGTTCGACTGACTAAAGGAACCTAAAGACGATGGCTACCAAGACCACCTCCGCCAGGCGCAAGCCAGAACCTGCTAGCGAAACCAGCCAGTCCCTGGCCGCTCAAATGGCCGCTTTTCTCAAAGCAGGCGGCGAAGTGCAGAAAATCCCCAATGGTGTCAGCGGCCAGACCCAAGGCCCTTCGCGCCAGATCACCATCAGTAAGAAGTAATACCCGCAGCACCAACCGACATTGCGAGCCTTCGCTGCCGCCGCACCGCAGCGGCTCGCCAGGTTACCCTCTCCCGCGCCATCCGAGCACCCCATGACCGAGCCGATACGCCTGTCCAAACGCCTCGCCGAACAGCTCGGCTGCTCCCGGCGCGAAGCCGAGCTGTATATCGAGGGCGGCTGGGTCAGCGTCGACGGCCAGATCGCTGAAACACCCTGGTTCAAAATTGCGCAGCAGCAGCGCATTGAGCTGCTACCCGGCGCCACTGCCACCGAAATGCCGCCGGTCACGCTGCTGCTGCACAAACCCGCCGGCCAACCGCCTGACGACGACCCGTCAGCTATCCAGGCACAGCTGGCCCAGGCCATACACTGGAGCGCTGACGATGCACGTCTGCAACCGCGCGCACGGCACTTCGTTCAGCAGACCGCCCTGCTGCCACTGGAAGCGGATATCAGTGGCCTTGTAGTGTTCAGCCAGCAACGCGAGCTAATCCGCAAGCTGAGCGACCCGCGCGACAAGCTCGAACAGGAATTTGTCGTCGAAGTCGAGGGTGAAGCCGAAGAAGGCGGGCTGGCGCTGCTGGCCAAAGGCATCGGCCATCGCGGCAAGATTCTGCCCAAGGCCAAAGCCAGCTGGCAGAACGAAACCCGTCTGCGCATCGTCCTCAAGGCGCCGCAAGCCGGCGAACTGCGTTTGCTTTGCGAGTCCATTGGTCTGCGCATGCTGAACGCCAAGCGTATTCGTATTGGCCGCCTGTCGATGGCCAAGTTACCGCTGAGCGAGTGGCGCTTCCTGGGCGAGCACGAGCGCTTCTGATCGCGGCCTCGCGAATCGGATCGGAAGTCAAAATATCGACCATGTCACATTCGCATATGGCACGACGCCACACTATGCTTGATCCGTTGTCTTAGCGACCAGGCGTGGCCAGGCTGGACTCGGCCACCCCCTTCCTCCCATAGGGTGCGCCATGCAGAGATTGCTCCTGGTACTCGTACTGAGCCTGCTGCCCTTGCCCGGCCATGCCCAGCAGCCCATTGAGGTATGGACGTATCACCTCTCAGCACCGTTCAGGCTCGATGCCTCGCAGGGGCTTTCCCAAGACTTCGTCGCCCTGCTCAATAGCGATCCAGCCAACGCCGGGCGCTTCCGGTTCCACTTGGTGGAGCTGCCGCGAAAGCGCCTCGACCTGCATCTTGAACGCGGTTCGCCCGGCATCCTGCTCTGGGCCACGCCACGCTTTTTCCGCCCCCAACTGACGGCCAACGCCACCTGGACACAGCCGCTGCTGCACGATCAGCAGCACTTCGTCTCGCTGCCCGATACCGCTTTCGAATACGAGGGCCCACGGTCGCTCAAGGGACTCACCCTCGGCGGCGTGCTGGGCTATCGCTACGAAGGCCTGGATCAGGCCATCGCCCGCGGTACGGTTCGCCGACAGGACGTCCTCAGCGATCTGCAAAACCTGCAGAAATTGCTTTCCGGGCGCATCCATACCGTGCTGATCGCCAACTCGACGCTGCTCTACTACCGCCAGAGCGAAAAGCTCGGCGATCTGTACATTTCCGAAAAGCCCCTGTATCAATTCACCCGGAACTTGCTGATCACGAATAACCTGGGCGAGGCGGCAACCGACTATCTAGATGGCTTTCTCACCGCTTTGCCGGACAATCCTCACTGGCAGATCATCCTCAATCACTACGGCCTTCAGTCTATGGCTGCCCATTGAGGCTTGATTGAACGAAACACCGAAACCCAGGCCTGACACCACGACGCACCGCAACGAGAAGAGAATAGGCAATTGATTAAGAACGCACTGCTGGTCGGAATGCTTCTTGCTGTGGGTGGCTGCGCCTCGAACTCATGCAACGATGAGCCGGGCAGCGCCTGCAGAGCCGAGCGGCTGCTTTATCAGAACGATCTGCTGCAGGCCAAGATCCTCGTCTCCCAAGCTGATGAAGACGGTTACGAGCTTGCCCAAGCACTGCTCAAGCGCAGCGCCCCCCTGGATAAGCGTGGTGAAACCGAGTTCTACCAAGCGCTGTTGTTGATTCGCCAAGGACCACAACAGGACGAAGTGCTGAAGCTGCTGGAACGAGCCGCCGACAAGGGTCATCCGCATGCTGTAGCGCTGCTCTACACGATCTACCAGCAACCCTATCTGCTCGATGAGCAGCAACCCGAAAAAGCCGAAACCTACCGCCGCGCTTATGCACAGCTGGATGTCGCACAGAGCGGCTATCCCTCTTTCGAGAAGGCTCTGGAGCTGGTTTCACACCTCATCGAGCCTCCTCCTCAGGACGAAAGGCCTGCACCCTGCCCCAGCCATTGCCGGTAGCCCCGACATTGCTAACGAGGCGCGGGAGATTGGGAAATCTTCGGCTCCTGCTTCCCATCTACCACCGCCTGGGCTTCTTCTCGCGTAGCGTAGGGGCCGGCAATGGTCGTACCGTCCATTTCAACAACCCAGCAGGTGACCCACGTCGGGCGCCAGCTCTTGGGCACTTCGTCTCCGATCAGGTGCTTAATACTGGTCTGCATGCGTACCGTCCTCGATTGAAGTCATGATCCGCTGCATCCTCATATGGGGACGCAGCCCGTGATCTAGGGACCACGCCAAGCCAGGTTCTTCTCGCGCCAGCCAGCGCCAAGTGTTTAACAGGAAGTTTTCTGACCGAACTGGCAGAGCGCCATACGCTCTATCGGAAGTGCAGAACTGCCAACGAGGGATGCAATGCAGATCAAGCTCAAGACATTGCTGTTGCTGCTGGCAATGGCCCTGGTGCTGGCCGGCTGCAGCCGTATCAACCTCGCCTATCGCAATCTCGATCTGTTGGTTGCCTGGTCGCTGGACGATTATCTGGACCTGAATCGCCATCAGCAGGCTCACCTGCGTGAACGGTTACGCGAACATCTGGCCTGGCACTGCCGTACACAGCTGCCAGACGACCTCGACGCCCTTCAGCGCGTGCGGCAACAGATACGCCAGGGCGAACTCGATCAGCGCGCCATCCGCAGCCACTATCTTGATATACGGCAAGCCATTCAATCCGTAGCGGTGGAGATCACTCCGACCACCGTGCAGTTACTGCGCGAGCTGGATGAACGGCAGGTGAGCCAGCTCGCCGAAGCCCTGGCCCGCGACCATCAGGAACACCAGGAAAAATACCTGGCCGCGCCATTGCCGCAGCAAATTCGCGAGCGCGCCGAGCGCATGGGCAAGCGTGTAGAGCAGTGGACCGGCAAACTTGATGCCGCACAACAGCAACGTATTCTGACCTGGGCGCATTCCTTGGATGGGCAGAACCGCCTCTGGCTGGAAAACCGGCGGCACTGGCAGTCCGCACTGCTGGAAGCCCTGACCCAACGCCATGGGGAAGACTTCGAACAGCGCATCGTCCAGCTGCTGCAAGAACGGGATTCCATGGAAACGGACGCTTATCGGGTAGCACTGGCCCACAACGAAGACGCGACCATCACTCTAATCAGCGACCTTTATGCGCTATCAGATGCGCAGCAGCGACGCCATCTCGATAACCGCCTGCAACACCTGGGCAACGACCTGGGCTCACTGGATTGCCTGTCTGAGCCAAAAGCCTGAGCAAGGCAGCCCAGCGGCCCCACGCCAATGTCGATTGGAACGGCCTGCTCAGGCTTTTCCGCTACTCTCGGCAACACGTCCGAACACCAGCACTTTGAGCCCACTGTCGGCGCTGACATCGGGAAACTCAGGCGGGTTCTCCAGGCGCTGCAGGAACACCAGCTCGGGCGCCTCGGCGGCGATGCCTTCGATCAGGAAGTCCGGCCCGATATCCGGATCGTTGATGCAGGCCAGTACCTTCCCGGTCGGCGTCAGCAGCTCGGGCAGGCGACGCAGGATCTTCTGATAGTCGCGATTCAGAGCAAAGCTTCCCTTCTGGAATGATGGCGGATCGACAATCACCAGATCGTAGGGGCCGCTCTTGCGAATTCTGCCCCAGGACTTGAACAGCTCATGGCCGAGAAAGCTGACCTTGCGCAGGTCATGCTCGTTGAGCCGGTGATTGTCTCGCCCGCGACTGAGCGCTGCGCGAGCCATGTCGAGATTGACCACATGCTCGGCGCCACCGGCAATCGCCGCCACGGAAAAACCGCAGGTGTAGGCAAACAGGTTGAGTACGCGCAAACCCCGCGCCTGCTCCTGCACCCAGCGTCGACCATAACGCATGTCGAGAAACAGCCCGTTGTTCTGCTTGATGCCCAGATCGAGCTTGTAACGCAGGCCGTTCTCACTGATCGTCCACTCTTCAACTGGTTCACCCAGCAGCTGCTCCATATGGCTATCCGGCAGATAGCGATGCTGCAACAGCAGGCTGTGCGCCCCGCTTGCTTGCCATTCGGCGCTGCGACCGAGCGCCAGCAAAGCCTCTTTCAGCGCATCCAGTTCGCCACCCTCCGCTGCGCGGAACAGCGACACCAGCAGCACACCCTGCAACCAGTCCGCAGTGACATGCTCAAGCCCCGGCCAGCAGCGGCCACGGCCATGAAACAGCCTGCGCGTCTCGGCAGGTGGCTGCGCCAGCGCAATGGTCAGGTATTGCAGCAGCGTAGCGAGGGCGTCAGGGTGCATATGGAATCTTCTTGCATTGGAAGGCGCTGGATATTAAACGCGTTTTAGAACCGCTGCAGACAAACAGCCTCGCAAACACCAACTTGACCAAAGGCTAGAGCAGCAGCACGCCGCAATGTTGAACAGCCAATTAAAAACCGAGTCGGATGAAATGACTGCGCCTCTCGGAAACCATCGACGAATCCGACCTGATCCGCCTGTTTAGACTTCACAAAGGAAACCGCCAAGCTCAGGCAACGCGAGTGTTCTTCCAGGTTTCCTTCGCTAACAATGGACCGTTTGCAGGCCAAGGCTGCGCGAAGAGGAAAGCGGCGTCCACGTCGCAAAACATCACAAGGAGTATGAAATGAGCGATTTTCCCCATCCAGATGCGACCCCGGACGATGACTCGCCGCGCACCTCTACCGGCAGCGAGGGCCTGGATGACATCCTTGGTGGTGGTTTGGACCCCAATCGAATGTATCTTTACGAAGGCAGCCCAGGCTCGGGTAAAACCACTCTGGCCTTGCAGTTTCTGCTTGAGGGCGTGCGCCTGGGCGAGCGCGTGCTTTTCGTGACTCTTTCGGAAACCAGGCAGGAACTGGAGCTTGTCGCCAAACGCCATGGCTGGTCGCTCGAAGGCATCGATGTATTCGAGCTGGTGACGCCCGAGACCAGCCTGGACCCAGAGTTGGAACTGACGGTGTTGCACCCAGCCGAGATGGAGCTGAGCGAAACCACCAGACAGGTCTTTGATCGAGTCAGTGAAACCAACCCTACTCGTATTGTCTTCGACAGTCTTTCGGAGATGCGCCTGCTGGCGCAAAGTCCGCTGCGCTATCGAAGGCAGGTTCTAGCACTCAAGCACTTCTTCACCACCCGAAACAGCACGGTCATTCTGATTGATGACCAGACTTCGGAAAGCGGCGACCTTCAGCTGCACTCGATCTGCCACGGGGTGGTGATGCTTGAGCAGCTGGCCATCGATTACGGCGCCGAAAGAAGGCGTCTGCGGGTGGTCAAGATGCGCGGCATCAAGTTCCGCGGCGGCTATCACGATTTCAGTATCAAGAAGGGCGGGCTGACTATTTACCCGCGCCTGATCGCGGCCGAACATCACTCGTTATTCTGCGGTGAACAGATCTCGAGCGGCAATGAAGGCCTGGACACGCTGCTCGGCGGCGGACTGGAGCGCGGCACCAGTGCGCTTCTGGTCGGCGCCGCCGGAGTAGGCAAATCATCACTGATACTGGGTTACGCCATAGCGGCATGCAAACGCGGCGAACAGGTCGCCTTTTTCCTTTTCGATGAAGGCATCGGCACTCTGCTGGCACGCGGCAGAGCATTGGGGCTGGATATCGAACCCTGGCTGGAAAAGGGGCTGCTACACCTGCAACAGATTGACCCTGCCGAACTTTCACCCGGCGAGTTCACCGCCGCAGTACGCCATAGCGTCGAAGTACAAGGGGCTCGAATGGTGCTACTGGACAGCATCAACGGTTACATGAACGCAATGCCGGATGGCCGCTTCCTGACCTTGCAGATGCACGAATTGCTCAGTTATCTGGCGCAGCAGGGCGTGGTCAGCGTGATGGTCATGGCACAGCATGGCCTGGTCGGGCCGATGGAAACTCCGGTGGACATCAGCTATCTGAGTGACGCGGTTATCATGCTGCGCTATTTCGAACACGCGGGTGTAGTGCGGCGGGCGCTGTCAGTGATCAAGAAACGCAGCGGCCATCATGAAAACGCCATCAGGGAGTTTCAGCTTGCCACTTCCGGCATCAAGGTCGGACCGCCTCTGACCATGTTCAGCGGTATCCTTTCAGGAACTCCAGAATTCATTGGCGATGCCACACTCCTCATGGGCGAGCATGACTACGTCTGAGCACAACCCGCTGGTAGCCATCTATGCCCCCATAGGCCGGGACGGCCCGACCTCAGCCGACCTGCTCCGCCGCAGCGGTATGCATGCCCTCGTCTGCAAAAGCCTCGATGAAATACTAGAGCAAGCAGCGACCAACGCCGATGCGGTGTTCATTGCCGAAGAAGGCCTCTTCGGCCAGGACCTCGACGCACTGGCCGCCTGGGTTGAGCGGCAGCCGCCCTGGTCAGATTTCCCCTTCGTGGTGCTGACCAGCAAACATCAGCAACCGACAGTTACCGCCTGGCGTCAGCGCATGGTGGCTGCACTATGCAACGTCTCGCTGCTCGAACGCCCTGTACAGGGCATCACCCTGACCAGCGCCATCCAGACGGCAGTGCGCGGGCGTCTGCGTCAGTACGAGGTACGCGCCCTGATGGAGGCACGCGAGCAGGTTTCCCAGGAGCTCGAAGCCCTGGTGATCGAACGCACCAGTGAGCTGGAAAAGACCAACCTGGAGCTACGCGCGCAGATCGCCGAACGCGCCCGCATCGAGGAAACCCTGCGCCAGACGCAGAAGATCGAAGCCATCGGCCAGCTCACGGGCGGCGTCGCGCATGACTTCAACAACCTGCTGATGGTCATCTCCGGCGGGCTCGACATGCTCGATCGGCGCGATGACCCGGCCCGCCGCCAGCGCCTGATGAACGGCATGCGCCAGGCTGCACAGCGCGGAGCCGCTCTGACCCGCCAGTTGTTGGCGTTTTCCCGCCGTCAGTCGCTGGCGCCCGAAGCGGTGGACCTGGCCCAGCGCATCAGGCAAATGCAGGAACTACTTGATCGCAGCCTGCGCGGCGACATCCACGTGCAGGTGCAGTTTGCCGCGGACCTATGGCCGGTCGAGGTCGATCCCGGCGAACTGGAACTGGTGATCCTCAACCTGGCGGTGAATGCCCGTGACGCCATGCCTGAAGGTGGCTCTATTCTGCTGCAGGCCTCCAATGCGCCGAACGAGCAGGTGCTAGGTCGCGAGGATGATTTTGTCCGGCTGACCGTGACCGACTCGGGGACCGGCATCCCCGACGACCTCCGCGAACGGGTGTTCGACCCCTTTTTTACCACCAAGGAAATCGGCAAGGGCTCGGGTCTGGGTCTAGCCCAGGTCTATGGTTTCGCCCGTCAGTCCGGCGGCGCCGTATGGATCGACAGCCAATGCGAGCGCGGCACCAGCGTGATCATGCTGCTGCCGCGCTCACAGCAGCAGCCGGAACCGCTACCCAGCGAGCTTTTGAGCCCTGTCGGGGAATATCGCGAAACGTCCGCCGGTCATATCCTGCTGGTCGATGACGACGAAAAAGTCGCCGCAACGGTTGCCCAGATGCTTGAACACCTGGGTTATCAGGTAATCCACTGCGCCAGCGCTACCGCCGCTTTGGAATGGTTGGCAAACGGGAGCCACGTGGACCTGATCTTTTCCGATGTAATGATGCCTGGCGGCATGAACGGAGTGGAGCTGGCGCGTGAAATCCGTATACGGCAGTTCGATATTCCCGTTCTGCTCACGAGCGGTTACGCCGAGGCGGCGAGAACGGCTGCAGAGGCTCAGGGCGTCCGTATTCTGGCCAAACCTTACCGCTTAGAAGAGTTGGCCGAAGCAGTGACAGGTGCGATGGAAACGCAGGGCCGATTGGTCTGCCCCTAGTCTGATCCACATGTCGCGGGCTACCCGCGACATCGGCCTGGCACCTTTCTTCAGAATTACCGGCGCCGCAGATTGGATACAATCTATGGATACAACCTCCAATCCTGTATACAATGCACCAGCAGCTCCTCTAACAGCCGCTCGTGGAAACGCCAGCCAGCCCTCATCGCGCTCTGGCGCACGGACGACCGGCAACAACAACCGATGACGGGAGTTATATGGCAAACACCAAATACTATGCCCCTACGGGCGGGCATCCGGCTCAGACCGAACTGCTGACCGACCGCGCAATGTTCACCGAGGCCTATGCCGTCATTCCCAAAGGCGTGATGCGTGACATCGTCACCAGCCATCTGCCGTTCTGGGACAACATGCGCATGTGGGTTCTCTCACGCCCGCTGTCCGGCTTCTCCGAGACCTTCTCCCAGTACATCGTGGAACTGGCTGCCGGTGGCGGCAGCGACAAGCCCGAATTGGACAAGAACGCCGAGGGCGTTCTTTTCGTCGTTGACGGTGAGTTCACTCTTACGCTCAACGGCAGCACCCACGAACTGCGCCCCGGCAGCTATGCCTTCATCCCGCCGGCAGCGGAGTGGAAGGTGCGCAACAACAGCGGTCAGGTCGCTCGTTTCCACTGGATTCGCAAGTTCTATCAGGCCGTCGAAGGGCTGGCGCATCCAGAAGCCTTCGTCACCAACGAGCAGGACGTTGAGCCAATCGCGATGCCGGGCACCAACGGCGCCTGGGTGACCACCCGCTTCGTCGACATGAGTGACATGCGCCACGACATGCACGTGAACATCGTCACCTTCGAGCCGGGCGGCGTGATTCCGTTTGCTGAAACACACGTGATGGAGCACGGCCTTTATGTGCTGGAAGGCAAAGCGGTGTATCGCCTGAACCAGGACTGGGTCGAGGTGGAAGCCGGTGACTACATGTGGCTGCGCGCCTTCTGCCCGCAAGCCTGCTATTCCGGCGGCCCCGGCAAGTTCCGTTACTTACTGTACAAGGATGTGAATCGTCATATGGATCTGGGCAAGTACAACCACAGGTCCTAACATGCAACGCCAGCCGCCCCGCTATGGGGGGCGGCTGCAAGCTGTATGTGCCACACCCCTGGATCAGCAGACAGGGCATAACTGAGCTGGCTTTTCTGAACCCAACATTTTCAGGGCACTTCTGAAAACATAGGCGAGGCAGCCAGCGCAAGGCGAAAACAGGCGAGAAACGTAGCGCAGCGTAGTAACAGCCATAGGCTGGCCCGTAGGGTGAGCGCAGCGAATCAAGCGCAGTTTACAGCTGTAAATGAGCATTTTGATCGGACTCGCGTACGAGTCTGTTTTCAACGCAGCGAAGGCAACGCAGCTAGTTTTCAGAGGGTCCTGCAGGAGGAGCCGGCAATGGCCAATACCCGCATCTGGATCAAAAACCCCCTCGCGATCTTCACTGCCAACAATCAGAACGCTTCCGGTGGGCTGGTTATCGAAAACGGCGTTATTACTGAACTGCTTGCTGCTGGCCAGGCACCAGCAGCTCCCGTAGATAGCACCTTTGACGCCCGTGAGCACGTAGTGCTGCCGGGACTGATTAACACCCATCACCACTTCTACCAAACGCTTACTCGCGCATGGGGCCCGGTGGTCAACCAGCCGCTGTTTCCCTGGCTGAAGACGCTCTACCCGGTGTGGGCACGACTGACACCGGAAAAGCTCGAGCTGGCGAGCAAGGTCGCTCTGGCCGAGCTGCTGCTGTCGGGCTGCACCACAGCGGCCGATCATCACTACCTATTCCCCGAAGGGCTGGAAGAAGCCATCGATGTGCAGGTCCAGGCGGTGCGCGAACTGGGTATGCGCGCCATGCTCACCCGTGGCTCCATGAGCCTGGGCGAAGCCGATGGCGGCCTGCCGCCGCAACAGACGGTACAGGAAGCCGAAGTGATCCTGGCCGACAGCGAGCGGCTGATCGGTCGCTACCATGAGCGTGGCGCTGGCGCGCAAATCCAAATCGCCCTGGCGCCCTGCTCGCCCTTCTCGGTGACGCCGGAAATCATGCGCGCCAGCGCCGCCATGGCCGAGCGCATGGACGTGCGTCTGCACACCCATCTGGCGGAAACCCTCGACGAAGAGGACTTCTGCCTGGAACGCTTCGGCCTACGCACCGTGGACTACCTCGACAGCGTCGGCTGGCTGTCCGACCGCACCTGGCTGGCCCACGGCATCCACTTCAACGAAGACGAGATCGCCCGCCTCGGCCAGGCCGGCACTGGCATCAGTCATTGCCCGAGCTCCAACATGCGGCTGGCGTCCGGCATCTGTCCGACGCTGGAGCTGGAAGCGGCTGGCGCGCCCATCGGTCTGGGCGTCGATGGTTCGGCCTCCAACGACGCCTCCAACATGATTCTCGAAGCGCGCCAGGCGCTGTATCTGCAGCGCCTGCGCTACGGCGCTGAGAAGATCACCCCGGAACTGGCACTGGGCTGGGCCACCAAGGGCTCGGCAAAGCTGCTGGGCCGCGATGATCTCGGGCAGTTGGCAGTCGGCATGCAAGCCGATCTCGCACTGTTCAAGCTGGACGAATTGCGCTTCTCCGGCAGCCACGACCCGCTTTCTGCGCTGTTGCTCTGCGGTGCGGATCGTGCCGATCGGGTGATGGTCGGCGGTCGCTGGCAGGTGGTCGACGGGCAGATTGAGGGCCTCGATGTCACTGGTTTGATTGCTGATCACCGCCAGGCAGCTGCTCAGCTGATCGCTGGCTGACTACCTCTCGGCTTCACCAGTGAAGCGGCGCCAGCAGGTTCTTTGTCGCACAGAACTCGCTGACGCCGCGCTATCTACCACACTCTTTAATAGGCTTTTAGGTGCGCTCTATCGACGCATTGACTTTCCAGTCAGCTATTTCTTGACCTAAAAGTCAGATAAGGCTAGCTTCTACCGTCAGAGCCCAGAACAAGAAACCAGGAGGCCCCGTGATCCAGTTCCTATTGAATCGAGAGCTGCGCAGTGAGCAGACCCTCGACCCCAACACCACGGTACTGCAGTACCTGCGCGAGCACCGTGGCAAGACCGGCACCAAGGAAGGCTGCGCCTCCGGCGACTGCGGTGCCTGCACCGTGGTGGTGGGCGAGTTGGTTGACGACAAGCTACGTTATCGAACGCTCAACTCCTGCCTGACCTTCGTCTCGGCCTTGCACGGCAAGCAGCTGATCGCCGTCGAAGACCTCAAGGACCGCGACCAGCTGCACAGCGTCCAGCAGGCGATGGTCGACTGCCATGGTTCGCAGTGCGGCTTCTGCACGCCGGGCTTCGTCATGAGCCTGTTTGCGTTGCAGAAAAACAAGAGCGTGGTGAGTGAGTACGACCCGGCCGAAACCCACGAAGCCCTGGCCGGCAACCTCTGCCGCTGCACCGGCTACCGGCCGATTCTCGAAGCCGCCGAACAGGCCTGCGGTTACAAGCAGCCGGATCAGTTCGACGCGCGCGAAGCCGAAACAATCGCCCAGCTGAAAGCCATCGAGCCGCGCGAAACCGCCGAGCTCAACAACGGTACCAAGCGCTGCTTATCACCGGTGACCGTGGCGGATCTCGCCGAAATTTACAGCGCCAACCCCGACGCCCGCCTGCTGGCCGGCGGCACCGATCTCGCCCTGGAAGTCACCCAGTTTCACCGCGAGCTGCCGGTGATGATCTATGTCGGCCACATCGCCGAGATGAAGAAGGTCGAAGTCGCCGAGAGCCACATCGAGCTGGGCGCAGCCACCGCGCTGACCGATTGCTACGAAGCTCTGGCTGCGGAATACCCCGATTTCGGCGAGCTTTTGCACCGTTTCGCCTCCTTGCAGATCCGCAACCAGGGCACCTTGGGCGGCAACATCGGTAACGCCTCGCCCATCGGCGACGCACCGCCATTGCTGATCGCCCTCGGCGCTCAGATGGTGCTGCGCAAAGGTGAGCGCAGCCGCACTTTGCCACTGCGGGACTACTTCATCGACTACAAGGTCACCGCTCGCGAGCCCGGTGAATTCATCGAGAAAATCATCGTCCCGCGCGCACAACCGGATCAGATATTCCGCGCCTACAAGGTGTCCAAACGACTGGATGACGATATCTCCGCAGTGTGCGCGGCATTCGACCTGCGTGTGGAAAATGGCGTGATTGCCGACGCACGCGTCGCCTTCGGCGGCATGGCAGCTATCCCGAAGCGAGCGGCAGCCTGCGAGGCCGAGTTAGTCGGCAAGGCCTTCACTCTGGAAACGGCCGAACGTGCCTGCGAGGCGCTGGCCAACGACTTCACGCCGCTAAGTGACTTCCGCGCCAGCCGCGAATATCGCCTGCTTGTTGCACAGAACCTGCTGCGCAAGTGCTTCCTGGAACAGCACGCGCCGAAAGCCGAAACGAGGGTGACCGCTTATGTCTAACCACAACCTTGTAAAAAGCCAGGAAGAAATCACCGCCCTGTTCAAGCAGGACCTGGTGACCGGCGTCGGCAAGAGCGTCAAGCACGACAGCGCGCCCAAGCACGTCACGGGCGAAGCGGTATACGTCGATGACCGCCTGGAATTCCCCAACCAGCTGCACGTTTATGCGCGCATGAGCGACCGCGCCCACGCCCGCATCGTCAGCATCGATACTTTGCCCTGCTATCAGATCCCCGGCGTGGCCATTGCCATCACCGCCAAGGACGTCCCTGGTCAGCTGGATATCGGCGCCGTCATGCCCGGCGACCCGCTGCTGGCGGATGGCAAGGTCGAGTTCATCGGCCAGCCGGTGATCGCCGTCGCCGCTGATAGCCTGGAAACCGCCCGCAAGGCGGCCATGGCTGCAATCATTGAGTACGAGGATCTTGAGCCGGTACTCGACGTGGTCGATGCGCTGCGCAAACAGCATTTTGTGCTCGACAGTCACACCCACAAGCGCGGCGACTCGGCCAGCGCCCTGGCCAGCGCACCCCGTCGCCTGCAAGGCACGCTGCATATTGGTGGCCAGGAGCATTTCTACCTGGAAACCCAGATCAGCTCGGTGATGCCCACCGAGGACGGCGGCATGATCGTCTACACCTCCACGCAGAACCCCACCGAAGTGCAGAAGCTGGTTGCCGAAGTGCTGGGTGTATCGATGAACAAAATCGTCATCGACATGCGTCGCATGGGCGGCGGTTTCGGCGGCAAGGAAACCCAGGCCGCAGGCCCTGCATGCATGTGCGCAGTAATCGCTCACCTCACCGGCCGGCCGACCAAGATGCGCCTGCCACGCATGGAAGACATGCACATGACCGGCAAGCGTCATCCGTTCTACGTCGAGTACGACGTGGGCTTCGATGACAACGGCATGCTTCATGGTATCCAGATCGACTTGGCCGGTAACTGCGGCTACTCGCCGGACCTCTCAGGCTCCATTGTCGACCGCGCGATGTTCCACTCAGACAACGCCTATTACCTGGGCGATGCCACCATCAACGGCCATCGCTGCAAGACCAACACCGCCTCCAACACTGCCTATCGCGGTTTCGGCGGCCCGCAGGGCATGGTCGCCATCGAGGAGATCATGGACGCCGTAGCGCGCGAGCTGGGCAAGGACCCGCTCGACATCCGCAAGCGCAACTACTACGGCAAGACCGAGCGCAATATCACGCCCTACTACCAGACCGTCGAGCACAACATGCTCGATGAGATGACCGCCGAACTGGAAGCCAGCAGTGAATATGCCAAGCGCCGCGAGGAAATCCGCGCGTTTAACGCCAGCAGCCCGATCCTGAAGAAAGGTCTATCGCTGACGCCGGTAAAGTTTGGCATCAGCTTCACCGCAAGTTTTCTCAACCAGGCCGGCGCGCTGGTCCACGTTTATACCGACGGCAGCATCCACCTGAACCACGGCGGCACCGAAATGGGGCAGGGCCTCAACATCAAGGTCGCGCAGGTGGTGGCCGAGGTGTTCCAGGTGGATATCGATCGCATCCAGATCACCGCCACCAACACCGACAAAGTGCCAAACACCTCGCCGACAGCGGCTTCCAGCGGCACCGACCTCAACGGTAAAGCCGCGCAGAACGCCGCACTGACCATCAAGCAGCGTCTGGTCGAGTTCGCTGCGCGGCATTACAACGTCACCGAGGAAGACGTTCAGTTCAAGAATGGCCAGGTGCGTATTCGTGATCGCTTCGTCACCTTCGAAGAGCTGATCCAGCAGGCCTATTTCGGCCAGGTATCGCTGTCTTCCACCGGCTTCTACCGCACCCCGAAGATCTACTACGACCGCGACCAGGCACGCGGCCGACCCTTCTACTACTACGCCTACGGCGCGGCCTGCTCGGAAGTGCTGGTCGATACCCTGACCGGCGAATACCGCATGCTACGCAGCGACATCCTGCATGACGTCGGCGCCTCGCTGAACCCGGCTATCGACATCGGTCAGGTGGAAGGCGGTTTCGTCCAGGGCATGGGTTGGCTGACCATGGAAGAACTGGTGTGGAACGACAAGGGCAAGCTGATGACCAGCGGCCCGGCCAGCTACAAGGTGCCGGCAGTGGCCGACATGCCGCTGGATCTGCGGGTCAAGCTGGTGGAAAACCGCAAGAACCCGGAAGACACAGTGTTCCACTCCAAGGCCGTCGGCGAGCCGCCGTTCATGCTCGGCATCTCGGTGTGGTGTGCGATCAAGGATGCCGTGGCCAGCCTGGCGGATTACAAGGTGCAGCCGAAGATCGACGCGCCGGCGACACCTGAGCGAGTGCTCTGGGGCGTCGAGCAGATGCGCAAGCTGAAGCTAGCGGCGACCGCACCGGCCGCCACGGAAACTACAACGGCCTGACATAGGGTGGACAACGCTCTGCTTGTCCACCGTTGTCGCAACATGAAGGTTCCGGTGGAGAATGCCCTTGCGGCTTTCCACCGGACGCCACGAAGGACAGAACCATGAGCAACACGGTCTGGATCAATGCCCTCGCCGACCTGCAGCAGCAAGGCGAACCCTGTGTGCTGGTGACCATCATCGAGGAGCGCGGCTCGACGCCGCGCAATGCCGGCTCGAAAATGGTGGTCAGTCGCGAACGTCTGTACGACACCATCGGCGGCGGCCACCTGGAGTACAAGGCGCAGGCCATCGCTCGCGAGATGCTGGAAAACCGCGTGCGCGAAACCCGCCTGGAACGCTTTTCCCTGGGCGCCAGCCTCGGCCAGTGCTGTGGCGGCGCCACGGTGTTGCTGTTTGAACCCATGGGCCAACCCCAGGCGCACATCGCGGTCTTCGGTGCTGGCCACGTCGGCCGCGCGCTGGTTCCGCTGCTGGCAAGCCTGCCGTGCAAGGTGCGCTGGATCGATTCGCGGGATAACGAATTCCCTGAGCAGATCCCTGCTGGTGTCGAAAAGGTCGTCAACGATGAGGTGGTGGATGAGGTCGAGAACATGCCTGCCGGCAGCTACTTCATCGTTATGACGCATAATCACCAACTGGATCTCGAGCTGACCGCAGCGATTCTTGAGCGCAACGATTTCACCTACTACGGCCTGATTGGCTCCAACAGCAAACGCGCCAAGTTCGAAAATCGCCTGCGCGACCGCGGCTTCCAGCCTGAAATCGTGCAACGCATGCGTTGCCCGATGGGCATCTCTGAAGTGAAGGGCAAGCTGCCGGTCGAAATCGCGGTGTCCATTGCCGGCGAGGTGATAGCCACCTATAACGCCAACTTCGGAGAGAAGAGCGCCGATGGCGAAAAGCCGGTGCCGATGCTGGTGCCCGCCTCGCGCCGCTCGAAGGCCAGCTGATCACCGGCCATTCTCCTTACTGCGGAGGCACGCCCTCGCGGCGAATTGGCTGAAAAGCTCGCCCCGAGGTCGGGCCTCCCACTATGCCGCACCGCATTCATACAACGATTCCGAGAACTGTCATGTCCCAAGCCAAAGCCTACCGTGCCGCCCTGCTCCACTCCCTTGCCGACCCACGCGAGGTGGGCATCGAATCGTCCTACGAATATTTCGAAGACGGTCTGCTGGTCGTCGAGGACGGCAAGGTCGCGCAGATTGGCAACGCCGCCGATCTGGTGCCATCGCTAGCGGCAGGCACGGAGGTAATCGAATACCCCGACGCCCTGATCACTCCCGGCTTTATCGACACCCACATTCACTACCCGCAGACCGGCATGATCGCCTCCTATGGCGAGCAGCTGCTGGATTGGCTCAATACCTACACCTTCCCCACCGAGCGCGCTTTTGCCGATCCGGCCCACGCCAGCAAAGTCGCAGACATCTTCCTGAAGGAGCTGCTGCGCAACGGCACCACCACCGCGCTGGTGTTCGGCAGCGTGCACAAGGCGTCGGTGGATGCCTTCTTCGAGGCCTGCGAAAAGCGCAACCTGCGGATGATCGCCGGCAAGGTGCTGATGGACCGCAATGCGCCGGACTACCTGACCGACACCGCCGAATCCGGCTACGCCGATAGCAAGGAACTGATCGAACGCTGGCACGGCAAGGGCCGCCTGCATTACGCGGTCACGCCGCGCTTTGCGCCGACCAGCACGCCAGAGCAACTGGCGCTGGCGGGCCAGCTATTCAAGGAATACCCGGATCTGTACATGCACACGCACCTGTCGGAAAACCGCCAGGAAATCGAATGGGTGCGCGAGCTGTTCCCCGAGCGCAAGGGCTACTTGGATGTTTACGACCACCACGGTCTGATTGGCGCGCGCTCGGTGTTCGCCCACGGCGTGCACCTGTGCGACGACGAATGCCAGCGCCTGGGCGAGACCGGCTCGGCGGTCGCCTTCTGCCCGACGTCCAACCTGTTCCTGGGCAGCGGCCTGTTCGATCTGGAGAAAGTGGAAGGCTTTGGCGTGCGCGTCGGCCTCGGCACCGACGTCGGCGCCGGCACCAGTTTTTCACAGCTGCAATCTCTGAACGAGGCTTACAAGGTGATGCAGTTGCAGGGCAAGAAGCTCGACCCGTTCAAGTCCCTGTACCTGGCCACGTTGGGCGGCGCCCGCGCGCTCTATCTGGACGACCGCATCGGCAACCTGCAACCTGGCAAGGAAGCGGATTTCGTGGTGCTCGACTACAAGGCCACGCCGCTAATCGACTACCGCCTGAGCCAGGCAAAGACGCTACCGGAAAAGCTTTTTGCTCTGACGATCCTCGGCGACGACCGTGCGGTGAAGGAAACCTACGCCGCCGGCGTTTCGGTGCACAGAAAGGAAGCTTAACGTCACAGCTTCGTGGGAGCGGGCCATGCCCGCGAAGCTTGCCAAAACTAGATTGTAGGGTGGAAAACCCGCGCAGCGGTTTTCCACGCGTCGTGCTCGGATACGCTCCAACACCCTACCTTGCCGTGGAACCGCGTGGATGGCTTCGGCCATCCACCCTACGGTCTCAGCGCTTTTTAGCGCCCTTTCCGTTCTTTCCCAGGATGTGGGAAAACACTGCGTGTAGGTCGCGCGAAGCGCTGTCTTCGTCCAGGTTGAGCTTGCTGTCGACGTGATCCATGTGATGCATCATCAGGCTCACGGCCCTGTCGCTGTCACGGGCAGCAATGGCATCGATCAACTGATTGTGTTCATCGTAGGAGCAATGGGAGCGGTTGCTGCTTTCGTACTGCGCGATGATCAGCGAGGTCTGGGAGACGAGGCTGCGTTGGAAGCTCACCAGCGGAGCGTTTTTCGCGGTCTCGGCCAACTTCAGGTGAAACTCGCCGGAAAGGCGGATGCCGGCACCGCGATCGCCGCGGGCGAAGCAATCCTGCTCGTCCTGCACCATCTGCCGCAATTCGGCCAGCTGTTCATCAGTAGCATGCTGAACCGCCAATTCGGTGATCGCACGCTCCACCAGGCGGCGCGCGAAGAAGACCTGCCGAGCCTCTTCAACGCTTGGGCAGGCGACGACTGCACCGCGGTTCGGTCGCAGCAATACCACGCCTTCATGCGCCAGCCGCGACAATGCACGGCGGATGATGGTGCGACTCACTCCGAAGATTTCCCCCAACGCTTCTTCGCTGAGCTTGGTGCTTGGCGCCAGGCGCTGCTCAAGAATGGCGTCGAAGATATGGGCGTAGACGATGTCGTCCTGCGTCCCAGTACGCACCTTGCCATTGCGGGACGGCTTTTTCAGAGGCTGCAGCTGTTCGTTCATGATGGCTCGCATCGGAGGTTTCGGCAGAGCGAACTTTACTTCGTTTCGCCGTAAGGCTGGAGTAGCCATTGGTTATAGAAGCAAAGCTTGCGCTAGTTATTGTATACAAATCGTTGCTTAGCTAAGCAAATAAATCATCCCTTGGCGCACATTCCCGCTAGCGCAGCCGGCCATGCGTCGCAATGACGCAGCTATTCACTGTTTGCTCACAAAACCTGGTTGCATTTCTTGTATACAAAAGCATAATCGGGTCAGGCCTTCCTGACCTCGAAGTCAAAAGCGAGACAGCCTGAGCCCTCAACCATCACCTGCCTCGAGAGTTCCAACTCTGGGTGATCGACAACAAGAACGATGAGGAACACCCCTTGGAAAGCACCAAGCAGGAACAGCACGCCCTTGCCGTGCAGCCGGATAAGCCCGGGCTGCTCGATCGATTCTTCAAGCTCAGCGAACACCGCACCAGCGTTAAAACCGAACTGCTCGCCGGCCTGACGACCTTCGTCACCATGGCCTACATCATCTTCGTCAACCCCAACATCATGGCCGAGGCCGGCATCGACCACGGCGCCGCCTTCGTCGCGACCTGTGTCGGCGCGGCGCTGGGCTGCATGCTGATGGGTCTGTACGCCAACTGGCCGGTGGGCCTGGCGCCAGGAATGGGGCTGAACGCGTTCTTCACCTACACGGTCGTCGGTGACATGGGCTACAGCTGGGAAATCGCGCTGGGCGCGGTGTTCCTGTCCGGCATCCTGTTCATGATCATGAGCCTTTCGCGTTTGCGTGAGTGGCTGCTCAACAGCATTCCCATGAGCCTGCGCTTCGCGATGGGCGCCGGAGTCGGGCTGTTCCTCGGACTGATCGGCTTGAAGACCGCCGGCATCGTCGTCGACAACCCGGCCACCCTCCTTTCCATGGGCTCATTCGGCGACCCCAGTGCCCTGCTGGCGGCCATCTGCTTTCTGATGATTGCCGTGCTCAGCCACCGCAACGTGTTCGGCGCGATCCTGATCAGCATGCTAGCCGTCACCGGTATCGGTCTGGCAATGGGCCTGGTGGAATACAATGGTCTGGTGTCGACGCCGCCGAGCCTGGCACCGACCTTCCTGGCCATGGACGTTGCCGGGGCCTTCAACGTGGCGATGATCAGCGTCATCCTGGCTTTCCTGTTCGTCAACATGTTCGACACCGCCGGCACGCTGATGGGTGTCGCACACCGGGCGAATCTGGTGGATGAGGACGGCAAGATCCAGAACCTCTCACGCGCAGTGAAAGCGGACAGTACGTCAAGTGTCGTCGGCGCCTTCGTCGGTTGCCCACCGGTGACGAGCTACGTCGAAAGCGCATCCGGCGTAGCCGCCGGTGGCCGTACCGGGCTCACAGCCGTCACCGTCGGCGTGCTGTTCCTGGCCGCGATGTTCTTCGCTCCGCTGGCCGGCATGATTCCCGCCTATGCCACCGCTGGCGCTTTGATCTACGTGGCCATGCTGATGATGAGCGGCATGGCGCATATCGACTGGAAGGACCACACCGACACCATACCCGCCATCGTCACCGTGGTGATGATGCCGCTGACCTTCTCCATCGCCAACGGCATCGCGCTGGGCTTTCTGACCTACGCAACGCTGAAGTTGCTGACGGGCCAGGCCAGCAAAGTCTCGGTCAGCCTGTATGTGCTGTGCATCGTGTTCATCGCCAAGTTTGCCTTTCTTTAAATAGAAGCCTGAAAGACCCCGACGCATATGCCTCGGGGTCTTTTTATTGGCCGTGTTTCCGAGAGCTGTTGCGAGCAATTAAGGTGAGGTGCCTTCTGTGGCGCATTAGTCGCACGCATCCGCCGCACGTCCCACACGGTGGCGCGAGGGCGCGCCTGCCACAACTATCTCAAACAAAACACCCGCCTCTCGGGCGGGTGTCAGGCTCACAACGGAGCCGGTAGCGCGATATGAAACTCAGGCAGTCAGCTACCGCGATAGGTCGAGTAACTGTATGGAGAAATCAGCAGTGGCACATGGTAGTGATCCTGCTCTGCATTGATCCCGAAGCGCAGTACAACCACGTCGAGAAACGCCGGCTCGGCCAGTTTCACGCCGCGTGCGCGATAGTAGTCACCAGCGCTGAACTGCAGTTGATAGACACCAGAACGGTAGTCGTCGCCCTCGAGCAGCGGAGAATCGCAGCGGCCATCGGTATTGGTCTGCTGGCTGGCTACCAGCTCAAGCTGCTCGTCCTGCACGCGATAGAGCTCGACCTTGATGTCGCTGCCAGGACAGCCGTGCGCGGCGTCCAGTACGTGAGTAGTCAAACGTCCCATAGTTTTCCGACGCCGCAGTAACAACCGACCGCAAGCGCCCGCCTCCTCTTATTGATGTTGTGGACCTGCCCCGAGCATAGCATGCGCACCGGAGCTTTAAAGACAGTTTAGCTATCAAATTGTACACAAGCTGACAAGCAGCCATTCTTGCTTCACGAGACAGTCCTGCACAGCTTGTGCTCTCGAGTTTTGGGACTATCCCCAAAGAATCCCCAGCTAACAAGACTGCCACCCATCACTTTTTAATGGAGTTTTGATTTACAAAGCGCAAAAGCTTTTGTATACAATTAAACCCATGGGTTCGCATCGCCTTCCAGCCACTAGCGACCTCGCACCTCACTAAGGAAAACAATAAATGAGCGCCGACTATTCTCGTGACCTCATCGGCTATGCCGGCAACCCACCTCATCCGCACTGGCCAGGCAATGCGCGCATCGCGCTATCGTTCGTACTGAACTACGAAGAAGGCGGTGAGCGTTGTGTGCTGCACGGCGACAAGGAATCCGAAGCCTTCCTGTCCGAAATGGTCGCCGCGCAGCCGTTGCAGGGCGTGCGCCACATGAGCATGGAATCGCTCTACGAATACGGCAGCCGCGCCGGCGTCTGGCGCCTGCTCAAGTTGTTCAAGAAGCACGACATTCCGCTGACGATCTTCGCCGTCGCGATGGCTGCACAGCGCCATCCAGAAGTAATCAAGACGATGGTCGCCGATGGTCACGAGATCTGCAGCCACGGCTATCGCTGGATCGACTACCAGTACATGGACGAGGCGCAGGAGCGCGAGCACATGCTCGAAGCCATCCGAATTCTCACCGAGCTCACCGGCGAGCGCCCACTGGGCTGGTACACCGGCCGCACCGGGCCGAACACGCGCCGACTGGTGCGCGAGGAAGGCGGCTTCCTCTACGACTGCGACACCTACGACGACGACCTGCCCTACTGGGACCCGGCCAGCACCCCCGAACAACCGCATCTGGTGATTCCCTACACCCTGGACACCAACGACATGCGCTTCACCCAGGTGCAGGGTTTCAACAGCGGCGACGATTTCTACACCTACCTCAAGGACGCTTTCGACGTGCTTTACGCCGAGGGCGCCGATGCGCCGAAGATGCTCACCATCGGCATGCACTGCCGCCTGCTGGGCCGCCCTGCGCGCATGGCCTCGTTGCAGCGCTTCATCGAATACGTGCAGAGCCACGAGCAAGTATGGTTCGCCCGCCGTGTCGACATTGCCCGGCACTGGCACGCCACCCATCCTTTCAAGCAGGAGAGCGTGAAATGAGCCGCTTCCAGACGATCAAGCCGTCCACTCTCGATCGCGACGCCTTCGTCGCCACCTTCGCCGACATCTATGAGCACTCGCCCTGGGTCGCCGAGCAGGCCTATGACCTGGGCGTCGATGAAACCTTGGACATTATTGAGGTGCTGCACCAGCGCATGTCGCAGATTCTGCTCAAGGCACCGCGCGAAACCCAGCTGGCGCTGATCAACGCGCACCCGGACCTGGCCGGCAAGGCTGCCGTACGTGGCGAACTGACTGCGTCCAGCACCTCGGAGCAGGCCGGCGCCGGCATCCATGAATGCACCGCCGAGGAGTTCGCCCGCTTCACCGAACTCAACGAGGCCTACAAAGACAAGTTTGGTTTCATCTTCATCATGGCGGTCAAGGGCAGCAACCGGCACCAGATTCTCGCCGCGTTCGAAGAGCGCCTGCACAACACCCCCGAACAGGAATTCGCCCGTGCGGTGAACGAGATCAACAAGATCGCCCTATTCCGCCTGCAGGCGATGTAGGCCTGCCTCCGAAAAACAATAGTGAGACCCCAGCCATGCGCACACTCAAGATAGAGCCGTTGACCAAGGAAGCGTTTGCCCCGTTCGGTGATGTGATCGAGACCGAAGGCAGCGAATTCTTCATGATCAACAACGGTTCCACCCGCCGCTACCACAAGCTGGCAACGGTCGAGACCGCGCAGCCTGAAGATCAGGCGATCATCAGCATTTTTGCAGCCGACATGCTGGAAATGCCGCGCGTGATCCAGATGCTGGAACGTCATCCGCTGGGTAGCCAGGCCTTCATTCCGCTGCTCGGCAATCCCTTTCTGGTCGTGGTCGCGCCCGCTGGCGATGCACCTGTACCAGGTAATGTCCGTGCCTTCCGCAGCAACGGCAGGCAGGGCGTCAACTACCACCGCGGCGTCTGGCACCACCCGGTGCTGACGATCGAAAAGCGGGATGAATTCCTGGTGGTCGATCGCAGCGGTTCTGGCAACAACTGCGACGAGCATTTTTTCAGCGAGGATGAGCTGTTCCTCGACCCCCACCGGGACTCCGAGTGAGCGCCGCACTGGCCGCTCGTGACGAGTCGAATAACAAGAAATAACGGTTGGTTCGCCGACCGCGCAAGAGGTAATAACTGTGGACGCACATCTCACCGAATGGCTGAACCTGGGTATTCGCTGGATTCACATGATCGTCGGCATCGCCTGGATCGGTGCCTCGTTCTACTTCGTCTGGCTGGAAAACAACCTCAACCGCGCCAATCCCCGAGAAGGCCTGTCCGGTGATCTCTGGGCGATTCACGGCGGCGGTATCTATCACCTGGAAAAGTACAAGCTGGCCCCGCCGCAAATGCCGGAGAATCTGCACTGGTTCAAGTGGGAGGCCTATACCACCTGGCTGTCGGGCGTCGCCTTGCTAATGGTGGTTTATTACCTGAACCCGAGCCTGTATCTGGTCCTGCCCGGCAGCGGCATGTCACCCGCTACCGCAGTGGCTATCGGCTTCGGCTCGCTGATCGTCGGCTGGTTCATCTATGACCTGCTCTGCGACTCGCCACTGGGCAAAACTCCCGTGCTGCTGGGCCTGGTGCTGTTCGTGCTGGTGATCGCCGCCTGCTGGGGCTACTCGCAGATCTTCAGCGGTCGCGCTGCCTACATTCATACCGGGGCGCTGATCGGCACCATCATGGTCGGCAACGTGTTTCGCATCATCATGCCGGCACAGCGTGCATTGGTTAAGGCCATCGAAAACAACGCTACACCCGACCCGGCCCTGCCCGCCAAGGGCCTGCTGCGTTCGCGCCACAACAACTACTTCACCCTGCCGGTGCTGTTCATCATGATCAGCAACCACTTCCCGAGCACCTACGGCAGTGAGTACAACTGGCTGATCCTGGCTGCCCTCGGCGCGTTGTCGGTACTGGCCCGCCACTACTTCAACACGCGCCACGAGAGCAACCGCTTCGCCTGGGCTCTGCCCGCAGCAGCCGTCGGCATGGTGTGCCTGGCCTTCGTGCTTTCACCGAACCGTCAGCCCGCTCCGCAGAACCTGGCGCCGACTACCCCTGAGCAGGCGAGCATCAGCGAGCAGCAGAGCGGCGCTGCAAGCCATAGCGATTTCAGCAAGGTCAGCAGCGTGATCGAGGAGCGTTGCACCGTCTGCCACTCCGCACAGCCCAGCAGCCCGCTGTTCAGCGCTGCGCCAGCCGGGGTGATGTTCGATACGCCGGAGCAGATCAAGACGATGGCCTCGCAGATTCATGCGCAGACCGTCGCCAGTCAGATCATGCCGCTAGGCAACATCACCCAGATGACCCAGGAAGAGCGCGACCTGCTGGCCAACTGGATCGCACAGGGGGCACAGATCAACTGAGGCCGGATAGCAGCAACTCCATTCTGCTCACTGCAGCCCGCCACGTGCGGGCTGCCTGCTACCGACTGTCAACTCTTGCGTGACCGACGCTCCAAAAGATTGTGCACAATTGCAAAATTATTTGTTTGGCCACCTGTCTACAATTGCTATAGTCGAAAATAGCTGACCGCCTGGACAACATCCGGACGGACCAGACTACAGTCCTAAGCCCATGACCGAACAATAAATAACAGGCAGGCTGAACCATGCTCTCAAGCGAATTCAGGAGCCTTCTGGCTCCCATCTCATCAGCTACAACAAGACGGGCCTGCACCGAGCCGACACCTGCGTCTCGACCGTTTTCTTTGCCTGATCAGGCTGATCCCGACTCCTTTCACCGCGGCATGTGACTGCGCGGTGAAATTACCGTCAAAACCACAATAAAAAACCAAAGGGTATTCAGATGAACCTCAAACTCGCTCCGCTTTCTCTCGCCCTGGCCGGCAGCCTGCTCGCCGCTCCGGCCTTTGCTGAAATGCACTGGCAGAACAACAGCCTGACCTATCTGTACGGCAAGAATTTTGCCGTCGACTCGGGTGAGGATGGCCGCGAAGCCGACATCCAGCAGACCATCACCTTCGAGCACGCCAGCGGCTGGGACTGGGGCGACATGTTCCTGTTCGTCGACCACAAGTGGTTCAACGGTCACTCGGGCAAAGACGGCCGCACCTATTACGGCGAGTTCAGCCCGCGCCTGTCGCTGGGCAAGGTCACCGGCAAAGATCTGTCCTTCGGCCCGATCAAGGACGTTCTGATTTCCGCTACCTACGAGCGCGGCGAGAGCCAGGCCGACGGCACCCCGAACCAGAACTACCTGCTCGGCCCGGCCGTGGACCTGGAAGTCCCTGGCTTCGACCGCTTCGCCATCAATACCTACTACCGCAAACCCGACGGCGCGACCGGCAAAGCCAGCGGCCAATGGCAGATCACCCCGACCTGGGCGATGACCATTCCGGTAGGCAAATCCGACATCCTGTTCGATGGCTACATCGATTGGGTGGTCAACGACGCCGGCTCGAAGAACAGCAATAGTTACGTGGCCAAGAACCTGCATATCAACCCGCAGATCAAATACGATCTGGGCAAGGCCATGGATAAGAAGCCAGGCATGCTCTATGTCGGTATCGAATACGACTACTGGAGCAACAAGTACGGAATTGAAGACAGCAGCAACTTCAACACCGACAACAACGTCGTCAACTTCATCGTCAAGGCGCACTACTTCTAAGTACTTAGCCTCGTCAGATGAAAAAAGGGCGGCCGTCGGGCCGCCCTTTTTCGTTTCGCCTGAGTCGCCGGCGCTAAAGCCTGAAGCTGCCCATCTGGCGCTTAAGATCTTCAGCCAGACGGTTCAGGTCCCGGCAACGCTCCAGGCAGCCCTGCACTTCGCTCGACGTAGCCTGGGCCAAGTCGGCGATGCCCTGGACGTTATGAGTGATCTCCTCGGTGACGCTGCTCTGCTCCTCTGTCGCTGCCGCCACCTGAGTGTTCATGTCGCTGATCGCTTCGATCTGCTCGGTGATGGTCGCCAGGGAGGCTCCGGTGCGCTGGCTGGCCTGTACGCCGGTGCCGGTGGCCGCCTGACCGGCATGCATTGAGCTAACCGCGTTTTCGGCACCGCTCTTTAGCCCCTGGATCATCTGCTGGATCTCGTCGGTGGAGGCCTGGGTCCGGCTGGCAAGGGTTCGCACCTCATCTGCAACCACCGCGAAGCCACGCCCCATTTCACCAGCACGGGCCGCCTCGATGGCAGCGTTTAGCGCCAGTAGGTTGGTCTGTTCGGAAATGCCGCGAATCACCGCCAACACCTTATCGATGGAGGCCACCTGCTGCGCGAGGTCGGTTACCGCATCCGCAGCATCGCCAATCTCACCGGACATGCTTTCGATATGGGTGATGGACTCACCCACTACCTTGCGCGCCTGCAGCGCCTCGCCGCGCGCGCCCTGAGATGCCTGCGCCGCGTTACTGGCGTTACGGGCGATTTCCTGTACGGTCAGCCCCATCTCATGCACCGCCGTGGCGACCATATCGGTCATTTCGTGCTGCCGGCCAGCGCGTCCTGCGGTGTTATCCACCACCTTGGATACCTGCACTACCGCTTCACGCAGTTGCTCACTGGTGGCCAGCACATCGCCGATCAGCACGCGCAGGCTCGCGATGAAGCGGTTGAAGCCTCTCGCGAGGTCGCCCAGCTCGTCGGCCCGGCTCTCGTCCAGCTGCCGGGTGAGATCACCACCGCCACCGCCGATCTCGACCAGCGCATTGGTGACCTGGCGGATTGGTTTGACCAAACCACGCGCCAGCAGCACCACCAGAAAAAGGAAGAACAGTGCGACACCCAGACCGATCAGGCTGGTGGTCCACATGGTTTTCTGGGCTTCGCCGAAAATCTGCGCTTCCGGTACTTCGCTCACGAGCATCCAGCCAAGGCTTTGCAGCGGCTGCGCCAGGGCCAAGAACGCTTCGCCGTCGCGCTCAAAGCGAACCGTCTGCCTTTCGCCATTCAGCAAGCGCCCGGCAGCCTCGCCGCCCATGAGTCTGGCCAATTCGGCGCTGTCGTTGTACTCACTCTTCGGGTGGATCATGACGCGTCCGGCGGCATTGACCAGATAGACCTCACCCCGCTCGCCGAAGCGAAACCCGCTGATCAGCTCGGACATCGATTGCAGGCTGTAGCCCAGCCCGACGGCTCCGAGTTTGCGTCCATCGGCAACGATGCGCTGGTTGATGAACATCGTCGGCTGACTTGTGGCCTTGTCGATATCGATGTCAACACGACTGTCCCGGTTGCCATCGATCAAGCTGTAGAACCAGCCCTCGCTCGGGTTGCTGCGGTCGAGCACCGCGTCAGTCCGCTTTCGGTGTAGTAACGACCGCTCGCGAGAACGCCGATGTGGTCAACGCCCCCTGCTGCGCTCGCACACCCTCAAGATAGCGGCTCATGGTTTCCGCCTGCTCAGAACTCTCGCCAGTGAGCAGCCAGTCCTGAACCAGCGTATTGGCGGCTATTCCGGCTGCAGCCGTGATCGGAGCTGTCAGCGTGCGCTCGATATCGTTGCGGATTGCGGTGACATTGGCCGGCAACGCTTCGCCGGCCAGATATCGCTCAGCCAGGCGATTGACTGCCGAGGAATACACCAGGATGACGATCAGTATGCTGGTCAGCAGGGCCGCGCCCATGCTGATAATCAGCTGCCATTGGATGCTGCGATTCATAAAGCCCATGGTGGAATCCTCGGTCTCTGTTTTTATTGTATACAAAGTGAAAACGCTTCAAAGGCTATCGGCAGGCATCTCAATATCCTAAACCCATCCATCGGAGCGGCACACTCGGCATTTCAGATGCTGTTAAACGTCTTCAATTGAGCCTTCTGCGCCGCCCTCAGTAACTTTGAATCTCGCCAACAGGGCCCGGAGGGCAAAGCGCTGAAATCTTGTATACAATACGCGACAGCGCATCAATTGAGTGCCTCTTGCATGCGTACCTGAATAATTCTCGGAGGAATTTATGCCCGCGGTTACCTGGTGGCTGCTTGCGTTACCCCTGATTGCCGGAGCGATGCTGCCCCTGCAGGCCGGCATGAACGGCGAAGTGGCGCGCCAGCTGTCCAGCGTGATGAATGCCGCGCTGGTTTCATTCGCAGTCGGCACGCTGGCATTGCTCGTGATCGTGCTGGCGCAGCGTGATATGCCGAGCCTGCAGGGCCTGCGCGGGATTACCTGGTGGCACTGGAGCAGTGGTCTACTGGGCGTCTTCCTGATTGCCACCGCAGCATTCGCCGCGCCACGCGTAGGTGCCTCACTGTTCATGGCTCTGCTGCTGGCAGGGCAACTGCTGATGGCGCTGATGCTCGACCACTACGGCTGGGCGGGCTATCGCCAGGCGTCGATCAGCCTGAACAAGGTCGGCGGCATATTGCTGGTCTTTGTCGGCGTCTGGCTGATTCGCCGCGGTTGAGTCCAGGGCGCAGCAGCGTCTTTGGGCCGCATTGCCTCGGCTTGAGCGGCATCTGAAGCGGGTGCTAGCATCCGGAGCTAGGCCAACCGGCCTCCTCGTCGCAAATCGAATAGGCCCAATGTCCAGCATCCGAGAGCGCAACAAAGAGTTGATCCTGCGCGCTGCCAGCGAAGAGTTCGCGGAAAAGGGCTTCGCCGCCGCCAAGACCAGCGATATCGCCGAGCGTGCAGGCCTGCCCAAGCCCAACGTCTACTACTACTTCAAGAGCAAGGAAAATCTTTATCGCGAGGTGCTGGAAAGCATCGTCGAACCCTTGCTCGAAGCCTCTGCGCCGTTCAACCAGCCCGGCCATCCGGCCGACGTGCTGCGCGCCTATATCCGCACCAAGATTCGCATCTCGCGCGAGCACGCCTGTGCCTCCAAGGTATTTGCCAACGAGATCATGCACGGCGCCCCGCACCTGTCCGCCGAGCGCACCGAGCAACTCAACGCCCAGGCCGCGCACAACATCGCCTGCATCCAGAGCTGGATTGACCAAGGCTTGATGGCCAAGGTCGATCCAAACCACCTGCTGTTCAGCATCTGGGCCGCAACCCAGACCTACGCCGATTTCGACTGGCAGATATCTGCCGTCACGGGCAAAGCCAAACTGGACGACGCTGACTACGAAGCTGCTGCCGAGACCATCATTCGCATGGTCATCAAAGGCTGCGAGGTGCAGGAACCGGTGTAGGGTGGATCACGCTTCACCGATCCACCGAGTGACCTGGCGGTGGATGTGGAAAGCGACATCCACCCTACGAAATCGGCATTTCTTCCGCGTACCTCAATACGCAGCCGTAAACACCGGGGTAGGCCCCGGTGTAGGGTGGAAGACTGCGAAGCATCTTCCACGCGTCCGTATCGAGCCAAACCGAGCAAGTGGAAGGTTTCGACCGCCCATCAACTGCAGAACATCTACCCATTCGGCGCTCAGCAACAAAAAACGCCAGCATCACGCTGGCGTTTGTTCGTTCAGGCTTCAGCCGATCAGCTGCGGGCACGCTCCGCATCGCGCAGTGCCTTGACCTGGTCATGGTTGCGCTGCACGCCTTGGAACTGACGCTGGACGACCACACGAATGTCTGCCGGCAGGTCTTTGTCGAGTGCCTTGCGGTAGCTCTTCAACGCCACGTCCTCACCGCGCTCACATTCATTAAGGATCGCTTCATCATCCTTACCGGTAACCATGGATTTGAGATCAACCCAGCGCCGATGCAGATCGCCGGCCACACTGCCACTGGTTTCCGGATCGCCACCGAGAGAGCGGACCAGTTGCTGCAACTCGGCCACGGCGGTAGCGCAATCTTGCGCGCGCTGAACCATGGTCGTTTTCAGCTGCGGGTTCTTGAGGTCTTCGGCGCACTCGCGAAAGCCCTTCTCGCCGTCTTTGCTGGTTTCGATCAGGTCGTTGAGTACCGAAATCGTTTCTTTAGTGTCCATTCTGCTCTCCTAGGCAATCGATTGATGGCAGTGCATACGCGCTGCCTCCCGTCAAAGTCGACTGCACTGCAGGAAAGAAGGTTCAGCCGCTCCGCTGGACGGGGCCCATTTCTAGCTCGATCCAGGTCGGCGCATGGTCGCTGGCATGTTCCTCACCGCGCACCCAACGATCCACGCCCGCGTCTTTCAGAAGTGGTGCGAGGTCCTTGCTGAGCAGCAGATGGTCGATACGCAGGCCGGAGTTCTTTTGCCAGTGCTGGCGGAAATAATCCCAGAAGGTGTAGATGCGTTCCTCGGGAAAACGGGCGCGCAGCGCATCGGTCCAACCTTGGGCGAGCAGTCGCTGGTAGCACTCACGGCTTTCCGGCTGCAGCAGCGCATCCTTCTGCCAGGAACGCGGGTTGTAGATGTCCTCATCGGTCGGTATCACGTTGTAATCGCCGGCCAGCACCACCGGATGTCCACTGTTCAGTAGCCCTTCAGCGTGCGTAATCAGACGCTCGAACCAAGCCAGTTTGTAGTCGAACTTCGGCCCCGGCTGCGGGTTGCCGTTAGGCAGATAAAGGCTGGCGACGATCACGCCATGGGCGGCTGCCTCTAGGTAACGGCTGTGACTGTCATCGGGGTCGCCAGGCAGGCCGCGACGGATTTCCAGTGGATCGTTGCCCTTGGCCAGAATCGCCACGCCATTCCAGGACTTTTGCCCATGCCAGATTGCGCCGTAACCGGCAGCGCGAATGTCGTCGATGGGAAAGTCGGCATCCTGCGCCTTGAGCTCCTGCAGGCAGACCACATCCGGCTGCTCGCTCTCCAGCCAGGCGAGCAGATTGGCCCGGCGCGCCCGGATGCCGTTGATATTGAAGGTGGCGATTTTCAGACTATCCACGAGGCACCTCATGAACAAAGGCCGCGTTTGCGGTGGCCGCCGCGCGTGGATGTGCTGCGCGACATCCACCTTACGACCAGCCACTGCACGGCGCGGTTCGGCTCAGCGCGCCTCCCAATACCCAGGAGCGTTGTAGATTGCCTTCAGATAGTCGATGAAGAAACGCACCTTGGCCGGTAGGTAGCGCTGCTGCGGATAGACCGCCTGAATGTCGTAGGCCGGCAGCGCATATTCGTCGAGCACTGTTACCAGCTCGCCGCGTTTGAGTTCGGCCTGGATTTCCCAGGTCGAGCGCCAGCCGATGCCCAGACCCTGCTTGACCCAGTCGAACAACAGCTCGCCATCGTTGCAGTCGAGGTTGCCGTCTACCCGTACCGCCACCTGCTTGCCGTCGCGCAAGAAGGTCCAGCCGCGCTGTTGGCCGCCCTGCAGGTTGAAGGCGAGGCAATTGTGCCGCGTCAAATCTTCCAGCACACGGGGCACGCCCTGACGCTCAAAGTAATCCGGCGCACCGCACACCACTCGGCGATTGGGGAACAGCTTGACCGCCACATAGTTGGGGTCGGTCACTTCACCAATGCGGATGCCCATGTCGTAACCATGGCGCACCAGGTCGACCACGCTGTCGGTGAAGTTGAAGGACAGCTGCAGATCGGGGAAGCGCGCCTGAAAAGCCGGCGCGTGCGGACCGATATGCCGGCGACCGAATGCCGCCGGCGCCGAAATCACCAGATGGCCGCGCACCGAAGTGCGGTCCTTGGCGATGCTGGCATCGGCCTCGTCGAAATCCTTGAGCAGCCCACGCGCGCGCTCCAAGTACTGCTCGCCCAGGTCGGTCAGCGCCAGCCCGCGTGTAGAGCGGTGCATCAGCTTGACGCCCAGGTGACGCTCCAGCGCATCGAGCCGGCGTCCCATCACTACCGGCGTTACACCTTCCTTCAATGCGGCGGCGGCAAAGCTGCCCGCTTCAGCGACTAAAACAAAGCTATGTACGGCTGTATAACGGTCCATTCGATACTCCTGATATCGACAGAACTGAAGTTTCGACCAATTCCCCCTTTCATTCCAGCCCTGCATGCTTAGGCCACGTATAAAAACTATCGAACAACAAAAGAGCCACGATCTTGCGAGCTAGAAACCTGCAAGGCGAAAGCAGGCGAGGAAGCGGAGTTTGCTGATGCAAATGAGCATTCCGAGCCTGGTTTCAACGCAGCAGGGCCGACGCGCAGCAGATCGCGGACAAAATTCTAAGCGTCAGGAGGAATGACCCATGGCCCGAATGAGAGCAATCGATGCCGCCGTCGCGGTAATGCGCAAGGAAGGTATCGACACCGCCTTCGGCATCCCCGGTGCCGCGATCAACCCGCTGTACTCCGCCCTGCGTGAAGACGGCGGTATCCGCCATATTCTGGCACGCCACGTCGAAGGCGCCTCGCATATGGCCGAGGGCTACACCCGCACCAAAGCCGGCAACATCGGCGTGTGCATCGGCACCTCGGGCCCAGCTGGTACCGACATGATCACCGGCCTCTACTCCGCCTGGGCCGATTCCATCCCGATTCTCTGCATCACCGGCCAGGCGCCGCGTGCGCGGCTGTACAAGGAAGATTTCCAGGCCGTGGATATCGAGTCCATCGCCAAGCCGGTGACCAAGTGGGCCGTTACCGTTCGCGAACCGGCATTGGTGCCGCGCGTGTTCCAGCAGGCCTTCCACGTGATGCGCTCCGGTCGTCCTGGCCCGGTCTTGATCGACCTGCCGTTCGACGTGCAAATGGGTGAGATCGAATTCGATATCGACACCTACGAGCCGCTCTCCGTCTATAAGCCGACCGCCAGCCGCAAGCAGATCGAGAAAGCCATCGACATGCTCTGCGCTGCCGAGCGCCCGCTGATCGTCGCCGGTGGTGGCATCTACAACGCTGGCGCTGAAGAATTGCTGGTTGAGTTCGCCGAGACCGTTGGCGTACCGGTGATCCCGACGCTGATGGGCTGGGGCTCAATCCCCGATGACCACCCGCTGATGGCAGGCATGTGCGGCTTGCAGACCAGCCACCGCTACGGCAATGCCAACATGCTGGCCTCGGACTTCGTGCTCGGCATCGGCAACCGCTGGGCCAACCGCCACACCGGTTCGGTCGAGGTCTACACCAAGGACCGCAAGTTCGTGCACGTGGATATCGAACCGACCCAGATCGGCCGGGTGTTCTCGCCGGACTACGGCATCACCTCCGATGCGGGCGCTGCGCTGAAGCTGTTCGTCGAAGTCGCCAAGGAGCGCAAGGCCGCCGGCAAGCTGCCGGACCGGACGCCCTGGGCCGCCGACTGCCAGGAGCGCAAGCGCACCATGCTGCGCAAGACCCACTTCGACAGCGTACCGATGAAGCCGCAGCGCGTGTACCAATGCATGAACAATGCGTTCGGCCGCGATGCCTGCTACGTCAGCACCATCGGCCTGTCGCAGATTGCCGCCGCACAGTTCCTGCACGTCTACAAGCCGCGTCATTGGATCAACTGCGGCCAGGCTGGCCCACTCGGCTGGACCATTCCGGCAGCGCTGGGTGTGGTTGCCGCGGACCCGACCCGAAAGGTCGTGGCGCTCTCGGGCGACTATGACTTCCAGTTCATGATCGAGGAGCTGGCGGTGGGTGCGCAGTTCAAGCTGCCCTACATCCACATTCTGGTGAATAACGCCTACCTTGGCCTGATTCGCCAGTCGCAGCGCGGCTTCGAGATGGATTACTGCGTGCAGCTGGGCTTCGAGAACATCAATGCCGACCAGAGCGGCATGGAAGGCTACGGCGTCGATCACGTCGCAGTGGTCGAGGGCCTGGGCTGCAAGGCGATCCGCGTGTTCAAGCAGGAAGACCTGCGCCCCGCCATCGAACAGGCCAAGGCCTGGATGACCGAGCACCAGGTGCCGGTGGTGATCGAAGTGATCCTGGAGCGCGTGACCAACATCGCCATGGGCACCGAGATCGACGCCATTAACGAGTTCGAGGAACTGGCCAGCGGCCGAGAAGATGCACCGACAGCGGTCGCGCTGCTGGATTGAGGCAACCGTAACCAAACGCGTGGAAGACGCTTCGCGGTCTTCCACCCTACGTAGGGTGGATATCGCGAAGCATATCCACCGAAACGCAACACCAAAAATTGATCCGTACAGATCAGGAGAAACTTATGCCACGTTTTGCCGCCAACCTCTCCATGCTCTTCACCGAGCTGGACTTTATGGACCGTTTCGCCGCCGCTGCCAAGGCTGGCTTCAGCGGTGTCGAGTACCTGTTCCCCTACGACTTCCCAGCCGAGGAGATCAAGGCACAGCTGGACGCCAACGGCCTGACCCAGGTGTTGTTCAACCTGCCGGCTGGTGATTGGGCGGGTGGTGACCGTGGTATTGCCTGCGATCCCGAGCGGGTCGAGGAATTCCGCGCCGGGGTCGACAAGGCCATTGAATACGCCAAGGTGCTGGGCAATACCCAGGTCAACTGCCTGGCCGGCATCGCCCCCAAGGGAGCGGACATCGGCAAGCTGGAAATCACCCTTATCGAGAACCTGCGCTACGCGGCGAAGAAGCTCGAAGAGGCCGGCATCCGCCTAGTCATGGAAATGATCAACACCCGCGACATCCCGCGTTTCTTCCTCAACAACACCTCGCAGGCACTGGAGATTCGCGACAAGGTCGGCAGCACCAACCTGTATCTGCAATACGACATCTATCACATGCAAATCATGGAAGGCGATCTGGCCCGCACCATGGAAAACAACCTGGCGGTGATCAACCACGTGCAACTGGCCGACAACCCCGGTCGTAACGAGCCGGGCACCGGCGAGATCAACTACCGTTTCCTGTTCGAACACCTCGACCGCATCGGCTACCAGGGCTGGATCGGCTGCGAATACAAGCCGGCTACCACCACCGAAGCCGGCCTTGGCTGGATGAAAGCGCACAACGCGATCTAACCGAATCAGAAGGAGAAAAACTCATGGCTAAAATCGGATTTATCGGCACCGGCATCATGGGCTTGCCCATGGCTCAGAACCTGCAGAAAGCCGGTCACGACATCTTCCTGTCCGAGCACCACGACAAGGCGCCGGCAGTACTGGTAGAAGCCGGCGCGGTCGCCCTCGCCACGCCGAAGGAAGTGGCCCAGGAAGCCGAATTCATCATCATCATGGTGCCGGACACCCCGCAGGTCGAAGACGTGCTGTTCCGCGAGAACGGCATTGCTGAAGGCGTCGGGGCGAACAAGATCGTGATCGACATGAGCTCGATCTCCCCCTCCGCCACTAAGCAGTTCGCCGAGAAGGTCAACGCCACTGGCGCGCAGTACCTTGATGCTCCGGTTTCCGGTGGTGAAGTCGGCGCCAAGGCCGGCAGCCTGTCGATCATGGTCGGCGGCAGCGAAGAGAGTTTCGCTCGCGCCCTGCCGCTATTCGAGGTGATGGGCAAAAACATCACCCGCGTTGGCGGCAACGGTGACGGCCAGACCGCCAAGGTGGCCAACCAGATCATCGTCGCCCTGAACATCCAGGCAGTGGCCGAGGCCCTGCTGTTCGCCGCCAAGAACGGTGCCGACCCAGCCAAGGTGCGTGAAGCGCTGATGGGCGGTTTCGCCGGCTCGAAGATCCTCGAAGTGCACGGCGAGCGCATGATCAAGGGTACCTTCGATCCGGGTTTCCGCATCAACCTGCACCAGAAGGACCTCAACCTGGCCCTGACCGGTGCTCGCGAACTGGGCCTGAACCTGCCCAACACCGCTAATGCGCAACAGGTGTTTAGCACCTGCGCGTCCATCGGCGGCAGCGGCTGGGACCACTCGGCGCTGATCAAGGGATTGGAGCACATGTCCAATTTCTCGATCCGCAAGAAATAACAATTAACAGGCAGCTGAAAACGTCAGCGAGGCAGGCAAGACGAGGAAAAAACAGGTGAGGACGGAGTTTAGGTGTTCTAAATGAGCAGTCCGAGCCTGTTTTTAACGAAGTATTGCCAACGCAGCTAGTTTCAGCGCCTGTTCAAAGCTCCGAGCCCGCTGAGCGAAGCTTGCAAACCCATCTTCAGGACAGACAGACCCAGGTGGTGGGTTAACGCGAACTTCCACACAGCGGCGCCACGAGAGTTGAATCACGGATAAGCAGGGCTGGAATCATCACGTCCCCCACGACCTGGGCCCTGCTTGTCCGCTGATTCAACGGTCGCCTTCGGGCGGCACCCTTTTCGGTTCGCCCGGCAGAAGGAGTCACGGCCCGATTGCCGGGCGGGTCGATTTCAAACCTTAGTGCTTGCACCCGCGAGGATTAAGGTCTGGAATCGGCGCTATTCCTCATACAAGGAGCCTCACATGAACCGCGATCCCCAAGCCCTGTTGCGCGAGCTGTTCAGCGCCGCCATCGATGCCGCCCATCCTCGCCAGGTACTGGCCGATCACCTGCCCGCCGACCGCAGCGGCCGAGCCATCGTCATCGGCGCCGGCAAGGCAGCGGCTGCCATGGCCGAAACCATCGAAGCGGCCTGGGAAGGCGAGATCTCCGGGCTAGTGGTCACCCGCTACGGCCACGGCGCCGACTGCCGCAAGATCGAGGTGGTGGAAGCCGCACATCCGGTGCCGGACGACGCCGGCGAGCGCGTTGCTCGTCGCGTACTGGAGATGGTCAGCAACCTTGAAGAAAGCGACCGGGTGATCTTCCTGCTCTCAGGCGGCGGCTCGTCCCTGCTGGCACTGCCAGCTGACGGCATCAGCCTCGCCGACAAGCAGGCCATCAACAAGGCACTGCTGCGCTCCGGCGCACATATCGGCGAGATGAACTGCGTGCGCAAGCACCTCTCGGCAATCAAGGGCGGCCGCCTGGCCAAGGCCTGCTGGCCGGCCAGCGTGTACACCTACGCGATTTCCGACGTGCCCGGTGACGAAGCGACCGTAATTGCCTCTGGCCCGACGGTAGCCGACCCGACCACCAGCGCTCAGGCCCTGGAAATTCTCGCCCGCTACAACATCGAGATTCCGGCCAACGTACGCCAGTGGCTGGAAGACCCGCGTTCGGAAACGCTGAAGGCGGACGATCCATGCCTGTCACGCAGCCACTTCAAGCTGATCGCCACACCGCAACAATCGCTGGAAGCCGCCGCGGTGAAAGCACGCGCTGCCGGCATCTCCCCACTGATCCTTGGTGATCTGGAAGGCGAAGCGCGGGAAGTTGCCAAGGTCCATGCCGGCATTGCGCGGCAGATTGCTCAGCACGGCCAGCCGCTGGCGGCGCCCTGCGTGATTCTTTCAGGCGGCGAAACCACAGTAACCGTGCGCGGCGAAGGCCGTGGGGGACGCAACGCGGAATTCCTCCTGAGCCTGACCGAGAACCTCAAGGGCCAGCCAGGCGTGTATGCGCTGGCGGGCGACACCGACGGCATCGACGGCTCGGAGGACAACGCCGGCGCCCTGATGACGCCAGACACCTATGCCCGCGCCGAAGCCCTTGGCCTGAGCGCCGCCAACGAGCTGGCTGACAACAACGGCTATGGTTACTTTCAGGCGCTCGACGCCCTGCTGATGACCGGCCCGACACGTACCAACGTCAACGACTTCCGCGCAATTCTGGTGCTGCCAACGTCTGCCTGACGTACGACATAACGATATATCTGCCACAGAGGCTGCCATGACAACCGACAAGAAGGTCAAGATTCTCGCCACGCTGGGACCCGCCACACGCAGCATCGATGATGTGCGTCAGCTGGTGGAAAATGGCGTCAACCTGTTCCGCCTCAACTTCAGCCACGGCGAGCACGCCGATCATGCCGAGCGCTTCAACTGGATTCGCGAAGTCGAGCGCCAGCTGAATCAGCCCATTGGCATTCTCATGGACCTGCAGGGTCCGAAGCTGCGCGTCGGGCGCTTTGCCGAAGGCAAGGTGCAGCTGGAGCGCGGGCAGACCCTGCGTCTGGACCTCGACCCGACGCCGGGCGACAGTACGCGGGTCAACCTGCCGCACCCGGAAATCATCAAGGCTCTGGAGCCGGGCATGAGCCTGTTGGTGGATGACGGGCGCCTGCACCTGACGGTGATCGCCAAGCACGCTGACGCCATTGATACGCGCGTAGTGGCTGGCGGCGAGTTGTCTGATCGCAAGGGTGTCAACGTGCCGGAAGCGGTGCTGGAGTTGAGCCCACTGACTGAAAAGGACCGTATTGATCTGGCCTTCGGCCTGGAGCTGGGCGTCGACTGGGTGGCGTTGTCATTCGTGCAGCGGCCAGAGGATATTTACGAAGCGCGCGAGCTGATCGGAGACCGCGCCTTCCTGATGGCCAAAATCGAGAAACCTTCCGCCGTGCAGCATTTGCGCGAAATTGCCCGTTTGTGCGACGCGATTATGGTCGCCCGCGGTGACCTGGGCGTTGAGGTGCCAGCGGAAAACGTGCCGCGCATCCAGAAGAGTATCGTTCGCACCTGCCGCCAACTCGGTAAGCCGGTGGTGGTCGCGACACAGATGCTCGAATCCATGCGCTTCTCCCCAGCCCCAACCCGCGCCGAAGTTACCGACGTGGCCAACGCTGTGGCTGAAGGCGCGGATGCGGTGATGCTCTCTGCGGAGACCGCCTCGGGCGACTATCCGCTGGAAGCAGTGAGCATGATGAGCAAGATCATCCGCCAGGTGGAAAGCGGTCCGGATTTCCAGGCCCAGCTCGACGTGAGTCGGCCAAGCGCCGAGGCGACGCTGTCCGATGCGATCAGCTGTGCGATCCGCCGGATCAGCGGCATTCTGCCGGTGGCCGTGCTGGTCAATTACACCGAATCCGGTCGTTCCAGCCTGCGCGCCTCACGCGAGCGGCCAAGCACGCCGATCCTCAGCCTGACTCCAAGCATCGCCACAGCACGCAAGCTGACGGTGGCCTGGGGCGTCTACTCGGTAGTCGATGCGCGAATGTACGACATGGAGCAGGTCTGCGCCAACGCACTGGAACTGGCCCGTACGCAGGGAATGGCTGGCGTTGGTGATACCGTGATCGTGACCGCCGGTGTACCGCTGGGCCAGCCGGGCAGCACCAATTCGTTGCGGATCGAAACGCTGCACTGATACCTGTTGCAACCGGACATGACGGTTGCGATCCTCAAGGACGGCGAGCTCAGGCTCGCCGTTCCTCGTTGATCCGAGCGGTCCCGCACCGGCAACACAGCCTTCCACCTCACGCCACAGCCGTACATGCCCACTCTCAGTCCATCGCGTTACGCCCTTGCCGTTCTGAACGGCTTCAGCCAGATATTTCTCCAGGCACACCCGGTCTGCGGGCTCTTGATCCTGCTGGCCATTGGACTGCACGCCGCAGATCTGCTGATCGGAGCAATGGCCGGGGCGCTAGTGGGGACCTTTAGCGCCGTCGCGCTCGGTTACCGCCAGGCCGATATCGATATCGGCCTCTATGGCTACAACGCAGCGCTACTGGGCTTGCTGCTGACCTTGCTGCTGGGGCTCTCGGTGTTTTCGCTCGGGCTGATTGTGCTCGGCTCCGTAATCGCCAATCTGCTGCAGGTTCGTCTGATGACCGCCATGCGTGAGCGCAACTGGCTGCCCGGCTTCACTTTGCCCTTCATTCTGCTTGGCTGGCTTGCATTGGCTTTGGTCGGCGCGCTCGATCTGATGGGACCAGTACAGCCAGAAGCACCACTGCAAATGGATGGCTCCGGGCTGCTGTTCGCAGTCGCCTACGGCATCGGCCAGGTGATCTTCCTCAACCAACCGCTGGCGGGGATGCTGTTGTTAGTGGCCGTATGGCTGGCCGACCGCAGAGCTGCAGCCTGGATGCTGTGTGGCTCAGCCGTTGGAATGGTCATGGGACTGTTTATAGGTGCTCCAGAACAACAGGTGCTGGCCGGACTGACCGGCTACAACCCGGCGCTCGCTGCACTGGCGGTTAGCCAGGTACAGCGCTCGTGGCTGGCACCCTTACTGGCAATCATCGCGGCAGTGCTGTTCAGGCTGGTATTCGACCAACTGGGTCTGCCGCCGCTGACCATGCCTTTCATCCTGGCCTGCTGGGTGGTTGCGTTGGGGAGCCGCTGGTATCGCTTCGAGCGTGCTTAGCCCCCTGTCGCCTGAGGGTCCTGATCGCGCGGGTAACGGTGCTCCTCCTCCACTTCACCATTCTCGTTGTGGATCTTCACCGAGGCGATTCGCAGCTTCATGTAATCTCGGGTTTCGCTGAGGATATCTTCTCGGCTCAGCGCTTCGAGCAGAGCGCGCTTGTCACCTTCCTCACGCAATACCCAGCGATCATCTTCATGAGTGATGTGATAGATCTCCATGCTGCCCCTCCGGGACTGAGTTGAAAGATACGTTTTGGAGTGGCTGCCAGCGCCGTGGTTCGCTGATTACCCTGCGGGCGAATCATCAGGGTCATTAACACCCTAAACTGTCATAAAGACCCTAATACCCAAGGTCTCATCTACCCTATCCCTTTCGCACGCCCTTGATTTCCGTCAAGAACAGGCTGGAACGATTATTGAAGGACATACAGCAGCCTGTCCGACGGCTCGCTCTGGGTGAGCCGCATTAGAGACGGATTTATAACGAACGGAGTAATCCATGCTTTGCGCTGAACAACGTGCCCTGATCAAAGCCACCGTCCCCTTGCTGGAAAGCGGTGGCGAAGCCCTGACCACTCATTTCTATCGTTTGATGTTGGCCGAACACCCCGAAGTGCGCCCGCTTTTCAACCAGGCCAACCAAGCCAGTGGCGACCAGCCACGGGCACTGGCCAATGGCGTGCTGATGTACGCCAAACATATCGACCAACTGGAGCAGCTCGGCGGGCTGGTATCGCAGATTGTCAACAAACATGTGGCTCTGCAGGTACTGCCGGAGCATTACCCCATCGTCGGTTCCTGCCTGCTACGCGCCATCCGCGAAGTACTCGGTGCCGAGATCGCCACTGACGAAATAATCGCCGCCTGGGCCGCGGCTTATCAGCAGCTGGCCGACATTCTCATCGGCACCGAAGAGCAGATCTACAGCACCACCGAAGAAGCTCCAGGCGGCTGGCGGGGCGCGCGGCGCTTTCGTATTGCCCGCAAAGTGGTCGAGAGCGACGAGATCACCTCCTTCTATCTGCGACCCGAAGATAGCGGCCCGGTACTGGCCCACAAACCCGGTCAGTACATCGGCCTGCGCCTGATCGTAGATGGCGAAGAAATACGCCGTAACTATTCACTTTCCGCAGCCAGCAATGGCAGCGAATACCGCATCAGCGTCAAGCGCCAGGACGGCGGCGTGGCCTCTAATACGCTGCATGCCATGGCCGAAGGTGAAAGCTTGGAGCTCTTCGCACCCGCCGGTGACTTCATTCTGGAGCCGAGCGACAAGCCGCTGGTATTGATCAGCGGTGGTGTGGGCATCACACCCACCCTGGCGATGCTTGAAGAAGCGTTGCAAACCTCGCGCCCGGTGCACTTTATCCACTGCGCACGCAACGCCGATGTACATGCGTTTCGTGAATGGGTGGATGAGTTGGCAGAGCGTCATACCCAGCTCAAACGCTTCTATTGCTACGACGAGCATGATGGTGGCGATGCCCAACCGGATGCCGTTGGTCTGATGACAGCCGAGCGGCTGGACAGTTGGTTGCCGAACAACCGGGATCTGGACGCCTATTTCCTTGGCCCCAAACCCTTCATGGCGGCAATACGTCGACAGCTGCAAAATCTAGGTGTACCAGAACAACAACTGCGCCATGAGTTCTTCGGCCCGGCCTCAGCGCTGCAATGAACCGACGCGAGCCTGAGTAGGCGCAGGCTCGCTATTTCTTAATACCAACAGTTATTAAGATAACAACTCTTGCTTATAACTACCGCTCCGCTATGCCTTCATTTAGCCATACGCTTACTCTTATTATTGACAACCACTCGTCCGTCGCTTGTATTAACCGGAAACTCCTGACATCCGACCGGCTCTGAAACTCTGAAGGCTGATGAAGTGGTTCAGCCCGTAGCAGTCTCTATTTCCTTTCAGGAGAAGTGAAGATGGCAAACAAAAATCCAGGCAACTTTGCAAACGACCGCGAGAAGGCCTCCGAAGCAGGCAAGAAAGGCGGTCAGAACAGCGGCGGCAACTTCGCCAACGACCGCGAAAAAGCCTCTGAAGCAGGCCGCAAGGGTGGCCAGAACAGCCACGGCGGTGGTCGCAGCAGCAACAGCTGATGCGGTGTACCTGAAAGGGCAAGGGTTTACAGCCCTTGCCCTTTCTTCGTTAACTGGAACTTTAAAAATAATCAAGAATAAAAGGCGAAAACAGCGCCTATATATAACTTCAACTTGCCATCACTGGCCAAGTCATTATTAAAATTCTTTATGCCCCAAGGCTAACGCCAGAGCGGACGACAAGTTACAGCTTGAATACAGCCTCTTAATTTTCCCTGAAACTTTCAGATAGACAGCCTTGACCGGCCTGCCGGGGTTGCACGCCTCGATGATTTCCCCTGCCTTACAGTTTCTGGATCGAACTCATCACCCGCCTCGGCACAGAGCCGATTACGACCGTTTGTCTTGGCCAGATACATGCGCTTATCAGCCAACTCCAGCAGCTGCTGGGGGCTTTCGAGCTGATCGGCGAAGCGTTCGGCGAGACCGATGCTGGCCGTAAGCGGCAAGCCATCCGGGCGCGTGCCGAAACCTTTCTGAACCATCCGACCGAGCGCCAGGCGAGCCTGCTCCATGTCGGTATCGGGCATGATCACCACAAACTCCTCCCCACCCCAGCGCACCAGGCTATCGGTGCTACGCAGGTTACTCAGAATATGTCGGGTGCAGTCACGCAGCGCCTGATCGCCTGCATCGTGGCCGAAGGTGTCGTTGATTGACTTGAAGTGATCCATGTCGACGAAAGCTACAGCCAGGCCGCTCTCGTGACGCCACGCGGTATCCCACTGCAGCTGCATGATTTCCTGGCCGCTGCCACGCGAAAAGACACCTGTCAGCGGATCGCGAATGGCCTGGCGCACCAGCGCGATCATAAATGCCAGCTGGCTCAGACTGGCCAAGGCAGTAACGCCGGCAATCAGAATCAACAGCCAGAAGGCGCCGGCAAACGAAGGCCAATTCAACGTCGACCAGCTCAAATAGCCCGCCAGTCCCTGGGCCAGAAGAAGAATGGACGCAAGCACCAGGTTTTCAACCAGAGTAAGCGGAAATATTGCCAGCCCAGCCATCAGCACGAACGGCAAAAAGGCGTAACCCGTGGCCACCACAGCGGAAAGCTGGGTCAGCTGGTAGCCACCAAGCAATGTATGCGAGGCGATATAGAACACTGTGGGAATAGCAAACAGGATGGCAATCGCACGATAGGCGTCGAACAGATTGCCGCTCGGCCGATACAGCAGCAACAGGCAGGCGAAGGCCACGCAGGCAAGCAGACGAAACGCCGCCAGCCCCAGCCATAAGGGATAGCTGAACACCACCAGATCAATGATGCCCCACACTGGCGTCAGCACTGCAAAGAGAAAGGCGAACAGGCGTACTCGGTTGACGATCATCGTCGCGCGGCGCTGTGTCAGCAACATCGAATGACGATGCGGTATCAGCAGTTGTTTCAGCTCGCTTGCCTTGAGCTCACTAGGCAACAAGGTAGCCAGGCGGCTCAGAAGAAGATCGATCAACGACGGCATCTGTATGTTGTCATCCGAACTGGAGAGTTGGCGGAGATTCCGCGCCTTGTTTCAGTCGCCCAGATGGTAGCACTATGACACCAGTACATTTCATTGACTGAGGGCAAGCATCCGCATCATCACAACCTCACTCGTTTGCCAACAACTTGAGAGCAAGAGTCATCGCAAGCCCCAGCAGGCATAACCTATAGCCATGGCCGCCGCGTTTATTCTGAGTACTACAATGTGCAACCAATGAATTCGGTTATCGGCGGTCGATCTGCTCCTGCAGATTGGCAATCTGGCTCTGCAGCGTATTGAAGCTGCGTGTCATCTGCGCCCGGAATGTATCGAATTCGGCAGTCTTCACACCGGGGGCGGGGGCAGCGCGGTTATCCAATTCGCTGCGCAGAATCAGTACATCCTGCTCCAGGCGGCTGATTGCCTGGGCGGGGGCGCTCTGGCGCTTCAGCGTAGCGATCGCCTTGTCGATGCCATCGATTCGAGCGGGAATTTTGTCCAGGCCGTCTAACGAGCCTTTCAGGCCATTTACTGCAGCATTCAACCTATTCTGCTCGTTGCCCAGCCCTTCCAGGCTCTTGGTGAGTGTGGCCGTTGCAGCCTGCTGCTTGCTCAGCTCGCCCGCCACAGCTTCGACACGCCCCGCCTGCTCTTGCAGACGCTGATCCTGATTGCCCTGCCGACCCACCAGGCTCTGCTGCTGCGTGGTCATTGCGCGCTGTTGTTCCAGCAACTCGATGACCTGCCCCTCCAACTGCTTGATGCGCAACTTCAATGCTTCGCCTTCAGTGGTGACATTGGATTCGGTCGCGACCATTTTTCCGGAAATATCCTGCAGCCGACCCGCCGCATCTTCACTGATGCGCGCAAAGCTCTCCTGCGTCGCCACCAGTTGTGTCTCCAGCCGCTCTATCTGCCCATTGCCCCACCACCCCAGCGCGAGCAAAACGCCGCACAGCAGCACGATCATGATCCATAAAGGCGCGACATTGGCGTTGCGACGCTTCTTGCGGACACGTTCAGGCTTCAGGTCGCTGTCGACCGGCTTGTGCAGGGGCTCGAACTCCGGCTCCGGATAGGGCCTTTCGCGTTTAGCGGTCAGGCTGGGGATATCGTCCAGTTCGTCGTGAGCATCGTTGCGCATGGGTTACCTTTAAGGCGCGTATCGGAATATCGCGCAGTATAACGATTCAGTGAAACTGCTTCAGAGCGCACTAGAATCAAACAGTTTTTGCCGCTTTCGCCTCAAGCCAGTGCGCCTTGTACCACGGTGCGGGAAGACATCGGGGATACCACCGCTTCGATCTGCGCCAGCTGTAGCGAGCTTGCCGCTCAGTTCAAAGAATTGGTACGGCTGTTGCTTAGAAAGCCTTGGCAGCCTGGATAGCATTTCCGACATGGACGTCGGGCCCTGAACAACGCCTCAGAGGGGCGAATTGACATGTAGTTCAACAAGGCACTGATCGATTGCATACAGACTCAGCGCCGTCGTCTGCCTGATGAACAACACCTTTTATACGCCTCAGTCAGCCTGACGCTACCCGGCCATGCTGGCGGCCTGCCTGCGCTCCAGCGACGAGCTGACATGTTATCTGGGCAAGCAGCTAGCGGCCTACAGCGATATGCCCCTTACAGCCACACACGCCGCTCACACCTACAGCCAAAGAGAGTCAAAGCTCGGTGCGCATCTCGCGCGACCAGCGGGTTCTGGTCTGAGCACAACCTAAGCTACCAGCCACTGCCGTGCCGAATGCCTGAGCGCCAGGGTCAACTCGGCAAGCAACTCACCACCGTTGCGCCAGTGATGCCAGTAAAGCGGCACATCAATGGGCAAGCCGCCGGCCACATCGACCAGCGCGCCGCTGGCCAGCTCTGCCCGCACCTGTAACTCCGGCACCAGCCCCCAGCCGAGGTTGCTTTGCAACAGGCGTACGAAACCTTCGGATGATGGGCACAAGTGGTGACTGAAAGCGCCATTCAGGCCGAGCGAAGCCAGGTAACGGTGCTGCAACTGGTCATCCGGGCCAAAGACAATTGCCGGCGCGTGCAATAGTGCCTCGATAGACCCGCCGCTCAGGTGTCGCTCAATGAATGCCGGGCTGGCCAGCGCCCGATAACGCATCGCCCCGAGAAACTCACTTCGCGCGCCTGCCAGAGGCCGCTCGATGGCACACACGCAGGCGGCTACCTCACCGGCGCGCATGCGCTTGAGGCCCACCGCCTGGTCCTCCAGCACATGATCGAGCACCACTCCGTGCTCTGCGCAGAACGACGCCACCGCAGGTGCCCACCAGGTTGACAGACTGTCCGCATTAAGTGCGATGCGCAGCCGCTCGGGCAGTCGACTGGCATTCATCCCCGGCACCTGAGCTTGCAGGTCGCGCTCCAGCAAGCGCACCTGCTGTACATGATTGAGCAGGCGTCGGCCGACCTCGGTCGGTTGCGGCGGGCTCGCACGTAGCAGGACCGGTTGACCCAGTCGCGCCTCCAGCAGTTTGATGCGCTGGGATATCGCTGATTGTGACAACCCCAGAGCCTGTGCCGCCCGATCGAAGCCAGCCTGCTCGACCACTGCCGTCAGAGCCGACAGCAACTTGTAATCGAACATCATTTTTCCTTATGCGGCATTACCAAATTTCGTTTTTCTTATACTCGTAGACAACCGAAACTGCGACCACTTCCGCGCTCAGGCAGGTGCAACGACATGTGGCAAAGCTATTTCAACGGGTTGCTGGTCACAGCGGGCTTGATCATCGCCATCGGCGCGCAGAATGCCTTTGTCTTGGCCCAGAGCCTGCGTCGCGAGCATCATCTGCCAGTCGCGGCGCTGTGCATCCTGTGCGATATCCTGCTGATAGCGGTCGGCGTGTTCGGCCTGGCAGCAGTTCTGGTTGCCAACCCGCTGCTTCTATCTATCACCCGCTGGGGTGGAGTGGCCTTTCTGACCTTCTATGGCGTTGTCGCCCTGCGCCGTGCCGCCCGCCCGCAGGCACTACACGAGGATGCGCAACGAAGTCCGCGCTCCCTGCGCAGCGTTCTGCTGGCAGCACTTGCCGTCACCCTGCTCAACCCGCATGTGTACCTCGACACTGTCCTGCTGATCGGCTCAATCGGCGCACAGCAGCCCGAACCCAGCGCCTATACCTTGGGCGCAGCCAGCGCATCGACATTGTGGTTCATGCTGCTGGCGCTCGGGGGCGCCTGGCTAGCCCCTTGGCTGGCGCGCCCATTGACCTGGCGCCTGATCGATCTAGGGGTCGCCGGCATGATGTTCGCCATCGCTATCCAGCTGGTCCTCAGCGCCTGAGGAACGGCCGACTTTCCTTGCGGTCCACGGAGAGGGCCGATGGTATCCCCTGCAGCATATGGTTTAAAACGCCGTGCTACGGGCTTTCCCACACAGTTGCCGCGTGGTTTTGCCGCAGGGTGGGTATGCTATGATCCACGGTTCGCGGATATGCAGTGGAATGCTGCAGTCCGCTACCCGGCCGCCCGTGAACGGCCAGAATTTACTCACGTTGCAGTGAGCGAAAGGCGAGACAGGCAGGACGAACAGCTTCAGTCCGGCCGTAGCATCAGCCGCCGAACACCGGCGCAGATTGTCTTCGCGAGCTGCCGCATTCTCGACACCTGAGCAGGAGATACACCATGGCTTTCGAATTGCCGCCGCTTCCGTTTGAAAAGAACGCCCTTGAGCCGCACATTTCCGCCGAGACCTTCGAGTATCACCACGGCAAGCACCACCAGGCTTACGTGACCAACCTGAACAATCTGATTCCGGGCACCGAGTTCGAAGGCAAGGACTTGGAAACCATCATCAAGACCTCCTCCGGCGGCATCTTCAACAACGCCGCGCAGGTTTGGAACCACACCTTCTTCTGGAACTGCATGGCACCGAACGCCGGTGGCCAGCCGACCGGCGCCCTGGCTGACGCCATCAATGCCGCCTTCGGCGACTTCGACAAGTTCAAGGAAGAGTTCACCAAAACCGCCATCGGCACCTTCGGTTCCGGCTGGGCCTGGCTGGTGAAGAAGTCCGACGGCAGCGTCGGCCTGGCCAGCACCATCGGTGCCGGCAACCCGATGACCGCTGGCGACAAGCCGCTGCTGACCTGCGACGTCTGGGAGCACGCTTACTACATCGACTACCGCAACGCTCGTCCGAAGTTCGTTGAGGCGTTCTGGAACGTCGTCAACTGGGACTTCGTCGCGAAAAACTTCGCCGGCTAAGTCGCCGTCATGCACAGCACGGGAAGACGGCTTGGCCATCCCCCGCGCCGCATGCACCGCAATGCCCGACTCCTTGTGAGTCGGGCATTTTTGTTTTTGCAACGCGTTGGAGTCCACTTCCATGTCCAAAACCGCACTTGTGATTGGCGCTTCCCGGGGCCTCGGCCTCGGGCTGGTCAAACAACTACAGGCCGAAGGCTGGCAAGTAATTGCCACGGTCCGCGATCCGCAACGCGCCGAGGCGCTGGCTGCCTTGGCTGGCATTCGCATCGAAACATTGGATATCGACGATGTGGCAAGCGTCGATGCGCTGGCTCAGCGTCTGGCTGGCAGTCAACTGGATCTGCTCTTCGTCAACGCTGGCATTTCCGGCCCACGCGATGCCTCGGCCAGTGATGCAACTCTTGAAGACATCGGCGCGCTCTTCATGACCAACACCGTGGCACCGATTCGCCTGGCCGAACGCCTGCTGCCACTGGTGGAGCCGCGTAACGGCGTGATCACCTTTATGAGTTCGATCATGGGCAGCGTAGAAATGGGGCCGGCAATGGGCATGCCGCTGTATGGCGCCAGCAAGGCGGCACTCAATCACCTGACCCGCAATTTTGTCGCCAGCCTTGGCGAAGACACCAACCTGACGGTGGTATCCATGCACCCAGGCTGGGTGAGAACCGGGATGGGCGGCGACCAGGCACCGCTGGATGTCGAAACCAGCTGCAAGGGGATGGTTGAACAAGTCACAAGCGCAGCTGGCCAGCGCGGGCATCGTTTTATCGACTATCAGGGTCAAGCACTTCCCTGGTAGCTCCCTGAAACGACGATGCGGGCGGTGCCCTTCGGCAACCACCCGCATCGATAGCGATTGGATCGCAGTGAATCAGGCCCTGGGCAAGGTCACGCCGCGCTGGCCTTGGTATTTGCCACCCCGGTCGCGGTAGGACACTTCGCATTCCTCGTCGGACTCGAAGAACAGCATCTGCGCCACACCCTCGTTGGCATAGATCTTCGCAGGCAGCGTCGTGGTATTGGAGAACTCCAGCGTCACGTGCCCTTCCCATTCCGGCTCCAGCGGCGTGACGTTGACGATGATGCCGCAACGAGCATAGGTACTCTTGCCCAGACAGATGGTCAGCACGTTACGCGGAATACGGAAGTACTCGACCGTGCGCGCCAGGGCGAAGGAGTTCGGCGGAATGATGCAGACGTCGCTCTTGACGTCTACGAAGCTCTTCTCGTCGAAGTTCTTCGGGTCGACCGTCGCCGAATTGATATTGGTGAAGACCTTGAATTCATCGGCGCAGCGTACGTCGTAGCCATAGCTGGAAACGCCGTAGGAAATCAGGCGTTCATTGCCCTCGTTGCGCACCTGGCGCTCGACGAAGGGCTCGATCATGCCCTGCTCAAGGGCCATCCGGCGTATCCACTTGTCCGATTTGATGCTCATGGCGGGCGTCCTGACTGTGCTGATTGATCAATGAGTAAAGACGTGCATATTAACGGCCCTGTGCAGCTGGTTCCAAGCCCGCAACCCACGTCCGCACACCGCCTGCTCCGGGCGTTGGGCAGAAACTGAAAATAATCCTCGCATTGCTACGTAAATGCGGTATCTTGCGTTGGCTGCTGCTGCATGTGTCACCGTGAATCGCTACATGTTTAGATTTCGATCCGATCATTGCTACGACTCCTTTAACTCCTTGCACACAGTCACAGTTCGGGGTATTTGCCCGTTCAAATCACTACTACACCTTGTTCAAGGAGACATTTCAAATGTCCAATCGCCAAACCGGTACCGTTAAGTGGTTCAACGATGAAAAAGGCTTCGGCTTCATCACTCCGCAATCCGGTGACGACCTCTTCGTTCACTTCCGTGCCATTCAAGGTGACGGCTTCAAGAGCCTGAAAGAAGGCCAGCAAGTCTCCTTCGTCGCTACCCGCGGCCAGAAAGGCATGCAAGCTGAGGAAGTTCAGGTTATCTAACCTGAGTCTTCTCTGAAAAAACCCCGCTTCGGCGGGGTTTTTTTGTGCCTGCGATTGGCCATAGCGGATACGAGCAACGCATTCCAACCAGGTTCGCGCTCCATCGAGCGGTTGATGCCGATGAAGCGGTGGATAAGCTTCGCGTTATCCACCCTAAGTCAACGTGTCTCAATCAGTCGTCGGATACCACAATGTTTGGCATCGACTGAGCAATGATCTGCCCACTCTGGGAAATCCGTGCACCAACTGTACGAGCCACTTCCTGATAGATCATGGCGATCTGGCTTTCCGGATCGGCAATAGCGGTCGGCTTGCCCGCATCGGCCTGACTGCGAATGGCCATGGACAGCGGCAACGACGCCAGCAGCTCAACGTTATACTGGTCCGCCAGCTTCTCGCCGCCGCCTTCTCCGAACAGATGCTCGGCGTGGCCGCAGTTGGAACAGATATGAACGGCCATATTTTCCACCACACCCAGTACCGGAATGTTGACCTTGCGGAACATCTCGACACCTTTCTTGGCATCCAGTAGCGCAATGTCTTGCGGAGTAGTGACGATTACCGAGCCGGTCACCGGCACTTTCTGCGCCAGGGTCAGCTGGATGTCGCCAGTGCCCGGCGGCATGTCCACTACCAGATAGTCAAGATCCTTCCAGGCAGTCTGGGTGATCAGCTGCAGCAAAGCACCGGAAACCATCGGGCCGCGCCAGACCATGGGCGTCTTGTCGTCAGCCAGAAACGCCATGGACATCAGCTGCACGCCATGCGCTTCCAGCGGCAGGAACCACTTCTGGTCGCGTATCTCCGGTTTGGTGCCCTCGGGAATGCCGAACATGATGCCCTGGCTCGGCCCGTAGATATCGGCATCCAGCACACCCACCCGAGCGCCCTCACGGGTCAGCGCCAGCGCCAGGTTAGCTGCCGTGGTGGACTTGCCCACGCCGCCCTTGCCTGAAGACACGGCGATGATGTTTTTCACATTGGCCAGCGCCGGAACCTGGTCCTGCGCCTTGTGCGCCTTGATCACACAATCGACCTGCACGTCCGCGCGGCTCACGCCGTCGAGCTGCTCAATCGCCATGGCCAGCGTCTGCGCCCAGCCACCGCGAAACAACCCGGCCGCGTAGCCGAGTTCGAGCTGCACGTTGACGCGATCGGCCTGTATTTCGATTGAACGTACGCATCCGGCACTGACCGGATCCTGGTTCAAATGGGGATCGGTGTATTGACGCAGTACCGCTTCCACAGCTTCACGGGTGACGGACATGACTACTCCACAGGAAAGACCGAGTAAAACAGGCGGCTATGTTACCAGCAGCGACCAGGACGGCGCGCGCCTTGCGACAACCCGTCGTGTACCGCCGGCGGTGGCCTGTATGAGGTCGCATCCTTTATAGTTGCGGACTTCTCGTTTTACCGGTGCAGCCATTCCCATGTCCGAAGTTCGTCAGATTCTCGTTACCAGCGCCCTGCCGTATGCCAATGGATCGATCCACCTTGGCCACATGCTGGAATATATCCAGACCGACATGTGGGTGCGCTTCCAGAAACTGCGCGGCAACCAGTGCATCTACGTCTGCGCCGACGATGCCCACGGCTCGGCGATCATGCTGCGCGCGGAGAAGGAAGGCATCACGCCCGAGCAGTTGATCGCTAACGTACAGGCCGAACACAGCACCGACTTCGCTGATTTCCTGGTGGACTTTGACAACTTCCACTCCACCCATTCAGAAGAAAACCGCGAACTGTCAGAGCTGATTTACGGCAAGTTGCGTGATGCCGGCCATATCGCCACCCGTTCGGTCACCCAGTACTTTGACCCCGAGAAAGGCATGTTCCTGGCCGACCGGTTCATCAAGGGCACCTGTCCGAAATGCGCCGCCGAAGACCAGTATGGCGACAATTGCGAGAAGTGCGGCGCCACCTATGAGCCCACCGATCTGAAGGACCCTCGCTCGGCCATCTCCGGCGCGACCCCGGTGCTGCGCGATTCCAAGCACTTCTTCTTCAAACTGCCGGACTTCGAGGCCATGCTCAAGCAGTGGACCCGCAGCGGCACCCTGCAGGATTCGGTGGCCAACAAGATTGCCGAATGGCTCGATGGCGGTTTGCACGAGTGGGATATCTCCCGCGATGCACCCTACTTCGGTTTCGAGATTCCCGACGAGCCGGGCAAATACTTCTATGTCTGGCTGGACGCACCAATCGGCTACATGGCGAGCTTCAAGAACCTCTGCGCCCGCCGCCCGGACCTGGACTTCGACTCCTTCTGGAACAAGGACTCCAGCGCCGAGCTGTATCACTTCATCGGCAAGGACATCATCAACTTCCACACCCTGTTCTGGCCAGCGATGCTCGAAGGCGCCGGCTACCGCAAGCCGACCGCCGTCAATGTGCACGGCTACCTGACAGTGAACGGGCAGAAGATGTCCAAGTCGCGCGGTACCTTTATCAAGGCACGCACCTACCTCGATCATCTGAACCCCGAGTATCTTCGCTATTACTACGCAGCCAAACTTGGCCGCGGCGTGGATGACCTGGACCTCAACCTCGAAGACTTTGTGCAGAAGGTCAACTCGGACCTGGTCGGCAAGGTGGTCAACATTGCAAGCCGTTGCGCCGGCTTCATCCACAAGGGCAACGCCGGTGTGATGGTTGCGGAGAACGCTGCACCGGAGCTGACCGACGCTTTCCGCACCGCTGCACCGTCCATTGCCGAAGCTTACGAAAGCCGCGACTTCGCCCGCGCCATGCGCGAGATCATGGCCCTCGCCGACCGCGCCAACGCCTGGATTGCCGACAAGGCACCCTGGGCGCTGAACAAGCAGGAAGGCAAGCAGGCCGAAGTGCAGGCGATCTGCGCCACCGGTATCAACCTGTTCCGCCAGCTGGTGATCTTCCTCAAGCCGGTGCTGCCGAACCTTGCCGCAGACGCCGAGCGCTTCCTCAACGTCGAACCGTTGCGCTGGGATGATCATCAGACGCTGCTGACCAACCATCAACTGAACGCCTTCACGCCGCTGCTGACCCGTATCGAGCCGGCCAAGATCGAAGCCATGGTGGAAGCCTCCAAGGAAGATCTGGCCGCCAGCGAAAGCGAAGCACCCGCAGGGAATGGCGAATTGACCAAAGACCCATTGGCTGCCGAAATCACCTTCGACCAGTTCGCAGCGGTCGATCTGCGTATTGCTCTGATCGAGAAATGCGAGTTCGTCGAAGGTGCCGATAAGCTGCTGCGTCTGACCCTGGATATCGGCGATGCCAAGCGCAACGTCTTCTCCGGCATCAAGAGCGCCTACCCCGACCCGAGCAAGCTGGAAGGCCGGCTGACGCTGTATGTTGCCAACCTGGCGGCGCGCAAGATGAAGTTCGGCGTATCCGAAGGGATGGTGCTTGCAGCAGGCCCAGGCGGCGAAGAGATCTACCTGCTCAGCCCCGACAGCGGTGCCAAGCCCGGCCAGCGAGTGAAGTGACAACCATCGCCACGGACCCCACTCGCTGCCCGCTGTGCGGGCAGTCGAACCAGTGCGGGCAAAGCGATCCGGCAACCGCCGATCAGCCGTGCTGGTGCTTCGGGGTCGAGATCGCCGCGCAAAACCTGGAACGCATACCAGCCAGCGACCGGGACAAAGCCTGCCTTTGTGCCCGTTGCGCTCGCGCCGAGCCACCTGAAACTACCTGATGCGCCTCGACCGCTTTATCGCCAACCTGCCCGACTGTAGCCATCGCCAGGCACGCCTGCTGGTGGCGTCAGGTCGAGTTGAGGTAAACGGCCAATCAGTGCGTGACGGCAGGTGCGATATCCGTGTGTTCGACTACGTGACGCTTGATGGCCAGACGCTGCAGGCCGGCAAACCCGCACGCTTCTTTATGCTGCACAAGCCCGCCGGTTGCGTCAGCGCCACCTCCGATCCGCAGCACCCAACTGTCCTAGACCTGTTTGACGAGCCCGACAAAGCCGAACTGCATATCGCCGGCCGCCTGGACTTCAACACCACAGGGTTGCTGATCATCACTAACGACGGCCTGTGGTCGCGCCGCCTGACCCAACCCGAAAGTCTGCTGGGCAAAACCTACCATGTGGAAACCGAAGACCCGATCGACCCCGCCTGTGTCGACCGCTTCGCCGAAGGTCTGTATTTTCGCTTCGAAAACCTCACCACCCGCCCCGCCCAGCTCGAGCTGCTCGGCCCGCGCCAGGCCCGACTTACCCTGCACGAAGGCCGCTACCATCAGGTCAAACGCATGTTCGGCTACTTCAACAACAAGGTCACCCGCCTACACCGCGAACGCATGGGGCCACTAGTCCTGGATGACAATCTGCAGCCCGGCCGCTACCGCTCACTGACCTCGGCCGAAACCGCCCTGATCTGATTCTTCGCCACCCAATCGGAAAGCGCTTCAGTTCCAACCGACCTTCTGGTACAAAGCCTCCCTGCGCGGGCGTCGTATAATGGTAATACCCTAGCTTCCCAAGCTAGAGCCGTGGGTTCGATTCCCATCGCCCGCTCCAAATTCGAAATGCTAAGGCCCTGTTTTTACAGGGCTTTTTCATTTTCGACGTTTGAAGGTGTCGATAAAGTGTCGAAAATCGGGTTCAGCCGTAAGGCATCCTGAAGGTGATCGGGCGATAAATGGGCATAGCGCATGGTCATCGTGACGGACGCATGACCCAACACCTTTTGCAGCGTGAGGATGTTGCCGCCACCCATGACAAAGTGACTTGCGAACGTATGACGCAGTACATGAGTAGCCTGACCAGCAGGAAGCGTAATCGAGGTTGACGCCAAGACCCGACTGAAATGCCGGATACAGTTCGGAAACGGGCCGCATTCCTTGAAGTAAACCAGCAGCAAGCTTTCCAGAGCGGGAGCAATCGGGATGGTCCGAGTCCGCCTAGACTTTGTATTGGCGAAGGTTACAGCGCCATTCTTGACCCTGGCAGGGACCAAGCCTTGAGCCTCACCCCAGCGAGCGCCAGTAGCCAAGCAAACGCGAGCAATCAAGGCCAAGTGCCTGCAATCAGGGTAATGGTCGAATACGTGCAGCAGCTCGGAGACCTGTTCGCGAGATAGAAAAGACAACGCCCTTTCCTGCAGTCGCAACGGACGAACCTTCGACAAAGGGTTCGGATAGTCGATATCCCCCAGACGATACAGTTCGTTAAAAACCGACTTCACATAGCCGAGGCGGTTATTCAACGTCTTGCCCTTGATGCCATCGGCCAACTGGCGACCACGAAGCGTGCAGAACATGTCTGCAGAAAACTTGACGGCCACCGGATCACCGAGATCGCGGGCAATATTCGCAAGCACCTGTTTTAAACGCTTGGAGTCGGCCAAGGTATGGCCGTGCAGATCGTAGTAACGAGAAAACAACTCAGACAGCTTGCGACGATCCTTCGGTTTTGGTGCCCACTCAGGAGAGTCGATAACCTTGGCCCGGCAGGTAGCCTCAAACCTCAATGCTTCAGCTTTCGTTTTGACCGTCTTACGGAAGCGCTTGCCCTTGACCGGCTCGACATCGACCTTCCAGCGACCATCCGCCAGTTGCTCAATCGCCATTAGATCGCCCGTCCCCACCGCACATGCCGTTCCTGCAAAAGGTTCTTTATGTGCTTGTACAGATCCCGCTCACTCATTTCCTTCGCGGCATAGTGATCGCGAATCACCGGCCAGCATTCCCATTCCTTCAGACGATCAAAAGCGACTTTTGCGCCTACGCGCTCCCGTGCGAGCAGGCTAATGAAGTTTCCCAAGAACAGTTCCACGTTTTTGCCGGAGAAGCCCGCAGCGGTCTTATAGGAACGCTTGTATTCGGTCTGATCTACCAGTGAGTTGACAGGCAGATCTACCCGCACGTCATCGCGAATCAGGGTCCAAATAGGCTCGTATTGCCCAGGGCGACGCAGGAGCTTGAATTGACGCAGACCGTAGCGCCAGAGGCCGTCGAGGTGCGCCGAAAACTCAGAGAACGAATCAGTTTCAATCACAGCGCCGCTTTGCGTATCGACGGAGCCGCTAGCGAATTGCTGGATAACAGAATGGTGATAACGCAGCTCGACACGCCACACGTCAGCAGCCGGATCATAGTTTTGCGGATCAGCAGGATCGAACGAATCACGGGCACGCCATACGCCTTGCCAGTAGTCGAGCTTGTCGGTAGCACGAGCCTGTTCGGTCTTATTGTAAATGCAGAGCTGGACACCACCAGCAGAGCCAAACATGGAGGTTTCGCCACGCCCATAAACGCTCGACTTCATTGCCCACTGAATTTCATTGATGCCGGAAATATCGCGGTGATTGCGAGCCCGGCAGTGCATCCGAGCGACTAGATCAACAGGGGGCTTCCACCCTTGCAGGTCAAGAGCAAGATGCACAGCACACTGATTACGCTCACGATGGGTCAAGACAGCAGCAGCGTAGTAATCCATGCGTTCCTGAAGACGCTCAGGCGACATGGCCTCAATCGCGTGAGGCGATACCTCGATCTTCAGGTGAGCGCCAATGGATTCAAGCTTTGCGTTGAAGTTTTTGACTAGCAGGACAAAGCCCAAGTCAGCATTTTGCAGTTTGTACTGATAACCGGAATCCCGGCCGACGCGACCGGAGTGCCAAACCTGACCAGCAAACTCGACCATCGAGCCCGGTTTCTCAAAAAGCACCATGATTTCAGGACGGATCAGGCCACGGTACAACTGGCGAACCGTATCGACACCACAACGCAGCAGACGAACCTTCGACAGATCGGCAATTGCAGCCGTAGACGGATCAACAAAAATACGGCCAAGCGGATCGACAGAGCCATCCAGGTTCAAACGCTTCAAATCGGTAACCTTCGCCATTTCAAAAACTCCAAACACTGCTGAATATTGCGAACTGTTAATTCTGTTTATATGACGTGTTACAGGGACGTCACCGGCGCTGCGCCGTGCCGCCGGCTCGTGCCTCGCTCGACGTGACCGGCGCAGGCCGAGACGCCCCGTTTTGCAATCACCACAAATGCCCCGGCTTATTGCCGCCAACGGTTGTAATGGGCCTAGGAACGTATTCTGCGGACTGGAAAGACGGAGGCGGATCATGACGCTGCTGACTACGCTCAGAAGAGAGAGAGCCAGAATCAGGACGTGTGTCGTCGAAATAGCCGTTTTCGACTACCGAAATACAGAACTGGAAAGAAACATCAAGGCGAGTGCCCTGCTGGGTATTACACCGGCAGCCCATTAACGAGCCTTCATGGAACTCAACTTCCATACGAGGACGATTCCGCGCCAGTAATCGCGAATCAGACGAGGCGATACAGACAGGCCTAGGGAAAGTCTGAGGCGTGGCGAGCTGGTCATAGATAGGCGCAGAGGCCGGAATGTCGCGAACCCTTGGCGCACGATTTTCTAGGTACTGGCCCAGCGTGAGAGGCATATCAGCAGGACCGGAAGCACCGATAGGATTAAGCAGGCCACCAACCGTGGACCTGACAGAATCAACAACCCCCACAGACTGGCCGGAGCCGGATGATTCAGCAGCAGCCCCGTCCGCAGCCCCTTCTGTATAACGCCCATACACCCGGTAGACCAATACAGCAGCAACGATAATCACGAGCGCAGCCAGGATAAACTTTGTCGGCAGCTTGGTCTGAAAATGGTGCTTAGCGTTGGTGCTGGTATAAGCGGTGAAGTAGTTTTTATCGAGACGCAGCGTTTTTTTGTCCGCATCCTTGAAACTACTTTTAACCTCAACCTTTTCAACAACGACTTCCGACTCAAAGCGGATCAGCTGCGACGACTTGAAAACCCGCCAGTAATGAATGTGGCCATTACAAAGCCGGCGTACATTCACATCGAGCTGGCGCGGGTCTTGAGTAACAAGATGAACCTCATGCCCCTGATGACGCATGGTTTCAAATCGGGTTATATGCTCAGGAGGACGGGTCCGAGGGTCTCTTACACCGAACCAGTTTTGAGCCTCATCAACGACAATGACCGCATCATCCGGCAGCCCGAACCACTTTTCAGGGTCTTCAAACTCAAACCACTGAGCCTTGAGCGTTTCGGGCTTAAGACCATTGATATTATGGTAATAAACAATGCGTCCGGCAGAATGTGCGTAAATATCAACTTCCCGGATGGTATTAAGCGTTTTGCCGTGACCCATCTTACCAGTTCTGATATAGAGCATGGTTATGCCTCAAGTGTGCCGACGTTGCCAACTTTAGTCATGCGACCAGTCAGTTTGTCCATCCCGACCAAGACAAAGCGCGTAGTGATCGCAGCAAAGTAGATATTGATGGCAACATCAAACTTAGCAAGACCAAGAATCATCTGGATAGACTGACCAGCCCCGCCTAGATTGGACAGAACATAATCTTTTGCCTGACCGATAATTAGATTGATCCCGACATAGCTAACAATTCCAATCCCGAGCATTTTCAGAACCATTTTCACGATAGGCGTAACGATGGTCAGGAACAGTATTGCAAGATAATAAAAGTGCATTAGGAACCTCCAAAGGAACGACCGACGTAAAGCGCGGCGAGAAGAGAAGCGATGGATACAATCAACCACGAAAGGTCACTAGCAGCCTGACAAAGCGGTTCATAGTTCAACTCAAACGAACGACCGCCATTAAGACGCAGATTCATATTCTCAGGTGAAGGACAACCATTAGCCGGAAGGAACCGGCCAGCAGTGTTTATAAAGCCTTCAGCGGCAATCTCAGTCTGATCCAGCTGAAACTTCTCGCCTTCAAAGAGACCTTCGATATCCGTTTTGTTACTTTCGAAATCCGCCTGCTTTTCAGCCTCACATCGCATTTCCTTTTGCTGGCGAAGGATTGCGCACTGGACCGCATCGCCCTCACAAGAAACGGTCGCATCGCACGACTCACCACTGACCGAACCTTGCTTCTCCTCCTCCTCTTTTTCCTGCTTTTCGCGTTCGGCCTGACTCTTACCTTCGCCATCCTTACAATCAGCACCGGTACAAGTCGAAGAACTACCACCATCCGAACCATCACCATTAGTATTGCTGGTCGAAACATTGGTTGTAGTCGTAGTTGAGCACGCACCTACGCCGCTGCAATTTGTCGTGTTTGTGGTTGTGGTAGTAGTCGTTTCAGTTGAGCCGTCCGGGTTGTGCTTTTCTTCAACCTCAGTCGTGACCTCTTTTTCCGTCTGCTGCGGAGATGGGGAGTTGGGGACACAAACCGACGAGCCGTTGAATTCGCCAAAGTCGCAATCCATTTTGCCGGGATCTGTATAGGTCTGGGTTTCAGTGCAGGAATAAGTGAACGTCTGGCAATTGCCAGATTCATCGACTGTTAAACAAACACGATTCGTGCATTTCTTGTCACTATCAGCTTTTGGCTTGCCACTATCAGGCGCATCCGATTCAGTATCACCGGCAGTACAAGAAACACCATCGCCGAAGTAAAAGAAATTAGCCCAAGCACCAGACGGATCGCCGGAAACAAAGCGATAAGGCTTTCCATCTAATTCGTAATCAGAGTAACGGCAAGACGCTTGACAGATAGTTGCAGGAGGCGGAGTCGTTGCGATAGCACCAAGGTTAATTTCACCAAGTTTATGCCGATGGGAAATACGGTCGCCGCGAGTAGGCAGACACTCATCCTCTTCAGGCGCTACGCATTCGCCGGTAGTGGGGTTGTATTCGGAGCCTGCAGGACATGAAGAGCCGCCACGAAATCCACCAGACCTATACTCTTCAAAACTATCGGAAAGGCGCACTCTATAACATTGAACTGTATCCGGACTGGGGAATACCATTTTCCCCAATCGATAATAAGCAGTATCACCAACCCAAGCTTGACAGAGAGCCGTAGCAGAAGAGTATCTAAGACCAGTCTGGCCAGATTGCCAGTAATAATCCTCCGCACTAGCAGCAGAATGCCAAAGCCCCGCAGCCAGCAATATCAGAAGCATCCTTTTCATATTCAAAGCCGCCCAAAGAACACAAGATAAAACGCAAACGTAGTAACTATCAGCACATACAATTCGTAATTCATTGGGCGAATCCTTGGAAAAGAAAACCCCGCCGGAGCGGGGTTTAGTTGCTTCGGCACTTGTGAAAGTGCAGCGATCAGTTACAGCGCACGGCGCATGTACTTGAAGGCCATTGCAGCGATAATCACGCCGAAGACGGCCCAGCCGATAGTGCCTACATCAGTACCGGCTTCGGTAAGAGCAGCAGTAGCGTCAGTTGGAACAGCAGCATAAACGGAGCCAGCAAAAGCCGAAGCAGCAGCTACGGCACCCAGACCAACCTTTTTAAGCATTTTCATAATGTGACCTCGATATCACAGGAGTTTTTTAAGAACCAAGAAGCCAAACACCAGAGCAAACAAAACCAGCACTTCGCCTTGTAGTTCGGAAACTTGATCCCAGGTTAAAGCGGAGCCGGACAAGCCCCGCATTTCCTCAGTTGTGACAGTGATCAGTTGCCCAGAGCAAACAGGCGAGCCGCCAGCCCCTTGCAACCAATCAGCATCACAGACGAGAAAATTCATTGGCCGACCTCAACGAGTTCGGCGGTATCTTCCAAAGGCTCGCAATCAGGACAAACTGCGAAGTGAGGCGGCAAGTTCAGATCAGGGATCAGGTCGCTTTGCGGAGCGGGCAGGCACATGACCTTGCCCATATCGCAGCCGCAGCAGTCGCAGATAACTCGATCATGTATGAGCATTGCCGCCTCCTACCCCGTTACGCCTTGGCCTGGGGCTGTGCAGCCGATGCGCGGGGCGCTTCGGTTGCATTGCGTGGTTTTACCGACTCGACGTGCAGAACGAGGTTTTTGCCTTTGTTCTGGCCGCCACGAGCGATTTCGAAATGAACACGTACTGTTTCCAAGGGAGCGAAGTTCTGGCCAGCAGCAAACACTTCATCGGCAACTTCATCAGCAGCAGACATGCCAATGATGGACAGACCATGTTCGGTTTTACCGTCCGGCTCGTCGCCGTAGAACAGCTTGATATATTTAACGCCGCCCTCACCGTCGAAGCGTTGAGTACCAAGAAAAGCGACTTCCATTGTTGAACGTGCCATGTTTTGTTTCTCCAATTGTTCGCGCTTAGTTGCGCTGTTTTGCGTTCTTCAAGCTGAGCTTTCCTATCAGGTTGCTTTCGCTGTTCCTGCTGGGGTTTCTCTTACTTGAAGTGCAGTATTCGTTTAACTAGTTGGGCGATCCCTTCGGGCCAGGCTCTATTTGCTTCGCAAACCAAGCCAAACGATAAAGCTGTTTGTCTTGGCCCTTCGGGTAACGATCCTTATCGCAAGATCAACACCAAGGGCTTTGCCCTTGTCATCCCACTCTTGCCGCCGAGGGCTCAGGAGCGCGGGGAGAAAAGCTTTCCCCACACTCCAGAGCAGAGGCTTTTTCTGTTCGTGCAGGGTCAAGGGTGAAGGCTGCGCCCGGCAGCTAACTTTTTCGCGGTGAAGCATTGCGAAAAACTGACCTACCGCCCTTGACTGGACATGGCCATGTACGGGGCTTGCAGGCAGAGCGAAAAGCGTCATGCCGTCGCCTGGGAGGCCGAACGAGGCGCGAATCATTCAGCACCCCCATCGACACGGGCCACAATCGGCGCATTGCACGGCAGCGAACGGCAGTGGTCGCAAATGCAAATATCGGGAATGTCGACGTTTTTGAAGTCGCGGCAATCGACGATCAGCGTGTCACCGCAGCAGATACAGTCACCTACAACGATCCAATGAGGACGATCAACGTACATAGCTCACCCCACCAGCTGGAACGGTTCGCGGATCGGCACATACGGCGTTGCTTTGCCGCTGTCGTGAATAACGTGCCAGTACCTGGGCGGCCGGTCGGGTGGAGTGTGTTTCGCGCAGAACGAACGCGGGGTCAGTTGCCATCGACCATCGACCAACCGGACCGACGCGGGGCGGCATTGGTCGCAATGTGTGGACTGGGAGCGAGCGGGTTTCACCAGTTCGCGACGGGACCAGCAGACAGAGCAGTCGCAATCCAGAGCATGAGATAGGCGCAGATACCGTGACAGGCTCATACGTCATGCCCTCGGCGGATGAAGGGTTCATTACTGGCCCTCCTTTTCAAGCAGATCACGAGTCAGCAGAGCGACGTTGACCATCACGCGCTTGCCTACCTTGACGCTGGGCACATAGCCGCGATCAATCCACGAACGGACAACACCCGGTTCGTCCGACATGCCAATCCAGTCAGCAAAGGACTGCCAAGGCATCAAAGGAGGTGCCCCATAGAGCTTTTGGGTATCGAGTCCGTCCGTTTCCATTCCGCTTTACTCCGCTATACTCGCCTTTGTTTAGGCCGACTGAACTAAGTAATATTTACTAAGTCAGGACGAAGTATGTCACAGTGAGTACTAAGTACAAGCTACTAAGTAGATCGTTTTGGAATGATAAAAGACAGACTTATAAGCCTTTTCGATAAAGAGAGAACCAGCGTCTGGTTCGAAAAGGAGACAGGCATCGACCGCTACCGCTGGGGAAACATCCGCAGCGGAAAGGCACGCCTTACAGACGCCGAAATCGAAGCGACGATCAAGATTTTCCCGCAATACGCTCTATGGCTGGCGAGTGGCCAAATCGCGCCGGAGTGCGGACAAACGAGCCCCGATTACGACGAAGCAAACCGAAACTTGCCCAATCAAAACGCGGTATAGCGATAACGACAGAAGTGGCTAGGCGCTGGCACGCCCGGAGAAATGAGCAAGGAAGCAAGACATGAAAGCTGAAATAGAGGACATGCCCGAGCATCTACGCACCCCGAAGAAACCCGGTCCATGGCGTTTCGTGGCGATCATGGGAATAGGTTCTGCAGTCTTCTGCGCAACAATGATGATGTTCGCGAAACCTATCGCGGTCGATATCGACCAGATCAAGAAAGGCGTTCACGTAAGCGGCACACCATGGTTCAACCAAGAACAGGCACAACCAGCTAAGAACCCCGAGCCATACCGAACCGCACCATCAGTACCGTCACCAGCACCGATCAGGGCAACAGCTCAACGAGAACTCAGCCAATCAGAAATTGAATGGTTTGAGCAAGCTTCGAAGGAAGCACAAGCACGCAGACAAGAGCAGCGGCAAACATCGTTCAACGATCAGAACTACGAGCGGCGCGGAGCCGTAAACAGTTTGCCGCCACCGACAACGCTAAACGATTCCGCCCGAAAATCAGAAACGACCAGTGCAAGGAAAGAAATCGTGGTAGTGGGCAAAGAAGACCGCCCAGAAAACTGGGCATGCTCTTACTTTGGCAAAGAAGGAAGCATCCAGCGACGCGAATGCAAAATGCGCTACCAGCTGGACAACCGGAACTAAACAGCAGGGCAGACGTGTCGATAAAGTGTCGAAAACAGAGCGGGATAATGCCGAGATAAGCGGAACCCGAAAAGCCAGAAGGCAAGCAATGCACGACACTGGTGAATAAAGCAGGAGTAATAATTGGGTTCGATTCCCATCGCCCGCTCCAGAATCGCATAGATAAAGCCCTGTTTTTACAGGGCTTTATCGTTTCCGCGAGCATGCCAACGCACAGCGTCGCGCTTGATATCCGGCAACTGGACTTGTCCTGCGAGCACTTAACCGGCTCAAGTCACCACATCATGCGATACCCCCGATTCCAGTCATTTTCTTCGTAGGCTATTTCCTTAGGCGCTATACAAGTGCTTATATAGCGCCAAAATTATCATGCACCGGAGAAAGTCATGCGTATTTCGTGGGTCAAACGAGTCGGTATTGCCCTGGCGTTTTCCTGTGGTCTGGCCCAGGCAGGCGAAGTGACGGTTTCAGCCGCCTCCAGCCTGACCAATGCCTTTCAGGAAATCGCCCGCAATTACGAAGCCGAATATCCAGACGCCAAGGTATTGCTGAATTTCGCTGCTTCCGGAGCACTGCTGCAACAGATGGCCAAGGGCGCGCCGGTAGACGTGTTCGCTTCCGCCGATCAGGAGACGATGGACATGGCAGCCGAGCGGAACCTGCTTGCAGCCGGAACCCGTGAGGATTTCGCCCAGAATGCGCTGGTGCTGATCGTGCCCAACGACAGCCGGATCCAGCTTGCGCAGTTGGCCGATCTGCAGCAACCCGCCGTCGAACGGGTCGCCATTGGCAATCCGGCCAGCGTCCCCGTGGGCCGATACAGCCAACGCGCCCTGGAAGCGGCCAATCTCTGGGAAGCCATGCAGGCCAAGACGATCAATACCCAGAACGTACGCCAATCGCTGGATTACGTAGCCCGAGGCGAGGTCGAAGCGGCATTCGTCTATGCCACCGACGCCCACATCATGAAAGACAAGGTGAAGGTTGCCTTCGCCGTACCACTGGATGTAGCGATCAGCTACCCGATTGCCCAGCTCGGCGACAGCGCCAATGCCGAGGAAGGCAAACGCTTCATCGCCCATGTGCAGTCACCCGCCGGACAGGAAATTCTTGCCCGGCATGGTTTTCTGAAACCCTGAACTCGGCCTGAGAAGAACATGGAATCGGCCTGGACAGCACTTGCCCTCTCGCTCAAGGTCGCCGGCTTTGCCACGGCGATCACTCTGGTGCTGGGGACCGCCACGGGATTTCTGCTGGCGCGTCTGCGCTTTCCCGGTCGCGACCTGCTCGACACCCTGCTGACCCTGCCGATGGTGCTGCCGCCCACCGTGCTGGGTTATTACCTGCTGGTGCTGCTGGGACGGCGCAGTACCTTTGGTGCCTGGTTGCAGGATACGTTCGGCATCACCCTGATTTTTACCTGGCAGGGCGCCGTGATCGCCGCCGCCATCGTCGCCTTTCCACTGGTATTCAAACCCGCGCGGGCGGCATTCGAGGGCGTGGACGGGCAACTGGAAAACGCCGCACGAGTGCTGGGGGTTTCGGAGCTGGCAATCTTCTTTCGAGTGACCTTGCCGCTGGCCTGGCGCGGGATTCTGGCCGGCGTACTGCTCGCGTTCGCCCGTGCGCTGGGCGAGTTTGGCGCGACCCTGATGGTAGCAGGCAGCATTCCCGGCAAGACGCAGACGCTGTCGATTGCGGTGTACGAAGCCGTGCAGGCCGGACAGGACGATGTGGCCAACACCCTGGTGCTGATTACCTCGCTGGTCTGCGTGACCGTCCTGCTGGCAGCCGGTCGCCTTGCTCCCGGCCGCATCGCCAATCGCTGACGGAGGTTGCACGTGCTGCTTGATATCGATATCGCCAAGACCCTGACCTCCGGCAAGCGCACCTTTGAGCTGAAACTGGGCTTTCGCAGCAGCAGCCAGCGGCTGGTCATCCTCGGGCCATCCGGTTCGGGCAAGAGTCTGCTGCTGAAATCCATTGCGGGCCTGATGCGACCTGATCGCGGGCATATCCGCCTGGATGACACGACGCTGTTCGATGCCAACGCGAAGATCAACCTGGCGCCACAGCAACGCAAAATGGCTTACGTGTTTCAGGACTATGCGCTGTTCCCTCACCTGAGCGTGCGACAGAACATCGCCTTCGGCATGACTCACGGGCTGCTCAACCCTCGCTCAAGCCAGCACAACGACACAGTCGAATATTGGCTGGACGCCTTCCAGCTACGTACGGTCGCCGACCAGTTGCCCGAAGAGCTGTCCGGTGGCCAGCGCCAGCGCACCGCTCTCGCTCGGGCGCTGGTTGCAAAGCCTAAAGCGCTATTACTGGACGAGCCTTTTTCCGCGCTGGACTCCACGCTGCGCAGCCATATGCGCCGCGAACTGGACGAGTTACAGCGACGCCTGCAGGTACCCATGCTGCTGATCACCCATGATCGGGAGGACGCCGAGGTCTTCGGCGACGAGGTGCTGAACATAAATGAGGGCCGTCTCGAAAACCTGAGAGGGAGCTGAAGCGATGAAACCAACCAACCGCCCCATGGAGTTGCACGGCTCGCTCTGGCTGACCGTCGACGGTGAGCGCTTCGGTGGCGAGCAGCGCATTGCCCTGCTCGCCAAGATCGCCGAATGCGGCTCCATCACCCAGGCCGCCAAAGCAATAGGCATGAGTTACAAAGCCGCCTGGGATGCCATCGATGCGATGAACAATCTGGCTGGTGAGCCGTTGATGGAGCGCCTTGCCGGTGGCAAGGGCGGCGGCGGTACGCGCCTGACCCAGCGCGGTGAACAGTTGGTGGAGAACTTTCGCCTGATCGAGCGCGAGCATCTGCGCTTCGTCGAGCAACTGAGCCGGCAGGCCACAGGCATTGCCGATGACTATTTGTTGATTCGCAGGATGGCCATGAAAACCAGCGCCCGTAACCAGTTCCACGGCCAGGTCGTCCGTGTGACAACCGGGGCGGTCAACGATGAAATCGAGCTGGCTATTGCCGGCGGGCAGACCATCATCGCCACCGTCACGCACGAAAGCACGCTAGAGCTGGGCTTGCGGCACGGTGCGGAAGCCTTGGCGTTAGTGAAATCCTCATCGGTCATCCTGGTCCGCGACGAAGACGGCGTGCGCTTCTCGGCTCGCAATCGCATGAGCGGCTGCATTGCACGCATCCACCCCGGCGCGGTGAACACCGAGGTGGTGCTGGACCTGCCGGGCGGCGCTACGCTCGCGGCCATCGTCACCAATGAAAGCTGCCGCACGCTTGAATTAGCCGAGGGCGAAAGCGTCACGGCGATCTTCAAGGCCTCCAGCGTGATCATCGGCGTACCGTCGTAGGGGGGGATGTCGTTTTTTACATCCACCGTAGCACCGCTGGTTGTCCGGTTATTCGCTGGCAGGGAAACGGTGGACAAGCTTCGCGTTGTCCACCCTACGCACGCGCTATCAGAACGCCAGCCGTACCCCCACCGTCAGATTGCGCCCCGGCAGCAATACCTCGTCTTTGATAAAGGACGTGTGCTGACGAGCCTTCTCGTCCAGCAGGTTGTTGCCCTTGAGGTAGATCAGGTAGTCGCCCTGCTTCAACGAGCCGGCATAGCTCAGCCCCGCGCCAAGCATGTTGTAGCCACCGGTTTCGGTTTCATAAATGGCCAGTTCGTCCTGGCGCTGTACCCGGTAGAACTCAAGTTGGCCGCTGAGCGCAGGTGAGAAGCTCTGATCGAGGCGCACGCCCAGACGGTCCGCCGGGATACGTGGAAGATCGCCGCCGCCATTGCGCAGTTTGCCGCGCACATGGTCACCGAACAGAGTAAAAGCGGTGGCGTCGGTCACCTGGAAGCGCACCTCGCCCTCGGCTCCGGTAAGCACCGCGTCCTGCTGGCGGTATTCGATTTCGCGGTAACCGCCGCCGATGTCGTTGCCGGTATCCGCCGCGTAGATGAAGTCATTGACCTGATTGCGGAACAGGCTGAACGTGAAGGTGGTGCGGCCGGCAAACTTGCGCAGGGTGAGCTCGGCGTTGTGCGAGGTTTCCTCGTCCAGTTCGATGTTACCCAGCTCTACCGTGCGGCTGGCGGCGTGAGGGCCGTAGGCGTAAAGCTCTTCAGCCGTGGGCAGGCGCTGGGAACGTGACAGGGAGAATCCCAGCGAGTATTGCGGAGCGAAGGTCCAGATCGCACCAGCTGAAACCGACGTACCGCTGTGGCTGGTATCTCGCTGGCCGTCAGCGTCGATATCCTGCCATTCGTGGCGCAGGCCCAGCTCGTAGCGCCAGGCGCCAGCGGTGTATTCCTCCAGCAGGAACAAGCCGTGGTTGCGGGTCAGGGTCGGCGGTACGTACGCCTCTTCGCCGGCCGCTTCGAAGTTGCGACGCAGGGTTTGTCCACCGAGCACGCCACGCCAGCCGAACAGCGGCTGATGGGTGAGTTCCAGACGCGCATCGGTGGCATCGTTGTCGAAGCGCGTCCCCACTTCGCCGCCTTCGATTTCCTGATGCTGATAGTTGCTGCGCCCTAGGCGCAGGCGCGCCAGCTCGAAGCCCGGGAGCGGATCGTTCAGCTCCCCGCGCAGATCCCAGCGCTTCTGCTGCATATCCACATAGGGCACGCCTTCATCCTCGTGATCATAATCGTGACCATGGCCATGTCCACCACAGTGCCAGTCGCTGCCATGGGTGTGGCAGTCGGCATGTTCATGGGCCAGCAGTCCGTAGCGGTTGTTCTGCTCGGTATAGGCTGCGCCGAGGTAACCGCGCTCACCGATGAAGCTGGCGCCGAGAGTAAAGGTGTCGGTGTCGTTGTAGGAGCCGGCCTGCTTATTCGGCGAGCCGGGAATCTCGTATTCGTCGGCCTGCCGTTTGGCACCTTCTGCGCGCACGGCGAAATTGCCGGTGCCAGCGGTGATGCCGAACACACCGGCGCTTTCATTGGCGGCGCTGTTGGCACGCAACTCCAGCTCACCCTCGTAGCCTTTCTCAGGCACATAAGTCGGCACCTTGCGGTCAATCACATTGACCACCCCGCCAATCGCTCCGCCGCCATACAGCAGCGCCGCCGGACCTTTGAGCACTTCAATACGCTCGGCCAGCAGAGGCTCGCTGACCACCGCATGGTCCGGGCTGATGGTCGATGCGTCGAGCAATTCCACGCCATCGCTCAACACCTTCACCCTAGCGCCATCGAGCCCGCGAATCACCGGTCGTGAAGCCCCAGCACCGAAGCCACTGGCATGTACGCCAGGCACGCCCTGTAGTGTTTCGCCAAGGGTGGCTTCGCGGCGCCGCACCAGCGCGTCGCCTTCCAGCACAGACGTCGGCAGCGTCATCTCGTGGCTTTGCCGACCAAGCGCGCTGGAGCTGACGACCACGGAGTCGAGTTCGACCGGCTCTGCGGCCCATGCGCCCGGAATGAGAGCCAGGCTGACGGCCCAGGCCAGGGGATGAGGCTTCTGTGTCATGTGATTCTCCAGAAAATGACGACCGCGCTGTCAGGCGGTCAGAAAAGCGGCGGAGAATCTATCATGTTATATCGTAACATTTAAACTCTTAAATCAAGATTTATACGGGCCCGCGCAGCGGCGCGGCCGGAACAGCTTTAATGAAAGTAAGCAGAAAGAAAACAAGGCCCTTAAAGGGCCTTGTCAGCGTTCACCGAACCGTCAGCGGCTCGGGAAAAGGAGCCGGTAGTGGTGGGGATCAACCCGCACGGTACTCCGCATCTGCCGTCTCGAACCGCTGCTGAATGCTGGCGGCGGGCTCCTTGCCCATCAGGCTGACGACGTAGATGGCGATGCTTGCGAATAGGAAGCCGGGAATGATCTCGTACAGGCCCAGGCCGATGAATTCCTTCCAGACCACCACGGTGATGGCTCCGACCAGCATGCCTACCAATGCGCCGTTGCGGGTCATGCGCTTCCACAGCAGCGAGATCAGCACCACCGGACCGAACGCAGCACCGAAGCCGGCCCAGGCATAGGACACCAGCCCCAGCACCTTGCTGTCTGGGTTGGAAGCGATGCTGATGGCAATCAGCGCAATCAGCAGCACCATGCCGCGGCCAACCCAGACCAGTTCGCGCTGCGAAGCACCTTTGCGCAGGAAGGCCTTGTAGAAGTCCTGTGTCAATGCGCTGGAGCTCACCAACAGCTGGGCGCTGAGCGTACTCATCACGGCAGCGAGAACGCCTGAGAGAATCACGCCGGCGACCCAGGGATTGAAGAGAATCTTCACCAACTCCATGAAGACCCGTTCACCGTTTTCGCTGACCGGTCCGGCCAGCTCGGGATGATCGGCGAAATAGGCAATGCCGAGAAAGCCAACCGCCACCGCGCCGGCCAGGGTCAGGATCATCCAAGTCATGCCGATGCGACGCGCGTTGGGAATGCTCTTGACCGAATCGGCAGCCATGAAGCGCACCAGGATATGCGGCTGGCCGAAGTAGCCTAGGCCCCAGGCCAGCAGCGAAATAATCGCCACGAAGGACAGGCCGCGGAACATGTCGAAATTCGCCGGGTTCTGCGCTTCGATGGTCGCCATGGTGGCGCTCATGTCGCCCAGCGCGAGGATCACGAACAGCGGGGTGATCAGTAGCGCAAAGATCATCAGGGTGGCCTGTACGGTGTCGGTCCAGCTGACCGCCAGGAAGCCACCGATGAACACGTAGAGGATGGTCGCCGCCGCACCGACCCAGAGCGCCGTGCCATATTCCATGCCAAACGTAGATTCGAACAACCGCGCGCCGGCCACCACGCCTGAGGCGCAGTAAATGGTGAAGAACACCAGGATCACCAGCGCCGAGAAGATGCGCAGCAGGCGGCTGTTGTCCTCGAAGCGGTGGCTGAAGTAATCCGGCAAAGTCAGCGCGTTGTGATTGTGCTCGGTGTGCACCCGCAAGCGACCTGCAACGAACAGCCAGTTCAGCCAAGCGCCGGCGATCAACCCGATGGCGATCCAGCTTTCCGACAGACCCGCGACAAAAATGGCGCCAGGCAGCCCCATCAGCAGCCAACCACTCATGTCCGAGGCGCCAGCCGACAGTGCCGTAACGAAACTGCCAAGACTGCGACCACCGAGGATGTAGTCGTCGAAGCTTCGAGTAGCGCGATAGGCGATAAAGCCTATGAGAATCATCGCAGCAATGTAGATCACAAAGGTGATCAGAGTCGGGTTGCTCATATTCATTAGGGTTTCCTTATGTTGCCATGGCGTCACGCATCCACTGGCCAAATACGGGCGAGGCCCTGGCAACGAATGATCAAGTTGGCACTCACTGAAAAAACAACCCGTGTATTTTCAGCGGCTCTGCTGCAAAGCATAGCGCCTCAACCGTATTTTCGCCGGAAACCCGTGAGCTTGAGGCGTTAGAAGGGAAACGTATCGAGCAGAACCTGGTCAGATCGATAGCGGTCGCGTGGATTCGCACACGACTTAACAGGTCGCCGCAAAGCTAACTGCGTTGGCAATACTGCGTTAAAAACAGACTCAGCAAGTTGCTTGCTGCTAGCTCGCTTAAGGGCGGCCCGAAGGGAGAACGGAGTGAGTCATGCTCGTTTAGCAAACTAAACTCCTGTTTCTCGTCTGCTTAGCCTTGTTTGCCTACCTCGTCCCGCTTTTAAAAGCCTGTTAAAACGCCATCAGGAGGCACCATGACAGTCAGTATCGACACCGCCACCGGCACCTGCTCCACCACCCGCGACGGCACCACTCATCGCAGCGCGATCATGGATGTACGGATCACCACCGACCCGCAGGCACGCATGTCGGTCGCACATATCGACAGCATCAGCGTCCACCTTCCCGAAGAGCAGGCCGAACACCTGATTGCAGCCGGCGCCATTGATGAGCGCGAGAACATCATCACTGACGACTGACATTGGCGCCTCGTTCATCAGCACGCGTCAACACGCGGGCGGCAACCTAATCAGGGAAGAAATTGAAATCATTTGTACAAGACCTATCTAAGGGTCATGTATTGAGATTAGGTGCCGCATGAACGACGAGATCACTCAGGACTTCGAGCAGAACGCCACCGGCTTGGTGTTGCCAGACCAAAACCTGCCAGACAAGCTCTACATTATTCCGATCCACAACCGGCCGTTCTTCCCTGCCCAAGTGCTGCCGGTTATTGTCAATGAAGAGCCTTGGGCGCAGACGCTGGAGCTGGTCGGCAAAACGCCACACCAGCGCCTGGCGCTATTCTTCACGGACAACCCAGCACAGGATGCGACCAGCTTCGACCCCGATAGCCTGCCCGAGCACGGCACCATGGTGCGTGTGCATCACGCCTCGCGCGAGGGCGGCAAACTGCAGTTCGTCGCTCAGGGCATGGCCCGTGTGCGCATTCGCGGCTGGCTGCGGCGCAAGCCGCCTTATCTGGCGGAAGTGGATTACCCCAAGAGCGATGAAGACCCGCGCGACGAGGTAAAGGCCTACGGCATGGCGCTGATCAATGCGATCAAGGAGCTGCTGCCGCTCAATCCTCTGTACAGCGAAGAGCTGAAGAACTACCTCAATCGCTTCAGCCCCAATGAGCCTTCGCCACTGACTGACTTTGCCGCCGCGCTGACTACCGCACCCGGTAATGAACTGCAGGACGTGCTCGACAGCGTGCCGGTGCTCAAGCGCATGGAAAAGGTATTGCCGCTGCTGCGCAGAGAGGTCGAGGTCGCCAAGCTGCAGAAGGAGCTGACCGGAGAGGTCAACCGCAAGATCGGCGAACGCCAGCGCGAGTTCTTCCTCAAGGAGCAACTGAAAATCATCCAGCAGGAGCTGGGCATCACCAAGGATGATCGCAGCGCCGATGCCGACGAGTTCCGCTCGCGCCTGGAAGGTAAAACCGTACCGGCGGCTGCGCAGAAGCGCATCGACGATGAGCTAGCCAAACTCTCGGTGCTGGAAACCGGCTCGCCCGAATACGCCGTCACGCGCAACTATCTGGACTGGGCCACCTCGATTCCCTGGGGCCTCTACGGTGAGGACAAGCTCGACCTGGCGCGTGCGCGCAAGGTACTTAACAAACACCACGCGGGGCTCGATGACATCAAGAGCCGAATCATCGAGTTTCTCGCCGTCGGCGCGTTTCGTGGCGAGATCTCCGGCTCCATCGTGCTGCTAGTCGGCCCGCCCGGCGTTGGCAAGACCAGCATCGGCAAATCCATCGCTGAATCCCTGGGCCGGCCCTTCTATCGTTTCAGCGTTGGCGGCATGCGTGACGAGGCGGAAATAAAGGGCCACCGCCGCACCTACATCGGCGCCCTGCCCGGCAAGCTGGTGCAGGCGCTGAAGGAAGTCGAGGTGATGAACCCGGTGATCATGCTCGACGAGGTGGACAAGCTCGGCAACAGCCACCAGGGCGATCCGGCCTCGGCACTGCTGGAAACCCTTGACCCCGAACAGAATGCGGGCTTCCTCGACCATTACCTGGACCTGCGCCTGGACCTGTCGAAGGTGCTATTCATCTGCACTGCCAACACCCTCTACTCAGTGCCCGACCCGCTGCTGGACCGCATGGAGATCGTCCGCCTGTCCGGCTATATCACCGAAGAAAAGTTGCAGATTGCCAAGCGTCACCTCTGGCCACGCCAGTTGCAGAAGGCCGGCGTGCCGAAGGATCGCCTGAGCATTAACGACGCGGCCCTGCGCGCACTGATCGAGGGCTACGCTCGGGAAGCCGGCGTGCGACAGCTCGACAAGCAGCTCGGCAAGCTGGTGCGCAAGGCGGTGGTGAAATTGCTCGACGAGCCGGACAGCACCATCAAGATCGGCCCCAAAAGCATCGAAAGTTACCTCGGGCTGCCCTTCTGGCACCCGGAGCAGTTGCTCAGTGGTGTCGGCGTGGTCACTGGTCTTGCGTGGAACAGCATGGGTGGCGCGACCCTGCCTATCGAGGCCACGCGCATCCATACCCTCAATCGCGGCTTCAAGCTCACCGGCAAAGTTGGTGAAGTGATGAAGGAATCTGCGGAGATCGCCTACAGCTACGTCAATGCGCACGTGAAGGAATTCAAGGGTGACCCGACCTTCTTCGATCAGGCCTTCATCCACATGCATGTACCTGAGGGAGCCACACCAAAGGATGGCCCCAGCGCTGGCATCAGCATGGCCAGCGCCTTGCTCTCCCTGGCGCGCAACCAGCCGCCGAAGAAAGGCGTGGCGATGACCGGCGAGCTGACCCTCACCGGCCAGGTGCTAGCCATCGGCGGCCTACGCGAGAAGGTGATCGCCGCACGGCGTTTGAAGCTCTATGAGCTGATCATTCCCGAGTCGAATCGTGGCGATTTTCAGGAATTGCCGGACTATCTCAAAGAAGGACTTACGGTGCACTTCGCTAAACGCTTTACCGACGTGATCAAGGTACTGTTCTAACCCACGATAAGAATGGGCTTGTCCGCGAGCTTTTCTTGGGACACAGGGAAAGCTCGCAGACGAACTCGTCTCTCAGACCAGCTGAAACCCGTGAAAAAGAGCGCCTGGTGCCACACGCCTGGGCCTTCGCTGCAATGCCCGCTATCCTTGCCCTTTCGTATTTCAAAGGGTGCCGACGACCATGCCTTTCGCCATCTCCCGTTGCCTGTTGCCGTTATCCCTGCTGATGCTGGGTGCCTGTTCGAGCACGCCCCCCAGCAGCCTTTCCGTCAGCGACGACCGTGTGTGTCCGCTCTCCCTGAACGTCGGCCAAACGCTCATCGTCAGCCTGCCGAGCAATCCGGCTACGGGTTATCGCTGGCAACTGCGGGAAGCTTCGAGCGAGCTTCTGAAAAGCCTTGGCCCCGAAGTTTTCAGCACACAGGACAGCAATCTGATAGGCGGCGAAGGCCTTTCCACTTGGCGCTTCATGGCCCTGGAGGCCGGGCAAGGGCAACTGCTACTGGCTTATCAGCGCCCTTGGGAAGCCGACGCCGAACCGACCGACCTTTTCGACTGCCGCATCGAGGTCAACTAGCTCGCTGAAGAAGCATCAGCGACCCGCATAGCCAACCTGCATCAGCCAGCGCGCGCGCAGTTGCGCTGATCGTCCAGCTCCTGGCCTAAAAGTCGTTGCAAACACAGCGGCTTTGCTGGCAAAAACGAGCCTGTCCCCATATTCTCCACAGCACACCTGCGAACGCATCAGCGACGGGCCCGACAGGGTGCGTGCCCCTGATCCTTCACTGTGATGGACACAACAATCAGATAGGGCCGCAGAGCCCGATAGGATATCCACCATGAAGTCATCCCTTACCCAATGGTTGTCTCTGGGCGCCCTCGCCCTGACCCTGGCTACTCCGTTCAGCGTCCACGCCGCCGAGACCAAAGCAGTCGCAGCCACCTCCATCGTCGAGCACCCGGCGCTGGACTCCGTGCGTGATGGCGTGCGTGCCGCGCTGGAAGCCGCCGGTTACAGCGGCGACAGCCTCAAGTGGCAGTACCAGACCGCCCAGGGCAACACTGCCACTGCGTCGCAAATCGCTCGCAAATACGTAGGCGATCGTCCAGACGTCATCGTCGCCATCGCCACCCCTTCGGCCCAAGCCGTTGTCGCCAGCACCAAGTCGGTGCCGGTGGTGTTCGCCGCCGTTACCGACCCCGTCGCCGCACAACTGGTGCGCTCCTGGGAGCCTTCCGGCAGCAACGTCACCGGCGTATCTGACGAGCTGGAGCTGAATCGCCAGATGGAGCTGGTCAAGCGCGTCGTGCCAAACGCCACCCGTGTAGGCATGGTCTACAACCCGGGTGAAGCCAACTCCGTAGTTGTGGTCGAGCGCCTGCGCGAGCTGCTGCCGACGATGGGCATGACTCTGGTCGAAGCTGCCGCACCGCGGACTGTTGATGTGGGCTCAGCCGCCCGCAGCCTGGTGGGCAAGGTCGACGTGATCTACACCAGCACCGACAACAACGTGGTCTCCGCCTACGAGTCGCTGGTGAAGGTCGGAATGGACACCAAGACTCCGCTGGTCGCCTCCGATACCGACAGCGTCAAGCGTGGCGCCATCGCGGCCATCGGCATTGACTATTACAAACACGGCGTACAGGCCGGTGAACTGGTGGTACGCCTGCTCAAGGGCGAGAAGCCGGGCGACATCGCACCGCAGAAAACTACCGATCTGAGCCTTTTCCTCAACCGCTCTGCCGCTGCTGCACAGGGTGTCACTCTGTCCCAGGAGCTGATCGACTCGGCCGCCGAAGTCATCGAATGATCTGACCTGCGCCGGCGCACCCTGCGTCGGCGCAGCCGCTCACCAAAGGCACATCCCCCATGTCACTGTTTTCCCTGTTTGGCGCCCTTGAGGTTGGCCTGATCTTCGGTCTGGTCGCGCTTGGCGTATTCATTTCTTTTCGCCTGCTGCGCTTCCCCGACCTGACCGTCGACGGCAGTTTTCCGCTGGGCGGCGCCGTCTGCGCCGTGCTCATCGCCAACGGCACCGATCCTTTTCTAGCCACCCTGATCGCCACTGCTGCTGGCGCGCTGGCCGGCATGATCACTGCGGTGCTCAACGTACACCTGAAAATCATGGACCTGCTGGCCAGCATCCTGATGATGATCGCGCTGTACTCGATCAACCTGCGCATCATGGGCCGGCCCAATATTCCGCTGATCATGGAGCCGACCATGTTCAGCATCCTCCAGCCGGAGTGGCTGTCTGATTACGTCGCGCGCCCGCTGATTCTGCTGGTGGTCGTCATCATCGCCAAGATCCTTCTGGACCTGTACTTCGCCACCCGTCAGGGCCTGGCGATCCGCGCCACCGGCTCCAACCCGCGCATGGCCCGCTCCCAAGGCGTGAATACCGGCGCCATGGTCATTCTGGGCATGGCTATTTCCAACGCACTGGTTGGCCTGGCTGGCGCCATGTTCGTGCAGACCCAGGGTGGTGCGGACATCTCCATGGGCATCGGCACCATCGTCATTGGCCTGGCAGCGGTGATCATCGGCGAAAGCATCATGCCGGCCCGGCGCATCTTCTTCCTGACGCTGGCCGTGGTCGTTGGCGCAGTGATCTACCGCTTCTTCATTGCACTGGCACTGAACAGTGACTTCATTGGTCTGCAAGCCCAGGATCTGAACCTGATCACTGCGGTGCTGGTCGTTATCGCGCTGGTCATTCCGCTGATCAAACAGCGCCTGACCCGCAGGAGGTACAGCTGATGCTCAGCGCGCAGAACCTGAAAATAACCTTCAATCCCGGTACACCAATCGAGACGAAAGCGCTGCAGGGGCTGTCGCTGGACATTCCCAGCGGCCAGTTCGTGACCGTTATCGGCACCAATGGCGCCGGCAAGTCGACCTTCCTCAATGCTATCTCCGGCGACCTGTCGGTGGACAGCGGCAGCATCCTGATTGACGGTAACGACGTGACCCGCCTGCCCGTCTGGAGCCGCGCCGGTCGCGTGGCACGGGTTTTCCAGGACCCCATGGCCGGTACCTGCGAAGACCTCACCATCGAGGAAAACCTCGCTCTAGCCCAGCAACGCGGCCACCATCGCGGCCTGGCGAAAGCCGTGCAGACGTCCATGCGGGACGAGTTCCGTGCGCACCTGGCCACCCTTGGCCTGGGGCTGGAAAACCGCCTCACCGACCGCATCGGCCTGCTCTCCGGCGGTCAGCGCCAGGCGGTCAGCCTGCTGATGGCGGCCCTGCAACCGTCGCGCATCCTGTTACTGGATGAACACACCGCAGCCCTTGATCCACGCACCGCCGATTTCGTACTGCAACTGACCGCGCGTATCGTCACCGAAAAACAGCTCACCACCATGATGGTCACCCATAGCATGCGTCAGGCGCTGGACATCGGCGACCGCACGGTGATGCTGCACCAGGGCCAAGTGGTCCTGGATGTGGCCGGTGAGGCGCGCAAGGGGCTGGACGTGCCGGACCTGCTGCAGATGTTTGAGAAAGTGCGCGGCGAGAAGATCTCCGACGACGCTTTGTTGCTGGGCTGAAGCGCCGCTCGGCCCGGCTTTCTGGCCCTCGGGCATGATCCGGGCTAGCATCGGGCATTCTGTGCCGGCGAGATGAATTGCCGGCGGCAACGAACTTCAGGAGGATTCATGAGCTTTACCGTTTACCTGTCCGGCGAAATCCACACCGACTGGCGCGACGAGATCAAGCGCGGCGCCGAGGCCGCAGAGCTGGACGTGGTGTTCACCTCGGCAGTCACCGACCATGAAGCCAGCGATGCCGCCGGCGACTGCCTCGGTGCCGAGTCGAATGCCTTCTGGCGCGACCACAAGTCATCCAAGGTCAATGCGATCCGCACCAAGACGCTGATCCAGCAGGCCGACCTGGTGGTAGTGCGCTTTGGCGACAAGTACAAGCAGTGGAACGCCGCCTTCGATGCCGGCTATTGCGCCGCACTGGATAAACCCTACGTCACACTGCATGGCGAGGACATCGTGCATCCGCTGAAGGAAGTAGATGCGGCCGCCATGGCTTGGGCAACCACAACCGAGCAGGTGGTGGAAATTCTGAAGTACGTGCTACGCGACTGATAGAGAGCGGTATTGGCAGGCCGACGGCCTGCGTTCGCCGCGAGGGCGCGACTCCTACGAAAGCGGCCCGGTGAACGTGTTGCATCATAGGAGCGCCTAGCTGGCGCGAAGCGTGGCCGTGACCAGTGCGCGGGTCACGTCGAAGCGCTCAGCTCTCGAGCTCAGAAGCACGTCAGACCTAGTGGCCGAGCACTCCTAAAAGCAAAACGCCCTGCATCTGCAGGGCGTTTTTTGTTACCGCGACTTTTTAGATCGCACCACGCTCACGTAGCAGATCGATCACCTGCTTGACGCCTTCTGCCACGCTGAGCGATTCGGTATCAATCACCAGATCCGCATTGCCCGGCACATCGTAAGGAAAAGACTCGCCGGGGATGTTGTCACCGCCCGCGGCATATAGGCCCTGCGGATCGCGCTGCTGGCAAGCCAGCGGCGACGCTTGAACGTATACCGTGATAAGCCGTTCGGCACCGACCAGAGCCTTGGCCTGCTCGCGACCTTCAGCATCGGGTGCGACGAAGGCTGCCAGGGTCAGCAAGCCAGCCTCGTTGAATTGCCGTGCTACATGGGCGGCGCGACGCCAGTTCTCGGTGCGCCCGGCACGGTCCTGCGGCAGACCCTTGTTCAGGTCGTGGCGCAGATTCTGGCCGTCGAGCACATAGACCGCACGGCCCATGTCGAACAACCTGCGCTCCACGGCATAGGCCAGAGTGCTTTTGCCCGCACCGGAGAGCCCGGTGAACAGGACAGTAGCCGGCTGCTGACCGAAGCGCGCGGCACGCTCTTCAGTGGAGACATGCGCCTGCGAACCATGATGGCCGCCGGTACCCTGGGCGAGCGGGTCAGCGATGATCATGCCCGCGCCAACGGTGCCGTTGGTGAGCCGGTCGATAATGATGAATGCGCCGGTGGTGCGGTTCTGTGCGTAGCCATCCAAAGCAATGGCAGCGTCCAGACTGACCCGGACCTTGCCAATCTCGTTGAGCTGCAGGCTGCTCGCCGGGCCTTTCTCCAAGGTGTTCACATCCACCGTGTGGTCGATGCTGGCAATGGAGCCCGGTACGTAGCTGGTAGCACGCTTGATGTCGTATTTCTTACCCGGCAGCATCGGCTCTTCGCCCATCCATACCAGCATGGCGTCGAAGCTGTCGGCGATGCGCGGCAGGTTGTTGGCATGCACCAGCATGTCGCCGCGGGATACGTCGATCTCGTCTTCCAGGGTCAGGGTGACGGCTTCGCCCGGCGTGGCCTGCTCCAGCTCACCGTCGAAGGTGACGATGGACTTGATGCGGCTGGTCTTGCCTGATGGCAGCACGGTGACTTCATCGCCCTTGCGCACGATGCCGCTGGCGAGGGTGCCGGCGAAGCCACGGAAGTTCAGGTTCGGCCGGTTGACATACTGCACCGGAAAACGCAGGTCGTCGAAGTTGCGATCGCCGGCGATCTCGACGCTTTCGAGAATCTCCATCAGCGATTGGCCTTGGTACCAGTCCGCCCGCTCGCTCTTGTTGACGACGTTATCGCCCTTGAGCGCGGACATCGGCACGAAGTGCAGGGACGACGGCTTGAGCTCAATGCGCTCGGCAAACGCTAGGTAATCGGCCTTGATCCGCTCGAACACCGACTGATCGAAGTCCATCAAGTCCATCTTGTTGATGGCGACAACGATGTGCTTGATGCCCAGCAAGGAGGCAATGAAGCTGTGACGGCGTGTCTGGGTCTGCACGCCGTAACGGGCATCAACGAGTATGATCGCCAGGTCGCAGGTGGACGCGCCGGTTGCCATGTTGCGGGTGTACTGCTCATGGCCGGGTGTGTCGGCGATGATGAACTTGCGCTTGGCGGTGCTGAAATAGCGGTAGGCCACATCGATGGTGATGCCCTGCTCACGCTCGGCCTGCAGGCCGTCGACCAGCAGCGCCAGATCCACGTCATCGCCGGTGGTGCCGACCTTCTTCGAATCACGGGTGATGGCTTCCAGATGATCTTCGTAGATCATCTTGGAGTCGTGCAGCAGGCGGCCGATCAGCGTGCTCTTGCCGTCGTCGACGTTCCCGCAGGTAAGAAAGCGCAGCAATTCCTTGCGTTCGTGCTGGGCCAGGTAGGCGAGGATGTCCTCGCTGATCAATTCGGATTGATGCGACATGATGAGGAATCCTTAGAAATAGCCCTGACGTTTCTTTTCTTCCATCGACCCGGCGCCATCATGGTCGATGACGCGCCCCTGGCGTTCGGAGGTGCGGGTCAGGAGCATTTCCTGGATGATCTCGGGCAGGGAAGCAGCAGTGGATTCCACGGCGCCGGTCAGCGGGTAGCAGCCAAGGGTGCGAAAACGGACCATGCGCTTTTCGATGCGTGCCTTTTCCTCATCTGTGAGGTGCTCGAGAATGCGCTCGTCGTCGATCATGATCAGCGTGCCGTTCTTCTCGATGACTTCCCGCTCGGCGGCGAAGTACAGCGGCACGATCGGAATACCTTCCAGATAGATGTACTGCCAGATATCCAGCTCGGTCCAGTTCGACAGCGGGAACACGCGGATCGACTCACCCTTGGTGACCTTGCCGTTATAGACGTTCCACAGCTCGGGTCGCTGGTTCTTCGGGTCCCAGCGATGCTTGCCGTCGCGGAAGGAGTAGACGCGCTCCTTGGCCCGCGACTTCTCTTCATCGCGACGTGCACCACCGAAGGCAGCATCGAAGCCATGCTTGTCCAGAGCCTGCTTGAGGCCCTCGGTTTTCATGATGTCGGTGTGCTTGGCGCTGCCGTGGGTAAAGGGGTTGATGTCCTGGGCGATGCCATCCGGGTTCACGTGAGTGATCAGGTCCAGATCCATCTCGGCGACCATCTTGTCGCGGAAGCTGTACATTTCCTGGAATTTCCAGCGCGTATCCACATGCATCACCGGGAACGGCAGCTTGCCGGGGTAGAACGCCTTGCGCGCCAGGTGCAGCATCACGGCCGAATCTTTGCCGATGGAATAGAGCATCACCGGGTTGTCGAACTCGGCGGCCACCTCGCGGATGATGTGGATGCTTTCCGCCTCCAGCTCTTTCAGATGCGTCAGTTTGTCGACCATGTCTACTCACGAATATGCAGATGAACGGCCAGCAGGCCATAAAGAGGGCGCAACTTTAACACGGCACCCGCTTCTAATCAGGCCGCTCCTTAGAACGAAATGGACTAGTTTTATACCGGCAGAGTAGCCGCACACCGAAGGCTTCCTCGACGCAAAATTCTAGGCAGGATTGGGACAGTCGACGAAGATGTGCTCGATATCGAAGCGGCGGGCCAAGTAATCGCCCAGGGCCTGGACGCCGTAACGCTCGGTCGCATGATGGCCGGCTGCAAAAAAACTCAGGCCATTCTCGCGTGCACTGTGCGCCGTGGGCTCGGAGATTTCCCCCGTCAGATAAGCATCCACGCCTGCCGCTACTGCCTTGTCGATATAACCCTGGGCTCCGCCAGTACACCAGCCGACACGGCTGATCAGGCCGCTGCCTTCAACCACCAGCGGCTCACGCTGCAGTTTTTCCTGCACCAAACGCCCGAACTCCGCAGGCGTCAACGGCGTCGCCAGTGAACCGACCAAACCGACAGATTTTGGATTGTCCGGCTCCAGCAACCCTTCGATGGTCAGTCCCAGCAGGCGCGCCAGCTGTACGTTGTTGCCTACCTCCTCGTGCACATCCAGCGGCAGGTGGTAGGCGAGCAGGCTGATGTCGTGGTTGAGCAGGGTTTTCAGACGCCGCTGCTTCATCCCGACGACGCGCGGGTCCTCGTTTTTCCAGAAATAGCCATGATGCACCAGCACCGCATCAGCCTCCGCTGCCACCGCAGCATCGAGCAGGGCCTGGCTGGCAGTCACGCCGCTGACGATACGGCGCACCTGAGAGCGACCCTCGACCTGCAGGCCATTGGGGCAGTAGTCGGGAATCCTTGTCACGTTCAGGTAGCGATCGGTCTCAGCGACCAATGTGGCCAGTGCAATTGCCATATGAAGGAACTCCTGAAATCGATTGGAATGAACGCAGGCAACGGCAGCCGCTGATAATCAGCACGCTGCATTTCGGCGCCAGCTTCGTATAATGCCGCCACATTAAAGGGGGCACCCGACCCCCGCAACCTGCCCGGATTGCATCTCCAGATGATCAACGCCCTGCGCTACCTGGGCTGGCCCCTGCTGGCTGGCTTACTTCTCGCCCTACTGATCATCCAGCGCTACCCGCACTGGGTAGGGCTGAAAACCGAGCCAGCCTATACCTTGCAGCAGGCACCGCAGTCCTCGGGACCTTACTCCTACGCCAGTGCGGTCAGCCGCGCCGCGCCGGCGGTAGCCAACCTGTACACCACCAAGGTCATCGAAAGGCCCCAACAGCCGATGCCCAAGGATGAACCGCTCTTCCAGCGCTTCTTCAACGAAAATAATCTTCCGCATCAGCGGCGTATGGAGTCGAGTCTAGGCTCAGCGGTAATCATGAGCCCCGAAGGCTACCTGCTGACCAACAACCATGTGACAGCCAATGCCGAACAGATCGTAGTTGCCTTAAGGGACGGCCGGGAAACCTTGGCCAGGGTGATTGGCAGCGACCCTGAAACCGACCTCGCAGTATTGAAGATTGATCTTGCGAACCTCCCTGCCATCACGCTTGGGCGCTCGGACAGCATTCGCGTTGGCGATGTGACCCTGGCGATCGGAAACCCGTTTGGGGTGGGCCAGACGGTGACCATGGGCATCATCAGCGCCACCGGGCGTAACCAGCTGGGGCTCAATACCTACGAGGATTTCATCCAGACTGACGCGGCGATCAACCGCGGCAACTCGGGCGGTGCGCTGGTGGACGCCACCGGCAATCTTATCGGCATCAACACGGCGATCATCTCTGAATCCGGCGGGTCTCAGGGCATCGGCTTCGCGATCCCGGTGAAGCTTGCCATGGAGGTGATGAAGGCAATCATCGAGCATGGACAGGTAATTCGCGGCTGGCTTGGTGTGACAGTTCAGTCATTGACGCAGGAGTTGGCCGAATCCTTCGGCCAGGCCGGCCGACCTGGCATCGTGGTGGCCGGCGTCCACCGTGATGGGCCCGCGGAACGGGCCGGCCTGCGCCCTGGCGACCTGATCCTCAGCATTGACGGTGAGCAGGCCAGCGACGGCCGCAGCTCGATGAACCAGGTCGCACGCGCACGGCCCGGCGACAAGATCGATATCAACATCTTGCGCAATGGCGAGCAACTGACACTGACGGCGGAGATCGGAATACGGCCGCCGGTAGAGGCAAAGCCTTAAGGTCGGGCAAACGACGGAACCGCCTTCGGCGATTCCGTTTTGCTAAGAACTAAAGGCCGTGGCTGGGTTGGCCGAAACCTAAGCCACCCTAGCTTTTCACCTTTGCACAGGCATCTAGCAGCGCCTGGTTCTGCTCTGGCGTGCCGATGGTGATGCGCAGGTATTGATCGATGCGCGGCAACTTGAAGTGGCGCACGAGCACGCCCTCTTCACGAAGTGCGGCAGCAAGTGCCGCAGCATCGTAGGCGGGATGGCGAGCGAAGATGAAGTTTGCCGACGACGGCAGTACCTCGAAGCCCTGCGCCTGCATGGCAGCTACGACTTCCTCGCGACTGCTGATTACCTGGCGACAGGTTTTCTCGAAGTAGTCGCGATCCTCGAATGCTGCGGCGGCGCCAGCAATGGCGATACGGTCCAGCGGATAGGAGTTGAAGCTGTTCTTGATCCGCTCCAGCGCCTCGATCAGATCCGGATGACCAACTGCCAACCCCACCCGCAGCCCAGCGAGGGAGCGTGACTTGGACAACGTCTGGGTTACCAGTAGATTCGGATAGTGATCGACCAGGGCAATCGCCGACTCACCGCCGAAATCAATATAGGCCTCGTCTACCAGCACCACCGAATCGGGATTGGCCTGCAGCAGCTGCTCGATGGCCTCTAGCGCCAAAACCCGACCCGTGGGCGCGTTAGGGTTGGGGAAGATGATGCCGCCGTTGGGACGGCTGTAACCCGTCACGTCGATCTGGAATTCGTCGTCCAGCGCGATGGTTTCGTAGTCGATGCCGTAAAGCCCACAGTAGACCGGATAGAAGCTGTAGGTCACATCGGGGAACAGCAGCGGTTTGCCGTGCTGGAACAGACCATGAAAGGCATGCGCCAGCACTTCGTCGGAACCGTTGCCCACGAACACCTGAGCGGGCTGCACGCCATAGTAGTCAGCTACTGCCAGCTTGAGGCGCTCGCCGTTGGGGTCCGGATACAGACGCAACGTGTCGCCGATCTCCGCCTGCATTGCGGCAAGCGCCTTGGGCGACGGGCCGTAGGGATTCTCGTTGGTATTGAGCTTGACCAGCTTGCTCAACTTCGGCTGCTCACCCGGCACGTAAGGAACCAGGCCCTTGACGAAAGGGCTCCAGAATTTGCTCATTGCCCTTCTCTCCTAGAATTCGTTCGATGTGACGCAGGGTGGGCCAGCAACGCATCACCCACCTGCAAAATCGCTAGACCTTGATTCGGTATTCCGCACTGCGTGCGTGGGCGGTCAACGACTCGCCGCGGGCCAGCACCGAGGCCACCTTGCCCAGCTCAGAAGCACCTTCGGCCGAGCAATGAATGATCGACGAACGTTTCTGGAAGTCATACACCCCCAGTGGCGAGGAGAAGCGCGCGGTGCCAGAGGTTGGCAGCACATGGTTGGGACCGGCGCAGTAGTCGCCCAGCGCTTCCGCAGTGTAACGACCCATGAAGATCGCACCGGCATGGCGAATCTGATCCAGATACTGCTCGGGATTTTCCACTGACAGTTCCAGGTGTTCCGGAGCAATGCGGTTGGCCACTTCCATGGCCTGCTGCATGTCGGCCACCTGAATCAGGGCACCACGGGCTTCGATGGAAGTGCGAGCAATATCCGCGCGCTCCAGGGTTGGCAGCAGGCGCTGGATGCTCTCGGCGACTCTGTCGAGGAAGGCCGCGTCAGGGCTGACCAGAATCGACTGGGCATCCTCATCGTGTTCGGCTTGGGAAAACAGGTCCATGGCGATCCAGTCAGGATCGGTCTGGCCATCACAGACCACAAGGATCTCTGACGGGCCGGCAATCATGTCGATGCCGACCTTGCCGAAGACGTGACGCTTGGCAGTGGCCACGTAGATATTGCCGGGGCCGACAATCTTGTCTACCGGCGGTACGCTTTCGGTACCGTAGGCCAGCGCCGCCACAGCCTGGGCGCCACCGATAGTGAACACCCGGTCGACGCCGGCGATACAGGCCGCAGCCAGTACCAGCTCGTTGATTTCGCCACGCGGGGTCGGCACCACCATGACCACCTCGAGCACCCCAGCGACCTTCGCCGGTATCGCATTCATCAGCACCGAGGACGGATAAGAAGCCTTGCCGCCCGGCACGTAGAGGCCGGCACGATCCAATGGCGTGACTTTCTGCCCGAGCACCGTGCCATCGGCTTCGGTGTAGGTCCAGGAGTCCTGCTTTTGCCGTTCGTGATAGACCCGCACACGCTCCGCAGCCACTTCCAGCGCCTGACGCTGCTCGGGACTGATGCGCTCCAGCGCCAGCTCAAGACGCTCGCGGGGCAGGATCAAGTCGGCCATGGAGGCAACCTCGAGTCCGTCGAAACGCTGGGTCAGCTCAACCAACGCTGCGTCGCCACGCTCACGCACAGCTTGGATGATCTCCAGCACGCGCTCGTTGACGCCATCGTCGGACACACTCTCCCAGCTCAGCAGATGATCCAGATGTCGCGCGAAATCGGCATCTGCAGCGTTGAGTCGGCGAATGGCGGTGGCAGCGGTCATAGGGGGCCTCATGAGGGGGACGTCGAAGCAATGGCAGGTGCCCAAGATTAACAAGCCAAACGTGCAGGCACCCTGAAATTCAGACTATGGCGCGAATAGGCTGCGCAGGCTCAGGCGTGGTGAGCGATGGCTTTTTGCAGGGCATCGATCAATGCCTGGATACGGCCGTGCTGCATCTTCATCGAGGCCTTGTTGACCACCAGCCGCGAGCTGATGTGGCAGATCAGCTCCTGCGGCTCCAGACCATTGGCACGCAGTGTGTTGCCGGTATCCACCACGTCGATGATCTTGTCAGCCAGACCTACCAGCGGCGCCAGCTCCATTGAGCCATACAGCTTGATGACGTCGACCTGACGACCCTGTTCGGCGTAGTAGCGCTTGGCGATGTTGACGAACTTGGTTGCCACGCGCAGGCGCCCTTTTGGCTCCGGCGCGCCGACCCGGCCGGCCGTCATCAGCTTGCACTTGGCAATGTTCAGATCCAGCGGCTCGTACAAGCCCTGCCCACCGTACTCCATGAGCACGTCCTTGCCGGCCACGCCCAAGTCCGCAGCGCCATGCTCAACGTAAGTCGGCACGTCGGTCGCACGCACGATCAACAGGCGCACGTCATCCTGGGTGGTGGGGATGATCAGCTTGCGGCTCTTTTCCGGATTCTCGGTAGGGACGATGCCCGCCGCCGCCAGCAGCGGCAAGGTGTCGTCGAGAATGCGGCCTTTAGACAGGGCGATGGTTAGCATTGCGTTTCCTTGAATGGCCTCAGCCCGCTACGCGGCGAATCTTCGCGCCCAGTAGCTGCAGTTTTTCCTCGATGCACTCATAGCCACGGTCGATGTGGTAGATGCGGTCGATCAGCGTATCGCCCTCTGCCACCAGGCCGGCAATGACCAGGCTCGCCGAGGCGCGCAGGTCAGTGGCCATTACCGGTGCGCCCTTGAGCCGGGGTACGCCGGTGACGATAGCGGTGTTGCCTTCGACCAGAATCTGCGCGCCCATGCGGTTCATTTCGTAAACGTGCATGAAGCGGTTCTCGAACACCGTCTCGATCACCGTGCCGGTGCCCTCGGCGATGGCATTCAGAGCGATGAACTGCGCCTGCATATCGGTGGGAAACGCAGGATACGGCGCGGTACGCAGATTGACTGCGCGCGGACGGTTGCCCTTCATGTCCAGCGAGATCCAGTCCTTGCCGGTATCGATGTGAGCGCCGGCTTCTTCCAGCTTGTGCAGCACAGCTTCGAGCAGGGTGGCATCGGTGTCTTTGAGCTTCACCCGGCCACCGGTCGCGGCTGCAGCGACCAGATAGGTGCCGGTCTCGATACGGTCGGGCATCACGCTGTAACGACCGCCACCCAGGCGCTTTACACCATCGATAGTGATGGTGTCGGTGCCGGCGCCGGAAACCTTCGCGCCCATGGCGTTAAGGAAGTTGGCCAGATCGACCACTTCCGGCTCGCGTGCGGCGTTCTCCAGCACACTGCGGCCATTGGCCAGTGCAGCGGCCATCATGATGTTCTCGGTACCGGTAACGCTGACGATATCGAAGAAGAAATGCGCACCGCGCAGGCCGCCGGCAGGCGCCTTGGCCTTGATATAGCCGCCCTCCACGTCGATTTGCGCACCCATGGCTTCCAGGCCGCGGATGTGCAGGTCGACCGGACGCGAACCGATGGCACAGCCACCCGGCAACGCCACTTCGGCCTCACCGAAGCGCGCGACCATGGGGCCGAGCACCAGGATCGAGGCGCGCATGGTCTTGACCAGCTCATAGGGCGCGATCAGCGTCTGGATGCTGCTGGCATCGACCTCAACGCTGAGCTTCTCATCGATGATCGGCTGCACGCCCATGCGGCCGAACAGCTCGATCATGGTGGTGATGTCGTGCAGGTGCGGCAGGTTGCAGACGGTAACCGGGGTATCGGCCAACAGGGTTGCAGCAAGGATCGGCAGAGCCGAGTTCTTCGCGCCGGAAATGCGGATTTCGCCATCGAGAGGCGTACCGCCGGTAATGATCAGTTTGTCCATGGATGTTCCTGTAACCCGCAGGCTGAAAGCCCTATAGAAAAGTGGGCGGCGCGCAGCGATGAATGCTGCGGCTCTGCCTGGAATGGCGTTTTCAGCCGCGTGCGAGCCAATCGTTGCGGCTGAAGAATTTCATGGTCACGGCATGAATGCTGCCGTCAGCGATCCATGGATTGAGATGGGCATAAATCTGTTGTTGACGCTTGACCGGGCTAAGACCGGCCAGCTCGTCACTGATCACGTTCAGCTGGAAGTTGCAGCCTTCGCCTTCGACTTCCACCTGGGCATTCGGAAGTTTCTCTTCCAGGAAACGCTTAACTTCTACAGCCTGCATGTTCAACCTCGATCAGCGCCGGATGCGCACAGCCGGACATCATACAAAAAAGGCCGAAGCCTGCGAACCCCAAGCCTTAGGAAGGACCCTTACTCGAGTGTCTCGGCTTCATTGTCCCGCGGTAGCCGGTGGCGGCTTTCGGCAGACACCGCCGGGAAGCGCGAGGACGCATATCGAACCACCAGAATAGCCACGGCCAGCAACAGGATGGCACCAGAAATATAGACCACCCCCATGTCCGGGCGGTGGTGATGCGACACATCGGAAATCAACAGACGGGTCAGCGCCGTAATTGCCACATAGATAAGAAAGCGCACCGGCATGTGGTTGGTCTTGAAGTAGATCCCGACCATCGCACCCAGCTCGAGGTAGATGAACAGCAGCAGGATATCGTCGACCGTGATGCTGCCCTTCTCGACCATGCCGAGAAATGCCATCAACCCCGCCCATGCCGTGACCGCGCCGATGGCGAATAACGACAGGTAATGGAAGGTTTCAACAAACAGATTACCCAGTGACTCTGCCACTGTATGGACCTTGAGTCGCATTGTTTCCGCACGGCGCAGCGGCATCAAAGCACTCCCTGTACGTCTTTCCCGAGGGAAGCATCTGTTGTCGACAGAACCTCCAGCAAGCCGGATACCGAGGCAATTTCGCGCATATCATCGGGCAAACCGGTGATGGCTACTTCTCGCCCTAGCGCCATGGCGTCACGCGTAAAGGCCAGCAGCAGGGAAAGGCCGACACTGCTGGATTTCTCTACCGCCGAACAATCGACCCGCAAAGTCCCGCTTTTCTCGGCACGGATCAGCGCCTGACCTTGCCGACGCAAGGCCGGACCGGACTGATAGTCGAGCACGCCTGAAAGCCGCAGCACCCCATCGGCACTACGCTCAATGCGCCCCTCAGTCATCGCCGGCCGCCTGCTGCCCGGCCTCGGTGTCCTTGGCCCGTGCGACGACTTCGCCCCAGCCATCAATGGTCTTGTCCAAATCGCCGTTGTTCTTCTGCATCGTATCGGCGAACTGATCGCGGAACAGCTTGCCGATGTTGATGCCGTTGATGATCACATTGCGCACTCGCCACTCACCACTGTGATTGACCATGGTGTAGGACACCGGATAAATCTCGCCCTGCCGACCGGTCACTTCCATACCGACGCTGGTGCGCTCGGGATCCTGCCTGCCGCTGGCCGGCAGCACGCGGATCTGTTGGTTGTTGTACTCCAGCAGAGCGTTGCCGTAGAACTGCATGAGGCTGCGCTTGAAGTTGTCCTGAAAGCGGCTCATCTGCTCGGCGCTGGCACTGCGCGAATACTTAACGGTCATGATGCTGCGGGAAATACCCTCGGCATCAACTACAGGACCGAGGATGTCGTTAAGCGATGCGTAGAAGGCATTTGGGTCCTGGCGATACTGCTCCTTGTTGGCCTTGAGATCGGCCAGCAGTTCGTCAGTGGTCTTTTGAATCACCTCATGAGCAGTCGGAGCGGCCAGGGCCAGCATGGGCAACGTCAGCAGCACCAACAGGCCGCGACGCAAGGCAGTCATCATATTCAGGCTTCTCATTTAATTCAGGCCCTCACTCTTTATTTACCGAATTGAGCAAAAATTTGCCGATCAGATCTTCCAGCACCAGGGAAGACTGCGTATCGCGAATCGTATCGCCATCACCGAGGGTTTCTTCCTCGCCGCCCACGCTGACACCGATATACTTCTCACCCAGCAGGCCGGCCGTGAGGATCGAGGCCGTGGAATCTAACGGCAGAATATCGACATCCTGCTGGATCTCCAGGGTGACGCGACCGGTGTAGCTTTCCCGATCAAGGTCAATGGCCGTCACCTTGCCAATAGTCACACCCGCCATCGTCACCTTGGATCTGACCGTAAGGCCGGCAATATTGTCGAAATAGGCGTAAAGCTTGTAGGTATCAGCATTGTTCACGCTCAGCCCGCTGACACGCAACGACAGCAATAGCAAGGCCAGCACGCCCGCCAGGAGGAACAGGCCAACACCAATTTCCAGGGTGCGGATACGCATCAGAAATCTCCAAACATCAAGGCGGTCAGAATAAAGTCGAGGCCGAGTACCGCCAGGGAGGCGTAGACCACGGTTCGTGTAGTGGCGCGGCTGATCCCTTCGGAAGTCGGCTCGCAGTCGTAACCCTGGAACACCGCGATCCAGGTGACGACAACGGCAAACACCAAGCTCTTGATCACGCCATTGAGCACGTCGCCAGTGAAGCTGACGCTGTTCTGCATGTTGGCCCAGAACGAACCTTCATAAACGCCCAGCCATTCCACCGCCACCATGGCGCCGCCCCAGATGCCCACTACGTTAAAGATCACAGTCAGCAGCGGCAACGAAATGAAACCGGCCCAAAGCCGCGGCGCGATGATGTACTTGAGCGGATCGACACCGATCATTTCCAGGCTGGACAACTGTTCGGTGGACTTCATGTTGCCGATCTCTGCAGCCAGTGCAGAACCTGCGCGCCCAGCGAACAGCAGCGCCGTCACCACCGGCCCCAACTCGCGCAGCAGTGTCAGCGCAACCATCTGCCCCACTGCCTGCTCGGAGCCATAGCTGCTGAGAATGCTGTAGCCCTGCAGCGCCAGCACCATGCCGATGAAGATGCCTGATACCACCACGATCGCCAGTGACAGCACGCCAACTGAGTAAAGCTGCCTGATCAGCAGGGCAAAGCGATTGTCTAGTCCGCTACGGCCAAAAATCGTATGAAAAAGGAACAGTGTCGCGCGCCCCTGTGCAGCGACGACATTCATGCCGGCCTCGCCGACCCTGCGGACTCGCTCGACAAGAGATAACTTACGCATCGGGGCCTCGCAACAGATCCTCGGCATAGGCCGGCGCAGGGAAATGGAAAGGCACCGGGCCGTCCGCAGCGCCCCGCATGAACTGCTGGATTCGCGGATTGGAAGAATCCCGCAGCTCGGCCGGCGTGCCCTGCCCCAGAACCTGCCCGTCACCGACCACATAAATGTAGTCGGCAATGCTGGAGGTTTCGGCCAGATCATGGGACACCACGATACTGGTAATCCCCAAGGCATCGTTGAGCAGCCGGATAAGTTTCACCAGAACGCCCATGGCGATAGGGTCCTGGCCGGCAAAAGGCTCGTCGTACATGAGAATTTGCGGGTCTAGCGCGATCGCCCGCGCCAGGGCCACGCGCCGCTTCATGCCACCGGACAGCTCGTCGGGCATCAGCTCGACGGCACCACGCAGCCCCACGGCTTGCAGCTTCATGAGAACGATGTCCCGGATCATTTCTTCGGGAAGCTTGGTATGAACGCGCAGCGGGAAGGCGACGTTCTCGAACACATCGAGGTCGGTGAACAGCGCGCCGCTCTGAAAAAGCACCCCCATCTGCTTGCGCATATCGAACAGCTCACGCCGCGACAGGGTCGGCAGATTCGTGCCTGCCACCCAGACTTCGCCGCTGGCTGGCTTGAGCTGGGCGGCGATCAGGCGCAGCAAAGTCGTCTTGCCACAGCCGGACGGCCCCATGATGGCCGTCACCTTGCCTCGCGGAATGGCGATATCGACATTATTGAAAATGCTCCGCTCGCCGCGCTTGAAGGTCAGATTCTTCAGCTCGACAGCGTAGGCGCTGGCAACGCTCATGGGTTCTCCTTGGATACAGCCTGCGTTTTAGACGCTCCCCGAGCTCTCAGGGATACTTCGCTGGGCTGCTTTCGGCGGCGCACTATAGCACCGCGCAAAAGGGCCCCCAAGCCACCTACTGTATCGGCACGTGAGCGGCGCACTTGCGCAGGGCCGGATTGGAAGGCGCAATCAGTCACAGCTTTTTCGATGAGTAACGTACGCTTTGTCGTTATAATCTCGCGTTTTCATTCAGGCGAAGATGTGACCATGAGCCAGAGCAGCCAGCTGATCGAAACCGCCCGACGCACTATCAGTATGGAAATCGAAGCGGTCGAGCAACTGAAGGTGCGCATCGACGAGCAGTTCGTCAGGGCTTGCGAGCTCATTCTCCAGTGCAAGGGCCGCGTGGTCGTGGTCGGCATGGGCAAGTCCGGCCACGTCGGCCGCAAAATCGCCGCCACCCTGGCCAGCACCGGCACGCCGGCGTTCTTCGTGCATCCCGCCGAAGCCAGCCATGGCGATATGGGCATGATCACTCAGGATGACGTCGTGCTCGCCCTGTCCAACTCCGGCACCACCAACGAAATCGTGACCCTGCTACCGCTGATCAAGCGCCTGGGGATCACCTTGGTCAGCATGACCGGCAACCCTCAATCGCTGCTTGCCCGCGCAGCGGCGGTTAATCTCGATGCCAGCGTCAGCACCGAGGCCTGCCCACTAAACCTCGCCCCGACCTCCTCCACTACGGCCAGCCTGGTGCTGGGTGATGCACTGGCCATCTCCCTGCTCGAAGCTCGCGGCTTCACTGCCGAGGATTTTGCCTTCTCCCACCCTGGCGGGGCGCTGGGCCGACGCCTACTGCTCAAGGTCGACAACGTGATGCACTCCGGCGACAGTCTGCCACAGGTCAGGAACGGCACTTCTCTGCGCGACGCGCTGCTGGAGATGACCCGCAAGGGGCTAGGCATGACTGTCGTGCTCGCGGACGATGACAGCCTGGCCGGTATCTTCACCGACGGCGATCTTCGCCGCACTCTGGACAAGGGCATCGACGTGCGTCAGGCCACCATTGATGAAGTGATGACCCGGGGCGGCAAGACCGCCAGTGCCGAGATGCTCGCCGCCGAGGCGCTGAAGATCATGGAAGACAACAAAATCAACTCGCTAGTCGTGGTGGACGCCAACCGCCGTCCGGTCGGCGCCCTCAACATGCACGACCTGCTGCGTGCGGGAGTGATGTAATGAACGAGCTAATGCGACGCGCCCGTGATATCCGGCTGGCCATCTTCGATGTGGACGGTGTGCTGACCGACGGCAAGCTGTACTTCCTGGTCGACGGCAGTGAATTCAAGACCTTCAATACCTTGGACGGCCACGGCATCAAGATGCTGATCAACTCCGGTGTGCGCACCGCAATCATCAGCGGCCGCAAGACCCCGGTGGTCGAGCGCCGAGCGCAGAACCTGGGCATCCAGCACCTCTACCAGGGCCGCGAAGACAAGCTGGTAGTGCTCGATGAACTGCTCGCTGAGCTGGGCCTCGACTACTCTGAAGTAGCTTACCTCGGCGACGACCTGCCAGACCTGCCGGTGATTCGCCGGGTCGGTTTGGGCATGGCCGTGGCCAGCGCCGACGCTTTCGTACGCCAGCACGCCCACGGCGTCACCAGCGCTCGCGGTGGTGAAGGTGCGGCGCGTGAGTTTTGCGAATTGATCATGCGCGCCCAGGGCACTCTCGAAGCCGCCCAATCGGCCTATCTCTAGAGGTTTCGATGCTGAGCAAGATCCGTCTACCCGCCATCCTGCTGCTGATCGCGCTGTTATTGGCTGCGGCCGGCTACTGGAACATTCGCCCGGAAAGCTTCATGCAACAACCGCGCACGACCTCGACTGAGGAGTCGCCGATCGACTTCTACGTGATCAACCCGCGCACCGTGCAATACCAGCCGGACGGCAAGCGCAACTACGAGTTGGCTGCCGAAAAAATGGAGCACATCAAGGCCAGCGATATCAGCCTGCTGACCCGCCCCGACCTGCGCTCCTACCGCGGCACCGAGCTGCCTTGGCACATTACCAGCGAGCGCGGCGAAGTCGGCCCTCAAGGCGAGGAAGTCGAGCTGATTGACAACGTGCGGATCGAACGCACCGATACCAAAGGCCGCCCGACCATCATCACCACCACGCGGATGACGGTATTGCCCGAGAAGGATTATGCCGAGACCCGACAACCCGTTAGAATCGTCGCCGCGAACGGCGTGACAACTGCCACGGGCATGAAAGCGTACCTGAATGAAGGCAGGATGCTCCTGCTATCCAACGTAAGAGGCCAGCATGAGCTGCGTTAAGACTCTCCCATTTCTGCTCGGTTTGAGCATTTTTCTGCTCGGTAGCAACGCCCACGCTCTTCCTGAAGATCGCAACCAGCCGATCCGTATCCAGGCAGACACCGCCGAGCTGGACGACCGCCAAGGCGTTGCGGTGTATCGCGGCGACGTAGTGATCACCCAGGGCACGATGAAGATCACCGGCGATACGGTGACAATTACCCAGGACGGCAACGGCGATGTCGAGGTCTTCACCTCCATCGGCAAGCCTGCCTACTACGAACAGAAGCCGGCGGTGGACAAGGAAATCGTCAAGGCGTACGGCCTGACCATCCAGTATTTTGCGGCCAACGAACGCATCATCCTGATCGACCAGGCCAAGGTCATCCAGGAAGGCAATACCTTCGAGGGCGAGAAAATCGTCTACGACACCCAGCGCCAGATCGTCAACGCCGGTCGCGCTACCAACGTCGACGTGACCAGCCCGCGCCCACGTGTGGACATGGTTATCCAGCCGCGCAAGAAAGAAGGCTCCGCTACGGAAACACCAGCTGCGGAGCAGAGTGAGTAATGGCAACCCTTAAGGCCCAGCATCTGGCCAAAAGCTACAAGAGCCGTCAGGTTGTGCGCGACGTCAGCCTGTCCATCGAAAGCGGGCAGATCGTCGGACTGCTGGGCCCAAACGGTGCCGGCAAGACCACTTGCTTCTACATGATCGTCGGACTGGTGAAAGCCGATCAGGGTCGCGTGCTGATCGACGATCAGGATGTCACCCACCTGCCGATGCACGGCCGCGCACGAGTTGGCATCGGCTACCTGCCACAGGAAGCCTCGATCTTCCGCAAGTTGTCGGTGTCCGACAACATCATGGCGATCCTTGAAACCCGCAAGGACCTGGACCGCAGTGGCCGCCAGCAGGCTCTCGAAGGCCTGCTGCAGGAGTTCCATATCAACCACATTCGCGACAGCCTCGGCATGAGCCTGTCCGGCGGTGAGCGGCGACGTGTAGAGATCGCTCGCGCATTGGCCACAGCACCCAAATTCATCTTGCTGGACGAACCATTCGCCGGGGTCGACCCGATCTCGGTCGGCGACATCAAGCAGATCATCTATCACCTGAAGTCCAAGGGCATCGGTGTTCTGATCACTGATCACAACGTGCGTGAGACCTTGGACATCTGCGAAACCGCCTACATCGTCAACGACGGTCAGCTGATTGCCGAAGGCGACGCACAGACCATTCTCGACAACCAGCTGGTGAAGGAAGTGTATCTAGGCCACGAGTTCCGCCTATAGGCCGAACTTACACTCGACAGAAAAAATCAGGACTAGCCAACCGCTTCCTCTTCAGGCATATAATTTGCTTAAACCGGCGCAGCAGCGCCAGTGAAGTCGGAAACAGGCGCAGTTGCGCCGGCAAATAAGGTTCGAAGTCCTCTGCAATGAAAGCATCGCTAGTCCTGAAGATGGGCCAGCAGCTGACGATGACACCCCAGCTGCAACAAGCCATACGACTGCTCCAGCTCTCGACCCTTGACCTCCAACAGGAGATCCAGGAGGCGCTGGACTCAAATCCCATGCTCGAACGCGAAGAAGACGGGGAAGACTTCGATAATCCAGATCCGATGGCCGAGTCCCTCGAGCAGAAAGCCGAGAGCATCCCCACTGAGAACGGCAGCACGGACAGCCAGCACGAAGAATCCATCAACACGGTAGAGAATTTCGAAGAAGGTGATTGGGGCGAGCGCATTCCCAACGAGCTGCCGGTAGACACTGCCTGGGAAGACATCTACCAGACCAGCGCCAGCAGCCTGCCTAGCAATGATGACGATGAGTGGGACTTCACCAGCCGCACTTCATCAGGCGAGAGCCTGCAGTCACACCTGCTCTGGCAGCTCAACCTGGCCCCCATGAGCGACACGGACCGGCTCATCGCCAGCACTCTGATCGACTGCATCAACCCCCAGGGTTATCTGGATGAAAGCCTTGAAGAAGTGCTGGAGTCCTTCGACCCCGAGCTGGAAATCGAACTCGACGAGATAGAAGTGGTACTGCGCCGCATCCAGCAATTCGAGCCCGCCGGCATCGGCGCACGCGATTTGCGCGAGTGCCTGCTTCTGCAATTGCGCCAACTGCCCGAAGAAACCGCCTGGTTGAGCGAAGCCACACGCCTTGTCAGCGATTACCTGGAAATCCTCGGCAGCCGCGACTACAGCCTGCTGATGCGGCGCATGAAGCTCAAAGAGGACGAACTGCGCCAGATCGTTGACCTGATTCAATCACTCAACCCGCGCCCCGGCTCGCAGATCGAAACGAGCGAACCTGAATACATCGTTCCCGACGTGATCGTGCGCAAGGATAACAACCGCTGGCTGGTCGAACTCAACCAGGACGCGATGCCACGCCTACGGGTTAACGCTCAGTACGCCGGCTTCGTCAAACGCGCCGACTCCAGCGCGGACAACACCTTCATGCGCAACCAACTGCAGGAAGCACGCTGGTTCATCAAAAGCCTACTCAGCCGCAACGAAACCCTGATGAAGGTCGCCACCCAGATCGTCGAGCATCAGCGCGGCTTTCTGGAACACGGCGACGAGGCGATGAAACCGCTGGTCCTGCACGACATTGCCGAAGTGGTCGGCATGCATGAATCGACCATTTCCCGTGTCACTACCCAGAAGTACATGCATACACCGCGCGGCATCTACGAGCTGAAGTACTTTTTCTCGAGCCACGTCAGCACAGCCGAAGGAGGCGAATGCTCATCCACGGCAATTCGCGCCATAATCAAGAAGCTGGTGGCGGCGGAAAACCCCAAAAAGCCATTGAGTGACAGCAAGATCGCTGGTCTACTTGAAGAGCAGGGCATTCAGGTGGCACGTCGCACCGTCGCCAAGTACCGGGAATCCCTGGGAATTGCGCCCTCCAGCGAGCGCAAGCGATTGTTGTAATGCCAGCCTGTAGCAATACCGGACATGCTGGCCGATTTCTTCCGGGGATGGGCCTCAGGGCTCGTTCATTCGCATGAGGCAAAGAGGAGAAGCAGTATGCAAGTCAAGATCACTGGCCTTCATCTGGAAGTAACCGAAGCACTGCGCGACTACATCGAGGAGAAACTCGAGCGTCTGGAAAGGCACTTCGACCGCATCATCGATATTCAGGTCACCCTGCAAGTCGAAAAACTGAAGCAAAAAGCCGAAGCCACCATGCATATTGCCGGCCGAGAAGTGATCGCCAATGCCGAACATGAAGACATGTATGCTGCGATAGACCTGCTCGCCGACAAGCTCGACCGTCAGCTGATCAAGCACAAAGAAAAACAACTCGACCATACTCAAGGTACCGTGGCTCGCTGACCCATGATCCGACTCGAAAACATACTTACCCCCGGGCGTTCACTTGTGAACGTGCCGGGCGGTAGCAAAAAACGCGTCCTGGAGCAGATCGCCAAGGTGATCGGCCAGGATCTCCCCGAATTAGACACCCAGACCATTTTCGAAAGCTTCGTCGCGCGCGAAAAGCTGGGCTCCACCGGCTTCGGCAATGGCATCGCAATCCCGCACTGCCGGATGCCCGGTTGCAAGACGCCGCTCAGCGCGGTTCTGCGGCTCGACGCACCGGTGGACTTCGATGCTATCGATGGTGCCCCGGTTGATCTGCTGTTCGTGCTGCTAGTACCGGAAGCGGCGACCGACGAGCATCTCGAACTGCTTCGCCAGATTGCCAGCATGTTGGACCAGGAAGATATCCGTGACCGGCTGCGCAACGTTAAAACGGACCAGGAGCTGTATCAGGAAGTGGTCGATATCCAACACGGCCACTAAAAGGCCGAGTGTGCCCGCCAACAGGAAGCGAGACGTGTCCGCAGTCAATCCTTCACGCACTCCGCGCCCCTGCTGCATGCAGCAGGGTTCACAACGCCGCCCGCTATTGCCATTGCCGGTTAGCTTGATCCCATGCGCCTGATCATTGTCAGTGGTCGCTCCGGATCGGGCAAAAGCACCGCGCTCGATGTTCTCGAAGACAGTGGTTTCTATTGCATAGATAACCTGCCTGCAGGGCTGCTGCCGGATCTGGCTGAAAAGGCTCTGCTGCATACCGAGCTGCTGCAGCCTTTGGTGGCGGTCTCTATCGACGCACGCAACCTACCGAGTCAGCTCAAGCGTTTCCCCGAGCTGCTCGAAGAGGCTCGCGCCCGGCATATTCAATGTGACGTGCTCTACCTGGACGCCGCTGACGAGACGCTGCTCAAGCGGTTCTCGGAAACACGTCGACGACACCCACTGACCAATGAAAATCGCTCCCTGGCCGAAGCCATACGCGATGAAGAAGAGCTGCTGGCGCCGATCATCGATCAGGCCGACCTGAAAATCGACACGACCAACCTCAATCTTTATCAGCTGCGCGACTCGCTGAAACTACGCCTGCTGAACAAGCCCGAGCCCGGGACGGCGTTTCTATTTGAGTCTTTCGGATTCAAGCGGGGCATGCCTGTAGATGCCGACCTGGTCTTTGATATCCGCTGTCTACCCAATCCCTATTGGAGAGCCGAATTGCGCGACTTTTCGGGCCTGGATCAACCCGTCATCGACTATTTGGCCACCCAGAACGATGTAGAGGAAATGTTTCAGGACATCTTCGGCTATCTGAGCAAGTGGCTCCCCCGCTTCGCCGCCAGCAACCGCGCCTACGTCACGGTAGCCATTGGCTGCACCGGCGGACACCACCGCTCAGTCTACCTAGCCGAACGGCTCTGCAACGCTCTACGCGAGCCCCTGAAGAACGTCCAGGTCCGCCATCGCGACTTGGTCTAGGACCCTCCATGCCTTCCTGCGAAATCACTATCATCAACAAGCTGGGTCTACATGCCCGCGCAGCCGCCAAATTCGTTGGGGTGGCCAACCAATTTCCCTGCGATATTCGCGTCGGCCATGAACCCAGCAGCCTGATCAACGGCAAAAGCATCATGGCTGTGATGATGCTCGCCGCCAGCAAGGGCACCATCCTGCACCTGCAGGCCGAAGGCGAGCAGGAAGAAGAGGCGCTCAAAGCTCTGGTGGCGCTGATCGAAAACTATTTCGAGGAGGGGGAATAAGCGATAAGGAGTCTTCAGGTGCGCAAGCCCCTTAGTCAGATTTCGGCTGTACTCATCTGCTCGTCGGGCCGCTGAAACAGACCCGACGAGCAGCGCACTTTAGTTCTGCCTCAGCGTTTTATCGTTTTGCTGCCTCTTACTGCCCCGCCACCTTCATCCGCTCGATCAGCACCGAACCGGTGTGAATGCTGCTGCGGGTCTCGATATCACAGCCCACCGCAACAATCTGCCGGAACATATCGCGAAGGTTGCCGGCGATAGTCACCTCTTGGACCGGGAACTGGATCTCGCCATTCTCCACCCAGAAACCGCCGGCACCACGTGAGTAGTCGCCGGTCACCAGGTTCAGCCCCTGCCCCATCAGTTCCGTAACCAGCAAACCACGGCCCATGCGGCGAATTAGGCCTGCCTGGTCCTCATCACCGTGGCTGACGAACAGGTTGTGCACGCCACCAGCGTTGGCGGTGCTGGGCATACCCAGCTTGCGACCGGAGTAAGTACTCAGAACGTAAGAAACCAGCTTGCCGTTCTCCACGAAAGGCTTGGCATAAGTTGCCAGACCATCGCCGTCATAAGCTGCACTGGCCAATCCACGCAGCAGATGCGGGCGCTCATCCAGGCTCAGCCATTCGGGAAACAGCGTCTGGCCCAACGCACCTTCCAGGTAGGATGATTTGCGATACAGATTGCTGCCGGAAATCGCCGCAAAAAAATGTCCGAAAAGACCGGTCGCCAGCTCCGAGGAAAACAGCACCGGCACATCGCAGGTCGGCACGGGACGGGCGCCAAGGCGGCGCACGGCACGCTCGGCAGCACGCCGGCCAATCACCTCCGGAGCTGCCAGCTCACTGGCGATGCGGCTGATGTCGTAGTGATAATCACGCTGCATTTGCCCTTCGGCTTCGGCGATCATTACGCAACTCAAGCTGTGCCGACTGCTGCTATACGCGCCAATAAAGCCGTTGCTGTTGCCGTAGCCACGACAACCCCGGTGGGTACTCAGCGTGGTTCCGTCGGCATTGAGGATGCGCTTGTCGGCGGCAAAGGCGGCAGCCTCGCAGCTGAGCGCAAGCTCCACGGCCTCGTCCGGCGAAATATCCCAAGGATGGTAAAGGTCCAGGTCAACAACCTCGGTTGCCATCAAAGCGGCATCAGGAAGCCCGGCGAACTCGTCCTCCGAGGCGTGCCTGGCGATTGCCAGCGCTGCCGCCACGGTCTCCCGAACCGCGTCTTCGCCAGTGCCAGTGGTACTGGCAGATCCCTTGCGCTGGCCAACATAAAGCGTGATACCGAAGCCCTGATCACGATTGAACTCAACGGTTTCGACTTCGCGCTGGCGCACGCTCGTTGACAGTCCCTGCTCCATCGAGACGGATACTTCGCAAGCGCTGGCGCCCTGCCGGCTCGCCTCCTCGATGATGCGCGCAACCTGTTCGCGTAACCCCGGCAACGCCTGTGGACCGATCCCCTCAACTTCACTCATAAAACACTCCACACCACTGATTCGTTCTAGGCGCAGCCTGCAGAGCCGACTGCGCCCGCATCAAGGCTACTGTTATCATGGCGGCATCTTCTACTGGACCTGCCCCATGCCTGATATTTCCGATCTCGATGGCTTCGAGGAAAAAAGCAAAACCCAAGTCAAGCGTGAGCTACATGCGCTGCAGGACCTTGGCGCGCGCCTCACTACGCTAAAGCCCGACGTTCTCGACCGCCTGCCGTTGACCGACGCCCTGCGCAAGGCGTTGGCCGATGCGCCGAAGCACACGGCGCATATCGCGCAAAAACGCCATCTGCAATACATCGGCAAGCTCATGCGCGCCCAGGATGTCGAGGCCATAATGGCCCTGGTCGACCAGCTCGACGCCTCCACCCGCCAGTACAACGAACGTTTCCATGCGCTGGAGCGCTGGCGCGACCGTCTGGTCACAGGAAACGACGAGACTCTCGAAGCTTTCGTCGTCGACTATCCCGAAACCGACCGCCAACACCTGCGCAGCCTGATCCGCCATGCCCAGCATGAAGCGGCTCGCAACAAGCCTCCGGCTGCCAGTCGCAAGATATTCAAATACATCCGCGAGCTGGATGAAGCCCAGCGGGGGTTGCGTTAAATCGTAAAATCGACCGAAGCGCTGAAGGTTTGGTCTTGGACGTTAAGCCGCCTTCATAGGCCTTTAGCCTTCAGCGGCCCGGCCGGTATTCAACTTCCCGTTCCGCCGACGGTAATCCCATCGATCTTCAGCGTTGGCTGCCCGACTCCGACCGGCACCGACTGGCCGTCCTTGCCGCAGGTGCCGACGCCGCTGTCCAGCTCCAGGTCGGTGCCGACCATCGACACCTTGTTCATCACCTCAGGGCCATTGCCGATCAGAGTCGCACCCTTCACTGGTGCAGTAATCTTGCCGTCTTCGATGAGGTAGGCCTCGCTGGTGGAGAAGACGAACTTGCCGCTGGTGATGTCCACTTGGCCACCGCCGAGGCTGGCGCAATAGATGCCCTTCTTCACCGAACGGATTATTTCCTCCGGATCGCTCTCACCGGCGAGCATGTAGGTATTGGTCATGCGCGGCATCGGCAGATGAGCATAGGACTGGCGGCGACCATTGCCGGTCGGCGCTACTCCCATCAGTCGCGCGTTGAGCTTGTCCTGAATATAACCCTTGAGAATGCCGTTCTCTATCAGCGTCGTGCACTGCGTTGGCGTGCCCTCGTCATCGACACTAAGCGAGCCTCGGCGCCCGGCCAAGGTGCCGTCGTCGACGATGGTGCATAGCGACGAAGCGACCTGCTGGCCGATACGTCCGCTGTAGGCCGAGCTGCCTTTACGGTTGAAGTCACCTTCCAGGCCATGGCCGACCGCTTCATGTAGCAACACCCCCGACCAGCCCGGTCCCAATACCACCGGCAGGGTACCAGCCGGCGCCGCCACGGCCTCCAGATTCACCAGCGCCTGGCGTAGCGCTTCGCGGGCATAGTCCATGGCGCGGTCTTCGCTGAGGAAATATTCGTAGCCGCTGCGCCCACCGCCGCCCTGCCCGCCACGCTCACGACGACCGTTCTGCTCGACTATGACGCTGACATTGAAGCGCACCAGCGGGCGTATGTCGGCTGCCATGGCACCGTCCAGCCCAGCCACCAGAACATGCTCCCAGACGCCGGCCAGGCTCACCGTGACCTGCTTGATACGAGGGTCCAGGGCGCGCGTGGCAACGTCGATCCGCTTGAGCAGCTCAACCTTTTCCGCGCGGCCCATACCATCCAGCGGATTGTCACGACCATAGAGCGGCGCGAAGGCAGCCTTCGACAACACCTCAACACTTGCCTGACGACCACCGCGGGCAATCGAGCGTGCCGCAATCGCCGCCTCGCGCAAGGCATCAGCGGTGATCGCGTTGCTGTAGGCGAAACCGGTCTTTTCTCCGGAAAGCGCCCGCACGCCGACGCCCTGCTCGATATGGAAACCGCCTTCCTTGACGATGCCGTCCTCCAGCACCCAGGTCTCACTCACCTGATCCTGAAAATACAGATCTGCCGCATCGATGCCGGGGCCGGCCAACTCTCCGAGCAGTCCCGGCAGATCATCGAGGGTCAGTCCACCCGGTGTCAGCAGGCGCTCGGCGACAGGTAACAGCAGTTCACTCATATTCACTCCAGACGGGCCGTGCGAAAAATCGGCGGTGTGCTGCACCGGCGTGCACGGACGGCAAAGACCCTGATCCGGGTCCATGGCAAAGGCTACATGATAAGGGACATGGCCTTGAGGTCCATCCTCAAGTCACGAACGGTCTCCGCCCAGTCAGTTGGGCTTTTCAAAAGGCTTGTCGAAAGTGATCTTCGGTGTCTGCCAAGGCCCTTCGACCTTGTATTGAACGCTGGCAAAACGCGCGACCCGGTCACCCAGTAGCTTGTCGACCACGAACAGCGCGCCCCCGATGGCCGGCGCACCTACGATCAAGGCAGCCAGCGGCAGGTTGTTGCTGACCGGCAGGGTTACCAGCAGTTTGGCGTCAATGCGGTCATGGATCATATCCAGCCGACCATCGAGCTCCAAATTACTTGAGGGCCCGGTCACCGTGATCGGGCCTTGAGTCACGAAGATGCCTTCGGTTGCGACCAGCTCGCCCTTGATCCGGTCAAAGCTAAGGCCCTTGCTGAACAGGTCGGAAAAGTCCAGGCGCAGGCGCCGGCCAATGGAGTCGAAATTTAGCAGGCCGAACACCCGCAGCGCCTGGGCACTGCCATCAACCTCGCGCAGCTGGCCACTGCGCACGCTGGCATCGAGACGACCGCTCAAACGCTGCATGCCGAAGAATGCCGGCGAGCCGGGCCAACTGGCATCGGCGTCCAGATGGAAGCGCTCGCTGGTGGTCGAAGGGGCAAAGCCCCAGGCTAGCAGCACGTCGGCGAGGTTGTCGCCTTGCATCCGCCCCTTGTACCAGCTGCGAGACGTGTTCCAGCCGCCCGCGCCGGCAAGGCGTAGCCCCATCAAGTCCAGATCCAGGTCCGAGAATTCGACGCCGTCACCACGCGGACGCATCTTTAACGACCAGGCGCCCAGCAGCTGCTCGCCCTGCAGCACCTGGGCCACGGCGATATTCATGGCCGGCAGGTTCCGCGGGTCGACGCTGGCCAGGGGGTCCTGGCGTGGCACATCAGGCTGTGCCGGCTCGGATGCCGGTAGGCGCAGGTGTGACAGCTTCAGCACAATGGGTTGCCCTTCCGCATCAGGCAGCTGGACGTCGCCGGCGACGGTTCGGCTGTCCAGCCCGAGCGACCAGGCGCTCGGCTGGCGGCGCAGGTCTAGCGTGAGGCTCTCCACCTTGGTTCCCAGCCCTTCAAAGACGCCGATATCCAGCTGCACACGCCGCAGCAAGGAGGTCGCCTGTTGGCTGTGATCGGGCGCGCTGTACTCGGCCAGCAGCGCCTGCCAATCAGCCAGGTTGACGTGCGGCAGACGGCCACGCACATGCAGACCTCGGTCGCTGCGCAAGTTCGCTGCCGCGCCCCCTAACACCAGTTCGCCACCACCGTCGTTCCAACGATTTCCGGGCGCAGTGAACGTCAGCGCAGCCAGGGAGCCGTGTTTGAGTGTGTACTGCTGTCGTTCCCCGCCCAGCGTCATGCGCAGGGTGGTATCGCGCCGCTGGTTGGCAGCCTTGCCGAAGGGCTCCGGCAGCTGAAGCGTGGTGCCCAGCAATGAGGAATCGATCTGCAGGCGGTTCTCCGTGCCGCCCAGCATCAGGCTCAGTTGGAATGGCACCTCGCCCAAAGCTGGCAATGGCTGCTCGATCTTCTGCCAGGCCTTGAGCTGCGCGACGGAGGCAATCCCACTCGCTTCGATGCGAGTGACCGGCTTGCTCTGAGTGCCGATTGCGCTTGCCTTGCCACTAATCTGGCTGCTTAGTGCGCGCGCACTGATACGCGATGCACTGAGGCCGCGCTCGCTGTCATAGCGGAAGTCACCGCTCAGGGTATCGAGCTGCAGGTCGGCCTGGGTGATGTAAAGCGACGCATCGGCGCTGGAAAAATCCACCACCACCTTGGGCGCCTTGCCCTCTGCCAGTGGAAAATCCAGCTTCAGCGAACCGTTCAGGGCTCCTTCGCCATGCCATCCGGAAAACAGCTCGGCAGTACCGATGGGTGCAACCTGCAATAGGGTCAATGCATCCCGCAGACTTGCCTCGACCTGCCCTTCGATGGCCAGCCGCAGCGGTTGTTCGCCCTGGCCTAGGGGAATCCGTGCCAGAACGTCGTGGACACGGCTATCGAGCATGCGTCCATCGGCGAGACGCACGCGCAACTGGTCATCTTCGATCAGCACTTCACCGCGCCCTTCGCGCAGGGCCGGCCAGCCTGGCTGGAAGGCGAAGTCGGCGTCGCGGACCTTGAAATACAGGCTCAGGCTGCGCGCCGTGTTTTCGGCTGACTTGTTCAGCGAGCCCTGATATTGAAAATAGCCCTGTTCTACAAAGCCCTCGCGAATCGCCGCTGTCAGCCACTCGCTCAACGCCGGGTTCATCGCCGGCGAGCGGGTTGGCAGGTATTTCTCCGTGTACCGCGCATCGCCGTCGCTCAGGCCCACGCGCAGATCCATATAGTCCTCGGCCTCGGGGTCGCGCATCAGGCGGATCAGGAAATCCCCGGCAATCTGCCCTTCCTCACCCTCAACCTGCAGATAGGGCGCAACCAGCGTGAACGCCTTATCATCCAGCGTCCAGACGAGGCTGCCGCGGCTGCGCTGGTAGTCCCACGGGCGCGGGAACAGCTCTGCCAGATGCAGGCTGAAATCCTGGCTGTCAAAACGCAGCTCGCCGCCACCAAGATTGCCTCGCGCCAGGCCGCTGGCGTTACGCACTGCGGGAATCCAGTGATAGGCCTCGATGCTCGCCTTGTCGAGGTTGGCGACGAATGCCAGGCGTTCGGCCAGTGGCGCTGCTGCACGGTAGTCGAGCTGAACATTGCGCAGAGTTCCACCGGGCGACAGCCCTGACAGATATTCGCTGGCTACATCCGGCATAGGTACCAAAGCGCGGATCAACGTGGCCAGCGGCGCGACCGGGAGCTGATCGACCAGCAACTGCCAGTGGTCATTGGTGACATCCTGCTGCAGAACCAGTGCGGTATCGCTCCAGGGGGTTTCATCGAAGCTGAAGGCCAGGCCATCGACCTGCAGTCGGTAGCCTTCGCTAGCGCGGTCAAGATAGGCATCGAGCGTCAGCTCCTCGATCCGCACCGGCTCGGACTGCGCCCGCCCCAGCTCAAGCGCGGGCGCCACCAGACGTGCCACGCCACGGGCAAGACCGCGCTCACGCCAGTCGAGCCAAAGCTCGCCGCCGGCCTGCAGTCGTTCCAGTTTCCAGTTAGCCGTCAGCTTCTCAGGCAACCAGGCAGCCCAGTCGCTTTGCGGCAATTGCAGATACAGTCGCGCCGCGCTATCGCGCCAATCATCATGATTGATTCGTGCCTGGACATTCAGGCTCAGCGGCTGGCCATCAGGCAATATCAGGCCGCCACTTAACTGCAGCCGCTCATCGAGGCTACGCAACTCCAGGTTGGCGTAGGTCAAGGTCAGCGGCGCTTCGCCATGGGCGGCGAGGGTAACCTGACTATCGAGCAGCGACAGTCGACCCAGCCGCTGCAATTCGGCGAAACCTTCCAGAGGATTGGAAGGATGCTGCTCCCGCTCTGGAAACCCTTCAACACGCCACTGGCCTTCGCCATCCTGCACCAGGCTCAGGTGAATACCCGAGACCTCCAGCGACTTGAAATGCAACTTCCGCGACCAGAGACTGGCGGCAAGGTCGGGCTCCAGTGCCAGGCGGTCCAGGCGCATTGCCGATCCCCCCTCGCCAAGCAGCACGTCGTGGGCAAGCAGTCTCGGTGCGAAGCCCTTCCAGCGGCCTTCCAGACGTCCAATGCTGAGCGGCATAGCCAGCAGCTCGTGCGCCTTTTCCTGTACTTCAAGCCGATACTCGGCCACCAGGGGCACCAGCTGGCGCCCGAGGCTGACGTACAGTGCCACCAGCATCAGGCCGACTGCGATCAGCCAGAGAGTACGGCGCAGAACACCAAGAAAAAACGCAGACAACCGGCTCACGGGCACGCGCTCCAGGCGACTTCAGGCGGGCGTTGGTTCAGAGCAGCACCACGTCATACTGTTCTTGTGAATACATGGTTTCGACCTGGAATTTGATCGAGCGTCCGATAAAGCTCTCCAGATCAGCAACATTGCCCGACTCCTCGTCAAGCAGGCGGTCGATGACCTTCTGGTTGGCCAGCACCCGATAGCCTTCGGGCTGATAAGCCCGGGCCTCGCGCAGGATCTCCCGGAAAATTTCGTAGCAGACCGTTTCCGGTGTTTTCAGCTTGCCGCGCCCCTGGCAGCACATGCACGGCTCGCACAGCACCTGTTCGAGGCTTTCGCGGGTGCGCTTGCGGGTCATCTGCACCAGACCCAGTTCGGTGATACCGATGATATTGGTCTTGGCGTGATCGCGCTCCAACTGCTTTTCCAAGGTGCGCAGGACCTGGCGCCGGTGTTCCTCGTCCGCCATGTCGATGAAGTCGATAATGATGATTCCGCCGATATTGCGCAGGCGCAGTTGCCGCGCGATGGCCGTGGCGGATTCGAGGTTGGTCTTGAAGATGGTTTCCTCAAGGGTGCGATGGCCAACGAAAGCACCGGTATTGACGTCGATGGTGGTCATCGCTTCAGCCGGATCGATGATCAGGTAGCCGCCCGACTTGAGCATCACCTTGCGGTCGAGGGCCTTCTGGATCTCGTCCTCGACGCTATACAGATCGAAGATCGGCCGCTCGCCCGGGTAGTGCTCCAGATGCTCGCTCAACTCAGGCATCAGCTCATCGACAAACTGGCTGACCTTCTGGAAATTCTCCCTCGAGTCTATACGAATCTTTTCGATACGCGGATTGATCAGGTCGCGCAGCGTACGCATTGCCAGCGAGAGGTCTTCATAGATCAGCGTCGGCGCACCGGCAGTTTTCATCTGCTCGTCGATCTGCTCCCAGAGTCGGCGCAGGTAGCGGATATCCATGAGTATTTCGTCGCTGCCGGCACCTTCCGCCGCAGTGCGCAGGATGAATCCGCCGACCTCTTTGATGCCCTCGGCAGCCACACATTCGGCCACCACCTGCTTGAGGCGTTCACGCTCGGCCTCATCTTCGATACGCAGGGAAATTCCTACATGGCTGGTCCTGGGCATGTATACCAGGTAGCGCGAGGGAATCGATAACTGAGTGGTCAGCCGCGCACCCTTGGTGCCGATGGGGTCCTTGGTCACCTGCACAACCAGCGCCTGGCCTTCATGGACCAGCGCACTGATAGGCTCGACGGCATTGCCTTCACGCGCGGAAATTTCCGAAGCATGGATGAAGGCGGCGCGTTCCAGACCGATATCGACGAATGCCGCCTGCATTCCCGGCAGCACTCGCACCACCTTACCCTTGTAGATATTGCCGACGATGCCACGACGCTGGGTGCGCTCGACATGCACCTCCTGCAGGACACCGTTCTCCACCACCGCCACCCTGGACTCCATGGGGGTGATGTTCATCAGAATCTCTTCGCTCATTGTTCTTCTCGGCCTGTGGCGGGATACGAAACAGCCGAAGCTGACAGGTGGGCTCGATTCTAACGGCTTGGGCGCTCAAGCGCAGGGGGCTGTTGCCAGAAGGGAATGCCAAACGCATCAAGCAGCTGCGCCGTTTCGCACAAGGGCAGCCCTACCACCCCTGAATAGCTACCCTGCAGACCGCTGACGAACACCGCAGCCAGGCCCTGAATGGCATAGCCCCCGGCCTTGTCCACGGGCTCACCACTGGCCCAGTAGCGCTCAGCCTCACTAGCCGGGATGGCGCGGAACTGCACCTGGCTGGAAACCAGGCGCACCACGCAATCTGCACTGTTTGCCAGCGCCACCGCTGTCAGCACCTGATGCTCTCGTCCAGACAGGGCCTGTAGCATTGCCAGGCCATCGGCCTTGTCAGCCGGCTTGCCAAGAATCTGCCCATCCAGCACCACCGTGGTGTCTGCACCCAGCACACAGGCCTGCGGATCTTCGAGAAGGCCCAACCCGGTCAACGCTTTTTCCCGCGCCAGGCGCTGGACATAGGCTTCAGGCGCCTCTGCTGGGAGCGGCGTCTCGTCGATGGAGACGGGAAGAAGGGTAAAGGGAACGCCGATCTGGGTCAGCAGTTCACGACGTCTGGGCGACGCGGAGGCGAGAAACAATGCGGGCATGCCTGATCCTTGTTTAGGGTCTGTTGCCGTTTCGTTCGCGGTCTGCGACGAAACAGCAACAGACCCCATGGATGCTAGGCAGGTTCGCATATCCGGGCGAGTGCAGGAAGCTGACGTGCAGGCACGCCAGAGCATTCGGATCAAAACTTAAAGCTGATGACCTGATCGCCCTTGAGCGCCAGGGTGCGCTTCTGCGTTACACCACCGGAGGTCACCTGGATGTCGTAAACACCGCTGTCGAGCATCAGCGAAATGGGTGTCGAACCCTGCGGCTGCTCGTTGATCACTACCTGGTCGTTGTACTTGTTGCTGCGCACGATAAGCGAATGGGTCTTGCTGTCGCACATTTCATAAGGCACCTCGAGAATCGCGCAGGCCATCATCTTCTTGGCAGTCACGGTGGCCTGGATGCTCATCTGGGCACTGACGGTGCCATCCATGCTCATGCTCGCCTCGGAGAACTCGGTCGTGGTGCGATAGCCATACCAACTGGGACTGAGCTTGAGGCTCTCGACCTGATCGCGAATGTCTTCACCCAAAACGCGCTCGTAGTGATCAAGTACCCACTGCGACATCCGTCCATCGTGCTCATAGCCGGCCAGACAAGCCGCCAGGCTCTTGTTGGTCGAGCAGCGGAAGGAAACCGACTCGTTGAAATAGAGCGTCTTGTCCAGGCGACGGGCAATCGACTGGATTTTCTTGCTGTTGCGCTTGCGCACTTCCGAAGCCAGCTGCGCCTTCAAGCGCTCCACATCTCTGGCGGCCTGGGAGAAGCTCAACTGCTTGGCACTGAGATCCTTTTCCACGGACTGCACACGCTGCAACGCGGTTTGCTCTTCATCGGCGCTGCGCTTGTAATCCTCCAGCAGCGTATCGAGGCGTTCGCGGTTGCTGCTCTGCGCGAAGAAGTCTTCCAGCTCCATGCGGATCAGCTTTTTGGCGTTGCTCGACTGCAGGGAAGCTGCGCTTTGCGCGCTTTTTTCGACACGCAATGAATCTTCGAGGCGCTGCTTTTCAGCCAAGATAGCGTCGAGCTCGGCGATCTTTGTCGCCAGCTGCTCGGAATGTTCCCCGCTGCTCTGCGCCGCCTTGCTAAGAGGTGCGACCTGGGTTTGAGCACCCTTGCCAGATACGGCAACACTATCAGCCTGGGAATAGTCGCTGCCCACCGCCAGCAACATGACCAGCGCACCGAAGAAGCTGGCCCCCGCCAGCACCGCCCTCGCCCCAATAAACACTTTTCTCGGCTTGGAACAAATCGAAACGCCCGTATCCATAACCCATTCGTCCGTATTGTGCTTAGCGTGGATAGATCTAATTATAAGTTTTGGGCCAGCGTGGCCGCTGGCCATCAAAGGTGGGGATAATTTCAGAAAAGGCGTGAAGGCACAAGGACACTAGCGTCGCAGCAATGTGGCGCGTCCTGTTTAATAGACGTTAAAGCGCCGCCGCATCCAGTGCAGGGCTATGAACACCCAGGGCCAGAGCAATGCGCTGACCGGCACTGGCACCAGAAACAGCAAGGTTGGAGGGCGGTTTCCCGTCAGCGTGTTGAGCCATAATTGCACGAGCTGACCGAGGCCGAGAATCACCATCAGCACCAGGCTCTGCTGCATCAGCGGGAACATGCGCAGGCGTTGTTGCAGGCTGAGCACAAGGAAGGTGACCAGAATCAACGGCAAGCCGTTCTGCCCCAGCAGCGTGCCAGATAGCACATCGAGTATCAGACTGCAGACAAACGCTGCCATCATCGCCCCCCGATGCGGCAGAGCAATCGCCCAGTATGCGATGACCATGGCCAGCCAGAGCGGACGCCCGAGCCCGGCACTGAACGGCATGGGCGCGATGGAAAGCAATAACGCAACCATCAGCGTCAGCCAGATGACCCAGGTGCTGTTGGTACGCCCGTTGCTCATGGTTACTGCTCCGTGCTCTCGGGCGCAGCCGTCGGCGCTTGCGGCTCAGCTACAGGCTCAGCCGGCGCGGACTGCCCCTCTGCCGCCGCATCACGGTCTGCTGTGACCTGTGCTTCGGCAGCATCTGTGGCGCGCTGCTCGGGCGTACGCGAATCGCTGAAGACCAACAGCAGGTAGCGACTACGATTGAGCATTGCCGTCGGCGTGGCGCGAACGATGGAAAACGGCTGACCTGAACCTCGCACCACCTCAGTGACCTGGGCGACCGGATAGCCACTGGGGAAGCGCTGCCCCAGACCAGAACTGACCAGCAGATCACCTTCCTTGATATCAGCGGTCTCGGCGACATGGCGCAATTCGAGATAGTCCGGGCTACCGGTACCCACGGCAATTGCACGCAGGCCGTTGCGATTGACCTGAACCGGAATGCTGTGAGTGACGTCCGTCAGCAACAAGACTCTGGACGCATAGGGCATCACCTCAACGACCTGCCCCATGAGACCGCTGGCATCAAGCACCGGCTGACCAACGAACACGCCGTCCTGCTCGCCCTTGTCGATCAGAATGCGGTGCGTAAAGGGGTTGGGGTCGAGCCCGATCAGCTCGCCGACGATCACTTTGTCATCGACCAGCGCCGCGGAGTTGAGCAGTTCGCGCAGTCGGACGTTCTGCTCGGTCAGCATTGCCAGCTTCTGCAGGCGTCGCTGCATTAGCAGCGCCTCGGCCTTGAGCTTTTCGTTTTCAGCTACAAGGCTGGTACTGCTACTGAGTTGCTCGGTGGCCCGCTGCCAAGTGCGCACCGGCAGATCGGCCAGCCAGTAGAAAGGTGTCAGTACCAGCCCCATCTGGCTGCGCACAGGCTTGAGCGTATCGAAGCGCGCATCCACCACCATCAGCACGACACAGACCACGGAGAGCACCAGCAGGCGCACTCCGAGCATGGGTCCCTTGGCAAATAGCGGTTTGATCGGCGAATCCTCGCGACTACAGGCTGCAAACTCAACGCAACAAGCCGAGAGCAGGTTCGACTCTGCTTTCGGCTTGCACTGGGAGCTGGATGTCTGGCGCTTATTCCGTGGACAGCAGATCCATGGCGTGGCGATCCATCATTTCCAGGGCCTTGCCGCCGCCACGTGCAACACAGGTCAGCGGCTCCTCGGCCACGATAACCGGCAGGCCGGTTTCCTGCGACAGCAACTTATCCAGATCACGCAGCAAAGCGCCGCCGCCGGTCAGTACCAGACCACGCTCGGCGATGTCCGATGCCAACTCTGGCGGCGATTGCTCCAGCGCACTCTTGACCGCCTGAACGATGGTGGCCAGCGACTCCTGCAGCGCTTCAAGCACTTCGTTGGAATTGAGGGTAAAGCTGCGTGGCACGCCTTCGGCCAGGTTGCGACCGCGTACGTCCACTTCACGCACATCATTGCTGGGAAAAGCGGTGCCGATTTCCTGCTTGATGCGTTCAGCGGTGGACTCACCGATCAGGCTGCCATAGTTGCGGCGCACATAGGTGACGATTGACTCGTCGAAGCGATCGCCCCCAACGCGTACTGACTCGGCATAGACCACGCCATTGAGCGAAATCAGCGCGATTTCGGTGGTGCCACCGCCGATATCGACGACCATCGAACCACGCGCCTCGTCCACCGGCAGGCCTGCTCCGATTGCGGCAGCCATGGGTTCTTCAATCAGAAACACTTCGCGCGCGCCAGCACCCAGCGCCGATTCGCGAATGGCACGGCGCTCTACCTGAGTGGACTTGCACGGCACGCAGATCAGTACACGCGGGCTGGGCTGCAGGAAGCTGTTCTCGTGAACCTTGTTGATGAAGTACTGCAGCATTTTTTCACAAACGCTGAAATCGGCGATAACGCCGTCCTTCATTGGCCGAATTGCATTGATATTGCCGGGAGTACGCCCCAGCATGCGTTTGGCGTCGGTACCCACTGCCACAACGCTTTTCTGGTTGCCGTGAGTACGAATGGCAACCACGGAAGGCTCATCCAGGACAATGCCCCGGTCACGCACATAAATAAGGGTATTGGCAGTGCCCAGGTCGATCGACAGATCACTGGAAAACATGCCACGCAGTTTTTTGAACATGGGAAGTGGCCCTTGGGGCAAACGCGTGGGGAAAAAAGTGCCGCAAACTCTAACAATGGTGCGATCACAGGGCAAGGCGAACGTCCATGCCTAACTAGCCAGGCGTGAGCCATTCGGCGAAAAGACGAAAACCGGGATCAGCAAATGGCACGCTATCGAACAACCGCCATGCTACCGGGAAACCCTGCGGACATGTAAGATTGTCGGTTTTTCCGGGCCCGAAAGCCCGCCGCCGTGGCCCGCCTGCTGCCCATGCGCAGCTCATGGTAGACGCAGGTCGCACCCGATTCGCTTTGCGCTGGAGAAACCCGATGGCGATTGAACGCTCCGAGGTGGAAAAGATCGCTCACCTGGCCCGCCTGGGCCTGGCTGAGGCTGACCTGCCCCGCACCACCGAGACCCTCAACAACATCCTCGGCCTGATCGACCGCATGCAAGCTGTCGATACCAATGGCGTCGCGCCGCTGGCCCATCCGCTGGAGACCCACCAGCGCCTGCGCGCCGATGCAGTTACCGAAACCAGCCAGCGCGACGCCTACCAAGCCATCGCCCCGGCTGTGGAAGAAGGCCTGTACCTGGTCCCGCGGGTGATCGAGTGATAAAGGACGCCGACATGCATCAACTGACCCTAGCCGAAATCGCTCGCAGTCTTGCTGACAAGCAATTCTCCGCTGAAGAACTGACACGCGGCCTGCTGGCACGTATCGCCCAGCTCGATCCGCAGATCAACAGCTTCATCACCGTCACCGAAGAGCAGGCGCTCGCCCAGGCCAAAGCCGCCGATAGCCGCCGTGCCGCAGGTGAGAATGGTGCCCTGCTCGGCGCACCCATTGGTCACAAGGATCTGTTCTGCACCCAGGGCATTCGCACCAGCTGCGGCTCGAAGATGCTCGACAATTTCAGCGCCCCCTATGACGCGACCGTGGTCGAGAAGCTCGCTGCGGCCGGTACCGTCACCCTCGGCAAGCTGAACATGGACGAATTCGCCATGGGTTCTGCCAACGAATCCAGCTACTACGGCCCGGTGAAGAACCCCTGGGACCTTGACCGCGTACCGGGTGGCTCTTCGGGTGGCTCTGCCGCTGCCATCGCCGCTCGCCTGCTGCCTGCTGCCACCGGCACCGATACCGGCGGTTCGATTCGCCAACCGGCCGCGCTGACCAACCTCACTGGCCTCAAACCCACCTATGGCCGCGTCTCACGTTGGGGCATGGTTGCCTACGCCTCCAGCCTCGACCAGGCCGGGCCTATGGCGCGCACGGCGGAGGACTGCGGCCTGCTGCTGTCGGCCATGGCCGGCTTCGATCCGAAAGACTCCACCAGTGTCGAGCAGCCGCTGGACGACTACCTCGCAGCCTTGAGCCAGCCGCTCACCGGTCTGCGCATCGGTCTGCCGAAGGAATACTTCGGCGAGGGTCTGGACCCGAAAATCGCCGACGCGGTGATGGCGGTGGTCGAGGAGCTGAAAAAGCTCGGCGCCACGGTGAAGGACATCAGCCTGCCAAACATGCAGCACGCGATCCCTTCCTATTATGTGATCGCGCCTGCCGAGGCCAGCTCCAACCTCTCGCGTTTCGACGGCGTACGCTTCGGCTATCGCTGCGAAAGCCCAGTGGACCTCACCGACCTCTACAAGCGCTCCCGCGCCGAAGGCTTCGGTGACGAGGTCAAGCGCCGCATTATGGTCGGCACTTATGCGCTGTCCGCCGGCTACTACGACGCCTACTACATCAAGGCCCAGCAGATTCGCCGCCTGATCAAGAACGACTTCGTCAGTGCTTTCCAGGAAGTCGACGTGATACTCGGCCCGACCACGCCGAACCTGGCCTGGAAACTAGGCGAGAAGAACGCCGACCCGGTTTCCGCCTATCTGGAAGACATCTACACCATCACTGCCAACCTGGCAGGCATCCCTGGTCTTTCCATGCCGGCCGGTTTCATCGATGGCCTGCCGGTGGGCGTTCAGCTACTGGCGCCCTACTTCCAAGAAGCACGCCTGCTCAACGTGGCGCACCAGTATCAGCAAGTCACCGATTGGCACCAGCGCGCCCCGTCCGGATTCTGAGGAGATTGAAGATGCAATGGGAAACCGTTATCGGGCTTGAGATCCACGCACAGCTCGCCACCCAGTCGAAGATCTTTTCCGGCAGCGCCACCACTTTTGGCGCCGAGCCCAATACCCAGGCCAGCCTGGTCGATCTGGGCATGCCCGGCACCCTGCCGGTGCTCAATGCCGAAGCCGTGCGTATGGCCTGCAAGTTCGGCCTGGCCATCGACGCCGAAGTCGCTAGCCAGAACGTCTTCGCCCGCAAGAATTACTTCTACCCGGACCTGCCCAAGGGCTACCAGACCAGCCAGATGAATCACCCCATCGTCGGTAAAGGCTATCTGGACATCACCCTGGAGGACGGCACGACCCGGCGCATCGGAATCACCCGCGCGCATCTGGAAGAGGATGCCGGCAAGAGCCTGCACGAAGATTTCCACGGCATGAGCGGCATCGACCTGAACCGCGCCGGTACGCCACTGCTGGAAATCGTCTCCGAACCGGACATTCGCTCGGCCAAAGAAGCCGTCGCCTACGTCAAGGCCATGCATTCCCTGGTGCGCTACCTGGGCATCTGCGACGGCAACATGGCCGAAGGCTCGCTGCGCTGCGACTGCAACGTGTCGGTGCGCCCCAAAGGCCAGGCCGAATTCGGCACCCGTGCCGAGATCAAGAACGTCAACTCTTTCCGCTTCATCGAAAAGGCGATCAACCACGAAGTCCAGCGCCAGATCGAGCTGCTCGAGGATGGCGGCAAGGTAGTTCAGGAAACCCGCCTGTACGACCCCAACAAGGACGAAACGCGTTCCATGCGCAGCAAGGAAGAAGCCAACGACTATCGTTACTTCCCTTGCCCGGACCTGTTGCCGGTGGTGATTGAGCAGAGCTTTCTCGACGAAATCCGCGCCAGCCTGCCTGAACTGCCACCGCAGAAGCGCGAGCGCTTCGAGCGCGAGTTCGGCCTTTCCACCTACGACGCCAGCGTGCTCTCGGCCAGCCGCGAACTGGCCGACTACTTCGAACAGGTCAACGCCACCTGTAGTGACGCCAAGCTGGCGGCCAACTGGGTGATGGGCGAGCTCTCCAGTCTGCTGAACAAGGAAGGCCTGGAAATCGAGCAATCGCCGGTTTCCGCCGAGCAGCTAGGCGGCATGATCCTGCGCATCAAGGACAACACCATCAGCGGCAAGATCGCCAAGATGGTCTTCGAAGCGCTGGCTGCAGGTGAGGGTGCTTCAGCTGATGAGGTCATCGAGAAGAAGGGCCTCAAGCAGGTTACCGACGCAGGCGCCATCGAGAAGATGCTCGACGAGGTACTGGCGGCCAACGCCGAACAGGTAGAACAATACCGCACCAGCGATGAAGCAAAGCGCGGCAAGATGTTCGGCTTCTTCGTCGGCCAGGCCATGAAAGCCTCCAGAGGCAAGGCCAACCCCGGCCAGGTGAACCAACTGCTGAAGCAAAAGCTCGAAGGCTAACCGCAGCCCTGCAGAGCTTGTACATGAAGAAGAACGTAAGGCCGAACCTGTTCGGCCTTACGTTCGGCGACCACTTTTGTGGGAGCGGGCTTGCCCGTAAGCTTTTAGCGGGTAATCCGTGCTGGCACAGAAAAGCAGAGCTTGCGTACAAGTCCGCCCCTACCGCAGCGTGAGCCTGTTTTTGTTCATCAACCAACACTGAAGGACACCCCATGCGCCTGGGAACATGGCACTTGGTCCCGCTTCTGCTTGCCCTGCTCGTTTCCGGCTGCGCCGAACGTGCACCCGCCCCGGCACCCGATACCCGCACACCGCTGCACGACAAGGGCCGCTTCAGCCAGCAGGGCAAGGCCTCCTTTTACGCCCGCATGCATCATGGACAACGTACAGCTAACGGTGAAAGCCACGACCAGAACGCTTTGGTCGCCGCCCACCGCTCCCTGCCTTTCGGCACGCAGGTCAAGGTGACAAACCTGAGCAACGGCAAGCACGTGACCGTACGCATCAACGACCGAGGCCCATTCGTGCGGGGTCGCATCATCGACCTGTCCCGCGCCGCTGCCGATCGGATCGGCATGATCGACCAGGGAGTCGTCCGCGTTCGCATCCAAACCCTCGAATGACCCCACTGACTCTTTTCTATCTGGCCGCAGGCCTGGTGCTTCTAGTGCTCGGCGCCGAAAGCCTGGTACGCGGCGCCGTGGAGCTGGCAGAGCGCCTGGGCATCTCGCCGCTGGTAATCGGCCTGACCGTCGTCGCATTAGGTACCAGCGCACCGGAATTGGCGGTCAGCGTCCAGGCGTCTCTGAGTGGCAGCGGCGATATCGCAGTCGGCAACGTAATCGGCAGCAACATCGCTAATATCCTGCTGATTCTTGGCCTTTCAGCGCTGGTGGCACCGCTGGTGGTGTCGCAACAGCTGGTACGCCTGGATGTGCCAGTGATGGTAGCTGCCGGCGCACTGACCTTAATCCTTGCCTGGAACGACCGCATCAGCCGTCTGGATGGCTGCATCCTGCTGGCCGGCTTGCTGCTCTATACGCTGTTCCTGGTTATCGCCAGCAAGCGCGAGCAACGTCTTGTGCAGGACGGCAAACCGGGCCCTGAGCGCAGCGCAGCCAATACCACGACTAAAGGCTGGTTCCGCTATATCGTGCTGATACTGCTGGGGCTGGGCCTGTTGGTACTCGGCTCGCAGCTGCTGGTCGACGGCGCAGTATCTCTGGCGCGGGCTCTCGGCCTCTCCGAGCTGGTAATCGGCCTTACTGTGGTCGCCGTTGGTACCTCTCTACCCGAACTGGCGACTTCGCTTCTGGCCGTGTATCGCGGCGAGCGTGATATCGCCGTCGGCAACGTGGTCGGCAGCTGCATCTTCAATCTGCTGCTGGTGCTCGGCGCCAGCGCAGTAGTGGTGACCGACGGGTTGTCGATTTCACCCAATGCGCTGGCCTTCGATCTACCGGTCATGCTGGCTGGGTTTGTCGCCTGTATACCGATCTTCTTCTCCGGCTACCGGATCAATCGCTGGGAAGGGGCACTGTTTCTAGGCTACTACCTGGCGTACACCCTATACTTGGTCATGCTCTCTACCGGTCTGCCTGCAATCGAACTCTTGCGGCACGCGATGATCTGGTACGTATTGCCTTTGACCACCATTACGCTTCTCGCGGTTTTCCTGCACGCCTGGAAACACCAGCGCTGAGCCCCCTTTCTTCTGGAGCCTGACACCGTGACCCTGATGACCTTCGTCTACTTGATTGCCGGCCTGGTGCTACTTGTCGCGGGTGCAGAGGTATTGGTACGCGGCGCCGCCAAACTGGCGGCTCAGTTCGGTATTTCACCACTGGTCATCGGCCTGACGGTCGTCGCCTTCGGCACCAGCGCGCCGGAGACGGCCGTAAGCGTGCAGGCAGCACTCAGCGGCAGCGGCGACATCGCGATTGGTAACGTCGTTGGCAGCAACATCGCCAACGTGTTGCTGATTCTCGGCATGACTGCGCTGGTCGCGCCGCTCGTGGTATCGCGCCAACTCATCCGCCTGGATGTGCCAATCATGATAGGCGCCAGCCTGGTCACCTTCGCCCTGGCCTGGGATGGCGAGCTCAGCCGCCTCGATGGTGCCCTGCTGTTCAGTGCCGTGGTGATCTATACGCTATTTCTGGTCATTAGTAGTCGCCGCGAAAAGGCCGCCGCTACTAATGACGAATTCACTCAAGAGTTCGGCCTGGATGCATCGGCCAAGCCGCATGCAGGGCTGATCAACGCCGCCCTGGTGCTTGGCGGCCTGGTGCTACTGGTAGTGGGCTCCAACTTTCTTGTCGAGGGCGCCGTGTCGCTGGCGCGCGCACTGGGCCTTTCGGAACTGGTCATTGGCCTGACTGTGATCGCGATCGGTACTTCGCTGCCAGAGCTGGCCACCTCACTCATGGCCGCCGTCCGTGGCGAGCGGGATATCGCCGTCGGCAACATCGTTGGCAGCAATATTTTCAACCTGCTCTGCGTACTGGGCCTCGCTTCGCTCATCTCGCCGCAGGCCATTGTCGTGTCGCCCAATGCACTGGCCTTCGACTTCCCGGTGATGATCGCCGTGGCCGTGGCCTGCCTACCGATCTTTTTCACCGGTTACGCCATCAACCGCTGGGAGGGTCTGCTGTTCCTTGCCTACTACGTTGCGTACACCGCCTATCTGGTGATGAGCAGCGCCGACCGCCCGTTCACCGACATCTTCAGCGATGCGATGCTGGGCTACGCCCTGCCCCTGACAACCATCACCCTTCTGATAATTGCCGGGCGGGCCTGGAAAAAGCAAAGGCTCTAACCGACCGTTACAGCCATCCCAGCCAGCCAAGCAGCAGCAGGCCAGCATTGATGCTCAGCGCCGCAGACAGGGTGGTGACCACGATGATGGTTGCGGCCAGTTGGTAGTTAGAGTTGACCGCGCGCGCCATGACGTAGCTCGCCGCTGCCGTGGGACTGGCGAAATAAAGGAAGAGAATGCCCAGCTCCGCACCCCGAAAGCCCAGCAGCCAGGCGCCCAGCGTGGCCAGTAGCGGCAACCAAACCATCTTCATCAAGCTCGCGCTGACAGCTGTCCCGCTGCTTTCGCGTAAGGCGCTCAGCGACAGGGTTCCGCCGATACAGATCAGCGCCAGCGGCAAGGTCAACTGGGCGAAATAGCCTGCCGAGGTCAGCAACCACTCCGGCAGCTGCAGCTGCCACCAGGCGAAGGGAATCGCCACCGCAACCCCGATGATCAGCGGGTTGCGCACAATCCCCAACAAGACCGAGCGCAGACTGGCGTTGCCGCTGGGACTGTAGATAGCCAGCACTACCACTGAGAGAATGTTGTAGATGATGATCACCAAGCCGGCGAGCACGCTGCCCAGCGACAGCCCATAGTCGCCGTACAGGCTGCTCGCCAGCGCCAGACCGACGATTCCGTTATTACCGCGAAAGGCACCCTGCACATATACGCCACGATCAGCCCGCGGACACCGCCACAAGGCCCAACCCCAGGCCAACAGGAAACTGGCGATGGTCGCAAGCACGAAATAGCCGAGCAGCGCCGGCTGCAGTGCAGCACTCAGATCGGCCTTGAGGATCGACAGGAACAGCAGTGTCGGCATGCAGCCCCTGAACACCAGCGACGAGGCGCTGGCGATGAAGGCGCTGTCGATCCAGCCGACACGCCTTAGCACGACGCCGAGAAACAACATCGCGAATACCGGAGCGGTCACGCCCAGCGTCTGAACAACAAGGGAAGGCATCGACGGGCTCGGAAGGAAACGGGGTCGCTATGTTAATGCATCAGAGCTGGAGGCTGGACGGTACAGGATGAATGTCCTTCGGAACCCTTTACGAACACGGACCGCGGTCATGAAAAGCAGCCAGCCTCTGCAACTTGGCACCCGCCGATGCGGATGCTCAAACAACCAGACCTACAAACAACTACGGCCCACTTCTGGGCCGGCCTCCGGCTCACATGGAGCTTTGGCTTAGCGCCTGACAGGTCGCTTCTGCAGTTTGCGCTGCAGGGTGCGGCGGTGCATGCCCAACGCACGAGCAGTGGCGGAGATATTGCCGTCGTGCTCACCCAGCACACGCTGGATGTGCTCCCACTGCAAGCGATCCACCGACATCGGGTTTTCCGGCACCAGCGTGTCCAGATCTGCGTGCTTGGACAGCAGTGCAGCGAGCACATCGTCGGCATCGGCGGGCTTGCACAGGTAGTTGCAGGCACCGCGCTTGATGGCCTCGACCGCAGTGGCGATGCTCGAATAACCGGTCAGGATGAGCACCTTCATCTCCGGATCCAGCTCCAGCAGCTTGGGCAGCAGCACGAGCCCAGAGTCGCCTTCCATCTTGAGATCCAGAACCGCGTAATCGGGTGTCTCCTGGCGGGCCATCTCCAGCCCTTCCTCTGCCGAACCGGCGATGCTGACATGCAGCCCTCGGCGGGTCATGGCGCGCGCCATGACGCGGGTAAAGGTCGGATCATCATCCACCAGCAGCAGGTGAGGCTGGTCTTCGCCGTCGTGCTGCAACTCTTCGGTCATCTATGCATTCCTCGCAATTGGGTCACCTCAGTGATCAGGCCCGTACCGAGCCGTGCGGCAGCCTCAATTCGGTCAGGGCGCCGCCGTCTTCGTGATTGTAGAGTTTCACAGTCCCGCCGGCACGTGTCACGCTCGCCTGACTGAGAAATAGTCCCAGACCGAAGCCTTTGCCCTTGGTGGTAATGAATGGCCTACCGATCTGCTCGGCAATCGCCAACGGGACACCGGCACCGTGGTCGCGAATGGTCAGCTTGATCCATTGCGCATCCCAATCCAGTCGGATGTCCAGATCGTCCGGGCTGGCATCGGTGGCGTTATTCAGCAGATTGAGCAGCGACTGCCCCAGGTCTGCCGGCGGCATTAGCCTTGGCGGGCTGCCCCTGCCCAGGCACTGAAAGCGAAAGGTCGCCTCCGGGCGCATCAGATGCCAGCGCTGCATCACCGACTCCACCCATTCGCGGGCATTCTGTTCGACGATGGCCTGGCGGCGATCCGCCTCGGCGGCGCGTACCAGTTGGCGCAAGCTTTCCTTGCACAGCTGAACCTGAGATTGCAGCAGCGCAAGATCTTCATCCAGCGCCTTTGGTTGCTGGTATTCCTGTCGCAACTCTTTCAGCAGCACGCTCATGGTTGCCAGCGGCGTGCCCAGCTCGTGTGCAGCCCCGGCGGCTTGGGTCGCCACGGCCAGCAACTGCTGATCGCGCATGCTTTCCTCACGGCGCTGTGCCTGAAACTGCTCCTGGCGCCGTAACTGCTCGGCCATGCGTGCGACGAAAAAGGTGATCAGCGCGGCGGCCAGCGCGAAGCTCAGCCACATGCCATAGACCAGCATCGTGGTGCGGTCGACAGGCGGGACGATGACCGGGTCGTACCAGACCAGCATCAGCGTATAGCCGGCCAGCGCCAGGCCGGAAAGGACGATCGAGTACAGCCAGGGCAATGTCGCTGCAGCGATGGTCAGCGGCACCAGATAATAGGACACGAACGGATTGGTCGAGCCGCCCGAGTAATACAGCAATGCGCTATGAATCAGCAGGTCTGTTGCCAGATGGAAGGCATACTCCTGCTCGGTCACCGGCCAGGGGCCACGCAGCCGAAAGGCGGTCGCCAGGCAGATTAGGCCGGAAACGGCCAACGTCACGCCCAGATGCAACCATGGCAATGCAACCAGTTGCGTGGCATAGGCCAACCCCACCGCGCCGGCCTGAGCACCAAGCACAAGAACACGAATAAGGGTGAGCAGGCGAAGGTTTTGTCGGCTCGCCGACAGCAGCTGAACGGATGCGTACATGGGGTCTCCAATCGATTCGCGAGTATAACCAAGCGCCCCGAACGGCACCCGGTCTGCGGCGATGAGACGCATGGAAAACCTGCGCAACCATTCACAACCGGATAAAGTCATAGCCGAACCCGGTTCACACCTATTCAGGAGTCGTCATGTCTGCCTATTTTGCCCGTCCAGTCGCCCTGCTGGCCTGTCTGGCCTGTCTCCCGGCCATCGCCGACGAGCAGCGCTATAACCAGATATCCCTGCGCGCCGAAGCTACCAGCGAAGTGGCTCACGACCGCATGCATGTCACCCTTTACAGCGAAGCCCAGCATCAGGACCCGGCAAAGCTTGCCACCCAGACCACCGACGTGATGAACCAGGCCTTGCAACGTGCCCGGCAATCCAAAGACGTGCTGGTCAGCCAAGGCAGTCGCAACACTTATCCGGTGTATGAAGAGAAAGGCCAGCAGATCACCGCTTGGCGCGAACGCGCAGAACTACGCTTGGAGAGCGGAGACTTTGCTGCGCTCTCCCAGCTTACTGGCGAACTGATGCAGAACCTGAAGATGGGCGGCATGCACTTCAGCGTCTCCGACACGATCCGCAAACAGAACGAAGACACCCTGCTTAAAGACGCCATCACCGCCTTCCGTGCCAGAGCACAATTGGCCACCGAAGCGCTGGGCGGTCGCGACTACCGGATCGTCAATCTCAACCTTGGCAGCGGTGGCGGCTATCAGCCGGTGATGCGCAGCATGGCAATGAAAGCAATGGACAGCATGGCGACACCGGAAATCGAAGCCGGTACCCGCCAGGTAAGCGTCAATGCCGACGGCGTGATTGAAGTACTAATGCCCTAAGGCTCGCAGCTATCGCAGAGGAAGCGCCTGGCTCGCGAAACACTGCGCTTGCAGAAACTGCAAGCGCATCCTCTACACCGGCTCAGACTCTTGGAATCGCACGGAAACCGAACCGACACACATCGTTACAATTGGCGAAATCCTTATACGACGGTCATTACAGCCCGACCGCGCGATCAAACGGCCATCTCGGTAAATCTTTTGTAAGGAATTCCTATTCGCGAATAACTATCATGCGCGCCGGAATGATTCTCAACAACAAAGGATCCGCGCATGTACGTCCCCTTCGCTCGCTCAGCACTGGCCGTCGCTCTCATCGGCGGCAGTCTGCCTGCCTTCGCCAATAATGATCCGGTCAACCTGGACACCATGGTTGTCAGTGCTTCCGGCTTCGAACAGAAGATTACCGATGCGCCGGCGAGCATCAGCGTGATCAGCCAGGAAGATTTGCAGCAAAAACGCTATGGCAACCTTGCACAGGCGTTGGATGAGATCGAAGGGGTGGATATTCGTCAGGGCACCGGCAAGACCGGCGGCCTGGACATCAGCATGCGTGGTATGCCCAGTGACTACACGCTGATTTTGATCGATGGCCGCCGTCAGAACACCGCTGGCAACGTCACTCCCAATGGCTTTAACGAAACCCGTACCAGCTTTATGCCGCCACTGTCAGCAATCGAGCGCATCGAAGTGATCCGGGGCCCGATGTCGACTCTCTACGGATCGGATGCAATGGGTGGTGTAGTCAATATCATCACCAAGAAGGTGTCAGACACTTGGGGCGCTGCGGTCACTCTCGACCACACGCTCCAAGAAGACAGCGATTACGGTGACACGAGCAGTACCAGCGTTTATGCCAGCGGCCCGCTCGCTGAGGGACTGCTGGGGTTAGCGGTACGCGGAAGCTTCTATGATCGTGAAGAGTCGAACCTGACCTTCGACAACGATTCGACCGTCAGCAAGCGCGGTGCATCGCCAGTAGAAGGCAGCAACTACAACATAGGTACTCGTTTGACCCTAACGCCTCATGATGACCACGATCTTGCGCTGGACTTCGAGCGGGGTCGCCAGGTCTACGAGAATGATAATTGCCAGTTGGGCACTCTCGACGGAAAGGCAACCAGCGGCAGCAATGCTGTGAACGGCTGCTCCACAGATGATCCAACCAATATCAGCGGTTACAAGGACCAATTGCGCTTCGAGCGCGACCAGTTTGCCCTTAGCCACACTGGGCGGCTGGGCTTCGGCACCCTCGACAGCAGCATTACCTACATCCAGACCGAAACTCTAGGACGAACCATTCCCGGAACCCTCGGTGTGCCCTACGACGCGCCCTATCAAGCCATCGTGGGCGGCGATGATCGCGAGCTGGAATCCACCGATCTGGTGTTCGACACCAAGCTTGCCGCTCCGCTAGGTGACAACCATATCCTCACCGTGGGCGGCCAGTATTGGGACGCCGAAGTGACTGACGGCATCGCAGGAGAAGACTTCGAGCAAAAATCGTGGGCGCTGTTCATCGAAGACGAATGGCGCCTGCGCCACGACTTGGCGCTCACTCTGGGTGCACGCTATGAAGATCATGAAGCATTCGGCGGTCACATCAGCCCGCGCGCCTACCTGGTATGGAACACATCCGACAGCTGGACCATGAAAGGTGGTGTCAGCAAGGGCTACAAAACGCCGACGCTGAATCAGCTGCATGACGGCATCAGCTCGGTTGGGGGGCAGGGTCAGAACATCTCTTTCGGCAACCCGGACCTAGATCCAGAAGAGTCGACCAACACCGAATTCGGCGTTTACTACGACAACCTTTCGAACTTCAACGCCAACGCCACGTTGTTCCATACCAAATTCAAGGACAAGATCGATACAGGCCCGAACCAGTCCAACTGCTTCTTTGTAGCCTCGCCCAATCAGCCGGGCTGCGTCAGCTACGGTCCGAGTTTCCGCCAGGAATTCTTTTCGCAGGAAATCAACATCGGTGAAGCCCGCATTCGTGGTTTCGAGCTGGCCGGCAAATGGGCATTCGCACCCGCCTGGAGTGTGAGCGCCAACTACACCTATACCGACAGCGAGCAGACTACTGGCGCAGACAAAGGCGCGCGCTTAACGAACACACCGATGCACATGACATTTGCCCGCCTGAGCTGGCAAGCAACCGATCAGCTGAGCCTGTGGTTTAAGGGCGAATACCGCGGCGAGCGCGCGCGCTTCAACCAGCGTTACTCAACCCTGACGGCAGCTAACAAACAAGTGATAGATGCGGCAGGCGACCTTGAAGCCTACGAAGTATTTCACTTGGGCGGCTCATACAAAGCCACTGAGAACCTGACCCTTAACGCCACCATCTACAACCTCTTCGATAAGGATTTCACCACCGGCACCTACTACAACAATGGTACTAGTTGGGTTTCCGACTACGCACAAATCGGTCGAAGCACCGACGGTGTCATCGAAGAAGGCCGTCGCCTCTGGCTCTCCGCCAATATCACCTTCTGATCGAACGATGCACAGACAAGGCCGGAGTCCAACTCCGGCCTTGCCACATCTACGCCAGATCACGAAGACGCGAACGTATGCTGTTTGTAAATCTTTAGCATTCAGCTCAAAAGCCTCTTAGAATTCAGCCACCTTCCCCAACCCAAGGACCCGCATGCAACTCTGGCTCGGCACTCTGCGCCAATGGCACTGGATCAGCTCTGCGCTGTGCCTGGTGGGCATGCTGTTGTTCGCCATTACCGGGATTACGCTCAACCATGCGGCGCAGATCGAGGCCAGGCCGAAAGTCGTCGAGCGCACCGCCACGCTGCCGAAGCCTCTGCAGCAGCGGTTTATCGAAGACCAGCCGGTCGAAGGGCTGCCAAACGAACTGCAAAGCTGGCTGGAAAGCGAGCTGAGCATCAACCTGGCGGGGCGCGAAGCGGAATGGAGCGATGGCGAGCTGTATATCGGCCTGCCGCGCCCCGGTGGTGATGCCTGGTTGAGCCTGGTGCTGGAAACCGGCGAACTGGAATACGAATCCACTGACCGCGGTTGGATTTCCTACCTGAACGACCTGCACAAGGGCCGCAACACCGGCACGGCCTGGAGCTGGTTTATCGATATCTTTGCCGCAGCCTGCGTGGTTTTCAGCCTTACCGGACTGTTGCTGCTGCACCGTCATGCAGGTGGTCGCCCAACAACCTGGCCATTGGTCGGTGCTGGCCTGGTGATCCCCGTGTTGCTGGCGCTGCTGTTCATTCATTAAGGATGTGTCATGCGTAAACGCTTGCTGTTACCCCTTGCCTTGCTCAGCGCACCGTTGATGGCGGCTGATATGCAGATCGATGTGGAAATACCGCGCCTGCAGGTTGCCGAATATCACCGCCCGTACGTGGCGATCTGGCTGGAAAAGTCCGACCAGAGCCATGTCGCTGATCTGACGGTCTGGTATGACCTGAAGCTGAAAGACAAGGAAGGCGAAAAGTGGCTCAAGGACCTGCGCCAATGGTGGCGTCGCAGTGGCCGCAGCCTGGAAATGCCGGTTGATGGCGTCTCGGCGCCCACCCGCGCAGTGGGCACCCACCAGTTGAGCTACAAGGGCAGCGATGCACCGCTCAAGACATTGGCAGCCGGTGACTACAACCTGGTGGTGGAAGCCGTCCGTGAAGTCGGCGGCCGCGAGCTGCTGCGCGTGCCCTTCACCTGGCCACAGGCTTCGACAGCCAGTGCGCAGGGCGCTACCGAACTGGGCGCCATCACCCTCACCATCAAACCCTAATCAAGGAAGCCGCACATGAACCGCATGCTGAAATGGACCGCCCTGGCACTGGCCGTCACCCTGCCGTTGTCCGCCCAGGCCCACCGCGCCTGGATGCTGCCCTCCTCCACCGTGCTGTCTGGTGAGGAGCCCTGGATCACCGTGGATGCCGCCGTATCCAACGACCTGTTCTATTTCGAACATTTCCCGCTGCAGCTCGAAGGCATCGGCAAGCCGCTGGAAATGCCCCGCGCCCCGCAGGCCGCCCAAGGCAACAAGCCAGCGCCGGCACCGATGCGCCGCCCGGCCAACAAGCTGGTCATCCTCGCGCCGGACGGCAACGAGTTGGAAGCACAGAACGGCGCCGTCGGCCGCTATCGCAGCACCTTCGACGTGCATCTGACCCAGAAGGGAACCTACAAGCTGGCGGTCGCCAGCAGCGGCCTGATGGCCACCTGGAAGGAAGGCGACGAACGCCGTCGCTGGATGGGCAAAGCCGAGGATCTGAAGCAGGCCATCCCAGCCAATGCCAGTGAGCTGCGCATCATCCAGAGCAACAACCGCATGGAAACCTTTGTCACCGCAGGCAACCCCACCGACAAGGTGCTGGCCCCTACCAACCAGGGTCTGGAGCTGGTGCCAGTTACCCACCCCAACGACCTGTTCGCCGGCGAGGCTGCAGAATTCACCTTCCTGCTCGATGGCAAACCGGCCAAGGACGTTGAAATCAGCGTGGTACCCGGTGGCAACCGCTACCGCGACGAGACCGGTGATTTCACAGTAAAAACCGACGCCCAGGGCAAAGTCGCCATCACATGGCCGACAGCAGGCATGTACTGGCTGGAAGCCGAGCTGAGCAGCACCGAAGGCGTTGCCAAACCGGCCACTGAGCGCCGTGCCGTATACAGCGCCACCTTGGAAGTACAGGCGCCCTAAGTAAGCACTCCACGCACCCAGCAGGGGCCGGCTTACCGGCCCCTCGCCATTCCTGACACCAGCGCGGGATTCGCCCCTTGAAGTCGCTCCCTCTGCTCGCCGGCCTGGTTCTAGCCATTCTCCTGTTCTGGCTCGAGCCACCCCGCCTGATTTGCGCCCTTCTCGTTCTGCTAGCCTGGCTGGCCCTGTGTTTTTACAGCTGGCTCAACTGGCGAAGCGGGCGCCTGCCAGCCGCCAGCACAAACAGTCTGCCGGTCGCCTATGCCAGCCAAGGCGGCCAAGCCCGTGAAATTGCTGAGCGCAGCGCCGCGCAACTTACCCAGGCCGGCCTGCCGGCACACGCGCTGCCATTGGAGGCGGTTGATCTACAGCAGCCACCAGTGCGCCTACTGCTGATCGCCAGTACCTATGGTGACGGCGAAGCACCCGAACATGTCGCCCGCTTTGCCCGCAGGCTGGAACAGCCGGGACTTGACCTGCATGCTGTGGAATACGCCCTGCTCGGCCTCGGTGATCGCCAATACGCCAACTACTGCGCCTTCGCCCGACGCCTTGATCAAGCGCTGCGCGAGCGCGGTGCAAGCGCGCTGTTCGACCGCCTGGAAGCCAACGCCCTTGACCCAGCCGTACTGCGCCGCTGGCAGCAACAGCTGGGCCAGCTCGCCGGGCATGCCGAATTCACCGACTGGCTGCCGGCAGACTATCAACCCTGGACGCTGGCCACCCGCAAACTTCTGAACCCCGGTAGTCAGGGCGCGCCGCTGCATCATCTGCAACTGCTACCGGCGCGGAGCGATGCGCAATGGCAGGCTGGGGATATCGCCGAGATCGGCCCACGGCAAAGCCCCGAACGGGTCGCCAGCTTGCTCGATGCACTGCAACTGGATGGCGCCACAGAGCTTGCCGGTGGCCGCACTCTGGTCGACGAACTAAGCCGCCGCCAGCTGCCGGAAGACCCGAGCAATCTGCGCGGGCTGGCTCCGCAACAGCTGCTGGAGCAGCTGCCACGCCTGGCCCATCGTGACTACTCCATCGCCTCGTCCCCCGAAGACGGTCATTTGGAGTTGTTGGTGCGTCTGCAGCAGCACACCGACGGTAGCCTTGGCGTCGGCTCCGGCTGGCTCTGCACACATGCCGAGACTGGCGCCTGTATTGACCTACGGATCCGTGAAAACCCCGCTTTCCGTTTGCCAGCTGACACAGGCCCGCTAATTTTGATCGGTAACGGCAGCGGCCTGGCCGGCCTGCGCGCGCACCTGCGCGAACGCGAACGGCTCGGCCAGCATGGTCATTGGCTACTGTTTGGCGAGCGCAACGCCGCCCATGACTTTCTACTGCGTGAGGAGCTGGAGTGCTGGCAACACAGCGGCCACCTGGCGCGGCTGAACCTGGCTTTTTCCCGCGACCAGGCCGAACCCGTCTACGTCCAGCACCTGCTGCGTGACGCAGCCGACGACCTGCGCAGCTGGCTGGCACGCGGCGCCAGTCTGCTGGTTTGTGGCAGCTTGCAGGGCATGGGGCGCGAGGTGGACGCCCTGCTTCACGGCTTGCTCGGCGAAGTCGAAGTGGAGGAGCTGCGTGAAGCCGGGCGCTATCGTCGGGATGTCTACTGAGCCCACTGGCGCAGCAGGTTGTGATAGACGCCGGTAAGACGAATGCTGCTGGGGTGATCAACACCCAGCTCCTGATTCAGTTGCTGGATGCTGGTATCCAGATCGAACAGCAACGCACGCTGCGAATCCTCGCGCACCAGGCTCTGAATCCAGAAGAAAGAACTGACTCGCGCGCCCTGCGTTACCGGGTTGACCCGATGCAGGCTGGAAGCGGGGTAGAGAATCAGATCGCCGGCGGGCAACTTGACGCTATGGGTGCCGTAGGTGTCCTCGACAACCAACTCGCCACCGTCGTATTCGTGCGGCTCGCAGAAGAACAGCGTGGCCGAGAGATCGGTGCGCACAAAGTCGCCGGTCGCCTTCACCTGGCGGATAGCGTTGTCGACATGCACGCCAAAGGATTGCCCGCCTTGATAGCAGTTGAACAAGGGCGGAAAGATCTTGTTCGGCAAGGCTGCCGAGACGAACAGCGGATGCCGTGACAACGCCTGCACGATCAGCTCACCGATCTGCCGCGCCTCGGGCGCATCCTCGGGTAACTGCAGATTGTTCTTGGCCATTGCCGACTGAAAGCCGGCCGTCACCTTGCCGTCGACCCACTTGGCCTGCTGCAGCAGGCGCCGGCATTGGCCCACCTGCTCGGCGTCGAGCACCTGGGGAACATGAAGCATCATCGAGATCACTCTCCGAAAGAATTGCGGCACTTAGAGTCGAGAAGCGCCGCAATCGCGTGGGTCGTCAGAACGACAGGTTTGCCGTCAGGATAGCGGTTCGGCCTTCGCCCGGAACCAGCGCTGACGAGCGAGCATCCGAGCCGATATTGCTACGGACCCGGTCGTAATATTCCTTATCGAACAGGTTGCGTACGTTTAGCTGCAGGCTCAGGTTATCGCTCACGTCGTAACCCAGCATCGCACTGTGCACCCAGTACTCCGGCACCTTGGCGCTGCTGCTGACGGCAACGTTTCGCTCGCTGACATACTGCGCGCCGTAGCCGACTTCAAAGCCCATTGGCAGATCGTAGGTTGTCCACAAACTGAACGAGCGCGGCGGGGTGTTAGCCAGGGCCTGCCCTTCCTGAGCGATATTGGCATCCGCAGCCTTGAGGATCTCGCTGCTCAACACCGTGTAATTGGCGAACACATCCCAGCGCTCGGTGAGCTTGCCGGAAACCCCGAGCTCAATGCCTTCTACGCGCTGCTTGCCATCGAGCACGACGGGATCGCTGATGACATCTCCATCGATCCGCCCGTTGGTCTTGGTCACGCGGAACAGCGCAGCATTCAGGGCCAGGCGGCGATCAAGCAACTCCCACTTGGTGCCCAGCTCCCAGGTCTCGTTTTCTTCGGGGTCCAGGTCCTGGGTATCAGCCGACAGGCCCGAGCCGGTAGAGGCGAGGTTTTCCGCCGAGGGATTATAGGAATTGCCCCAGGCCAGATATATGGCTCCATTCTCGACCGGCTTGTAGACCAGGCCGAGGCGACCGCTGAGCATGTCGTCCGAGGATTCCAGGCGTTCGCTGGTTCCATTGCTCAGGTTCTGCGTACGGCCCGTCCCCTCGAAGCGCTCATAGCGCAGGCCGGCGTTGACCTGCCAGTGCTCGCTCAATTCCAGCGTATCGAACAGGTAGAGTGCGTTGCTATCCAGCTCCGTGCTGACCCGCTGCCCCGGCACATGGGCGACCGGCCCGCCCCAATAACCGGGCGGATTGCCAAGATCATAGACCGGCCAGGCGGTTCCACTGGGTAGCCCGCTGCTGAACGTGTTGCGGCTGTAGTCTTCGCGGGAAATCTCGGCGCCCGCAACCAGCGTATGGGCGATACCGCCCGTGCTGAAGCGCCAGGTCAGGTTCGTCTGATTGATCAGCAGTTCGGTGTTGTAGTCACGCCCGTGGCCCTGCGGCCCCGCAGGACGGTAGAAGCCGGCCGGCACACCCACAGTGTTCACATGCGCAGCAGAGATGATCGTCAGACGCTCGGTTTCAGAGTAGCGGGTGAGGTTGCTGATGCTGACGCTGTCGTTGAAGTCGTGATCCAGGCGGACGGTGAACGACTCGACATCGGTTTCCTCGGTGTCGATATCACGGAAGCCAAAGAAGCCGTCTCGGTCGACACTCGGCAGTACGCGCCCGTCACGGGCTGGCAGGCCGTAGTCGGGCATGTCCTTATCCGATTGGCGGAAGTAGCTCAGGTTGAGGCGCGTCGGCGTGCCCATGCCAAAGGTCAGCGACGGCGCGATGCCCCAGCGCTCGAAGTCGATGTGGTCACGCTGGGCCATGTCGTTCTCATGCCCCATCAGGTTCAGCCGGAACACCGCGCCCTCCAGCCCTTCGAGCGGCTGGTTGATGTCAGCAGTCAGACGCTTGTAGCTGTCGGTACCCACGCCGAGGCTGGCGCTGCGAAAGGCGGTGGCGCGCGGCGTCTTGCTCACCAGATTGATCGAGCCGCCGGTGGTCCCGGCCCCGGAATAGACCGAGCTGGGCCCCTTGACCACTTCTACCGATTCGAGATTGAACGCGTCGGAGCGGCTCGATTGGGCGGTATCGCGCAGTCCGTCGATGAGGATGTTGGAATTGGCACTGAAGCCACGAATGTTGATGCTGTCCCCCAGGCCACCACCACCCTCGCCCGCAGCGAAGGTAATGCCGGACACGTTGGAAAGCACCTGCCGCAGGCTCAACGCGTTCTGCTCCCGGATAAGCTCCTGAGGCACCACCGTGACGGTTTGCGGAGTATCGAGTAGGGGTGCGGTGTACTTCGGTGAGGAGGCGTGATCCACCTTGTACCCTTCCCTTTCACCGGTCACGGTGACGCTGTCCAGTTCAACCTGGTCGCCGCTTCTGGACTGCACCGGCTGGGCTATTCCTGCTCCCGCCCAGGATGCGACAGACAGCCCGACGGCGGTCGCCAGAAGGTGTTGCTGGGCGTACTTGAATTTGTTCTTCGCCTTGCTCATGAGAATCATCCTCGTTTATAACCGCCCGAATCATAAACGAGAATCAATATCATTCAATACTTTAAATAACTTTGTGCCAGCTTTTCTCTCGCTGTCTTAACGTCGTGTCTCGAAGGGGCTGCACCGCGCGGTCAAAGCGCGATATCGCCGCCTCTTTTTGCGCCCAAACGAAAACGCCCCGGGTATCGAGCCCAGGGCGTTTGAACAGCGACCGAACAGGTCTAGAGCCTGTTTCCAAGCATACGGCTAGCTCGCGCATATCTCCCAACGCGACTCGCCTTGAAATGCACGACAGACCTAGATGTAGTAGGCCTTGAGCGGCGGGAAACCGTTGAATTCCACTGCGCTGTAGCTGGTGGTATAGGCGCCGGTCGACAGCCAGTACATGCGGTCGCCGATGGCCAGGTTCAGCGGCAGGCCGTACTTGTAGTTCTCGTACATGATGTCGGCGCTGTCGCAGGTCGGGCCGGCGATCACCACTTCCTCCATCTCGCCCTTCTTCTCGGTCCAGATCGGGAATTTGATGGCTTCGCCCATGGTTTCGATCAGGCCGGAGAACATGCCCACGTCGGTGTATACCCAGCGCTCCACGGCGGTACGCGACTTGCGCGCTACCAGCACTACTTCGCTAACGAGGATGCCGGCGTTGGCGATTAGCGAGCGGCCCGGCTCGAGAATAATTTCCGGCAGATTGTCACCGAAGTCTTCCTTGAGGAAGCGAATGATCTCGTCAGCGTAGGTTTCCAGGCTATTGGTGCGCGTGATGTAGTTGGCCGGAAAGCCGCCACCCATATTGATCATCTTCAGCTCGATGCCGTCTTCTTCCTTGAGGCGCTCGAAGATCACCTTGACCTTGGCAATGGCTGCGTCCCACACGGAGATGTCACGCTGCTGCGAGCCGACGTGGAAGGAAATACCGTAAGGCTCCAGCTTGAGCTGACGGGCGAGGATCAACAGGTCCATGGCCATATCGGTCTGGCAGCCGAACTTGCGCGACAGTGGCCAGTCGGCGGTGGTCGAACCTTCGGTGAGGATGCGCACGTAGACTTTCGAGCCCGGCGCGGCCTTGGCGATGTTGCGCAGGTCGGCTTCCGAATCGGTGGCGAACATGCGCACGCCCTTCTCGTAGAAGTAGCGGATGTCCTTGGCTTTCTTGATGGTGTTGCCGTAGCTGATGCGCTCGGGACCGACGCCACGGGACATCACCTTGTCCAGCTCGTAGATCGAAGCGATGTCGAAGCTTGAGCCCTTGTCCTTGAGCAAGTCGATGATCTCGACCGCCGGATTGGCCTTGACCGCATAGTAGACCTTGGCGAACTCGAAGCCGGCGCGCAGATCGTCGTAGGCCTTGTCGATGGTGGCGGTATCGATGACGACGAAGGGCGTTTCCTTCTCGTCAGCGAATGACTTCATCTTCTGGAAAGTGGCGCGAGAATAATAGTCTTCGATCTTGATCGACATGCATGGCTCCAGGTTAAGGAAACGGAATCTAAATTAGGGAATGGGCGCATATGCCCAGTTCGAACGCCTGATCAGTTTCCCCACTTTGGTTCGCCTACTTCCCAAGGCATGTCGCCGAGTACTCTTGCGAGTCTCTCGTCGTCAGTACTTGAGCCGGATGGATCGTTGCCAGCATGGACGTTCGGGCGCGAACCATAAGACCAAGCGTCACGGGGGTCAAGCGCCGATTTTCACTGTTTATCACAGCTGGAATACAGCACTGTTTCAGCGGGCCCGCCTGCTCCTTTCGGGAATTATTCCCGGTCATTCTCGGGAAAAATTCCCGCCGGCATTCTCCAACGAAGCCCAACAAAAGTATTAAGTCAACGGAGCCATCGGTCAGTTCCCGGTCACTACCGGCTGATCGACCATGAGCCGCGAAAAGCTGCCCAACAAAGGACAACAATCATGAGCTCCCGTCACTCTCCGTCGCTTCTCAAGCTATCCGTGCTGATGTGCATGCCTGCCCTGGCGATGGCCCAGCAAGAAGCCACGCCGCTGGAACTGCCCAGTCTCGACGTCCGCAGCCTGGTCCCCGAAAACGTTCAGGGAATGCCGGGTGCGGCCAACCTGCTGACAAGGGAAACCGTCGACACCTACAAGCCCTACAGCCTGCACGACGCGCTGGACTTCGTACCCGGTGTGCGCACCATTGATGACGACGTGCTCGGCCTGCGTTCAGGCATCGGCGTACGCGGCGCCCCGCCACGGCGTTCGCGCAAGGTGCTGCTGCTCGAAGACGGCACGCCCATCAACAACAGCGCCTATCTCGATTCCGGTGCCCATTACACGCCGCCGATGCAACGCCTGGAACAGGTAGAAGTACTCAAGGGCGCCGGCCAGATTATTCATGGCCCGCTGAACAACCACGGCATCATCAACTTCCGCAACCTGCGCCCCACAGCCGAGCCGGAAACCCGGGTCGAACTGGCCGGCGGCAACCTGGATAGCAAATTGCAGCACGTCATGCACCGCCGCACGGAAGGTGATGTGGGCATGGTGTTCTCCTACACAGGCCGTGAAGGCGACGGCACCTTCGATGTCGAAGAGCACGAATTCGACGACTTCTACGGCGGCCTCGAATGGCAGCTCAACGACAGCCACCAGCTCGCCGCCTCGGCCACCTATTTCCGCGAACGCTCCCAGGGCTACGACGAGAGCAACCTCTCGCTGCAGCAGTACCGCGAAGACCCGCGCGGCAAGAAGCGCCTGGATGAAGGCCGCGAGTACAACAACATCTCGGTGGACTACTACAAGCTCGACCTGACCCACAACTACCAGATCAGCGACGACGTGCGCCTGTCCTCCAAGGTCTTCGCCACCGAGCTGGATCGCCCGCGCTTCCAGACCCGCGGCACCTCACCCGAGGAAGGCGGCGTGATGGAAGGCCGTGATCGCCGCTACCACACTCTGGGCCTGGACAGCCGCCTGGACATTGGTGGTATTTCCGCACTCGGCCTCGACCATCGCATCCAGACCGGCATCCGTTACGAGAAGCACCGCTTCGCCGACCGCCGCCCGGTGGGTCGCCCTGGCGAAACCCTGAAGGAAGGCAACCGTGGCGAGATCTACGCCCGTGCCGGCGAAGATGGCTATACCCGCGATGGCCGCCTGATGACCTACGACGCCGAGGCCATCTCCGCCTTCGCCCAGAACACCATCAGCCGGGGCGACTGGGCCATTACCCCAGGCCTGCGCTTCGAGACTTTCAACCAGTACAACAAGACCAACTTCCGCCCCGGCGATGACGACGAAGGAACCACCAAAAAAGACAGCAATACCCTGCTGCTGCCAGGTATCAGCCTGCTCTACAGCGGCTTCGAAAACAGCGAAATCTACGCCGGCATCCACCGTGGCTACGCTCCAGCCTCGGCTCGCAGTGACGAATTCCCGCTAACTCCGGAAACCGGCATCAACAGCCAGATCGGTCTACGCAGCAGCGCGATCAAGGGGGTAGGTCTGGATATGGCGCTGTTCTACAACCGTATCGAGGACACCCTGATCCGTGCAGAGGTCGACAGCTTCGGTGATGCCCGCTTCGTCAACGCCGCCGACTCGCGCGTCTACGGTCTAGACCTGGGCGCACGCGTGGACTCCTGGGCCTGGTACGACTCGCCGCTGAACGTCTTCGCTGAAGCAGCAATGAACTACACCAACGCCAAGTTCAGCAAAGGTCCGCTCAAAGGCAACGACGTTCCGGAAATCCCGCGATTGAGCGGCAGCCTGACTCTGGGCATGGAACACACCGCCGGTTGGCACCTGAGCGCCACCGTCAGCCACTTCGGTGCGTTCTATACCGATATCGAGAACACCCGCCCGATCACCGCCGACGGAGAGGAAGAGGATGCCGGTCGCGTGCCCAGCCATACCCTGCTGTCCGCACGCGCCAGCTACAAGCTGCCGACACGTCTGGATACCACGCTCTGGGTCCAAGGTCGCAACCTGACCGACAAGCTGTACATCGCCGACATCCAGGAAGGCATCCGTCCCGGTGCGCCGCGCTCGGTGCTTGCAGGCGTGACCTTCAACTTCTGACAGGTTCGACGAGTGGCCTTCCACCCGGAAGGCCACTCCTGACCCACCACCTGTCGGATTCGCCTGCGGCGTATCCAACCTACGCCCCAGCCAGGTCGCCGCATGTGGTGATCGACGGGGCCTTGTAGGCAAGAATTTATTCGCGCGCTTTTAGCGAAACCAGATCTGCCGCAAAAGCAAAGCTCGCGAACAGGTTTGCTCCCACAATGGGAATAAGGCAGCGTTTTCATCTTCTCTTGCACCCGCTCATGCAATTGCCTTGAGCTTCACCCCTACAGTTCGCGACCTGCAAATACGAGTCACGTATAATCGGCGACTTTTCCGTTTTGCCAAAAGCAGGTTTTGCCTTTCATGACCACCCAGGCCGCCGAAGTCGCGAAGCGTCGTACGTTCGCGATCATCTCCCACCCCGATGCGGGCAAGACCACCATTACCGAACGCTTGCTGCTGATGGGCAAGGCGATCGAGGTCGCCGGTACGGTGAAGTCGCGCAAGTCCGACCGCCATGCCACCTCCGACTGGATGGAAATGGAGAAGCAGCGCGGCATCTCCATCACCACCTCGGTGATGCAGTTCCCCTACCGCGAGCATATGATCAACCTGCTCGACACCCCCGGTCATGAAGACTTCTCGGAAGACACCTACCGCACCCTGACCGCAGTGGACAGCGCCTTGATGGTGCTCGATGGCGGTAAGGGCGTTGAGCCGCGCACTATCGCGCTGATGGACGTGTGCCGCCTGCGCGACACGCCCATCGTCAGCTTCATCAACAAGCTCGACCGCGACATTCGCGACCCGATCGAACTGCTGGATGAAATCGAGGCGGTGCTGAAGATCAAGGCCGCGCCGGTCACCTGGCCGATTGGCTGTTACCGCGACTTCAAGGGCGTGTACCATCTCAAGGACGACTACATCATCGTCTACACGCCGGGCCACGGCCACGAGCGTACCGAGGTGAGAATCATCGAGAACCTGGACTCCGACGAAGCGCGCAAGCACATCGGCGATGAGTACGAGCGTTTCACCGAGCAGCTGGAACTGGTGCAAGGCGCCTGCCACGAATTCGACAACGATGAATTCCTCGCCGGCCAATTGACCCCGGTCTTTTTTGGTACCGCGCTGGGTAACTTCGGCGTCGACCATGTGCTGGATGCCATCGTCGACTGGGCACCCAAGCCGCTGGCACGGGCCGCCAACGAGCGTGTGGTCGAGCCGGTGGAAGAGAAGTTCAGCGGCTTCGTGTTCAAGATCCAGGCGAACATGGACCCGAAACACCGCGACCGCATCGCCTTCATGCGCATCTGCTCAGGCCACTACGAAAAAGGCATGAAAATGCGCCATGCGCGCCTGGGCAAGGATGTCCGCATCGCCGACGCGCTGACCTTCTTCTCCAGCGAGCGCGAGATGCTCGAAGAAGCCTGGGCCGGCGACATCATCGGCTTGCACAACCACGGCACCATTCAGATCGGTGACACCTTCACCGATGGCGAGCAGCTCAGCTTCACTGGTATTCCGCACTTCGCACCGGAACTGTTCCGCCGCGTGCGTCTGAAGGACCCGCTGAAATCCAAGCAGCTGCGCCAGGGCCTGCAGGAACTGGCCGAGGAAGGCGCTACCCAGGTGTTCTTCCCCGAGCGCAACAACGACATCATCCTCGGCGCGGTCGGCGTGCTGCAGTTCGATGTTGTCGCCAGTCGCTTGAAGGAGGAATACAAGGTCGAGTGCGCCTACGAGGCGATCAACGTCTGGTCTGCGCGCTGGATCGAGTGCAGCGATGAGAAGAAGCTCAAGGAATTCACCGACAAGGCCTTCGAAAACCTGGCCATCGACGGTGGCGGCCACCTGACCTATCTGGCGCCGACCCGCGTGAACCTGGCGTTGATGGAAGAGCGCTGGCCGGAGGTGAAGTTCCGGGCGACACGCGAGCACCATTGATTCGCGCCGGGCTCGGATGGATTGCGCGTTCCATCGCTCCGTAGGACGGAGTCGCCGAAAGCGCTTCCGTCGCTTGTCGCTGACCCGACACGCGGATGATCGGTCACCGCAAAACCCGCACAACTCATCGAGGCCCCATGAACCTGCCTGTCATTATCGCCCGCCTACATGCCATCCGCGATCGCAACGACTGGCAGCGTTTCCACAGTCCGAAGAACCTGGCCATGGCCGCCAGTGTGGAGATGTCGGAGCTGGTGGAAATCTTCCAGTGGCTCACCGAGGACCAGTCTCGCCAGCTGCCTGCCGACAAGCTGGAACACGCCGGGCAGGAAGTCGGCGACATCCTCATGTACCTGTTGTTGATGTGCAGCGAGCTGGGTATCGACATGGAGCAGGCGCTGCTGGCCAAGCTGGCCGACAACGAACGGCGGTTCGCTCATGAATGATCGCCATTTCGACGAGCTGGCCACTCGCTTCGCGGAGAAAATCTACGGTGGCACCAAGGGTGTGATCCGCCTCGCGGTGCTACAGGCGGACCTTGCCGAGGTGTTGCCGCAGCGCCCGTTGCGCGTGTTGGATATCGGCGCCGGGCTTGGCCATATGGGCCTCTGGCTAGCGCAGCATGGCCATGAGGTCACTCTGGCCGAGCCAGCCGAGCCGATGCTCGACGGTGCCCGCGAGCGCTTTGCCAGTGCCGGCCAGGCGGCGACCTTTATCCAGGCGCCCTGGCAGGAAGTGGAGCAGCACGTCGAAGGCCGCTTCGATCTGATCCTCTGTCACGCGGTATTGGAGTGGCTGGCCGAACCCGCGGCGATCCTGCCGGTACTGCACCGCCTGGTCGCCACCGATGGCTGGCTATCGCTGGCCTTCTACAACCGCGACGCGCTGATCTATCGCAATCTGCTAAAGGGCCACTTCAAGAAGCTGCGCCGCGAGGATTTTGCCGGCGAACGCCAGAGCCTGACCCCGCAACGCCCACTTGATCCCCGCGAGGTGGGAGCGCAACTTGCACCCTACTGGCGAGTCGAAACCAGCAGTGGCGTGCGGATTTTTCATGACTACATGCCCGGCGACTTCCAGACCCGCGCCGCGCAGAAAGAACTGGTGGACATGGAGTTGGCCTATCGCCGACACCCCGCATTTGCCGGCCTGGGGCGCTATCTGCACTGGCTATGTCGACCGCTCTGAACTGGGAGGCATCGATGCTCAAGCACACTGCGTTATCTCTGCTCTGCCTGAGCCTCGCGGCCTGCCAGAGCAGCAACCCCTACACCAGCGAATCCGCGCCGATCCCGCCGGCGCCGCCTATCGAGCAAATCCAGTCGCCCATCTATCCAGCCACACCGCGTGACTTTGCCAGCTACCAGAGCTGGAGCTGGCGCACCCCGCCCGCCGGCGCGGCCTCGCTTGCTGGCGAAGAACTGCAGGAAATGGTCGCCAGCGCACTTGATCAGCGCGGCCTGCGCCCGGCGCCGAGCGGCGCCCAGGGCGATGTACAGGTATCTGCCAGCGCCAGCCTGCAAACGCGGGTGCGGCAGGTCTATGATGATTACGGCCCCCGCGTCGGCGTGGGTCGCTATGGTGGCGGTTATGGATACGGCAGCGGATACGGTGTCGGCACCAGCGCACCCATCGTGCGCAATTACGAAGAAGAAGTAATGGCGGTGCGCATCGAGCTGTTTGACAGTGCGTCCGGGCTGTCCGTCTGGAGCAACCGCGCCGAATCCCGTAGCACTGGCAAACAGGCCGAACGCAAGGATGCAGCCCGCGAGGCGATCAATCGCGCCATGGCCGGCTACCCGCCGCGCTGAAGCCGCCGGTCCGGCGAATAGGGTTTTTACCGAGGAGATATCGAAATGCTCCGAACACTGATGATGCTCCCTCTGCTGATGCTGTTGGCAGCCTGCCAGAACGTTCAGGTGCAGCGTGATTTCGATCCGCAGCGAGACTACGCCGCCTATCGCAGCTGGGACTGGCAGGAACCGGGCCTGCAATACCGCCCGGATGATCCACGCATCCAGAGCGATCTCACCGAACAGCGCATCCGCAGTGCGGTAGCTGAGCAACTCGATCAACGCGGCTTGCGTAAGGCACAGGCCGGCGGCGACGCGGACCTACGCGTGCAGGTCTGGCTCATCGTCGAGCAGCGCACCCAGCAATACACCACTACCTCGATGGGCGCCTGGGGTAGCCCGTGGCACGGCTACTGGGGCGGGCCGATGTATACCGACATGCGCACCCTGGATTACCAGGTCGGCACCCTGCAAATAGATTTTTACGACGCCGACGACGGCAAGCTGGTTTGGCGTGGCAGCACCGAGCAAACCCTGCGCAGCAATCCCGGCGGTCCGCAGGAGCGCACCGACATGTTCCGCGAGGCCGTGACTAGGGTGCTATCGCAGTATCCGCCGCACTGAGGCGACGGGCCGTCACTTGCGCTCGAATGCGTAAAACAGGTTGGGCTCGCTGACTAGGTACAGATCGCCACGCGCATCAAAGGTCATGCCCTCGGCCTGGGGCACGCTGTTCTTGAGCCCGGCAAAGCCACCCCAGAGCGAACGAAAGCTGACCAGATTGCCGTCGCCATCCAGCTCCATCAGCATCTTCGCTTCCTCGCTGAGTAACACGAGGTGCCCGGTTCGCTCATCGAAGTGCACCGAAGCCAGATCGCTGGCCATATCCTTGTCCTCAATCCAGGCTTCACGGTCGATGACCTTCAGGTTCATCTGGCCATTCAGACTGGCCTTGATGCCCTGGATTTCGTAGAGCTTGCGCGGTGAGTGCTCCTTGACCACAAACAGTCGATCCGCACGCCGGTCGTAGCCGACACCCTCGAAACCATTATTGTCGCCATCCCCTATTGCCAGCGTGATAGATGCATAGTCTTCACGCCTGAGTGCGCTTGGCGCATCCGGTACCGGCACGATCACCAGTGATTGGCTGCGTTCCTCTGCAAGCACCAACAGACCATCGCCGAGGTATGTGATGCCCTCGACATCCGAGAAGCCGCGTAACGGATAACGCGCGAGGAACTCGCCATTCCTGTCTAGCGCGATCAACTCTTCGGGATTGTTTACCACCGCCCAGAGATGGTTTCGGCGCTCATCGAAGGTCAGCCCCGAGAGGTTGTTGACGACCGTCTCCACCGGCAATGCGTCGACCCGCACTTCATACTCTGGCAGCCAAAGGCTGCGTGCCTCCCAACTATTTTCGTGCCAGGCGGACTTGATGCTGTAGAAAGCTCGCTCATCCAGGTGCATCGCAAACGCGGCATAGAACAGGCCAGCAAACAAAAGGCTCAGCGCCCACAGTTTTTTCGGGGAGACTCCGAAAAGCCCTGAAGAACGCACCCCAGTATGGATCGCCATGGTTTATCTCGTGAGGTGGCAGGCTGACAGCCTGCCCTGAAAGGATTACAGCCAGATGACACTACACCGGGCTCAACAGCCAAGCATTGACCGACCGATAAGGTTCAAGTTCAAACAGCGCTGGGAACTGCTAGCCCGATTGATAGCCCAATGCCCTGGCAGCCGTGCGAGCGACAGGAGAGCAGCATGCGAGTGGAAGGCTTTTTCGAGTGGTTGGGCGAGGCGCTCGGCACCGTGATTCGTTACATAGTTGATGTCTTGAGCGGCATCTTCGGCTTTCTGGCAGGCGCTGGAAGCAACTTTCTGCAGGGCCTGTCACGCACCCTGGGCATCGACCAGTCGCTGATTAGCGTGGGTGCTCTGCTCATCGGCCTGATGCTGCTAGCAGCGGCGCTACGCGCTCTGTTGCGAGGCTCGATCATCGCCGCGCTAATCTGGCTGTTTCTGGGGCTGTGGCTATTGAGCTGGCTGATTCACTAACAGCCTGCTGGCGCGCGCTTGGCTTGAATCCTCTTCCGGTATGATGGCCTGCTGTTCTTTGGAGGCCCGCAATGTTCCGGCTGCTCACTGCCTGGCGGCACGCACCCACTCATCAACGTGTCTGGGCGCTGGCTGCGCCAATGATTCTGTCCAATCTTTCCGTACCTCTGGTCGCGCTGGTCGACAGTGCGGTGATCGGTCATCTGCCCCACGCCCATCAATTGGCCTCCGTGGCAGTCGGCGGCTCCCTCTATACGCTGCTGGTCTGGGTGATGGGCTTTCTGCGTATGGGCACTACCGGCTTCGCAGCCCAGGCCAGCGGACGCAACGACGGCGGCACCCTGCGTCAGGTTTTGCTGCAGGGCCTGCTGCTGGCATTCGGCTTTGCGCTGCTATTAAGTGTCGTGGCGCAGCCGCTCAAGGGCTTGGCTCTGCAACTGATGCAGCCCTCGGCTGATCTGGATGACCTGGCTCAGGTGTATTTCAACACTCGGTTGTTCGGCCTCCCAGCGGCGTTGGGCAGCATGGCGCTGATCGGCTGGTTTCTGGGTGCACAGAATGGCCGAGCGCCGCTGGCGATCCTGTTCACCACTAACCTGATCAACATCGCCCTTGATCTCTGGTTCGTCCTCGGCCTGGAATGGGGTGTAGCAGGCGCCGCCCGTGCCTCGGTGATCGCCGAATGGAGCGGCTTGGCGGTGGGCCTCGCGCTGACGCGCGGTGCCCTTCGGCAGAATCCCGGGCAGCTCGACCATCAGGCACTGCGCCGCTGGGTCAGCTGGAAGCCACTGATGTCGGCCAACCGTGACATATTCCTGCGCTCGCTGGCGCTGCAGCTGGTGTTCTTTCTGGTTACCGTACAGGGCACACGGCTGGGAGATACCACGGTGGCGGCCAATGCTCTGCTGCTCAACGGCCTGTTGCTCACCGCACATGCGCTGGACGGGCTGGCCCACGCCATCGAAGCACTGAGCGGACACGCCATCGGCGCACGCAATCGTCTGGAGCTAAGGCGTGTTCTGACCGTTGCCGGCGGCTGGTCGCTGCTGGCCAGCCTGGCCTTCGGCCTGTTCTTCCTGCTCGGCGGCCCACTGTTCATTCAGATGCAGACCAACATTCCCGACGTACGCGAGATGGCCATCGCCTACCTCCCCTACCTTGCCGCACTTCCACTTGTGGCCGTGTGGAGCTATCTGCTCGACGGGCTGTTCATTGGCGCCACACGTGCCCGCGAAATGCGCAACGCCATGGTCCTGGCGGTGTCGATTGCACTTCCACTGGGCTGGCTGTTGCGGGATTTGGGCAATCACGGATTGTGGCTGGCCTTTCTCGCCTTCATGCTATTGCGTGGGATCTGCCTGGGGACCATTGCCCGACGCCTGCAACGCCAGCGGCAATGGTTCGAACCACCACATGCCACGCCCGCCGTACACTCAACGAAAGGGCCCTGAGATGGTCTATGTCGTCATCGCCTACCTGCACTTCGTGGCGATTCTGCTGCTCTTCGCGCTGCTGGTGCTGGAGCACCAGCTAATGCGCCGGCCGCTGGATTTTGCGCGGGCACGCAGTCTATACCGTACGGACATCGCCTTTGGCATCGTCGCCGGCCTGGTGCTGTTCAGCGGCACCGCTCGCATGCACTTCGGAAAGGGTCTGGATTACTACCTCAACAACAGCTTCTTCCACGCCAAGGTCGGCCTGTTCATAGTCATCGCCTTGATGTCCCTGTATCCCACCCTGACCTTCTTCAAATGGCGCTCGGCACTCAAGGCCGGTCAGCTTCCGATACTCACGCCAAACCAGGCGCGGCGAGTGACTTTGGTCATTCGCATCGAACTGCTCCTGCTGCTGCTATTGCCTATGTTCGCCGCCCTGATGGCAAGGGGCTACGGTGTGATGTTGTAGCAATCAAAGCGAACCCTCAGCCATCAGGAGCCTCCAAGCAGCAGATAATCAAGGGAGACATCCATGACCAAGCATTTGCTCTTCGCCCTCAGCGCGTGCACATCGATCGCGCTGGCCCAGACCCCGAAACCGGAGGTCATCACTCACCTCAACGACCTGGATATTGAAGTCAGCGCCATGGGCGTACCGACCGCCACGACCGAAGCCGGCGGCGAACTGGTGGGCATTCGGGCAATTCGGGTGATGAACAAAACCGGTGAAATGGTAACTTGCGAGTTTCACGTACCGGACGAAGCCAGAGCAACCACTTCAGCCCCGCCGGTATTCAACGTGAACCCCGGCAGCCAACGCGTCGAACGCGTGCCCGGCGACTACTCACCAGACGAGCCATTCGCCGAACTGACCTGCCGTGCCACCAATCAGCCATTGAGTGGTTCGGCCGAGGATTCGCCAGATAGCACTGAGGCAGATCCGACTCCCGCTCGTTAAGCTGCCAGCAGGCTGCATTCAACGACCTGCTAGGCCGCCATGCGCTCGCATTCCTCAGCACAGCGACGACAAGCCTGCGCACAGGCCTGGCAGTGTTCGGCATGGTGCTTGCCACATTCTTCGGCACACGCCCGGCACGCCTGCGCACACAGCCGGCAGATTGCCTGGGCCTGTTCACTGCCGCGAGTCATCAGGAGCGCGGCCAACGCGCACAGGTCGGCGCAGTCGCGGTCCAGCTCGATACAGCGCGCCATCATCTGCACATCCTCTTCGCGCAGACAGGAAGCAGCGCAGGTTTCGCAGACCAGCGCACAGTTGGAGCAGGCCTCGATACAGGCCTGATAACGTTGATTGAGCATCTAACTTTCTCCATCTCAGTTGGTGAAGCCCATTTCGGGCACTGTTTGCGTTTGATCAATCGCAAGCATGGGGGAGTTCAAGCTGGCCGACCAACGACCCAAGGGGCCCAGCCACCGTCAGGGCCGTTACAATGGCGGACCAAACCCGTTTACGACGTACTCATGACTTTCACCCTCGCCGCGCCCTGCGAATACCAGGAGATCATCCGCAAGAGCCGCTTCCTCACCAAGGCCGCACCAGTTGCTAGCGCTGAAGAAGCCCAGGCGTTTATCCAGGCCGTCAGCGACAACACCGCAACGCACAATTGCTGGGCCTGGAAGATCGGCAATCGCTACCGCTTCAGCGACGACGGCGAACCCGGCGGCACTGCAGGCAGGCCGATGCTCGTGGCCATCGAAGGCCAGAATTTCGACCGAGTCGTGGTAGTGGTGACGCGCTGGTTCGGTGGCATCCAACTTGGCACCGGCGGCCTGGCACGCGCCTATGGCGGCTCGGCGGCAAAATGCCTGCAGGCTGGCGAACAGATCGAGCTGGTCCCCAGATCCCTCTACAGCTGCCACTGCCGGTTCTCGGAACTGGCGTTGCTCAAGGCGCGCCTTGGCGAATACGAGGCACTGATCGAAAGCGAAACCTTCGATGCGGACGGCGCTGAACTGCGCCTCGCCCTGCCCGATTCTCAACAAGCGGCGCTGCAGCAGCTGCTGGCCGATATCAGTCGTGGCCGTAGCCGCCTGTCGGCTCTCGATGACTGAATGGCTCAATCTTGCCCACATTTCTTGTGGAGTGCAGTGTGGATAACCTTTTGATGACTGGCTGCGAGAGCGCAACGACGCGGGTTACGCAAATTTGACTATTTACTGAGCAAAGCTCGCTCTGACTGCCAGATCAAACGTCCAAAGCCTTGATAAATCAGTCTTTTAGGACTTTACCAAGAAAAACCAAGAATATTATCTGGCTCGATTGTCAAGCCTAAAGTTATACCCGCATAAGGTGGAGAACTCTGTGGATAACACTGGGAGTAACTCGCCAGATAGCGATGGTTGCTACGCTTGCCGAACCAGGTCATTTTTTAATCAAAATCATCATATCTTCATCATGTCGTCATAAGCCTGCAATCTGCGCTCGTCGGTGACGCATTTGACCTTTCTCTGCAGCAGCCCTCTAGAATGTGGAAAAACATCCATGAGAACTGCACATGTATAACTGGCTCAACACCCTGCCCAAAGCCGAACTGCACCTTCATCTGGAAGGCTCACTGGAGCCGGAACTGCTCTTCAGCCTGGCCGAGCGCAACAAGATCGCGCTGCCTTGGGATAACGTCGATGCCCTGCGTAGCGCCTATGCGTTCGGCAATCTTCAGGAGTTTCTCGATCTTTATTACCGTGGCGCCGACGTGTTGCGTACCGAGCAGGATTTCTACGACCTGACGTGGGCCTACCTGCAAAAGTGCGAAGAACAGAACGTGGTGCATACCGAACCGTTCTACGACCCACAGACCCACACCGACCGCGGCATTCCCTTTGAGGTCGCGCTGCGCGGCATCAGCGATGCCTTAGCCGATGGGCGCGAATTGCTGGGCATCAGCAGCGGCCTGATTCTCAGCTTCCTGCGCCATCTGCCTGAAGACGAAGCTTTCAAGACGCTGGAACAGGCCATGCCGTACCGCGATGCCTTCTTCGCTGTGGGGCTGGACAGTTCCGAATTGGGTCATCCCCCAAGCAAGTTCGAGCGCGTGTTTGCCAAGGCGCGTGCCGAAGGTTTTCTCGCTGTTGCCCATGCCGGCGAAGAAGGCCCTCCGGAGTACATCTGGGAAGCGCTGGATCTGCTCAAGGTCAGCCGCATCGACCACGGTGTTCGTGCCGCCGAAGACCCCAGGCTTATTGCTCGCCTGATAGATGAGCAGATTCCTCTGACTGTCTGCCCGTTGTCCAATACTAAGCTGCGTGTATTCAATGACATGAGCCAGCACAACATCCTGCAATTACTGGAGCAGGGAGTGAAAGTCACAGTCAATTCTGACGATCCGGCGTATTTCGGTGGCTATGTAACGGAAAACTTCATGGCTCTGTATGAAAGCTTGGGCATGACCGAGGAACAGGCACGGCGATTAGCGCAGAACAGCCTGGACGCGCGGCTGGTCTGACAGACGTTTACAGGACAGGTCGGATACTGTTACATACGGGGTCGATTGTAAGTGTGTTTGTAACCGCCCCCACGACGCCGGCCCCGAGTGCCATAGCCCGACATGCGAAGAACCAAAGAAGACGCCGAAAAGACCCGCCTTGCGCTGCTGGCTTCTGCCGAGAAGCTATTTCTCGACAAAGGTGTGGCGCATACCAGCCTCGACCAGATCGCACGCGATGCTGGGGTGACGCGAGGCGCGGTGTATTGGCACTTTCAGAACAAGGCGCACCTGTTCCACGAAATGCTCAATCAGGTGCGGCTGCCCCCGGAGCTGATCACCGAACGGCTGTGCGACTACAACCAGCAGCAGCCGCTACTGGCGCTGCGCAATCTTTGCGTAGAGGCCCTTCAAGCGCTTGGGCGGGAGGGCCAGAAGCGTCGCATCATGACCATCCTGCTGCATCGCTGCGAGTTCACTGATGATCTGCGCGAGGCCGAGGAACGGCATCATGCCTTCATCAATCAATTCATCGATCTCTGCGAGCAGTTGCTGGAACGCTCTATCAACAGCTTGTGGCCAGGGCTGACGCCACGCTTCGCCGCCCTGTCGCTGCACGCCCTGCTGGTCGGACTACTCACTGACTGGACGCGCGACCCCAGCCTGTACGACCCCGAAGCCGACAGCGCCGCATTGATCGATCCCCTTTTCCGTGGCCTGATTCGCGACTGGGATGCACGTTTGCAAGTTGCCCAGCCGGGCTGAGACGCCAGATCGGGGCGGCTTTAGTCCACCTTGTAGCCTTCATTCTCGATCACTTCACGAATAACCGCCTCGCCCAGAGCGCTTTGCACCTGCACGCTGCCGCTGCCTAGATCGACCTTCACTTGCGCCTCGGCATCACGCGCCTTAATGGCATTGATCACAGCGCGCTCGCAATGGCTGCAGGTCATGCCGCTTACCTTGAATGTCTGCATTGCTTTCTCCTTCTATTGTTGCTGTTGAACACCCGAGCATTCTCGGGCTTGCCATGATGTTAAGGTCAAGACTGGCTACGCCAGCCCGTCACTGGACTTGACCTTGCCATGAGGTAAAGGTTGATCATGCCAGCAATGAATCAGCAGGAGCCGAGCATGTCCAGCACCACTCACACTCTCCCCGTCAGTGGAATGACCTGCGCCAGTTGCGCCGGCCGGGTCGAGCGCTCCCTGCTTAAGGTGCCAGGCGTGGCCAGTGCCTCGGTTAACCTGGCCACCGAACAGGTTCGCATCGAAAGCAGCGAAGGCGACCTAGCCGGGCTGATCCAGGCTGTGGAACAAGCTGGCTACGCCGTGCCGCAGCAGACGCTGGAGCTGACAATCGAGGGCATGACCTGCGCCAGCTGCGTCGGCCGGGTCGAGCGTGCCCTGCTCAAGGTACCTGGTGTAAGCAGCGCCACGGTCAACCTAGCCAGTGAGCGCGCCCGCATCGAGACACTCGCCACGCTTGAGGCCTCGACGCTGATACACGCGGTTGAAACCGCGGGCTACAAGGCCCAGGCCGGCGCTCGGCAGCAGACTGCTGCAGACAGCAACGACCAACGCCTAGCGCGCGAGCGACGCACGGTAATCATCGCCCTGTTGCTGGCGGCGCCGCTGGTGCTGCCGATGTTCGGCGACTTATTCGGGCAGCACTGGATGCTGCCCGCCTGGGCGCAGTTCCTGCTGGCTACGCCCGTGCAGTTCGTGCTGGGCGCACGCTTCTATATCGCCGGCTGGAAAGCAATACGCGCCCGCGTCGGCAATATGGACCTTCTGGTGGCGATCGGCACCAGCGCCGGCTACGGCTTGAGCCTCTACCAGTGGTGGGCAACGCCCGACAGCGAAATACCGCACCTGTATTTCGAGGCTTCAGCCGTGGTCATTGCCCTGGTGCTGCTTGGCAAGTACCTGGAGAACCGCGCAAAACGTCAGACCAGTGCTGCAATACGTGCGCTGGAAGCGCTGCGGCCAGAGCGGGCAATCCGGGTCAGTGATGGCCAGGAAGAAGAGGTGGCGATCTCCGCGCTGCGCCTCGATGACCTGGTCATGGTCAAACCCGGCGAACGTTTCCCCGTGGATGGCGAAGTGGTCGAAGGCGAAAGCCAGGCCGACGAAGCATTGATCAGCGGCGAAAGCCTGCCCGTGAACAAGGCACCGGGAGACAAAGTCACCGGCGGCGCCATCAACGGCGACGGCCGCCTGCTAGTGCGCACCACAGCGCTGGGGGGCGAGACCGTACTGGCACGCATCATTCGTCTGGTCGAGGACGCCCAAGCGGCCAAGGCTCCTATTCAGAAGCTAGTGGACAAGGTCAGTCAGGTCTTCGTCCCGACGGTGCTGGTCATCGCCCTGGCGACACTAATCGGCTGGCTGCTGGCGGGCGCCGCGGCCGAGGTCGCACTGATCAACGCCGTAGCCGTATTGGTCATCGCCTGTCCCTGCGCGCTGGGCCTGGCGACACCGGCGGCAATCATGGCTGGTACTGGCGTCGCGGCGCGCTACGGCATCCTGATCAAAGACGCCGAAGCTCTTGAAGTCGCCCATGCCGTCACCGCCGTCGCCTTCGATAAGACCGGCACTCTGACCTCGGGCACACCGCGCATCATCCACCTGCAGGCCATCGATGGTGACGAAGCGGCTTTACTGACACTGGCCGGAGCGCTGCAACGCGGCAGTGAGCATCCGCTGGCCAAGGCGGTACTCGACCGTTGCGCGGAACAGAATCTGATCGTGCCGGACGTGGACAAAAGCCAGTCACTGACCGGACGCGGCATCGCCGGAAGTATCGATGGTCGTGAGCTGGCACTCGGGAACCGCCGCCTTTTGGAAGAAAACGGTCTGCAACCGGGAGCGCTGGCAGAGCAAGCCGAGGCTTGGGAAGCCCAGGGGCGCACTCTGTCCTGGCTGATCGAAACCGGCAGACAGCCTCGGATGCTGGGGCTGTTCGCCTTTGGCGACAGTCTCAAGCCCGGCGCAGCCGCAGCGATTGCGGCACTTGATGCGCGACATATTCGTAGCCATCTGATCACCGGCGACAACCGTGGCAGCGCGCGGGTTGTCGCCGAGGCGCTGAAGATTGATAGCGTGCACGCCGAGGTGTTACCGGCAGACAAGGCCGCCACCGTTGCGGAGCTGAAAAAAGGCGGCGCGGTGGTGGCCATGGTCGGGGACGGCATCAACGACGCCCCGGCACTGGCGGCCGCCGATGTCGGCATTGCCATGGGCGGCGGCACAGATGTGGCCATGCACGCTGCGGGTATCACTCTGATGCGTGGCGATCCGCAACTGGTGCCGGCGGCACTGGATATCAGCCGGCACACCTACCGCAAGATCCAGCAGAACCTGTTCTGGGCGTTCATCTACAACATGGTCGGCATTCCACTGGCGGCGTTCGGTTTTCTCAGCCCGGTGGTCGCCGGGGCGGCGATGGCTCTATCCAGTGTCAGCGTAGTCAGCAATGCCCTGCTGCTCAGGCGCTGGAAGCCCGCTCACCAGGAGGAGCGGCAGCCATGAATATCGGCGAAGCGGCAAAGCACACCGGCCTGTCAGCGAAAATGATCCGCTACTACGAGTCCATCGGGCTGATCTCCCCCAGCGACCGTAGCGCCAACGGCTATCGTTACTTCAACGCGCAAGACCTGCACCGCCTCGCCTTTATCCGACGCTCGCGCGATCTGGGCTTTTCTCTGGGGGAGATCGGCAAGCTACTGGCACTCTGGCAAGACAACCAGCGCGCCAGCGCCGATGTGAAAAGGCTGGCTGGCGCCCACATCGCAGACCTTAACCGCAAGATTGAGGAACTGGTGGGCCTGCGCGACACCCTGCAGGAGATGGCCAACGCTTGCCACGGCGACGAACGCCCAGATTGCCCCATTCTCAGGGACCTGGCGTTTGGGTGTCCGGGCTCTCCCGAGGCCGACAAAGGCACTTGAGCTCACGCAGCTTGTGACCTGGTCGCCATTCAAGAGCGTCTCAGGACCTCAAACAGCCCGTCGGGTTGTTGGCGTCATAGAGTTGTCACACTCCGGTATCACGCTATTGCAGCAGCGGTACTAGTGAAAAGGCATGTCGCCGCCCTCAGACCGCATTGAATTGAGTACTGCATGAACAACTGGTTTGCCAACATTGGGGTCAGCCGAAAGCTTTCGATAGGCTTCGGCGCCGTTCTGGTCCTTACCTTTATCGTCGCGTGGACAGGCTGGAGCAGCCTGTCCAGCCTGATCCAGCGCAGCGGCTCGCTGACGGAAATTTCCCAACTCAACAACGCCCTCAACGATCTGCGCATTGCTCGCCTGCAGTTCATTCTCGCTGAAGGTGATAGCGCCTCCACCCAGCGCGTGGAGAAGTTCCTGGCCGACTACCGTTCTGCTCATCAAGAGTTGATCAGGCACTTCGATAATCCCGCCGACCAGGCGCTGCTCAAGGAGCAGGCCGGTCACAACGGAGGGTTCGAGCAGGGGCTGAACATGATGCGCGATGCCTATACACAGGCCAATGCTGCCAACCAGTCCATCGAACAGAGTGCCCGCCTCCTCGCCGATCTGGACGCCCTGCTCCACACGCAGGCCATTCAGCTCGGCGCAGACAATTTCGAGCATTACCGCGCCATTACCGAAGTCCGGGAAGCCATCAAGCACTCGCGTTATCTGCTGCGCGTCTACATGGGCGTGAAAACCGAGCAAAACGCCCAGGCCGTCTACCCGCAATTGGATCTGGCCGTAGCGGCCCTGGAGCGCCACAGCAACTTGCTCGACGCCAACGATGTCGCACGAACCCGCGAGGCCCTCGACCGTTACCGTGCGGGCATCGAGGCCCTGCAAAAGGCCACCCTGGCAACCGCGCAGGCTCGCCAGCATATGATCGACCACCAGACCCACATCGTACGTATCAGCAACGTTCTGTATCAGCAGCAACAGGAGCGCATGAACAGCGAGAGCGACGGTGCCCGCATTAGCCTGGCCATCAGCTCTGCCCTGGCACTATTGCTGGGTGTCGCTGCGGCCTGGCTGATCACCCGTCAGATCACCCTGCCGCTGCAGGCAACGCTATCGGATGTCGAGCGCATCGCCTCGGGTGACCTCACTGCCACCAGAGCCGTTTCCCGCCGCGACGAGATGGGCACGCTGCAGCGCGGCATCCAGAACATGGGCGAGACACTGCGTGAACTCATCGGTGGCATTCGCGACGGCGTCAGCCAGATCAGCAGTGCCGCCGAAGAGCTCTCAGCAGTCACTACCCAGACCAGCGCCGGAGCCAATATCCAGAGAGAGGAAACCGATCAGGTTGCCACCGCCATGCACGAGATGTCGGCGACCGTCCATGAAGTCGCCCGCAACGCCGAGCAGGCAGCACTGGCCGCCACCGAGGCGGATACCCAGGCCCGAGACGGCAACCGGCTCGCCACTGAAGTAGTGACCCAAATAGAGCGCATGGCTAGTGAAGTCATTCGCTCATCCGAAGCAATGACCGCGCTGCAAAGCGACAGCGACAAGATCGGCAGTGTGATGGGCGTGATCCGCTCCGTGGCCGAGCAAACCAACCTGCTGGCACTCAATGCTGCTATCGAAGCAGCGCGCGCAGGCGAGGCCGGCCGTGGCTTTGCAGTAGTGGCCGACGAAGTACGCGGCCTGGCACAACGCACGCAGCAGTCCACCGAGGAGATCGAGCAGCTGGTCAGCGCCTTGCACAACGGCACCCAGCAGGTTGCGAGCATCATGCAGAGCAGCCGCGAACTCACCGAGAGCAGTGTCAAGCTGACCCGTCAGACCGGCAGTTCCCTGGCCGATATCACTGTCACGGTGTCCAACATCCAGGCGATGAACCAACAGATCGCCACGGCCGCAGAGGAACAGAGCGCTGTTGCCGAGGAAATCAGCCGCAGCGTAGTGCATGTACGCGACGTGTCGGAGCAGACAGCCTCAGCCAGCGAGCAGACAGCCGCAGCGACCCACGAGCTTGCACGCCTGGGCAGCCAGCTGCAGGGCATGGTCAGCCGCTTCCGAATCTGATCAGTAAGCGAAAACGACGAGGCCAGGCAATTGCCTGGCCTCGTGCGTTACGAAGGAAACTCAGCTCGCCTGTGATTGCAGGTAATTCTGCAGACCGATGCGATCGATCAGTCCCAGCTGCTGTTCCAGCCAGTAGGCATGATCTTCCTCGGTGTCGTGCAGTTGCAGCGCGAGGATGTCGCGGGTCACATAGTCGCCATGCTGCTCGGCCAGAGCGATGCCTTTGACCAGCGCCTCGCGCACCTTGTACTCCAGCGCCAGGTCGGCCCGCAGCATATCCGGCACGCTGCTACCGATGTTGAGCGCGTCGGGCGTCATATCCGGCGCGCCTTCGAGAAACAGGATACGTTGCAGCAGCGCGTCGGCGTGTTCGGTTTCCTCTTCCATCTCGTGATTGATGCGCTCGTAGAGCTTGCTGAAGCCCCAGTCGGCATACATGCGCGAATGCAGGAAATACTGATCCCGCGCGGCGAGCTCACCACGCAGCAGCTCCTTCAGATACTCGATGATCTGTGGCTGACCTTGCATTACTGTTCTCCCTGCACAAAAAGTAATAGCGGGAATGATACGCCCTATTCACCTCGCCCGCTCAGGCGGGCCGGGCGCCCTCCTGGCAGGACGGCGATGTTCATTAACGCATCCACGGTGGCGTCGGGGGCTCGTCGGAAGGCTCGTCAGAGGCATTGCGTATTGCCTCCCGGCGCTCCTGCTCGGCCAGGGTCGCCTTGATCTCGCGCATGACCGCATCCAGATCGGCAGCATCTTCCGGCTCGGCGAACTCCCCGGTCAGCTCGGCTTCCGGCGTTAGCTTGCCCTCTTCATAAAGCGACCACATTTCCTTGGCATAGCGGGTAAACCTAAGCTCAGGTGCGAACCGACCGAAATAAGCCGACATGTTGCCGACATCACGTTCAAGCATCTCCAGCGCATGGTTGTTGCCAGCCGCATCCACCGCCTGCGGCAGGTCAATGATCACCGGGCCATACTCGTCGAGCAGCACGTTGAACTCGGACAGATCGCCATGCACCAGACCAGCGCAGAGCATCTTCACCACTTCGCCAATCATGAAGGCATGAAACTCTCGGGCGTCGTCGGGGTGTAGCTCCACATCGTTGAGCCGCGGTGCAGCATCGCCGTCCTCACCCGCGATCATCTCCATCAGCAGCACACCATCGAGGAAGTCATAAGGCTTGGGCACGCGCACACCCGCTTCGGCCAGACGAAACAGGGCCGCGACTTCAGCGTTCTGCCAGTTTTCTTCCTTTTCCTTGCGCCCGTGCTTGGAGCCCTTGGCCATTGCACGGGCATCCCGGCTGCTGCGAACCTTACGTCCCTCCTGATACTTTACCGCCTGTCGAAAGCTGCGATTGTTGGCCTCCTTGTAGACCTTGGCACAACGCAACTCATCACCGCAGCGCACCACATAAACTGCTGCCTCTTTACCACTCATCAGCGGGCGCAGCACTTCATCGATCAGCCCATCCTCGACCAGCGGCTCGAGTCGTTTTGGCGTTTTCATCAGCGATCTACAGACCCTTCTCGGCTACACAAGCCTGCAGATTACGGTAATCACCAGCGAGCTTCCATGCTCACCCGCAAGTTTGCCGCACAAGGCGTATTGGCACGGGCGCACACAGGGCGGACAATTGAGGCAATCACTTGTGGAGGTCTGCCATGTTCGCCACTGATTGTGCACATCCAACCGCCGTACGGCCGCGCAAGGGCACGCCAGAACAGCTGCGCTACGCAATCATTCCCTGTCCACTGGGCTTACTGCTGATGGCCGCCAGCGAACGCGGACTCTGCGCGCTACTGTTCGCCGACGACGAGCAATCGCTGATCGATGAGCTGAAAGCGCGCTTTCCGGCTGGCGAACTGCAGCGCGACCAGGCAGGCCTGAAGGACTGGCTGGACGCCGTACTGACGCAGCTGCAAGACCCTTCCCGCCGTGCCGATCTACCTCTGGACCTGCGTGGCAGCACTTTTCAGCTGAGCGTCTGGCAGGCCCTGCAAACCATTGCTCCCGGCCGGACCATGCGCTACGGCGAGCTGGCGACGACCTTGGGCAGTCATGCCCGGGCTGTGGCCCGCGCCTGTGCGAGCAATCCGATCGGTTTGCTGGTGCCCTGTCACCGGGTAGTGGGCGCAGATCAGGCGGTGACCGGTTATCGCTGGGGCGTCGAGCGCAAGGCCGCATTACTCGCCGCTGAACGCAGAAATGCGGGAGCCTGAGGCAGGCTGGCAGCTCGACACGCCGTCCCGCCCTGTTCATGAGAGTTTGCCGTGCAACACTTACAACTGATCGACACCCATACCCACCTCGACTTCGAGGATTTCGATGACGACCGCGACGCCGTACTGGCCCGCTGTACGGCCGCGGGTGTGGAGCGCATCGTGGTGCTTGGTGTACATCGGGCCAACTGGGATCGCATTTGGCAACTGGCTCAGGACAAACCGGCAATCCATGCCGCACTGGGCCTGCATCCGGTATTCCTGCGCGAGCACCGAAACGAGCATCTCGACCAGCTGAAAGACTGGCTGCTGCGTTTGCGCGGAGAGGAAAAACTCTGCGCCATTGGCGAGATCGGTCTGGACTACTACATCGATGAGCCCGACAAGGAACGCCAACAGGACGTGCTTGAGGCCCAGCTGGAGCTGGCCGATGAATTCGGGCTACCGGTCCTGCTGCATGTGCGACGTGCCCATGCGCCGATGATCGCCACGCTGAAGCGCCACAAGCTCAAACGCGCCGGGATCGTTCACGCCTTCAGCGGCAGCCGCGAAGAAGCCCGCGAGTACATCAAGCTCGGTTATAAACTCGGCCTCGGCGGCGCCGGCACTTGGCCCCAGGCGCACCGCATGCACCGCGTTCTGCAACAGCTACCGCTGGACAGCATCGTGCTGGAAACCGACGCCCCGGACATCACGCCCCATAGCCATGCGGGCCAGCGCAACAGTCCTGAATTCCTTCCTGACATATGCAGCGAATTGGCGAAGATCCGCGGCATCAGCCCCGAAGAACTGGCCTCTATCAGCTATCGCAACAGCTGCGAGCTGTTTGGCTGGTAGGGCCGAACTATGTTCGGTCTTGGCAAATCGCAGTCGAATGAATTCAACCCTACGACCCATCGTCAGCCTATTAAAAACGTAGGCGAGGCAGGCAAGACAAGGCAAAAACAGGCGAGAAACGTAGCGCAGCGAAGTAACTGCCGTAGGCTGGCCCGCAGGGTGAGCGCAGCGAATCACGCGGAGTTTAGTGGCCTAAATGAGCAGTACTCACTTCGTTCGCCCTTCGGGCCGCGCTAAAGCGCGTTAGCCGCAAGCGGCTTTCCGAGCCGTTTTTTACGCAGTATTGCCAACGCAGGTAGTTTTCAAACCTTGAACGCTGCAATCAAACGCTGCAAGCGCCCCACCAACTCGCTCAGTTCACGACTGGCCTGCTCGGTCTGCCCGGCGCCTTCGGCAGTACGCCGCCCAGCCTCGTTGATCGCGACGATGTTACGGTCGATATCGTGGGCCACTGCCGTCTGTTGCTCGGCAGCGGCAGCGATCTGCTGGTTCTGATCGACGATCACACCCACTGCGCCAAGAATATTCTCCAGCGCCTGACGGACCTGCGCCGACTGCTTGACCGTTCCCTCAGCCATGACATGGCTGGCGCCCATGATCTTCACCGCAGCGCCAACGCCGCCCTGCAGGCCGGCGATTATCTGCTCGATTTCCTCGGTGGACTGCTGGGTACGCCGCGCCAGATTGCGCACCTCATCAGCGACCACGGCAAATCCGCGACCCTGCTCGCCGGCGCGCGCAGCCTCGATGGCGGCATTGAGTGCCAGCAGATTGGTCTGCTCGGCGACCCCCTTGATCACATCCAGCACCTGGCTGATGGTCTTGCTGTCGCCGGCCAGCCGATTGATCACCTCCACCGACTGCTCGATTTCAGCGGCCAGGCGCTCGATCCCCTGTACCTGGGCCTCGACCAGGCCGCGACCGCCGAGGGTTTGCTGGTTGACGTCGTGGGCACTGTCCACGGCCGAGGCGGCGCTACCGGCCACTGTCTGGGCGGTAGCTGACATTTCGTTCATCGCAGTGGCAACCTGCTCGATCTGGCTACGCTGGCCAGAGACCGTCTGATTGCTTTCACCGGAAACCCGCTCAACCTGCGTGGCCTGGCGCTCGACCTCGGTGACCGTCTGGCCAACCCGCTCGATCAACTCGCGAATTCTCGCCACCGTCTGGTTGAACACCTGTCCCAGCTCGCCCAGTTCATCACTGCTGCGCACCTCGCAGCGCACCGTCATATCGCCGGTGGCCACGCGCTCCATGATCGCGCCAAGGCTGCGCAGCGATGCTCGGGTGGAGATATAGAAAGCGCTGTAGAGGTAGACCACAAGTACGAACACCAGCGCCACTGCCACCAGCAGACCGATCATCAACAGGCGCTTCTGCTCCAGACGCACGCCCAGCTCGGCGTCGAGAAAACTCAGGATGGCATCGTTGAGCGCATAAGTTTTCGCCATCTCAGCGCTGACCAGGTCATAGAAACCGTCCCAAGGCTGATCCAGCGTCTCGGCCATGATCACCTGATCCTGGAAGATGTCGCTGCTGATCTGCAGCGACTCGCGGCTCTCCTGGGCAAAGCTGTCCAGGTGCCGCAATGCAGCGGCGCTGCCGGCGAGAACGTCCTGCAACTGGGCCGCGTACTGGCCTTGCTGCTTCTCCAGTTCAAGAACCAGCGCATCCAGCTTGTTGCTGGCGTCGGAATTAAGATAACCCTGACCAAAGGTATAGGCACCAACGGCCCGTCCATCGCCAAGAGTGCCGGTGATGGATGGCGTCACGGAGGTCAGCAGCTCCGACAGCATGCGCACGTCGCGCTGACTGTCCTGACTGAGCCCTGACTGGCTAGCAATCAGCTTGATCATCACCTGCACCTCGCCCAACAGGGCACGTGCCATGGCTGCCCTGGCCTGCAGCGACTGCTGCGCCTGGGCGTCACGCAAGGCTACAGCGAGGCTGTCACGGCGCCTGTTGAACTCCTCAACCTGCTCGGCATCATCACTGACCAGCACCAGGCTCTGCATGCGCGCCGACAGCTCACGCTCGGCGTTCGCCAGCCGGGCCAGCAACGCCTGCTCGCCGTTGGTCTGGCCGATGACGCCTTCGATCTCGACCAGGTCCTTCCAGTCTTCCAGCTCCCGGCGCAGCTGCAAGGCACTGCTCAAGAGCTCCAAGCTCTGCAGCTCATGGCGGGTGCCTACGAACTCTTGGTACGAGTCGCGTACCAGATAGAAGTTGGTCAGCAGCATGGGGACAAAGAAAAGCACACTGATCAGGCTGAATTTCATGGCGAAACTCAGGCGATTCATCAATGCGATGGCGGGGCCCATCAGGCTGTACATGAGACGTCTCCCAACTTTTTTGTTGTTGTGCTTGCAGCCTTCAAGGGCTGCAGCAGGGCTCGTCAGAGGAGTAGCAGCAATTTATACGGGAGAACCATGGGCGGCTTTGTAAATTAACGTAGTGGCAAAGCGCCCAAATAACCGCCATAAGCGACAAGTCTGCCGATTGGCTCAGTCGCAGGCGTGATCCGATGATCCGAGGCGTTACCCAGAGGTGAGCGCGACTTACCCCATAGCTACCCGAATATGGTCCAGAGCGCGATCAGCGCATACCAAAACATTCGTGTACGCGTCAGTAGGGCCGCAAGGTCGTCGAGGCGGGCGAGCCCCGCTTCACCCTCCACCGTTTCGCTCAAATCAGCAGCAGCCGGGCCGACGCTGCTTAACAGCTGCCGGGCCGGAATTTCCCAGTTCAGCAACTCCTGTAGCAAGGAGCGATTTACGGCGACGAAATTGCCGACCAGGCCGAAGCTGAGCAGCAGCACCCGCACTGCCGGCCAGTCGAAAGCGTGCAGAAGCTGGCCGGCCCGCTCGCGCACGGCATCCGTACGTGCATGCTCTAGGCTCAGTACCAGCAGTCGATAGGCCAGCGCCGCCATCGGCCCCAGCAACAGGTACCAGAAAATCACGGCAAAAAAACCTTGATACCTGCACCAAAGCAGTCGCGCCTCCACAGCCCGCAGCAAGCCTGGGGCATCTATCGCCGTCAGATTGAGGTCACGCTCGGCAACCAGCACCGCGGCTTCCTGGTCGCCACGCCTCCAGGCGTCCCGGAAGGGGCCAAGATCGCGCTTGGCATGGCCGCGCCCGAGGCTGTAGAGCAGCACCAACAGATGCAGCGGCAGACTGAGCCAGCCATAGGCCAGCGGCTCCAGCGCCATCAACAGCAGCCCGAGCAACAACACCGGTAACAAAACCACCAGCAACAGACTCAGCCAAGGCATCCGCGCCAGCCTGGAACTGCCCTCGACACGCCGCAACAGGCGCAACCAGGGCTCATCCTGCTGTACATCCTGTCGCCAGTCGGTGAGCTTTTCGATCAGCAACACCAGCAATAGAACGAGAAAAATCATGTATCAGGTCCTTGGACGGGACGAAGTTCAGGTGATGATCGCAGCCACACGCAGGCGCGACCAGTCGAATTTCGGTCCAGGATCGGTCTTGCGCCCCGGCGCGATGTCGCTGTGACCGCAGACCCGCTCGGGCGTAATGGCCGGATAGGCTTGCTGCAACAGGGTGCAGAGTTGAATCAGGCTGTCGTACTGAGCCTCAAGGAATGGCTCATCGTCGGTTCCCTCAAGCTCAATGCCGATCGAAAAGTCATTACAGCCTTCACGTCCGGCAAAGCTTGAAACGCCAGCATGCCAGGCTCGATCCAGGCAGGAAACGAATTGGGTAACGGCACCATCGCGCTCGATCAGGAAATGCGCCGACACCTGCAACGCGGCGATTTCCTCGAAGAACGAATGCTCGTCTGCTGGAAGGCAGTTCTGGAAGAACTGCTGGACCTTGCCCGTGCCGAAGCACCCCGGCGGCAGGCTGATGTTATGGATGACCAGCAGCGAAATCTCACCATCCGGGCGCTGATTGAAGTTGGGCGAAGGGCAATGACGAATGCCTCGGCACCAGCCTGTCGCGTGATCCAGCTGCATCTCAGCACATCCTGACTATTGCGGCCCTGCAGGCTAGCGCCTGCTGGCGGCAGGCTGCAAGCGGCGTTATTACAGATCCAGGCCAGGCTGGACGCCAGCACGTTTTTCATCGCGGCGTGAGGCCAGACGATCGGCCAGGCGGGTCGGTTCCGGCAGGCGGTAGCGGGTGACATAGCGCATCACCAGTTGTGGCGCAGTCTCCAGGCTGACCCGATTGCCTGGCGAAATGATCAAGGGCCGCACCTTGTCCCGGCTGCGCAATACAGTGCCAATCTGCTTCCCGCTCCTGTCCAGCAGATCGACCTGATCACCACGTTGCTCCCCGAGAGGCTGATGGTGGCCAGTGAGTATCTTCTTGGCGACACCGATGGTTGGCAGGCCGGTGATGACGCCAAGGTGAGCAGCGATACCCAAGCCACGCGGGTGGGCGATGCCGTGGCCATCGGAAAAGATCAGGTCCGGCACCTGCCCAAGCGCTTCAAGCGCCTGCAACACCGCCGGCAATTCGCGAAACGACAACAGGCCGGGGATATAGGGCATGTTGGTGGGAATCCTCGCCAACGCCTGTGCCACCGGAGCCAAAGTCTGCGCGTCGAGCAGCACGACTGCGGCGCGGGTCACTGCGCCACCTTCCTCGAAACCGACATCGACACCGGCAATCAGCCGCAGCGGCCCGAAGTCGTCTGCCAGCACGACCTTTTCCGCCAATTCCTGCTGCATCTTTCGCGCCGCTGCGGTGCTGCCATCCCAGTCGGAAAAAGCTCCTGCATAGGCGTATGAAGTTGTTGTAGTCATGGAATCCTCCGTTACGGATGGACAACGGCAGGAAGCGTTTTCGCGGGCCGAAATGGATTGAGGCTGGACACTAACCCCAAAAAATAAGACGCTCCCGCCTAAAGAAGGCAGATTTACCCTTGCCTTCACTAATAATAACTTTCTGAAGTAGATAGCATGCTTAACCCACCCGTGCTCAAACGCATCAGCATTCTGGCCACCGATGGCGTCTTCGCCTCCACCCTTATGCAGGCCAAGGACTTCTTCCACATGGCCAGCCTGCGTTACGGCAAACAGCTTGGGCTCGGCCTGACTCCCGCGCTGGAAACCTGGCTGGTCAGCCCTGACGGCAATCCGGTCACAACATTCAACGGCACTCGCATCGAAGTCGAAGGTGCGCTTGAAGTCACCGACGCGGTTATTCTGCCGGCGTTCTGGGGGGATTTCGACACGTTCTGCCAACAGTATCCTCAGGTTGCGCCGTGGTTGCAGGAGTGCCACGCCGCCGGCACCGCCATCTGTGGAGAAGCCAGCGGAGTATTCTGGATGGCTGCGGCAGGCCTGCTCGACGAACGTGAAGCCACGACCCATTGGCGCTTCGCCAGTGAGTTTTCCGAGCGTTTCCCTCGTGTCCTTCTTGCTCTGGAAAAACACCTGACCGACAGCGAAAACCTCTACTGCGCTGGCGGCACCACCTCGTCTTCCGATCTTTACATGCATCTGATCGAGAATTTCTGCGGCCCCAGCATTGCGCAAGGCATGGCGCGCGACATTCTCTATGAGGTACAGCGCAACTACAGCCCGGGCCGTATCGGCTTCGGCGGACAGAAGCTGCATCTGGACACCCGCGTACTGCAGATACAGGAATGGCTGGAAGAACACTTCGCGGAGAAATTCCGCTTCGAGGATGTAGCCCGCGAGCATGGCATGAGCATCCGCAACTTCATGCGTCGCTTCCAGACCGCCACCGGCGACAAACCGCTGCATTACCTGCAGCGGCTGCGCATCGAAACGGCCAAAAGCTTGCTCTCAACCACACGCAAGAGCATCAAGACCATCAGCTATGAAGTCGGCTACGACGACGCCAGCTTCTTTGCCCGCCTGTTCCGCCACCACACCGAACTTTCTCCGAACCAGTATCGGCAGCAGTACCGACACAAGAATGGTTAACAGGAGGAGTTCGGAAGCTTAGGGGGATGTCGCTTTTTCATCCACCACAACTGAGTCCGCCGGTGACTCGGCACTTGATAGACCGCTACCCGGTAGGCCACCGCCCAGCAGACGGATCGTGAAGCGCGATCCGCCTGCTGTGACTGCAGATCTTTTTGGACGAAGGCACCAATCGAGACGCCTTCGTCCAGCCTTCGCAGCGATCCGACGATTAGTGCTTGTGCGGCCGCGCCAGGTATTCGTGAGACTGCATTTCCAGCAGGCGGCTGAGGGTACGCTGGAATTCGAACTCCAGGCGGCCACCGGCATAGAGGTCCTTAAGCTCGACCTCGGCGGAGAGGATCAGCTTTACGTTGCGGTCGTAAAACTCGTCCACCATGTTGATGAAACGACGAGCCATGTCGTCCTTATAAACGTCCATACGTTCGATGTTCGAGACCAGTACCGTATCGAAGATCTTGCCCAGCTCGATGTAGTCGTTCTGGCTACGAGGGCCGTCGCAAAGCTCGCGGAAGTCGAACCAGGCGACACCACTGGCGGTCTTGCGCGCGACGATCTCGCGGTTCTCGATCATCAGCACATCATTTTCGGTGATTCGGCACTGCTCCGGGAGCAGGCTGCGGAAACTCTTCTCCAGGCTCTGCTCCGCTTCAGCATCCAGCGGAAAGTGATAAAGCTCGGCCTGTTCAAGCGCACGCAAGCGGTAGTCGATACCGCTGTCAACGTTGATGATCTCGGTATGTTTCTTCAGCAATTCGATCGCCGGTAGGAAGCGGGCGCGCTGCAAGCCATCCTTGTATAGGCCATCAGGAACGATGTTGGAGGTCGCCACAAGGCTTACTCCGTTTTTGAACAGTTCTTCGAGCAGGGTCGCCAGAATCATCGCGTCCGTGATGTCGGAAACGAAGAACTCATCGAAGCAGATCACCCTGGACTCATCAGCAAAGCGCTTGCCGATGATGGTCAGGGGATTTTTCTCGCCCTTGAGGGTGCGCATTTCTTCATGCACACGCTTCATGAAACGGTGGAAGTGGGTGCGAGTCTTCTGCTCGAACGGCAGTGCATCGAAGAAGGTGTCCACCAGGTAAGTCTTGCCACGGCCGACGCCGCCCCAGAAGTACAGCCCTTTGATCGGCCCCTGCGGCTTCTTGCTAAAGAGCTTGCCCAACAGGCCGGAGGAAGAGCGTTCAGCCGCGACTAGCTCGTCGTACAGACGCTGCAAGTGACGAACGGCTGTTTCTTGGGCCGCATCGTGAAAGAAATCTGGACGTTGCAGGTCTGCCTGATAGCGCTCGAGAGGTGTCATGGCCGGGTCTGGGTAGTGAAACGGGGGCGTTACTTTAGCCGCGGCCTCGGCGGATGGCAATTTGCTCAAATCGTTCAAAACAGCTGACCCTCAGTGGTTACGGAAAATCGCCGGACAACACTGCCGGCGCCCCAATCCAACTAGCAGACCGTTGAAAAATGTAGGCGAGGCAGGCAAGACAAGGCGAAAACAGGCGAGAAACGTAGCGCCGCGAAGTAACAGCCGTAGGCTGGCCCGCAGGGTGAGCGCAGCGAATCACGCGGAGTTTAGTGGCCTAGATGAGCAGTCCGAGCCTGTTTTTAACGCAGTACTGCCAACGCAGGTAGTTTTTCAACGATCGGTTAGACGGCGAGCGTCGCCATAGCCTGACGCAACCGCAGCATGGCGGCTTCCAGCTCGATCTCATTGGCGTAGCGCGGACTGTCGGCGACGCATTCGCCATCGAGCCACAGAGTGAATTGATCGCTCTCATCGGCTCGCAGTTCCAGAGCATCGACGCCCTGGGCAATCAGGCGCTGGCTGAGCACGCCAATGGCCTTGGGATCATTGAAAGAGCGCGACAGCAACAGCTCCTCCCCGCTGGCGGCGAAGAAGCGAAAACGGAAGCTACCATCGGTTTCGCGGAAGCTGGCGAAACGGGCAACCTTGCCGCCTTTCTTCTTGGCCGGGCCGGCAGTTTTTACTTCGCTGCGGAAGTTGCGCAGGCCCACAGCCTCACGCAGTTCACCTAGGAACGGCGTCGCTACCTTACGCGCCTTCGCGGCGCCGGCTTGAAGGATATCTTCCAGGTCGCCAGGGCGGGCCATCAGTGCGTGATAGCGCTCACGGGCTTCGCCCAGCTCGTCATCAAGCAACTGGAACAGTTGCTGCTTAGCCTCACCCCAGGCCAGCCCGCCCAGCAGCTCGGCGCGAAATTCAGCCAGCTGCGCCGGTGTGGCAAAGGCCTGGTAGAGGGTAAATAGATGGGAGTCGTCGGGATTCTTCGACTCACCAGGCAGCTTCGAGTCGGTGACGATTCGCGCGATGGTGCTTTTCAGCTCTTTGGCGCTGGCGAACAGCGGGATGGTGTTGTCGTAGCTCTTGGACATCTTGCGCCCATCGAGCCCCGGAAGCGTCGCCACGCTTTCCTCTATCAACGCCGCCGGCAGGGTAAACAGCTCCTTGCCGTTACCGAATAGATGGTTGAAACGCTGGGCAATATCACGCGCCATTTCCACATGCTGGATCTGATCACGACCAACCGGTACCTGATGGGCGTTGAACATGAGAATGTCGGCGGCCATCAGCACCGGATAGCTGAACAGTCCCATGGTGATGCCTGCGTCCGGGTCCTCACCAGCTTCCAGGTTCTTGTCCACCGAAGCCTTATAGGCATGCGCGCGGTTGAGCAGGCCCTTGCCGGCAACGCACGTCAGCAGCCAGGTCAGTTCTGGGATTTCTGGAATGTCGGACTGACGATAGAACGTCACCCTCTCGGCATCCAGACCACAAGCCAGCCAGGTGGCGGCAATTTCCAAGCGTGACTGCTGAATGCGCAACGGCTCGTCGCACTTGATCAGCGCATGGTAGTCGGCGAGGAAATAGTAAGAGTCGGCATCAGCGGCACGGCTGGCGACAATAGCCGGACGAATGGCCCCAGCGTAGTTGCCCAGGTGCGGCGTGCCGGTAGTGGTGATACCGGTAAGAATGCGGGTTTTCATAGGGCTATCTCGATAGTCTGCAAACGGCTCGGTAAATCGCATGCCTTGAAAGCGAGGGAGGCTTAACAGTCCGTCACCCCAAACGGGGCGCAACCAGTTCCTTCAGCTCTACCAGCTTGCCATGGAAAAAGTGGCCGCATTCTGCCACTTTCAGCAACTCGTGGGGGCGCTCAAGCGTGGCGGAGAAGGCGTGCACCGAGGCCGGATCGATCACCTCGTCATTGTCGGGCTGAATGATGGTGAGGGTGCAGCGCTTGGCCATTGCACCGACCTCGAGTCGCGAAACCGCTGGCGCCACCATGAATAGCCGCTCCAAGCTTTCACCTCGTGCTTCTACCCGGTTTGCCAGCGCAGCGGCGACGAAGCCGCCAAAGGAAAAGCCCAGCAGCGTCAGCGGTAGCCCCGGATGCTGCGCCTGCAACCAACGCAATGCGCCTTCGGCGTCATCAACCTCGCCGGTATTCATGTCATGACTGCCGCCACTGCCGCCGACTCCGCGATAGTTGAAGCGCAGCGTGATATAGCCGGCATCGCGGGCAGTACGCTGCAGGGTCGAGACCACCTTGTTCAACATGGTGCCGCCCTTGACCGGGTTCGGATGGCAGATAAGCGCCAGTCCTCGGGCATTCGGCTGGTCGTAATGCAGGCCTTCCAATACGCCGGCTGGCCCTTCAATGGAGATGGGGTTTTCGCGTTTCAACAAAATGGCTCCGTGACCTTGAGGCAAGTCGACTCGTCTTGCTTACGAGCTGCCTGATGACCGCCGCGCTGCATCGCGGTATACAGGGCAGGTACGAGACGTTAACGTATCAGGCCGTGGAAAAACTACCCGCCTCAGGCGATACGGTCAGCGGCATCGGGCGCAACAGCACCTGATTGTCCCCGCCGACGCCTTGCGGTGTTTTTACACGGCCTGAACAGCACAGCCGTTTATATAGAGGAAAACTCGTGGAACAGAACCTCGCGACCTGGTTGCTTCCGATTGCCGGCCTGATCGTCGGTATCGCTATTGGTTACCTGCTATCGCGCAACAGCGCGCCCAACAGCACACAGCACCAGGTGGATGAGCTGCAGGAGCGGCTGGATACCTATCAGAGCGAAGTGGTGACTCACTTCAACACCACAGCTAATCTGCTGCGCAAGCTAACGGCCAGTCATCAGGATATCCAGGACCACCTGTCCGAGGGTGCCGACAAGCTCGCGCTCGACGAACAGACCCGTCAGCGCCTGCTTACTGCCGTGCACAGCCAGGAGACCCACACGTCCCGTGACCGCCTGGGCTCACCGACATTCACCGAACCACCGAAGGATTACGCACCGAAGACGGACGACACTCCGGGCACGCTGCATGAAAACTTCGGCCTGAAAAAGCCCTGATCGCAATATCCCTGGCGGCGCATCCATGGTGTGCCGCCTGCTTTCAGCACATCATCAAATTCATCGAAAAATGTAGTCGAGGCAGGCAGGACAAGGCACAACAACAGCAGGAGTAAACAGCCGAAGGCTACCCCGAAGGCCGAGTGCAACGAGTCGAAACAGGCTAGGAAACGGACCGGGGTCGCGTACCAGTTAATGGTCTAAATGAGCAGTACTCACTTCCTTCGCCCTTCGGGCCGCGCTTCAGTGCGTTAACGGCAAGCGCCTCCCGAGTCTGTCTTAACGCAGTACTGCCAACTCAGGCAATTATTTACTGCTGCAGGCGCATCGACAGATCAATCGCCCTGACATGCTTGGTCAGGGCACCGATCGAAATATAGTCCACGCCGGTTTCGGCCACTCTGCGCAGGCTTTCTTCATCGATCCCGCCTGACGCTTCCAGCTTCGCCCGCCCCGCCGCAATCCCTACAGCACTACGCATATCATTCAGGCTCAGCTCATCGAGCATGACGATATCGGCGCCAGCACCTAGCGCCTGCTCCAGCTCGCCCAAGCTCTCGACTTCAACCTCTACCGGCTTGCCGGGCGCAATACGACGCGCTGCCGCCACGGCCTCGGCAATTCCACCACAGGCGGCAATATGGTTTTCCTTGATCAGGAAGGCGTCATAGAGCCCGATTCGGTGGTTGTGGCAGCCCCCGCAGGTAACGGCATACTTTTGCCCCAGGCGCAGGCCGGGAATGGTTTTTCGGGTGTCGAGCAGTTTCACGCTCGTCCCTTCGACAAGATCAGCATAGTGCCGACTCCGTGTTGCCACACCGGATAATGTCTGCAGGAAATTTAGCGCGGTCCGCTCACCGCTGAGCAGCGCACGCGATGGCCCTTCCAACTGAAAAAGCACGCGATTCGCCGTCACCTGCTCGCCATCGGCGACTTGCCAATGCACCGCGACCCGAGGGTCCAGCTGTCGAAATACGGCGTCCACCCAAGCCGTCCCGCAAATCACGGCAGCCTCTCTGGTTATCACTTTCGCATGGGCAAGACGCTCGGCCGGAATCAGCTGCGCAGTAATATCCCCGGCACCGATATCCTCGGCCAGCGCCTTACGCACGTTGGTTTCAATTTCAGCGCTGAGATCGGCAAGAGTGAGATTGGTCACAACAGACTCCCATAAAATTCGGCATCAGTATAAAGCCTCATCCAGCGAACCGCGTAGCGCCTGGATTGCATGGCAAAACGCCACAGGTATCGCGGAACAGACACCGTCGGTAGTATTTCCTGACCGTTCGCCGGAATTCTCAGGAGTATCTGTGAGCTGCTTCATGTCCAAGTGATGCACTGACCAAAAGCAGCACTTGGCGACATATAATGCACGCATTAATTGACGCCATAAAAATGGCGAAAGACCTACAGCGTCCACGATTTTTCTTACTTACAGTGGCGTGTAGGCATTGTGACCGCCTTACGGGGCGTTCGGGAGAACCTCGATGCGAACAGATGCGAAGGTAGTGCACCTGAAGACGACTAAAGAGTCCCAGCCGTCATCTGCGGCGAGCAGGCTTCCTGTCGCACTTATCAGCGTTCGCGACCAAGCAGCGAAGCAACTACGCTTGGCACTACAGACCCTATTCGACAACGCCGACGATTCGCTTTTCGAGATAGCCGACCGGGCCACCAGTAACGCAGAACAGAACGCTTTCTTCGAGGCTATGCGCGACTTGCGCATGAAGCGTCGCAGCATCGAGCGAAGCTTTCTACAGCAGGTCTTCGAGTCGTTTACCCGCCTAAATCAGTATGAGATCGGTAAACCTGCACAACCGGAGGCCTCCTTTGAAAGTTTGGCACTGGTACAGAACGATGAGCTAGAAGAAACGGTAGCCATCGACACTATGGTCACCAAGGTCATCAATCGCGCCGGCCAGCCGCTCAGCCACCTCACTACCCGCATGAACGTGCTGGTGAGCCAGAAAATCGACGACAAAAGCAACCCGCTCGGCCCTCAACAATTGTGCGAAAACTTTCTTGAGGCCTGCAGCAGCCTTGGCGTAGAGATCAAGGTCAAGCTGATCATTCTCAAGCTCTTCGAACGCTACGTCCTGGCTGACCTTGCCCACCTGTATGCCGAATCCAACCAGACCCTGGTGGCGGCCGGCGTACTGCCGGAGCTGCATTCAGCTCCGCCCCGCAAGCCCCGTAATAGCTCGACCACCCCGGAAAGCAGTTCTTCGACTCAGGCCAGCAGCCGCGCACCGGATTATCCTGAGGAGGATTTCCACGAAGCCTTCGGCGCACTGCAGTCCCTGCTTTCTGAACTGCGCGGCGGCGCTCTCCCTGCACGCAACATTCCCAGCGATGCCGTACCGATCTCCAGCCATGATCTGATGCGTCTGCTCTCGCACCTGCAGGCTCGCGCACCCCAGCAGTTGGATGAATTCAGTCTGCAGGACCAGCTTGAGCAACTGCTGCAACGGGTCAGTAACAAGAGCGGCAAATCGAGGATTGTCGGCGAGGTGGACGAAGACGTCATCAATCTGGTGTCGATGCTGTTCGAGTTCATCCTCGACGATCGCACCCTGCCCGATTCGCTCAAGGCCCTGATCGGTCGCCTGCAGATCCCGCTGCTTAAAGTGGCCGTACTGGACAAGACTTTTTTCAGTCGCGGCAGCCATCCAGCCCGTCGCCTACTCAACGAAATCGCATCTGCCGCCATGGGCTGGGTCGATCAGGACGAAACCCAGCGCGACAGCCTCTACCAGAAGATCGAACAGATCGTGGCGCGCCTGCTGAACGACTTCGTTGATGACCCGACGATCTTCTCCGAGCTGCTGGCTGATTTCCTCGCCTTCACCGGCGACGAACGACGCCGCAGCGAGCTGCTCGAACAACGCACCCGTGATGCCGAAGAAGGACGCGCCAAGGCGGAAGTCGCTCGCCAGGAAGTCGAGCACGCACTCAACCAGCGCCTGCTCGGCAAAACCCTGCCAGAGGTCGTAGTACGCCTGCTGCAGGAAGCCTGGAGCAAGGTTCTGCTGCTCACCTGCCTGAAGCATGGCACTCACTCTGAACAGTGGCAGGCGGCGCTGGCGACGATGGATGATCTGATCTGGAGCGTCGAGCAGCACGACGACGCACAATCGCGCGAGCGCCTGCTGGAGCTGGTCCCAAGCCTGCTGAAAAGCTTGCGTGAGGGCCTGTCCAGCGCCGCATTCGATCCGTTCTCGACCAGCGACTTCTTTACCCGACTCGAAGCCCTGCATGTGCAGACGCTGAATCCAGTCGACCAGTCGACACAGCCCAAGCAACCGGCACCTGTCAGCGCACCGGCGAACGAGCGCACCCTAAGCGAACGAGGAGCCGCCGAACAACGGGGCGAACTGCCACAGGAGGCACTACCCGAAACCCCACCTGCAGCGCCGGCGATGGTTGAAGTGGTCGAGGAAATCGTACTGCTCGCGCCTGGCGAAAGCCGCGAACTGGAGCCTGAACCTGAACTGGCCGAAAGCGACGAAGCACTGGCGCAGGTCGACGACCTGCGGGTCGGCAGCTGGGTTGAGTTCCAGGAGGATGAAGAACACAAGCTGCGCTGCAAACTGGCTGCGATCATCAAGCCCACCGGCAAGTACATCTTCGTCAACCGCACAGGCATGAAGGTACTGGAAAAGACCCGCACGGGACTTGCCATCGAGTTCCGCCGTGGCGCCATTCGCCTGCTCAACGACACGCTGCTGTTCGACCGCGCACTAGAGTCGGTGATCGGCAACCTGCGCCAACTGAAAGGCAACCGCTGACAGCCCACCACGACTTTCGCACGAGGCCACACCGCCGGCCTCATGCTCAAGCACGATTGGCTTTTCCCGCATCAAGGCTAGAATGGCTGCATCCCATGCGAGGTGCATATGCCTAGCCGCCTTAATCCCGAAGACCAGAAGCGCGTTGACCAGTACCTCAGCGCCCCTCAGCACCAAGTCGAGCGCCGGCCCTTTCGGCCCTGGCTTCTGCTCATTCTGGCTGTAGTCGTCGTGATTGGCCTCGGCATTCTCAGCCGCCTCCTCAGCCGCCTGGTGTTATGAGCGATTCTGCGCTCCCCAGGCGCTCGACCGAATCCCGCAAAACCTTTATGAGTTCTTCTGATGACCCATCGCATTGTAATCGTCGGCGGCGGCGCTGGCGGCCTGGAGCTTGCTACCCGCCTGGGTAAAACCCTGGGCAAGCGCGGCAAGGCCCGCATCACCCTGATCGACGCCAACCTGACGCATATCTGGAAACCGCTATTGCACGAGGTGGCCGCCGGCTCACTGAACTCTTCAGCTGATGAGCTCAACTATGTCGCGCAAGCCAAATGGAACCATTTCGAGTTCCAGCTTGGCCGCATGCGCGGCCTCGAGCGTGAACGTAAATGCATTCATCTTGCCGCCACTCTGGACGAGCAGGGTCTGGAGCTCGTGCCCGCACGCACGCTCGCTTACGACACCCTGGTCATCGCAGTCGGCAGCACCACCAACGATTTCAGCACTCAGGGCGCAGCCGAGCACTGCATCTTCCTCGATACCCGAGAACAGGCGGAGCGCTTCCGGCGCCAGCTGCTCAGCCATTACATGCGCGCTCATGCCAGCGAGGGCCAACTCGAGACTATCAACCTGGCCATCGTTGGCGCTGGAGCAACCGGTGTCGAACTGGCGGCAGAACTCCACCATGCCGCCCACGAGCTCGCCGCCTACGGGCTGGACAGCATCAAGCCAGAAAACATGAGCATCACGCTGATCGAAGCAGGCCCGCGCGTCCTGCCAGCATTGCCTGAACGCATCAGCCAGCCCGTGCACAAGACGCTTACGGATCTGGGAGTGAAGGTGCTTACCGGCTCCGCTGTAAGCGAAGTGACCGCTGACGGGCTAAACACTCAAAACGGCAATTTCGTACCTGCCAGCTTAAAAGTCTGGGCAGCCGGCATTCAGGCACCGAAGTTTCTGCATGACATCGAAGGCCTGGAAACCAACCGCATCAACCAGCTGATGGTGCGCCCCAGCCTGCAGACAACTCGCGATGACGACATCTTCGCCTTCGGCGACTGCGCTGCCTGCCCGCAACCGGATAGCGAGCGCAACGTGCCGCCACGCGCTCAGGCCGCACATCAGCAAGCCTCGCTACTGGCCAAGTCGCTTGCCCTGCGACTCGAAGGCAAAGACCTGCCCAGCTACCGTTACCGCGATTACGGCTCGCTAATTTCACTGTCCCGTTTTTCTGCCGTAGGTAATCTGATGGGCAACCTTACCGGCAGCATCATGCTGGAGGGCTGGCTAGCACGGATGTTCTACATCTCGCTTTACCGGATGCATCAAATGACGCTATACGGCGTTGCTCGCACCGCCATGATGATGATCGGCGACAAACTCAGCACCAGCACGGCACCACGGCTCAAGCTGCATTAAATGAGTCTACCGCGCCTCCCCTATGGGAGGTGCGGTGCGCAGCAGCGGTTACGAGCATTACCTGCAGAGACGAAAAATCGCAGGCATAAAAAAACCGGAAGATCCTCGCGGATCTTCCGGTTCTCTTACGCTTCTTGCGAAGCGGTTTTGGTGGGTCGTGTGGGACTCGAACCTACGACCAATTGGTTAAAAGCCAACTGCTCTACCAACTGAGCTAACGACCCAAAAATGGTCGGGGTAGGGGGATTCGAACTCCCGACATCCTGCTCCCAAAGCAGGCGCGCTACCGGACTGCGCTATACCCCGATTGGAATTTGGCTCCGCGACCAGGACTCGAACCTGGGACCCAATGATTAACAGTCATTTGCTCTACCGACTGAGCTATCGCGGAACTTCAACTTCCATCTCTCTAGTTGGCTTGCTTTGTAGCCTTGCAAACCCCCCGTTGAGGCGCGCCATTTTACGGTTCTCAGCGCGCCTGTCAACAGAAAAAACACGATTTACTACAATACCTTGCGAGAAACTTCAGAGCCGGGCGAATCAACCAAGGCGACGCCCCTTTTCACAGGCCGGGCCACCCCACCGGAGCGGCCCATTTGCCTCAGGCGAATACGATCTGATCGCCCTCCACCTTGCCTGTGATGCTGGCACCCGGCTCGAACGCACCAGAAAGAATCTGCTGCGCCAGCGGGTTCTCGATCCAGCGCTGGATGGCACGTTTCAAAGGCCGCGCCCCATAGACAGGGTCGTAGCCGACGGCAACCAGCCTGTCCAAGGCCTCGTCGCTCAGCTCCAGACTTAGATCACGCTCGGCCAAACGCTGGCGCAAACGGCCCAATTGGATACTGGCGATACCGGCGATCTGCTCGCGAGCCAGCGGATCGAACACCACCACCTCATCTATACGGTTGATGAATTCAGGGCGGAAGTGCTGACCCACCGCATCCATTACCGCTGCACGCTGGGCATCCGGATCGCCGACCAGCTCCTGGATCTGCGTTGACCCCAGGTTTGAGGTCATCACGATTACCGTATTGCGGAAGTCCACGGTCCGACCATGACTGTCGGTCAGGCGACCATCCTCCAGTACCTGCAGAAGAATGTTGAAGACATCCGGGTGCGCCTTCTCGACCTCATCGAGCAGTACCACCGAATATGGTTTGCGACGTACTGCCTCGGTCAGATAGCCACCCTCTTCATAGCCGACATAGCCCGGCGGCGCACCGATCAGCCGCGCCACCGAGTGCTTTTCCATGAACTCGGACATGTCGACGCGAATCATCGCCTCCTCAGTATCAAAGAGAAACTCCGCCAGCGCCTTGCACAGCTCGGTCTTGCCGACACCGGTCGGGCCGAGGAAGAGGAAGGAGCCGCTCGGGCGGTTGGGGTCCGACAGCCCCGCACGAGAGCGGCGCACGGCATTGGCCACCGACACCACCGCCTCGTGCTGGCCGATCACCCTCTGGTGCAGCAGGTCTTCCATCCTCAGCAACTTCTCACGCTCGCCTTCGAGCATTTTCGCTACCGGAATGCCGGTCCATTTCGAAACGACCTCGGCAATTTCCTCATCGGTCACCTTATTACGCAACAACTGGTTTTCCGACTTTCCGTGCTGATCGACCATCTGCAGGCTGCGCTCCAGATCAGGAATGATGCCGTACTGCAGCTCGGCCATACGCGCCAGATCCCCCTTGCGCCGCGCAGCTTCAAGATCGGCCTTGGCCTGTTCGATCTTCTGATGCATTTGCGCCGAGCCCTGCACTTCGGCTTTCTCCGACTTCCAGATCTCTTCGAGATCGGCATATTCGCGCTCCAGCTTGACGATTTCCTCGTCGAGCTTGGCCAGACGCTTCTTGGTCGCCTCGTCGTCCTCGTTCTTCAGCGCCTCGCGCTCAATCTTCAGCTGGATCAATCTTCGGTCGAGTCGATCCAGCTCTTCGGGCTTGGAGTCGATTTCCATACGGATACGGCTCCCCGCCTCGTCAATCAGATCGATGGCTTTGTCCGGCAGCTGGCGGTCGGTGATGTAGCGATGGGAAAGTTTCGCCGCTGCGATGATCGCGCCATCGGTGATGGAGACTCCGTGGTGTACTTCGTAGCGCTCCTTCAGGCCCCGCAAGATGGCAATGGTGTCCTCTTCGCTCGGCTCATCGACTTGCACACGCTGGAAGCGCCGCTCCAACGCCGCATCCTTCTCGATGTACTGGCGATACTCGTCCAGCGTGGTTGCTCCAACGCAATGCAGCTCGCCGCGTGCCAATGCCGGTTTGAGCATGTTGCCGGCATCCATCGAGCCCTCGGCCTTCCCGGCACCAACCATGGTGTGCAGCTCGTCGATAAAAAGGATGACACGTCCTTCCTGCTTACCCAGCTCATTGAGCACAGCCTTCAGGCGCTCTTCGAACTCGCCACGGAACTTCGCCCCGGCAATCAGCGAGCCCATGTCCAGCGACAGCAGGCGCTTGTCCTTCAGGCCGTCCGGCACTTCGCCGTTGACGATGCGCTGAGCCAGCCCCTCGACGATGGCGGTCTTGCCCACGCCAGGTTCGCCGATCAGCACAGGATTGTTCTTGGTGCGTCGCTGCAAGACCTGAATGGTGCGGCGGATTTCGTCGTCGCGACCGATTACCGGATCGAGCTTGCCGTCTTCGGCGAGCCTGGTCATGTCCACGGTGTATTTGTCCAGCGCCTGCCGTGACTCTTCGGCATTGGGATCGTTGACCGCTTCGCCACCACGCAGATTGCTGATGGCGTTTTCCAGTGCCTGCTTGCTGACGCCTTGCGCCAACAACAGCTTGCCCAGACGAGTGTTGCTATCCAAGGCAGCGAGCAACACCAACTCGCTGGAAATGTACTGATCACCCTTCTGTTGCGCCAGGCGGTCGGCCTGATTGAGCAGGCGCGCGAGATCCTGGGACATATTCATGTCACCGGTGGGGTTCTGCAGTTTCGGCAGCTGATCCAGCTCCTTGGTCAGCGCCTGTCGCAAGCCGTTGATATCGAAGCCCACCTGCATCAGCAAGGGCTTGATCGAGCCGCCTTGCTGCTCCAACAGCGCCTGTAGCAAATGCAGCGGTTCAATGGAGGGATGGTCCAGGCCAACGGCGATGGATTGGGCATCGGAAAGTGCAAGCTGCAGCTTGCTGGTCAGTCGATCGATACGCATGTAGTCACCTTTTTAAATAAGGCAGGCCGGCACACTGGATCGCACCTCGAACAAAGCCTGCGAGATGAAACATAGATAAGGGTTGATTGTTAGGGATTCAAGACCGGTGACATTGATGCAGGTCATCAGCTGGAGGCTGCAAGCCCCAAATCTTCAGCCCTGTAGCCAGATCATGCTGGCGAAGCGTCCGGTGCGAGCGGCGCGGCGGTAGGAGTAGAAACGCGAATCGGTGAAAGTGCAGAACCCGCCGCCGAACACGGCGGTAACACCACACGCAGCGAGGCGGATGCGAGCCAAGTGATAGAGGTCAGCCATATACCGCCCGGGATTGCGGCTGGGCCGGAAGGCCTCGGCAGCATGGGGGTGCTGCGCAACGAAGGCTTCACGCACCTCGGGACCGACCTCGAAGGCATCCGGGCCGATCGCAGGCCCAAGCCAGGCCAGCAACTGCTCGCCCGGCGTCCGCATGGCGTCCACGGTCGATTCCAGCATGCCGTTGGCCAGGCCGCGCCAGCCGGCGTGAGCGGCGGCTACACGGGTGCCGCTCAGGTCGCAGAAGAAAACCGGTAAGCAGTCGGCGGTCAGAACCGTGCAGGCAATACTGCGGACGTCCGTCCAGCTGGCGTCCGCGCTGGGCACCTCAGCCGGGTCGGCTTTGACTGTAATAGCCGAATGCACCTGGCTCAGCCAGGCAGGCTGGCAGCCGAGCACTGTCTGCAAGCGATACCTGTTGGCCATCACCGCTACTGGATCATCGTCAACGTGATCACCCAGGTTGAAACCATCGAAAGGCACCTTGCTTGCGCCGCCCTGGCGGGTAGTCACGCAAGCCCGCACCTGCCGAGGCGCGGGCCAGTCGGGAATCAGCCAATCGCCAGGCCAATCACTCACCCGACGAAGGCCTCGCGATCCTGCTGCAACAGCGTGAGCAACCAGCTGAAATCATCCGGCAGAGGCGATTCCCATTTCATGCGCACGCCGCTGAGCGGATGGTCCAGCTCAAGAAAACGGGCGTGCAGCGCCTGACGTGGAAACTCCTTCAGCGATTGCACGAGAGTCTGACTGGCCGCCGGCGGTATGCGGAAACGACCGCTATACAGCGGATCGCCTACCAGCGGGTAGCCAAGGTGGGTCATGTGCACGCGAATCTGGTGGGTGCGCCCGGTTTCGAGCTTGACCCGCACATGGGTATGCGAGCGAAAGCGCTCCAGCACCCGGTAATGGCTGACGGCCGCCTTGCCGCCTTCGATCACGGCCATACGCTGGCGCTGCTGGCCATGACGACCGATCGGCGCATCGATCTTCCCGCCGGTGATGATCATGCCGATGACAATAGCTTCATATATACGACCGACCGTACGCGCTTGCAGTTGCTCGACCAGACGGGTCTGGGCCTGCAGTGTCTTGGCAACTACCATCAGGCCGGTGGTGTCCTTGTCCAGCCGATGCACGATACCGGCGCGCGGCACGTTGATCAGCTCCGGCACATGGTGCAACAGAGCATTTAGCAGCGTGCCGCTGGCATGTCCGGCAGCCGGATGTACTACCAGGCCCGCCGGCTTGTTCAGTACCAAGATGTGCTCGTCCTCGAAAACGATATCCAGCGGAATATCTTCGGCCACCCATTCACCCTGCGCCTGTTGCTCGGCACTGAGCGCAAGCACGGCGCCGGCATGCACGATATCCCGCGGGCGCAGCGTTGCTCCGTCCACGGTCAGGGCTCCATCCTTGATCCACGCGGAAAGACGCGAGCGGGAATGCTCAGGAAACAGCTGAGCCGCGACCTGATCGAGACGCTGCCCGCCCAGGTCAAACGACACTTCGGCGCGAAGTTGGATGGCTTGCGTGGTGATGCTGGACATATATTGAGGACGCTTTAAGAAGTAAGGAGGAGCCAAGCTCGGCTTGGCAGGACCAACAGGAACCGACGCGGCATGTTCCCGGACCGGAACGGTTGCAGATTTCGCCGCAGGCAGACGTCAGCGCAATATCGATCGCAAGGCTGACTGATTCTATTACCCTGGGAGCCTTTGGTTTCGGCAACAGGCTTGTGTTTAAATACGGCGTCTTTGTCCCGGCCAGCCGGGACGCTCATCATAACAGGACGGCTCAGCGCGAGACAGCCAGCCGTGACAGGACGCAAGCCGCCATGCAAGTGAAACACCTGCTGCTGATCGCCATTTTTGCTCTTACCGCCGCCTGCTCGTCCAACGAAACCATCAGCGAGAACCTCGGTGAAACCGAGCTGTACCGCCAGGCGCAGGCCGACCTGGACAACAAGAGCTATAACAGCGCCATCAGCAAGCTCAAGGCGCTGGAATCGCGCTACCCCTTCGGTCGTTTCGCCGAGCAGGCTCAGCTGGAACTGATCTTCGCCTACTACCGCAACATGGAGCCCGAAGCCGCACGTTCATCGGCCGAGCGTTTCATCCGCCTGCACCCCCAACATCCAAGCGTCGACTATGCCTACTACCTGAAGGGGCTGGCCTCCTTCGATCAGGATCGCGGCATCCTCGCTCGCTTTCTGCCGCTGGACATGACCAAGCGTGACCCGGGTGCTGCGCGCGACTCTTTCAACGAGTTTGCACAACTGACCACCCGCTTTCCCAACAGCCGCTACGCACCGGACGCCAAGGCGCGCATGGTCTACCTGCGTAACCTGCTGGCCGCCAACGAAATCCACGTAGCTGACTACTATCTGCGCCGCCAGGCCTATGTCGCTGCCGCCAACCGCGGCCGCTACGTGGTGGAAAACTTCCAGGGTACGCCGGCGGTTGGCGATGGCCTAGCGGTTATGACCGAAGCCTATCTGCGTTTGAGCCTCGACGACCTCGCCAACACCAGCCTGGAAACCCTGAAGCTCAACTATCCCGAGCATCCCAGCCTAGACAATGGCCAGTTCGTTCCGCGCCAGGCGGAAGCCGATAACCGTGGCTGGCTGTCTCGCGCCACGCTGGGTCTGATCGAATCGAAGGACGCGCCTCTGGACAGCTCCCGCTCCAACCGTGACGTGCTCCGCCAGTATGAAGACGCTTCTCGTGACCTGCCAGATGAACTGCGACCGGCCCTGAAGGAGGCCGAAGCCGAGGACGAGCAGTCCAGCGGACGCTCCTGGTGGAGCTACCTGACCTTCGGCCTGTTCGACTGACAAAGCCACCGCTATCGCCACCGACGCCTGCCTGAGTGCAGGCGGCGAGCCAGCACCTGCAACGGCCAGCGCGCCGGGAAGTGAAAATGGGACTGTTTCGACTGCTGTTCTGGATCATTCTTATCGCGACGGCGTTCTGGCTCTGGCGACGTCTGACCAGCAAGCGCACGAGCACTCGTAAACCGGAACAACCCACCTTGCCTATGGTGCGTTGCGCCCAGTGCGGCATCCATCTGCCCCAGGATCAGGCGTTGCAGGAACGCGACCACTGGTATTGCAGCCAGGCCCATCTGGAGCAGGGCAACAAGCCCGGCGGGAGTTGAAAGCCAGGTGTTTCTAGGCCAGCAGGGGCGGCGAATTCTTCGCCTCTATAACCTGTATCGCGTCGCCATCGGCCTGGTTCTGGTGCTACTGATCAGCAGTGATCTGCACAACGACCTGATGCGCATGGTCAACCCCTCGGCGTTCCACTATGGCGCCTGGGGCTACCTGATACTCAACATTCTCATTGCTGTTCTGCTGCAGAACCCAAAGCGCGAGCTGTCGGTCATGACCCTCGCGCTGATGGATGTGTGCCTGCTCTCAGCACTGTTCTACTTCGCTGGTGGCACCCCCAGCGGCATCGGCAACCTGCTGATCATTGCCGTCGCCATCGCCAACATCCTGCTGCGCGGACGCATCGGTTTTCTCATCGCTGCAGTCGCGGCCACCGGCCTTATCTACCTGACCTTCTACCTCAGCCTCAATAACAGCGAAGCCGGCAGCCAGTACGTGCAGGCTGCCGCACTCGGCACCCTATGCTTCGCTGCTGCGCTGCTGGTGCAGGGGCTGACTCGCCGTCTGCAGGTCAGTGAAACCTTGGCCCGCCAGCGAGCCGAGGAAGTCGCCAACCTCGAAGCCCTGAACGCGCAGATCCTGCAACGCATGCGCACCGGGATCCTTGTGCTCGATCCGCAGCAGCGCATCTTGCTCGCCAACCAGGGCGCTCTCGACATGCTCGACCAGCATTCCCTGGTCGGCGAACGCCTGGCGCCGCGTTGCCCGGCATTGATCGATGGCCTGCGCCAATGGCGTGAGAACCCGACACTGCGGCCGCAGCAATTCAAAGCCACGCCAAATGGCGCCATGCTGCAGCCCAGTTTCGCCGCGCTGCAACATGGCGTACGCCAGGACACCGTGATTTTTCTCGAAGACATTTCGCAGATCGCACAACAGGCCCAGCAGCTCAAGTTGGCTTCTCTTGGTCGACTGACGGCCAGCATCGCTCACGAGATTCGCAACCCGCTCGGCGCGATCAGCCATGCGGCGCAGCTGCTGCAGGAGTCCGAGGAGCTGGACGCTGCCGACCTGCGCCTGACGCAGATCATCCAGGACCACTCGCGCAGGATGAACCTGGTGATCGAGAACGTCCTGCAGCTGTCGCGCCGGCGACAGGCCGAGCCACAACTGCTGGACCTCAAATACTGGGCGCATCGCTTCGCCAGCGAGTTTCGCTCCAGCCTGCCCGCCGGCCAGAGCGTCCATGTGAAAACCCAGGGCAGCTCGCTGCAGACACGCATGGACCCGAACCAGTTGATCCAGGTCCTGACCAATCTGGTACAAAACGGCCTGCGCTATAGCGGCCAGGAACATGCCGAAGCCCAGGTGTGGCTGGACCTGTTTCGCGACGACGCCAGCGATCTGCCAGTGCTCGAAGTGCTGGATGACGGCCCTGGTATTCCCACCGAACAGTTGCAGAACATCTTTGAGCCTTTCTTCACCACCGAGAACAAGGGCACGGGGCTGGGCCTGTATATCTGCCGGGAACTGTGTGAAAGCAACCAGGCACGCCTGGACTACCGGCCCAGAGAAGAGGGCGGCAGCTGTTTTCGAATCGTCTTTGCGCATCCGGGCAAGCTGGTCTGAAGCGTCGCCAAGCCAGGCATGCGGCCGAATACGCAGACGAGACAGTAAGGACGAGGCTGTTTTCAACTACGTACTGCCATCGCAGGATAGGCTCATCGGCCTGCTACAAGTCACAGTCCGAGTACAGTTCGCGTACAAAATAAGTCCTGTAACGTTAATATTGCGGACCGAGCGCCATATGCGTGCCCTGCTGCCATTGAAAGACCGAGACTATGACTGCCCGCCAAAAAGCCTTGATCATCGATGACGAACCCGATATCCGGGAACTCCTGGAGATCACCCTAGGGCGGATGAAGCTCGACACCCGCAGCGCACGCAACCTCAAGGAAGCCCGCGAGTGCTTGGCTCGTGAGCATTACGACCTGTGCCTCACCGACATGCGTCTGCCTGACGGCTGCGGGCTGGAGCTGGTACAGCACATCCAGCAACAGTATCCGCAACTGCCGGTGGCAATGATCACCGCCTACGGCAGTCTTGATACTGCCATCGGCGCACTCAAGGCCGGTGCCTTTGACTTTCTGACCAAGCCGGTGGATCTCGGTCGCCTGCGTGAGCTTGTCAACACAGCGTTGCGCCTGCGCACGCCTAGCCCTAACGATCTGAGCGCAGATAACCGCTTGCTCGGCAGCTCGCCGCCGATGAACCTGCTGCGCAAGCAGATCACCAAACTCGCTCGCAGCCAGGCGCCGGTCTATATCAGCGGCGAATCCGGTAGCGGCAAGGAGCTGGTGGCACGCCTGATCCATGAGCAGGGTCCACGCCGCGAACGCCCCTTCATTCCGGTCAACTGCGGGGCGATCCCCTCAGAACTGATGGAAAGTGAGTTCTTTGGTCATAAGAAGGGCAGTTTTACCGGCGCCATCGAAGACAAACCCGGTCTGTTCCAGGAAGCCAACGGCGGCACCTTGTTCCTCGATGAAGTGGCCGACCTACCACTGACCATGCAGGTCAAGCTGCTGCGTGCCATTCAGGAAAAAGCTGTTCGGACGGTGGGCGGCGCCAAGGAAGTGGTAGTGGATGTGCGTGTGCTCTGCGCCACCCACAAAGATCTGGCTGCCGAAGTTGCAGCAGGACGCTTCCGCCAGGATCTGTATTACCGCCTGAACGTCATCGAACTGCGTGTTCCGCCTCTACGCGAGCGCCGCGAAGATGTCGCCCTGCTCGCCGAAACCCTGCTGCGCCGGCTCGCCGAGGAATGTGGCGACCGCCCCGCGCACCTGCATCCAGACGCACTGGCGAAGCTGCAGAGTTATCGCTTCCCCGGCAACGTGCGCGAGCTGGAGAACATGCTGGAACGCGCCTACACGCTGTGCGAAGGCGAAGAAATCAAGGCTGGCGACCTACGCCTTAGCGATGCCGGCGCTGGCGAAAGCGCCGAAGCGAGCCTGGCGCAGATCGACAACCTGGAAGACCACCTGGAAGAAGTCGAGCGCCAGCTGATCATGCAGGCGCTGGAAGAAACCCGCTGGAACCGCACCGCAGCCGCCCAGCGCCTGGGGTTGACCTTCCGCTCCATGCGCTATCGACTGAAGAAGCTGGGGCTGGATTAAGCTGCAAGCTGCAAGCTGCAAGCGAATCAGTGCAGGACAGGCGCCGAAGCGGCGTTCGACCGTTATGCTTCTTCGCTTTACTTATCGCTTGTAGCTTGCCGCCCTCTACCCCTGCGACAGCAGGTTACGCAGATCGATGATGGCCGCGTTCGCGCGTGAAATGTAGTTAGCCATCACCAGCGAATGGTTGGCTAGAACACCATAGCCACTGCCATTAAGCACCATTGGACTCCACAGCGGCTCCTGTGCGGCTTCGAGCTCGCGGATGATCTGCCTGACACTGATAGTTGCGTTCTTCTTCGCCAATACGTCGGCGAAATCTACTTCGATAGCACGCAGCAAATGCGACAGGGCCCAAGCCTGGCCACGGGCTTCGTAGAAGACGTTGTCGATCTGCAGCCAGGAGGTCTCGACGCGCCCCTCCTCGACCATCATGCCCTCGGACTCCAGTTCGGCCGCACTCGCGGTATCCAGGCGCGCGCGCCCGACACTGGCGGACAGACGCTGAGACAGCGAGCCCAAACGGGTACCCACATCACCGAGCCAGTTGTTGAGGTTGTCCGCACGCGAATAGAACTGGGCCTTGGCCGCCGGGTCGCTCAGGCGCGCAAGGTAGCTGTCGAGGTAGCGGATGCCATTGCGGTACTCCGACTCGGTGGCCGGCAATGCCCAGCTGCGGTTATCAAAATTGAACAGCGGCTCGCCCTTGGACAGATCGGGGTCCTCGGTCGACTGAGACTGTGAACGGGCGAAATCCTTGCGCAACGCACGGCTGAGGTCACGCACCTGCACCAACACGCCGTATTCCCAGCTAGGCATGTTGTCCAGCCACAGGCCTGGAGGTGTTATGTCATTGGTCAGGTAGCCGCCGGGCTTTTCCAGCAGGGTCGTAGCGACCTGCTTGAGCGTTTCGACAGTGGTGTAGCCATTGACGATCTGGCGCTGCGAGCCCTCGGCAGCCTGACGGACATGCTGCTGCACGGCGAACCGGTCCGGCTCGCCGCTCCAGTACCAGCCCAGAATCAGGGTCACCAGCAGATACAGGCCCACCACCGCGACCAGCACCAGCCATAGTGGATTGCGGTTCGTTTCGTGCGCAGTCGCGCCATTCCCCGACGAGCCGAGACGACCGAAGCGGTTTTTCCAATCCAACATAGACATCTGTCCTTCTCTCTCTCAGAGTTCAGAGGTTCGACCGCCAGTCACCTGGAGCGTTGCGGCGGGCACCTCACTATAACGCAGCTGCCGACACCAATCGCCATAATGAGAACCAGACCACCATTGCGATATCTTGAACCAGCCGGCCAAGTGATAGCATGCCGCCAGCACAACGCTGCATGAATGGCCGCAGCGCTCAGGAAGTTGAAATGTCGGACCAAGAAGAACTCAAGCAACACTTCGCCCAGCGGGTCATTCATCAAGCCCGCGAAGTGCTAGAAGTCTGGCAGCAGGTGCAGCGCAACGAGTGGAGTCCCTCTTATCGTGCCGCACTTGCTGAAGCCAACCATCGGCTACAGCGGTTCGCTGAGCGCTTCGAACAGGCCGAGCACCATCAGCTTGCGCTCGAGATAGGGGATTGTCTCAGCGATATCGATGACAATCGAGGTCGCCTTTCCAGCGACATCATCACCACCCTCAGCCAACTGATCTATCGACTTGCCCGCACCGGCCTGCACAACGGCGACCCTCGCAGCCCCTCTGCCCAAGTGCCGTCACTGAGCAAGCCGGTCTATATCGCTCTGGACGATCACGAGCGCGCAAGCCACGTGGTTCGCCAGCTGGAGTTTTTCAGCATGGCCGCGCAGGCCTTCGCCAGTGATCACGAATTTCGTGCGGCGATGCACCTACGCCATCCGGCAGCCATCGTCATGGATGTCGATTTCAACGGCCCCGGCGAAGGGCTCAAGCTGGCCGAGCGCGTGCAGCAGGGCCTGGAAGAGAAATTGCCGCTGATCTTCTTCAGCCGTCAGGATACGGACACTCCCACACGCCTAGCAGCGGTACGCGCCGGCGGACTGGAGCTCTTCACCGAGCTGCTGGATGCCTCGAGTCTGCTGGAAAAGATTGAGATCTATACCCGCACCGCCTACTACGAGCCTTTCCGGGTGCTGATCATTGACGACTCGCGCGCGCAGGCCACGCATACCGAGCGCGTACTGAACAATGCCGGCATCATCACGCGAGCACTCTACGAACCGATCCAGGCGATCAGCTATCTGGCCGAGTTCCAGCCGGATCTGATCATCCTCGACATGTACATGCCCGAGTGCATGGGCACCGAGCTGGCCAAAGTTATTCGCCAGCATGAGCGCTACGTCAGTGTGCCGATCATCTACCTGTCCGCCGAAGACGACCTGGACAAGCAGCTCAGCGCAATGAACGAGGGCGGCGACGACTTCCTGACCAAACCGATCAAGCCCAGCCATCTGATCGCCACCGTACGCACCCGCGCCGAACGCGCGCGCAACCTCAAGGCGCGAATGGTCCGCGATAGCCTGACCGGCCTCTACAACCACACTCACAGTCTGCAGCTGCTTGAGGATGCCAGCACACGGGCGCAACGCGACAACAGTCCGCTGTGTTTCGCCATGGTTGATATCGACCACTTCAAAAAGGTTAACGACACCTACGGGCACCCCATGGGCGACCGGGTGATCAAGAGTCTGGCGCTGTTTCTCAAACAGCGCCTGCGTAAAACCGACTGCGTCGGCCGCTACGGTGGCGAGGAGTTCGCCATCGTGCTGCCTGATACCACGCTGGAAAACGCCTGCCGGGTACTCGACGAGATTCGTCAGCGCTTTTCAGAAATTCGCTTTCCGGCGCAACCTGCCGATCTGTCCTGCACCTTCAGCTGCGGCATCACGCAGCTCACCCCCGACACCGATGTGAAACTGCTGACCCAGCAGGCCGACGAAGCCCTCTACCGCGCCAAGAACGCCGGACGCAACCGTGTCGAGGGTTTTACCGCTGTAACGTGAACGACATCAAATAGCCATACATTGCGGACCTCCTATTCTTGCGGAGGCCCGCATGCGCCTGAAATCGCTCACCACATTCAACACGCTGTTGCTCGTGGCCATCTGTCTCGCCCTGGGCGCCACACTCTGGTGGTCGGAGCGTGCGCTGCAGCGCCCCTATCAGCTGATGGAAGGCTACCTCGGCCTATCCCAACAATTTCAGCAACCTGTGGCCGGCAATATCCATAGCTATCTGGCCACCGGCGATGCCTTGCAGCACAGCGCAGCACTGCAAGCGCTGGACACCCTCGCAAGCGACATCGCCGCACTACCTGCCCGGTTCGCCGAGCGCCTGACACCCAGCCTAGAACAGCTCACCCAGTTCACCGCCACCGAATTGCTGGCTGCGGGCAAACTGGCCGGTGACCCACAGGGACTTCTCCTGCAGGCCGAACGCGAAATGATCGCGGCGCTGGCGCAGTTGCAGCAGTATGCCGAGCAAAGCGACCGGCCAAGTGCTGCGGCTTACCAAAGCGCGATATTCGAAGCCAGCCGCCAGTTGCTGCGCCTGAGTCATGCGCGTGGCAGGCTGGTCGCCAGTGGTCAGAATGCCCTGGCGACCGAAGCCGAACAGGCCCTGCAAAGGCTTGGCGAGACAGTCGCCACTCTCCAAGCCCTGCCGCTGCTCGACATCGCCACTGAACAGCAATCTGGCAGTAGCACATTTGCAGCACTGCTCAATTTGCAGATCAGCGAGCACAGCGAACAGGCCAGCGAGGACAAGGGCATCTCGCTCAAGCGCAATATCGCCAGCCTGGTCAAACGCTACCCCGAGGAACTGCGGCGGACGCAGGAGCTCGTTGGTCAGCGTAGCCAGCTGCTGGTCAGCAGCGAGGAGCGAATCGCCACATTGCAGCAGGCTTTGGCCGAACTGGAGCCTGTCGTGCGTGCCGAACATGGCCGCATTCAGACCGAAGTTCGACTGATCCAGGGCACCATCATTGTCCTGATCCTGCTCATCGCCTTCGCCATCGACCGCCTGCAGCGCCGACTTACTCGTGCTTTGGGGCAGCTGGCACCCGCCCTAAGCGCCTGGGCTCAGGGCGATTTCGGCAAGGCCGTTCAGCTAGGCTCGAAGACCCCTGAAATGATTGCGATCGAGACCTCACTGAACCGGTTGAGAAGCTACCTGGTGACGCTGGTCGGCACCCTGCGCCAACATGCTCAGGAGGTGGCAGGCAACAGCGGCAGCCTCGCCGAAATGAGCAACGATCTGTACCAGGGCGCCACTCGCCAGACCAGCAATACCGCGCAGATCCGCGACTCGCTGGGTGAGCTGGAAATAACCATTCAGAATGTCGCCGATGGCGCCGGGCAAACCGCCGAAGCCAGCCGCTCGGCCAGCCTGGCCGTTACACAGGGGCAACAGGACATCAGCCAGAGCCTCACGGGCCTCCAACAGCTGGTCAGCGAGGTACAGGACAGCGCCCTGACCGTCGAACGACTGGCCGACGAGACCAATACCATCGGCAAGGTTCTGACCGTTATTCGTTCCATTGCCGAGCAGACCAACCTGCTCGCACTGAACGCCGCTATCGAGGCGGCAAGAGCTGGCGAGCAGGGTCGTGGCTTTGCCGTGGTGGCCGACGAGGTACGCACCCTGGCACAACGCACCAGTGGTGCCACCGAGGAAATCCAGCAACTGATCGGCAATCTCCAGGAAACCGCGAACCAGTCAGTGGAGGCCATGCGCGTGCAGGTCGATCACGCCAAGGCCACCGCCGGGCTGGCCGAAACCGCAGACCTGGCGCTGCACCAGATCGTCACTACCATCGGCACCATTGAACACATGGCTGAGCAGATCGCCCAGGCCACCTCACAGCAGAGCGGAGCCGTCAGCCAGATCCGCAGCCACAGCGAACATATTCATGAGCTGGGAGACAGCAATCTCGGTCATATCAGCCGTGGCCGCGAACAAAGTGAACAGATGCTGCGCCTGGCTAATGAACTGAATGAGGCTACGCAAACGTTCAGGGTGTAAACCGAAGCGGGAGGGCTTAAGCCGAAACCTACTCAGCCTTCCTTCATTTCTCTATGAAGAATTGGTGGGTCGATGGCCTACCAGCCTTATAGGAACTGGCCATACGCCAAGAATGCCGCACCGAGGCGCGGACCATCTTCGTCGGCATCGCCAACTCCAGCCGCACCGCAACGGTTATCGCGGTACTGGTTTGCCGCGCCCCTTGCCGGCCGGCTTCGGCCTTCCGCCTGCTTCTGCCTTGCGCCGGGCCTCGGCAGCGGCCTTGGCCTGCTCGCGCTTGTCCCAGGCGTTACCGTCGTGGCTGCGCGGCGGTAAGCCGGTGTGCTGAGTGAGGATCTGCCCGCCCTGCCCGGACTTCTTGCTGCCAGTCGGCGTAGAGTTCTTGCGACGAGCGCTGTGATAGCCATCCACCGTCGGCTGATGCGCCGGAATCAGCTGATGCTTACCACTGCCAATCAGGTCGCCACGCCCCATGCGCAGCAGCGCCTCGCGTAGCAGCGGCCAGCCCTTGGGGTCGTGGTAGCGCAGGAAGGCCTTGTGCAGGCGACGCTGCTCCTCACTCTTGACGATGACAACCCCTTCGCTCTTGTAGGTAACCTTGCGCAGCGGGTTCTTGCCGGTGTGGTACATGGCCGTTGCACTGGCCATCGGCGAGGGGTAGAAGGCCTGCACCTGATCGGCTCGGAAACCATTGGCCTTGAGCCACAGTGCGAGGTTCATCATGTCCTCGTCGGTGGTACCAGGGTGCGCGGCGATGAAGTACGGGATCAGGTACTGCTCCTTGCCCGCCTCCTTGGAGTACTTGTCGAACATCCGCTTGAACTTGTCGTAGTTGCCGATGCCCGGCTTCATCATCTTGTTCAGCGGACCGCTCTCGGTATGCTCCGGTGCAATCTTCAGATAGCCGCCAACGTGGTGGGTTACCAGCTCCTTGACGTATTCGGGCGATTCCACCGCCAGGTCGTAGCGCAGACCGGAGGCAATGAGGATCTTTTTTACACCCGGTAGCGCACGCGCCTTACGGTACAGCTCAATGAGCGAGCTGTGGTCGGTGTCGAGGTTCTCGCAGATGCCGGGGAACACGCAGGATGGCTTGCGACAGTGCTTCTCGATCTCGTAGCTCTTGCATGCCATGCGATACATGTTCGCGGTCGGCCCGCCAAGATCAGAGACCACTCCGGTGAAGCCCGGCATACCGCGCATGGCTTCGATTTCGTTGAGGATCGATTCGTGGGAGCGGTTCTGGATGATCCGCCCCTCGTGCTCGGTGATCGAGCAGAAGGTGCAGCCGCCGAAACAGCCACGCATGATGTTCACCGAGAAGCGAATCATCTCGTAGGCCGGAATCTTCGCGTCGCCGTAGACCGGATGCGGCACTCGCGCATAGGACGCGGCGAACACGTAGTCCATTTCTTCGGTGGTCAGCGGGATCGGCGGCGGGTTGAGCCAGATGTCCTGATCGCCATGGCGTTGCACCAGCGCACGGGCGTTGCCGGGGTTGGTTTCCAGATGCAGAACGCGGTTGGCGTGAGCGTACAGTGCAGGATCGTTGCGCACTTTCTCGAACGAAGGCAGGCGAATCACTGTCCTGTCGCGTTCGATCGTCGGGCTGGGCAGCAACTGGACGACCTTCGCTTCGTTCGGATCTTCAACCGGGCCCTTTTCCTTTTCAATGGCGCAGGCTTGCAGATCCTGAGTATTGACGTAGGGGTTGAGGATCTGATCGACCTTGCCCGGACGATCGATACGCGTCGAGTCGATCTCGAACCAGCCCGGTGCGGGAACCTTGCGGATGAAGGCTGTGCCACGCACATCGGTGATGTCGGCGACGTCTTCCCCACGCGCCAGGCGCTGCGCCACCTCGACGATAGCGCGCTCGGCATTGCCGTACAGCAGGATATCGGCAGTCGCATCCATCAGAATCGAGCGGCGCACCTTGTCCGACCAATAGTCGTAATGGCCGATACGCCGCAGCGAAGCCTCGATACCGCCCAGCACCACCGGCACATGCTTGAAGGCTTCCTTGCAGCGCTGGCTGTAGACCAGGCTGGCGCGATCCGGCCGCTTACCAGCCAGTCCGCCTGCGGTATAAGCATCATCGGAGCGCATCTTGCGATCAGCCGTGTAGCGGTTGATCATCGAGTCCATGTTGCCTGCGGCGATGCCGAAGAACAGGTTCGGCTCGCCGAGCTTCATGAAGTCGTCTTTGCTGTGCCAGTCCGGCTGACTGATGATTCCGACGCGAAAACCCTGGGCCTCCAGCAGCCGGCCGATGATCGCCATACCGAACGATGGATGGTCAACGTAGGCATCACCCGTGACGATGATTACATCGCACGAATCCCAGCCGAGCTGATCCATCTCCTCCCTGCTCATCGGCAGGAACGGTGCCGGACCGAAGCATTCGGCCCAGTACTTGGGATAATCAAACAGCGGCTTGGCGGCGAGCATGGGGAAAAACCGGGGCAACGAAAACGGGCGCGGAATATAGCACAAAAAATGACCAGCATGTCCCAGCAAGGAAGTCGGGAATCACGGGGCGGCCCGGCGGCTAGCTTGAACCCGAGCCACCGCGCCCTGTAGAGCGGGATCATTCCTCCAGCGGACTTAGCAGGCTGAACAAGTTAGGCAGTACGCATCAAGCCGGCCATTGAAAGGCTCAACTGAGGTATTTGCGCGGCACCCGCTGGGTGACCTTGGTCAGCAACTCGTAGCCAATGGTGCCGCTTGCCCGAGCGACTTCATCGACTGGCACCTGCGCGCCCCAGAGCTCGACGGCATCACCGATTGCCGCATCAGGCAGGTCAGTCAGGTCCACTGTCAGCATGTCCATCGAAACCCGCCCGGCCAGAGGTACACGCTGACCGCGCACGACCACCGACGTCCCCGAAGGCGCATGGCGCGGATAGCCGTCGGCATAGCCACAGCTGACGGTACCGATACGCGACGGTCGCTGCGCCACCCAGGTTGCGCCGTAGCCGACACTGTCACCCATAGGAACGTCATGCAGGGCAATCACTTCTGCAGTCAGCGTCATGACTGGGCGCAGCCCGAGATTGTCTGCACTGCGCTCGGCAAAGGGAGAAGCGCCGTAGAGCATGATACCGGGGCGCAGCCAGTCCATGTGCGCCGGCGCCAGCGTCAGCACGGCTGCGGAGTTGGCGAAGCTGCGCTGGTCGAAAGCGAATTCCTGCAGGCCTTGGCAGCTCTCCAACTGCCGGTCGGTGAGCTGATGCATATGTTCGTCGGCGCAGGCGAAGTGGCTCATCAGGTTGACCTCAGCCACCTGCGGCGCAGCGCGCAGGCGCTCGGCCCAGTGCTGCAATTCAGCAGCTTCGAAACCCAGCCTGTGCATGCCCGAATCCAGCTTGAGCCAGACATTTAAGGGCCGTACCGGTACGCAGTCGAGCAGCTGCTGCGCCTGCCGGGCACCCTGTACCGAGATATCAAGCCCCAACTCCATGGCCGCCGCATAGTCCTCGGCATCGAAGCAGCCCTCGAGCAGTAGCAGGCGGGCATCCGGCGCCTGCTCGCGTACCACGCGCGCCTCCTCGACACTGCACACGGCGAAACCATCGGCCTGGTCGCGCAACGCCGCCACCACCGCTGCCGCCCCGTGCCCGTAGGCATCAGCCTTGACCACCGCAAAAGCACGCCGCCCAGGTGCGCAGCGTTTCGCGAGGGCGTAGTTGTGACAAATGGCGGCCAGATCGACCGTGGCAACGAGGGGACGCATGGATGGTTTCCTGCACAGCGGAGATGAAGCGGAATCTTAGGCTGATCCGCCGGAAGCTGGAAGCAAAAGGCTGAGCAGTGTGCTTGCCTGCACCGCAAGGCTGCCCCGCTTTCCACTCAGCCGCCAGCGTGCCTATCGAGCCTAGCCGCCCTTAGTCATCATCAAACTGATAACTGCCCGGTGCCAGGTTCTCGAAGCGCGAATATTTGCCAAGGAAAGCCAGTCGCGTGGTGCCGATGGGGCCGTTCCGTTGTTTGCCGATGATGATTTCCGCCACACCCTTGTATTCGGTTTCGGGGTGATACACCTCGTCCCGGTAGACGAACATGATGATGTCGGCGTCCTGCTCGATGGCGCCTGATTCACGCAAGTCGGAGTTGACCGGACGTTTGTTAGGACGCTGTTCCAGAGAGCGGTTGAGCTGCGACAGCGCCACCACCGGACAATTGAACTCCTTGGCCAGGCCCTTGAGCGAGCGCGATATCTCGGAAATCTCGTTGGTGCGGTTATCGCCGCTGGAGCCTGGAATCTGCATCAGCTGCAGGTAGTCGACCATGATCATGCCGATCTCGCCATGCTCGCGCACCAGGCGCCGGGTACGAGCACGCATTTCCGAAGGGGAAATGCCGGCGGTATCGTCAATGAACAGCTTGCGGTCGTTGAGCAGGTTGACTGCCGAGGTCAATCGCGGCCAGTCATCGTCGCTGAGCTTACCGGTTCGCACTTTGGTCTGATCGATCCGCCCCAAGGATGCCAGCATACGAATCACCAGGGAGTCGGCGGGCATTTCCAGCGAATAGACCAGGATTGCCTTGTCCGAGCGCAGTACGGCGTTTTCTACCAGGTTCATCGCAAAGGTAGTTTTACCCATGGACGGGCGCCCCGCGACGATCACCAGATCCGCCGGCTGCAGGCCGCTGGTGGCCTCGTCCAGGTCGGTAAAACCGGTGGACAGGCCGGTTATCGCCTCGCCGGCATTGAACAGCGAGTCAATCCGGTCGATGGCTTTGACCAGGATGTCGTTGATGCCGATGGGGCCACCGGTCTTGGGTCTGGCCTCGGCAATCTGGAAGATCAGCCGCTCGGCCTCATCAAGGATTTCCTCGCCGGTACGCCCTTGCGGGGCATAGGCGCTGTCGGCAATTTCATTGCTGATGCCGATCAGCTGGCGCAACGTGGCCCGCTCTCGAATGATCTGCGCGTAGGCCTTGATATTGGCCACTGACGGTGTGTTCTTCGCCAGCTCACCAAGGTAAGCCAGGCCGCCCACTTGAGGCAGATGACCCTCTTTGTCCAGCTGCTCGGACAGAGTTACTACGTCGAACGGCGAATTGCGCTCGGCCAATGTGAAGATGGCGCGGAAGATCAGACGATGGTCGTGGCGGTAGAAATCGCCATCGGAGACCTGGTCAAGCACGCGCTCCCAGGCATTGTTGTCCAGCATCAACCCACCCAACACGGCCTGTTCGGCTTCGATGGAATGCGGCGGCACCTTGAGTGCGGCGGTTTCCAGATCGTATTGCTGCGGGATGCTGATGTCGTTCATGGCACTCGAATTCTTTAGGGTCTGTTGCCGTTTCGTCGCGGTCGCGACGGAGCCGGTTTTAGCGCGAGACAAGGTACGAGTCGCGCGGTTTGGTCGCTCCCAATAAGCGACGAGAAACGCAGTATCGCGCTAAAACCGGCCCGTCCCTTCGGGTTGCGCGGCAAATGACGCCAGGCGGCGTTGCGGAACTTGGCAAGGAAACGACCATTACCGGCGCCCGCGCCTTGCCTGGCGTCATTTTCCGCTGTAACGCGGCTCGCAGCGAAACGGCAACAGACCCTAGCGTTCAAAAAACAAAAGGCACGTTCCACTCGCGTGGAAACGTGCCTGATGTTACTCGTCGGGCACCGGAGGTGCCAGACGACGGCCAGTATCAGCCTGCGATCACGATCAGCTTCACGGTCGCTTCAACGTCGCTGTGCAGATGCACGGCTACATCGTATTCACCAACCTGACGGATGGTGCCGTTCGGCAGACGGATTTCGCTCTTGGCCACTTCCACGCCAGAGGCGGTCAGGGCGTCGGCGATATCGTGAGTACCGATGGAACCGAACAGCTTGCCCTCATCGCCCGCAGTAGCGGTAATGGTGACTTCCAGCTCGGCCAGCTGAGCAGCACGCGTTTCGGCAGAAGCCTTGCGCTCGGCAGCCGCTTTTTCCAAGTCGGCACGACGAGCTTCGAACTCGGCGATGTTGGCTGCAGTTGCGGCAGTAGCCTTGCGCTGCGGCAGCAGATAGTTGCGACCGTAGCCAGACTTGACGTTTACCTTGTCGCCCAGGTTGCCCAGGTTCGCGACTTTTTCTAGCAGGATGACTTCCATTTGAGTCTTACCTCTTTAACTTAACCTTCACCGTTCGCAGGTCCCGCATCATCACCTGGAGATGCCCGACCGCGAAAATCAAACAAACTGTCGACAATGGCCATAACGACCAGTAACGGATAAATCACCTGCATGAACAGCACCAGCGTGACATACAGCCCCACGAGCCAGAACCGCCGCATCCGACCTTGTGAAACCAGGCCGTGAAGCAGTGCGATGCCGGCAAACACCAGCGGAACACTGCACAGCGGACCCAGTATCGCCAGCTGCGCGCTCAGGCTAGGACTGAACAACATGCCCGCCAGGAGCAGCATTGCCAGCAGCGGCGGGAAGCGCAGGGCACGGAACTCAAGCCCAAAGCCACCGGGGTTGTACAGCAATGCCTGCCAGTAACGCCCAAGCATCAGACTGAGCAGGGTAACGATCTGCAGCAGTGCCGCCAACAACCCGGTCAGGACCGGTATCAGCAGCGCCTCCAGCTGCGTCCGCTCTTCAAGCGAAAGCTGCTGATAGGCTTGCGACAGGATGTCAGGCAGTATTTTCTGCAACTCGGCTGCCAGCGCTGCAATCGGCTCGCCGAATGCCACGCTGAGCGCCACGGCATACAACAGCCCGACACCCACACTGCACAACATCACCCGGGGCCAGGCATTCTGACTGCGCAGCAATAGCGCCAACCCGAAGGTCCCCAACAGCACCAGCAGCGTTCGCGGATCCCCGAAATACCACCAGGCCAGTGCAGGCAATACAGCCCAGACCAGTACCCCCAGCGCATCGTTCAATCCACGGCGCAACAGCACCAGGCTACCTGCAGCGGCACACAGCCAGAACAACATCGGCAATGCCGCAGAGCCAACCATCACAACAATGGCTTGCATACGGCCGCGCATGATGAATTCTGCCAGGGCACGCATGCGATCTATCCTTACTCTTTACTGTCGAACAGTTCGATCAACGGTCGTGGCTGTCGGTGTAGGGCAACAGGGCCAGGAAGCGGGCGCGCTTGATAGCGGTGGCCAGCTGACGCTGATAGCGTGCTTTGGTTCCGGTGATACGGCTTGGAACGATCTTGCCGGTTTCGGAAACGTAGGCTTTCAGAGTGTTGAGATCCTTGTAATCGATCTCTTTCACGTCTTCAGCGGTGAAACGGCAGAACTTACGACGACGGAAAAAACGTGCCATGAAATAGGCTCCTCAATAGACCCGTGGATTACTCGTCAGCGTTGGTGTCGCTGCTGTCACTGTCGCTGTCATCGCTTTCGTTGACATTGTCAGTTTCAGGGCGGTCACGACGCTCGCGGCGCTCGCTACGGTTTTCCTCAGCCTTGAGCATTTCGGACTGTTCGGTCACGGCTTCGTCGCGGCGGATGATCAGGTTACGGATGACGGCATCGTTGTAGCGGAAGTTGTCTTCCAGCTCGTCCAGTGCCTTGCCGCTGCACTCAACGTTCAGCATCACGTAGTGAGCCTTGTGGACGTTGTTGATGGCGTAAGCCAGCTGACGACGGCCCCAGTCTTCCAGGCGATGAATCTTGCCGCCGTCTTCTTCGATCAGCTTGGTGTAACGCTCCACCATGCCGCCGACCTGCTCGCTCTGATCGGGATGGACCAGAAAGATGATTTCGTAATGACGCATTGTTGCTCCTTACGGGTTGCAGCCTGCCGCACAACGCGGATCAGACAAGGAGTGAATAGTGTGTTGCCTTGCCAGCCAGAGAGGCGCGCAAGCGCCTGCCATCCGGGCAAGGGGCGCAATTCTAGAGAAGCCTGGCCTGCGGCGCAAGGCGAACTGGTGATTATTTAACCAGTCTGCCCATTCAATATCCGGCGGACATCCGCTCTTCACGAATACGCTCAAGCAGGCTTCTGACCTGATGGATGTCATAAGGCTTGAGCATGGTCCGCAATCCATCCAGGCCCTCCTTACGCACGTCCACCTCATAGCCTGAAGCAATCACAACGCTCAACGTTGCATCGCGCTCACGGGCCATGCGCACCAGCTCGATACCGCTCATGCCGGCCAGGCCGACATCTGTCAGCAGTACATCGAAACGCTGCTGTTCCAGCTGCTCCAACGCATCCTCCGCCGACTCGCACAGGCATACCGCATGACCGAGTTCATCCATTACCTCCCCGGTGAGCATGCGCAAGGTGGGATCGTCCTCGACGAAAAGGATCTTCAGGCTGGTACTGGATCCTTCAACGACATGACCGGCAATTGGCGAACCCTGTCTGGCAGGCTCAATCGACTCGAATGAATCTTCCGCCCGCTCGGCATCTGCCGGCAGATAGACACGCACGCAAGTGCCTCGGCTTTCCTCACTTTCCAGCACGACGAATCCACCACTCTGCCTGACGAACCCATAAACCTCGCTCAGCCCCATTCCGGAGGCTCCAGCGCTGCGCCGGGTAGTGAAAAAGGGCTCGAAAGCTTGCTCGAGCACCTCCTGACTCATCCCCTCACCCTCATCGATCACGCAGATTTCCACGTATCGCCCAGCCTTGACGCCCGGCTGCCCGAGCAGCTGGGCATCATCAAGCGGGCAATTGCGTGCACGCAGATTCAGCACACCCCTCCCGGCCATGGCTGCTCGCGCATTGGCGACGAGGCGCAAAATCATGCCCTGCAGATGACCCGCATCGGCAAAAAGCGGCCACAGGCCCTGCTGGATATCGAGCCTGAACGTTAGCGCGCCTCCGCCCGACAGCCCATCCATTCGTCCGAGCATCTCGCCAAAATCCACCCAGCGTGGCTGCAGAGGCTGTCGACTAGCGAAAGCCAGCAGTTGCGAGGCAAGACGTGTCGCCATGTCTACACCACTTGAAGCCGACTCCAAGCGCCTTTGCGCAGCCTGGTCAGCCACCAGGCTGCGCCGCAGCAACTGCAGGTTTCCGCCGATGATCTGCAGCATATTGTTGAAATCATGCGCGATACCGCCAGTAAGCTTGCCGAAGTCCTCCAGCCTATGCGCCTGTCTCAACGCTGAAGGATTCTGCTCGCCATACGGCGCCTCGCTGACGCTCTCGATCCATTGCAGGATGCTTTCGGTATTCCCCCGCGAGTCCGGTATCGGAGTATGCGTCAGCCGCCAGCAGCGGCGCTTACCTTCCACAACATGACTGGTAACCGACAGGCTGTCAGCTACACCCAGCGCAGAAACTCGCGCTATAGACGCCAGACAATCATCGACCTCGGCCTGGGGGAGTTGCAAATCGGTGGCGAAGACATCCTGAATACGCCGACCTACCATGCTTGGGGCGTCACGTACAACCCGCTGCAGATACGCTGCATTGGCATCGGCAACCAGCCCGTCGCGGCCGAGCAACAGATAGGCGTTGGGGGAAACTCTGAACAACGTCTCGGAAGACGGGTATTGCGGCATACAGCCTCCATGATGCGTGCCTGAGGCGACTCAATAATGAGTAACGAGCGACGGCCTTTTCAGACCCAAAAACGAATGGCGCGACAAGCGCGCCCTAATCGGCCATTGGACAGCCGCTGAAGGTATGGGTTGCAAGCAGAAACAAATTCAGCTGGACGCTGAATGCCCGCTACACACTTGAAGCAGTGCTACAGGGCCCTGCCCGGCATGCCTCGGGAAAATCTCTCAGCGACTGGCCAAAAGCCTGACTAGACCGAACGACGCTGACGCAGCGCTTCGAACAGGCAGACGCCAGTAGCGACCGAGACGTTGAGGCTGCTGACACTCCCAGCCATCGGCAGGCGCACCAGGAAATCACAATGCTCACGGGTCAAGCGACGCATCCCCTTGCCCTCTGCTCCCATCACCAGCACGATCGGGCCGCGGAGGTCCTGATCATAGATTTCCTGCTCGGCCTCGCCTGCCGTGCCGACAATCCACAGCCCGCGCTGCTGCAGTTTCTCCAGGGTACGCGCAAGGTTTGTGACCGCGACCAGAGGGATCACTTCTGCCGCGCCGCAGGCTACCTTGCGTACCGTGGCATTGAGAGTGGCCGACTTGTCCTTGGGGATGATTACCGCCAGCGCACCGGCGGCATCCGCAGTACGCAGACACGCGCCGAGGTTGTGCGGATCGGTCACACCGTCCAGCACCAGCAGCAAGGGCGCACCTTCGGTGCGATCCAGCAACTCTTCTAGCATCGCATCGCCCCAGACCTGACTGGGACTGACATCGGCCACAACACCCTGATGAACACCCTCGACCCAGGCATCCAGCTCGCGACGCTCACACTGCCCGACACGAATCCGTGACTGCTCGGCCAGCTGGATCAGCGTCTGAACCCGCGGATCGTCACGACCTTCCGCCAGCCAGACCTGCTTGACCCGCTTCGGATGGTGGCGCAGCAGCGCTTCTACGGCGTGCAGGCCGTAGATCTTCTCCAGATCGCTCATGACCTGCCCTTACGCTTGCCTGCCGCGCCGCCCTCGGACTTGCCAGACGGCTTACTGCCGGCCTTGGGCTTCTGCCCGCTACGCCTGGGCTTGTCGCCATCAGGCTTAGCGTTTTTGGCCTCGCCAACCAGAGCCTTTTTTATTTCGCGACTTTTGCGAACGTCGGCACTGACGGAGCCTTTCTCTTTGGCAGCAGGGCCTTTTTTGTCGCGTCCACCCTTGCGCTCGCCGCCACCGTCGGCCGACCCACGCTGGCCAATACCGGTCTTGCTTCCACCGCTGATCAGCTCGAAATCGATCTTGCGCTCGTCGAGATCAACACGCATGACGCGCACCACAACGCTGTCGCCCAGGCGGAAACTGCGCCCGCTGCGCTCACCGGAAAGACGGTGATGCAGAGGATCGAAGTGGTAGTAATCGCCCGGCATCGCGGTAACGTGAACCAGGCCCTCGACGTAGATATCCGTCAGTTCGACGAACAATCCGAAGCCGGTTACCGCCGTGATGACACCGGGAAAGCTCTCACCTTCTCGATCCTTCATGAACTCGCACTTGAGCCAGTTGACCACGTCACGAGTTGCCTCATCGGCGCGTCGCTCGGTCATCGAACACTGCTCACCGAGCTGCTCCAGCGCCGCCTCGTCGTACGGGTAGATGCGCGCCTTGGGCATGCTGGTCGCGCCTTCACGACGCACATGCGAAGTCTCGCGGCGTGAGCGGATCACGCTGCGGATGGCACGATGGACCAGCAGGTCTGGATAGCGACGAATCGGCGATGTGAAGTGTGCATAGGCCTCATAGTTGAGACCGAAATGCCCATGATTGTCGGTGCTATAGACCGCCTGGCTGAGCGAGCGCAGCATCACCGTCTGGATCACATGGAAATCCGGGCGGCCCTGAATATGCTCCAGCAGCGCCTGATAATCCTTCGGCGTCGGCCCCTCCTTGCCCTTGTTCAGGGTCATGCCTAGCTCACCAAGGAAGGCGCGCAACTTCTCCTGGCGCTCCAGCGGCGGACCGTCATGGACGCGATACAAGCCAGGAAGATCGTGATCTTGCAGAAAGCGTGCAGTGGCGACGTTGGCGCAGAGCATGCACTCCTCGATCAGCTTGTGCGCATCGTTGCGTTCAACAGGCTTGATCTCCGAGATCTTACGACCTGCACCGAAGACGATCCGCGTTTCCTGCGTCTCGAAATCGATGGCGCCACGGGTATGGCGCGCCTTGAGCAACACCTTGAACAACGAGTGCAGGCTTTTGAGGTGTGGCAGCACGTCAGCGTATTCGCGACTCAGCTCCTTGGCCTCGGCGCTCTTGGGCTGCTCGAGCATGCAGCTGACCTTGTTGTAGGTCAGGCGTGCGTGGGAGTGGATCACCGCCTCGTAGAACTGGTAGTCGGTCATCTTGCCCGACTTGCTCAAGGTGATTTCACACACCATCGCCAACCGGTCCACCCCGGGATTGAGGGAGCAGAGACCATTGGAGAGCTCCTCGGGGAGCATCGGCACCACACGCTCGGGGAAATACACCGAGTTGCCGCGCAGCTCGGCCTCTCTGTCGAGCGCCGAACCCACCTTCACGTAATGCGAGACGTCAGCAATGGCTACATACAGGCGGAAACCACCGGTCAGGAGCTTCCAGCCCCCAGGCTTTTCGCAGTAGACCGCATCATCGAAATCGCGGGCATCTTCGCCGTCGATGGTGACGAAAGGCAGGTGGCGCAAATCGACGCGCTTCTGCTTGTCTTTGTCCTCAACCTCGGGCTTGAGTCGGGACGCCTCTTTCAACACATCCTCGGGCCAGACATGGGGGATGTCGAAACTGCGCAACGCCACGTCGATTTCCATGCCCGGAGCCATGTAATTACCGATGACTTCGACGATATCGCCTTGGGGCTGGAAGCGCGAAGTCGGCCAGTGGGTGATCTTCACCTCGACGAACTGACCCGGCTTGGCATTCATAGAGCGCCCAGGGGTGACCAACACTTCCTGCTGGATCTTGGGGTTATCAGCCATGACGAAGCCGATGCCACTTTCTTCCTGGAAGCGGCCGACGATGGTCTCGTGGGCACGACTGATCACTTCGACGATAGCGCCCTCACGGCGTCCACGGCGATCCAGGCCGGCAACTCGAGCCAATGCACGGTCGCCATCGAACACCAGGCGCATCTGCGCAGGGCTCAGGAACAGGTCGTCGCTGCCATCGTCAGGGATCAGGAAACCAAAGCCGTCGCGATGACCGCTGATGCGGCCGCAGACCAGATCCAGCTTATCCACTGGGGCATAGGCGCCTCGCCGGGTATAGATCACCTGACCGTCGCGCTCCATCGCACGCAGGCGGCGCCGCAGCGCCTCGATGTCTTCCTCGGAGCTCAGCCCGAACTCTTCTTCCAGCTGCTCACGCGAGGCAGGCGCACCACGCTCGCTCAGGTGCTGGAGAATCAGCTCGCGGCTGGGAATGGGGTTTTCGTACTTTTCCGCTTCACGTGCGGCCTCGGGGTCGAGGGATTGCCAATCGGCCATTAAGAGATGTCACCTTTCATTCATTTATAGAGGCAGAACGCCCTGTATCTATTGAAGCGCGAAACGAGCCTCGACGGCAGCTTTCGAGCAATTTTTTTTTACCCGTCAGGGCTTTACAAGGTACAACCTCGCCCGTATAGTTCGCGCCCACAATGTCCGGTAGACGTTGTAACACGGAAACGAAGAAGCAACATCGTTTTGCAGTGCCCAGGTGGCGGAATTGGTAGACGCACTAGGTTCAGGTCCTAGCGGTGGCAACACCGTGGAAGTTCGAGTCTTCTCCTGGGCACCACTCTTCGATAACACTGTTTTCGCGTAAGTAAAAAACGAAGCTGTCGACTTCGACCACAATCGACAAAGAAAGTCGGTGAGCAATCATCGCAATGTGCCCAGGTGGCGGAATTGGTAGACGCACTAGGTTCAGGTCCTAGCGGTGGCAACACCGTGGAAGTTCGAGTCTTCTCCTGGGCACCACTCTTCAGAAAAAACCGAGCCATTGGCTCGGTTTTTTCGTTTCCGCCCCCTCCTTCCTAAGCCTCTACTAACGGCCTGAGTGCTTCTCGATCCCCGGAACGCAAAAGGCCGCCCGAAGGCGGCCTCTGCAGCAACGCTATCTATCAGGCGTAAGGATGGCGCAGCACGATAGTCTCGTTGCGATCCGGCCCAGTAGAAATGATATCCACCGGCGCCTCGACCAGCGCTTCGATACGGCGGATATAGGCCAGGGCGTTGGCCGGCAACTCTTCCAGGCTTTTGACACCAACGGTCGACTCGCTCCAGCCCGGCAGGTCCTCATAGACCGGCTGCAGGCCGTCGTAGCTGTCAGCATCGGTCGGCGCATCGACCAGCACCTCACCATTGCGGTCCTTGTAGCCCACGCAGATCCGAATGGTTTCAAGCCCGTCGAGCACATCCAGCTTGGTCAGGCAGATGCCCGAAATGCTGTTTATTTCGATGGAGCGCCGCAGGATGACCGCATCGAACCAACCGCAACGACGCGCACGACCGGTGGTTGAGCCAAATTCGCGGCCACGCTCGGCCAGGCGCGCACCGACGTCATCGAACAGCTCGGTCGGGAAAGGCCCTGAGCCGACACGGGTGGTGTAAGCCTTGGTGATGCCGAGGATGTAATCCAGGTACAGCGGGCCGAAACCGGAACCCGTAGCAGTACCACCAGCGGTAGTACTGGAGCTGGTCACGTAGGGATAGGTGCCGTGATCGATATCCAGCAGCGAACCCTGGGCGCCCTCGAACATGATGCGCGCACCCTGCTTGCGCAGGTCATGCAGGCGCGCCGATACGTCGATCATCAGCGGTTTGAGCACGTCGGCGTAGGCCAGAGCCTCATCCAGAGTCTTCTGAAAGTCGACAGGCTCTACCTTGTAGAAATTCTGCAGTATGAAGTTGTGGTACTCGAGCAGCTCACGCAGCTTGACGGCAAAACGCTCGGGATTGAACAGGTCGCCGATGCGCAGACCACGGCGCGCCACCTTATCCTCATAGGCCGGCCCAATGCCACGACCGGTAGTACCGATCTTGCCTTCTGAACGCGCCACTTCACGCGCCCGGTCCAGCGCCACGTGATAAGGCAGGATCAGGGTACAGGCGGGACTGATGCGCAGGCGCTCGCGCACCGGCACGCCCTTTTCTTCAAGCTTGGTGATCTCGCGCATCAGCGCATCGGGTGCAACCACCACGCCATTGCCGATCAGGCATTCGACGTTTTCCCGCAGGATTCCAGAAGGAATAAGGTGTAGTACGGTCTTTTCGCCGTCGATAACCAGCGTGTGACCAGCGTTGTGGCCGCCCTGAAAACGAACCACGGCAGCAGCCTGGTCAGTCAGCAGATCGACGATCTTGCCCTTGCCCTCATCACCCCACTGGGTGCCCAGGACCACGACATTCTTACCCATAAACCTATGCCCTCTTCGGCGAAGCAGACCGGCCACAACAACCGGTGAAATATCGGAACCAGCCCAGCGCGATCGCGCACGGCCGTTATCAGGACGCCAGCGGCGCCACCATCCAGGTGTTTTCCTTCAGTACCAGCTGACGATCACAGCCAACCGACGATGCAGCCTCGCAGGCCTGCCCATCCAATGCCTGAACAACGCGTTCACCTTGCCTGCGCAATTGGCAGATGGCTTGCCACAGCGCGGGATCGGCACCATGCGGCGCCCAAATACCTGCCAAGGGCGCGGCGAGCTCGGCATTACCAAGACTTACCAGCGTCTTCAGGTCGGTCGAAAAGCCGGTTGCCGGGCGAGCACGACCAAAGTCTGCGCCAATGTCGTCATAACGGCCGCCCTGAGCAATCGACTGCCCGACACCTGGCACAAACACGGCAAACACCACGCCGGTGTGGTAGTGATAACCACGCAACTCGCCCAGGTCGAAATACAGCGGCAGGCTGGGATAACGCTCAGCCAGGCAATCGGCGATCCGCGTCAGGCCCTGCAGCGCCTCAAGCACCCCAGCAGGCGCGCCGGCAAGGGTTTCACGCGCAACATCAAGTGTCTCGCGACCACCACACAACCGCGCCAGTGCGCGCAACATGCCAGCCAATGCCGGCTCGACATCTGCCGTGAGCTGTGCGATTTCATTCATTGCCTTGCGCTGCAGCGCATCGAACAGACGCTGCTCGGCATCTCCGGACAGCCCTGCGGCACACGCCAGGCCGCGATAGATACCTACATGCCCCAGATCCATGTGCACATTGGGCACATCGGCAAGACTGAGGGTTTCCAGCATCAGACTGATGACTTCGATATCACTGGATGTACTGCTGTCACCGTAAAGCTCGGCGCCCAGCTGGATCGGGCTACGCGAAGTGGCCAGCGCCTGCGGCTTGGCGTGCAGCACACTGCCGGCATAGCAGAGGCGGCTGGGCCCTTCGCGGCGCAGCGTATGCGCATCAACCCTCGCCACCTGCGGCGTGATGTCGGCACGCAAGCCCATCTGCCTGCCAGACAGGGGATCGATGACCTTGAATGTCTTCAGATCGAGATCCTGCCCCGCACCGGTAAGCAGCGACTCGAGAAACTCCACATGCGGAGTGATGACCAACTCGTAGCCCCAGCACTGGAACAGATCCAGCACGCGGCGGCGTGCGGTTTCGATGCGTCCCGCCTCGGGCGGCAGCACCTCTTCGATGCCATCTGGCAGAAGCCAGCGGTCTACCGTTGCCATTTCGCCAATCACCCCTCGATACGGCAAGCCTAGTCAAGCAGGCGAACACCGGGCTACAGCCTGAGCTGGCCATCGGTCGCATGCGTTGTGTTTGAACCATGGCGCCAATGCTATGCCCGGAAGGGCCGACATGCTGTCCGATGCGGACCAGCCTGTTCCACAGGGACGCAGACGCAAAAAAGCCGGGTTTCCCCGGCTGGCGAATCATAACAACGTTTTGCCAGCGGGTCACCCGGAGGACGTTATCGCCCTGCCGGATGGAGACCCGCTGGGGCCGTCATTATTTCGCGGTTGCCGATTCCAGGTAGCGGAAAAAATCGCTCTTGGGATCAAGCACCAGCATATCTTCCTTGCTGGCGAAGCTGTCACGGTAAGCCTGCAGGCTGCGGTGGAAGGAGTAGAACTCGGCATCCTGCCCGTAGGCCTCAGCATAGATCGCTGCCGCTTGCGCATCACCCTCACCGCGCAGCTCCTCAGCCTCGCGGAAGGCCTCAGCGAGCAACACGCGACGCTGACGATCGGCGTCGGCACGAATACCTTCGGCCAGTTCCTTACCTTTCGCCCTATGCTCACGCGCTTCACGCTCACGCTCGGAACTCATTCGCTCGAACACGCTGCGGTTCACTTCACGAGGAAGGTCCATTGCCTTGACGCGCACATCGACGACTTCAATGCCGAGCTCCTGCTGAGCCGCACGATTGAGACTGTTGGTAACCATTCCCATCAGCTCATCACGCTGGCCGGACACAGATTCATGCAAGGTACGCTTACCGAACTGGTCGCGCAGAGCCGCTTCCAGACGACGGGCAAGACGCTCATCGGCAATTTGCTTCATCCCCGAGGTTGCGGTGTAGAAGCGCTCGGCATCATCCACACGCCACTTGGCGTAGGAGTCGACCATCAGTGCTTTCTTTTCCAAGGTCAGGAAGCGTGAAGTGGTGCTATCCAGCGTCATCAGACGCGCATCGAACTTGCGCACACTGTTCACGTAGGGAATCTTCATGTGCAGGCCCGGCTTGACGTCAGGCTCGACGATCCGGCCAAAGCGCAACATGACCGCACGCTCGGTCTGCGAGACGATATAGAAGCTGTTCCACAGCACAATCGCTGCTACCACACCCACGATAAGGGCGGTCAGAGACTTGTTACTCATTAACGGGCCTCCCTTGTACGCAGCTCACGTGGATCGAGTTCCGGCGGCAGGCGCGTGGCCTGGGTCGAAGCCGACGACACGTTTGCAGTAGAGGAACGCTCAGCACCGCTGCGGTTGTTGATCATCTTGTCCAGCGGCAGATAGAGCAGATTGTTCTGCCCGCTCTCGCCAGTGATGAGAACCTTGCTGGTATTGCTCATGACTTCCTGAATGGTTTCGATGTACAGGCGCTCGCGCGTCACCTCCGGCGCCTTGCGATACTCGGCGACCAGTTTGGTGAAACGATCCGCCTCACCCTGGGCGCGGGAGATCACTGCCTCACGATAACCGCTGGCCTCTTCGAGCATCCGCTGGGCCTGACCGCGCGCCTCGGGAATTACGCCATTGGCGTAGGATTCGGCCTGGTTCTTCTCGCGCTGCTCATCTTCGCGGGCACGAATAACGTCATCAAAGGCTTCCTGGACTTCGCGCGGCGCAGCCGCACTCTGCAGGTTGACCTGAGTCACGATGATGCCGGTGCCGTAGTTGTCGAGGAAGCGCTGCAGTCGCTCCTTAACTTCACCGGCCATGGCCTCACGACCCTCAGTCAGCACCTGATCCATCGCCGTTGAGCCCACTACGTGGCGCACGGCACTGTCGGTTGCATGCTGCAGCGACGCTTCGGGATTATCGACGTTGAGCACGAAGGACTGCAGGTTGCTGATCTTGTACTGAACAGTCAGCGGCACCTCGATGATGTTCTCATCTTCGGTCAGCATCTGCCCCTGCTTGCTATAGGAGCGCTCACGGGTGACGTTGGCCTGGAACTTGCGATCAAAGGGCGGGAAATAGATATTCAGACCCGGACCGACTGTCTCGTGATATTTGCCAAGACGCAGTACGACAGCCTGCTCCTGCTCGTCGACTATATAGATCGCACTGGACAGCCAGACTGCCAGCAGCACTACCAGGCCGACCCAGACCAGTACGAAACCGCCACGACGGCCACCGCCGCCCGACGAGGACGAATCGCCGCCACGTTTTCCTTTGCCGAACATGCCATTGAGGCTGTTCTGCAATTTACGGAAAGCCTCATCCAGATCCGGTGGACCTTTCTGATCGCCACCGCCACCACCGCTGCGACGACCACCGCCACCACTGCCCCAGGGATCCTGGTTATTCGAGTTGCCACCCGGCTCATTCCAAGCCATAGCGCTCTCCATTCCAAAAAAGCTATAGACGCGCCAACGGCGCGGCCGCCAATGCTACCGAAAGCCCGGTTCAAACGGCTTAAAAGCCGCCCGAGCTTTATTGCAAAGTGTGTTGTTGCAGGAACTGCTCTGTATCGAAACCTTCCCGACTGATAAGGCGCCGCAGCTCGACGCGCTGCACGCGAATATCCAGCAGGCTACCACCCTCCTCGTCATGAGACTCGGATTGCACTGCACCCAACCCAAACAGCTGCGCCCGCATCCGCCCCAGACTCTGCGGAAGCCGCATCGAGCCGACGAACAAGTCATCACCAAGCAATTCGGCAACAGCCTGCTGCAACAGATCAAGCCCCAGGCCCATCTGCGCCGAAATCCAAACCCGCTGCGGCACCCCATCGGCGTTTCGCTGGATCTGCGGCTCGATACCTTCAAGCAGATCCACCTTGTTATACACCTCAAGAATCGGCAACTCGTGCGCACCAATTTCCGTCAGCACCGCCAGTACCTGCTCAATCTGCTCGTCACGCTCGGGTTCGTGCGCATCGATCACATGAAGCAGCAGGTCTGCATTACTCGATTCTTCCAGCGTAGCTCGAAAGGATTCCACCAGCTTGTGCGGCAAATGCCGAATGAAGCCTACCGTATCGGCCAACACCACCGGCCCCAGATCATCGAGCTCGAGTCGGCGCAGGGTCGGATCAAGGGTCGCGAACAGCTGATCAGCGGCATATACCGTCGATTGGGTCAGCGCGTTGAACAGCGTTGACTTGCCCGCGTTGGTATAGCCAACCAGAGACACCAGCTGGATATCAGCGCGCCGACGCCCGCGGCGTGCCTGTTCACGCTGTCCACGGACCTTTTCCAGGCGCTGCCTGATTTGCCGGATGCGCACTCGCAAAAGGCGCCGGTCGGTTTCCAGCTGGGTTTCACCAGGACCGCGCAGCCCGATACCCCCCTTCTGCCGCTCAAGGTGAGTCCAGCCACGCACCAGCCGGGTGCTCATATGTTCAAGCTGCGCCAGTTCGACTTGCAGCTTGCCCTCATGGGTGCGCGCCCGCTGGGCGAAGATATCGAGGATCAGTCCGGTCCGATCGAGCACGCGGCATTCGAGCGCACGCTCAAGGTTGCGCTCCTGACTGGGTGTCAGCGTGTGGTTGAAGATGACCAGCTCGACCTCGCCCTCACGGACGAGATCGTGCAATTCCTCGACCTTGCCGCTGCCGATCAGAAACTTGGCCGAAGGCTGGTGTCGAGCGACATTAACGAAGCCAACGGTTTCGGCACCTGCCGAGCGCACCAGCTCCTGAAACTCATGAGGATCTTCACGCGCCGCTGGATCCTGGCCATCCAGATGCACCAGGATAGCCCGCTCACCACCATCGGGACGTTCGAAGAACAAAGACAGCTCCCTTTAGTCGTTACCCGACTCGGATTCATCAGTATCGCCGGCAACCGGCAGACGCACGGGACGGCCCGGGACGACCGTGGAAATCGCATGCTTGTACACCATCTGGCTGACGGTGTTCTTCAGAAGAATGACGAACTGGTCGAAGGATTCGATCTGGCCCTGCAGTTTGATGCCGTTGACCAGATAGATAGAAACCGGAACACGCTCCTTGCGCAAGGTGTTCAGGTAAGGGTCTTGTAGCGAATGCCCTTTTGACATGTGCCGCACTCCTTAGAGGATCTTTTCATTAATTTTTAGAATCAAACACGGTCGATCCGCTGTTCTGAGGATAGCCGGTCAAATCTCAGTCAGCTCAATATGGTGAGCCTATTCAAGTATTTCAATGCTCGCGGCAGATTGTCACAGGCTGAAGTTTCCAGCCAATGTATTCCCTCCCAGCCTCGCAACCAGGTCAACTGACGTTTGGCCAACTGCCGGGTGGCGATAATGCCACGCTGGACCATCTCGTCCCTTGAGCAATTGCCGTCCAGATAACTCCAGACCTGTCGGTAACCTACGGCACGCATGGAAGGCAACTCGGCATTCAGGTCACTTCGCCCGCGAAGGGCTTCGACCTCTTCGACCAAGCCGTGTTCAACCATTTGCACGAAACGCTGTTCAATACGCCGATGCAGAACCTGCCGCTGAGCAGGCGCAATGGCCATTTGCGCGACAGTATAAGGCAAGACACCCGCGTCTGGCGTGCCGCCTGCGGCTTTTTGCAACCTTTGTCGAGCGCGGTGTTCGGTCATGCTCAGACCGCTGACCCGATAGACCTCCAGCGCCCTGACGAGGCGCTGTGGATCATTGGAATGAATCCGCGCCGCTGACTCGGGATCAACCTTTGTCAGCAGCCGGTGCAGCTCGGCCAACCCCTGCTCGCTCGCCAGCCTTTCCAGTTCAGCACGCACTTCGGAGTCAGCGGCGGGCATGTCCGCCAGCCCTTCAAGTAAGGCCTTGTAGTACAGCATGGTGCCGCCGACCAGCAGCGGAATTCGCCCCGCCGCCGTGATCTCGGTCATGGCCGCCAGCGCATCGGTAACGAACTCCGCTGCCGAATAGCTCTGCGCCGGGTCGCGGATATCAATCAGCCGATGTGGGAAATCGCTCAGCACCTCAGCTGAAGGCTTCGCCGTACCGATATCCATGCCGCGATAGACCAGCGCCGAGTCGACGCTCACCAGCTCGCAGGGCAACTCACGGGCAAGCTCCAGCGCGAGGTCGGTTTTGCCGGCCGCGGTAGGACCCATGAGGAAGATGGCGGGGGGAAACTGAGACATTGAGGAGTCCGCTAGAAAGCTAAGGCTGGAGGAGTGAAGCTGTAACGTCCAACCGTTAGCTTCAGCGCTTTTTCGGTCTTATCGCCCGCGCAGGAACAGCTTGTCCAGATCGGCCATTCCCATTTGCGTCCAGGTAGGGCGGCCATGGTTGCACTGGCCACTGCGCTCGGTCTGCTCCATGTCACGCAGCAGCCCGTTCATTTCCGGCAGGGTCAGTCGGCGATTGGCTCGGACTGCACCATGGCAGGCCATGGTCGCCAGCAGCTCGTTGAGGTGTGCCTGAATGCGATCACTGTTGCCGTACTCAAGCAGATCGGCCAACACATCACACACCAGGCGGGTGGCCTCGGCCTGCCTGAGCAGTGCCGGGGTTTGGCGGATGGCCAAACTCTCGGGCCCTAGCCGCTGCAGCTCGAAACCGAGCTTCGAAAACCACTGCGCGTGCTCCTCGGCGCAATCGGCCTCGCGCTGGCTCACGGCGAGCGACTCGGGCACCAGCAACGGCTGGCCGCGCAGCCCTTCACTGGCCATGGCGGTTTTCAGGCGCTCGTAGGTGATGCGTTCATGGGCTGCGTGCATGTCCACCAGCACCAGCCCCTGAGCATTCTCGGCCAGGATGTAGATGCCCTTGAGCTGCGCCAGGGCGTAGCCCAGCGGAGGTATATCTTCGGCAGATTCTGGCAAGGCCGCCGCACCCGCCTCGGCCAATGGCGTAAAGAACTCGCGATAAGCACCCTGCACTTCTGCCAAGTTGCCCGAAGGCATCGGGCGCGGGGCCTGATAGCCGGCGCCACTTCCACGCCAGGCCGGCCCTTCGGTTTGCGCCCGCTCGCCAACACTGGCAGCCAAGCTCATCTCGTTCTGCCCGGCAAACTCACCCGCCGCCTGACCGCTGACTTGAGTGATCTGTGCCACCCCGGCAGGCGCTGCCAGCTGGTCCTCAGGGCGCACCTCACCCAGGGCGCGATGTAGGGTGCCATAGAGAAAGTCGTGGACCATGCGACTTTCACGAAAACGCACTTCGTGTTTGGTCGGATGGACGTTGACGTCGACTACCGCCGGATCGACATCGAGGAACAGCACGAAAGTCGGGTGACGACCATTGAACAACACGTCACGGTAAGCCTGGCGCACCGCATGGACCACCAGCTTGTCGCGCACCATACGACCGTTGACGTAGAAGTACTGCAGGTCTGCCTGACTGCGACTGAAAGTCGGTAAGCCGACCCAACCCCAGAGATGCAGACCGTTGCGCTCAACCTCGATGGGCAGCGCCTGCTCCAGAAACGCAGTGCCGCACACCGCAGCCACGCGCCGCGCACGTGCGGCGGGGTCGTCCGCCTGATGCAGCGCCAGCACTGCCTTGCCGTTGTGGCGCAGATGGAAGGCGACATCGAAGCGTGCCAACGCCAGGCGCTTGACCACTTCCTGCAGATGGTCGAATTCGGTCTTCTCGGTGCGCAGGAACTTGCGTCGCGCCGGGGTATTGAAGAACAGGTCGCGAACTTCCACCGAAGTACCCACTGGATGTGCAGCCGGCTGCACGCGCGCTTCCATGTCGCGGCCCTCGGTTTCAACCTGCCAGGCCTCAGCCGCGTCAGCCGTACGCGAAGTCAGGGTCAGGCGTGATACCGAACTGATCGAGGCCAGCGCTTCACCGCGGAAGCCAAGGCTCATCACCCGCTCAAGGTCTTCCAGATCACGAATCTTGCTGGTGGCGTGACGGGCGAGGGCCAACGGCAGGTCTTCGGCGGAAATCCCGCCGCCATCGTCGCGTACGCGCAGCAGCTTCACGCCACCCTGTTCGACATCCACCTCGATGCGCCGGGCACCCGAGTCCAGACTGTTTTCCAGCAACTCCTTGATCACCGAAGCCGGGCGCTCGACCACCTCACCGGCGGCAATCTGGTTCGCCAGCCGCGGCGTCAGCAGCTGGATGCGTGCAGCTTTGCTCATGGCTGAGCAGCCAGAGTGGTCACGGGGATGGTCAGCTTCTGGCCGACCTTGATCACGTCATTTTTCAGACTGTTGGCACTGCGCAGCGCAGCCAGACTCACCTGATAACGATTGGCCAGCAGCGCCAGGCTTTCACCGGAGCGCACGACATGCTCGCGGGGAACGCTGGCGATCTTGCCGGAGTCACGCATCCAGGCGATGTAAGTGCCTGGTGGGGGGTTTTCATGGAAGAACTGCCGCACGCCACCATGAATCGAGCGAGCCAGCCCCTGCTGATGCGCTTTGGTCTGCAGCTTGCGCGCTTCGGACGGATTAGAAATGAAGCCGGTCTCCACCAGGATCGACGGAATATCCGGGGACTTCAGCACCATGAAGCCGGCCTGCTCGACCCGACTCTTGTGCAGCGGCGTAATCCGCCCCATGTTGCTCAACACCTTTTGCCCAACATTCAGGCTGGAGGCCAGCGAAGCTGTCATGGACAGATCCAGCAGCACGCCCGCGAGCATCTGGTCCTTGTCGCCGAGACTTAAATTGCCTGCACCACCGATCAGATCGGAGCGGTTTTCGCTGTCGGCCAGCCAGCGTGCAGTTTCGGAAGTGGCGCCGCGATCAGACAACGCAAACACGGAGGCGCCATATGCAGCCGAGCGCGGTGCAGCATCGGCGTGAATAGAAACGAACAGGTCGGCGCCCTTCTTGCGGGCGATTTCGGTGCGCTTGCGCAGCGGAATGAAGTAGTCGCCGGTGCGCACCAGCTCCGCACGAAAGCCCTTTTCAGCATTGATCTGGCGCTGCAGTTCCTTCGATATCTGTAACACCACATGCTTCTCGTAAACCTTTCCCGGCCCGATGGCGCCTGGGTCTTCGCCACCATGACCGGCGTCGATGGCAATCACAATGTCGCGCTGACCGCTGGGCAGCGGTGGCAGTTTCGTCGGCAGGGCTGGCGAGACCGGTTGGGCCGGCGTGCTCGGCGTTACGGTGGCCGGAACCCTGGCAGAGACCGCGGTGGCAGAAGTTGCATCGGCCTCGCTGTCGAACAGATCGACCACCAGGCGATGGCCGTACTGCTGGTTAGGTGGAAGAGTGAAGCTCTTGGGCGCGACCTGAGCGGACAGGTCGATGACGATCCGTAGCGTGTTGGCGTCATATTTCGCCGCGCGCAGACCTGCTACTGGGGTATTTTCCAGGGCCAGCGACTCGAATGGCCTGGCCAGACTCGCCTTGTCTACGTCGATGACGATGCGATCCGGCGCCGTCAGGGTGAATACCTTGTGCTGGACCGGGCCAGACAAGTCGAAAACCAGCCGAGTATTATCCGGCGCTCGCCACAGACGCACGCTCTGCACGTCCGAGGCGGCTAGCACCTGGACTGTCGCAAGCATTAATGCCAAACCCGTTGCCAGCGCGCGCATGCGCATACCCAACCCCATATAGTTCATTGATTGTCGATGGTCAGGATGGAGCACCAATCAGCGCCCCGCTCGCCTTGTGGCGCCAAGCTCAGCACGCGACCAGCTCCGTGGGGCGTAATGGTAATATCCAGGTCGGCCTTTGGCAAAATGCCCTTACCGCGCTCAGGCCACTCCACCAGGCACAGTGCGTCCCCTTCGAAGTAATCACGAATCCCGAGAAATTCCAGTTCTTCCGGGTCGACCAGACGGTACAGGTCGAAATGAAAAACCCGAGCGCCTGGCATTTCATAGGGCTCGACCAAGGTAAAGGTTGGGCTCTTGACCTTACCCTGGTGACCTAGCCCGCGGATCAGCCCGCGTGACAGCGTGGTTTTGCCAGCCCCCAAGTCGCCATGCAGGTAGATTATTCCCCGACCGGCGGTTGCCTGAGCGATGCGTGCGCCGAGCGCCAGCATCTCATCTTCGTCGGCGGCGAACAGCTTTAGCTGCGACATGGCGAATGTGTCTCCAATTGTTCTCGAATGGCCGCAATCAGATCAGCGGCGGCAAGCCCCCGCCCGAACTCGCCATTGCGCTCGCCAGCCACGGCATGCATCCAGACAGCCAGACAGGCCGCTTCAAACGAAGCCAGGCCCTGAGCCAGCAGCGCGCCCGCGACACCGGCCAGAACGTCACCAAGACCAGCGCTGGCCATTGCCGGATGCCCGCGACTACAAAGCGCCAGTCGACCATCGGCAGCCGCGATCAGGCTACCGGCCCCCTTTAGCACCACCGTACAGCCATAACGCCTGGCCAGCTCGCGCGCAGCGCGAGGCCGGTCAGCCTGTATCTCGGCCGTCGTACACTGCAGCAACCGTGCGGCTTCGCCTGGATGCGGCGTCAGCAGGCCGTCAACGGGAGCTTCGACGTCAGTAGTGGCCAGCAGGTTCAGCGCATCGGCATCCCACACCTGCGGCACTGGCCATTGCGCCGCGAGCGATAGCAGGCTGCGCCCCCAGGGCGCCTGGCCTAGACCAGGACCGATCACCAACACATCGGCACGCTGTGCCAGCGCAGTCAGACCATAGGTGGACTCGACACCGCTGCACATGATTTCCGGACGACGCACCAGTGACGCAGTGACGTGCTCGGGGCGGGTCGCCAGAGTCACCATGCCGGCCCCGCTGCGCAACGCCGCTTCAGCACTGAGCAGGGCCGCACCGCCGGTGCCCAGATCGCCACCAATCACCAGCACCTGGCCGAAGCTACCCTTGTGTGCGGTCGGCGAGCGCGGCGCGAGCCTTGGCAGATTCACCTTGCACAGGCGCACCGTGTCGGGCACGAACTGATCGACGATAGCCGCATCGGCCTGCAGGTCATCGAACACCAGCGCACCGACATATGCCGGTCCTTCGCCCGTGAACAGTCCAAGTTTGAGGCCGATGAAACTGACCGTCAGCTCGGCACGCACCACGCAGCCAAGCACACTGCCGGTATCGGCGCACAGCCCTGACGGCAGATCCACCGCCATGATCGGCAGGCCACTGGCATTCACCGCTGCGATAGCACCGGCATAGGGTTCGCGCACCTCGCCACTGAGCCCCGTGCCCAGCAGCGCATCGACCAGTACGCCCTGCAATGACGCACCCGCAGACCATGCTTCGATTGCCACACCGGCGCTATGCGCCTCGACGAAAGCACTGGCGGCATCACCCTGCAAACGCTGCGGATCACCCACCGCAAGCACCTTCACCGACCATCCCGCACGCTGCGCCAATGCCGCGATCAGATAGCCGTCGCCTGCGTTATTGCCGCAGCCGGTCAGTACCGTCAGCGTATCGGCCTGCGCCCAGCGCCGACGCAACGCACGCCAGGCGACATGGGCAGCGCGTTGCATCAACTCGAAACCGGAGGTGCCGGCAGCGATCAGGCGGGCATCAATCTCGCGCACCTGGGCGGCAGTGAATAAAGCAGCGGGCAAGGTATCGGGCATCGGTACACGGATCATCGGCAGGAATATCTGGCAGAATTATACGCACCCGCTCAGCAGACCGCCTTCCCGATGTCCAGCCACACTCTCGACCCCGTCGCCCTCGCCCAATCCATCAAGGAATGGGGCCACGAGCTCGGCTTTCAGCAGGTGGGTATTGCCGGCGTCGACCTGGCCGAGCATGAAGCGCATCTGCACCGCTGGCTGGAGCAGGGCTATCAGGGCGAGATGGACTACATGGCCGCCCATGGCAGCAAGCGCTCGCGACCGGACGAACTGGTGCCGGGGACCTTGCGGGTGATCTCGTTGCGCATGGATTACCTGCCGGGAGATACCCGTATGGCCCAGCAGCTGGCGCAGCCGGAAAAAGCTTATGTGTCGCGCTACGCACTAGGCCGCGACTACCACAAGCTGATACGTAAACGGCTGCAGCAGTTGGCCGAGCGTATCCAGCAGGTGGTCGGCCCCTTCGGTTTTCGCGCCTTCGTAGACAGCGCACCTGTGCTGGAAAAGGCCATAGCGCAGCAGGCCGGGCTCGGCTGGATCGGCAAGAACACTCTGGTGCTGAATCGCAAGGCCGGCAGCTGGTTCTTTCTTGGCGAGCTGTTTGTGGATATCGAGCTACCCCTAGACGAACCCACCGTACGCGACCACTGCGGCAGCTGCCACGCCTGCCTGGACATCTGCCCCACCGAAGCCTTCGTCGGCGAGCGGGTGCTGGATGCACGGCGTTGCATTTCCTACCTGACCATCGAGCTGAAGGGGCCGATCCCGGTCGAGCTGCGCAGCAAGGTCGGCAACCGCGTGTTCGGCTGCGACGACTGCCAGATCGTCTGCCCCTGGAATCGCTTCGCCAGGCCGACCGAGCAAGCGGATTTTCAGCCGCGCCACAACCTGGACAATGCCGAACTGGCGGCGCTGTTTCGCTGGAGCGAAGACGAGTTTCTCAGTCGCACCGAAGGTTCGCCCTTGCGCCGTACCGGCTATGAGCGCTGGTTGCGCAATCTGGCGGTGGGCCTGGGCAATGCACCATCGAGCATCCCGGTGCTGGAAGCCCTGCAGGCGCGCCGAGATGATCCTTCGGATCTGGTGCGTGAGCATGTGGAATGGGCGCTGGCCCAGCATGCTGACCGTGACACCACTAACTGACCTATTTATAAACCGCCACGCACACCCAGGCCGACGCCGAGCTCCGCGGCCACGGCGAAGGGCAATAGCAGCGTGTCGAGCAATAGACTGGCAGGAAGATCCAGGGCGGGGTATTTCGGCGCCGCAGTGCCGAAGCGATCCTGCGCACAGCAGCCATCGCTGAGGCTGTACCAATCCAGGCGCGTGCCGGAATAGATGATCGGAGCGCCTGGCTTGGCCGCATCAAGGGTGCGGACCGTGGCGCAGCCGGGTAGCAGCAGGATGGCTAGCAATGCCGATGCGAGGAATGCGCTGTATTTCACTGAGGCTCCGCTGCTGCTCTAGAGTCGCTGCGCCGCCATCTCATTCGTCGCTGACGAAATGATGCTCGCCCCAACGGGGCAGCATGTCCTGGGGAATCTGCAGCAGGTTGAGGATGCGCGCGACGATGAAGTCCACCAGGTCATCTATCGTCTGTGGCTGATGATAGAAGCCAGGTGACGCCGGCAGAATCACTGCGCCCAGGTTAGAAAGCCTGAGCATGTTCTCCAGGTGGATACTGGAATAAGGCGCTTCACGCGGTACCAGGATCAGTTGGCGGCGCTCCTTCAGAGTGACGTCGGCAGCACGCTCGATCAGGTTGTTGCAGGCGCCAGTGGCGATGGCCGACAGCGTGCCGGTGGAACACGGGACCACTACCATCGCAGTTGGCGCGCCGGAGCCCGAGGCCGGCGGGGCCATCCAATCTTCCTTACCGAACACTCGAATCTGCCCAGCGGCAGCACCGGTGTATTCACTGAGAAAGGCCTGCATAGCCTGTGGCTTGGCCGGCAGCACCACGTCGGTTTCTGTGGCCATCACCAGCTGCGCGGCCTTGGAGATCAGGAAATGCACCTCGCGGTTTTCCTGCACCAGGCAGTCGAGCAGGCGCAAGCCGTACTGCGCACCGGATGCGCCGGTCATGGCCAGGGTGATTCGTTCCGGTCCGCTCATGCAGTCTCCAATTCTAGTTCACTTGATGCTGATATCCGCACGCAGCCTAACAATCGCGTGGAATGCCGTTGGCGATTTCCACCTTCGATCAGCTCAACGCTGCGGCCAATTTACCGTGCAACCCGCCGAAGCCACCGTTGCTCATGATTACCACCCTAGTGCCCGGCCTGGCATCAGCTTTGACCTTGGCAATGATTGCCTCCAGCGAATCGCAGACCGTGGTCGGCACCGGCGAGCCGGCCACCGTCGCGGCCAGATCCCAGCCGAGATTGGCCGGTGCGTACCAGATCGCCTGGTCGGCCAGCGCTACAGACTCGGCTAGGCCGTCTCGATGCGCGCCGAGCTTCATGGAATTGGAGCGCGGCTCAACCACCGCAATGATCGGCGTATCACCAACCTGCTTGCGCAGGCCGTCCAGGGTAGTGGCGATGGCGGTCGGATGATGGGCAAAGTCATCGTAGATGGTCACGCCATCAACTTCGGCAACCTTTTCCATACGTCGCTTGACGTTCTTGAAGGCGCTCAAAGCTTCCGCGCCCAGCTGCGGCACCACGCCCACATGGCGCGCCGCAGCCAGGGTCGCCAGGGCATTGGCGACGTTGTGCTGTCCAGTCAGATCCCATTCAACGATGCCCTGCACCTCGCCCTGGAAGACCACCTCGAAGCGCGAGCCGTCTTCGCTGAGCAACCTGGCCTGCCAGTCGCCGCCGGCACCGGTGGTCTGCACCGGTGACCAGCAGCCCATGCCCAGCACACGCGCGATCGCCTGCTCGGTAGTTGGGTGGATGACCAGGCCCTCGCTTGGAATAGTCCGAACCAGATGATGAAACTGCCGTTCAATTGCATCTAGATCAGGGAAAATGTCCGCATGATCGTATTCAAGATTATTCAGGATTGCCGTGCGCGGGCGGTAATGGACGAACTTGCTGCGCTTGTCGAAGAAGGCGCTGTCGTATTCGTCGGCCTCGACCACAAAGAACGGCGTCTCACCCAGTCGCGCCGAAATGCCGAAGTTCTGCGGCACGCCGCCGATGAGAAAGCCCGGACTCATGCCGGCATGCTCAAGCACCCAAGCCAGCATGCTGCTGGTAGTGGTCTTGCCGTGCGTACCGGCTGCCGCCAACACCCAGCGCCCCTGTAGAACATGATCAGCCAGCCATTGCGGCCCCGAAACATAGGCCAGGCCCTTGTTCAGCACGTATTCCACCGCTGGGTTGCCACGCGACAGCGCGTTGCCTATCACCACCAGATCCGGTGCGGGATCCAACTGGCTCGGCTCATAACCCTGGGTCAGCTGGATGCCTTGAGCCTCCAGCTGAGTGCTCATGGGAGGATAGACATTGGCATCGGAGCCGGTGACGCGATGGCCAAGTTCCTTGGCCAGCACCGCCAGCGAGCCCATGAAGGTGCCGCAGATGCCGAGAATATGGATATGCATGAATGATCCCTGAATTGGCCGCGCCCGCTGTGAAGTGACGGCTCTATGGGCGAAAAAACTGCGCTGCAGATTAGCACAGGCGACCGGATACGACCCGGCGTGAGACCTCGGCCGAGCGCCTGCCTGTATATCCATTTCTAGCGCCTGAGACTTCACTGCGCCGTCGCGCAAGCCTTTGTCCGTAGCGGGATCGCCCCTCCAATTTCTCGGCCAGCGACGCTTATACTTGGCGCACCTATTGTGGAACACACCTCTGATATGTGGTCTTTACGCGCATGGCGGCGCAAACGCATTCTTGCCCGTTTTGCGGTGGAACCGGCGCTATGGCAAGCCGTCCTCGACAGTTTGCCCATGCTCGATGGCCTGAACGCCGACGAGCTCGACCGCCTGCGCGAACGCAGCATCCTGTTTCTGCATGCTAAGCGGCTTACGGCGTTGCCCAGCGTCGAGCTGGAAATGGCCGACCGGCTGCGTCTGGCCGCCCAGGCGCAGCTGCCATTGCTGAACCTGGCAGATCTGAACTGGTACCAGGGCTTTCATGAAATCGTTCTCTACCCGGACGATTTCCACAGCCCGCAAAAGCACCGCGATTCAGCCGGCGTGGTGCATGAGTGGGAGGGCGAACACAGCGGCGAAGCCTGGCTGCAAGGTCCGGTGATCCTCGCCTGGCCCGGTGTTCAGCAAAGCGGTGGCTGGGACGGCTACAACCTGGTCATCCATGAGCTGGCGCACAAGCTCGACATGCTCAACGGCGATGCCAACGGTCTACCGCCACTGCACAGCAGTATGCGCATCGGCGATTGGGCCAGCGCCATGCAGAAAGCCTACGATGCGTTGAATGCAACTCTGGATGCAGCCCCCGATGCGCAGACGCCGATAGATCCTTATGCAGCGGAAGACCCGGCGGAATTCTTTGCGGTCACCAGCGAATATTTCTTCAGCGCCCCGGACCTGCTGCACGAAGCCTTCCCAGAGGTGTATGCGCAGCTTGCCGCGTTCTACCGGCAGGACCCGTTGGCGCGACTCAAGCGTCTGCAACAGGAGCATCCGCAGTACGTGGAACCTCGCTGATACGTCATCGTCGAAGGCACGCATCACCGTGGCGTGGCAAAACGCCCGGCAGTGCGCCTATAATCGCGCCCACTTTTTTCGCCCCAGGCCGCCTTGGCCGTCCACGGAGCCATATTCATGAGCTACAGCAAAGTCCCGGCCGGCAAAGACCTGCCCAACGACATTTACGTCGCCATCGAGATCCCGGCCAACCACGCGCCGATCAAATATGAAATCGATCACGACACCGACTGCCTGTTCGTCGACCGCTTCATGGCCACCCCGATGTTCTACCCGGCCAACTACGGCTTCATCCCGCACACCCTTGCCGACGACGGCGACCCGCTGGACGTGCTGGTAGTAACCCCCTATCCGGTTGCACCGGGCTCGGTCATTCGCTGCCGTCCGGTTGGCATCCTCAACATGACCGACGAAGCCGGCGGCGACGCCAAACTGATCGCCGTCCCCCACGACAAGCTGACCCAGCTGTACGTGGACATCAAGGAATACACCGACCTGCCGCCGCTGCTGATCGAGCAGATCAAGCACTTCTTCGAGAACTACAAAGATCTGGAGAAAGGCAAGTGGGTCAAGGTCGAGGGCTGGGGCAACGCTGACGAAGCCCGGGCAGCAATTACCAAAGCAGTTGCGGCTTATCAGAAGTAAGCCAATACCGCTAAAGGAAAGCCGGCCCACGAGGCCGGCTTTTTAATGCCCGGAAAACGTCCAGGCTCAGGGATTCACCGTGAAAATAGCGTCTGAATCAAGTATCCAGATGCCCCGCCATAAACTGCATCAGCCTGGAAAGCATTAGCCGGGGTTCGCTGCCCAGATTTGCCACCGGTGAACCCTGCAATTGCTCTGCAACCAGCTCTGCGCCTGCACCGGCCAGGGCCAGGGGGCAGTCAATGGCCAGGGCCAGCTTGTTTAGCTGACGCAGCAGGCTGACTGCAGGCGGGGCCGGCGCGAAGAGCACCAGTGCCTTAGGCTGGATGGACTGGCAGAGCAGCGTCAGCTCGTCGAGTGGCTGGCCCAGCGGCAGAATCCGTACCGCACCGCTGTCACCGCCAAGCAACAAGCCCGTGACCAGCAACTCCAGTTCACGACACTGCCCAGGCAATGCAGCAAGCAAGATGCAATCCTCAGCGCTACGGCGGACAAACTGCAGACGCTGCAATACCCGCCCGCGCAGGAAGGCGTCATAGAACAGCCATTGGCTCTGCTGACCGAAGCCGGTCTGATGCATCAACTCCTGCCATAGGGGCAGCAGCACCTGAGCGAAAACCTGCGAGATCGGGTACAGGGAAAACACCTGCCCATACAACTGCTCAAGGCGCGCCTCGTCGAAGTCGGCCAAAGCCTGGCGCAGGCCCGCCTGCCACTCAAGCCACTCCGAAGCGGCGGGCGCTTCCTCCGCCACCGGCGAAGGCGCTACAACCGTTGCCCCCTCGGGGCGGGACGCTGGGCGGTTGCGCGCCAGCAGCGTGCCCACCTTGCTCACTGTCACGCCACGCTCGGTCCAGGACATGATGTCGCGAATGGTCGTCACGTCATCCAGCGAATAGAGGCGATGCCCGCCTTCGGTCCGCACTGGCTGGATCAAACCGTAGCGACGCTCCCAGGCTCGCAGCGTTACCGGGTTGACCCCTGTCAGTCGCACGACCTCACGGATGGGCAGCAGCTCCTCGCAGGCAGAAGATGCTGAAACGGTGGGCAAAAGCTCGGCTCGCTCGATCATGTAAGGGTCACACCGGTCTGTGGATGGCGATAGTGTACAGATGTCGATATTTGTAGAAGCACTACACTGCTAAAAAACGCCAGCGAGTCGGCGACGAGGCATTATTTGACCGAATTGCTCTAGAATGACGCGTCGTCTAGCGAGAGCCTGAGCATGATCAACGCAAAACTGCTGCAATTGGTGATTGAAGCCTCCAACGATGGCATCGTGGTCGCCGAACAGGAAGGTGACGACAACATCCTGATCTACGCCAACCCAGCCTTCCAGCGGCTGACCGGCTACGCGGTGGACGACATCCTTTATCAAGATTGCCGCTTCCTGCAGGGCAATGACCGGGAACAACCGGGCCTGGCTAACATCCGCGAGGCGGTGCGCAACCTCAAGCCCTGCCGCCAGATCATCCGCAACTACCGCCAGGACGGCACGGCCTTCTGGAACGAGCTGTCGATCACGCCGGTGTTCAACGAGGCCGACCAGCTCACCTACTTCATTGGTATCCAGAAGGATGTCAGCGTCGAGGTGCAGGCCTCCGAGCGAGTGCTCGAGCTGGAAGCAGAGGTCGCCCAGTTAAAAAGCCAACTGGCGGAGCTGCAAGCCAAAGCCTGACGACATCCTCTCGCAGCATTTGTGCAGTCATCTATCGTCTGATGCCTCAGGCGCCCTGCCGGCGCTGTATGAATTTCTGTTCTTACGCACAGCCCGCACAGCGCCACTGACTTAAGGGCGCTTTGTCTCTGGGTGAAAAGCAAGTGCCGGCCCGAATGGATGCCTGGGCCATTAGTTAAATCCTATCAAACTTATACAATATTATTTATTGTATAGAGTCTCGCTTCCTCGTAATCTGCATTCGACCACAATGTGGCCCGGCCCGGTCTTTTGGTCGCGCTGGCAATCCGGTCGCACCTTGGAAATCTGTACAAAATCGCGCACCACTGCCGTTACCGTTTGTGAGCCTAAAGCGGTCGTCAGTTGCGGTCAGCCAAAACGTCCATGGAAGCACTTTGGAGCACGACGCATGTTCATGCGCACCCGTAAGCACAATGACACCCTGCGCCAACACCAGGCGCAGCGGGCAATTCTTGAACACGAACACGGCGCGTTGCGCAGTGCAATGATGGTCATGGAGCTCAGCGACGAAGGCTTGGTTCTCGATGCAAACGCTCAGACCCTGACCACCCTCGGTTACTCACTGAGCGAGATTCGCGGCCGGCATCATCGGCAGCTATGTGACCAGACCTACGCTGGAAGCCGCACCTACACCGAGTTCTGGCAAGAGCTCCAGCTGGGTCGCGCTCAAAATGAGCGAGTGCTGCGACTCGACCGTGACGGCCGCCCGGTATGGCTGCAGGCCAGCTACATTCCGGTACGTGATGCAAACGGCAGCGTAAGGCGCATCCTCATGCTGGCCACCGATATAACCGAGCAGACGTTACGCGCGCAGGCCGAAACCAGCTTCATGCAGGCAGTGGATCGTTCCATGGCGGTGATTGAATTCAATCTGCGCGGAGAAGTGGTGAGCGCCAATGCGAACTTCCTGCAGGTGATGGGCTATCGCCTCGAAGAAATTCGGGGCAAGCAGCATCAGCTGTTCTGCCAGCCTGCGGAAACACAAAGCGAGGCCTATCGTCGCTTCTGGGCGGGCCTGAACCGGGGCGAGTTCAGCTCGGGCCTGTTCAAGCGGCTCACCAAGCAGGGTGCCGAAGTCTGGCTGCAAGCGACCTACAACCCGCTATACGACGCCCAGGGTAAGCTATATGGCGTGGTCAAGTTCGCCACCGATATCACACGGCGGATCGAACAACGCGACGCCGAAACCAGAGCAGCACAGCTGGCTTTCGACACTTCTCGCCAGACCGATGAGCACGCACGCCAAGGTGCTGCCGTGGTTCAGCAGACGGTGGACGTGGTGCAAAGCATCGCCGATGAGCTGCAGCAGGTATCCCAAGGTATCGCGTCGCTCAGCGTGCAATCCGAAGAGATCGGCAGCATCGTCGAGACGATTCGGAGCATCGCCGAACAGACCAACCTGCTCGCACTCAATGCGGCAATCGAAGCAGCGCGGGCCGGCGACCAGGGCCGCGGCTTCGCCGTAGTTGCCGATGAGGTCCGCAACCTGGCGCGCCGCACCAGCCAGGCAACCATCGCCATCACCGAGGGCGTCGGCAGGAATCGTGAACTGGCCAAACAGGCTGCAGATAGCATGCAGTCCAGCACGCTCAAGGCCGAACAGGGCGTGAGCCTTGCCAACCAGGCCGGAACTGTCATCCTCGATATTCAGCACGGTGCTAAGCAGGTCGTTGAAGTCGTTAGCCAGTTCGCCCAGACACTGGACCGGCAACACTAGCCGATCACAGGATATCGACAGCCCGTCAAGGACAGCCGCCGCCCCTCTGGAGCGGCGGCGCGCTCAGGCACCACCGCCGGAAATAGGCTTCACTTGTCCGTAGGCCGGCACCGATAGCGTCATGGCCAGCCTGCGAACAAATCTGCGCAGGCAGGACAGCCCGATGCAAGGAGGATCCATGCGAATTCTACTGACCGGCGGGACCGGACTGATTGGCCGCGCACTCTGCCATCACTGGCTTGGGCAGGGGCACGAACTGCTGGTCTGGAGTCGGCGACCGGAGCAGGTACCGCAGCTGTGCGGCGCTGCCGTGCGGGGTGTGGCCAAGCTGGAAGAGCTCGGCGACATCGAGCTGCACGCGGTGATCAATCTGGCCGGAGCCCCCATCGCCGAGCGCCACTGGACCCGGGCGCGCAAGACCTTGCTGTGGGAAAGCCGCATTAGCCTGACGGAGCACCTGGTCGATTGGCTGGCCGGGCTGACCCGGCGCCCGCCGGTAATGATCTCCGGTTCCGCGGTCGGCTGGTACGGTGATGCGGGCGAGCGCCTACTGCGCGAAAACGATCCGCCGGCATCCAGCGATTTCGCCAGCCAACTGTGCATCGCATGGGAAGAAAGCGCGCAACGGGCCCAGGAGTTGGGCATGCGCGTTGTGCTGGTTCGAACCGGGCTCGTGCTGGCTGGTAACGGCGGCTTTCTCGCCCGATTAGTGCCGCCCTTTCGGCTAGGTCTGGGAGGCCGCATCGGCTCAGGCCGACAATGGATGCCCTGGATTCATTTGCAGGATCAGGTAGCGCTGATGGATTTCCTTCTGCACCACCCCACCGCCAGCGGGCCCTATAACGCCTGCGCGCCGCAGCCGGTGCGCAACGCCGAGTTCACTCGCGATCTCGCACAGGTTCTGGGCCGGCCAGCACTGCTGCCACTGCCAGCGCCCATATTACGTGTCGGTTTTGGAGAGTTGTCCGGGCTGCTGCTGGGTGGCCAGCATGTGCTGCCCAAACGCTTGCAAGCCGAGGGATTCACGTTTCGCTTTCCCGAGCTACCAGCAGCGCTAGCCGATCTATTGCATAGCAACAACGCCAAGTACTGAGCGACGACTCTCCAGCAGCGCTGACAGCTTCCAACAGTGGATCAACCTATGCCATGCCGGCCGCCTCAATGGCCGGCCAGTTCACCTCTGGCAGCGCCTCGAACGCCGGACGGGCGAACAGGTAACCCTGAAACAGATAGATCCCCAAACCCTGCAACAACCGAAGCTCGCCCACCGTCTCAATACCCTCGGCAATCACCTCAATGTTCAGCACACGGCAGACACCAAGAATGCCCTGGACGATGGCCTGGCGCACCGGATCGGCATCGATGCCGCGCACCAGCGCCATGTCCAGCTTGATGATGTCCGGCTGGAACTCAGCCAGCAGGTTGAGCCCTGAATAGCCGGCGCCAAAGTCATCAATGGCGGTCTTGAAATTCTGCCGCTGGTACTCATCAATGATGCCCTTGAGGTGTTCCTTATCTACCAGCTGTTCACTTTCGGTGATCTCAAAAATGATCCGCTCGGTTGGGAAGTTGAAACGCCGTGCCGCCTGCAGCGTGGCGCGAATGCACGTAGCCGCCTGATACACCGCATTGGGCAGAAAGTTGATGCTCAATAGGCAAGGCATCTGTAATCGGGCGGCCCACTCCACTGCCTTAACTCGACAGGCCTGATCGAACGCATAGCGGTTCTGGTCGTTGACCCGCCCCAGTACGCTTGCTGCGCCGCTGCCGTCGATGCCCCGTACCAGCGCTTCGTAGGCGTGCAGACTTTGGTCACGCATATCTACGATGGGCTGGAAGGCGATGCTGAAGTCGAAGTCCAGCGCTTTGCCGTCCCGGCAGTGGGCGCAAGGTGGTACAGGAAGGTGGTCACTCATGCTTGTGCATCCATTCAAAGGGACAAAATGTCGGGACAGGCGGGCCCAAGCGGATGTAGCGGAACTTGCTCCAACAGACAAAGCCGACTTTGAATTCGCCGCCAACATACCGACTCCTGTCGCCCGGCAGAAATCTATACAATCCCATTGACTTGTACAAGATAATTTATATGCTGAACATACCTGTACAAACCAGCCGGTACGTACAAGTCACTTAGAGGTTTCCCATGTTCGCCACCAAAGACACCATCAAGATCGGCATTAGCGCCTGCCTGCTGGGTCAGCCCGTGCGCTACAACGGTGGCCACAAGGCCTCGGCCCTGTGCCGTGAGGTGCTGTCGCGCCATTTCGAGTTCATCCCTCTGTGTCCGGAACAGGCTATTGGCTTGGGCGTACCGCGCGAGCCCATCCGCCTGGTGGGTGACCCACAGAATCCGCGCGCAGTGGGCACGGTGACACCAGAGCTGGACGTGACCGAGGCCCTGAGTGCATACGGCCGTAACGCCGCCGAGCAACTACACGACATCAGCGGCTATATCCTGATGCAGAAATCGCCGTCCTGCGGTATGGAGCGGGTCAAGGTCTATCAGGACAACGGCCACCCGATAGAAGGCGGCGGCCGCGGCCTGTTTGCCGCTGCGCTGATGCGCGCACGCCCGGACTTGCCCGTCGAGGAAGACGGGCGCCTGAACGATCCGGTACTGCGTGAGAACTTCATTACCCGCGTTTTCGCCTATGCCCAGTGGCAGCGCCTGCTGCAGGCTGGCCTGACACGCAAGGCGCTGGTGACCTTCCATGAGCACTACAAGTACCAGCTGATGGCAACCAGCCGGGAGCAGTACCAACTGCTCGGGCGTGCCGTGGCGCGCTTTGCCGACACACCGCTGGAGGAGTTTGCGCCGCGCTACTTCAGCCAGTTGATGACGGCCCTCAAGCAACCGGCCAGCCGTGGTAGCCACTGCAATGTGCTGCAGCACATCTCGGGCTACCTCAAACGCGACCTGAGCCCGGCAGAGAAGCAGGAACTGCAACAGCTGATCGAACAGTATCGCCTCGGCATCGTCCCGCTGGTGGTGCCGATGACGCTGCTCAAGCACCATTTCCGCCGCCATCCGCACGCCTATATCGAGCGCCAGGCCTACCTGCAGCCGCACCCTGAAAACCTCAGCCTGCGCAACGCGCTATGACGACGCGAGGCTCGCAACAATCCACCGGCCTGCTGTCAATCCGTGAAATGGCACACCTCACGGGCGTCAATCCCGCCACGCTACGTGCCTGGGAGCGGCGCTACGGGCTACTCCAACCCCAGCGAACCTCCAAGGGCCACCGCCTGTACAGCGCCGAACACATCGCGCGGATTCTTCAGGTGCTTGTCCAGCTAGAGCAAGGCGTTGCTATCAGCCAAGTCAAGCGATTGCTGCAGGACTCGCAGCAGGTGCCCGCACCAGCCAGCACACAATGGAGTGAACAGCAGCAACTTTGGCTGAGCCATATCGAACAGTTAAATGAGCGGGTATTGGACGGCTGCTTCAATCAGGCCCAGGCGCTCTACCCCTCAGAAACCCTGTGCCAGCACCTGTTGTGGCCGCTACTGGAACAGCTGCAACTGCGCTGGAACAGCCAGCCCGGCACTCGCGCTGAACAGGTGTTCTTCCTTTCCTGGCTGCGCAGCAAGCTCGGCGCCAGGGTGTACCACGGCAATCGCCTGCTGGACGGCCAGCCGCTACTCATGCTGAACCTGTCGGATCAAGTGATAGAGCCGGGCCTCTGGCTGTGCGCCTGGCTGGCTAGCAACCGAGGCTGCCCGGTACGCGTGCTCGACTGGTCGGTGCCAGTGACCGAGCTATCGCTAGCCATACGCAGGATCAGGCCGTGCGCTGTGTTGTTGTATGGCGACCAGATGCTGGCGACGGGGCATCTACAGCAGCTATTCAATGCGGTCGACTGTCCGCAGCTGCTGTGCGGCCATGCCGTCAGCATTCACCATGCGGAGCTGGCCGACCTACCTGACCTGCACCTTGCCGACGACCCGCTGGCCGCCCTTCAGCGGCTGCACTGCCTCGGTCTACTCAACGAACGCTAAGGAGCGTGCATGCGCCAACTGATCTGGTTTCGAACCGACTTGCGGATAAGAGACAACAGCGCCCTACACGCTGCCATGCAGGCCGGCCCGACCCTGGCGGTGTTCCTGATCAGCCCTGGCCAATGGCGCGCCCACGATGACGCGCCATGCAAGGTCGACTTCTGGCTGCGCAACCTGCGAGAGCTGCAGGCGGAGCTGCAGCAGCTGAATGTGCCGCTGCTGATCCGCCATGCCGAGCATTGGCTAGACGCACCCGCGGTGCTGGCAGAGCTCTGCCGCGAACTGGAGATCGGCGGCGTGCAGGTCAATGAGGAATACGGCATCAACGAAGCCCGCCGCGACCAACAGGTAGCGCAGCAGCTAGAAGCACTGGGCATCGGTTTTCACAGTCACCTTGATCGCCTGCTGTTCAAGCCCGGCAGCATCCTCACCCGCTCGGGCGGCTACTTTCAGGTGTTCAGCCAGTTTCGTAAGGTTTGCTATCAGCGCCTTCACACCGCGTTGCCCGGCAGCCTAGGCATGCCCCAAGCGCAAGCGCCGCTCACCATTGATAGCGATCCGCTTCCTACCCAGGTGCCCGGCTTCGCCACACCAAGCGATAGCCTGCAAGCCCTGTGGCCTGCAGGCGAAGCGGCAGCGCTGGATCGCCTGCAAGACTTCGCCGACGAACATCTGGACGACTACGACCGCCAGCGCGACCTGCCCTTCAAGCCCGGCACCAGCCAGCTCTCTGCCTACCTCGCGGCCGGCGTGCTCTCGCCCCGTCAATGCCTGCATGCGGCGCTGCGCAGCAACTATGGCGAGTTTGAAACCGGCAGCAACGGCGCCATCACCTGGATCAACGAACTGCTGTGGCGTGAGTTCTATACCCACATTCTGGTCGGCTACCCGCAGGTATCGCGGCACCGAGCGTTCCGCGCGCACACCGAAGCCGTGCCCTGGCGCCAAGCGCCGGAGGAGCTGGCTGCCTGGCAGGAAGGTCGCACCGGCTTCCCGTTGATCGATGCCGCCATGCGCCAGCTGCTGGCCACCGGCTGGATGCACAACCGTCTGCGCATGGTGGTGGCGATGTTCCTGACCAAGAATTTGCTGATCGACTGGCGCGAGGGCGAACGCTTCTTTATGCGTCACCTGATCGACGGCGATCTCGCCGCGAACAACGGTGGCTGGCAATGGAGCGCCTCCACCGGCACCGATGCGGTGCCCTGGTTTCGCCTGTTCAACCCTGTCAGCCAGTCGCAGCGCTTCGACCGCCAGGGCCACTTCATTCGCCGCTGGTTACCGGAGCTGGCCCACCTGGACGATCGGCAGATTCACGCTCCGGGTGCGACCGGCGGGCTGCTCGCCCCGGCCGACTATCCGCCGCCGCTGGTCGACCTCGCAGCCAGCCGGCAGCGAGCGCTGAGTGCCTTCAAGAACCTGCCTGCCCAGAGCCAATCCACCGACGCTTGAACGACTAGATCGAACGCTGATTAACCCGCGCCGACAGCTGTTCGGCACTTTCCTTGCGCTCGGAATAGCGATCCACCAGAAAATCCTTACGGTCGCGGAGCAGCAGCGTGAACTTGACCAGCTCCTCCATGACGTCGACGACGCGGTCGTAATACGGCGAAGGCTTCATTCGGCCCTCGCCGTCGAACTCCATGTACGCCTTGGGCACCGACGACTGGTTGGGGATGGTGAACATACGCATCCAGCGCCCCAGCACCCGCAGCTGGTTGACCACGTTGAAAGACTGCGAGCCTCCACAGACCTGCATCACGGCCAGGGTCTTGCCCTGGGTCGGGCGAACCGCGCCGAGCGCCAGCGGAACCCAGTCGATCTGCGCCTTGAACACGGCCGACATGGCGCCATGGCGTTCCGGTGAACACCAGACCTGCCCTTCCGACCACTGCATCAGGTCACGCAGCTCCTGCACCTTGGGATGCTCAATGGGCGCGTCGTCAGGCAGCGGCAAGCCGGACGGGTTGAATAGCCGCGTCTCGGCACCGAAGTGCTCCAGCAGCCGAGCGGCCTCCTCCACCAGCAGGCGGCTGTAGGACGTCGCTCGGGTTGAGCCGTAGAGCAGCAGGATACGTGGCTTGTGGGCGCTGGCTTGAGCCTCGGCATCCGTTTCACCGAGCAGCTCAGAATCAAGGTTGGGGAGATCGTGGGACATGGTTTTCACTATTCAAAGATTGCCAATACGGCCCAGCTCGCGCTGGAGTTCATCGCGGGTCAGCTCGCCAAAAGGCAGGTCGAGGAAGGTCCGGCAACGCTGCTCAATCTGCGCCAGGGTGGCGTGGAACGCGGACTGCACCTTGGCTTCGTCGCCCACCACATCAGAAGGATCTTCCAGCCCCCAGTGCGCTTTGAGCGCCGGACCGAAGTACACCGGACAGGCTTCGCCCGCGGCCTTGTCGCAAACGGTGATCACGATGTCGGGCGGATTGTCGGCAAAAGCATCGTTGCCCTTGCTGCTAAGTCCCTCGATGGAAATACCGGCCTGTTCGAGAGTAGCCAGGCTGCGCGGGTGCACCTGACCTTTGGGAAAACTGCCGGCACTGACCGCTGAAAAGCCTTCCGGGGCCAGATGGTTGAACATCGCTTCGGAGAGGATGCTTCGGCAGCTATTGGCCGTACACATGAAGAGAACTCGCATGCTGTGCTCCTGCCGCAATCGGCACTAGAAAGTAAGGCGCAAGGCCAGCGCCGAAAGGGTGACCAGCAAAACCGGCAGCGTCAGCACAATTCCGACCTTGAAGTAGTACCCCCATGTGATGCGGATGTTCTTGCGAGCTAGCACGTGCAGCCAGAGCAGCGTTGCCAGGCTGCCGATGGGGGTGATTTTCGGGCCCAGGTCGCAGCCGATGACGTTTGCGTAAATCATGGCCTGGCGAACCACGCCACTGGTTTCGCTGGCGTCGATCGACAGCGCGCCGATCAGCACACTGGGCAAATTGTTCATGACCGACGATAGAGCTGCCGCCAGCAACCCCGTGCCCAGTGCGGAGGCCCAAACCCCGTGCTCGGCAAGCCGGTTGAGGGCCAGGGTAAGTACATCGGTCAGGCCGGCGTTTTTCAGGCCGTAGACCACGAGGTACATGCCCAGCGAAAAGACCACGATCTGCCAGGGCGCCTCGCGCAGGACACGGCGGGTGGAAATCACATGACCCTTGGCGGCCACCGCGAACAGGATGGCCGCGCACACCGCTGCCACTGCGCTAATGGGAATGCCCAGAGGCTCCAGGGCGAACAGGCCCACCAGAAGGATCAACAGCATCCACCAGCCGACGACAAACGTGCGTTTGTCACGGATTGCGGTGGCCGGCGCTTTCAAGTCCGCTGGTGAGTAGTGCGCGGGGATGTCGCGGCGGAAGAACAGGTACAGCACCACCAGTGTGGCCGCGACGCTGACCAGGTTGACCGGCAGCATCACCGAGGCGTACTCGGAAAAGCTCAGGCCGAAGTAATCAGCCGAAACGATGTTCACCAGGTTCGATACCGCCAGCGGCAGACTCGCGGTATCGGCAATGAACCCGGCAGCCATCACGAAGGCCAGGGTTGTCGCAGCTGAAAAACGCAGGGCCAGCAGCATCGAGATCACGATGGGGGTGAGAATCAACGCTGCGCCGTCATTGGCGAACAGGGCCGATACAGCAGCGCCCAGCAAGATACAGAAAGCAAACAGACGCTTCCCGCTACCACCGGCCCAGCGTGCAACATGCAGCGCGGCCCATTCGAAGAAGCCGGCCTCATCCAGCAGCAGGCTGATAATGATGATGGCGATAAATGTCGCGGTAGCATTCCAGACGATCGCCCAGACGGTCGGAATGTCCTGCAAGGAAACCGCACCGACCGCAAGCGCGATCACCGCGCCAATAGTGGCCGACCAGCCCACACCCAGGCCCTTCGGCTGCCAGATGACCAGAATGAGAGTAAGCAGGAAAACAGCAGCGGCGATCAGCATTTCAGGCTCTTTGAAAGGAAGGGATCAGCAGCACGCAGCGGCCCGTACAGGCCGGCCACTCATGTTCTGCAGACGAGACGTATTGTCTGCCAGCCAGTCGGCATTGGCTTTCAGGGTCGTAAGCAGGATGTCGGTTATCCAGGCCGGCAGTTCGGGGTTGAGCCGGTAGTAGACCCACTGCCCCTGGCGGCGGTCGAGAAGCAGACCGGCACTGCGTAGCTGCGCGAGATGCCGGCTGACCTTGGGCTGACTGTCACCCAAAGCGCACATCAACTCGCAAACACAGAGCTCGCCCTGATCGGCAATCAGTAGCATGGCGCGGGCACGCGTCTCATCGGCGAGGCATTTGAACAGTTCAACAGGCGTAAGCACAAAATACCCCCGATACATATGGGTTATCGAATATACGGAATCTCATATGTAAAACAAGTAAAAGTATCTGAGCCACAGACCAGCCTCGGCAAAAGCGGCGGATGACACCAGGCTTGCACAAGGGCGCTTCGTCTCTCGCTCGCAACTCGAACTGCCTCTCGCCGGTCAATTACAAAAAGCGAAAGCCGGCAACTTCCGGCCCTGGATTGATGAGGAATCAGGCATGACCGATAACGCACGAGTCGCAGTGATATGCGGAGCCAGCGCAGGTATCGGGCGCGCGACGGCACGGGCATTGGCACAGGCAGGCTATCGCTTGGCATTGATTGCACGTGGGCCGCAGGGGCTGGATGATGCGCAGGCCGAACTGGAAGCCAGTGGCGCGAAGGTTCTGACGATTGCGTTGGATGTGGCCGATGCCGAGGCAATGGACCGCGCTGCGGAGCGGATTGAGGCCGAACTGGGGCCGATCGATATCTGGGTGAACTCGGCGATGGTGACGGTATTCGGCCCGGTTCACCTGACCAGCGCGGCGGAGTTCAAGCGGGTCACGGAAGTGACGTACCTGGGCACCGTTCACGGCACGCTGGCGGCGCTGCGCCATATGCAGCCGCGCAACCGCGGCACCATCGTGCAGGTTGGCTCGGCGCTGTCTTACCGGGCGATTCCGTTGCAGTCAGCCTATTGCGCGGCAAAGTTCGCCATTCGCGGCTTCACCGACTCGCTGCGTTGCGAGCTTATCCGCGACAAGAGCCGCGTGCGGCTGACGATGGTCCAGCTGCCGGCTCATAACACGCCGCAGTTCGACTGGTCGCGCAACAAGATGTCCCGACGAGCGCAGCCCGTGCCACCCATCCACAAGCCCGAAGTCGCGGCGCAAGCCATCTTACGCGCGGCACGCGAAGCACCGCGCGAGCTCTGGGTCGGGCGCGCCTCGCTGCAGGCCATCATCGGCACAATGCTCATGCCCGGCCTGCTCGACCGTATGATGGCCAAACAGGCGTGGGACGGCCAGATGACCGAGGAGCCGGTCCCTGCCGGACAGCCGGACAACCTGTTTCAGCCCGTCGCCGGGCTGCATCGTCTCGAAGGCCGCTTCGGTGACAAGGCCCTCGACAAGGCGCCTAGTCTCGCTTCGGAAACAGTCGGCAAACTGGCGCTGGGCCTGGGGCTCGTAGCCGCGTTTGCCGCGGTGTGGCGTCGGCCTAAATAGGCTACGCATCACAGACCTGCCAGCAGAAGTTCTGCGTTCGGCAGCATCACTTTGTTCGGGCTTCGTTGCCGTCCGCTGAATTAGCAGGCGAGGCCGAACTACACACCCTGCGAAAGTCGTACAAACCGGCAACTCTCTTGGCCCAGCTCAACGGCAAGGCTACCCTGCGTCTTTTTGTCGCCGAGCCTCCACGATGTCCCTGTTCGATATGTTGCTGCTGATCGTCGCCGGTTTCGCCGCCGGTGGGATGAACGCCCTTGCCGGCGGCGGCACCTTCTTTTCGTTCCCGGCACTGCTCGCCATCGGCCTGCCACCGGTGACGGCCAATGCCACCAATGCCGTCGCACTCTGGCCGGCAAGCCTCGCCGGCGCCTGGGCAGCACGTACCAGCCTGCGCCCACTGGGCCGTTATTTGGTGCCCTTGCTGCTGGCCGGCCTGGCTGGCGGTCTGCTGGGCGGCATTCTGTTGCTGGTGAGCGGCGACGATGTGTTCAGCCTGCTGATTCCCTGGCTGCTGTTGCTGGCCACTGCCCTGTTCGCCGCCAGCCCGCTACTCAGCCGCTGGCTGGCATCGCGCCGCAAGGAAGCCAGCGAAGTACCGCCCCACGGGCCGCTGTCCCTGGCCGCGCACGGGCTGGTTTCCATCTATGGCGGCTATTTCGGCGCGGGGATGGGCATCTTGCAACTGGCGGCGTTCTCCATCGAAGGCCATGCGCTAGTGCGCGCCAACGCGCTGAAGAACCTCATCTCAGCGGTGATTTACAGCGTCGCCACCGCCACCTTCATCATCGCCGGCCGTGTGAGTTGGTACGAACTGGCGATCCTGCTGGTCGGCACTACCCTCGGCGGTTATGCCGGCGGCGCGCTAAGTCAGAAACTGCCGGCCAGCTGGCTACGGCTTTTCGTGATCTTGGTAGGCGCGAGCATGACTCTCTATTACTTCTGGACGACTTACATTCAGTGATTCAGCCCCGGCGGTCACACTGCCGCCGGGCACTTTCTTGCCTGCGCAATCGTCAAAGGAAGTCGCCTGCTGCCAAGTGGGCAAACACCCCTTTACGGCTGCTTTTTCCGCCCAGCTCTGCTAGTGTCGCGACCGTTTAAAAGCAGCCCAATGAACAGGTTCCGCCATGGCCCGCAAGAAAGTTGCCCTCGATTTCGAACAATCACTCGCCGAGCTGCAACAGCTGGTCGAACGACTGGAAAGCGGCGAGCTGTCGCTGGAAGATTCTCTGACCTGCTTTGAGCAGGGCATCGGCCTGACCCGCGACTGTCAGGCTGCACTTAGCCAGGCTGAACAGAAAGTGCAGATTTTGCTGGAACGCGACGGCAAGTTGCAGGAAACCGTCTTTGAAGTGACCCCTCCAGCATGATCGACACCTACCAGCAGCGCTGCCAGCAGCGCGTCGACAACTGCCTGAACGCCCTTTTCGTCCCACCCCGCCCTCAGCTCGAACGTCTCTACCAGGCCATGCGCTACAGCGTGATGAATGGCGGCAAGCGAGTGCGCCCGCTGTTGGTCTATGCCGCCTGCGAAGCGCTCGAAGGCGACGCAGTGCAGGCCGACGGCGCCGCCTGTGCGGTGGAGCTGATCCACGCCTATTCGCTGGTGCATGACGACCTGCCGGCGATGGATGATGACGATCTGCGTCGCGGCCAACCGACCACCCACAGGGCATTCGACGAAGCCTGCGCGATTCTCGCGGGCGACGGTCTGCAAAGCCTCGCCTTCGAGGCCCTGGCCGCACCGGCGCGCAACCCGGCCGATCCGGCGCTGCGCCTGGAAATGTTCAGCAGCCTGGCCCGTGCCGCCGGTCCCGCCGGAATGGTCGGCGGTCAGGCCATCGACCTCGGTTCGGTGGCAATCAAGCTTGACCGCGAAGCGCTGGAGTTGATGCATCGGCACAAGACCGGCGCCCTGATCGAAGCCTCCGTCCGCCTTGGCGCACTGTCCAGCGGGCGCGCCAATGAGGTGAGTCTGGCCGCGCTGCAGCAATACGCCGAAGCCGTCGGCCTGGCCTTTCAGGTGCAGGACGACATTCTCGATGTGGAAAGCGACACCGCCACGCTCGGCAAGCACCAGGGCGCCGATATCGCCCGCGACAAGCCGACCTACCCGGCCTTGCTGGGCATGGACGCGGCAAAGGCGTACGCCGTGGAGTTGCGCGATATGGCGCTACAGGCACTGCAGCCTTTCGGCACCAGCGCTGAGCCCCTGCGTGAGTTGGCCCGCTTTATCGTCGAGCGCCGCAGCTGATCGATTTTCGGCTCCACATCCTGCATGAACGGCACCGCTGGGCCGACCACGGGCGCCGCGGTTCTTATCGCAGTGCCCATCGGGTAAACTGCGGCTCTTTTTTCAGCCAAAACGATGCGCCAGATGCTCAAGACGTTCCATGAGATTCCTCGGCTTCGCCCGCAAACGCCTCTCCTTGACAGCGCCGCCACGCCTGCGCAGCTGCGGCGTCTGGGCGAGACGGAACTCGAAGAGCTCGCCAATGAGCTACGCCTGGAGCTGCTTTACAGCGTCGGTCAGACCGGCGGGCACTTCGGCGCAGGTCTTGGCGTCATCGAGTTGACCATCGCGCTGCACTACGTTTTCGATACGCCGGATGACCGTCTGGTGTGGGATGTCGGCCACCAGGCCTACCCGCACAAGATCCTTACCGGACGTCGCGAACAGATGGTCAGCCTGCGCCAGAAAGACGGCCTCGCCGCCTTTCCGCGCCGCAGCGAAAGTGAGTACGACACCTTTGGCGTCGGCCATTCCAGCACCTCAATCAGCGCGGCACTAGGCATGGCCATTGCCGCTCGCATGCAGGGCCACAAGCGCAAATCCATCGCCGTGATCGGTGACGGCGCACTGACCGCCGGCATGGCCTTCGAGGCGCTCAACCACGCCCCGGAAGTTGGCGCCGACATGCTGGTGGTGCTTAACGACAACGACATGTCGATTTCGCGCAACGTTGGCGGCATGTCCAACTACTTGGCGAAAATTCTTTCCAGCCGCACCTACACCAGCATGCGCGAAGGCAGCAAGAAGGTTCTGTCGCGCCTACCCGGCGCCTGGGAAATCGCCCGCCGCACCGAGGAATACGCCAAGGGCATGCTGGTCCCCGGCACCCTGTTCGAAGAGCTTGGCTGGAACTACATCGGCCCCATCGACGGCCACGACCTGCCAACCCTGATCGCCACGTTGCGCAACATGCGCGACCTATCCGGGCCACAGTTCCTGCACGTGGTAACCAAGAAGGGCAAGGGTTTCGCGCCGGCAGAGGTTGATCCCATCACTTGGCACGCGATCAACAAACTCGAGCCTGTAGACGCCCCGCAGAAGCCGAAAGCACCGTCCGGCCCGCGCTATTCCAATATCTTCGGCCAGTGGCTGTGTGACATGGCCGCCGCCGATCCACGCCTGCTGGGCATCACTCCGGCGATGAAGGAAGGCTCGGATCTGGTGGCCTTCAGCGAGCGCTTCCCGGAGCGCTACTTCGACGTCGCCATTGCCGAGCAGCACGCCGTCACCCTCGCCGCGGGCATGGCCTGTGAAGGCGCCAAGCCAGTAGTGGCGATCTACTCGACCTTCCTCCAGCGCGCCTACGACCAGTTGATCCATGACGTCGCGGTGCAGAACCTCGACGTGCTGTTCGCCATCGACCGCGCCGGCCTGGTGGGCGAAGACGGTCCGACCCACGCCGGCAGTTTCGATTTGTCGTATCTGCGTTGCATTCCGGGCATGTTGATCATGACCCCCAGCGACGAGAACGAGATGCGCCGCATGCTTACCACCGGCTATCTGTTCGAAGGTCCGGCGGCCGTGCGTTATCCGCGCGGTACCGGCCCCAACGCCGCGCTGGAGCCCGGCCTGGAACCGCTGGAGATCGGCAAGGGCGTGATCCGCCGTCAAGGCTCGAGGGTCGCCCTGCTGGTATTCGGCGTGCAGTTGCCCGAGGCGCTGCAAGTGGGCGAAACCCTGGACTCGACCGTCGTCGACATGCGCTTCGTCAAGCCGCTGGACGAGGCACTGGTTCGCCAGTTGGCCGACTCCCACGAGCTGCTGGTGACTGTCGAGGAAAACAGCATCATGGGTGGCGCCGGCAGTGCTGTGGCGGAATTCCTCGCTGGCCAAGCCATCGTCAAGCCACTGCTGCAGCTGGGCCTGCCAGACATCTACGTCGAACACGCCAAACCCTCGCAGATGCTCGCCGAATGCGGACTGGATGCCGCGGGAATCGAGGCCGCGATACGCGCACGACTGGCGTAGGGTGGAAACCGCCACGATCAAGCTTCAGGGCCGAACTTATCCGGCCTTGAGGCATTCAACTTTGTGATCAGTGGCGGCCTATTTTCAGCCCTACACACGCACCTTCCCCTCTCTTTTAGATCCTTGCGGCCCGGCCTGCAGGCCGCACCACTGGTACGAGTCCTTCATGTCATCCCTGCCGAGTTTCATCATCCACACTCCCGATCCCGCGCTGGCTCCCGCCCTGCGCCAGAAGATCGACCGCAAGACCAAACCCCTCGGCGCGCTGGGACAACTGGAAGCGCTGGCCCTGCAAATCGGCCTTATCCAGCAGAGCCTCACCCCCAGTCTGCAGCGCCCCAGCCTGACCATCTTCGCCGCCGACCATGGGCTGGCACGCGCCGGGGTCAGCGCCTATCCGGCCGAGGTCACGCCACAAATGGTGCTCAATTTCGTCGCCGGTGGAGCAGCCACCAATATCTTCGCCCGGCAGCAGGGCTTTGCGCTGCAGGTGGTGGATGCCGGGGTGAACACTGACTTCCCCAGTGAGCTACCAATGCGCCACGAGAAGCTCGGCTATGGCACCGCCAATGCGCTGGAAACTGCTGCCATGAGCATGGCTCAGGCCGTTCAAGGTCTGGAAACCGGCCGGCGCATCGCCCATGAGGAAGTTGAAAAAGGCAGCAATGCGCTCGCTTTCGGCGAGATGGGCATCGGCAACACCTCCAGCGCCACGCTCCTGGCGCACTTTCTCGCCGGGCTGCCGATTGCGGCCAGCACAGGCCGCGGCACTGGGCTGGACGACGCGGGGCTGGCGTGCAAGATCGCGACCCTTGAAGCCGTCGCTGCGCGAGTCGGCCCCGGCCCGCATGATGTGCTCGACATTCTCGCCGAGGTCGGCGGCTTCGAGGTGGTGATGATGACCGGCGCCATGCTCGGCGCTGCTGAGAAAGGCGCACTGATCATCATCGACGGCTTTATCGCCAGCGCAGCTCTACTGGCGGCCATGCGTATCGAGCCAGCAGTACGCGACTACGCAGTGTTCGGCCACCGCTCCCAGGAAGGCGGCCATCCACTGCTGCTGGACTATCTGCAAGCCACGCCGCTGCTGCAGCTGGATCTGCGCCTTGGTGAAGGCAGCGGTGCGGTGCTGGCCTGGCCACTGCTGCAGGCCGCCTGCGGTTTTCTCAATGAGATGGCGTCGTTCGAGGAAGCCGGCGTCAGTAGTGGGGACGCACAATGAACCAGCGCACCATCTGGCGTCGCGAGAGCGACCGTTTCCTGCTGTCGTTGCAATTCTTCACCCGCATCCCGATCCCAGCGCGAGTGCCCTACTCCGAGGACGAGCTCAACCAGGCGGCGATCTATTTCCCGCTGATCGGCACCCTGATCGGCACGCTCTGCGCGCTGATCTACTGGGGTGCAACCTTTCTGTGGCCCGAACCGGTGGCGCTCCTACTGAGCATGGTGTTCAGCCTGTTGCTGACCGGCTGCTTCCACGAAGACGGTCTGGCCGACTGCATGGACGGCATGGGCGGCGGCTGGGAACGCGAGCGCATCCTCACGATCATGCAGGACTCACGCCTGGGCACCTACGGCGCCACCGCGCTTATCGGCACCTTGGCAGGCAAGTTCCTGCTACTGAACGCGCTGCCCACCGCGCTGATCATCCCGGTGATGATCCTGGCCCACGCGGTCAGCCGGCTTAACGCTGCCAGCATGATGCTCACCGAGGCCTATGCGCGCTCTAAAGGAAAGGCCAAGCCATTGGCGGTGCAGATGTCGCCGATGGGCTTGCTGATCGCGGCAACCTTAGCGCTGTTGCCGTTTATCTGGATCGAAGTGCCGGGGCTGTTCTGGCTGGCATTGCTGCCGCTGATCGCCTTGCGCTTCTGGTTCGCCCGCTGGCTGCGCAAGTGGATCGGCGGCTTCACCGGGGACTGTCTGGGTGCGCTGCAGCAGCTGAGCGAACTGACCTTCCTCCTGGGCGTGTTGGCGTTGTGTCGCTTTATCTGATTCGCCACACCCGCGTGGCAGCTTCCGGCCTGTGCTACGGCCAGCTGGATGTGCCGCTGGCGGACAGCTTCGCCGAGGAAGCGCGAGCCGTGCGGGAAGCGCTGGCAGTGCAGTTTCCCGACGGCCTGCCGCCGGTATGGTGCAGCCCCAGCCTTCGCTGCCGCAGCTTGGCCGACGCGCTGAACGTGCCCTACCGCACCGATGCGCGGCTGATGGAGCTGAACTTCGGCGCCTGGGAGGGCCGCACCTGGAAAGAGCTGGATTCCCCAGAAGCCCGGCACTGGGGCGACAACTGGCAAACTGCGTCGCCCCCCGATGGCGAATCCCTGCCCGAGCTGCTGGCACGCCTGCACGACTTCCTTGCCGAGATCGCAAGCAGCGACGCCTTGTTGATCACCCATGCTGGACCGATTCGCGCGATGCATCATTTAGTGCTTGGCGAACCACTCGAGGCAGCGTTTCTCCGGCCAGTCGGCCATGGTGAGCTGCTCCGCTGCAGTCGGAGCCTGTGCCAGGACCTGTAAGAGCGAATTCATTCGCGAGCTTTCCCTGTGCCCACACAAAGCTCACGGGCACGCCCGCTTCCATCAAAGAAAACGGCACCATGCAAACAGCCGGCACGCGGCCATTCTTAACCTCGATCATTGCCATCCGGCGCACCGCCGGCTATGGTGCGCGCGTTTTCCATTCAGGTGTGCCGCCGCAAGGCGCGCATTAAACGGGAAGCCGGTGCGTTCAATCGAACAATCCCGGCGCTGCCCCCGCAACGGTAATCGACCGCGATCCCTGTGATCGCCGTCCACTCAAGGCCACTGTGTTTCGACATGGGAAGGCGAGTGTGATGCGAGTCGAGAGCCCGGAGACCGGCCTGAGCGGATTCGACTGGTGTTGCGGAGGGCAGCACCGTCAAGCGTGGCTGCCTGTATTTCGATTTCGCGCTTGTTCCTGCCCTCCTCAAAAGTGCTTTGTTCTTTTGAGGATTTCTACCGATGAAACTGTCCCGTTTGGCCCTGGCCATCGCTCTGACGCCCAGCCTGGCACTCGCCCAAACACCGTCCCGCGAGGATGCGCTGAAGCTTTCCGACACCCTGATTACCGCCAACCGTGATGTGGAACAGCGCAACGACAGCAGCGCGGCCAGCACCGTATTCACCCGTGCGGATATCGAGCGGCTGCGTCCGGCTAGCGTACCGGCGTTGCTGACCCAGGTGCCCGGCGTGCAGGTTGCCAACTATGGTGGCCGTGGCGGGCTGTACAGCCTGTCCATCCGTGGCACCAGCACCGCACAAACCCTGGTCCTGATCGATGGCGTTCGGGCTGGTTCGGCCACCGCCGGCAGCGCCAGCCTGCAATACCTGAGCGTCGATCAGATCGAGCGTATCGAAGTGCTGCGCGGTTCACGTTCGGCCATCCACGGTGCCGACGCCATGGGCGGCGTGATCCAGATATTCACCCGCCGTGGCGAAGGCGAAGGACTGCGCCCTTACGTGCGCATCGCCGGTGGCAGCGACAGCACCTGGGAACGCACCCTGGGCCTGTCCGGTGGCGATGAGCGCACCCGTTTCAACCTGTCCGCCGGGCTGGAGGAAACCGCCGGCATCGACCGTACCCGCACCTCCTTCGCCAGCGATGCGGACCACGATGCCTATCGCAACCGTTCCCTGGCCCTGAGCTTGAGCCACAGCTTTACCGACGATCTTGAAGCAGGCTTCACTGTGCTCGATCAGCGCGGCAAGACCGAGATCGATAACCCCTCCGGGCGCTGGGACGATACCATTCCGCCATGGGGTGCCTCTGTGCCTGCCGCTCTCTACGACGAATACAGCGTCAGCACTAGCACCGTCTGGCTGGACGGTCGTATCAACGATATCTGGCGCAGCCGTATCGAACTCGGCCACAGTGAGGACAAGCAGGAGAACTTCGACAAGCTGTTTCCCGGCAGCACGGTCAACAACACTTACCGCGACTCGGCCAACTGGCTCAACACCCTGAGCCTGGGCAATGGCCACAACCTGCGCCTGGGCCTCGATTATCTGAATGACAAGGTTCGTAGCAGCAATGAGTTTGCGGTGAGCAACCGCGACAACAAGGCCGCCTTTATCCAGCATAGTTTTCAGGGTGAGCGCTTCGGTACCGAACTGGGCATGCGCCATGATGACAACCAGCAATTCGGAACTGAGAACACCTTCAATGGTGCATTGAGCTACCAACTCAACGCGGATAACCAGGTGACCCTGTCCTACTCCGAAGGATTCCGCGTACCCACCTTTGCCGACCTCTACTGGCCCCTGTATGACGGCTACCAAGGCAACCCGAACCTGAAACCGGAAAAATCCCGCAGCTATGAATTTCAATGGCGCAGCCAGTTAGGCCCGACCACCAAGCTGGAAGCCTCACTGTACCGGACAGATTTCCGAGATCTGATCGCCACCGTAACGACTAACGATTCTCCATGGGAAGGCACCACGGCAAACATCAACCGTGCCAGAGTCAATGGTTTTGAGGCCTCACTGAAGCAAGAACTGTATGGCTGGCACGGTGAATTTGGCCTTAGCATTATCGACCCGCGCGACCGGGAGACAGGCCACACCCTATCCAACCGCGCCAAGCGCACGCTGAGCCTGAATCTGGATCGTCAGTTCGGCGATATCGGCGTCGGCGCCAGCTTCACCGCTGTCAGCAGCAGCTACGGGAACGCCACCAACACCACGGAGCTGTCCGGTTACGGCGTTCTGGACCTGCGCGCCAGTTGGCAAGCCAGCAACGAACTGGCCTTCGACATAAAGCTGGCCAACATCCTGGACAAGGACTACAGCCGCCTGGTGTACCGCTACGATGGCCAGGAATACGGCTATCAGGAAACACCCGCAAGCGTGATGATTGGCATGACCTGGACGCCCCAGCTGTAACCCACAGGTTGCCGGCTCGCCCGGCAACCCGATATACCCCCACCCTGGCGTAACGCCAGGGTTCCCCCGACAAGGCTTCCTCCATCATGTTGCGCCTGGCAATTCCACTGCTGATTCTGACCCTGGCGCTGCCAGGCTGGACTCACGCAGCCGCGCCCCAGCGTATCCTCTCCCTCGGTCTATGCGCCGATTGGCTGATCGCCCATCACGCAGACCGGAAAAACGTAGTGGCTCTGTCGCAGCTGCAACACCGTTATCCCATCGACTGGATCGGTCCCGAGTGGCCGGTGCACGATGGCAGCCTGGAACAGATCTTCTCGCTGCGGCCCGATCTGGTGCTGGCCGGCCAGTTTTCGGCGACGCAGCTGCGCCAGCGCCTGGAAAGCCTGGGTTTGCAGACACAGGTGCTGCCGCTGCCGCGCACCCTGCAGCAGGTGGTGGGCTACGAAAAACAGTTCCTGCGCGCACTGCAACTGCCGGAAACACTCGCCAGTGCCGTGCCTGCCCCCATGCCCCGACCGGCCAGGCCGCAGCGCCTGCTGCTGCTCGGCGCCAACGCCATCGGCACCGGACAGGGCACGCTGGAGCATGAGATCCTCGAACGCGCCGGCTGGACCAACTACCTGACCGAGCCGGGTTACCAGCGTCTGGATCTGGAGCGCATCGTCAGCGATCCGCCGGATGCAATCCTCTGGGCCGCGCCCAAGCATCGCGCGCGGGCCAATGAATTCGCCGAACACCCGGCACTGGCCAGGGCGGTACCGGCCGAGCGCTGGCTGACCAGCGAATTCTGGCGCTGGCAATGTCCGGGACCATGGACCTGGGAACTGATAGGGCAATTGCATCAATGGCTCGACTGATCACACCGCTGCTCGCGGGGTTGCTGCTGCTCGCCCTCCTGCTTTCGCTGAGCCTGGGCTCGACCTCGGTGAATGTCGCCAGCGGGCTGTATGACTGGCTGCGCGGCGCAGATTCACTGGAAGCCATCGTGGTCGGGGACATACGCCTGCCGCGCACCCTGCTGGCCATCTGCGTAGGCGCGGCGCTGGGTCTTTCCGGCGCCGCGCTGCAAGGGCTGCTGCGCAATCCGCTGGCCGATCCCGGCCTGATCGGCGCCAGCCAGGGCGCGGCGCTCGGTGCGGCAGCGGTGTTCTACTTTGGTTTGCTGTCCTTCGCCGGCGAGATGGCACCAGCGCTGGCCGGGTTGCTCGGTGCTGGCATCGCCTTGATCCTGATGCTGGCGCTGGCAGGCTCATCGCGCCCGTCGATGGTGATCATGGCCGGGCTGGCGATCTCCACCGTCAGCGGCGCCGCGCTGGCGATGGTGCTGAACTTCGCGCCCAACCCCTTCGCCATGCAGGAACTGGTGTTCTGGCTGCTGGGCTCGGTGTCCGAACGCGGGCTGGATCACCTGCGCATTCTGCTGCCGGCGCTGTTGATCGGCAGCCTGCTGATCCTGCGCCAACGCCCGCTGCTCTACGGGCTGAGCCTCGGCGAGCAGGCCGCGCAGAGCCTGGGGCTGAACGTCAAACGCGGCAGTCGGCTGATCGTCCTCGGCGCAGCGGTGCTGGTCGGCTCGGCGGTGGCGGTGGCCGGCGCAATCGGCTTCGTCGGGCTGATCGTGCCGCACCTGATTCGCCCGCTGGTCAATCATCGCCCGGATCGTCTGCTGCTGCCCTCGGCACTGGCCGGTGCGACGCTGGTGCTCTGTGCCGATCTGGTGGTGCGGCTGTTACCGCCGGGGCGCGAACTCAAGTTGGGCGTGCTGACATCGCTGATCGGCGCACCGCTATTTATCTGGCTGGTCTGGCGGGAGCGGCAGAAATGGAGCTGATTCGTGCCCACGATCTGAGCGTGGACGAGCGCCTGCACGGCGTCGAGCTGGCACTCAATGCCGGTGAGGTGCTGGGCATCATCGGCCCCAATGGTTCGGGCAAGTCCACCCTGCTCAACTGCCTGGCCGGCGTGCAGCGGTATCGTGGCCAGGTGCTTATCGGTGGCCAACCCAGCCAGGGTTTGAGCGCCAACCAGCGGGCGCGCCAGGTTGCGCTGCTGCCACAGGCCAGCCAGAGCGCCTGGGCCTTGAACGTAGAAAACATCGTCACCCTTGGCCGCCTGCCCTGGGGCGATGAAGATGCGGACAAGATTCACCACGCCATGCACCAGGCCGGCGTCTGGCAGTGGCGCACGCGACGCATCGATCAATTGTCAGGCGGTGAACAAACCCGCGTCTGGCTGGCCCGCGTGCTGGCCGGCGAGCCCGGTGTGCTGATCGCCGACGAGCCGGTGGCCAGCCTCGACCTGTATTACCAGCGGCATATTCTCGAATTGCTCAGGCAATACGCCGGCGAAGGGCGCGGCGTGCTGGTGTCCATCCACGATCTGGCCCTGGCCGCGCGCTACTGTGACCGCCTGTGCCTGATGCATCAGGGGCGTCTTTACCGCACCGGCACACCGCAACAGGTGCTGACGCCAGAACACCTGGCCGAGGTATTCCAGGTCGAGGTGCATGTGGATTTCGAGGCGCAGCCGCCCATCATCCAGCCGAGATAGACAGCCCATTTCCACTTGAAGCCGTAGCCTGGATTAGCCGAAGGCATAATCCGGAGTTCCAAAGACGTAATCCAGGTCTCGCGATATGCCGCGGCGCAAACCTCAATGACGGAAGCGCCTTTGGCGATTCCATCCTACAAAACCGGACAGACCGTAGCCTGGGTTAGCCGAAGACGTAATTAGGGTTCGCAACAAAACGAGCTCAGAGCACCTGCTTCGGAATGCGATAGAGCAGCAAGGTCACCAGGCTGCCGAAGACCAGCAGGAGGCAGGCCACACCGCCCAGTCCAGAAATGGAGCCCAGCGCCCCTAGCCATGCAGGCAGGCTGGCCCAGTACAGACCCAGTAACTGGGTGCGCTGCAAGTTGGCCCAACGGGCACTCTCCCCAGACCGGTCACGCTCCTGCATGGCAAAGAGCGCGCGTTTGAATGCCGAAAACGCCTTGAGGCTTGGAAACAGGGCAAACAGGCCAGTGATGAAAATCGCGATGGGCGGCAAACCCAGATTGAGATCAAGGGAGCTCAACAGAACCCAAGGCAATATGCATAGCGCCAGCCAGGTCCACCAGACCCGAGTCAGCCCGTTCCTTTGTTCGCTACGCGTCATGATTGCTCAGCTTCGCCCTGATGAATTTCGCCAAGCAGATGGCCGAGCTTGCCGGCCTTGGTGGCGAGGTATTTACGATTGTGCGGGTTATGCGCGATCTGCAGTGGCATGCGCTCGGCAACGCGAATGCCGAAGCCCTGCAGCGCCTTGACCTTGCGCGGATTGTTGGTCATCAGCTTGATTTCCGATATACCCAGATGGTCTAGCATCGGCAGGCATATCGCGTAATCACGCATGTCGGGGGCAAAGCCCAGGCGCTCGTTGGCTTCGACGGTATCGGCGCCCTGATCCTGCAACTCGTATGCGCGAATCTTGTTCAGCAGGCCAATGCCCCGGCCTTCCTGACGCAGATACAGCAGCGCCCCGCGGCCTTCTTTGGAAATGGCCGCCAAAGCTGCCTCGAGCTGAAAGCCGCAATCACAGCGCAAGCTGAACAGCGCATCACCGGTAAGGCATTCCGAATGCAGGCGGCCCAGCACAGGCTTGCCGTCAGCGACGTCGCCCATGGTCAGTACGACATGCTCCTTGCCGGTCTCCTGATCGAGAAAGCCATGCATGGTGAACACGCCAAACGGCGTCGGCAATTGGGAAGCAGCGACGAACACGACAGACACCGGAGAAACTCCAGAAGCGAAAAGGCGACATTGTAACAGCAGCACACATAAAGCTGGCGCAGAAGGATGCCGCTTTTCATCCACCTCGAGTCCAACCCACAAGTTGTGTGGGCAGATTGTGGGGGCGGGCGATGCTATGAAGGGCTTGTGCTCAGGTGCGAGTCCGTTCGCGAGCGCGGCTCGCTCCTACTGGGCGGGTCACTGCCCCTTATGTGGGAACGGGCCATGCCCGTGAAGGGCTTGTGCTCAGGTGCAAGTCCGTTCGCGAGCGTGGCTCGCTCCTACCGGTGGCGGGTAAAACCTCAGCGCTGCGTCAGCTGCTTGTACAGTTGCGGCAGGCGGAACGGGAGTTGCTGCGGCTCCTTGATCAGGGTGTAGCCGTTGGCGCCGAACATGTATGGCAGGTAATCGCCGGCCTCGCTGTCGATGGTGATGCAGAACGGCACCAGCCCCTGACGGCGGGCCTCAAGGACCGCCTCGCGAGTATCTTCGACGCCGTAGCGGCCCTCGTAGATATCCAGATCATTGGGCTTGCCATCGGTCACCAGCAACAGCAGCTTGCGCCGCTGCGGGCATTTGCCGAGCAGCTCGGTGGCCTGGCGTATCGCCGCCCCCATGCGGGTGTAGAAGCCGGGCTTGAGCGCCTGAATCCGCCCGCGGGTTTCGTCGCCGTAGGGCTGGCGGAACCGCTTGAGCTCCTGCATTCGCACCTGATGGCGGCGCAACGAGGAGAAGCCGTACAGCGCGAATTCGTCACCCACCGCCGACAGCGCCTCGCCGAACAGCAGCAGGCTGTCGGTGATCACGTCGATGACCCGGTGCTCGTTGTCCAGGTGCGCATCGGTGGACATCGACAGGTCGGCCAGCAACAGGCAGGCCAGGTCGCGACGGCTCTGACGCTGCTCCATAAACAGGCCACGCTCGGCGCACTGGCCATGCTGGCGCTCGACGTGAAAATCCAGCCAGGCCTGCATGTCCAGTTCCGAACCCTGCGGCTGGCCGCGAAACCATTGCGGGTCGTTACGCAGGTGTTCGAACTGGCGGCGCAGCTTGCGCGCCAGCGGACTTAGGCGCAGCGGCAGGCCCTGTGGTTCGGAGCCACGTGGCAGCATCATCTGCAGATTGACGAAATTTTCCTGCAGGCTCTGTTTCCGATAGTCCCACTCCGGCAGCTTGATGCCTTCGCCCAGCGGAATATCGTCAACATCAGCGGGTGGCAGGTCCAGGTGCAGCTTTAACCCGCCGCCCTTACGCATGCGCTGGCGCGACATGGCGATTTCATCGAGATCCTCGGCCACGCGCGAGGCGTCCTCGTTTTCACTGTCGTCGCTCTGGCGGTCCAGCTCGACATGCTCGGTCCAGCTGAACAGGTTCTCCAGGCGAAACAGCATCAGGCCGCCCTTGCCGGAGTTTTCCTCGACGCGCTTGGCGCGCTTGCGCATGCCTTTCTGCTCGGTGGCCGGCGCCTGCAGATTGTTGTCCGGGTCCTCATCGGCAAGCTCGGTAGCCTGCGGTACACCAAGATTTTCCGCTGGATACAACCACATCGGCAGTGGCCACGGAGCGATTTCGCTGCGCGGAAACTGCCCGACGCTGCCGGGTTCGCACAATGCCTGACGCAGTGCGCGCTCCAGCGCACCTTCAGCCTTGGGCAGCGTGTCGGGATCGGGACGCAGCAGCAGGTGCGCCTCCACCAGCCGCTCATAGCGCGGCCGCATCGCGGGATAGTGCTGGAGCAACGACTGGGTCCAGCGCTGATTGTCGCGCGCCCAGTGGCGCATCTCGCCCGCCTGTGCTGCAAGCAGCGCCAGCCAGCGATACAGATCCTGATTGAGCTCGACCTCGGGGAACACCGCGAGGCTTTGTGGCAAACGCAGATTGCTCGCATCGCACCAGGCCACCGGCAATTGCTTGCAGGTCCCGGCAACCTGTTGCAGCAGGTTGCGCCGCAACGTCAGATCACGCGTGTTGGCTGCTTCGACACCCACACCACTGGCGCCGCCCATGGCCCGAAACAGCACCGACAGCGGACGCCGCATGCTTTCCAGCTCGACTCGGGCTTCGGGAAAGTCCGGGCTCGCGCGGCGGGTGATGAAGCGGTGCCAGACACTGCCGACCCACTCTTCGACTTCGATCGCAAAGGCCATGGCGTTTACTCCCAGTGCATTCAGAACAATCTGCCAACTTCAAAACAGCAACGGCCCGCTAGGTCAGCCGGGCCGTCAGTTCACATCACCAGCGACTCAGGCTGCAGCGATGGCTGGAACCGTATCGTCAGCGGTTACCCGGCCACGCTGCCTGAAGCTGTACAGGTAGCAAACCAGGCCGATCAGGAAGAACACCCCGGCGATCAGACGCAGCCAGAAGAAGATCATCAGCTGGTCAGTCGTATTCATGAACGACATGGCGGCGCCGTCTGCAGGGATACGCTGCAGCCAGATCTGCACCACACCGGCGGCGGTCAGGAACAGGGTGATGGCAACCATGGAGACGGTCATCAGCCAGAAGCCCCAGATCTCGATGCGCTGTGCCCGTGCATCCGGCGCTTCACCCAGGCCACGCAGACGCGGCATGGCGTAGCTGATCATGGTCATCACGATCATCGCGTAGGCACCGTAGAAGGCCAGGTGCCCGTGAGCGGCAGTCAGCTGCGAACCGTGGGTGTAGTAGTTCACCGGAGCCAGCGTGTGCATGAAGCCCCATACGCCTGCCCCGAAGAACGCGGTCACGGTAGTGCCGATGGCCCACAGCGAGGCGGCCTTGTTCGGGTGGTCACGCCGACGACGCCGCACCATGTTCAGCGAGAACAGCACCATGGCGAAGAACGGCAGCGGCTCCAGCGCGGAGAAGATCGACCCAAGCCACAACCAGACCACAGGCGCACCAATCCAGAAGAAATGGTGACCGGTACCGATGATGCCGGTGATCAGCGCCATCGCAACAATCACATAGAGCCACTTCTCGATCACTTCGCGGTCGACACCGGTGACCTTGATCAGGACGAAGGCCAGCATCGAACCCATGATCAGCTCCCACACGCCCTCAACCCACAGGTGCACCACAAACCACCAGTAGTACTTGTCGCGCGATAGGTTTTCCGGGTTGTAGAAGGCGAACAGGAAGAACACTGCGAGCCCGATCAGACCGGTCATCATCACCGTGCTGATTACGGTCTTGCGACCTTTGAGCAGCGTCATGCCGACGTTGTAGAGGAAGCCCAGGGCCACCACCACGATACCCACCTTGGTGATCGTCGGCTGCTCGAGGAACTCTCGCCCCATGGTCGGCAGCAAGTGGTTGCCGGTCATCTGCGCCAGAGCGGCGTAAGGCACCAGCAGGTAGCCGAGAATGGTCAGCACGCCGGCCGCGGCAAATACCCAGAAGAGGATGATGGCCAGCTTCGGGCTGTGCAGTTCGCGGTCCGCTTCCTCAGGGATGAGGTAGTAGGCAGCGCCCATGAAGCCGAACAGCAACCAGACGATCAGCAGGTTGGTGTGAACCATCCGCGCCACGTTGAAAGGGATCAGCGGGAACAGGAAGTCACCCACGATGTACTGCAGGCCCATGATCAGGCCGAACACGACCTGCCCGACGAACAGGATCAGAGCAAATACGAAGTAAGGCTTGGCGACCGCCTGCGATTGGAACTTGAGATGCGGGTTCATGATGCTCATGTCTCAACCCTCCTTGTTTGGCGGCCAGTTGTTGGTATCGATCTTCGAAGTCCACTTGAGGAACTCCGCCAGATCATCCACTTCCTGCTCGCTAAGGTTGAACTGCGGCATTGCCCTGCGCCCTGGTACGCCCAGCGGCTGAGCTTTCATCCAAGCGGCCAGGAAGGGCTTGAAGGCCGCATCCTCACCACGTCGAACGAAGACATTACCCAGCTCCGGCGCGAAGTAGGCGCCTTCACCAAGCAGGCTGTGACAGCCAATGCAGTTGTTGTTTTCCCAGACTTCCTTGCCGCGCACTACCGCCTCGGTCAACTCCGAAGCGTTAGTACGCTCTGGAAAAGTCTGCTCTGTGTGATAGGTCAGGCCCAGGAATACCAGGAAGAAGAAGATGCTTCCCCCGAAGTAAATATTCCTGGCCATTCCCTTGGTGAAGGTCTCGGACATGGTCGCCTCCTCATGGCTTGGCGTCGCCAGTTTAAGAAGGCAGCTATCTAAATCCGCTTGATGCCAATCAAGAACATCTGATCAAAGAGGTCGGGTATTGAAGAAGGCAGGCGGCAGGTACGCGCAGGTGTTTTTTTCTGCATGAAATTTGAGCAACGGAGGGGGGAAAAGCTATCGAGCGGAAGGCGAAAATCTTTGTGGGAACGGGCCATGCCTGTGAAGGAAACCCTACCCTGGGGCCAGTGCTTGTTCGTGGGCATGGCCCACTCCTACGCGAGCCAGACCGTAGCCGATAGCTCCGTAGTCCGGATTAGCCGAAGGCGTAGTCTGGATTTCGAGCAGTATCAGCGACGGAAGCGCCTGCGGCGATTCCATCCTACGAAGCTGGAGGTTTGCAGCTATTTCAAAGCAGCATCGCTAGCAGAATGCCGCCCGCCATAGCCACCGGCCAGGTCGCCAGCAGCAGGCGCCACTGGATGGGTGCGTGGCGCAACTCCATGAAGCCATCGGAGATCAACCAGGCCTTGAGCAAGGCGACCACCAGCACGCAGGCGGCCAGCAGCAGGGTCGAGCCCGAGCTGCCAAGGACAACGGTAGCGATAGAGAGCACCGCCAGACCGAACCAGCAGCCGATCAGCACCTTCGAAGCGGACATCGCAACCTCGTCAGTTAAGTACATAAACCAGGGGGAACAACAGCACCCAGACCATATCGACCATGTGCCAATAGAGCACTCCGGACTCCATCCCTGCGTGACTCTGCGCGCTGTACGCACGACGCCGGCAGAGTTCGGCCATCCAACCGAGAATCACCATGCCCAGCAGTACGTGCAGGAAGTGGAAGCCGGTGAGAATCCAGTACAGGGTGAAGAAGGTGTTGTGCTCCATGCCCAGCCCCAGGCTGGACAGGTGGCTGTATTCATTGAGTTTGAGCACCACATAGATGCATGAGGTCAGCAGCGCCGCCAGCAGCAGCCAGGCAGCACGTCGTGACTGATCCAGGCGTACCTGCTCCACCGCCAGCGCAGCGAACAGGCCGGAGGTCAGCAGGCTGAGTGTCAACGCCAGCCCAGTCGAGCTATCAAGCGACGCGCGACTTTGCGAGAACATTTCGGGATGCAGCAACTGGGTGACAGCGAAGGCCAGGATCAGGATCGCGAAGCACGACAGCTCGACAAGAATGAAGAACCACATCGCCAGGTCGCCCGGCAGACGCCGGCCTGCCCCAGCCGTGGCGTCAGGCAAAGTGGACATCGACAACATCCATCAGCGCAGCAACGGTTTGCACATCATCCGACAGCGGCTCGGCAAGGCACGCCATGCAGGCTTCGCGCGGGCTCATGCCGGAGCGGATCATGCGCGCGGCGAAGATCAGCAGGCGGGTCGAGGCAACTTCTTCCAGATCGTGCTGCTCAAGTCGGCGCAGCGCCTGGCCCAGCTTGACGATCTGCGCCGCCAGTTCGAGATCCACCTGCGCCTCGTTGGCGACGATGCGCACTTCCTCGGCCGCCGACGGATAATCGAACCGCATGGCTACGAAACGTTGCCGGGTACTGGGTTTCATGCCCTTGAGCAGGTTCTGGTAGCCGGGATTGTAGCTGACCACCAGCATGAAGCCCGGCGGCGCTTTGATCGCCTCGCCGGTACGCTCGATGAACAGTTCGCGGCGATCATCGGCCAGCGGGTGCAGCACCACGGCGGTGTCCTGGCGCGCCTCGACCACTTCGTCCAGATAGCAGATGCCGCCCTCACGCACCGCACGGGTTAGCGGGCCGTCCTGCCACCAGGTGCCCTGGGTGCCGATCAGGTGGCGCCCCACCAGGTCAGCAGCGGATAAGTCGTCATGACAGGCCACGGTGTACAGCGGCAGGTTCAGGCGATGCGCCATATGCTGGACGAAACGGGTCTTGCCGCAGCCGGTTGGCCCCTTGATCAGTACCGGCATGCCGTGCCGCCAGGCCTGCTCGAACAGCACCTCTTCATTGCCCAGCGCTTGGTAGAACGGCGCGTCATTCAGACCGGCAAGGCTCTCGGGCGCATTCATTGGCAATACCTCACTGCAACGGTTGGTTAATTGATCTGCCGCCAAAGTACCCGTCACGGCGTCATCCCCTCAAGCCATCCGCCAGCGAAGCTTGATCACGGTCAAGCCCTGATCGAAATGAAGGCTGCTTCGATGCTGCACCCATCGACACAATCCCGACAGAAGTCGACTAACTGTCGTTATTTTGAAACTTTTGGCTGCACGTTTAAACCTATCCGCGACATGGCGTCACGTTTGAGGGGGTACGGAACCTCTCTTGACCGCCATCAAGCGCATTCGTCAGAGCCCTCTCTAGGATGAAAACGCACACAACAAGAAACACCAAGGAACTGCCACACCGTTGTAACTAGCAGGAGCCGCCACAAGCGCTCCACAGGAGAGACACCCATGAGCAACGTTGTTAAGCCCCTACTCGCCGGCCTGATCGCCGGCATCTCACTGCTCGGCCTGGCAGTCGCCCAGGCTGCCGCTCCCGACATGACGGCGGACGAGAAAGAAACCGCCAAGAAGATCTACTTCGAACGCTGCGCCGGCTGCCATGGCGTGCTGCGCAAAGGCGCCACCGGCAAGAACCTTGAGCCGCACTGGGAAAAGATCGAGAACGGCCAGAAAACCGAAGGCGGCACACTCAAGCTGGGTACCAAACGCCTGGAAAACATCATTGCGTATGGCACCGAAGGCGGGATGGTCAACTATGACGACATCCTGACTCCTGAAGAAATCAACATGATGGCCCGCTATGTACAGCACGAGCCACCCGTTCCGCCAGAGTTCTCCCTGCAGGACATGAAAGACAGCTGGAACCTGATCGTTCCGCTTGAAGAGCGTGTAACCAAGCAGATGAACAAGATCAACCTAGACAACGTGTTCGCGGTCACCCTGCGTGACGCGGGCAAGCTAGCCCTGATCGACGGTGATACCCACAAGATCTGGAAGATTCTGGAAAGTGGTTATGCCGTACACATCTCCCGCATGTCCGCATCCGGTCGCTACGTGTACACCACCGGACGTGACGGTCTGACCACCATCATTGACCTGTGGCCTGAAGAGCCGGTGACCGTTGCGACTGTTCGCTTTGGTTCTGACATGCGCTCCGTTGACGTGTCCAAGTTCAAGGGCTACGAAGACAAGTACCTGATCGGTGGTACCTATTGGCCGCCACAGTACGGCATTGTGGATGGTCTGACCCTGGAGCCAATCAAAGTTGTTTCCACTCGTGGCCAGACCGTGGACGGTGAATATCACCCTGAGCCACGTGTTGCCTCTATTGTTGCCCACCCAGGCAAGCCCGAGTGGGTCGTGAGCGTCAAGGAAACCGGACAGATTCTGCTGGTTGACTACACCGACCTCGACAACCTGAAAACCACTACGATTGCATCGTCCAAGTTCCTGCATGACGGCGGCTGGGATGCTTCAAAGCGTTACTTCCTGGTCGCGGCCAACGCCTCCAACCAGGTCGCTGCGGTTGACACCAAGACCGGCAAGCTGGCTGCCATCGTAGACACCGCCAAGATTCCTCACCCGGGTCGTGGTGCCAACTTTGTCCACCCTCAGTTTGGTCCTGTCTGGGCAACAGGTCACCTGGGTGACGACGTGGTTTCCCTGATTTCTACTCCTTCTGAAGAGAAGAAGTTCAAGAAGTATGCGGAGCACAACTGGAAGGTGGTGCAAGAGCTGAAGATGCCGGGGGCGGGCAACCTGTTCGTCAAGACTCACCCGAAATCCAGCAACTTCTGGGCCGACGCCCCGATGAACCCAGAGCGTGAGCTGGCCGAGTCCGTTTATGTCTACGACATGAACGACCTGAGTAAAGCACCTCGCGTGCTGAACGTGGGCAAGGACTCCGGTCTGCCACAGGGCGCTGCAATTCGCCGTGCGGTGCAGCCTGAGTACAACAAAGCGGGTGACGAAGTGTGGATTTCCCTGTGGGGTGGCAAGGCTGACCAGTCCGCGGTTGTGGTTTATGACGACAAGACGCTGAAGGTCAAGTCGGTCATTACCAGCCCGGAAGTGATCACGCCAACCGGCAAGTTCAACGTCTTCAACACCATGCATGACGTGTACTAACCGGCCCTAGGCAACCTGCTACGGCCCCTGCGCTGCGGCGCAGGGGTCAGGCAAGGAACGAAACCCATGAAAGACCATGACAGCAACGAAACACCCAAGAAAACCAGTCGCCTTGCCTTTTTGCGTCGGCCAAGCACGCGGTATTCGCTTGGCACACTTCTCATCGTGGGCATTGCTGCCGGAGTGATCCTCTGGGGCGGCTTCAACACCGCCATGGAAGCCACCAATACGGAAACCTTCTGTATTTCCTGCCACGAGATGGGCGACAACGTCTATCCCGAATACAAGGAAACCATCCACTACGAAAACCGTACCGGCGTTCGCGCAACCTGCCCCGATTGCCACGTACCCAGGGAGTGGACACACAAGATGGTGCGCAAGATCGAGGCCTCCAAGGAAGTCTGGGGCAAGATCACCGGCACCATCAACACGCCGGAGAAATTCGAGGCCAAACGCCTGACGTTGGCGCGCCGCGAGTGGGCCCGGATGGAAGGCAACGACTCACGCGAATGCCGCAACTGCCACAGCCTGGAAAGCATGAGCTCTGAAAAGCAGAAGCAGCGTGCGCGCATGCAACACAAGATGGCCGCCGAAGACAACATGACCTGCATCAACTGCCACAAGGGGATTGCCCACCACTTGCCCGAAGGCATGACCGAAGAAGACGAAGAGTGACCAGCCGTTCCAGGTGGGCCAGCCAACCATCGCTGATAAAGAACCCGATGACGAGGAAGCGAATATGAACAAGACCATGATGGCCAGTGCTGTCAGTGCCGTACTGGCCCTGGCCGCACACAACGCCCTGGCGGCTGCGCCCGCCGACTGGAGCGCCATACCCACTGTTGAAACCGGCGTGTTCTACCCAGGCGTATCGCCAGTGGAATGGATCACCAAGGGTACCGAGCACGGCGGTGCGCGGGTGCTACGAAGAGGCGAAACCTGCGCGGCCTGCCACTCCGAGGAGCTTGCCGACATCGGCCAGAAGATCGTCAGCGGCAAAAAGATCGAACCCTCGCCGATTGCCGGCAAGGCTGCGTTCATCGCCACTACCGTCCAGGCCGCCCATGACGGCGAAAACCTCTACTTACGCTTTTCCTGGAAGCAGCCAGCAGCCTCCGGCAGCCCGGCGATGGATGAGCAGAATCCGGTCAAGATCGCCTACATGCTCGAAGCCGGCGACAAGGTCGAACTGGCTGGGCAGTCCGGCTGCTGGGCCAGCTGCCACGGCGACGCCCGCACCATGCCCGGCGCAGACGACAGCAAGACCAAATACGTCAAGGACGGCTCGCTGGCCAATGGCATCTACTACGACCTGAACCAGTGGCGTAGTGGCGAGAACAAGGCCTTCGACGGCTACGTCGCCGATCATCGCGAAATGGAAGGCGGCCAGGCTCTGGTGGGCGCCGAAGGCAAGCTCGACGGTGACACCTGGTCTGTGGTCTTTACCCGCAAGCTGACGGGTGCCGAGGGCGATGTCAGCCTGGCACCAGGCAACACCTACAACTTCGGCTTTGCCATCCATGACGACAGCGCGACCGGTCGTTTCCACCATGTCTCGCTCGGCTACAAGCTGGGCATCGACGCCGAAGGCGATATCACCGCCTCCAAGCTGTAACCAGGCGACCCCTGACGCAGCGACACCGCGCGGGACCGGCGCAACGCCGGTCCCGCCAACCGCCCCTCTGCAGTCACCATTTCTGACCAGCGCAACGCCCGCTTTCGTAGGAACGGGCCATGCTCGTGAAAGAGACCATGCCAAGGTACATGCCCTATTCGTGGGCATGGCCCACTCCTACAGTCGTAGGTCGAATTATCCGAAGGCGTAATCCGGCACCCCAGCAAAGCCTGCACCCATGCGCCAGATTGTCGCAGTCACCGCTGAGGCTGTTCAGGTTGATTGCAATCAAGGACGCCTACCCGCTCGCTGCCGCATCCTCAAGCCGTACCGAAAAGTCCCCGGATACGAGGCCATTCACCGCCCTCGACCATTACCATGACCAGGGACAAAAGGTTGCTTCACACAACCGGTAAATTTAACGTGCATGTTCCGACACACTTATGTCGGACACCCTGGGGCGGGCTTCAAGACCTCCCCCACTTAGCCTTGAGGAAGTATCCATGAAGAAAATTCTCATCCCTCTGCTTGCAATGGGCGGCGCTCTGGTTCTGCAGCCAGCGATGGCTCAGGACGGCGAAGCGCTGTTCAAGAGCAAGCCTTGCGCTGCCTGCCACAACGTCGACATGAAAATGGTCGGCCCGGCACTGAAGGAAGTTGCTGCCAAATACGCAGGCCAGGAAGGCGCTGCCGACCTGCTCGCCGGCCATATCAAGAACGGTAGCCAGGGCGTCTGGGGTCCAATCCCGATGCCGCCAAACGCAGTAACCGAAGAAGAAGCCAAGACTCTCGCCGAGTGGGTTCTGAGCCTCAAGTAACGCAGCGCCCAGGAGGCCGCCATGACCATGTCCCGACACGCAGTTACACGTCTGGGGCTCGCTCTGGCGTCCCTCCTCCTGATTCCCGTCGCACTGGCCGGCAACCCTACCGCCGAACGCCAGGCGCAACTCGAATACCTTCTCGTGCAGGACTGCGGCTCCTGCCACGGCCTGCGCATGACCGGCGGCCTCGGCCCCGCGATCACCCGCGACGCACTGGCCGGCAAACCCCGCGACAGCCTTATCGCCACCGTCACCCACGGTCGCCCCGGCACCGCCATGCCCGGCTGGAATGCGCTGCTCGACGAGCAGGACATCCTCTGGCTGGTCGATCTGCTTATCGAAGGATATCCAACACCATGATCCGCCCCTTCCTGCTGCTGGCTGCGGCCGGCCTACTGTTCGGCTGCGCGCAACAACCGCTACGCGGCACCGGTGATCTGGGCGTGGTAGTGGAACGCGCCAGCGGCAGCCTGCAACTGATCGAGAGCAGCGGCATGACCAGCCTGGCGCGCATCGAGGGCTTGGGCGACTTGTCCCATGCCTCGGTGGTGTTTTCCCGTGACCAGCGCTTCGCCTACGTGTTCGGCCGCGACGGCGGCCTGACCAAGGTCGACCTGCTGCGCCAGCGCATCGACAAGCGCGTGATCCAGGGCGGCAACAGCATCGGCGGCGCCATCAGCCAGGACGGCACACTGATCGCCGTGGGCAACTACGAGCCGGGCGGGGTCAAGGTATTCGACGCCGAGACCCTGGAGCTGGTCGCCGATATTCCCGCCACACCGCTGGCCGATGGCAGCCGCAACTCCCGTGTGGTCGGCGTTACCGACGTGCCGGGCCAGCGCTTCATCTACAGCCTGTTCGACACCGGCGAAACCTGGCTGCTGGACTTCAGCCAGAGCCGCACGCCGCAGATCAGCCGCTTCGAGAACATCGGCAACCAACCCTACGATGCGCTGCTGACCCCGGAAGGCCGCTACTACATCGCCGGCCTGTTCGGTGAAGACGGCATGGCCAAGATCGATCTCTGGCACCCCGAACGCGGCGTCGAGCGCATCCTCGACGGCTACGGTCGCGGCCAGCAGAAACTGCCGGTCTACAAGATGCCGCACCTCGAAGGCTGGACCGTGGCCGGCAACCAGACCTTCGTCCCCGCCGTCGGTCAGCACCGGGTGCTGGTGATGAACAGCGAGAGCTGGCAACAGACCGCTGCCATCGACGTCGCCGGCCAGCCGATCTTCGTCATGGCGCGTCCAGATGCCCGACAGATCTGGGTCAACTTCGCCCACCCGGACAACGGCAAGGTGCAGGTTATAGACAGTGAAACCTACGCCATCATCGCCACTCTTGAGCCCGGCCCTGCCGTGTTGCACATGGAGTTCACCGCGCGCGGCGACCAGCTCTGGCTGTCAGTGCGCGACGGCGGTGAAGTCCAGGTCTGGGATCCCTACACATTCAAGCTGATCAAGCGCCTGCCGGCAGAAACGCCGAGCGGCATTTTCTTCAGCAGCCGCGCCCACGAGACGGGGTTATGACATGCAACTCGACAGCCTCAGCCGCCGCCTGATCGACCGCTTCCAGCACGGCATGCCACTGTGCGCCGAGCCCTATCGCGCAATGGCCGAAGCGCTGGACTGCAGCGAAGACGAAGTTCTCGCCAGCCTCCAACAGCTTGAACACGCCGGTGGTCTATCACGCATCGGGCCGGTATTCGAGCACAGCCGCGCGGGCGCCAGCACCCTGGTCGCCCTCGCCGTGCCGCCCGCACGGATAGAAGCCGTGGCGGCACGCATCAACAGCTTCCCCGAGGTCAACCACAACTACCTGCGCGAGCACCACTACAACCTCTGGTTCGTGCTCACCGGGCCGGATCGCAGCCATATCGATGCCCTGCTGGCACAGATCGAGGCGGAAACCGGCCTGACCCCGCTGGATCTGCCGATGGCATGCGCCTACCGCATTGACCTCGGTTTTCCCCTTGGAGAAGCACCATGACCGGCGCCCTTGATGATCTTCAGTGTATGCAGCTGCGACGCCTGCTCGAAGTCGGCCTGCCGCTTGCCGCTCGTCCCTACCAGGCGCTGGCCGAGCGCATCGGCGCCAGCGAGCAAGCGGTGCTCGCACAGGTCCGCCACTGGAGCGAGGACGGCCTGTTCCGTCGTGTCGGCCTGGTGCTCAAGCACCGCGCCATGGGCTTTCGCGCCAACGCCATGCTGGTCATGAACATCCCCGACGAACAGGTCGATGAAGTCGGCCAACGCCTCGGCCAGGCCGCCGGCATCAACCTCTGCTACCAGCGCCCACGCCGCCTGCCGGACTGGCCCTACAACCTGTTCTGCATGGTCCACGGTCGCGAGCGCGAACAGGTCTGCCAACTGATCGAAAACCTGCTGGCCGAGCACGGGCTGAACCATGTGCCGCATCAGCTACTGTTCAGTACCCGCGCTTTCAAGCAGTGCGGTGGCCGCTACGCACCGCCGGTCGCACGGGAGCTGGCCCATGGATGACCTCGACCGCCGACTGACCAACCGCCTGCAGCATGGTCTGCCGTTGGTGCGCCAACCCTGGCAGGCGCTGGCCGATGAACTGCAAAGCGACTCACAAACCCTGCGCACGCGCGTCCAAACACTGCTGGACGACGGCACCTTGACCCGCTTCGGCCCCATGTTCGACATCGACCGCCTGGGCGGCGCCTTCACCCTCGCCGCCCTGTCCGTGCCGGAAGAGCATTTCGACGCGGTGGCCGCACAGCTTGAGGCGATGCCCGAAGTCGCCCACAACTACCGCCGCGAACATGCCTGGAACATGTGGTTCGTCCTCGGCTGCGCAACCCCTGAAGGCATCGCTGAAACCATCGCCCGCATCGAAGCGCAGACCGCCCTGCCGGTGCTCAACCTGCCCAAGGAGGAGACCTACCATGTCGGCCTGCATTTCTCGGTTTGATGGCCGGTTTGATCCCGAGCTGATACGCCGCCTGGTCGAACTCACCCAGTCCGGCCTGCCGCTGGTAGAAAATCCCTGGGCGTGGATCGGCGAACACCTCGGTCTAGATGAAAACGCCGTCCTCGACCTGCTACAGCAATTGCAAGCCGACGGCGCCATCCGCCGCATCGCCGCCGTGCCCAACCACTACCGTCTGGGCTACAAGTACAACGGCATGAGCGTCTGGGACGTGGACGACGCCCACCTCCCCCACCTCGGCCCCTTGCTCGGATCACAACCCTTCGTCAGCCACTGCTACCGCCGCCCCCGCCGCGAAGGCTGGCACTACAACCTGTTCGCCATGGTCCACGGCCGCAGCGCGGAGGAGATCGAGGACTACCGCGCACAGATACGCCAACTGCTCGGCGAGGCCTGCCGGGCGGATGAGATGCTGGTGAGTAGCAGGATATTGAAGAAGACCGGTTTGCGTATCGCCGCCTCGGCTCGCTGAAAACCATGCCACCGAAAGCGTAGTCCGACGGTCGGCGGGATGTAACAGGCGCTCCCCGGTGGGTAAATTCAACATACCCTGCCCGGACAGACGTTCGCGGTAAGCGAGGGAAGCGCCTTCGGCGATTCCATCCTACAAAACCAATCCCAACCACAATGCCAAACCGAAACCATTACTGGGCGCGGGAGTTTCAGCGCTGGGGCATGAGGTGCGTTTGATCGCACCGCAGTTCGTCAAACCCTACGTCAAGGGTGGCAAGAACGACGCCAATGATGCCGAGGCGATTTGCGAGGCGGGCAGCCGTCCGACGATGCGCTATGTACCCATCAAAAGCGAGGAGCAGCAGGCTGCACTGTCGGTGCGCCGGATCAAAAGCCGGGCGATCAGGGCGAGAACGGCTCTGGTCAACGAGATCCGAGGTTTGCTGGGCGAGTTTGGCCTGATCGAGGCCCGCAAGGGCGTGGCGGCCACGCGGGCATTGCTGGCCCGGGTGCTGGAGGAGAACAGCGGCTTACCACCTGCCATGCGTGAGCTGATAAGTGAGCTGCCGGACGAGCTTCAGGAAGAAGACAAGCGGATCGCCATGCTGGATCGTCTGATTCAACAGTAGGCGCGCCAGGATGAGCGGGTGCAGCGCCTGATGCAGATCGAGGGCCTTGGCCCGATCAGCGCCACGGCGATAATAGCGGCGGTAGGTGATGCTTGTCAGTTCAGGTCGGGGCGGCAGTTGGCGGCTTGGCTGGGGCTGGTGCCCAAGTGACCAACCACTTCAGTAGAAGCCGGATATACGGTAGCAGTCATACCTTGGGTTAAAAGCACTGTTTTTTACTGGCAAACCGGGAGGAGTCCATATACGGGTTTCCGAAGGCGTAGTCCGATGGTCACGCACCTGCGGGCGAGCAGAAGCCATCGCGGCAGGCAGACCTTGTAGGGCCGAATTTATTCGGCCCTAGATTCGCGCAAAAGGCCGAACAAGTTCGGCCCTACGAGCCCCAAAGCCTTGTCCCATCGCCGGCTCCGCGACTCGTTGCCCCACCCCCACCGTAAACCGCTCCTTTTTGTTTCCAATCAAGGATCAGCCTGATTCGCTCGGGGATGCTGCGCCCATCGAATACGCGAACGTGATGCGCCATTTAGGCCAGCCTCACCAAGGGAGCCGCTCATGTTGAGAATTAGCCATTACCTGCGCGCCCTGGCCCGCCCGGATGCAGGCCCGGTGCCCGGTGCACGAGGAAAACCGGGCACCCGGCCACCGGTGGTGATCTGGAACCTGCTGCGGCGCTGCAACCTGACCTGCAAACACTGCTACGCCACCTCCGCCGACAGCGAGTTCCGTGACGAACTGGATACCGCCGAAGCCCTGAAGGTGATCGACGATCTGCACGAAGCCGGCGTGCGCGTGCTGATCCTCTCTGGCGGCGAGCCGCTGCTGCGTGACGACATTTTCCAGCTCTCCGATTACGCCCGCAACAAGGGCTTTTTTGTCGCCCTGTCCACCAACGGCACGCTGATCGACGAGCGCAATATCGACCAAGTGGTAGCGGCGAAGTACGACTACGTCGGCATCAGCATCGACGGCCTGGAAGCGGTGCATGACGAATGGCGCCAGCTCAAGGGCAGCTTCGTCGCCTCGATGCACGCCATCGACCTGTGCCGCCAGCACGACATCCGCGTCGGCCTGCGCACCACGTTGACACAGAACAACTACCTGCAGCTGCCGGCATTGCTGGCGCTGATGCGCGAGCACGACGTGCAGAAGTTCTATCTCTCGCATCTGAACTACAGCGGTCGCGGCAAACGCAGCCGCAAGGCCGACGCCCACCACCAGATGACCCGCGACGCCATGCACCAGCTGTTCGAGCAGGCCTGGGACGATGTGCAGCACGGTCGCGAAACCGATTTCGTCAGCGGCAACAACGATGCCGACGCCATTCTCTTACTGCAGTGGGTTGAAGAGCGCCTGCCGCAATACCGCGACCGTCTGGAGCAAATGCTGCGCGCCTGGGGCGGCAATGCTTCGGGCAACGGCATCGCCAATATCGACAACATCGGCGACGTGCATCCCGATACCTACTGGTGGCAGCACACCGTCGGCAACGTGCGCCGACAGAGCTTTCGCGAGCTGTGGCTGGAACAGCCCGAGCCGCTGCTGGAGGAACTGCGTCAACACCCGCGCGCGGTGGGTGGACGTTGTGCCGAATGTCGCTGGCTGGCCATTTGCAACGGTAACACCCGCACCCGCGCCTGGGCCGAAGGCAACCTCTGGGGCGAAGACCCCGGCTGTTACCTCAGCGACGAGGAGATCGGCCTGCCGACAGCCCCGCGCATTCCCAGCGTGGAAATCAGCGCTCTGTAGAACAAGAGATCACAGCACTACCCAGCGGTCGACAGAACCGTATTGAGCCAAGCGCACAACCGTCAGCCTCAATGAGAATTCAGGAGCACCGCATGGACCAGCCAATCACACTCCCCGCTTCGCTGAGTGCCTCGTTCGCCGCTGGCGAAGTCGCGCTGGTCGGTGCCGGCCCCGGCGATCCGGGTCTGCTCACCCTGCGCGCCTGGAGCCTGTTGCAACAGGCCGACGCTGTGGTCTACGACCGCCTGGTCAGCGATGGCCTCATGGCCCTGTTGCCCGCCCGCTGCGTCCGCCATTACGTCGGCAAGACCAGTGGCTACCACAGCCTGCCACAGCCGCAGATCAACCAGTTGTTGGTCGATCTGGCCAAGCAGAACCTGCGCGTGGTACGCCTCAAGGGTGGCGACCCGTTCATCTTTGGCCGCGGCGCCGAGGAAATCGAATACCTGCTGCAAAATGGTATCGACTGCCAGGTGGTGCCGGGCGTGACCGCCGCCGCCGGGTGCAGCGCCTACGCCGGTATACCCCTGACCCACCGGGATCTCGCGCATTCCTGTCAGTTCATCACCGGCCACCTGCAGGAAGATGGCGCCCTGCTGCTGCCCTGGAACAGCCTCGTTGAGGGCAAGCAGACCCTGGTGTTCTACATGGGTTTGGGCAGCCTCAACGAAATCTCCCGCAACCTGATCGCCGCCGGCCTCGCGCCAGAAACGCCCGCCGCACTGATCGGCAGCGGCACCCGCGCCGAGCAGCAAGTGGTGCGCTGCACGCTCAAGGAACTGCCGATCATGGCCCGCGAGCACCAACTGCAAGCGCCAACCCTGACGGTGATTGGCAAGGTCGTCGACCTCTTCGCCGACAAGCAGCTGCACTACCCGGCACGCCTGTGCGCCGAGGCCAGCCCGCAAGTGGCCGAGGAGCAGGCATCATGAAACGAGCCCTGCCGCTTACCCTGCTAGCCCTGTGCAGCAGCCTGCAGGCCGCGCCCCAGGCGATCACACTGGAGCAGACCGCCAGCCTCTACGAACAGCACTGCCAGAGCTGCCATGGCGTCAACCGTCTGGGCGGCGCCGGCCCCGCGCTGTTGCCGGAAAGCCTCAGTCGGATCAAGCCCGACGAAGCACGCCAGGTCATCCGCGATGGCCGTCCGGCCAGCCAGATGGCCGCTTACTCACACCTGCTCGACGAGGCGCAGATCGACGGCCTGGTCAGCTACCTCTACCAGCCTTCCGCAACGCCACCAACCTGGAGCGACGACGACATCCGCGCCAGCCACCGCATCCTCACCGATATCACTACCCTGCCGACGAGCCCACAGCATGATGCCGACCCGCTCAACCTGTTCGTGGTGGTGGAAGCCGGTAATCACCATGTGCGCATCCTAGACGGCGAGCGCTTCGAGGAACTGGCCAAGTTCCAGTCGCACTTCGCCCTGCACGGCGGGCCGAAGTTTTCCCCTGACGGGCGTTTCGTCTACTTCGCCTCCCGCGACGGCTGGATCAGCGTCTACGACCTGCACAACCTGACGATGATCGCCGAGGTCCGCGCCGGCCTGAACACCCGCAACATGGCGGTCAGCAACGATGGTCGCTGGGCGCTGGTGGGCAACTACCTGCCGGGCGAACTGGTGGTGCTGGATGCTCGCGACCTATCGCTGGTCAAACGCATCCCAACCACGGGGCTGGACGGTACTGCGTCGCGGGTCAGCGCCGTCTATACCGCGCCGCCACGCGACAGCTTCGTCGTCGCCCTTAAAGACGTGCAGGAAGCCTGGGAACTGTCCTACGCTGGCGAGCCCACCTTCGAGCCACGCCGCATCCAGGCCGCCGACTTCCTCGACGACTTCTCCTTCACCCCCGACTATCGCCATCTGCTCGCCACCTCGCGCAAGGCTCACGGTGGCCAGGTGATCGACCTCGACACCGGCAAGGCCGTCACCGACATCCCGTTACCGGGCATGCCGCACCTGGGCTCGGGCATCTATTGGCAGCGCGATGGCAAGTGGGTCTTCGCCACACCCAACGTCAGCCAGGGGCTGATCTCGGTGCTGGACATGCAGGACTGGTCGCTGATCAAGGAGATCCCCACCGAAGGGCCGGGATTCTTCATGCGCAGCCACGAGAATTCGAAATACGCCTGGACCGACGTGTTCTTCGGCCCCAACAACGACGCCATCCACCTGATCGACAAACAGACCCTGGAAGTCGCCCACACCCTGCGCCCGATGCCCGGCAAGAACGCCGCCCACGTCGAATTCACCCGCGACGGCAAACACCTGCTGCTCAGCGTCTGGGACACCGACGGCGCACTGCTGGTTATCGAATCCGACACCCTGAAGGAAATCAAACGCATCCCGATGAACAAGCCCTCGGGCAAATACAACGTCGGCAACAAGATCGAATTCGCCGAAGGGACGTCGCATTAGCCACTGCAACAAAAGCCACCCTGCAGGAGTAGCTTCCTGTGGGAGTGGCTTCAGCCACGAAGCTTTGCTTTAAAACCTCGCAAACTGCAGATAGCTGGCCGTAATCTGCTCACCCCAGAGCAAGGCAATCCAGCCGGCAATCGCCAGGTAGGGGCCAAAGGGGATGGGCGTACTGCTCTCCGCTTTCTGCATGCGCAGCATGATGGTGCCCAGCACTGCACCGACCACCGAAGACAGCAGAATAGTCAGCGGTAGCACCTGCCAGCCGCCCCAGGCGCCCAGCATCGCCAGCAGCTTGAAATCGCCGTAGCCCATGCCTTCCTTGCCGGTCACCAGCTTGAACAGCCAATACACCGACCACAGGCTAAGGTAGCCCGCCACCGCTCCCCACAGAGCATCTGTCAGGGACGCGAACAGGCCGAAACTGTTGACGATCAACCCCAGCCAAAGCAGCGGCAATACCAGCGAGTCCGGCAGCAACTGATGATCGACGTCGATCATGCTCATCGCCAGCAATCCCCAGGTCAGCAGCAACATCGCGCCGGCCTGCCAGGTGAAGCCGAAATGCCAGGCGACATAACCTGATAGCAGCCCGCACGCCAGCTCCACCAACGGGTAGCGCTTGCTGATCGGCGCCTTGCACGCCGAGCACTTGCCGCGCAGCGCCAGCCAGCTGACCAGCGGAATATTCTCCCAGGCACGAATCCGATGATCGCAATGCGGGCAACGCGAGTGTGGCAAAAGCAGATTGAACGGCGCTACGTCGGACTCGGCGGGCAGCTCCAAGAACTCACGCGCTTGGGACCGCCACTCCCGCTGCATCATGATCGGCAGGCGATAAATGACCACATTGAGAAAGCTGCCCACCAGCAGCCCCAGCACCAGCGCACATAAAACAAAGGCCAGCGTGTTGCTGGCCAGGAATTCAAAAATCATTATTTAGCAGACCATTGAAGGGGTTATATCCCGCTCTATTACCACGTCTCGTAGGGTGGATGACGCTCTTATCATCCGCATGAATCCGCGATTGGTGGATGGGTGAAGCGTCATCCACCCTACGAAAAGCCGCAGCTTTGTAGGTCGGGTTACGCCACACCAACCCGACGAGCGAATTAAACGACAGCGCCCAGTTGGAAAATCGGCAGATACATCGCAATGATCAGACCACCCACCAGCACACCGAGCACCGCCATGATCATCGGCTCCATCAATGCGGTAAGCCCATCGACCATATTGTCTACTTCGTCCTCGTAGAAGGTTGCGACCTTGGCCAGCATCTCATCCAGTGAGCCGGATTCCTCGCCAATCGCTGTCATCTGCACCGCCATGCTCGGGAAGGTCCCGGTGGTGCGCATCGAGAAGTTCAGCTGCATACCACTGGAAACATCGCTCTTCACTTTCATCGTGGCATTGCGAAACACCACATTGCCCGTGGCGCCAGCTACCGAGTCCAGCGCATCCACCAGCGGTACGCCAGCCGCGAAGGTGGTCGAAAGCGTCCGGGCGAAACGCGCCACCGAAGATTTGTACAGAATGTCGCCCACCACCGGCACCTTCAGCAACACCCGGTCGAACCAGTTGCGAAACTTCTGCGAGCGCGTGTGTGCTTGTTTGAATGCATAGGCCGCGCCGATCAGCCCGACCAGCACCACATACCACCATTCCTGCAGCGCTTCTGAAAGGCCGATTACCATCAGCGTGAAGGCCGGCAACTCCGCACCGAAGTTGGCAAATACTTCCTGGAACTGCGGCACCACCTTGATCAACAGAATGGCCGAGACGATCACCGCCACTAGCACCACGGCAATCGGGTAGTTCATCGCCTTCTTGATCTTGGCCTTGAGCTGCTCGGTTTTCTCTTTATAGGTCGCAACCCTGTCGAGCAGGGTTTCCAGCGAGCCGGACTGCTCACCCGAATCCACCAAGTTGCAGTACAGGTCATCGAAATATTGCGGCTTCTTGCGCAGCGATGTAGCAAAGCTGTTGCCCGCGGCCACTTCCTGCTTGAGATCATCCACCAGCTTGCGCATGTTCGGGTTATCGAAACCCTCGCCAATGATGTCGAACGACTGCAGCAGCGGCACACCGGCCTTCATCATGGTCGCCATTTGTCGGGTGAACAGGGCGATGTCCATGGGCTTGATCTTCTTGCCCGCGCTGAACAGCGAAATCGACTTCTTGCGCACCTTCTGCGGGTTGATTCCCTGCTTACGCAGTTGCGCCTTGACCAGCGCCGGGTTCACACCGCTCAGTTCACCCTTGATCTTCGCGCCCTGTCGGTCGAGCCCTTCCCAGATGAACACGCTGTTTTTGATCGCTTTCTGCGCCATGGTTAGTCCTTTGTCACCCGGTTGACTTCTTCCAGGCTCGTCACGCCCTGCATGGCCTTGATAAGCGCCGAAGTCCGCAGGTCGTTGAAGCCGTCCTTGCGCATCTGGGTGGAGATATCGATTGAATTGCCGTCCTCCATGATAAGCCGGGCCAGTGCAGGCGTGTTTTTAACCACTTCATAAATACCGACACGACCTTTGTAACCACCTGTACAGTTTTCACAGCCCACCGGCCCATACACCTTGAAGGTTCCGATCTTCTCTTCGGGAAATCCTTCATGCAGCAGCGCCTCGCGCGGTAGCTCGACCTCCTTCTTACAACTGCCACACAGCTTGCGCGCCAGGCGCTGGGCGATGATCAGGTTCACCGAAGTGGCGATATTGAAGGCTGCAACACCCATGTTGCGCAGACGCGTCAATGTTTCCGCGGCGCTGTTGGTGTGCAAGGTCGACATCACCATATGGCCGGTTTGCGCGGCCTTGATGGCGATCTCGGCGGTTTCCAGGTCACGAATCTCCCCCACCATGATGATGTCCGGGTCCTGACGCAGGAAGGCGCGCAGTGCCTGGGAGAAGTCCATACCCTGCTTAGGATTGACGTTGACCTGGTTGATACCCTCCAGGTTGATCTCCACCGGGTCTTCCGCCGTGGAGATATTCACATCCGGGGTATTGAGAATGTTCAGGCCCGTATAAAGGGAAACCGTCTTGCCCGAACCGGTCGGCCCAGTAACCAGAATCATCCCCTGCGGTTGCTTCAGCGCATCCATATAGAGTTTTTTCTGCGCTTCCTCGTAACCCAGCGCATCGATGCCCATCTGCGCACTGGAAGGGTCGAGAATCCGCATCACGATCTTCTCGCCCCATAGCGTCGGCAGGGTGTTAACCCGAAAGTCGATGGCCTTGTTCTTCGACAGCTTCATCTTGATCCGGCCATCCTGCGGCTTGCGCCGCTCGGAAATATCCAACCCGGCCATCACCTTCAGCCGTGCTGAAATCCGCGGCGCCAACTGGATCGGCGGCCGCGAAACCTCATGCAACACCCCATCGGTACGCAGGCGCACCCGAAAGGTTTTCTCGTAGGGTTCGAAATGCAGGTCGGATGAGCCGCCACGTATGGCATCGAGCAGCATCTTGTTGACGAAGCGCACCACCGGCGCATCGTCGGCAGCCTCACCAGCATCATCGGCCTTGCCTTCATCGCTGACCGCCTCGACATCCATACCATTCAGATCGATGTCGCCCATGTCTTCCAGGCCGGTAGCGCCACCCTCGAAGAACTTGTCCAGCGCCACGCCCAGCTTGTCGTCTTCCACCAGAATGCCTTCGGTGGTCAGCCCGGTGCTGAACTGGATATCACTGATCGCCTGCTGATTGCTCGGATCGGAAACCGCGACATACAGTTTGTTGCCGCGCTTGACCAGCGGCAGCGCCCGATGCTGGCGCGCCAGCTTCTCGCTGACGACCTCCCTGGGCTGCACCTCTTTATCCAGCGCGGCCAGGTCAAACAGCACCACGCCGAACTGCTCGGAGGCCAGCTCGGCAACCACACGCCCCTTGGCTAGCTTGTTCTGTACTACATAGGTGACCAGTGATGTCTGGCTACGCCGCGCCTGCACCTGCGCCTGTTGTGCCGTCCGCTCATCCATCACTCCGGCCTGCACCATCTGCCGGGCCAGGCCGGAAAGGGAAATAGTGTCGATCATGGCTGCCTCGCTTGGTTCCAAGACCGCCTTATAGCGCAGTTGCCAAGCCGTGCAAACATGCACCACCACAAGTGACAAAACAGGTCACTTAATGCCCGCCAAACCCCCTTCCCTCGCCGAAACCGCCACCCTCGCAAATCCCTCGGTAGGAGCGGGCCATGTCCGCGAACAGCCCTCGCAATCAGAACCAGCCCCGACACCCAACCATCAATGCACACCACATCACACATTTCTCCACCTCAGCACCGGCGTGGCAAAGCTGGCACGCAAGCTGCTCTATCTCCTGCAGGCGGACGCCTAACACTTCATGGAGAGACACAGATGAAAGCACAAATGCAGAAGGGCTTTACCCTTATTGAATTGATGATCGTAGTGGCGATTATCGGGATTTTGGCTGCGGTGGCGTTGCCGGCTTATCAGGACTATACAATTCGAGCGAAAGTAACTGAGGGCCTGAGCTTGGCTTCTTCTTACAAGACTGCTATCGCTGAAACCCATGCTGCTCGTGGCCCTACTGGGATGGCTGCCTGCACTGATGCTGCAAGCTGCCAGGCAATGGGCATCTCTTATGTTCAAAACAATAAAAACGTAGCTTCAATTGCATCAACCGCAGCAGGAATTATTACAATCGCCTATACCACTGCTGTGGTTCCAGCAGCCAATAACTCTTTGAGTCTGGTACCTCAAACGATGGCAGCAACACCTGCCGACCTACCTCTGAACGGAGCAGGGAGTGCAGGCACTCAGTTCCAATGGGCTTGCCGCCCTGCGGCAGCAAATCCCATCGAAGCTAAATATGTCCCAGCAAACTGCCGCCCTGTTGCAACAGGTGGGTAAACCCGCGCGGTTACACCTCGCCTGACCGGCCACACAAACCCCGCCCTTACAGGCGGGGTTTTTTGCGGCTTATGCCGCACGTCGCCACGCCATTGCGGTGGCGGATCGCTTTCGTAGGATGGAATCGCCAGAGGCGCTTCCGTCGCAACACCACCTCCTTCACCGGACCACGCCTCGACACGCGGATTACCGCTGCGGAAACCCGGATAACGCCTTCGGCTAATCCAGGCTACGTAACTGACCGTCTTCATCGAGGGATCGCTTCCGTCAATTGCAAAAACGGCGCTTCCCAATCCTTGCACCGTTCACAACTGCCTTTAAATCAACGGGTTACACTCACCAACCCGCATCCAACCTGCCTACCCGATCATCTGGAGCCTTACCATGCCTGCTCGCCTCAAGGCATTCCTGTTGCACCTGACCGCCTCGGCCTGCATTGCCCTGCTGGCCTTGCTGCTGGTGTTCAAACTCTGGTATCCCGCGCCACTCCACGAGGCGCTCGGCGTCACCCATATTTTTTTGTTGCTGCTGATGATCGACGTGATCCTCGGCCCACTACTGACCCTACTGATCTACAAGGTTGGCAAAAAGACCCTGATAATGGACCTCACCATCATCGCCATCCTGCAACTGGCCGCACTGGGCTACGGCCTCTGGACCGTTGCTGAAGGCCGCCCGGCCTGGATCGTCTACAACGTCGATCGCTTCGATGCGGTAACCGTGGTGGATATCGACACTCGTCAACTGGACGAGGCACATGCGCAATACCGCAGCGCCCCCTGGACCGGCCCACGCTGGGTTGGCGCCATGCGGCCCGACGATATCGAACAACGCAACAGCATCCTTTTCGAGGCGGTACAAGGCGGCTACGACCTTGCACAACGCCCCAACCTCTACCGGCCACTGACTGAAATGACACAAGCCATCCGGCAACGCGCGCAACCGCTGGATAAACTCACCGACTTCAACGACGCCACAGCCGTTCGCGATGCCCTGCAGAACTGGCCAGACGCCGCCGCCTGGGTGCCACTCATGGCACGCATCAAACCCATGGTGGTGCTGCTCGGCGAGAACAACAGCGATGTGATCGCCATAGTCGACCTGAACCCCTGGCATTAACCACCAGACCTCGATACCCGTACGCCTTCGGAAACCCGTATATGGACTCCTCCCGGTTTGCCAGTAAAAAACGGTGCTTTTGAACCAAGGTACGACTGCTACCGTATATCCGGCTTCTACTGAAGTGGTTCGTCACTTCGAGCCTTGATGAAGTAGTCGCTCATGTGTGGCTGATCGGATTAGCGGCCTTGTTATACAGGGGCCTGCGGGTTTGTAAGCGTTCACACATGCCGGTCCGACCGGTTCGTCATCACTGTCTGTCACTGTGCAATCGTGGTGGATCTTCTACGGTGTTGCGCTTGCTGCGGTGTTGCCTGTTGCTCGGTTGCTGCGTTCATCACGCAGCGTTTTTATAGCGCTCGCCCTTGCTCAGGAGCGCCCAGATGATCCGGGCATTCTTGTTGGCCAAGGCCACTGTGGCGATGTTCGTGTTGCGTCGACATTTCACCTCATTGATCCAGATACTGCGTGGGTCGGTCTTTTTTGCACTCGCGTTGAGGACAGACCGAGCCCCATGGATCAGCAAGGTGCGTAAATACGTATCGCCTCGCTTGCTGATGCTGCCCAGGCGCTCCTTGCCGCCGCTGGAGTGTTGATTGGGCACCAGTCCCAGCCAAGCCGCCAGCTGCCGACCTGACTTGAACTGACGCGCATCACCTACTGCTGCCACCATGGCCGTGGCGCTGATCGGGCCAAGACCCTCGATTTGCATCAGGCGTTGCACCCGCTCATCCTGACGCGCCTGCTGCTGAATCAGGCGATCCAGAAGGGCAATCCGATGGTCTTTTTCCTGGAGTTCGTCCTGCAGCTCACCCATAAGCTCGCGCATGGCAGCCGGCAGGCCGCTGCTCTCCTCAGCGTCCGTGCCAGCAGGGCGCGGGTAGCCGCCACGCCCTTGCGGGCCTCGATCAGCCCGAACTCTCCTAGCAAGCCCCGGATCTCGTTGACCAGAGCCGTTCTCGCCCTGATCGCCCGGCTTCTGATCCGGTGCACGGACAGAGCAGCCTGCTGCTCCTCGCTCTTGATCGGAACATAACGCATCGTCGGGCGGCTACCCGCCTCGCAAATCGCCTCGGCATCGTTGGCGTCGTTCTTGCCACCCTTGACGTAGGGCTTGACGAACTGTGGGGCGATCAAGCGCACATCATGACCCAGCGCCCGGAACTCCCGCGCCCAGTAATGACTACCTCCACAGGCCTCCATCACCACCCGACAAGGCTCCAGTTGCCTGAAGAAATCAAGCAGCCCTGAACGCTTGATTTGCTTGCGACAGGCGACTTGCTCATGGCTGTCTACGCCGTGAACCTGAAAAACCTGCTTTGCCAGATCAACACCAATTCGTTTAAGTTTCATCTCGACTCCTCCCTCTGGGACCGGTTGCTAACACCTCCAGTCTGGCGCACTGATGCCGTAGGAGGGAGGAGTCCATTTCATTGGATTACGGATTACGCCTTCGGCTAATCCAGGCTACGAAAGCCGCACCTCGTAGGATGGAACCGCCGTAGGCGTTTCCGTCAATTCCGCAGTGTTCCGGTTTGCCGCTGCGTTGGGGTAATGTGCGGGCTCATGGATGCGCTGGGGGCATGGAATGCCGAACTATCGCCGGGCCCGGATTGAAGGGGCCACTTGGTTCTTCACCGTCAATCTGCTGCAACGCCGAAACAATGATTTGCTCATCCGGCATATCGATCTGTTGCGCGAATCGACTCGCCGGGTGCGGCGTCTGCATCCCTTTGCTATCGATGCCTGGGTAGTCTTGCCCGATCATATGCATTGCGTGTGGACACTGCCGCCCGGCGATGCCGACTTCTCGCTGCGCTGGCGCCTGCTGAAAACCCTGTTCAGCCGGGCCTTGCCGACCGAAGAATACCGCTCACCGGTTCGCGTGCTGCGCGGTGAACGGGGCATTTGGCAACGGCGCTACTGGGAACATCTGATACGCGATGAAGACGACTACCGTCGACATGTGGATTACGTTCATATCAATCCGGTAAAGCATGGCCTGGTAATGAACGTGGCTGACTGGCCTTATTCAACGTTTCATCGTGATGTTCGAAACGGTTTGTATCGTTCGGATTGGGCCGGTGACGCAACGCTTGAGGTGCCTGGCAATTAGCAACCCGTATTACGCCTTCGGCTAATACAGGCTACGGTGGCTTGGGTATGACGGATTTGTAGGATGGAACCGCCGAAGGCGTTTCCGTCGTTGGCGCCACGCAGGGCCGGTGTAACGCGCAATTACAGGCTTTCAAGTTTTCGACTCAAGCCTCAGCAAGCCTTGGTCTTCACGCCAGCTGACTCGCCCAAGAAAGCTCATGCCCAACAGCGCTTCGGTGGGAGATGAGCCTTCGATCACTACTGCTTCCACACCCATTACATCAATGGCGCCAACCTTTACGCTGTTGAGGTGGACCCGCCAGGTCTTTGCCGTACCGCTGGCGGTGCTGACCACGATCTGCTTGCCGTTGACGCGGTAGTCTATGCCCAGACGGCGTGCCTGGTTTTCGTTGATCGCCACAGAGGTTGCGCCCGTATCGACGAGAAATTGCACAGGGTGGCCATTGATCGAGCCGGCGATCCAGTAATGACCGCCCTGCCCCTTGGCTATGCTCAACTGCTTGCGTTCAGGCTCGGCATATCCCGAGCTCAACTCGCGGCTGAGGGGATAGTGACGATCGATACTTTCAACGCGCAGCACCGCCCCCGTGGAGTCAGCGCTAAGCACCTGGACTCCGCCCGGCCCGGTCTGGCCTACGCGGACCAGTTTGCGCTGACCCTCGACATTGAGCACGGCTGCGCCGGGAAATAGGCCCACCACCTGCACTCTCGGTGAGGCGGTAGCATGAGCGGCGACCAGCAATAGCGTGACAAGCAACAGGGTGATGGAGCGCATCAGGCAACTTCCTTGCAGACAGATGGCGACTAATGCCATCAGCTAAACGATCAAACGCATGATCTTCAGACGGCACACACTTGTGTAGGAGCGAGCTATGCTCGCGAATAAGGCGCTACCTCTGCAAGCCATTCACGGGCACGGCCCGTTCCCACAAAAGCAGCCAGTGGCAAGCTGACCGGCATTCTTTCACGGGCCTGGTCATGCTTACGGCGACCCGCCGCACAGTACGAACCTCAGCCAAACATCAGCGCCGGGTGGATCACGCTTCACCGATCCACCGGGTGGCGATCCACCGGCTGGCGACCACCGAGCCGGGGCATGGTGGATATAGAAAGCGATATCCACCCTACAAAAGCCGAGCCCGTCGTCTCCTCAGCCGACCAGCCAAACCACCAGATGCACCAGGCCACAGGCAGCGAAGCCGGCAAGGATGTCGTCGAGCATGATGCCGAGGCCGCCGGTTACATTGCGATCGATCCAGCTGAGCGGCCAGGGTTTGACGATATCCAGCACGCGAAACACCAGGAAACCCAGCAGCAGCCATTGCCAGCCGGTGGGCACTAGCCAGAAGGTGATCCAGATACCGGCGAATTCATCCCAGACGATGCCTTCGTGGTCATGCACGCCCAGATCCTGCGCGACCTTGCCGCACAGCCAGATGCCAAACAACATGCTGGCGAGGATCACCAAACCATAGGCCCAGCCCGGCAAGGCCTGCCACATCGGCACGAAGGCCAGCGCCAGCAGCGAACCCCAGGTGCCGGGCGCTTTTGGCAGCGTGCCGGAACCAAAACCGAAGGCCAGGTTATGCCAGGGATTGCGCCACACCGATAACGGCATCACCTCTGTGGAAGGCTGCAGGGCATCAGTCAAAACGGCAGCCCTCCGAATAGCTATGTTCCTGTTGGATGTTGCAAGCATCAGAGGTGTGAGTTGCCCTCTGTGGGAGCGGTCGGGCAGCGTTCCGCTTCAGCCGCGAATAAATCCGCTCACACACAAGCTGGGCTGCCTCACCAACACGTAACGGGAACATAGTTCTCCAATAGCCACTCAGGCACTGAAATGGTTGTAACCCTGTTTGCCCACGACGAGTGTATTGCCGTTGGCATCCACCAAGCACACACCCTCACCCGGCTCGACACGGCCAATTACCTGCACCGGCCAGCCATCGGCCAGCAAGCCTGGCAGTTCATCTGCGGACAAAGTGAATGCGAGCACATAATCATCGCCGCCGGTGAGGCCACATTGCAGCGCTCGCTCCTGGCCGACCCATCGCACCAGTGCGTCCGAGAGCGGCACCTGGTGTTGATCGATGCGAAGCCGGACGCCGGAAGCGGCAGCGATATGCCCACAATCGGCCAGTAAACCATCGGAAATGTCCAACGCCGAGGTGGCCTTGCCGCGCAATGCCTGACCGAGCGCCAACTGCGGCTGCGGCGACCAGTAGCGGTCAAGCAGTTGCGACGTCTCGGCAGTTCCACCTTCACAGTCAGCCAGTACCAGCGGCAGTGCGCCGGCCGCATCACCGAGCGCGCCACCAACGCAGAGCAGATCGCCAACACGTGCCCCGCTACGCAGCAGCGCCTGACCGGACGGCACTCGACCGAAAACCGTCAGGGTCATGCTCAGCGGGCCACGGGTAGTGTCGCCGCCGATCAACCGCATATCGCAGTGCGCTGCCATCGTATCGAGGCCACGGGCAAACGTTTCCAGCCAGCCAGGTTCGGCCTTTGGCAGAGACAATGCGAGTGTGAAACCTATAGGCGTCGCGCCCGTCGCAGCCAGATCACTGGTGGAAACCGCCAGAGCGCGCTGGCCAAGCAGGGAGGGATCGCAGGGGTCGGGGAAATGCACACCAGCCACAAGCGTGTCGGTGGAGACGGCCAGTTGCTCGCCAGCGGGAACAGCGAGCAAGGCGCAGTCATCGCCGATGCCCAACACGACATCGCCGCCAACCCTGGCACAAGCGGCGGCGGCGAAGTAGTGACGGATCAGCTCGAACTCACCCATCAGGGTCGATCAGCGCTTGTGAGCGCTGACTTCGACGCTGCGCAGGCTGGGCGCCAGCTTGTCCAGCACACCGTTGACGAACTTGTGTCCGTCGGTGGCGCCGAACACCTTGGCCAGCTCGATGCCTTCGTTGATCACCACACGATAGGGCACGTCGATGCGCTGCATCAGCTCGTAGGTGGACAGTCTCAGAATCGCCAGTTCGACCGGATCGAGTTCTTCCAGCGGACGATCGAGGTGGGGCACGATGGCGCCGTCGACCTCGGTTTTAGTGCGGGCTACGCCTACCAGCAACTCGTGGAAGTAGTTGCCATCGACCCCGGAGAAATCGTTATCGACGCGAAACTGCGCCTCGATTTCGTTCAGGCTCTGGCCCGCCATGTGCCACTGATACAGGGCTTGCATCGCCAGGCTGCGCGCCACACGGCGCGTAGCGATCTTGCCCTTGGCTTTAGGCTGGGGCTCCTGGCTGTCGTCGTGGTTAAGACTCACTTGGCCTCCAGCTGCGCCAGCAGGCTCACCATTTCAAGGGCGGAAAGTGCAGCTTCGGCGCCCTTGTTACCGGCCTTGGTGCCGGAGCGCTCGATGGCCTGTTCGATGGAATCGACGGTCAGCACGCCGAAGGCTACCGGTACGCCGAACTCCATGGAGACCTGAGCCAGGCCCTTGGTACATTCGCCAGCGACGTATTCGAAGTGCGGAGTGCCGCCACGAATGACCGCGCCGAGCGCGATGATGGCGTCGTATTCGCCCTGCTGGGCAACCTTCTGTGCAACCAGCGGAATCTCGAAGGCACCCGGCGCGCGGATGATGGTGATGTCGTCTTCCTTAACGCCGTGGCGTACCAGCGCATCGACGGCGCCGCTTACCAGGCTCTCGACGACGAAGCTGTTGAAGCGGCCGACTACCAGGGCGAATTTCCCTTGCGGGGCGATGAAGGTGCCTTCGATGGTCTTCAGGGTCATGGAACAGGTCTCATATAACGTTAAAGAGCTTAGGCGAGCCAGAAACAGGCTAGCCAAAAAAATGCAGCCCGAAGGAGCCGCGCAGTAGCGCGGTCGTCTTATTCAGCGGGCAGGTATTCTACAACTTCCAGGTCAAAGCCGGATATCGCATTGAACTTCATCGGCGAACTCATCAGGCGCATCTTGCGCACGCCGAGGTCGCGCAGAATCTGCGAACCGGCACCGACGGTGCTGTAGATCGCCGGGGTCGGCGGCACCTGACGGTTGAGCTGCGCCAGCAGTTGCGGCCCGGTAAGCGGATTGCCCAACAGCAGCACCACGCCGCTGCCGGCCTTGGCCACTTCGCCCATCGCCGCACGCAGGCTCCAGCGGCCCGGCACGTTGACCAGCAGCAGGTCGCGCAACGGCTCCATGTTGTGCACGCGCACCAGCGTCGGCTGGTCGGGACCAATCTCGCCCATGGTCAGCGCCATGTGCACGGTGTCCTCGACCTCGTCGCGGTAGGTCACCAGATTGAACTGGCCCAGCTCGGTGTCCAGCGGTTGCTCGGACACACGTTCGATGGTGCGCTCGTGGATCATCCGGTAGTGAATCAGGTCGGCAATGGTGCCGATCTTGATGCCATGCTGCTCGGCGAAGACTTCAAGCTCCGGACGACGCGCCATGGTGCCGTCGTCGTTCATGATTTCGCAGATCACGCCGCTGGCATCGAAACCGGCCATACGTGCCAGGTCGCACGCGGCCTCGGTGTGGCCAGCACGGGCCAGCACGCCGCCGGGCTGTGCCATCAGCGGGAAGATATGGCCGGGGCTGACGATATCTTCTGCCTTGGCGCTCTTGGCGGCGGCAACCTGCACCGTACGCGCGCGGTCGGCGGCGGAAATGCCGGTTGTCACACCTTCAGCGGCCTCGATGGAGACAGTGAACTTGGTGCCGAAACCGGAGCCGTTGCGCGGCGCCATCAGCGGCAGTTGCAAGCGCTCGCAGCGCTCTTTGCTCATCGGCATGCAGATCAGGCCACGGGCGAAGCGCGCCATGAAGTTGATGTGCTCAGGCTGGCAGCATTCAGCCGCCATGATCAGGTCGCCCTCGTTCTCGCGGTCCTCGTCATCCATGAGGATGACCATCTTGCCGGCGCGGATGTCTTCGAGCAGTTCGTCTACGGTATTGAGTGCCATCGTCGCCTTTCCTTAATTCTTCAGGTAGCCGTGTTCGGCCAAAAAACCTTCGCTGATGCCGCCGGATGTCGGCTCGGCTGCCTTGTCGCCTTGCAGCAGGCGCTCCAGGTAACGGGCCAGCAGATCGACTTCAAGATTTACCTGCCGCCCTGGCCAGTAGTCGGCCATGATGGTTTCGGCCAGGGTATGCGGCACGATGGTCAGCTCGAATTCAGCGCCATTGACGCTATTCACCGTAAGGCTGGTGCCATCGACGGTGATCGAGCCCTTGAACGCGATGTACTTGGCCAGCTCACGCGGCGCGCGGATGCGAAACTGCACGGCGCGTGCGTTTTCCTCGCGCGACACAATTTCACCGACGCCATCCACATGGCCGCTGACCAGATGCCCGCCGAGGCGGCTGGTGGGCGTCAGAGCCTTTTCGAGGTTGACCTTGCTGCCGGCCTTGAAATCGATGAAGGCGGTGCGCGCCAGCGTTTCGCGGCTGACATCGGCCCAGAAACCGTTGCCCGGCAGCTCCACTGCCGTCAGGCAGACCCCGTTGACGGCGATGCTGTCGCCCAGCTTGACGTCGCCCAGGTCCAGCTTGCCGGTCTCGACCAACACCCGAACGTCGCCGCCTTTGGGCGTAAGCGCGCGGATGGTGCCGATGGCTTCGATTATTCCAGTGAACATGACGAACTCCTGTTTTAGAAAAACAGGGCGTTGCAGATCGAAAGGGATGCAGCGCGCGCACGAATGGCCTACGCGGAATATCCCGCTCTCTCTCATCCGGACTTGCAGGCCGGAAAGCCTACTTACCGTCGGCCCCGGAATCACACCGGGTCTGCTGACCTTGTCTTTTCAACCGACAAGCGCTCGCGGGCTAGGCTTTCGCCATTACCGCCGGTGGGGAGTCTCACCCCGCCCTGAGAACGTTGGGCCTGTCACAGCCCGGCGCAGTTTTTACCACAAACGCGCGCGATTTGCAGCGAGTACGCCGGTTTACGGCGGCTATGACGATCAAAGGCGGCCTCTATCAGCGGGTGGTCGCGCCCGCCAAATACTTCCTGCGGCCAGAAACTACCGCTGCGCTTGTTTGTCCATGATCTGCGCATCCGCTAAACCGATGCCTCCCAGCCGCTTCACTAAGCCGTCTCAAGAGGGAACTTGTATGTCGGAAGCCACCACTCCGCTGATCAACGCAGCCGGAGCACTCAGGACGTCAGAACAACCGACGACGGAGAACCCAGGAATTCCCGACGAGCATGCCGAAGCTGTTCTCGACGGCCTATTGCCAACCAACGCGGCTGAGTGGACTGGCATATCGCTGGACGAAACGGTCGCGCACCTTTCCACCGAGATTGAAGGCAATGGCTTTGCCGTGCTGGAGAACTACCTCTCCGCCGACATGCTCGAGCAAGGTCGCGCCTATATCCGCCAGCAGGCACAGCTGCATCATGGCGAGTACTTCGCGATACATGGCATCGAGGCATTGAACGGCAGCCTCCCGGCAAGCATGGCGCTCAGCGCCCCACTGAGAGAGATGCTCAGCGAGCTGTACAAAGTGCAGACCGGTCGCAACCCCTCACCCGAGGAACAGGTGTTCCCGGTCATTCGCTGCCTGCAAGGCAAGAGCGGCCTCAAGCAATCGCACTTCTATCATTTCGACGCCACGGCGGTGACGGCCCTGCTGCCACTATTCATCCCCACCGAAGGGGAGCACTGCGGCGACCTGATCATCTTCCCCAATCTGCGCCCCGTGCGCTTCAATGCCCTGCTCAACGTCATCGAGAAGGCCGTGCTGCATAACAGCTTGAGCCAGAAATTGGTCACGCTGGCAGTCAAGCGCGGATGGCTGCGCCCGATCCGGCTCAAGCTGGAGCCGGGCAACCTGTACCTGTTCTGGGGCTACCGCAGCCTGCATGCCAACGATCAGTGCGACCCGGCGCTACTGCGCGCTACCGCCCTGTTTCACTTCGGCAATCCCCACCACGACAGCTGGCTGGCGCGTCTCGTGTTGGGCACCAACAAGCGGCGGGCCAAGCTGGATCACAACGGCTTGCGCCCCGCCAACTGAGCGTCAACGACGGAAGCGCCTGCGGCGATCCATCCTACAAAGCATGGATCGCCAGCCTGGATTAACCAAAGGCGTAATCCGGGTCGCCGAAGGCACAAGCCGATAATCCGTCCTTAACGCCTCAGTATCTATCGCGTCTGGCCGACATGAACCTCAACGACGGAAGCGCCTTCGGCGATTCCATCCTACGAAACATGGATCGCCGTAGCCTGGATTAACCGTAGGCGTGATCCGGGTCGCCGAAGACTACAACAGGGCGCGCCACGATCCGCCAGTCATCACCAAAGGTGCGGATGTCCTCGATCTTCAATTCCCGCGCCTCACTCATGCGCTCCAGCGGCAGATCAAGCAGCGGCCGCGCCGACGAGCCGAGAAATTTGGCTGCGACGAAAATCTGATATTCGTCGATCAACCCCAGCGCCGCAAAAGCCCCCACCAGACGCGGACCAGCTTCGAGCAGCACTTCGTTGGCGCCACGCTCGCCCAGTGTGCGCAGCAGCGCGGGCAGATCGACACGCCCCTCGTTGTCCAGCGCCAGCAGCTCATGCCCCGCTGCGAGATAGGGCTCGGCACCACCAGCACCCGATGCTGAAGCCACCAGCGTCGGACCGGCCAGGAAGAAAGGCGCATCCAGCGGCACCCGCTGACGACCGTCGACCAGCACTCGCAGCGGTGGCCGCTTTAGCGCCAGCTCGGTCTGTTCGGGATCGAGGCCCAATTCGGCAGCCCGCACGGTCAGCCGCGCATCATCCATCAGCACCGTATCGGCGCCGGTCAGCACCACGCTGGAGCGCGCTCGCAAACGCTGCACCTCGCTGCGCGCAGCAGGCCCGGTGATCCACTGGCTTTCGCCGCTGGCCATAGCCGTTCGCCCGTCCAGGCTCATCGCCAGTTTCGCGCGCAGATACGGCAGGCCGGTTTCCATGCGCTTGACGAAGCCGATGTTCAGCTCCCGCGCTTCCGCTTCGAGCACCCCACTCGCCACCTCGATACCGACACTGCGCAGGCGCTCCAGCCCGCGCCCGGCCACCAGAGGATTGGGGTCGCGCATGGCGGCGACCACACGCGCCACACCCGCCGTGACCAGCGCCTCGGCGCATGGCGGCGTGCGGCCGTGATGGCTGCAGGGCTCCAGGGTGACGTAGGCAGTGGCGCCCCGCGCGCGGTCGCCGGCCTGGCGCAGCGCATGGACTTCGGCATGGGGCTCGCCGGCCCACTGATGCCAGCCCTCACCGACCAACTGGCCGTCACGCACGATGACACAACCGACCCGTGGGTTGGGATGAGTGGAATACAGCCCCAGGCGCGCCAGCCGCAGCGCATGGGCCATCCAGGCGTGATCGGCGGTGTTCATTCGTGTTTCGAGGGTTCGCGAGACAGGCGCTCGATTTCCTCGCGGAATTCGTTCAGGTCCTGGAAGCGTCGGTAGACCGAGGCAAAACGGATATAGGCGATCTCGTCGAGCTTCTGCAGTTCGCCCATCACCAGTTCGCCAACCACCAGAGACTTGACCTCGCGCTCGCCGGTGGCACGCAGGCGGTGCTTGATATGAGCGATGGCCGCTTCCAGCCGCTCGACGCTGACCGGGCGCTTTTCCAGCGCACGCTGCATGCCGGCACGCAGCTTGTCTTCATCAAAAGGTTGGCGACTGCCGTCCTGCTTGATCAGCCTTGGCATCACCAGCTCGGCAGTTTCAAAAGTGGTGAAGCGCTCGCCGCAGGCCAGGCATTCGCGGCGGCGGCGGACCTGATCGCCCTCGGCAGCCAGGCGCGAGTCGATGACTTTGGTGTCATGTGCAACGCAGAAGGGACAATGCATGAGTTGGGCTGGTCAGACGTAGAAGAGGGCCATGGTAGCGCATCCGACCGGCAAGACAAGCTGGCGGATTTGCTGCTATACAGGCGCCCGTTCATTGCTTTGAGGAGCCCTTCGTGCCGTCACGTTCCGTTATTTCGCTCGCGCTGATCGGGCTATTGGCTGGCTGTTCGAGCCAGCCCTCCGAGGCTCCAAAAACCACGCCCATCGAGCAGAGCCAGGCGCCTCAGGCCAAGATACTCAATCAGCTGAGCGGCTCGCTGATCGGCGCGCCCGCAGGCAGCGAAGTGGAGCTGGCGCTGCTGGAGGTCGACCGCCGCAACCAGCCCGACAAACTCCTCAGCAACGTCAAGCTCACCGGGCGCGGCAACGAGCTGCCGTTTATCTTGCAGTTCAATCCCGAGGCCTTTTCCACCACGCAAAGAGTCGAACTGCGCGGCCGCGTGACTCAGTCGGGCCAGCTGATCATGCGCCTGCCGCCCATACAGATTCATCAGGCTTCCGACCAGACACTTGGCCCGCTACGGCTGGTGCCGGTCCCGTGACACCGCTGGCAACTCTGCAAGCCGCACTTGGCGAACTGCTGGGCGATGCCCGCCTCACCATCGCCACTCTGTCCGACACCGATCTTCGCCTCTGGCTGATCGATGCGGACAATATGGATCGCGCCTTCAGCCCCGAGGAAACCCGGCGGATCCTGGAGGAACCGCCTTACTGGAGCTTCTGCTGGGCCAGCGGTCTGGTCCTGGCGCGCTGGCTGGCCGAGCACCCTGAATGGGTTCGCGGCAAGCGGGTGCTGGATTTCGGCGCCGGCTCCGGCGTGGCGGCCATCGCTGCGGCCAAGGCAGGTGCCATGGAAGTAGTGGCCTGCGATCTCGACCCACTGGCGCTGCAGGCGTGCCGGGCCAATGCGACGCTTAATGGGGTCACGCTGGGCTATTCCGAAGACTTCTTCGCCGAGGCTGATCGCTACGATCTGATCATCGTCGCCGATGTGCTCTACGACCGCGCCAACCTGCCCTTGCTGGACCACTTCCTCAGCCGCGGCCGCGAGGTGCTGGTGGCCGACTCGCGGGTGCGCGACTTTCAGCATTCGTTGTACGAGCGTCTCGACATACTCGACGCCTGCACCTGGCCGGATCTGGCCGAGCCTGCTGAATTCCGTCGTGTCAGCCTGTATCACGCGCGGCGGGCGTAGGGTCGTGGAGGGCAATTCCATCCTGCGGTCTCTGAAGCCTAAAAGCTTCGCGCCGAGGGCGGCCCTCCCACAAAAGCAAAAGCCCTCCACCGCACCGCTAATGTGGGAGGCGCGCCCTCGCGGCGAACGCAGGCCACCGGCCTGCCCAAAGCCAAAAGCTCCGCGCAAGGGCTGGCCTTCCCACAAAGTAAAAGCCCTGCACCGCGCCGCTCTTGGGGGAGGCGCGCCTCGCGGCGAATGCAGGCCTCTGGCCTGCCCAAAGCCGAAAGCTTCGTGCCAAAGCAGGCCCCTCCACGAAGCAAAGCTATTCCCGCACCGCTCTCAGAAAAAGGGAGGTGATCTAAAAGATGACTACTGAAAACACCCTGCGTCTGTTCTTCGCCCTGCCCTGTCCGCCTCGGCAGGCGGAGGCCATTTGCAACTGGCGCGACCAGCAGGCGTTTGGCGGTCGCCCGGCTCCCAGCGCCAATCTGCATATGACCTTGGCATTTCTTGGCGCCCAGCCTGCTGAGCACTTGCAAGCGCTCCGGCAGTTGGCCGAGGGCATTGATTGCCAAGGCTTCGAGCTGGTGCTGGACGGGCTGATCACCCTCGGCAATGGCTTTGTCTGTCTACAGCCGCAAACGCCACCGGCCGCATTGATGCAGCTTGCAGCTGTCCTCAACGAGCGGCTAAGCGCGCTGGGCGTGGCGCTCGACAGCCGACCATTCCTGCCGCATATGACGCTGGCGCGACAGGCCGAAGCCAGGGCGCACGGCCCTGCGGCTTCGTTCAGTTGGCAGGTCGAGCGCTTCGTGCTGTATCAATCGCAGAACACCGCGGACAGCGTGCGCTATCAGGAATTGGGCAGCTGGCCGCTGCGGGCGCCCGAGACGAGCGCCATGAATACCGACTAGGCCTGTTCCCGTTCGCCGCGATCGCTCCGAGACAGGAACAAGCCCCGTGACCTCAGGCCGGCACTTCGATCAGAAAGCGAAACAGCGGGCCATGCTGTTCAACCGCCAGGCAATTGTAGCCTTTGAGCTTGGCGTCCTCGGGAATGCCCTGCACCGACTGCGAGCAATCGGTCACCACTTCCAGCACCTGCCCCGGCTGCATGGTATCCAGGGTTTCCAGCGTGGCGATGGCGTTGTACGGGCAGTGTTCGCCGCGCAGATCAAGCGAGAGATTCGGTTTGGGCTGGCTCACGAGCAGCACTCCTTTTAGGTTGGAAACGACGGGCATTGAGATGAACCAACAGCATGGCCAGCGCCAGGCCGGCGAAGCTGAACAGCAGGCCGGTGCCCGGCCCCATGCTTTCCAGCAGATCGATCTTCGGATAGGGCAGCGCCAGCGAAGTGCCCAGCTCGTCCCAGTACACCGCCACTAGCGTTCCGCCGATGACGTTGCCGATGCCAACCACCCAGAAATGCACCTGGCCTTCCATCGCGCGGTACATCCAGCCGGTTTCGCAGCCACCGGCCAGGACGATGCCGATCCCGAACAGCAGGCCGCCGAGCACGGCATTCGGCCCCATCCAGAAAATCTTCGCATCGGCACCCAGCATGATCGCGCCGAAGGTGCCGACGCAGGCCACGGCCATCCCCAGCAGAATGCCGTAGGCGACCTGAGTGCGCCCGGTGGTCCAGAGATCACGCGCAGCACTGGTGAAGCAGATCTGCGCGCGCTCGATCAGGCCGCCGAAGACCACACCGAACAACACTGCCATGCCCAGCGCGATCGACACACCGAAGCGCCAGCCGGCGAATACCACGGCAACCAGCGCCACCGCCACGCCCAGACGAACCTGCAAGCGGTTGCGCTGCTTACTAGCCTGCGGATCGGCGAACAGCGAACTGGCCTGGCTGCCCACCTTCAGCGGTACGCGCAGGAACGGCAGCAGACAGATCTTCACCCCGACCCAGGCGCCGCCGACCGTCGCCAGCATGAACGCCCAGGCGTGCAGGGAGAACATCGGAATGCCGGTGAAGAACGCCGCCAGGTTGCAACCCATGGCCAGACGGGCGCCGAAACCGGCGATGATCCCGCCGATCAGCCCCTGCGCCAGGCGGCGCTTGCTGGTGGGCCAGCGCAGGCTGACGTTGTTCGCCCAGAGCGCCGTGCACAGCGCGCCGAGCAACATGCCGATGATCATCACCCCATCGATGCGATCCAGCGGCGTGCCCTGCAGGCCGATCAGTTTGAAATAGCTCCACTCCTGCGGCTGGAACCCGAACCAGGCCAGCACGTGCCCACCCCAGCGGGTGAACTCGCCGGTCACGGCCCAGAAGGTCCCGGTGATTGCGAAGTAGTAGGCGGAAGCGACACCCAGCGCGACGAGCGCGGGCAAAGGCGACCAGAAGCGCACGAGATAGCGCGCCCGGAAATCGGACAGAGCGGACATCAAGGACTCCTTTTGCGCGACTGCAAACGCCGCACCGAGAAAAGGTGACGCGCATTCTAGCCCTCTAGGTCGCGCCTTGCGCGGACATTCCATCGAAGCGTCGGTCATTGACGCTTGCTTCCCGTAAGCGCTGCCCCCACATAACATGCACGCCCTTACAAGTGCCCATTCGAGAACCCTGATGAGCCAGACTCCCTTCATCTTCGACGTCACCAGCGCCAACTTCGAGCAGCTGGTGCTGGAAAACTCCTTTCACAAGCCGGTGCTGGTGGATTTCTGGGCCGATTGGTGCGCGCCGTGCAAGGCGCTGATGCCACTGCTGGCTAAGATCACCGAGGAGTACCAGGGCGAACTGCTGCTGGCCAAGGTCAACTGCGACATCGAGCAGGACGTGGTGGCCCGCTTCGGCGTGCGTAGCCTGCCCACCGTGGTGTTGTTCAAGGATGGCCAGCCAGTGGACGGTTTCGCCGGCGCGCAGCCTGAGTCGGCTATTCGCACGATGCTCGAACCCCATGTGCAGATGCCCGCCGCGCCTGAAGCCGACCAGCTGGAGGCTGCCCAGGCGCTGTTCGCCGAAGGCCGTATAAGCGAGGCAGAGAACCTGCTCAAGCAGGTGCTCACCGAGGACAACGAGAACGCCGCGGCGCTGATCCTCTATGCGCGCTGCCTGGCCGAACGGGGCGAGCTGGGCGAAGCCGAGGCGGTGCTCAACGCGGTCAAGGGTGACGAGCATAAGCAGGCACTTGCTGCGGCTCGTGCGCAACTGACCTTCCTGCGCCAGGCCAACGACCTACCAGAAGTTGCCGACCTTAAGAGCCGCCTGGCACAGAACGCCGAAGATGATGAAGCGACCTACCAACTGGCCATCCAGCAGCTAGCGCGCCAGCAGTACGAAACCGCGCTGGACGGCCTGCTCAAGCTCTTCGTGCGCAACCGCAACTACGCCGACGGCCTGCCGCACAAGACGTTGCTACAGGTGTTCGACCTGCTGGGCAACGACCACCCGCTGGTCACCACCTATCGGCGCAAGCTCTACCAGGCGATCTACTGATACAGCCGTCGATCATGCCCATGCTCCGGCGTGGGCACGCTGGGCAACCTGCGGGCTGCCGTAGGAGTGGGCCACGCCCACGAACCGGGCTTGCAGCTCGGCAGGGCCGCCTTCACGAGCATGGCCCGTTCCCACGAAAGCTGGCGTCCTGCTCTAGCCGAGCATCTGCCGCAGCTCTACGCAATCGCGGGCATGCAGGTCGGTCAGTTCCGGCCAGAGGTTTTCCGGCAGGTTGACGAGCACACTGCGCGCCCCGGCAGCTTTCGCGCAGGCCAGATCGAAGTGGAAGTCACCTACCATCACCAGCCTCTGCGGCTCCACCTGCCACTTGTCAGCCAGGTACAGCAAGCCAGCCGGGTCGGGCTTTGGCGGTGCCTCATCGCGACCGAGGATATCTTCACTGGCAAAGCAATCGCCCATCCCCACCGCCTGCAGCGTTATCAGCGCCAGTTCATGGGCGTTGCGTGTGAGCACCCCGAGCTGGCAGCCGCGGTCACGCAGTTCGTGCAGCAGCTCCAGCGCACCCGGCGCCGGTTCCGCGGCGAGGGCCAGTTCGCGCTCGTGCTCCAGCAGCCAGGCGCGCTTGCTCGCAGCCTCGTCAGCTGGCAACGCGGCGAGATGATGAAGGATGTCGTCTTCCAGCGGGATTTCCAGCGCACGCTTGATCGCCAGGAAGTCGTGCACGGCGATGGTCAGGGTGCCGTCCATGTCGAACACCCAATGGCGTGCAGCACAGAATGTCATCTCAAATCCTCACGTACACGGATCAGACCTTCCTGAGCCACCGACGCCACCAGCTCGCCGGCGCGGTTGAAAATACTGCCCCGGGCAAAGCCACGGGCATTACCCGCCCAGGGGCTGTCCATTGAATACAGGAGCCAATCATCCGCACGCACTTCGCGGTGGAACCAGATGGCGTGATCAAGGCTGGCCAGCTGAATGAATTTGCTCCAGAAGGTAACGCCGTGGGGCTGCAGCGCCGTGCTGACGAAGTTGAAATCGGACGCATAGGCCATCAGGTATTTATGCACTGCCGGATTGTCCGGCAACGTGCCAGCAGCGCGGAACCACACATGCCGGATCGGCTCGGTGGGCTGTGGGTTGAGCGGGTCCAGCAGGGTCACCGGGCGAATCTCGATGGGCTTGGGCCGGCGCAGCTTCTCCACCACACTCTTGGGAACGACGCTTTCGAGCCTGTGCAGCAGCTCCCTTTCGCTGGGCAGGTTCTCCGGTCCTTCCACGTCAGGCATCGGCAATTGGTGCTCGTAGCCGGTTTCATCAATCTGGAACGACGCGCTGCAAGTAAAAATCGTCTTGCCTTTCTGGATGGCACTGACACGGCGCGTTGAGAAGCTGCCGCCATCACGCACGCGATCAACGTCGTAGACCACCGGCAGATGGGAATCGCCAGGGCGCAGGAAATAGCCGTGAATAGAGTGCACGTGCCGCTCCGGCGCCACTGTCTGGCTCGCCGCCGACAGCGCCTGACCGATCACCTGACCGCCGAACAGCTGCGGAAAACCCAAATCCTGGCTGTTGCCACGAAACAGGTTTTCCTCGATGCGCTCCAGCGACAGCAAGCTCACCAGGGTGTCGAGTGTCTCGGTCATGCAAATTTCCTTTCCGGCGAAGGCCCTTTCAGGCAAAGGCGGAGATTTTACGGTTTAAACCGAGCAGGCTCCAGCTGCCAGACCAGTCGAAGCCTGCCGCGGCTTGAGCGTGCCGCGATCAAGCCGGCATACTGCCTCGGTTTGCGAGCTGCCGAGGCGGTCGCAGTGCAACGCATGACTTCAGGCGCCAATCGATGCCCTTGCCGCTGGTATTCCACGACGACTACAGCCCGCCACTACCACCGGGACACCGCTTCCCGATGGAAAAATTCCGCCTGCTGCGCGATCACCTGGTCGATAGCAGTTTGACCACCGACGCAGAGATTCTGCGCCCCGAACTATGCGCAGCCGACGTGCTTGCGCTGGCCCATGATCGCGCCTATATCGAGCGCTACTGCAGCGGCGACATGAGCCGCGACGAACTGCGCCGCCTGGGCCTGCCCTGGAGCCCGCAACTGGCGCAGCGCACCGTGCGTGCCGTGGGCGGCTCGCTGCTGGCCGCCGACCTTGCCCTCAAACATGGTCTGGCCTGCCATCTGGCCGGCGGCACCCACCACGCCCACCGCGATCATGCCTCGGGCTTTTGCATCTTCAACGACCTGGCGGTCATTGCCTTGTCGCTACTGGAAAGCGGTCGCGTCGGACGCGTGCTGATATTCGATTGCGATGTGCATCAGGGCGACGGCACCGCACGCATTCTTGAGCAGGTACCGGACGCGGTAACGGTATCGCTGCACTGCGAAAAAAACTTCCCGCTGCGCAAGGCTCGAAGCGACTGGGATATCGAACTGACGCCGGGGATGAGCGATCGTGAATACCTCAAGGTGGTAAACGACACCCTGAATTACCTGCTGCCGCTGTACCAGCCAGACCTGGTGCTCTACGACGCCGGCGTCGACGTGCACCGCGACGACACGCTGGGCCTGCTCAACATCAGCGACGAAGGCCTGGCACTGCGCGACAGCGCCGTCATCGACCATTGCCTGGGTCGCGACATTCCAGTGGTCGGCGTGATCGGTGGTGGCTATGACAAAGACCGTGCCCTGCTCGCCCGCCGCCACGCGCAGCTGCATTTCAGCGCTGCCAGGGCCTGGAATCGTCATGGTCTGCGTTGATCGTCTAAGCAACCCCGCCGCCCATGACCGGTTCCGGCACAGCCGCTACAATGCCCGCCCTCGCAACTAACCGGCCATCATCATGACTCCTGCTGCTCCTCGCATCGCCATCATCGGTGGCGGCCCTGCCGGGCTGATGGCCGCCGAAGTGCTGAGCCAGGCCGGCGTCGCAGTTGATCTCTTTGATGCCATGCCCTCCGTGGGACGCAAATTCCTGCTGGCCGGCGTTGGCGGCATGAACATCACCCATGCCGAAGGTTTTCCCACTTTTGTCGGGCGCTATCGCCAGCGTTCAGAGCAACTGCGCCCGCTGCTGGAAACCTTCGCGCCGGGCACGCTGCGCGAGTGGATCCATGGTTTGGGCATTGACACGTTCGTCGGTAGTTCCGGTCGCGTATTCCCCACCGACATGAAGGCCGCGCCGCTGCTGCGCGCCTGGCTCAAGCGCCTGCGTGACAGCGGTGTGCAGATCCATACGCGCCAGCGCTGGCTGGGTTGGAACGAGGAAGGCCAACTGCACATCGCCGGCCCTAATGGCGAAACGCTGCTCAATCCCGCTGCCACCCTGCTCGCACTGGGCGGAGGCAGCTGGGCGCGGCTGGGCTCCGATGGCGCCTGGGTGCCATTGCTGCAGGCGCGCGGCGTCACCATCGCGCCGCTGCAGCCGGCCAATTGTGGGTTCGAGGTGGAAGGCTGGAGCGCACACCTTGCGGAGAAGTTCGCCGGTGCGCCGCTGAAAACGGTCAGCCTCGCCTTGCCGGGTGAAACCCCGCGCAAAGGCGAATTTGTCCTCACCGCAACCGGTATCGAAGGCAGCCTGGTATATGCGCTGTCGGCGGATATCCGTGAGCAGATCAACACAAGCGGCACGGCCACGGTACTGCTCGACCTGCTGCCGGATCGCTCCCAGGAACAAATCGCTGCTGCCCTGGCCAAGCCACGCGGCTCGCAGTCAATGGCCAAGCACCTGCATCGCCAGCTAAAGCTGGACGGCGCCAAGGCCGCACTGCTGCGCGAACTCACCGCTGCCGAATCCTTTCAGGACCCGCAAGCGCTCGCCGCTGCCATCAAGTCGCTGCCGATCATACTCGTTCGCCCGCGCCCGCTGGATGAAGCCATCAGCAGCGCCGGCGGCGTGCCCTTCGAAGAACTGGATGAAAACCTGATGCTGCGCCAGCTGCCTGGCGTGTTCTGCGCCGGCGAGATGCTTGACTGGGAAGCGCCCACTGGCGGTTATCTGCTCACGGCCTGTTTCGCCACGGGTCGTGCCGCCGCAGAGGGCATGCTGCGCTGGCTGGAGCCGCGATAACGCGCGCAGCTACTCCTCGGAATGTCCCGAGCCATCACGGTCCCGCTCATACCGTTTCATCAGGGGGAACGCCGGCAGCCAGGCCTCGCGACGGATGGTCCAGCTCTCATAGGTCGGTATCAGTTGGTCAGGTGCATCCAGTGCGCCCAGATACATTTCGATTTCATCCGCGCTTCGGGCGAACACTGACGAGCCGCAACGCGGACAGAAATGGCGCCCGGCGTAATCGCGCGTTTCGCCCTCGATGGTTACCGCCTCCTGCGGAAACACCGCCGCCGCGTAGAACAATGCTCCGTGATGCTTGCGGCAATCGAGGCAGTGACAAAGCCCGACCCGATACGGCCGCCCCGAAGCCAGAATCCGCACGTCGCCGCACAGACAGCCGCCGCTGAATCGGTCCATGTCGCACCTCCTCTCAGTACGATGGGTATGGATTGACGATAGCAGGCGCTACCGACCCTACGGCCCGGCCTAGAGGCACTCTGTCACTTGGGCCGATACATCTGGAAGCGCGCTTCAGAGCCCAGTTGGAAATAGTCGGCAGGCCCGCCGCCACGCAAAATCGGCTCCCCAGCGGCAGTATCGTAAATGCCATCCACCAGCAGCGCCTTTGCGATATGCACCGCGACCACTTCACCGAGCACCAGCCAGCTTGGCACCGGCGTCTTGTCCGCACCCTGCAGCTGAATGATCTGGGTCACCTTGCACTCAAAGGACACCGGGCTTTCCAGCACCCGCGGCACGGCTACCACTTTGGAGGCCACCGGCGTCAGCCCGCTCAGGGCGAATTCGTCCACCTCGGGTGCGACGGCGGCGCAGCTCTGGTTCATCGCTTCGGCCAGCGAGCGGGTCGCCAGATTCCAGCAGAACTCGCCGGTTGCCTCGATATTGTTCAGGCTGTCTTTACGCCCCACGCTGGAAAAGCCAATGATCGGCGGCGTGTAGTTGAACGCGTTGAAGAAGCTGTACGGCGCGAGGTTCAGCCGGCCCTCGGCATCCTGCGACGAAATCCAGCCAATGGGCCGCGGGCCGACGATGGCGTTGAACGGATCATGGGGCAGCCCGTGGCCCTGGCCGGGTTCGTAGTAGTACATATCGCCGTGCATGCAGTGCTCCCGAAGCATCAACGTAGCGTGACGGAAACTCGCCACGCGTATTCGCGGCGTCTTTCCGAAAGTGGAATCATCGGCGCACACAATGCGCTCAACTGTCGCTCGCTTTGTTCTCTGGGCAACCAAAAGCTAAAGGAGGGTCTATCTTTTGACGTGGTTGACCTGCGCAGGCGGCGATGGCCGGCGCAGGTGGAGGACAATCTCGCAAACAGACTCAGCCGCCCTCAGGGAATCGGATTGCCGAGGCCCGGCTCGTTCGGATCGTCGAGGTCCGGCCTGCCGGGATCCTCGATGTCCGGCCCGATGCCAGGCTCGCCGCCTCCGTCAGGGTCCTGGAGGTCTGGATTATCCGTGATGAAGTCCGGGTCAGGGGCATGCACAGGGTTCTGCTCCTGCCCTGGAACGGGTTGCTGGTTATGGAGTCGGTCAAGCGGATCGATACTCATGATTCACCTCCGGTCGAGCCGGGAATGGCTCATCACCTTTGAGGCGATTCGTGGAGATTGGTGCGTGCCTCAGGTCGTATTGTGGCCGGTATTGGCACGGCCTGAATAGGCATTTAAATGCTTATTAAAGGGACAATCTTTGAAAAACCAGAATTTTATTGCCGAATATTGTAAAACTATCTATATTTTCGGCATTAAAGTTCTGGTGCAAGAAGATGTCCGAGCGGCTCACGATCCAAACTTACATCGACGGCCAATGGCACGACGCCCTGACGCTCACGATAGAAAATCCGCAGAGAACAGCCAGCGGTGCCTGCTCCGCCGCCTACGGCCAAAACTATCTATTGGAGTTCATCGACCGGATCGAGTCAGTATTCGAGCATGCGGTGAGCGTAAATCTGCCGGTGAGCTGGACATCCGTTCGCGATACCGGCTACCCCGCGTTTATCTACGACATAGTGCCTGCCGGTGCTGCGCGGAAATCGCTCGAGGCTCGCTTTGCCCACGAGAAGCCCGAAGGAATGGACATGGAGCTTTTTCTTCTGACGCGCTGCACGCCTTCCCCTATCGGGCACCTGCGCGTGAAGGAGTCCTACGAACATATCGATCAGGGCCGAGCCATCGCCTTCTCGCGCAAGGATGTCGTAGACAGAACGAGCGACTTCCTTGAGTACGCATATGAATTGGGAGCGGCTATCGGCGGCGCTACCGGTGCTCAGGGTGAGGCCCCCAAGCTTCTCATGGCCGAGGATGCCAGCGGTGGCCTGCATGCAGATGCGGTACTACCCGATGATCTGGTGCACCGACACTGGCTGGTGAAGTTTTCCCGCAACAAGGCGACTGAACGCGACAAGAACATCCTGCGCACCGAGTATCACTACTACAGAGCTATCTCTGAGTTGGGCCTGAACACGGTATCGACGGATGGGTTGGCGCTTGAGGAGGCCGAGAAACCCAGCCTCTGGATGCCCCGCTTTGACAGGCGCATCGTGGACGGCAGGGTAGAACGTATCCCTATGGAGTCGATCTATTCGGTTTGCGGAAACACTGTCCCAGGCTCAGCGATGAAACATGAAGCAGTGCTGGATCGCCTGATCGCCTTGTGGAAGGCAAACCAGCAAAACGACGAAATCGAAGACCTGGTTTTCGAGTACCTATGTCGCGACCTGCTCAATCGCATCCTGGGTAATTCCGATAACCACGGGCGCAACACCTCGATCTTCCGCAATGAAGGACGATTCCAGCTCGCACCGATTTACGACCTAGCGCCAATGGTGCTTGATCCGGAGGGGGTCACGCGGGTCACCAAATGGAAGAACGAGCGGCTTGGCACACCCGATTGGGTAGCTGTATGCGCGTCCTACCAGGCGCATCTCGACCCGTACCACCTGATGCGCCGGCTGAAGGGGGCAGCACAGCAATTCAGGGCACTGCCTGAGCTGCTGACTGAGCTCCCGGAAGAGGTATTGAGAGCGCAATCGATTCCTCTGAATAATCTGGATACCCGCCTGCGTGAGTGGGGTCTGCTATGAACGTCACGCCTGAAGATCGCCAGAGGTTGATCGAGGACATCCAGCAACAGAATGCCTTGGGCCTGGAGACGCTTGGCGTCGCGATACGCCGCCTGCGCATCGAAGTGACGGGGCTCGACCAGGAAAGCTTCGCTGCCATGTGCAAGATGTCGACAAAAGCGCTCTACCAGCTGGAAAACGACAAGGGCAACCCGACCATCAATACGCTTAACGGCATCCTGCGCATGTTCGGGATGATGATGACGCTCGGTTCGATCAGAAGATCCCCAGCCACCACCTCGGAGCATCACGTCGTGAGCAAGAAACGTGGCTCGCGACCAGTAAAGCTTCGGCGCGACGCATAGAGCCAGATAAGACATGCCGAGGTGCGGCGTTACGGCTGCTCCTGGCTGCGCTTGCACCAATATGGCCATCGGTAGAGGGCTGATGATTACCCTGTTTGCCATCAGTGCCCGACACCTGCTGATGGGGGCAACGCTTTATCCGTGGTTGCGCCTGCTGCCACCGTCGTAGCGCTATCGCCTCATGCTCATGGCTTCCGATGCCAACTGGGCGATGGCCATGCGGGCGTTCAATCGCGGGCAGCCGGGCATCGGGCTTCTTCTGGGCGGCGGCCTCGCCCTCTGGGCATCCTGGGTACTGGGCACCTGGCTGGGCGTCCATTTTGGCGGCGCCATCAAGGACCCCAGCAGTCTAGGCCTGGATATGGTGATGGGCTGCTTCCTGCTGGCCATGGTGCTGTTGAAAAAGCCGCTACCGGCAATCGCCGCCGGCATTCTTACCGCGGCGTTGGTCAGGCAGTTCTGACGTAACAACGATGATCAACGGCCTGGTTTATAGCCGCCCGACCCGCATATTGATGGGCCAGACAATGGGTTGCCGGCGCTCCGGATCGCCCCAGAGTTGGGTCAGGTCGTTCGCAAAGCCCTGCAGAAGCTCCTCCCTACCCGCCTCCCAGGCGTGACGCACGGCCGACCAGGTCGCGGTATAACCGAGGAACTCGTCCAGGCTCCATTCAAGGCGAATCGTCATCGCAGGCGTGGTGATCGACTCGAAGGGGAAATCGAGCGTGGCATAACCACTGTCAACCAGTTGCCGTTCTGCCGGCCAGTAAGGCCCGATCTCATCGCGGTAGAACTGCTGAAAGCGCACGTCCAGCTCGCCGCCCAGTTGCAACACCCCGTAGCTGACCAGCGCCAGTGCCGCTCCGGGCCTGGCGATGCGCCGGGCCTCGGCGTAAAACGCTGGCAAATCAAACCAGTGCGCCGCCTGCGCAGCGGTGATCAGGCTCGCACTGCCATCCGTCAGCGGCATTGCCTCAGCCGGGGCGCAGCCATAGCGCAGGTTGTCCCGCTGCGCGGCATGGGCGAGCTGATCGGCACTCGGATCGAGCCCAACGACAGAGCTGAAATACTCGGCAAGCTGCCCGGCGAGTTGGCCATTTCCGCAGCCGACATCCACGGCAAGGCGGGTGTCGGGCGCTAGCGAGGCCAGGTACTCGGCGAGTTCGGGAGGATATTCCGGCCTGAAGCGGGCGTAGGCCTGCCCGCCCTGATCGAACCAGTTTCTCGGCATGTTCATCGCCTGGCCTCCTACGCCCAGTTGTTGTCAATCCGCCTCTCGCTGCGCCATTAGAGATGAGCTGGAGCAGGTAGCGGAACTCAGGTCAGCGGAATCATCACCGCGCGTTGATAGGCCGGTCGTTGCTGCAGACGCTGATACCAGGCCCGCAGATGGGGCATTTCGGGACGCTCGATAGGCATCTCGAACCAGGCGTAAACGAAGCAGCCGAGCGGAATGTCGCCCATCCCGAAGTCCTCGCCAGACAGGTAGAGCTGCTCGGCCAGAACCCTGTCGACGATGGCAAGCAGCTTGCCGCATTCGGTCAGCGCCGCCGCGACCGCCTCCGTGTCACGCTGCTCGGCGGGCGTGCGCACAATGTTCCAGAACACCACCCGAAACGGCGCTGCGAGTGACGAGGTCATCCAGTCCATCCACTTGTCCGCCTCGGCCCGCAGGCGCGGGTCGGGATTCCACAGCGCCGGCTCACCATACTGCGCCGCCAGGTAGCGCACGATGGCGTTGGACTCCCAAAGCACCAGCTCGCCGTCTTCCAGGCACGGCACCAGCTTGTTCGGGTTCTTTTCGGCATAGCCCGGCTCGCCAACGACACCGAAGGCGCCACCGGCATCGACGCGGGTATAGGGCACACCAAGCTCTTCCAGGCACCAGAGCGCCTTCTTCACGTTGGTGGAATTGGTCCGGCCACAGAGCCTCAACATGCCATCACCCCTTTCTGTTTGCGTGGTACCGAACCCTAGCCGCACCCAGGCCAGTTACGCCAGTGCCTCGACTTCTCGGGCAACCGACGATCACTCAGCGCTTGTTCTTGGTCGGCTTCGACCCGCCCAGGCTTGGCACCTTGCGGATCGGCCTGGCGTTGGGTTTTTCGTTTTCGTCAAACCAGTTGCCCAGGTGGATCTTGCCCTTGGCGGCGCCGTCCTTGGGCTTCTTGGGTTTTTTCGGCTTTTTAATGATCTGCCCGCCGAGAGTGGTGGTCGGTACCCTGTGATCAGGTACGAAACCCAGCTCGTCATGGCGCGGCAGCACTTGCTGAATCAGGGTTTCGATGGCCGCCAACTGATCGACCTCATCGGCGCTGACCAGCGAGATCGCTTCACCCGTGGCGCCGGCACGGCCCGTACGGCCGATGCGGTGCACGTAGTCTTCCGCGACGATGGGCAGGTCGAAATTAACCACCTGCGGCAGGTCGTGGATATCCAGCCCGCGGGCAGCGACGTCGGTGGCCACCAGCACTTGCACTTCGCCAGCCTTGAAGCGCTCCAACGCGCGCAGACGGCTCGCCTGGGGCCGGTCGCCGTGAATCGCCTCGCTGGTAATGCCCTGGGCCTGAAGCTCTTCGGCCAGCTGATCGACACCTTTGCGGGTTTTGACGAACACCAGCACCTGGCCCCAGCGCTTTTCCGCGAGCAGATGCATGAACAGCTCGCTCTTGCGCTTCTTGTCCACCGACACCAGCCACTGTTTGACCGTCTTCGCGGCGGCGTTGCGCGGGCTGACCTCGATGGACAGCGGGTCGCGCAACAGCTCACGGGCCATCTGCCGGATGGGATCGGAGAAGGTCGCGGAAAACAGTAGAGTCTGGCGCTTTCGCGGCAAGGCGCAGAACAGATCGTCCAGCTCCTCGGAAAAGCCGAGATCGAGCATACGGTCCGCCTCGTCCAGCACCAGGGCCTGCACCTGGGAAAATTTCACCGCGTTCTGCCGGTACAGGTCGAGCAACCGGCCGGGCGTGGCTACCAGCACATCGATGCCTTTACGTAACGCCATCATCTGCGGGTTGATGCTGACCCCGCCATACACTGCGTAAGTGCGCAGCGGCAGGTTCTGCCCGTAGGTACGGAAGCTTTCATGCACCTGCTCAGCCAGCTCGCGGGTCGGCACCAGCACCAGCGCGCGCACCGAATTGCTCGCCACCTGCGCGCCTTCCATGGTCAGCCGTTGCAACAGCGGCAGGGCGAAGCCCGCGGTTTTACCGGTACCAGTTTGCGCCGCCGCCATCAGGTCGCGGCCTTTGAGAACGGCGGGTATGGCCTTGGCCTGGACCGGCGTTGGCGTGGTGTAGTCGAGGGATTCGAGCGTGCGCAGCAGCGGATCGATCAGGCCCAGAGTGGCGAAGGTCATGGTACATCCGGCAGGGAAAACGAAGGGGGCAGTTTACGCGTAAACCCCACAGTACGTAGCCTGGATTAGCCGTAGGCGTAATACGGGACGCCGAAGGCGATACAGCTTTTGCGCGGATGTGACCGTGCTGTTAGGCCGTTGAAGACCGCAGGCACGCGATATGCGACCAGCGGCTCCATCCTACAAAAGCTTTGGAGCGAGCCACGCCCGCGAACAAGACATGCACACTGGTGGGACAATTCGCGAGCATGGCCCGCTCCCACGAGGCAGGTTCACCCGCTACGGTAGCTAGCGCAGCAGCAGCTGACCTTCGATAGGCACATAGCGCGTGGCGGCGCGAATTAGCGATTGCGCGGTCAGGCCCGGCACACCGTAGACGCAGGCTTCGGCACCACCGGCGCGAACGCGCTCCAGCAGCAGGTCGAAATCGCCGTCGCCCGAGGCCAGCACCACTTCATCGACCCGCGGGGCAGCGTCCAGCACGTCGATGGTGATGCCCACGTCCCAGTCGCCCTTGGCCGAGCCGTCGCTGCGCTGGATATAGGGTTTGAGCTTCACGGTAAAGCCCAGGTTGCGCAGGATCTGCTGGAACTGCTGCTGCTTGGCATCGCCACGCTCGATTGCGTAGGCGTAGGCCTCGACGATTTCGCCCCGCGCACTGACCTCGCTCCAAAGCGCCCCATAGTTGAAGTGGCAACCGTGGATCTGGCGCACCGTGTAGTAGAGGTTCTGCACATCGGCAAACAGGGCGATCTTCTTCACGCAGCAGCCTGGATCAGAAAAGGGCGCTCAGTATGGACGGCAAAACCGCGCCTGTCCCGCGCAACTGCATGTCAGCACTGGGGTTGCCCACGACACGGTTGACGGCCACGAGGCCGGCGACGCGAAGCTGTCTTTAAACCAGCAACGCAGGCAGTTTTTCAGCGGCCTGTTAAAGTGCGCGCCTGTTTTTTGGGATCGATACCGACGTGAACGTTTTCTCCATCCTCCGCGAAGCCTGGTTCTTCTACTCAAACAACCTGCGCACCATCATCCCGCTCTGCCTGCCGCTGATCGTGCTGGAAAGCTGTGTGCGCCTGCTGATGGAGCACTGGCTTGGCAAGAATGCTATGCCGGCGCAGGAGTTGCTGACGGGAATAGTGTTCTACCCGCTGTATGTCGGCTCGCTGATCCTGTTTCTCGATGCACGCTCGCGCGGCCATGCCCCAGACGTGCGCCAGGTGTGGGCGCGGATGCTGCCGCTATGGCCGTCGCTGGCGGTCCTCGCGGCGCTGGGCACGCTGCTGATCGTGCTCGGCGCGTCGCTGTTCGTGCTGCCGGCGCTGTGGGTAATGGTGAAGATCGCCTTCGCCGAGTATCTGTTGGTGCTTCGCGGCCTGAGCCCACTGGAAGCGCTCAAGCAAAGCTTTGCGCAGACGCGCGGACATTTCCTGCCGATCCTCGGCTGCATGCTGGCCGTGCTGCTGCCGGTGTGGCTGATGGAAGTGGGCCTCGCCATTCAGCTATGGGGCGACGAAACACCGCCCGCCGGGCTGGCGATTCTGGTGGATGGCATCGTCGGGCTGATCCAGTTGCTGGCTACCGTGGTGGTGTTCCGCTGCTACATGCTGAGCAGCACGCCGGTAGTGGATGAGCGGAGCTAACTGAGAAGTTTCGACCGGCTAGGCTTTTTCATTTCCGCGAGAACATTGCCATGGCCGACCAGAACCCCAGCATCCTTTCCCACGTATCCCTGGGCAGCAATCGCTTCGACGAAGCCGCAGCTTTCTACGATGCGGTGCTCGCCACCCTTGGTTGCACACGCATCCTGTCCCATCCCGGCGCCCAGGCCTGGGGCCGCGAATATCCCGAATTCTGGCTGCAGACACCCATTGACGGGCAGCCGGCCAGCGTCGGCAACGGTACGCATCTGGGCTTTTTTGCCGCCAACAAGGCAGCGGTCGATGCCTTCTACCGTGCTGCGCTGGACGCGGGCGCTACGGACGAAGGTGCACCAGGACCACGCGAGGATTACGGTGCGCCTTACTATGGCTGCTTCGTTCGCGACCTGGACGGTCACAAGATCGAGGCGGCCTATTGGGACGTAGCCCTGATGCAGCAACTCTACGGCGAAGCCGATACGCCTAGCTGAGATCCTGGCTCATCCGCGTGCCAGCCAGCCGCGGCAGCAACAGGCTTTCGAACAGGCGCGGGAAGCAGCGCGCCACCAGCCGCGCACGCCAGTCGAGGTTGGACAGCACCAACAGCTGTCGACGCTTGAGCGCAGCCTGGAATATCGATTCGGCCACGTCCTGCGGTGAAGCTACACGTCCAACCGCCAAGGCCGGCTGCGGTGCAGTGGAGCCATCGCCAACCAGCACGTTCTTGCGCAGATCGGTGGCGGTATAGCCGGGGCACACCATCATCACATTGACCCCGGTGCCGTCCAATTCCCCACGCAGCGTTTCGAACAGACCGTGCAGCGCATGCTTGCTGGCGTTGTAGGCAGCACGATCCGGCACCGGTGCGTACTGTGAAAGCGAGCTGAGCACGATAATCTGCCCGCCGCGTGCAATCAGACTCGGCAGCGCCGCCTGGGTGCAGTGCAGCGCACCGTAGAAGTTGACCGCCATGATCCGCTCGAACACCTTCAGACTGGTGTCGGCGACACGACTGCGATGGGTGATGCCGGCGTTGTTGACCAGCATGTCGATACCGCCAAAGCGCTCCACTACCAAGGTGATGGCCTGCTGCACCGCCGCCGCATCCGACACATCGCAGCACAGCCCCAGTGCATCGGCGTTGTGCCGGTCCGCCAGGTGTTGCACCAATGCATCGAGGGCGTTCTGCTCCAGATCGAAGATCACCAGGCGCGCCCCAGCCTGGGCCATGCGCTCAGCCAGCGCGCGACCGATGCCTGCGCAGCCACCAGTGATCACCACAACCTTGCGTTCGAATACCTTGCTGACAAACACCTTGCGCCGCATGCCCATCTCCCTAGCCGCTATTCACTGCGATCAAGCATAGCCCCATCACCCTGAACCGGGCCCAATGGGAGCGAATGAGATTTACTAGGCTACCGGCGGCCAGACTGATATGCCGCTGACGGCCTGCGATTAACCGGCGCTAGCGCCGGGCTGATGAGGATTCACTGCCCACGCGGCTTGGCTCTGGCAGTGGGTTCAGCGATCAGCGGGTCGTCGGGCCAGTAATGCTTGGGATAGCGCCCCTTCAAATCTTTCTTCACCTCGGCGTAGGTATTGGCCCAGAAGCTCGCTAGATCCTGGGTGACCTGCACCGGCCTGCGCGCCGGCGACAGCAGGTGCAGCTTGACCGCCTGCCGCCCGCCGGCGATACGCGGGGTGTCGGCCAGGCCGAAGAGCTCCTGAAGGCGCACCGCCAGCACCGGCGGGTACTCGCTGTAATCCAGACGTATGCGCGAGCCGGACGGCACCGTCAGGGCAACCGGGGCCTGCTCTTCCAGACGCTGCGGCAATGGCCAGGGCAGCAATGTGGCGAGCATCGCGCGCAGGTCTAGCTGGGCGAAATGCGCCAGCCGAGAAACCTTGGCGATGTAGGGCAAAAGCCAGTCCTCCAGACGCTCTAACAAGACCGCGTCGCTTACATCCGGCCATTCGCTGGCTCCGCCCTGCTCCAGCTCCAGCGCACGCAACAACATGATGCGCGCCTGCCATTGCCGCAGCTCGGGTGTCCAGGGCAACAGTTCCAGCCCTTTGCGCCGCACCAGGCCGAGCAGCGCCTGGCTGCGCGCCGCCTCATCCAGGCCCGGTAGTGCTTCGCGACTCAGAATCAGCTCGCCGACCCGGCGCTGGCGCTCGGCGCGCAGCACGCCTTCGCGCTCATCCCACTCAAGCTCGTCATGCGCGATGACCTGCTCGGCCAGCACACCGTCAAACAGCGCCGGGTCCAGCGCCACCGCGCGGTAGATGCGCTCCTCCCGCCGTCCCTGCTGGCTGCCGAGCTCGGCGATCACCAACCAGGGCTCCTTCATCAGCGCATCCGGCTCGCCGAACTGTGCCGCGCGCCCATTGGCCAGGCGATATTCGCCACCGCCTTCGCGCCGCTGACGGGCCACGCGGTCGGGATAGGCGAATGCAAGCAAGGCGGCCAGAGCATGGGACTCATCCAAAGCAGCCCTAGGCGTATTCACCCGCTCGCGCAGCAGGCCGCGGAACTGCCGCGACAATTGACGCACTCGCTGCACACCACTACCCCGACCGCTCGCCAGTTGCTGCAGCCGCAAGCTCAGGTCCGCGCCGGCATCGCGCAGAATGTCGCGCTCGGCTAGCAGGGCCGCGACATCTGCCGCCAGCGCGGCGATGCCCAACGCCTGACCGCGCAGCAACATATGCGCCAGGCGCGGGTGGGTCGGCAATTCGGCCATGGCCTGGCCCTGGGCAGTCAGTTGCCAGCCGCCGTGGGCATTGAGCTGCAACGCGCCAAGTCGTTCCAGCAGTGCTTGCGCCTGGGCATAAGCGGCCGTCGGCGGGCTGTCGAGCCATACCATCTCATCCGGCTCGACACCCCAGCGCGCTAGTTGCAAGGCGACGCCGGCCAGATCGGCCTGGAGGATTTCCGCCTCGCCATAGGCGCTCAGCTGTGCGTGCTGATCTTCGGACCACAGCCGGTAGCACACACCCGATTCCAGCCGCCCGGCGCGTCCGGCGCGCTGGGTTGCCGAGGCGCGGGAAATGCGCCGAGTGTCCAGGCGCGTCATGCCACTGCCGGGGTCGAAGCGCGGCACTCGCGCCAACCCGGCATCGACGACGACCCGCACACCTTCGATGGTCAGGCTGGTCTCGGCGATATTGGTGGCCAGCACCACCTTGCGCTGACCGGGCGGTGCCGGATCGATCGCAGCACGCTGGGCGGCCAGTTCCAGCTCACCATGCAGCGGACAGAGCAGGATCTCACTGCGACCGGCCAGTTGCTCAGCCAGCGCCTCGTTGACCCGACGGATCTCCGCCTTCCCCGGCAGGAAAACCAACAAGCTCCCCTGCTCTTCCTCAAGAGCCTGCAGCACCGTCTGCACCACCCGCGACTCGATACGCTCCCCGGCCTGATAAGGCCTGCCCCAGCGCAGCCCCACCGGGTACATGCGCCCCTCGCTGCGCACCACCGGAGCATCGTCAAGCAGCCTCGACAAGCGCTCGCCCTCCAGCGTCGCCGACATCAACAGCACCTTGAGCGGCTCATCGCGCAGTAAAATACGGGCGTTGAGGGTCAGTGCCAGGGCCAGATCGGCATCCAAGCTGCGCTCGTGGTACTCATCGAAAATCACCAGCCCGACGCCCTCCAGCGCCGGGTCGTCCTGCAGGCGGCGGGCAAGAATGCCTTCGGTGACCACCTCGATGCGCGTCTTCGGCCCCACCTTGCTGTCCAGGCGGATTCGGTAGCCCACCGTTTCGCCAACCTTCTCGCCCAGCTCGCTGGCCAGGCGTTCGGCCGCAGCACGGGCGGCCAACCGGCGCGGCTCAAGCATGATGATCGACTGCCCGGCCAGCCAGGGCTCATTCAGCAATGCCAACGGCACGCGGGTGGTCTTGCCGGCGCCAGGCGGCGCTTCGAGTACGGCCTCGTCACGGGATTGCAGGGCCTGGCGCAGCGCCGGCAGGGCTTCGTCGATGGGAAGGGGGATCATTGGCGTACTCCGCGTTCAGGCGGAGAATTGTAAGGCAGCGACAAGCGATAAGCGGTTTTTACGGGTCTATTAAGCGCAACCGCAATCCAGCGCCTGGCGGGAGGAAACGGCTGCGCTCACTTGCTGCTTGAGCCGCTGCTGCTTTTCATCCGGCCCTTGTATAGTTGCGACAATTTTCCCGGAGGTCTTTATGCGTACTCGTAACCGAATCATCGGCGGCGTGTTGGCCGTTTCCCTGTTCACCCAACTGAGCGCCTGCGGCACGGTGTTCTACCCGGATCGACGCGGGCAGATCGACGGCAAGATCGACCCAGCGATTGCTGCGCTCAACGCAGTCGGCTTGCTGTTCTACATCATCCCCGGCCTGATCGCCTTCGGCATCGACTTCGCTACCGGGGCGATCTACTTCCCGGACGACCAGGTCTCGATGGCGCCGGAACAACTGCAGGAGGCCATCGGTGCCGACGGCCAGATCGACACGCTGCGTTTGAAGGCCATTATCGAGGAACAGACCGGCCGCAGCCTGCCGTTGGATGATCCGCGCCTGATCCAGCACAGCGGCAGCGTCGAGCAGCTGGCGGCCTTCGGCCTGCATCCAGCGGCCTGACCGATCTTTCATGGCCATCAACGCCGAGCACGCCAAACTGCTGCGCCGCGCCAGCAGCGCGGCACTGGCCACCGCCCTCCTCCTCGCCCTGTGCAAGGCGGTGGCCTGGTGGCTGAGCGGCTCGGTAAGCCTGCTGGCCGGCCTCACCGACTCGCTGCTGGACGGTGCCGCCTCGCTGCTCAATCTGCTGGCGGTGCACTACTCGCTGCGCCCGGCTGACGACGATCATCGCTACGGCCACGGCAAGGCCGAGGCGCTGGCGGGGCTTGGCCAGGCGGCGTTCATCTGCGTCAGCGCTATCTTGGTCGGGGTGCAGGGTGTCGATCGCCTGCTACATCCGCAACCGCTAGGTGCGCAGACCGTCGGCATTGCGGTAATGCTGCTGTCGCTGGTGATGACGGCGCTGCTGCTGAGCTACCAGCGGCACGTGGTGAAAATCACCAACTCTACGGCAATCCGCGCCGATTCCCTGCACTACCGCTCCGATCTTCTGCTCAACGCCAGCATCCTGCTGGCGTTGGTCCTCGCCGGCTTCGGCTGGGAGCGGCTCGATGCACTATTCGGCATCGCCATCGCCTTCTACATTCTGTGGAGTGCGATCAGCATCGTCCGCGAAGCCGGTGCGGTGCTGATGGATACCGAGCTGTCGCCGGAGATCAGCGAGCACATGCAGCAACTGGTATGTGAAGTCCCCGGCGTGCATGGTTGCCACGATTTCCGTACGCGCATCTCCGGCACGCGCTGGTTCGTCCAGATGCACCTTGAACTGCCCGGCGACCTGCCACTGTCACGCGCCCATGATTTGTGTGTGGCGGTGGAGCACGCCATTCACGACCGCTACCCCCATGCCGAAGTGCTGGTGCATGCCGACCCGCTGGAAGTCGCGCCCAAGCGAGACTGACACGGGCTTTAGGTCGCTTCGTTCAATCCCGTATCCCGCACGATCTCGCCATCCACCAGCTCTATGCTGCGCCGGCAGTTGTCTGACAGCCGCGGATCGTGGGTCACCACCAGCACGGCGCAGCCGAACTCGCGGTTGATCTCTCGAAACAGCTCGAACACCTGCTCGGCGGTGCGGGTATCGAGGTTGCCAGTGGGTTCATCGGCCAGCAACAGGGCCGGGCGCGTAACCAACGCACGGGCGATAGCGACCCGCTGCTGCTGGCCACCGGAGAGCTGGCCGGCGCGCTTGCCGGCGTAGCCCTCGAGCCCCACCTGGGCCAGCAGCTGTTCGGCCAGTTTTACGTTCGCGGTGCTCGGCTTGCCGTGGCGGATCATCAATGGCATCAGCACGTTGTCGAGTACGCTGAATGCCGAGATCAGATGATGAAACTGGAACACGAAACCGATGGCCTCGTTGCGCAGACGGGTACGGGCTTCGTCGTCCAGGTCGCGGGTCGGCCGACCCATGAGGTACAGCTCGCCAGCGCTGGGTGAGTCAAGCAGGCCGATGACATTGAGCAAGGTGCTCTTGCCTGAGCCGCTGGGGCCGATCAGCGCAGTCAGCTCGCCGCGCGCGAGGCCGAGGTCGATGCCGCGCAACACCTCTTGCTCCTGGGGCGTGCCGGGGTTGTAGACCTTGCGCAGCCCTTCCAGGCGTAGTACTTCCTGCAGATCAGACATAACGGATGGCCACTGCCGGATCGTAACGGGCAGCGCGCCGTGCCGGCGCCACCGCAGAAAGCACACCTGCCAGGGTCGCCACCGCCATGGCCGAGAGCACCAGGCCCGGCGCCACTTCAGCAGTGAACAACCGCGGCCCGAACAGATTGAATGCTTGGATCAAGGCCCAGCCCACCAACCCGCCAATGGCCGAGCCAGCCAGCCCCAGCAGCCCGCCCTGCAGCAGGAAGACGCGCATGACCTGCCCGCGCGGACTGCCCATGGCGCGCAGAATGCCGATCTCGCGGGTACGCTGCACCACGCTGACGGCCAGCACGCTGGCGATGCCGAAGGCCACCGACAGCCCGACGAATACGCGAATCATCTCGGTGGTCATGCTCTGCGAGCGCAGCGCGTTGAGTAGCTGGCCGTTGGTGGCCATCCAGCTTTCCGCCTGCATGCCGGTGAGCCGTCCCAGACGTTCGGCGATGACGTCCGCCGAGAAGATGTCATCAATGGTGAGATCGATCTGCGTCACCCCTCCGGGCAAATCGAGAAGGATCTGCGCCTGACGCAGGTCCAGATAAACATAGCGGGCATCCAGCTCGCGCACGCCTAGCTCGAAGATACCGGCCACTCGCATCACCCGCTCGCGCCCTTCGCCGCCATCCAGCCGCAGCTTGTCGCCGACAGATAGACCCAGTTCGCGGGCCAGCTCGGTCCCAAGCGCCACCTGATCGCCCTCGATCACGAAGCGCCCAGCTACCAGATCGCGAGCCACCGGCACGATGCGCTGATAACGCTCCGGATCGATGCCCATCAGCGCAATCGAGGCGCGCGCCTGGCCACGACGGGCAATCGCCGGTCCAGTGGCCAGCGGCGACACCGCCTGAACACCCGGCTGGCCGTCGAGCAAATCACGCAGCGCCTGCCAGTTGCTCAGCGAACGCAGCCGCTGGGCACGCGGACTGTGCAGCACCAGCGAGACCGTGTTATCCGGTGCCGGCAGCACCCGGTTGACCTCATCGGGCATCTCGATCTTGAGGTGGGCCTGGGTACCCAGGGTGCGCTCGATGATGTTGGCCTGCAGGCCGCCGATCAGAGCGGTGATGAATACGATCACCGCAGAGCCAACGCCGATGCCCACCATGATCAGCAGCGTCTGCAGGCGGTTTTCGAGCAGAAAGGCCAGGGCGACCTTCCATTCGAGCCAGAGGGCATTCAGCCAGCGCATGAGCTACTCCGCGCCCGGCAGTGGCAACACCTTGAAGCGCACCTTCTGGCCAGGCTCGGCTGGCGCATTGAGCACCCGCTCGCCTGCTGCCAGACCCTTGCGCACTTCGCTCAGACCATCGCTGCGCAGGCCCAGGCGCACCGGAACCCGTTCCACCGTATCGTCCTCGTCCAGGCGCAGCACCTGCGCCTGGGGCCCGTCGCGGGCCAGCAGGGCGTCGTTGCCAATGATCAGCGCCCGCTCCAGCCGCGCGGTCTCGATGTTCACCGAAACGCTCATGCCCTGGCGCAGGAAGTCTGCGTCATCGAGCAGCTCTAGATGCACATCCAGCGTGCCCTGAGCCGGATTGACCGCTGGCGCCAGGTAGCTGACGCGCGCCTTGAGCACGCGCTCGGGCCAGGCATCGGGTACCACCCAAGCCGGCTGGTCGAGAGCGACCGCGCCGAGGTTCTTTTCATCCAGCGGCAGCAGAATCTCGCGGCTGTCGTCGCGGGCGATTTCCAGCAGCACATCGCCGGGGCGCACCAGGTCACCAGGTTCGACATTGCGGGTCTGCACCGTGCCGGAATGCGCGGCATGGATAAGAGTGCGGGCCAGGGCGACCTGCGCTTGCGTCAAGCGCTGGCGCAGCTGTTGTTCTTCGCTGCCGCCTTCCGCCAGCGCATCACGCTGCAGCCGGGCACGGTCGCGGGTTATGCGGGCACTGGTTTCGGTCTGGCGCGCCTGCTCCAGCGCCTCGGCGGAGAGCAACCCGCGTGCATGCACGGTTTCACGTCGCTGGAGCTCACGAGAGGCCTGTTCCTGCCGGCTCTGAGCATCGCGAAGTTGCGCTTCGGCCTGGGGCCGGCTGGAGTCGATCAGTTGCCGCAAGGCGGCCTCGGCTTCGCGCAGACGGGCCTGCTGTTCGTCATCGCGCAGTTCGATCAGCAGATCGCCCGCGGCTACGCGGTCGCCTTCACGCACGTGGCGCGTCTTAACTACCCCGGTAAGCTCGCTACCCACCCGCGCCAAAGACTTGCTGGACACCTCGCCGCTGGCTACCACACGCTGCACCAGCGGACGCTCCTCAAGCTGATAGCCAGTCAGCAGCGGCCCCTGCCAAGGTCGCCAGAACCAGAGCAGCAGTGCCAGCAGAAACAGGGCAAGCAACAGCCGCAGTAACGTTTTGGAGGCAATCCGCACGTGGAAATCACTCCCGATCCCGACGCGACAGGCGCCGACCAGCGGCTAGCCTACACAGCGGCAAACAGGATTGCACGATTGCGCAGCACGCTTTATGGCAGTGCTGGACCGCCCTGGAACGCTGTTCCGACATGAGTCCGATTAGCAGCTGACAGGAGGTCGCAGGCCGGACAAAGTCCGTCGCAGATTACGCAGCGCAGAAACGAAAAAGGCCATGCATGGGCATGGCCTTTTTCTTATCTGGCTGGCTGCGGGTAGCGGCTTCTTCGAACATCACGCCTTGTGAGCGCTGCGGCCCCGGATCGCCAAGCTGGGTAAACTCAGCGATGAGGTAGAAGCTGGTTGGCCTCATCTCTAACTGCCGGGAGCGGAAGTTGAGGTAAAGCTTACGCCCGCCCACTGAATAATGTTTGCTAAGATTGCTCATATGCAGCAGTGTTGCGCAATAAAAACAATCAAATCCATCAATCAAAGCAACCTCCACGCACCGAGGTGCAAATCATGAGCAAACTCGACCGCTATGACCTGCGCATTCTTGCCGAGCTGCAGCACGACGCGCGCATTTCCAACCAAGAATTGGCAGAACGCATAGGGCTATCGCCCTCGCCCTGCTCGCGGCGGGTCAAGCAGCTGGAAGACGACGGCTATATTGCCCGCCAGGTAGCGCTACTCAACCGCAAGCAACTCGGCCTGACACTGAGCGCTTACGTCCTGATCGGTATGGATCGGCACACCCCCGAGCGTTTCGAGCACTTCGAGGAAGTGATCGGCAAGTGCCCAGAGGTGCTCGAATGCAGCCTGGTCACCGGGATGGACGCCGATTACCAGCTTAAGGTGATAGTGCCGGACATGGACCACTATCAGGCTTTCCTGCTCGGCACCCTGACACGCATCGAAGGCGTCTCCAGCGTGCGCTCCAGTTTTGTGCTGCGTCAGGTTGCTTCCAGCACGGAGCTGCCTCTGGGACATTTGAAAAACTGATAACCGGGTACAAGAACCGCCATCTATATCTGCCCCGATGCTCTGGGGCACGGTGTAGAATGCGCGCCGCCTTGCTATGCCACCGCGCGCATTCCTCATGAAGAGCCTTCTGCTCGCATAACTCATTTGCCGCTGCCATAGCTGAAACCAACCGATTTTGGACTGCACCGCAGCCCACCTGAGACCGTCATCCACAAGCTACGCGTCAGACGCAGCACGACGGCTTATTGGAAAGCAAATGAAAGACACTGATCGCGTCATGCAGAGCTTCGGCCGTTGCTGCCGCAGCGAACACTTCTTCGATGATTTTTATGTCAACTTCCGAGCCACCTCTCCGCAGATAAGGGAGATGTTCACCAACACGGACATGGCCTCGCAGAAGAACCTGCTACGCGCGGGGATTCTCAATCTGGTGCTGTACGCGCGCGGCATGCCGGATACCAAGCTCAAGGCGCTTGGCCAGAGCCATTCGCGAACCGAACTGAACATTCAACCGGAACTCTATGACCTTTGGCTCAAGGCTCTGCGGCAAACCATTATTGAGCATGATCCCGAGATAAGCGCGGAAGACCAGAAAGCTTGGCGCGACGTCCTGAACAAAGGCATCGATGTCATCAAGTCGTACTACTGAAGGCAGCACTGTCCGGGTCATGCAGCAGAGCCCATCGCGGCGTATAATCGCTGCCTTTGCGATCTAGCCCTACGGAGCGCTCGATGGATCCTGATGTTTTTGAAAAATGGATGATGATCCTTCTGGTCGGCGGCCTGATGGCCTTCATGGCCTTCATCATCTGGGACCTGGCAAAAAAATCGAAAGCCGGCAGGCTTGGCACCGCTATTCTCTTTCTGGGATTGGGTCTGTGCTTGTTCGCCTTCCTGGCCAAGCCGATCATCGGCTACATCATCGAAGCGAGCCAGGGCATTCCACACTGACGCCAGTGCCGCCCTGCTACAGGCTCACCGCTACCTCGCGCCATTCTCCTGGCAGCAGACCCTCTAGCGACCAGGGGCCGATACGCACGCGCACCAGGCGCAAGGTCGGCAAGCCGACCGCGGCGGTCATGCGCCTGACCTGACGATTGCGCCCTTCACGGATCACCAGCTCCAGCCAGCAGGTCGGCACGCTTTTGCGAAAGCGCACCGGCGGGTTTCGCGGCCACAGTTCCGGCTCGTCCAGCAGCCGCGCTTCGGCAGGCAGGGTCGGGCCATCGTTGAGCTGGACGCCCTCACGCAGACGCTGCAGCTGTTCCTCGCTCGCCTCCCCCTCCACCTGTACCCAGTAGGTCTTCGGCAGCTTGTGCTTGGGGTCGGCAATGCGCGCCTGCAGCCGGCCATCGTTGGTCAGCAGCAACAAGCCTTCGCTGTCCCGATCCAGCCGGCCTGCGGGATACACACCCGGCACCGGGACAAAAGCTTTCAGCGTGGCGCGGCCATCGGCATCGTTGAACTGTGTCAGCACATCGAAGGGCTTGTTCAACAGCAACAGACGCGACTCCACAGGCGCGGCGCAGGCCTGCCGCCGCTGTGCAACCGTGCGTAAAGGGCGAGGATGAGGTGAACGGGCCATGACGAGTCGCTCCAGAGAAGGCCGGCCATGCTAGAAGCCGCCAAAGAACACCGCAACAAACGATCTCATGCCCGCTTGGAAAGCATACGCTTTGACTGACCGGCACCCAGAAAGGTAGAAGCCGCTGGTTATTCCTTGACCTGCATATAGTCTTCAGCCCAGACCATGTATTCCTCGGCCGTCGAATACTTGACCGACAGCTGCGAGGCGCTGAGGTCGGAGGCGTCGATCTGGCGCTGCTCGCGCAGGCAGTCGTAGGTCGCCTTGATCGCGGCGAAGTAGGCCGCATGGCCATTGACCACGATGCGCACACCCAGCGACGACAGACGGGCATTGTCGCGCAGGTTCGGGTTGCCGTAGGTGACCAGCATCAGCGGCACGCTGAGTGCGGACGAAACCTGTTCGAGCTGCTCGAAATCCTCGATGCCCACCAGGCAAATTGCATCAGCGCCCGCCTTCTCGTAGGCCTGAGCACGGGCAATCACCTCTTCAAGACCGATGACCCCAGCATTGGTGCGAGCGATGATGCACATCTCGGGATCAACCCGAGCCTCTAGCGCCGCACGGATCTTGCCCACAGCCTCGAACATGCCGATCAGGTCGGTGGACTTGCGACCGAACTTGGCCGGCAGCAGCGTATCTTCAATGGTCAGTGCGGCGATGCCGGCACGCTCCAGCTCGATCACCGTGCGCATCACGTTCAGCGCATTACCGTAACCATGGTCGGCGTCAGCGATGATCGGCAGACGCGTCACGCGGCCGATGCGAGTGGCCTGCTCGACGAACTCGCTAAGGGTGATCAACGCGAAGTCCGGTGCAGCCAGTACCTGCAACGAGGCAATCGAGCCGCCGAGGATGCCCACTTCGAATTCGAGATCGCCAGCAATACGGGCGGACATCGGATCGAATACCGAAGCAGTGTGATAACAGCTATCCGAAGCCAGGAGCTTGCGGAAATCGCTGCGCAAGGTGTGATGAGAAATTCGCTGCATTTTTATCTACCTGAATAAAGCGCACGCAAGGGTCGAGTTGCCCTTGTTCGATAAGGGTTTGGAAGCTGGATAAGTGACCTGAGGACACATTGTCACTATTTCAATTATTTACGCGCCTGCCGGCCCTGCACCCAGGCCATGCCGAAACCGCTGGCGATGATGATGGCCATGCCTAGCATCGCGCCGGAGTCCGGGGCATGACCGAACAGGATCAAGCCCACCACGCCGGCAAAGATGATCTGCGCGTAGGTGAATGGCGCAAGCATTGCCGCACTGGCAAAGCGAAACGCATTGGTCAGCAGCAGATGGCCGCTCATCGCCATGGCGCCCAACGCAGCCATCAACGTCGCGTCTTGCAGGGTCGGTGTACGCCACTCCAGCAGCACCAGCGCGCTGGTCACCAGAGTTCCCACCAGGCTGCTGAGAAAATTGCTGGTCACCGGATGGTCGGTGCTACTCAGCCGCCGCGTCAGCAACTGATACAGGGTGAAACACACCGCTGCACCGAAGGGCAGCAGGATCGCCGGGGTAAACAGCGCGCCACCGGGGCGGACAATGATCATGACGCCCAGCAGGCCGCAGCCCACTGCCAGCCACTGGCTGCGGCTGACCGTCTCACCCAGCATCGCCGAGGCAATGGTGACCAGCAGCGGTGTCAGAAAGATGACCGCCGTGGCCTCGGCCAAGGGGATGTAACGCAAGCCGCTGATAAACAGAATGCTGATGCCGACCAGGCTAAGCCCGCGGCTCAACTGCAGCCAGGGCCGCAGCGTATGAAATACCCGCCGGCCCATGCGCGGCGCGAACAGCCCCACCATCAGAACGGTTTGCGATAGGTAGCGCGCCCAGATGATCACCAGCACCGGGTAAAACTGCGTCAGGTGCTTGGACAAACCATCATGGCTCGCCAGCAACAGACAGGCCCCCAAGATGAGCAGCACTCCAAGCAAAGGCTTGTGAGAGTTGATCACGGAAGATTCAGGGACTTAGGTAGCATCCTAAGCATTATGCCTGCAAATACAGCTTTCGTCAGGCCCACCGGTACGCTCGTGGATGGGCAAGAGGCCATGCCTGATCTATAGTCGCCGCCCCAATCCCGGATTTAGCGCCATGCATACACCCTCGCTGACCCTCGAACGCATCTATCCACTCCAACTGGATGCCGACAACGAGGACGACCGCGAGACGCTGCGCATTCACCTGGAACGCTACGACTTCGCTGCCACCCGATTGAGCGGCACGCGAGTGCTGGACATGGCCTGCGGCTGCGGTTATGGCAGCGACCGCCTGGCCGAACTGAACCCGGACAAAACGGTAGTAGGCGTGGATATCGATCCGGCAGCCATTGCCTTCGCCAGGGCGCACTACCAGCGACCCAACCTCAGTTATGTATGTGCCGATGCTGAGGGCTTTCGCAGCGAAGAAAAATTCGACTGCATCGTCAGCCTGGAAACCATCGAACACCTGCCGCGTCCGCGCCAGCTGATCGAAAACTGCGCAGCTTTGCTCGCCGAAGGCGGCCAAATCATCGCCTCGGTGCCCATCACCCCGACGCTGGACGGCAACCCACACCACCTCCACGACTTCAGCACGCGCAGCTTCTTCGCCCTGTTTCGCCCCCATGGGCTGTTGCCGCATGAGCGCTTCGAGCAGATCCAGTGGTGGCAGTTCAAGGGCCTGTTCCAGCACCGCGAAACCCGCGTGCATCGCTCCGAAGGCGTCGGCAACGCGGTTTTGGCCTATTACCGCAGGCATCCGCTGTACCTGCTGCGCCGGCTTGCCTCGATGCTGCGCTACGGCTTCAGCAATCGGTATCTGACCTGCTGCTTCCGCTCTCCCTCGGCCTGACTTTGCTTTAAATATCTGCCGATAGCGTATGATCGGCGCTTTTTTGCAGGCCAGCTTTGCCGGCCCGAAGCCGTTCGAGAGTAGTGAAATGTTCAGTTTCAGAGCGATGCAGGCGAGCGATATCCCTGCCGTGATGTCGATTCAGGAACAGGTTTACGCCCCGCAGTTGCATGAAGAAGAAGCCGTCATACGCACCCGTCTTGCAGCTTGCCCGCAGCAGGCCTGGGTCGCCGAAGATGCTGATGGCGTATGCGCCTATCTGTTTGCCTATCCCTCGCGGCTGGGCCAGGTGACACCGCTGGATGGCGATTTCCAGCCGCAAGCCGAAGCCGACTGCCTTTACCTGCACGACCTGGCCGTCGCCAGCCGGGCTACCGGTCGCGGCATCGGCCCCGCCCTGGTACGACACAAGCTGCAGAGGGCTGGGGCGGCAAAGCTGCGCTATTCGGCACTGGTGTCCGTGCAGGATTCCCAGGGCTTCTGGTCACGCCTGGGGTTCAAACCTGAAGAGAAGCTTTCAACGCCACAGGCCGACAACCTGGCCAGCTACCGTATTCCCGCCGTGTATATGGTGCGCAGCCTCGATACGCAGGCAACCGCATAGAGCCAGTAGACAGCGGCGCGAGATACCGACGTAGGGTGGAAGACTGCGAAGCATCTTCCACGCGTCTGTGCCGGGCAACAACCGAGCGCGTGGACGTCCTTCGTGACGTCCACCCTACGTTCAAGCCAAACGTTTAACGGAACGGCGGCTCGTCGAAGCTCCTCAGCTTGCGCGAGTGCAGCGAGTTGAGCTGGCTACGCAGCAGATCCAGTGCGGCGATACCGATCTTCAGATGCTGGGTCACGGCACGCTCGTAAAAGGCATTGGCCGAACCAGGCAGCTTGATCTCACTGTGCAGCGGCTTGTCCGATACACACAGCAACGTGCCGTAGGGCACCCGCAGCCGGTAGCCCTGGGCGGCAATGGTGCCGCTTTCCATGTCCACCGCTACAGCCCGCGCCAGGTTGATCAACGGCCGCTCCTGCGCCCAGCGCAGCTCCCAGTTGCGATCGTCGTAAGTCAGCACCGTACCGGTACGCAGACGTTTCTTCAGCGCCTCGCCCTTGTCGCCGGTTACTTGCGCCGCTGCTTCCTGCAACGCCTGCTGCACCTCGGCCAATGCCGGCAGCGGGATATTGGGCGGCAATACCCGATCGAGAATGCCGTCGCGGCGCATATAGGCGTGGGCCAGTACATAGTCGCCAATCGATTGCGACTGCCGCAGCCCACCACAGTGGCCGATCATCAGCCAGCAATGCGGGCGCAACACAGCCAGGTGATCGGTGATGTTCTTCGCATTGGATGGGCCGACACCAATATTCACCAGGGTGACGCCGTGGCCATCCTCGCTGATCAAGTGGTAGGCAGGCATCTGGAAACGGTGCCAGAGCACGCCCCCGATGATCGCCTGGGCCTCGCCCTCCTCCATACCGCGCTCAATGATCACATTGCCCGGCAGCACCATGCGCACGAAACGGCTGTCATCGCGCAGCATGTCCAAGCCGTGGCGAATGAACTGATCGACATAGCGGTGATAGTTCGTCAGCAAGATCCACGGCTGCACATGACGCCAGTCGCTGCCGGTGTAATGCACCAGCCGCCGCAGTGAAAAGTCCACGCGGGCCGCGTGGAACAGCGCCAGCGGATAAGGGTCGGCGTGTTCCCAATCGTAAAGACCATCGGCAATGTCATCGGTCGCCGCCGACAGATCGGTACTGGGGAAAACCCGCGCCAGCTCCGCCGCCGTCACGCCACTGCCGGACAACTCATCGCCCTGCTCGATCACATAGGGATAAGGAATATTGCGATCGCTGATGCCGACTTCGAGTTTGACGTTGAAGTCCTGAATCAGAGGCGTGAGCTGATCGAGCAGATAACCGCGAAACGCCGCCGGATGCGTCACTGTCACGCTATACACGCCCGGCGACTGCACCTTGGCATATGCCCGCGTCGAAGCCGGCACCTCGCCCTGACAGGTATAGGTCAGGCGCAACTCGGGGTAACGAAACAGCGCACGCTCAGCAGCACTCGGCTCGGCACGCGTGGCCACATAACGCTTGAGCGCTTCATGCAGAGCCGCAGAGGCCTGCCGATGCAGCTCTGCAAGCCGGTCTACTGCAGCTTCGGCGGTCGGAGCGGTGATGAAAGAAGAAGAATCGGTAGTCACAAAATAGGCTCCTGGATGCATTGCTTGCGGTCATCTTGCCTCGTTTTGATGGCAAAGACATGTCCGCCGGCAAAACACCTCCGCAGCCCATACCGTTCTCAGATCGCAAGATCAATCTGCTGCACACTCCCCGCCTGCCCGCTCTCGAACAGGAAGAATCCGGTGCTCCTCACTCGCCCTTCCAACTGCTGCTGGGCAACCAGGTCGAAGTCGCCGTAGGCGCGGGCGAGACCGATGGCGCCTACGCCAGCGGTGAGCAGGTCAACCAGATCGCCCTTGCCTTGTGCATCCGGGCGCCACAGACGCAGTTGTTCGAAGATGCTGTCGCCTTCGTCAATGAAGCCATTGCCGTCTTCGTCATAGGCGCTCAGGTCGGCGAAGCCGTCACCGGAGAGGGCGCCGAACAGCTCGCGGCCATCGTCGATGCGGCCATTGCTGTTACGGTCCAGCGCGAGGAAGGCGCTGCCGGATGCGAGGCTGGCCATGCTGTCGCGGCGACCATCGGCATCCAGGTCGAAATCGACGCGCTTGCTGGCATCCAGACGCACCGGGCCACCGTCGAGGTTGAGGACCAGCGGGTCCTTCAGAGCAGCGCCGGCACGAACCGAGACGCTGGCGCTGCTGTACTGCATGTTGAGCATTTCCAGGCTCAGCCCATATTGAATAGCGCGCCCATCGGCAGTGTTGACCGTGCCGCTGGCGTTGACACTCAGCGACTCACCGCGCCATTCCTGCACGCTGTATCGGTAGTTGAGAAAGTCGTCACTGCCAATCCCTGCATCGGCAGCAGCCGGCGCCGATGCGACCGGCATCGACAGCCCATCGGCCAGTTTGCCCAGCGTCGTATCGATCTCTTCAACGCTGCGCCCCAGTACCACTAGGAGCATGCGCAGCTTGTGCAGGCTTTCTTCATCCGGCGTGAAGTCGAAGGTTTGCGACCCATCTCCACCTGTTGCCGAAGCCGCTTGCGGCAGGCCGTCGCTCAGGCGATCCAGCTGCCGCCGGGAAATCGCCGGGCGCGCTTCGGCAAGCTGCACCTCAGCCCGACTGGAGCTGCTCACCTCGCTGCGCTCATGGCGGCTGAGCTGCAGACGCTGGCCGCCACGTTGCATATCCAGCATTTCATTGACCTCGCGGCCGGCAGTGAAATGTCGCTCGGCGCTCAGCCCAAACAGTTGACTCGAAATAATCTGCATCGCTTGCCCTCCTGACGCTGACATCATTTCGGCATCAGTGAGCAAAAGTTGAGCAACCGGCTCGAAACGAGGCGTATCCGCCATGACCGCCGGGCGAAGCTGTGAATACCGGAGTGCTCACCAAGTTCGTCGATTCGACGGATTTTAAAAGGAATGTCCTATTGCGGCGCACTGCGCCCCAGCAGCGCCTGAATATCCAGCCCCTTCGGCAAGGTGCCGTATTCACGGCCCTGCTCCGTCAGCCGGCTGGCAATAAAGGCATCACTCACTGCCGCGTTGCCCGCCTCCAGCAGCAGCCCGGCCTGGAGTGCCACAGCGATATCCTCGGTGAGCTGGCGGGCGCGATACTGGACGTCATCCGTGTCGCGCAATGCGGTGCCAAGCCGCTCGATATGCGCCTTGAGACGCGCATCGCCATGTCCATCACCCAGTTCGACCATCAGTACATCCAGCACACCCGCCTCCTTCGACAAAGCACGTAGTACGTCCAGGCACTGGACGTTGCCGGAGCCTTCCCAGATGGAGTTGACTGGCGCCTCGCGGTAAAGGCGCGGGAGGATGGTTTCTTCGACGTAACCGGCGCCACCGAGGCATTCGCTGGCTTCGGCGATCATGTTCGGGGCGCGTTTGCAGATCCAGTATTTGCCGACGGCGGTGACCAGGCGGGCGAACTTTCTTTCCTGCTCGTCAGATGCGTTATCCAGTGCATGGGCCATGCGCAGGCTCAGCGCCAGCGCGGCCTCGCTTTCCAGGGCAAGGTCGGCCAGCACATTGCGCATCAACGGCTGCTCGATCAGAGCCCGCCCGCCAACATGGCGATGCGTGCAGTGATGCAAGGCCTGGGTCAGCGCTTGGCGCATCAGCGAGCTGGAGCCGATCATGCAGTCGAAGCGGGTCATGCCGACCATTTCGATGATGGTTGGTACGCCGCGTCCTTCCTCGCCAATCATCCAAGCCAGCGCGCCACGGTATTCGACTTCGCTGGAAGCGTTAGACCAGTTGCCCAGTTTGTTTTTCAGGCGCTGAATCTCGAAGGCATTGCGCGTGCCACCCGGGCGGTGGCGCGGCAGTAGGAAGCATGACAGTCCTTTTTCGGCCTGCGCCAGGGTGAGGAATGCATCACACATAGGCGCCGAGCAGAACCATTTGTGGCCGACCAGTTCGTAGAGCTGCCCCGGCCCGCCTGAGCCGATCGGGTGCGCGCGGGTGGTGTTGGCCCGCACGTCGGTGCCGCCCTGCTTTTCGGTCATGGCCATGCCGATGGTGACACCGGCCTTCTGTTCCATGGGCACATTGCGCGGGTCATATTCGGTGGCGAGCACCTTGGGCAACCAGATGACGGCGATTTCCGGCTGCAGGCGCAGGGCCGGAACGCTGGCGAAGGTCATGGTCAACGGGCAGCTGCTGCCCGCCTCGGCCTGATTGTGCAGGTACATCAGGCCGGCGCGGGCGACATGAGCACCGGGTTGCGGATCGGTCCAGGGCAGCGAGGGAATGCCATGTTCGACCGCCGTGCGCATCAGCTCGTGATAGGCGGGATGGAATTCCACGACATCGGTGCGGTGGCCATAACGGTCGTGGCTCTTGAACACCGGCCGGTTTTCATTGGCGAGGAATCCCGCCACCATTAGCGGGCCGCCAGCCAGGGCACCGTAGGCATCCAGCCGCGTTTCGGCCCAGCCGCCCTGGTAGCGGCGCGCCCATTGCTGCAATGGCAGATCGAGTCGGTAGAGATTGGCCCCATCGAGCGGCGGCACCTGATTGGTAACTTCGTGGGTTTCGGCGTCTGGGTACGGACTCATTGCGAGCGTCCTCGATTGCTGAGAATGGCGTCAGGAAAGTGAAGCACACGGCAGACAATGAAAAGTGGGATTTCAGCCAAAACCCAGCGCCCATGAAGCGGGAGCGTGCGGCCCGCACCGGATGAATGGTGATAAGCTCGCACGTCTCGCAAAATGGCCAGATCGGCCACTACACACTCTATTCGGAGAATCTTTCGATGACCGGCCCTTGCTCTCGTCCTGTCGTTCTCTGCCTCTCCGGCCACGACCCGAGTGGCGGCGCGGGCCTGCAGGCAGATATTGAAGCCCTGATCGCCCAAGGCTGCCACGCCGCGCCCACCGTTACCGCGCTGACCGTTCAGGACACCGTGGATGTCTGCGATTTTCGTGTGCTCGACCGCGAGTGGGTACTGGCACAGGCCCATGCGGTGATTGCAGACCTGCCGGTTGCTGCCGTCAAACTCGGCATGCTCGGCTCGGTGGAAATGGTCGAAACAGTGCTGGAAATCATGCAGAAGCTGCCGGGTGTGCCTCTAGTGTGCGACCCCGTGCTGCGCGCGGGCGGCGGCGGCGCGCTGGGCCGCAATGAAGTCGGTTACGCCATGCTCAAGCGCCTGTTCCCGGTGTCCACCATCGCCACGCCTAATCTTCCCGAGGCACGAATTCTCGCCGAACTGCCCGAAGGCAGTGCCGATGAGTGCGCCGAGAAGCTGCTGCCCTTCATCAAGCACCTGCTGATCACCGGCGGTCACGGCGAGGAAACCGAAGTGGTCAACCGCCTGTACTCGCGCGACGGCAGTCGCCATGAGTTTCTCTGCGAGCGTTTGCCGGGCAGCTATCACGGCTCCGGCTGCACCCTGGCCAGCGCACTCTCCGGTCGCCTGGCATTGGGCGAAGCCCTTCCCAGCGCAGTCAAGACCGCTCTCGACTACACCTGGCGCACCCTGCGCGACGCCGAAGCACCTGGTCGCGGTCAGTACATCCCGCGCCGACTGCCACTGGAGCTGGACTGAGGAGCGATTGCATGAAGGGCGTGAACAAACTGCGTGGCCTCTACGCCATCACCGACAGCACCCTGCTGGCCGACGGGCGCTTGCTGCCCTATGCCGAAGCGGCGCTCAAGGGCGGCGCGCGCCTGCTGCAGTACCGTGACAAGACCGGCAACGCCGCCACGCGCCTGCGTGAAGCCGACGCGCTGCGTGAGCTGTGCGAGCGCCATGGCGCCACCCTGATCATCAACGACGACGCCGAACTCGCCGCACGACTGGGCGTCGGCCTGCACCTGGGCCAGGAAGATGGCTCGCTGGCAACCGCTCGCGCACTGCTGGGCGGCCAGGCCGTCATCGGTGCCACCTGCCATGCCAGCCTGGAGCTGGCAGAGCAGGCACGCCGCGACGGCGCCAGTTATGTCGCCTTCGGACGCTTTTTCAACTCCAACACCAAGCCCGGCGCGCCTTCTGCCACGCTTGAACTGCTGGACCAGGCTCGCCGACAAATCGACCTGCCCATCGTCGCGATCGGCGGCGTAACCCTGGACAACGCCTCACAGCTGATCGCTAGCGGCGCCAGCCTGTTGGCGGTGGTACACGCTTTGTTCGCTGCCGATTCCGCCAGTGAAGTCGAACGCCGGGCACGTGCATTCAGCTCGCTGTTCACCGACGGCTGACTGCCGTCATGGCAGTGCCAATCGCACCAGCACATTATTGATTCTTTTATTACCGCGAGGCCCAACATGTCCCGTTCCGAAATCCTCTTCGCCAGCGCCCAAAACCATATTCCCGGTGGCGTCAATTCGCCGGTGCGCGCCTTCCGCAGCGTCGGTGGCACGCCGCTGTTTCTCAAGCATGCCGAAGGCGCCTATGTAACGGACGAAGATGGCAAGCGCTATGTCGACTATGTCGGCTCCTGGGGCCCGATGATTCTCGGTCACAGCCATCCCGAGGTACTCGACTCCGTACGCCGCCAACTAGAGCACGGCTTGTCTTACGGCGCGCCGACGGCAATGGAAACCGAGATGGCCGAACTGGTCTGCAGCATGGTGCCGTCGATGGAGATGGTACGCATGGTCAGTTCCGGCACCGAGGCGACCATGAGCGCGATCCGCCTGGCCCGCGGCTACACCGGCCGCGACAGCATCATCAAGTTCGAAGGTTGCTACCACGGTCACTCTGACAGCCTGCTGGTCAAAGCCGGCTCCGGCGCGCTGACTCAGGGCGTACCCAGCTCCGCAGGCGTACCAGCGGATTTCGCCAAGCACACCCTGACTCTGACCTATAACGATCTGGCCGAAGTCGAAGCAACACTGACGGAGAAAGGTGATCAGATCGCCTGCATCATCGTCGAGCCGGTCGCTGGCAACATGAACTGCGTGCCGCCGACACCGGGCTTCCTTGAAGGCCTGCGCAGCCTGTGCGACAAGCACGGCGTTGTACTGATTTTCGATGAAGTGATGACCGGTTTTCGCGTCGCCCTCGGCGGTGCCCAGGCGCATTATGGCGTCACGCCGGACCTCTCGACCTTCGGCAAGATCATCGGCGGCGGCATGCCCGTTGGCTGCTTCGGCGGCAAACGCGCCATCATGGAATGCATCGCCCCGCTCGGCCCGGTCTACCAGGCCGGCACTCTCTCGGGCAACCCGCTGGCGATGGCCGCCGGCCTGACCACGCTCAAACTGATCAGCCGTCCCGGCTTTCACACCGAACTGACCGACTACACCAGCCGCATGCTGCAAGGCTTGCAGGATCGAGCCGATGCAGCCGGAATTCCCTTCGTCACCACCCAGGTAGGCGGCATGTTCGGCCTCTACTTCAGCGGAGCGGACGACATAGTCACCTTCGATGACGTGATGCAGAGCGATGCCGAACGCTTCAAGCAGTTCTTCCACGCCATGCTCGAAGGTGGCGTCTACCTGGCGCCGAGCGCCTATGAAGCGGGCTTCACCTCCATTGCCCACGGCGAAACCGAGCTGAAACTGACGCTGGATGCCGCCGAACGAGCCTTCGCAACTCTCAAATGAGCCTGCTACCTGACCTACTGCAAGCGGCGCTGCTGATGCTTTTCGCTTTAGCTAGCGCCATTCGCATCGGCCTGGCTCGTCGTGGTTACGGCGAACCACAGCAACCGGCGCTGTTTTCTGCGCTGCTCGCTTTCGGCCTCGCCGCAGGTGTCGGCGCCAGTGCATTGGCTCGTCTTGCGTTCGGCCTCGATGCCTTTGAGGCCGAACGCTGGCTGCTGCGGGCGACGCTGTTGCTCGGCATTCCGCTGATCGGCCTGGTTGCGCTGACATTTGCCCGACAATGGAACTGGAGCCGCCCTGCCTGGGGCCGTGTCGTGCTCGGCTTGTGCGCTTTCTTCGAACTAGCGAGGCAACTGGGCTGGAGCGATCCCTATGCACTGGTGCTAGGCCTGCTCAGCGGCGTACTTGTCATCTATGCCGGCCTGCTGCAATGGTCCGCGCGCAGGCAAACCGCCGCTGGAATTCTGGGCGGCCTGCTGTTATTGACGGCGTTGCCATGGACCGGACTGACGATTGGCAGCAACCCGTTGGCTGACTACCAACAGCTTTGTCTGGCACTGGCCTGCCCGCTCATCGCTTGGCTACTGTTGACATCCTCCCCGCGCTA